>NZ_QQAU01000001.1:0-1334882 GCF_003350445.1 Lentzea flaviverrucosa
GCGACGGCGACCGGGTCAGCGGCCATGCCGCTCACGGAACCCGCACCGGACGGGACCTGCTTCGCGTAGTCGGCACAGCCAGGACCGACGAGGTTCGCGGCCGGGTCAGCCATCGCGGCCGACGACGGCGCGGACGAGGTGGCGGAGGTCGGGGCGGTGCTGGAGCTGCTGGCGGCCATGTCGCCCGAGCCGCACGCTGCGCCGAACAGGGCGAGCGAGGCGGCGCCGATGGCCAGGACAGTGTTGCGGACGGTCTTGTTCATGACGAGACATCTCCATGTGGTGAGCGGATCAGGTGTTGCTCGTGATTCGCCACCCCTCGGGGAACGGATGGGTCTGGTTATCGACCTGTTACCAACCAGACCGCGACTCGCACGTGACCAGGGCAAACGATCGACCGGCAGCCCACAGTCCACAGTCGACGATCAACTTGGGGCACTCCCCCACACATCAGGCACTTCCGCCCTACGGTCACAGCAGCCCGGCTGAGTGGGCGAGGACCGCGAGCCGCACCCGGTTGTCCGCGCCCGTCTTCGTCATGAGCGCGGCGACGTGTGTCTTCACCGTCGTCACGCCCACGTGCAGCCGTTCGGCGATGTCGTGGTTGCCGAGGCCCTCGGCCAGGAGCACGAGCACGTCCAGTTCGCGCGGCGTCAGGCCGTGCAGCGCGTTCGGCGGCTCCGGTCCGATCTCCTCCCGGACCACCCTGCTCACCAGCCGCCGCAGGACACCGGGGCTGAAGGGCTGCTCACCGGTGTCGGCCCGCCGGATCGCCGCCAGCAGTTCTTCCGGGGTGGAGTCCTTCACGAGGAACCCGTGCGCGCCGGCCGCCAGCGCGGGGTACAGGTGATCGTCGTCGTCGAAGGTGGTGAGCGCGACGACGCGTGCCTCGGGGTTGTCGGTGAGGATCTTCCGGGTCGCCGCGATGCCGTCGACGACGGGCATGCGCAGGTCCATCAGGACCACGTCGGGCCGGCACCGCGCCGCTTCGCGCACGGCCTGCGCGCCGTCGGCCGCCTCGCCGACGATCTGCACGTCCGGTGCGCTCTCGCAGAGCATCCGCAGACCGGCGCGCACGAGTTGCTGGTCGTCTGCGATGAGGAGGCGGATCATGCGGGCTGCTCCTGCAGGGGCACGCGGGCTCGCACGGACCACCTGGCGCGGGAGTGCACGGCATGAGCGGATACCACGCCGCCGAGCGCGCTTTACGCCACCTGAAGCGATGACCGGCGAAATGCCGCGCCTTCTCCTGGATCTGGCCAGTGCCAAGGCACCTCGTCACCCGGCAGGGCACAGGGGAACGGACGACGGGGCACCGCCGTCCTGCGCAGTGACCTTGAAGTCGCAGAGGTCGTAACCGTTGCGCAGCAACGCGGTGGCCATACCGGCGATGTCCTTCTTGGACGGAGAAGCGGTACGCGCCAGCACGAACCCCGACATGCGGTCCGGGGCACCCACGTCCGACCGCGCCGCTCGCGCACCCTGCGCGGCGACAGTCCCGAGCCCTTCTGCGACGGATGCGGATGCGTGGCCGAGGTCGTGCGAGCACGCGGATCTGTCGTTCCGCACCTGTCCCGAGCGGAGCCCGCTAGGGTGGCCCGCGTGGGCGTCTCCCTCTACTACACAGCTCGCCGCGCGGCCCCGCTGACCGGCGCCGAGCTCACGGTGATCGGCCAGGTCGTCGACACCTGCAACGAGAACGCGCCGTTCTCCCGGGACGAAGAGGGGCTGTACCTGTACGACCGGCTGGAACCGGGAACGGTGCTCGACGGGTCGACCAAGCTGCCCGCCGCGGATGACCGGGCGGTCCCGTCGCTGGTGCACTGGCTGGCCGCGGTCACCGCACTGCGCAACGCGGTGCCGGACGCGGACTGGACCTTCACCCTCGACGACTACGAGATCGAGTGGGACGACCACACCGGTTACCACCTGCCCGGCCTCGCCGACTGATACGCGACGGCCGGCGATTCCAGGTCGCGTCATCTACCAGCCGCACGTAGAGGTCCGATCAAGACCTCGACGAACGCCTTCGGGTGGGCGGCGAAGCTACCGCAGCTTCGCCGCCCACCCGGTCAGATCACGAGGCCTCGCAGACGAACCAGGCCAGTCAGCGTGCCGTGCCGGTCAGTCGCCGTGGGGGTTCTGGATCGACACGTGGACGTGGTCGTAGTGACCGCCGGTCACACCGGACCCGCCGGTGTACGTGCGCCACCCCTCGGACGCGCGGGCGACGCTCCAGATCTTGCCCTGCCAGATCACGTACCGGACATCGAGCGCGGCGGCGTACTTCTGCAGCCAGTACGACAGCTTCCAGCCCTGAGCCTTCTGCGCCTCGGACGGGTAGGAGCCGATCGCGTTCGAGATCGTGCAGTCGAGCGCGTTGCCGGTGTTGTGGTTGCTCGTCGAGGGCTGGCCGGGGCGGTAGGCGCCCACCCAGCAGTGCTTCTCACCGGTCAGGCGCGCGATCTGGTCGTCGACGAACTGGGTGCGGGCCGTCGCGCTGGGCGCCCGGCTGGTCGCCGACGGGTGCGGGTTGTTCGGCGGTGCCGCGTAGGTGGCGCCGCCCCCGCCGCCGCCCCCGTTGTCGTTGAGCCGGTGGGAGGCGTTCTCGTTCTTGAGGCTTGCGTTCAGGTTGACCTTGCCGCCTGCCGCGACGGTCTGCTTGGAACCGCCGTACTCGCTGTTGTAGTACACCGTGACCGGACTGCTGGTGCGGTTCCAGGCAGCGGCGGCCTGGTTCTTCACGCACAAGCCCTTGCCGGCGCCCGCGCTCTTGAAGTCGTAGCAGCTCGGCTGGTCGTCGCCGTAGTCGGGAATCGACGTGGCGAAATCGGACAGCGAGCCCTGGTGGTTGCTGTTGTAGTACAGGCAGAACTCGCCTGCCTCGCAGACCCCGTTGCGGGCCGTCGCCGCGGACGCCGTGGCCGCGCCGAAGGACACGCTGATCAGCGCACCCATCAACGCCGCGACGGTGATTCTCTGGAACATCCTCACGAGATCTCCTGTTCCTCGGTCGGACCTGCGCTTTCGGGGCAGGCATGACCAACGTTGACCTCGGTGCGGCCCAGATCTCGCCCAGATTCCATGTCGTACAGAATTTGTCTGCGACGTCGGGCAGGCAGGTGCGGATCTGGCGCAGTTTCCCCGCGCGGAATCAGCGACGGGAATCTTCGTTCCTGCCTTCTCGCTCCTGAACGTCGGCGGCGATCTCTTGGCTGCGCGCGTGAAGCGACTCGTCGTGGTGTCCCTGTGCCTGCTCGCCGCCGTACCGCTGAGCAGGCGGGCGTTCGTGTACGCCCTGCGCCGCGGCGTGGACGCTCCGACCCTGCGCAGTGCGTCGTCACGGGACCTGGCACGGATCGGTGTGGAGAACGGCCTGGTCAACGAGCAGAGCGCCGCCAACGTCAAGCTCGGGACCTTCACCGTGAGCGGTGACACCGCGTCGGCCGAGGTGCTCGAGGGAGGCGCGAAGGTCGCCGGGCTGCACCAGCCGGTCGGGAGCTGATCCACCACGCCGGCCGGACCACCGCCGTGACCGTGATGTGGACGTACCAGCCCATGCCGGCCCGACGCCCTCTGCTCAGGTAGGGGTGCAGGTCAACGTCGGCGTCGCCGCTCTGCCGGTGGCCTGGAACCCGAAGGTCCTGCTGCCGCCCGCGTCGATCGAGCCGTTCCACCCCGCATCCGCCGCGACCACGCGGGTGGCGTCCTGGTTCAGGGCGGTGTTCCACGAGTTGGTGACCTGCTGGCCGGCCGGCCACGTCCAGCTGACCCGCCACCCGGTCGTCGCCGTGCGGCGTTCGTTGGTGACCGTCACCGTCGCGACGTGGGCCGTGCCCCAGTCTCCGTTGACGTGCAGGCTCGCCGAGCACCCGGCCGGCGGCAGGACCAGCAGCGTGATGGAGTTCGCCGGGTACGTCGCGTCGACGCTGCCGTCGTTCACCGGGAGGTCGCCGCGCGCGATGGCGCCCAGGTCGGCCGGGCTGTAGGTGAACCGCTGCGCCGTACCGGTGCCGTCGAACCCGGCCACCGACAGGGGTGAGGTCAGGTCGCCGCCGGTCTTGTTGACGACCATGACGGTCACCGCGCTGTCGGACGAGCGCTGCGCCGCGTACACCGCCAGCCGGTCCTGGTCGGCGGAGGTCGCCGACACGCTCACGTCGCCGAACCGGCTGCCCGCGCCGTCGTAGTTCCGGTACATCCGGAACGCGAACGCGCCCGGATCGGTCGGCTTGGGCTCACCCCACATCGTGGCGAGGTCGAGGCCTTCACGTCCGAAGATGCCCAGGACGTCGGCCTGTGCCAGCGCGCCGTTGATGTCGTCCAGCGCGCCCCAGTTGTACTCGGTGATGGCGGTCTTGGTGCCGGGGTTGTACTGGGCGATCCACGACTTCATCGTGCGGATGAACTGCAGCGGCGGCGCGTTGACCCCGCCGGGGCCGATCCAGGACTCCTCGACGTAGGTCGGGTCCCACAACGATCGGGTCGACCGCAGCCGCAACGCGTTGGCCGCGGGATCCTTGCCACCGCTGATCTGCGGGTAGAAGTGCTGGTCGAAGTAGTCGAGGAAGCGCGTGCCCCCGTGGGCGTCGCTGAAGTCCTTCATGTTCTTCAGGTACCACTGGGAGAGGTTGAGCCCGCCGTGCGCGGCCGAGTCGGCGCCCGGCCCGCAGCCGTCCAGCCCGGACGCGACCCACTCGCAGTACCCCCAGCCGGACGGGCCGAGGACCTGGGCGCTCGGGTCCGCGGCCTTGATCGCCGCGGCGGTCGCCGTGCCCTTGCCGCCCAGCTCGTCGTACGTGACCAGCTCGGGGTGCACGTCGCGATGCGTGTGGGCCCACAGCACGGGCTCGTTGTCGAGCTCGTAGATCGGGACACCACCCTGCGCCGCCGTTCCGAACCTGTCCACCAGGTGCGACACCATCTCGCCGGCGAACGCCGCGCCGGCCCTCACCGAGGTGTCCTCCGGCACGCCGGCGAGGTTCTTCCCGTCGAGCTGACCGTTGCCGCAGTTCGGGTCCCACTCGTCGAACCCGTCCTGCTCCGGGAACCGCGACGCCGGGAACCCGCAGTGGAACGGATGCGACGACGGTGAGTCCTTGGCCACCCAGCCGGACATGGGCACGGTGACGACCGGCTTGATGCCGCGGTCGAGGTTCGACCCGACCATCCACTCGACGGTGTGCTGCTCGTCGGCGACGATGTTCTCGAAGAACCAGTCACTGCCGGTGTTGTACGTGCGGTTCTTGAAGTTGTAGCGGCTCGACGCGTTGCCGCCCCAGCGCGCCACCGACTGGCCGATCTCGGCGTTGAACGCCGGATCGCCGCCGTTCAGGCCGTAGATGCCGGGACTGATCGCATGCCGGGAGGCGGACACGTCCACCGACAGCGCGGGCCCGGCGGCCGCCGCCGCGGCGCTCGTGGCCGTCTGGACGGTGAACGTCGCCGCGACCAGGGACGCCGCCGCACCCGCGGCAACGATCGATCGCGGTTTCCGCAGTCGCCGATCACCTGCCACGAAGTCCTCCCCCAGACCCAGCGAATCACATTCGTTCACCGCTGACACTGGCGAGAGGGCCGACACCAGTCAAGCCATGCCGGCATATTCGATCAATTCGACTCGAACAACCGAAACGCTCGCCAGAAATCGGCGTTCACCTGGTTCAAGAAGCTCAGATGAATCGGCATGGATTCCAAGTCACCCCGTACGACTGGGACATGTTCACCCGACTTCAGAGGTCCAGCACCAGGCGGGGTGAACGGGACCGGGACACGCAGATCATCATCACGTCGCCCACCGCCCGTTCCTGGTCGGTGAGCACGGAGTCGCGATGATCGGGTGTCCCGGCGAGCACGGTCGTCTCGCAGGTGCCGCAGGTGCCTTCCTGACAGGACGACAGCACGGCCACGCCCGCTCGTTCGACGACCTCGAGGACGGACTGCCCGGCCGGCACCCGCAGCACCGCACCGGTCTGCGCCAGCTCGACCTCGAAGTCGTGCCGAGGTCCCTGTGCCCCATCGGTCCTCGGGGTGAACCGTTCGACGTGGAGTGCGCCTTCCGGCCAGTCCGCACAGTGCTGCTCGACGGCGGTCAGCAGGCCTTCCGGACCGCAGCAGTAGACGGCGGTGTACTCGTCCGGCTCGCCGAGCACCCCCCGGAGGTCCAGCAGGCCGTGCTCGTCCTCGGGACGGATCTCGACCTGGCCGAGGTGCTCGAGCTCGTCGTGGAACGCCATGGAGGACCGCGTTCTGCCGCCGTAGAGCAACCTCCAGTCGTGACCTGCCGTCTCGGCCTCGGCGATCATCGGCAGGATCGGGGTGATGCCGATGCCGCCGGCGATGAACAGGTAGCGCTTCGCCTCGACGAGCTCGAAGTGGTTGCGCGGCCCGCGCACCTCGATTTGCTGCCCCACGGCGAGAATGTCGTGCACATGCTGTGAGCCGCCGCGCCCGTCCGGTTCACGGAGGACGGCGACCCGCATGATCGAGGTGTCGCCGGGGTCGCCGCACAGCGAGTACTGGCGCACCAGGCCCTCGGCGAGCACGAGGTCGACGTGGGCACCCGGTGTCCAGCCCGGCAGCGGGTCGCCGTCCGGATGCCGCAGCGTCAGGAGCACCACACCGTCGGCGATCGGTTCCCTGTCGTCCAGCAGGAGCTTCATGACGTGTGCCCGTCGGGATGATCGAGCAGCCACGCCCACAGCTCGACGGGGTCTTCGAACTCGCGCTCGGCGGCGCAGTGGCACACCGCGCGGAGCCGGTCCGTGCCCAGGACCCAGTGGACGCGGACCACGCGGTCGCCGGTGAGCGCGTTCATGCCTTCTCGCACAAGCGCTTGAGCATCCGCCGTGCGGCGAGCCCACCGGTGTCGATGTTGATCGACAGCTCCTGGTAGCCGTCCGGCTCCTTCGCGATGACCTGCTCCAGCACGTTCAACGCCACGACGTCCTGCAGGACGACGGTGCGGTTGTTCTCGGCGAGGAACGCGGAAACCTCCTCGTCTCCGAGTGCGAAGTCCCGTGCCACGCACCAGAAGTCGTGCGTCGAGTTCTCGGTCTCCGGCGTGATCGCGTACACGACCTCGACGTGGAACGCGTCCGGGTCGGTGCCATCCGGGTGGGGCACGGACCCGACCGGCGCGATGCGACTGTGCAGTTTGTACAGGCACGGTGGCGTGTACTCGATGTCCTGCCACCGCGCGATCCTGCCCTGCAGGCCGGTGGACTTGGCGTAGAACGGCGGGCATTCCGCGTCGTCCATGTGCCGCGACACGTAGACGACGCCGGCGTCCTCGTCGACCTCGGTCGTGATCGGGGTGGAGGCGACCTCCGGTGTGCCGATGTAGCCGCCGTGCAGGTAGGTCTCGTGCGAGAGGTCCAGCAGGTTGTCGACGAGCAGCTCGTACCGGGCGTTCAACGGTTCCATGCCGGCGACGGTCGTGTAGTCCGGCGAGACGAGCCACGGCGCCCGCGGGATCCGCGACGCGTCGGCGTTCGCCGGGTCGCCGATGAAGACCCACACGAACGAGTCCTGCTCGACGACGGGGTAGGGCAGAAGCCGTGCGGTGCGCGGGATGCGGGTCTGGCCTGGCACGGCGACGCACTTGCCGCCCGCGTCGTAGGTGAAGCCGTGGTACCCGCAGACCACCTGGTCGTCGACGAGCCGGGAGGGCTTTTGCGACAGTGGGAAACGTCGGTGCACACAGCGGTCCGGCATGGCCGTCACCGCGCCGTCGCGGGTGCGCCAGAACAGGATCGGCTCGCCGCAGATGGTGCGGGTGAACAGGTCGTGCTCGATCTCGGAACCGTAAGCCGCGACGTACCACTGGTCGCGCGGGAAGCCGGTCATCGACGCTCCTCATCCGTGGTGGGAGACCACAGAGTGGCGGAGGCCACAGCCCGTGCCGTAGAGCACTTTCCGGAAAATGGAAGTCGATCTCAGTTCGACAGTGCGCGGGAGATCGCCTGGGCGCTGGTGCGCACGAGCCGTGCCAGCGCCTGCGGAGTGGTACTCCCGTGCCGCACGACCAGCGACACCGCGGCGACGACCTCGCCCTGCCGGTCACGGATCGGTGCGCCGACCGACAGCGCGTCCATCGTGACCTGGCGGTCGCTGATCGAGAAGCCGTTCGACCGGACGTCGGCGAGCATCCGGCGCAACCGCGCCGGATCGGTGACGGTCTTGGCGGTGTACCGGGCGACCGGTGCGTTCAGCACTTCCTCCTGCACCTCGACGGGGGCGTGCGCGAGCAGGACCAGGCCGACACCGGTGACGGTGAGCGCGAACCGGTCGCCGACGCGGGTCAGCACCGGCACCGCGTCGGAACTCGCGATCCGTTCGACGAAGACGACCTCCGTGCCCTCCCTGACGGCGAGCTGCACGTTCTCCCTGGTGATGCGGGAGAGGTCCTCGAGGAACGGCAACGCGGCCTCGCGCAGCCCGGGACCACGCGGCGCGAGCGAGCCGAGTTCCCACAGCCGCAGCCCGATCCGGTACAACCCGTCCGTGCCTCGTTCGACGGCGCCCCACGCGCAGAGCTCCTGCATCAGCCGGTGCGTGGTCGACAACGGCATGCCCGCACGCCGGGCGAGATCGCTCAACGTCAGCTCGCGGCGCTCGGCGTCGAACGCGTCGAGGAGCCGCAACGCACGGCCGATCACCGGCCCGGTGGGTCCCGCGGGCCTGCCCCTTCTCGACACGCTCATCCCGCCATCTTCCCCGGCGCCACCCAGTGGCCACTACTTCCGTTGCGGATGCACGTCACGACCACGAGCCCGTGCCGTCCGGGCAGGACCTGGTCAGGTCCACTTCGGACAACCTGCCGCGGGTTCGCGCTCGTCGGGTCCGGCACGGGGCGACGGACGGGCGCGGAAGCCGGCCTCGCTGAGCATCACCGCCGGCGGATCAGGCCGATGTCGGTCGCGGTCGCGACGGCGGCGGTGCGCGAGTCGACGCCGAGTTTGGTGTAGGAGCGGGCGAGGTGCGACTTCACGGTGCCTTCGGTGAGGTGCAGTCGCGCCGCGATGGCCCGGTTGGACAACCCGTCGGCGACCAGGACGAGCACTTCGACCTCCCGCCGCGTCAACGCGGCACCGGGCACGCGCATCCGGTTCAGGAGCCGGTCGGCGACGGTGGGAGCCAGGGTGGTCCGCCCCGCCGCGGCGGTGCGGACCGCGGCGGCCAGGTCGTCGGGAGGGGCGTCCTTGAGGAGGTACCCGGTGGCGCCGGACTCGATGGCGGGCAGCGTGTCGGCATCGGTGTCGTAGGTGGTGACGATGAGGACGCGGGGTGCGCCGGGACGAGCGGTGATCGCGGCGGTCGCCTCGGCTCCGGTCATTCCCGGGCCGAACCGCAGGTCCATCAGGACGACGTCGATGTCGCCCTCGGCGGCGCGTGCCACCGCGGCTTCGGCGGTCGCGGCCTCGGCGACCACGACGAGACCGGGTTCGGTCTCCAGCACGGCCCGCAGACCCGCGCGCACCACGGGATGGTCGTCGGCCAGGAGCAGCCGGATCGGGGTGCCGGTCATGGCAGGGCCTCCGACCGCGTGCCTGTGGATCGCGGCAGCGGAAGCCGGGCGGCCAGAGCGGTGCCGTGGCCTGGGGCAGACTCCACGGTGAGGGAGCCGCCCAGCGCACGGGCGCGAGTGCGCATGGCCGCCAGGCCGAAGCCTCCCTCGCCGGGATCGGAAGCGGGAGGACTTGCGGGGTCGAAGCCGGTTCCGTCGTCCACGACGCCCAGCGCGACCTCGTCGCCGAGGTGGCTCAGGGTGATCTCGACGGTGGTGGCGTCCGCGTGGCGGACGGTGTTCGCGATGGCCGCCTGGGCGATGCGCAGCAGGGCGACCTCGTGTGCCGTCGGCAGCGGGACCGGATCGCAGGTGAGGTGGAACCGCGCGGTGATCTGGTGGTGAGCACAGGTCGTGGCGCACAAGCGTTCCAGGGCGTCCGCCAGCGTGGTGTCGTCGAGGGCGGGCGGGGTGAGGGCGGCGACGAAACGACGTGCTTCGGCGAGGTTGTCCGCTGCGGCCTGGCGGGCTTGACCCACGTAGCGGGCGGCGTTGCCCGAGGTGTCGGGCAGCACCCGTTCGGTGGCGCGCAGCAGCAGCTGGATGCTGGACAGCCCCTGGGCGAGCGTGTCGTGTATCTCGTGGGCCAGGCGTTCGCGTTCAGCCAGCACCCCGGCGGTGTGCTGGGCTCGGGCCAGGTCGGCGCGGGTCGCGGTGAGCTCCTCGATCAGGCGCCTGCGTTGCTCGCTCTCGCGGTAGAGCGCCTGATAGCCCCGGACCACGGCGACCGCGACGGCGGCGCCGAGCACCGGGCCGATCGCCGCGACCGGGCTGAAGACGCCCTGGTGCGCGGCGAAGGCGGTGGCCGCGGCCAGCGCCGTGGCGATCACCGCGATCAGTCCCGCACGGCGTGGCAGCAGGTGGAGCTGGAGGAAGTACAGGGGAAAGGCCACCCACACGCCGTCGGCGGTCAGCAGCACCAGGACCAGCCACGCGGCGCTGACGGCGCCCAGCCAGCCCGCGGCAACGAGCCGGGACGAGCGGACGCGGGGTAGCACCGGTCCCGCCGCGTACACCGCCCCGCAGACCACCGCGACCGCGACGACCGCGGAGGCCTGCGGCAGTCCCCCTGCCACGGCCCGTGCCACCGCCAGGACGAGCAGGGCGGCGAACAGGAGGTGCAGGCACCAGGACGGTCTCCACGGACGACTCGCTGTCCGCGATCGGCTCCTACGCCTCCGAGAACGGCTCCCTGCAGCTGGTGCGCGGCTTCCTGTTCGCCATTTCCGCCCTGGTCATCGGCGCGTTCTTCACCGTGTGGACCATCCAGCGCAGCGGTGACGTCGCCGTCCTCAAGGCACTCGGCGCCACCACGGCCGGGTTGCTCAAGGACGCGCTGGGCCAGGCCGTCGTCCTGCTCGCCGGCGGATCCCTCGTCGGAACCGGGCTCGCCGCGGGCGTCGGTGCCGCCCTCGCCGGCTCCGCCGTTCCGTTCGTGCTCACCCCCGCCACCGTGCTGGTTCCGGCCGCGGTGATGGTCCTGCTCGGCGCGCTGGGAGCCGCGCTCGCGATCCGCCGCATCACCTCCGTCGACCCGCTGACCGCGCTGGGGAGCACCCGATGAGCCTCACCCTGACCGGCGTCACGCTCACCTACCCCGACGGCGGCTCCCGCCTCACCGCGCTCGACCAGGTCACCCTGGACGTCCCCCGAGGAAGCCTGACCGCCGTGGTCGGCCCCTCCGGCTCCGGCAAGTCCAGCCTGCTCGCGGTCGCCGCCACCCTCGTCAGCCCCGACGCGGGCACGGTCACCGTCGACGGCACCACGACCACCGGCATGACCCGCGGCGAGCTCACCGACCTGCGCCGGCGCAAGATCGGCATCGTGTTCCAGCACCCCAGCCTGCTGCCCGCCCTCTCCGCCCGCGAACAGCTCCAGGTCATGGCCTGGATCGACGGCCGCTCTCCTGCCAGGGCCCGCGCCCGCGCGATGGAGTTGCTCGACGCTGTCGGCCTCGCACCGGAGGCGGAACGCCGACCGCACCAGCTCTCCGGCGGCCAGCGCCAGCGCGTGAACATCGCCCGCGCCCTGATGAACGACCCCACCGTCCTGCTGGTCGACGAACCCACCAGCGCCCTCGACCACGAACGGGGAGCCGCCGTCGTCGGCCTCCTCACCCGTCTCACCCGCCTGCAGGGCACCGCCACCGTCCTGGTCACCCACGACCGCGGCCACCTCACCGGCGCCGACCAGATCGCCGAGGTCCACGACGGCCGCCTGCGCTCCGGCACCCGCCGGGAACTCAGGCAGGCGTGCACGTGATCGACACGATGCCGGGCGAAACACCACTGCCGACCACGTCGAAGCTGGTGGACCCGCCCGGTTCGAGCACGCCTTCCCGCGCGGGGCCCACCACGCGGACCGACGAGCCCGACTGGGTCACCTGACCCGCGGACGTCCTCTCCACGTGCTGGCCGCCGGGGAACGTCCAGTCGAGGGTCCAGCCCTGGACCGGCGAGTCCCCCACGTTGGTCACCTCCACGACCGCGCGGAACCCTCCGGTCCAGGCCTCCTCCACCGACAGGGCGGCGAAACACGGCGCGGGAGCGGCCGTCCCCAGTGCCCTCCTGGGCTTCTGGTCGTCCACGGAGATGGAGAGGTTCTCGATGGCATTGCCCGCGCCTCCACGCCACAGGTTGAACCCCGCCTCGACGGCGATCAGGTACCAGTCCGGCGAGACCAGGCCTCGTCCGACGGAGTCCCCGGTGAACGCGCTGATGTCGAGGTCCTCGACGGCGGTGGTCTCGCCGACGCGCTCGTAGGTGATCCGCACACGGCCCTGGTCACGTGCCGGCCACACGTTCCACTTGCCGGATCACCACCTCGGCACCGTCCGGCGTGCCGTCGGCGACGGGTCCGCTGTGGAACCCCACCACGTAGGCGGCGTTGAAGACTCCGGCGTCGACCGTGACCAGGACCGGTCACGCACAGCGCGTTGAGGTCGCGGGCGTTGATCACCCGGTTCGTGTGCGCGTACAACAGGTTCAGCCCAGGGGTGGTCCTCCCGTGCCCGAGCAGCCGCGGGTTGACGTGTTCAGCGCGCAGCGGTTCGCGCGGCAACGGGTTGTCCAGCGGGTGGATCTGGCCGACCGACAGGTAGTTCGTGTCATGAGCGTGACTCCTCGTCGGGCGGTAGCTTGCGTCCACTGTGGATGGTCGTTGCCGAACCACCGAGGACAGCGCCGGTCCAGCTTCCAGCGCGAAATGTTTTACGGGCGCCGGGACCCGCCTCTCGATGAGGCAGGGGAACCTCGCATGCCACAAACATGATTACCAGAAGCGACAAGTGGGAATCCATGAAGGCCCGATCACAGCATTTCCCCAGTTGTTGACACGACCCATGAGACAACACAGATTCTAAGCCATATAGCTTTGAAAGGGCCATTTGGGGGACTGCGGTACCGGCCAGCTCGAACAAAGAGTAGATTTCGTGTCGTTACCCCGGACCTCGGTGACGTGACGTGTTCCGCGATGATCACGGACACACAAAACGAACCGAGGTTTTTTCACGCAAAAATCGCCGAAGCCCGTTTAGGCAGGGCCTCTCGCGCACCTCTCGCGCATTCTTTTCCGCTGGCGCGTCCGTGCCGTGCGGCTATGACACCTTGTGCTCAGGAAATGAAGGCATGAAAATTCAGCAGAGTCAGTTCCGCCGGGCGATCGTCGCCGCGGTGGCCGGAGTTCTCGCGGTCCCGGCCCTGTGGGTGGTCGCCCCGCTGACCGCCCAGGCCGCCATCAACTGCGTCGTGAGCGCCGGCGTGACCCAGACCGACACCGTCGTGACCGGAAGCCCCGGCAACGACACGATCGACTGCGGCGGCACGGATCCCGCCAAGACGATCAACGGCAACGGCGGCAACGACACCATCACCGGCTCCGATCTAGACGACACGATCAACGGCGGCGACGGCAACGACACCATCACCGGCGGCACCGGCAACGACAACCTCACCGGCGGCCTGGGCATCGACACGATCTCCGGCAGCGCCGGCACCGACACCCTCGTCGGCCCGTCCATCGACGGCAGCCAGGACAGCCTCGACGGTGGCCTCGGCGTCGACACCTGCCAGGGCCCCGCACCGGACCCCGACATCCACGCCAGCTGTGAGAACACGAGCACCCCGCCGGTGACGGGCCCCGGCTCGGGCACGGGAAACGCGACCGCACTGTGCACCGCGACCGGCGGCGTGCTCACCCTCACCGTCAGCCCGGTGGGATATGTCTGCGTGTTCAACCCCCTCAGCCCAGCGAACCGCCGCGTCCAGGAGGCCCGCGGCATCTGCACCGGAGCCGGCGGAACGTTCGTGAGCCTGCTCCCGCTGAGCTACGCCTGCCTCCTGCCGAGCACCACGTCCAGCACCGGGATGAGCGAATCGGATCGTGACAACAGCTCCTCGTAGCCGTCCGGCAACCGCCCGATCGGGAACGTTCCGCCCACTCGACGGGATAGCGTGAGCCGTGCCCGACGACCTCGACTACTCCCCGCTCACCGCCCCGGTCGACCCGGCCGCGGCATTGGCGCACGCGAAGGCGAACGGCGACCGCCCGGCTCGCGACGTGGCTTGCTGCGCGTTCTTGTTCGCCCTGATCGCCGCCGCCTTCTTCGGTTTCCTGAGCGTCCCGCTCAGCATGTACCTCGCCGACACCTGTCCGGACGGCGGCGTGGGCGTGCGGCTCCTCGGGCTGCTGCCGCTGGCAATCGGTCTCGGGCTGGTCGTCCCGGTCGTCGTCCTGAGCCGCAAGAGCGGCCGGAAGGAACGGGCCGGCCACTACCGCATCATGCAGTTCGCCGCCCGGAACGGCATGGGCTACCGGATGAAGGTCGAGGCCCCGGAGCACCCCTCCGGGGTCTTCGACGTCGGCGCCGACCGCTGCGCCCTCGACGTCGTCAGCTTCGAAAGGCCACGTCCGATGGAAATCGGCGAGTACGGCTACGTGGTCGGCTACAAGAACACGAAGGCCTACCGCTGGGGCTACGCAACCGCACTTCTCGACGCCGACCTCCCTCACCTGCTGCTGAACTCGCGGGCGAAAGGCATGGACAGCCTGAGCCAGTCCGGCAAGGACACCTTCGGACATCCCGACCTGCACGGCCCCGGGACCGAAGCCTTCAGGGTCTCCGGGCCGTTCGGCAGGGCCCAGGAAATCCAGACCCTGCTGGACCGCACCCTCTTCTCTCCCGACCTCCTGGCCCGGTACGCCGAACGCCCGGTCCACGTCGAACTCGTCGGGAATCGCCTGTACTTCTTCTCCCCCAAGCCGCTGTCCACCACCGACCCGGACACCTGGCGCTGGCTCCTCGCCCTGCTCACCGACACCGCGGAGCGCCTGGAATCCTGAGCCCGGCCCGCCAAGGCTGGACCGAGGCCGCCAGGCCCGTGCGAAGCAGTCATGCGGTTGCTCCGCATCGATCGGCGGCGACCCGCGCCACGGTGCGGTGGCAGATCTTGCCGGTGCGGCCGACCGGCAGGCCGGGCACGGTGAGCAGGAACTCGGGCAGTTTGGCCTTCGCCAGTCCCCGCGCGGACAGGAACGCGGTGAGGCCGGGGAGGTCGAGGTTCTGTCCATCGTGGATGGTCACGACCGCGCAGAGCCGTTCGCCCATCTCGGTGTCCGGCACCGGCACGCAGGCGACCTCGCCGACCGACGGGTGCCCGCCGATCGCCAGCTCCACCTCGGCGGGACTGATCGTGTAGCCGCCGCGGATCACCACGCGCTTCGCCCTGCCGGTGACGTGCAGCCGGCCCGCGCCGTCGAAGTGGCCGCGGTCGCCCGTGCGCACCCAGCCGCCGTCGAGCCGGTGACGGGCCTCCAGCTCGGGCGCGCCGACGTAGCACAGCGGCGTCATCGGGCCCCGCGCGCAGATCTCGCCGTCGACGGTCCGGATGTCGCACACCGCGGGGTCCGGGACGCCCGCGCCGTTCTCCGGTGTCGTCGTGTGGCAGTTCACCCCGTCCGACGAGCCGTAGACGGTGATCACGTCGACGCCGAACCGTGCGCGGCACGCGGCCAGCGTCGCGGCCGGCAGCACATCGCCGCTCGACACCAGCGCGACGAGGCCGGAGAGGTCGAGTTCGGCGGGGTGATCGGCCAGCCGGCGCCACATCGTCGGGACCGCGAACACGTGCGTCGGGCGGTGCTCGGCCATCAGCCGCATAGCGGTGTCCGGCGCGAACCGCCGGGTGAGGATCAGCGTGCCGCCCAGGCAGCACAGCGTGATCGGCACGCCGAAAGAGCCGAACGACGAGGTGAGCGAGACGAGCACCAGGTCGCGGGGCGCAGGATGGCCGCCGTGCAGGGCTCGCACGTAGTTGGCCCGCCCACCGGCGAACGCGTTGTGCGAGTACGCGACCATCTTCGGTTCGGCCTCCGAGCCGGACGACAGCAGGATCTTCGCCGGCGCCTCCGGATGGGGGCGTGCGTGCTTCGCGGCGCCCGGCCTCCCCTTTCCGCTCACGACCCCGCCGGTGATCAGCGCACTCGCGCCGGCGCGGGAGAGCGACGTGCCGGCGCCCGCGGGCAGCGGTAGCACCACCGCGCCGACGGCGAGCACTGCCAGTTCGGCGACGACGGCGGCACGTCCGTCGGGTTCCTGCACGCCGATGATGTCGGTGGTGCCGTACGGCAGCCGTGCGGCGAGCGCCTGAACGAGCAGGTCCAGTTCGGCGTAGGAGAGCTCGCCCTCGTCGTCGACCAGCGCTGTGCGGTCCGGGTGTTCCCGGACCCGGTCGCGGAACAGCGAGTGCAGGTCGCGGTCCGGGCAGTGCCCCTGGGCGACCCAGTCGCGGCGCAGCCGGGCGGGGACCAGGTCGCGCAGGACCGTCCCGGTGGCGGACACCCACGTCATGACGTGAACTCCCAAGGCGAGGAGACCAGGACGCAGTCGTCCCGGACGAGGACACGGGCGAAGCGGGGATCTGCGGCGAGTGCCGTCAGGTCGTCGCACACCGGCACGGTCAGCGGTTCGGCGCATCGGCGCCGCGGCCAGGCGTTCATCCTGCTGGCCGCGGACAACAGCGACGAGTTCACCCGCGTGGCGCCGCGGGTCAGCGCGGCCACAATGCCGTGCGCACTCACCACTCCCCCGAACACGTCGACGATCGTCATCAGCGAGGACGGAACCCCGCTGTGGGCCTGCACGACGAAGTCCGTGCCCAGTGGCGGGTTCGGGCCCAGCTCGGCACCCCAGCCCGACGCGTGCGCGTACACGATCCCCGGCCGCGCCCTGGCGAGATCGTCGGGCCGCAACGACCACTGCTCCGCCTTGCCCGGCGCCCAGTTGTGCAGGAAGACGTCCGCGGTCGTCGCGAGGTCGAGTGCCTCCTCGCGCCCACCGGGAGTGCCCAGGTCGATCTCGACCACGTCCTTTCCCCGGTTGAGCGCGTGGAACCGGGCTGACGTGTCACCGGCCATCGGCGGCACCCAGCGTGACGGGTCACCGCCTGGCGGCTCGATCCGCAGCACGGTCGCGCCGAGAAGCCGCAGCAGGTGTCCGGCCAGTGGTCCCTGCACGCGGCGGCACGACTCGAGCACCACCAGCCCGGACAACGGCAGCAGCTCGACCGGCCGTCCACGCCGGTGACCGTCGCTCGCGCCGCTCAGCACGAAGGCGGGCAGGTGCTCCACCGGCTGGTCCGACACCCGCACCAGTGTCATGCCGGCACTTCCAGCGACATCGGTGATCCACGCCATCGGGTGCGCGGCGAGCACCTCGGCCAGCAGGGGCAGCGGACAAGTCGCCGTCGCGAACCGGTGCAGGAACGGCCGCCACCCCCGCGACACCGCGTGGTCGTCCGCGCCGAACGCGGCCCAGAACCGTTGCCACACCGATGGATCGAGCGCCTCGATCTCGAACGCGATCCCCTCGGCCGAGTGGAACGGCGGCCCGCCGGGGGAATGAGGTTCGACCGGGTCGTCCGCCGTCGCCGCCGCGAGGTACTGCCCGACGGCGAGCAGGGCGGCCTGCGCCAGCGAGGTGGACACCGAGTGCAGCGGGATTCCCCGTGCCTGGGCTAACGTCAGCGCCTGAACGCCCAGTTCCGCCAGTTCCGCCGCGACGATCGAGGCGTAGTCGAGGCCGAGCGGCGTCGGCCTGCCGAACCGGCGGCCGTGCACGTGCATGATCCCGCACGCGGCCTGCACGTCCTGTTCCCCTGCCAGCGGCAGGTCGACCGGTCCGGCCACGGACACCACGTCGAGCGAGAGCGTCACGCGGGCCGCCTTCCGTGCACCGAGTAGACGACGCAGGAGGAGGCGCGGAACCGCGGGTCCGCCATCACCGCGCGCACCCCGGTGAGTTGCTCGTCGGTCATGCCGGCCGCGATCAGCTTGTCCCGCAGGTGGTGCGTGTGGTGCACCAGCAGCCGCACCCCCGGCGATCCCGCGTGCCACGGGAACAGCGCGGGCACCGGGTCGACGTCGACGAGCCCTGCCGCCGCCATCGACGCTGCCACCCGCCTGCCCCACGTGCCATCACCGCCCGCGGCGCGGAACGTCCGCTCCTTGGCGGCGAGGAACACCTCGTAGAGCCCGGCCGCGCGTTCGTCCGGCGCGAGCAGCACCGGACCGTAGGAGATGTCGAACTCGTCGATCTGCATCCACCCGCCGGGCTTCAGCGCACGCACCAGCTTGCGCAGCACGGCCTCGCGTTGCGGGATGTGCTGCAACACCAGCCGTGCGTGGATGAGGTCGAACTCGTTGTCCGGCAACGGGTCGTGCACGACGTCGTGCTGAAGAACCGTCAGCCCGCGCACCGGTGTGACGTGCTCGGGCTTGATGTCGGTGGCGAGCACCGAACCGGCGTGGGCGGCGAGCCAGTGTGCGACGCTGCTGCCGCCGGCGCCGACCTCGAGGCAGCGCCAGCCCGGACCGACGCCGGTCTCCGCCAGCCGTGCCAGCGTGATGGGGTCGTACGCCTCGCTGAGGCACCGGTGCTGTTCGGTCGCGTGCACGCTGTGGTTGTCGAAGACGTAGGTCGTGGTCACGTCCACCTCCCTGAGCCGTTCGTCTCGGCGGCGCCCACGAGCCGCGCCAGCAGTTCGAGCCGCCGCACCTTGCCGGTCCCCGTCCGCGGCACGTCGTCCCAGCGCAGCACCACGGGTTCGGCCAACGGCGGCAGGTCGGCGACCGCGAGCCGCCATTCAACGAGGTCCAGCTCGGTGTCGGTCACCACCACGGGAATCGGTTTCTTCCCGGACGCGGCGAGCAGGACGCACTCCTGCACGTCGGGCAGCCTGTCCTCGACCGTGTCCTCCACGGCGAGACAGCTGAGTCCTGCCACCGTGTCCACTTCACGGTCCAGCAGCGTCACCACTCCGGTGCGGCTGACGACGCCGAGGTCACCGGTGTTCCACCACGGCCCGTCCGCCTTGGCGTCCCAGCGGTCCTGCTCGCCGACGTAGCCCGCGCACCGGGCGCGGGTGCGGGCGAACACGAGTCCCGCCGTGCCGCGCGGCACCGGGTCCAACGTCTGCGGGTCGACCACGCGCAGCCTCGCCATTCCCGGCATCGGTCTGCCGAGGTCGCGGGTCGTGTGCGCGGTGCTCCGGGTGAGGAACCGGAACGACAGCGGCCCGGTCTCGGTCTGCCCCCAGCCCTGCATCCACAGTGGACGGCGGCGGCGCGACGCGTGCAGCATCGTTCTGATCACCGGTGGGTGCATCGCGTCGTAGGTGCTGACGAACCGGCGTACCGCGTGGAACGGGTTGTCCGGTCCGGCGGCGAGCGGCCGCCAGCGCACGTAGGCCGACGGCAGCGCCTCCAGCACTGTCGGCGGGTGCGCGCCGAACACGCGCGCCGCCGAGGACGCGTCGCTGAGCAGCACGATCTCGCGCGGTGCGAGGCACAACGCCGACGCGGTCCAGCAGAACGTGCGGCCGTGCGCGTACGAGCTGGCGTTGCCCATCACGTCGTCGCGCCGGGTTCCGATGACGGGCCACCGCACCGACTCCGGTCGCGCGAGCCGGTCGATGATCGTCCGGGTGGTGTGCACGACGAGCTTGGGCACACCGGTGGTGCCGGAGGTGTGGTTGATGATCAACGGATCGTCGTCGCGCCTGCGGTGGGGCGAAGGCGGCCGGGAGGCGGTGAACTCGTCGATCCGCAGCACCCTCGGGGCGCTCACCTCCCCGTCGGTGACGACCAGCGCAGGATCGAGGCGCTTCACCAGGGTCTCCAGCGTGTCGCCCGGCAGGTGGCCGGACAGCAACGCGGGCACCGCGCCGAGCCGCACCACCGCGCACGCCAGCAGGTCGTAGTCCCAGTGGTTGCGCTTGACGACGGCGACCCGGTCGCCGGGCCGCACGCCCGCCTCGGACAACCAGCCCGCGGCGTCGAGCACCAGCTCGGCGAGCTGCGCGACGGTGTACGTGTCGCCCCCGCTGGGCGCGATGTCGAACGGCCGGTCCAGGCGCACGATCGTCGCCGCGCCGGAGCACTGTTCGAACAGCGTGCCCATGTCGTGTGGCTTCACACCCGCTCCTCCTTCCTGGCAAGGCGTTGCGCCGCGCGCAGTCCGGACCGCACCGCCGCTTCGCCGCACGGGCTCAGGTACACCCAGTCACCGGCGTAGTCGACGACCCCGCCCAGCCCCGCCTCGAACTCCGGACGCAACGCGAGGGCCCTCGGCGTCGCCTCGGGCAGCGCGTGCCGGAACCGCCGCACGATCGCCCTGCCGGTCGCCGTGCGCAGACCGGGCACCAGGCGTTCGGCGGCATCGGTGAGCCGCGCCGCCACCTCCGCGTCAGGTGCGCCCATCAGCTCCCCCGCGACCGACGGGTGGGCCATGACCGTGACCAGGCCCCGGTTCTCCGGCGCGCGGCCGGGGTGCTTGAGGTGGTCGAACATGATCGTGGACACCGTGCCGTGCTCGGCCGTCGGGACGAGCACCGCGTAGTCGCGACGGCCCAGCGGCCGGTCGAGCAGCAGGTGCGCCTTCACCACCGAGGAGAACGAGCACGCGTCGATGAACTCCGATCCGTGCTCCGGGTGCACGAGACGAACTATCGGCGCGCGCACGGCCAGCACGACCGAGCGTGCGCTGATCTCGTTGCCACCCAGGAAGATCCGGGCCGAGGAACCGTCGTCGACCACCCGGTCGACCGGTGCCGAGGTGGTGACGTCCACCTGCGAGGCGAGCGCACGGGCGAGCGTGTCCATGCCGTCGCGGTAGGTCCGCCAGGTCGACGCCGGACCGATCGAGGTGAGCAGCGCCAGGAACGGCGCGATGGCGGAACGTGCGGGGTCCCAGCCGAAGAATCCCGACACGACCGGCTGGCACAGGTAGTCGAGCAGGTCACCCCGGCACGCCTGCGCCACCGTGGCGTGCGACGAGTCCTCCGGGCGTTCCAGGTCGACCCGCCCGCGCAGCAACCGCAGCAGTTCCAGCCGGGCTCGCACGGGCAGACCCGCACCGCTGAACAGACCGCGTGCGCTCGCGACTCCCGGCCGTGCCCGGCCGCGCCACATCGCGATGCCCCGCCCGATCCTGGGCACCGCGCCGCGGTCGATGCCGAGCTCTCCCAGCAGTGTCCACGTCTCCGGGTAGCCCGCCTCCGGGATCTGTTCGGCGCCGGTGTCGATGAGGAAACCGTCCTCGCGCACCGTCGTCATCCGGCCGCCCACGACGTCGGCCGCCTCGAGGACCCGCACCTGTCTGCCCGAGGCCCGCAGCCGGAACGCGGTGGTCAGCCCTGCGACACCGGCGCCGATGACGGCCACGTCGAGGTCGGTCACGTGAAGACCACCAGGTTCACGACGACCAGCGCCAGCACGGTGATCCGGTGGATGCGGATGCCGAGCATCCTGGCCCGCAGGATGTCGTGCTGGGCGAAGCCGATCCACACCTGCCTCAGCCGCAGCACGATCGTCGGCAGCAACGCGAGCGGGAACCACCACGGACCGTCCAGCACGGGTACCGCCAGGATCAGCGCGAGCTCGGCCGCCGACACCGCGACGACGAAGAACATGTTGCCACGCGGTGAGGTCAGCGCCGCGACGGTCGGCCTGCCGACCGACCGGTCCCCCGCCACGTCGTTGGTGTTGGAGTACACGCCGAACAGCAGCGGCCCCAGCCCGAACAGCAGCGCCTGAGCCAGCACGAAACCGTCGATCCGTCCCGTGGCGAGGCCGTACGGCGCGAGGACCAGCGCCCAGCCGAGCCCGGCGATGAAGAACTCCTGGAAGCCGTGGTAGCTCAGCTTCACGCCCCAGGAGTACTGCAGCGAGAAGAAGTACGTGACGGCGATCAGCGCAAGAGTCCACAGTGGAGTGTGTGGTGCGATAGCGATGGCGGCGAGCCAGAGCAGCGCGCCGATCACGCCGGTCACCCAGGCGAACCGCAGCACCTGGTCCTCGGTCAGCGTGCCCGCCACCAGCGGCTTGCGGTACCGCCGGCGGGCCCGGTCGTCGGGTGAGTAGTTGGTGACGTCGCTGCCGTCCCGGTAGCCGGTGAGGTCGTCGAGCGCCACCATGGCGGCGATCACGAACACCTCGCCCAGCAGGAACACCCCGGTGGTGGTGAGCACGCCCGCGTCGAACCGCAGCGCGGGGACGAGCAACGTCCACACCACGACCACGCCGAGGTAGTAGTCGAGGATGTCGAGCTTCGCGAGCCTGAAGTAGGCGGTGCCACGCGTGCGCGTGGTCGCTGCGAACGCCGTCATCGCCGGTCCTCCAACGCGATCAGCGCGGCGAACGAGCGGTCGCCGCCGTAGGTCAGCTCATGCCGTTCGACCAGCCGGGAACCCGGCAGCAGGGCGAGGTAGTCGTCGAGGTCGCGCAGCCGCGAGTACCGGCCGACGGGGATGTCCGCGTGTTCGTACTCCACCAGCACCAGGTGCCGTGCCGCGCCCGAGATCGCGCGGCACGCCCAGGCGATCTCGTCGTCGTCCAGCACGTGCATCAGCACCCAGACGCAGACCGCGACGTCGAACCTCTTGTCCCGCCACGGAAGCCGCTGGACCGCGGCCTGCCGGAACTCGACGCCCGGCAGGTGGGCGCACGCCGCGCGGGCCAGCTCGAGCATGCGCGGAGTCATGTCGATCGCGGTGACGGCGCCGGCCTGTGCGGCGATGGCCGGGGTGATCCTGCCCATGCCGCAACCGATCTCCAACGCGGAGCGGATCGGGCCGAGCGAACGCAGGTGGTGCGTGACGAGCTGACGGGTCCGGATGGTCGTGGCCTCGGCGAGCTCGGCCGGTTGCGACGCCCGCATGACACGGGCCAGACCGGGGCGTCCGGCCCGCCTGCGCCACTCGGCCTCGATCTCGTCCGGCGCGGGGATCTGCGTTGCCTGGACCTTCATCACGACTCCTTGGCGAATCGGCACACCGCGTCCGCGATGTGCTCCACCTGCGCATCGGTCAGATGTGGGTGGACGGGGATGGCCAGCGTGCGCCGCGCGGCCAGCTCGGCGGCGGGCCAGGCACCGCCGCGGGCGTACGGGGCGAACGCGGATTGACGCGGAAGTGCCGCCGGGTAGTAGACGTGCGATCCGATGCCTTGTGCGGCAAGGTGATCGCGCAACGCGTTGCGGTATTCGGCGAGCAACGAGTAGACGTAGTAGCACCGGCCGTCGCTGGCGGGTGGCGGCGCGAGCACACCGCAGCCGGCCAGTTCGCCGAAGCGTTCGGTGTAGTACTCGCCGATGCGCGCCCGGCGTTCAAGCCGTTGGGGGAACGTGGCGAACCGGTGCAGCTGGAACGCCGCCATGATCTCGTCGAACCGGCTGTTGTAGCCGATGCGGTGGTGCACGAACCGCGTCCTGCCGTCCTGTCCGTGGTTGCGCAGCATCCGCACCGCCGTGCCGAGCCCGGGGTCCGCGGTGACGACCATGCCGCCCTCCCCCGGCATGCCGAACGTCTTGACCTGGACGAACGAGTAGACGCCCGCGTCGCCCCACATGCCGGCGGGCGTGCCGCCGAGCACACCGCCTTGCGCGACGGCGGAGTCCTCGAGCAGCCGGACGCCCGCGTCGTCGGCGATCGCGCGGATCGCGGGCATGTCGGCCATCACCGAGAACATGTGCGCGGGCATGATCACCTTGGTGCGCGGGGAGATCAGCCGTTCGATCTCGACGGGATCGGCGACCAGCGTCCACGGGTCGACGTCGGCGAAGACCGGGACCGCGCCGAGCATCGCGGGGGCGGCGGCGAGCGGCGCGCAGCCGAACGCGGGCACGATCACCTCGTCGCCGGGTCCCACGTCCATGGCACGCAGCACCAGTGACAGGGCCGCGGTGCCGCTGCTGCAGGCGATCGCGTCGGCGGCGCCCACCGAGTCTCGGATCACCTCCTCGAACCGGGCGGTGTGCGCGCCGAGGATGAACTTCTGCTCCGGCGCCAGGCCGATGCTCTCGACGATGTCCAGCAACGTGTCCTGCTCGCCGTCGAAGAGGTCGGGCGGGAAGAACGGCAGGGTCATGATCGTCCTCGGTAGAAGTCTCGAATAGAGCCGCACACCTTTTCGACATCCGTTGTCGACATGTCGGGATGGAGAGGAAGTGCGATGGTGTGCCGGCACGCCGCCTCGGCATTCGGGAAATCACCGGAACGATGTCCCAGGTCGCGGAAACAAGGCTGCAGGTGTAGAGGCACCGGGTAATAGACTTCTGTCTGCACGCCCTGCGCCGACAGGTGCGCAGCCAGGTCGTCGCGCGCTTCGACTTCGATGACGTAGACGTAGAACACGCCGCCTGGACGGGCCGCGGGCAGCTTGCGCACGCCGGGCAGCCCTGTGAGCGACTGCGTGTACTGCGCGGCGAGCTGCGCACGGCGGGCGATGTCCGCGTCCAGCCGGGTGAGCTTCGCGAGCAGCACGGCGGCCTGGATGTCGTCCATCTTGCTGTTCATGCCGGGCAGCCCGGTCTCGGTCGAGATGCCGGGGAAGTTGTCGATCGTGCGCCCGAACCGGCCGTGGTGGCGCAGCGCGTCGACCATGTCGGCGATGCGCGGATCGTTCGTGAGCACCGCGCCGGCGTCACCGATCGCACCCAGCGTCTTGGTCGGGAAGAACGACAGCACGCCGCCCGCCCCGAGCAGGCCCGCATGCGTGCCGCGGTGTCGCATCCCGATCGCCTCGGCGCTGTCCTCGACCACCGTGAGTCCGAGCCGCCAGGCGACGTCGAGCACCCTGTCGATGTCCACGAGCTGCGAGAACAGGTGCACCGGCATGACGAACCGGGTGCGATCGCCGGCGACCTCGGCCACCGAGGCGGGATCGATGCCGTACCCGTCGGGCTCGATGTCGGCGAAGACCGGCCGCCCGCCCGCGAGCACGACCGACGACGCCGACGCGACGAACGAGAAGGCGGGAACGACCACCTCGTCGCCCTGCCGCAGACCGGCCGCCCTCAGCAGCAGCACCAGGGCGTCCGTGCCGCTGTTCACCCCGACGACGAAACGGGCGCCGGTGTAGGCGGCGAGCGCGGACTCCAGTTTCGCGACCTTGTGACCGTGCGAGTACTTGCCATTCTGGATGACGTCGACAATGTGTCGCCGAGTCGTGGGCCACAGTTCTGCGAATGTGGTCGATTGTGTGTGGAAAGGGATCGACAGCGTACCCACCTCCGGGGGTGAATGACCGTTTCCGAGAGTAGGGCAGCTGATCGAGCCGGTGATCCGGTTCACTCTTCCTGGTCAAGGAGGAGTGACGGGCATTGACACCTCCGGCACTCCCGCTAGCGTCGAAATCGGCCTGAATTCCCGTTCGGAGATGGGGCTCAACCGTGCAGTCACTCGTGGTGGGACTCGGCCGTGCCGGAGCAGGTCTGCACCTTCCGGTGCTCGCGAAGGCGCGGGCGCGCGACCCGCAGCTCTTCGACGGCCAGGACGTCGCGGCGTGCGACCCGCGCCGCACGCTCCCCCGCCGGCCCGGTCTCGTCACCACCGCGAGCATCGGCGAGGCGGCCGGCGGACTCGATCCCGCCGGCACCGTGGTGCACATCTGCACCCCGCCGACCGAACGGCACGCGGTGATCACCGAACTGGCCGAGCTCGGCTTCCGCAACATGATCGTGGAGAAGCCGCTCGCGTCCGACGCCGACGACCTCGCGCGAATCATCCGGGTGCGGCGCAAGCACCGGCTGCACGTCGAGGTCGTCGAGCCGTGGCTCACCAGCACCCTCACCAGGCGGCTGATCGAGCTGACCCGCTCCGGCCTGTTCGGCGCGCCGAAGTCGATCACGATCGTGCAGAACAAGCCGCGGTTCCGCCGTTCGTTCGCGGCTCCGGGCCATCCGACGGCGTTCGACGTCGAGCTGCCGCACGGCGTCGCGCTCGCGTTGCGGCTGGCCGGTGCCGCACGGGTCACCCACGCGGCGGGAGCGGACCTCGAGCTGGACGGGCAGTCCATCCCCCGGATGGGCTGCGCGGACGTCGGTCTCCGGCACAACTCGGGTGTGCGCACCGAGATCAGCTCCGACCTCACCAGCCCTGTGCGCGAGCGGCGGATCACCATCGACTTCGCGCACGGCAGCGCGGTCGGGCACTTCGCGGTGAGCGACGACGACGACCACTCGCAGCTGACCCTGCGGGCGAACGGCCACAGGGAGCACCTGGTGCTCCGCGACGACTCGCTGACCGAGTGGATGATCCAGGCCTACCGCAGGTTCCGGGCGGGCGGCGAGCAGACGCGCGGGTTCACCTTCGCCGCCGAGGTCGTGCAGCTGTTGTCGGTGGCCAAGAACATCTGCGCGGAGCCGGTGGTGCCCGCGGCTCGCACGGAGACCGGTTACGTGGCGATGGCGCACCATGTCGGCTGACCTCGTGCTGGCGGGCATCACCGACGAGGCGGCGCACGATCTCACCACCCAGATGGAGGTGCTCGCCGAGCTGGGCTGGCCCGCGATCGAGCTGCGCACGATCGGCAGGCGGGCCGTCGCCGACCTCACCGACGGGCAGTTCGCCGCGGTGGCGACGGCGTTGGCGGGCAGCGGGTTGCGGGTGGTCTGCCTCGACTCGCGGATCGGCAACTGGGCCCGCCCGATCACCGCGGACTTCGAGCAGGATCTGGCCGAACTCGACGTGCTCGCCCGCCGCGCCAGGTCGATCGGCACCCGGTACCTCCGGATCATGTCGTACCCCAACGACGGCCTGAGCGATCACGACTGGCGCACCGCGGCGGTCACCCGGATCAGGGTGCTCACCCGCAGGGCCGAAGCCGCCGGCGTGACGCTGCTGCACGAGAACTGCTCGGGCTGGGCGGGCACCGGCGCCGCGCGGATGCTCGAGCTGCTCGACGAGGTCGCGAGCCCTGCTCTGAAGCTGTTGTTCGACACCGGTAACGGCGTCGCGCACGGCTACGACGGCTTCGACCTGCTCGGTGACATCGCCGGCCACGTCGAGCACGTGCACGTCAAGGATGCGGACGCGCACGGGTTCACGATCCCCGGCGAGGGCGTTGCGCGCGTGGCGGACTGCGTGAAGCTGTTGCGGGCCAACGGCTACCGCGGCGCCTGGTCACTGGAACCGCATCTCGCCCTGCGTCCGCACGAGCCGGGTGAGCTCGCCGCCGGTGCGGTGCCGTCGTTCCTCGCGGCGGGCCGGGCGATGGCGGAACTCCTCCGGTGATCGGACAGGACCGGGACCTGCTGCTCCGCCTGCTCAGCCTGCCGACCGCCGGTCCGCTGGAGACGACGGCCGAGGTCCACCTGTGGGAGGCGATGGACGTGTTCGCCGCCGCGGCCACCGAAGCCGGCTTCCGCGTCGCCCACCTCGCCGCGCCCGCGCCGTCGGTTCTCCGCCGTCCGGACGTGCCGTCGGTCCTTCACGACGTGGGGCCGGAGTTCCTCGCCTGCCAGCCGAGCCTGGTGCTCCGGCTCGGGCCCGCCGAACCCGCCGTGATGTTCAACGTGCACCTCGACACCGTGGCGCCGTTCGAACCGGAGGGCTTCGACGGCACCCGGTTCCACGGGCGTGGCGCGATCGACGCCAAGGGTCCCGCTGTGGCGATGCTGGCCGGGATCCGGGCAGCGGTCGCCGCGGACCCGGCGGTCGGCCGCGAGGCCGGGGTGCTGATCCAGGCCGTGTCCGGCGAGGAGGGCGGTGCCATGGGCACGTTCGGCACCCGGCCGCTCGTCGAGGCCGGATTCCACGGCGGGCTCAACATCTTCTGCGAGCCCACCGGGTTGCGGCACCTGCCGCGCTGCACCGCGGCCATGACGGCGAGCGTGCGGGTCGACGGCGACGACGCGATCGACGACGAGCCGCACCGAGGCCACAACGCCACGGTGCTGCTCGGGTTCCTCGCCCAGCACCTCGCCGCCGGACTCGCGCCGCGCGGCCAGGTCTGCGTGGCGGGGCTGCACACCGGTCAGTTGCACAACCGGGTCTACGGCAGCGGCGAGCTGCTGTTCAACATGGCCTACGGCTGCGCGGACTCGGCGCGGACCATGAGCACGGCGATGGAGACCGGGCTGCGGACCGGCCTCGCCGAGTTCTCCGAACGCTTCCGCGACGTGCCCTTCTTCCAGCGCACCGCCGCCGACGCCGCGGCGATCACCAGTCTGCGGTGGTCCAAGCGCGGGTTGCCCGCGCTGCCCCCGCAGGACATCCCGCTGCTGGACGCGATCGTGCCGCGGTGGCCCGCCGGTGAACCGGCCTTCACCTGCGACGCGATCTGGCTCGCCGGCGTGCCGGGCACCCGTACGGCGGTGCTCGGTCCGGGTTCGCTCGGCGCCAACAACGCTCACGCCCGTGGGGAGTTCGCCGATGTCGCCGAGCTCGACCGGTTCAGCGACATCGTGCGCGACATCGTGTTGCGGTTCACCAGGGATGGAGGAGCATGACGGTACTGGTGCCCTATCGGACACTGCTGTCCACAGTGGCCGACGTGTTCGCCGGCAGGGGAATGCCCGCCGACCGGGCGGCGATCGCCGCCGAGGCGCTGTGCCACGGCGAACTGACCGGCATGACGTCGCACGGCCTGGTCAACCTGACCCGGTTGTACCTCCCGCTGTTCGACGACGACCGCGCGGATCCCCTGGCGGACATGGTGATCCAGACCGATCTCGGCGCGTGCGTGCTCGCTGACGCCCGGCGCGCGCTCGGGCTGTGGTCGGCCGGCCAAGCCATGGAGCTGGCCTGTGGCAGGGCCGCTCGGCACGGCATCGCGATGGTGTCGGTGCGCGGAGCGACCCACATCGGTTGCGCGGGCCATCACGCCGCCCGGGCGGTGCCGCACGGCATGATCGGCCTGATCGCGTCGAACTGCGGCGGCCAGCGCATCGCCAGGCCACCCGGTGGTGCCGTCCCGATGCTCGGCACGAACCCGCTCGCCCTGGCCTGTCCCGCGGGCGACGCGCACCCGTTCGTGCTGGACATGAGCACCACCGTCGTGCCGACCGGCCGGGTGCGTGCCGCGGCTCGTGCGGGAGAGCCGATCCCGCCGGGCTGGCTCGCCGCCGCCGACGGCACGCCGGTGACCGACCCGGCGGCGTTCGACCGGGGCAACGCCCACCTGCTGTGGCTGGGAGGCGAGCCCGAAACGGGGGCCTACAAGGGTTTCGGGCTGGGACTGCTGGTCGAGGTGCTCGCCTCGCTGGTGTCCGGCGCGGCGCTCGGCGCGTTGTCCGCCGACGGCGACCGGGACGACGACATCGGCGTCCTGGCGGTCGCGATCGCGCCGGACCTGCTGCGCACCGGTTTCGCCACTGACGCGGCGTCTCTCTTCACCGCGGTGCGCGGCTGGCCCGCACTCGACCCCGCCACCCCGGTGTCGTACCCCGGCTGGCACGAGGGTGAACGGGCGGCGCGGCTGCGGGAGCACGGTGTGCCCCTGCCGCGTGCGTTGTTCGAGGAACTCCGGTCGGTGACGACGGGGGTGCTCGCATGATGCGGCTCGGCATCGTCGGACTCGGCGTGATCTCCCGTTTCTACCTGACCGCGCTGGAGAGATCTCCGGACTTCACGCTCGCCGCGGTCTGCGATCGCGACCCCGCCGCGTTGACGGGTCACGGGGTACCCGGTTACCTCGACCACCGCGAGCTGCTCGCCGCGGGCGGGCTGGACGCGGTCGTCGTCACCGCGCCGAACGACGTGCACGCCATCGTGTGCCGCGACGTGCTCGAAGCCGGACTGCCGGTGTGCGTGGAGAAACCGCTCGCCACCACCCTGGCCGACGGCCGTGACCTGGTCGGCCTGGCCGCCAGGAAGCGGGTCGCGTTGTTCACCGCGTTCCACCGCCGCTACAACAGCAACGTGCTCGCGTTGCGCGACGAGATCGGTGACGCGACGATCGAGTCGATGACGGTGCGGTACCTCGAGCAGATCGAGGAACACGTCGGCCACGACCGCTGGTACCTCGACGCGGCGCGCTGCGGCGGTGGCTGCGTCGCGGACAACGGCCCGAACGCGCTCGACCTCGTCCGGCTCTTCCTCGGGCCGGTGGCACTGCGCGGCGTGCGGATCGACCGCGACGACACCGGCGTCGACCGGCAGGCGGTGCTGGCACTCGACCGTGCGACCGTGGAGCTCGACTGGTCGTTCGCCGGCGAGGTCAAGGACGTCGAGGTCCGGCTGGGCGACGGGTCGGTCCTCCACGCGGACATGCTGGCCGGCTACCGGGAGTTCAAGGAGTCGCTCCGGCACGAGTACGAGGGCGTGCTGCGTGAGTTCGCGGAGGCGGTGCGATCGGGAGCTGCGTGGTCCGACGGCGGCCTGGCCGCACTGTCCATCGTGGACGAGGCGTATCGGAGGGAGACGCATGCGTGAGAACGGGCCGAAACGGGAGATCACCGCCACGGTCGTGAAAGTGCTGGTGCACCAGCGCGACGACCGCGGGATGAGCCTGGAACCGTTCGCCAGCCGGTGCGTGCGGGGAGGTGAGGTGCACGAGCTGGTCACCACCGACCACGACGACACCACGCCCGGCGCGCGGATCGACCGCGTCGGGTTCCTCGGGTTCGCCGAAATCGGGTGCGCGGGCGTGATCGACCGCGGTGACGAGGTGTGGATCGGCGGGCTGCGGGTGGGCACGGTGCTCGGGTTCGACGGGTGCCACTTCCCCAACCACTACAACATCCTCATCCACGTGCCACAGCCGTGCACCGGACCCGATCTGGGCCTGAAACCCGAACTGGGCGTGCGGTTCACCCAGCCGGACTGAGCACGAACCGGCCCCAGACGGATCGCCTGGGGCCGGTTCCGTCACACGGTCACTTGCCGAGCAACGGCACGTCCAGCCTGCCCATGTGGTAGTCGCGCACGGCGAGCACGAGCTCGTCGACGGTCAGCTTGCCGTTGCCGTTGGCATCGATCTTCCGGAACGCTTCGTCCGCGGCGGAGGACTCGACACCGACGGCCTTCAGCCACTTGCCGAACTCCGCCGGGCTCACCTCGCCGTCCCCGTCGGTGTCGCACATCCCGACGATCGCCGCGATCGTGGGACGCACGACCCGGTTGAACCCCGAGTCGCCGTCCTGGAAGATCTGTGCCTCGGCCACCTCGATGAACTGCCCCTCGGACATGGCGCCGTTCGGTCCGACGCCCGCCTTTGTCGCCAAGTACTCGAACATGCTCGTGAACGCGTCGATCAGCGCACGCGCCTGCGGCGACGCGGAGTCCTCGCCGAACGCGTTGATGATCCGGCGGGCCTCGGCCTCGTAGTCGGACTTCTCGATCCGGCCGTTGTGGTTGACGTCCCACTTCTCGAAACGCTTCTTGAGCCGGTCGTTCTTGGCTGCGGAGGTCGTTGCGGCGGTCATTCGGGCACACTCCTTGTCACGGAAGTTCGGAAGGACTGATGTCCGCCTGCCGGGCCTCACCCCGGCAGGCGCCCCCTGTGGCGGGCGCACTTACAGGCGCACGACCTCCTCTCCGGGAACGCGGCCCGTCACGTCGAAGAACAGCCGGGCGGTCCTCGCCAGCCGGCCGAGGTCGTAGTCGCGGTGAGCGACGAGCAGCACGGCGGCGTCCGCGGTGCGCAGAGCCGCGCCGAGATCGTGCACGGCCGGCCCGAGTTCGGGCACCACAACGGCCACCGGGTCGTGATAGCTCACGATCGCGCCGAGCGCACGCAGCCGCAGCGCGATCCGCACCGCGGCGGACTCGCGGGTGTCCGGCACGTCCGCCTTGTAGGTGAGACCGAGCAGCAGGACTTTCGCGCCCTGAAGGGGCTTGCCGTGCTCGGCGAGCATCCTCGTCACGCGTTCGGCCACGTAGGACGGCATCTGGTCGTCGACCCGCCGCGCCGCGTGCACGACACCCAGCCGGGTGCCTTGCCGCTCGGCCTTGTCCAGCAGGTACTTGGGGTCGACCGGGATGCAGTGCCCGCCGGCACCGGGGCCGGGCACGAACGGCGCGAACCCGAACGGCTTGGACGACGCACAGTGCAGCACGTCCCACACGTCGACGCCGATGCTGTCGCAGAACATCGCGATCTCGTTGACCAGCGCGATGTTCACGTACCGGTAGGTGTTCTCGAGCAGCTTGGCCATCTCCGCCTCACGGGTGCCGCGCGCCACCACCACCGTGTCGACGAACCGCCCGTAGAACGTGGCGCAGTGCTTGGCGCACAACGGGGTGTGGCCGCTGACGACCTTCGGCGTGTTGCGCAGGCCGAACCGCGGATTGCCGGGGTCGATCCGCTCGGGCGAGTAGGCGAGCGGGAAGTCCTCGCCCGCGATCAGCCCGTGCTGTTCCAGAATCGGCCGGACGACCTCGTCGGTGGTCCCCGGATAGCTGGTCGACTCCAGCACGACCAGAGTGCCGGGCCGCAGGTGTTCGGCGATGGTCGCGGCGGCGGAGCGCACGGCGGTCAGATCCGGCCCGCCCCCGGCGTCGAGACCGGTGGGCACACAGATCGTGATCGTCTCGGCACCGCTCAGCACCGCCGGATCGGAGGTGACGGTGAAACCTCCGGCCTTCATGTCCCGCAGTTGAGCCGTCGACACGTCGAGCACGTGCGAGCGGCCCTCAGCCACCGCGGTGACCACCTCCGGTGAGGTGTCGTACCCGATCACCGACAACCCGGCGGCGACGGCTTCGGCGGCGAGCGGCAGTCCGACGTAGCCGACGCCGACCACGACAAGATCGACAGACACGCGTGTCCTTTCCGACTCGTCACACCAGGGGCTCAGTCCTTGACGGAGAAGGCACCGCTGCCGGGGGTGACGTGGGAGCCGTGCTCCTCCGCGACGACCAGCCCAGGAGTCAGGCAGAACGGGTCTGCGTGCACGACGACATCGGCGTTGGTCAGGTTCACCAGCACGTGCGCTTCAGGCGGGAGTTTGTTGCAGCCGCTGGGACTGTTGTAGATCTTGACCGGCGTGAACTCCGTCGAGAACACCGCCACCCGGCCTGCCGCGGCCTGCGCGGCAGGGCTGACCGAGGCCAGGAGAACGGTGGCGGCGAGCGTGCTCAACGCTGCGGAGACAAGGCGTTTCATCGAGTCCTCCAGATCCGGAGATGTCGCTCTCCGTACGCTAACAGCGACTGACCGCTACCTCAGATTTGTGACCAAACATCACGCGTCCAGGTTGCGGTCGGCCGCGAGGAGCATCCGAACGGGGTGACCGGTGCGCCCCTGAGTGTTCTTCCACCGCAGGCGTTCCCATGAACGAGCGCAGGCGGCTGAACCATCGGGCGAGGCCGGCGTGACAGCCCACGACTCAGCGCATTCCCAGGGGGCCGACGGCAGGTCGGCGAACGAGGGCCGCCGTGTCGTGCGGACCGGCGTTCTGAGGCTCGCGGTTGCGTGCACCACGACCGGGCTGCCGCACGCAGACCGGTCTGCCTGATCACCGGTGCGGCGATCGCCTCGGCGGCCACGAGGGACCCTGCCGGGATCGCAAGGCCGCTGTCGCGCACGTGGCCGGACCGATTTCCAGCCTGTCGGCGGAAGCCGTTCTGGACGGGGTCGACGTCGATGAGTGCGCAAGCCTGGTGGAAGAGCGTCTCGCGAAGAGCATCGATCCGAGAGGCCACACGATCAGTCTCGGAGCCGAGTGCTCACCGGAGGAGTGCGGCGAGGCGGTGGTTGTGGCCAGCAAACCCGTTCCTCGAAAGTCGAGACCATGTCGCTTTCAGGCCGAGCCGCTGATGAGCGCTGATGACATCTTGATTTCAGTCTGACACGACCCCACAACATCCGGTGACGTGAGGACTCCGCGTCCGCCTCAGACCGAGCACGAGGCCCTGGACGATGCCGCGGTCCCGCAGACCCATCCGGTGACCACGTCCGCATCCGAGCAGTGAGGTCGTGCGGCGGTCCCTGCCACATCGGGACGTTGTGCCCTGGGGCGACTGCTCCGAGCGACGCAAGATGCGTGGGTTCCCACGGCCCACAGGAGGCTCGCGGTGCACCAGACCCGCGAAAGACGCACGCCCGTCACGCTCGACCGGTACTTCGACAGCGTCGTGGACGCCCTTGCCCGCGAAGGCATCGACGTCGCCCAGGTAGTGCTGGAACTCACCCCGACACGTCCGATGCGCGGCCAGGTGGTCACCGGACGCGGTCCGGTGCTTCGCTGGCGTGAGGACCTCGGGTGGAGCAACGGGATCAGGACCACGAGCCCGGCCGCACACCCCGGTGAGGTCGCCGCGCTGCTCGAACAGCAGCCGCCCGGACGAGGGTGAGCCGCACCTCGCCGATCCTGCCGTCTCACCGTCAGGCAGGCCTTCGTCGCCGGCCATGGCGTCTAGTGCGCAGTGATGGAAGGCGACAGGTGCTCCGACGCGCCTCACCGTGCAGCACCGAAATCCCACCACACAACGGTTCTTGCAGGGGTGAACCAGGTGGTGCTGTCGGACTTCACTCGGCGTCCGGGGACGACCCGCAGGCGGCTGACCCTCGTTCCAGACGCCGTCCCGGCCGCGATGGGTCCTTCGCCCCTGCCGTTCCCACGCTTCACGGGTCTACGACTTGACTCGTCCAAGGGAGGGAACCGATGTCACGATTACTCAGGTCTGCCGGAGCTGTCACGCTCGCAACCGCGCTGTGCCTCTGCACGTCCACTGGCCCCGTGCTGGCCGACGACGTTCCGGCATCCGCACCAACGACGACAACCGGCCCACCGGAAACCACGACCAGTTCCTCCGAGCCGCCCAGTACCACGACGTCGACGCCGACGACCGTCCCAACGACGCAGACGCCCGAGTCCCCCTCGACCGTTCCTTCCTCGGAAACGGCCGTGGACCCGGCCGCGCCGAGGCAGGAGTTGCCAGACCTGCAGCTGACGGTCTGGTTCGGCAAACCCTCGTACCTCGGCCACGAGACCGTCACCGTCCACGCCCGTGTCACGAATGTCGGTGCTGTGGCAGAGGAAAGAGCCGTCATCACATCGACCGGTGATCTCTCGAGTCACCACTGGGGACGGTTCAGCTCGCCCGGCGAGGGAGTAGAACCGGGGCAGACGACCGAGACCAGCGCGACGGGCACTGTCACCACGGTCGATGACGTACTGCGTCTCGTCGTCACGGTGCACCCTGCTGGTGCCGGGCAGGATGCGAACCCGGCGGACAACACCGTCAGCGTGTCCGTGCCGATCACCTTCATATTGGGCAACTTCCGGGGAACCTTCTACGGCGACCGCAACGGCAACCACGTGATGGACTCCGGCGAGCAACTCGCCGGCGTGCGGGTGCACACGTCGGGCGGCACACCCTTCACCCGGCGCGAAACCGTGACGGGCTCGGCAGGCGGCTTCGAGTTCACCGGCCTGCCGGTCGGCACGTACGGGCTCGGGTTTCCAGACTCCGGCTGGTACGTCGCGCCACCGAACGTCGAGGTCGACGGGATCGCCGTCCCCGACGTCCTGGTCCGAGGCACCCCACGGGTTGACGCGTCGCTGCGGGCCTCCCTGGCGTTCGAGCGGCAGGCCTACCAGGTCGGCGACGTCGCGCACTCGGTGATGAGCCTGACCAACACGGGCGAGCTGCCGCTCTTCGAGTTGACCGCCGAGTGCAGCGTGAACTGGGACAGCGGTCCTTCGGCCGTGGACACGGGGCCGCTGACGCCGGGAGGACCTGGGGTCACCCTTCCCGCCGGCCACACCCAAACCTTTGACATCGCAGTCCGGGTGACCGAGAACGCGTACGCCGTGGGCTACCTGCAGGTCGACTGCGAGACAGGATCGCCGCCTCGTGTCAACGGCTCGGTGCGCACGACCGCGGCGACCAGAGTTCCAGGTGGCGTGGCCATCAGGGTCGAAGGTGCTCTGCTGCTCTTCAAGTCCAAGCCCCTCCTCGGTCTGCCATCAGGCACATCGTTGCCCGGGGTGAAGGTGTACCTGCGCGATGAACTCAGCGGCGCGGTCGTCGCTCGCGCTGTCACCGACATGAGCAGCAGGTTCAACTTCTACGACGTGCCCGCCGGCCGCTACCGGCTCGGCGTCGTCGGACCGTGGGTGATCGTCTGGGGCGGATCGGTCCTCGCTCGAGCCGGGCAGAACGGGCCGCCGCCGAACTACCAGGACCTCCACTTCGTCCTACCAGGCCCTTACCAGCCCGACCCGGACGCCGAACCACCGTCCGGTGGCGAACCTGCCCCACCTCCTGGGGAAGAGGTGCTCGCCCAGACCGGTGCCGATGTCGCGTGGCTCGCGTTGGGCGGCCTGCTGAGCCTCGTCACAGGCGCGGCGCTGGTGAGGCGTACCCGCCCTGCTCGGCGGAGGTGAGGCGACCAGCCCTCGTGCGGAACCGAAGGAACCCGGCGGGAGCCCACTGCAGGCAGTTGGCTCCCGCGCCGAACTCGATGGGCCTTGTCAGGACACGGGCTTCTGACTGATCGACGTGCCGGCGTCTCCTAGGAGAAGTGCTTCCACGTCCGTGAGCGCACCGATGGCCGCCACCGATCCCGTGGCCTGCACGAACCGCCGACACGCCTCGATCTTCGGTCCCATAGAGCCGGCGGGAAAGCTCAGGTGCTCGAGTTCCGTCACGTCCAGGTGGTGCAGCGGTTCGGCGGTCGGCAGGCCGTAGTCGGACATCACCGCGGGAACGTCGGTGAGCAGGAGCAGGCGGTCCGCTTTCAACGCGATGGCCAGCGCGGCAGACGTGAGGTCCTTGTCCACCACCGCCTCGACGCCGTGCAGCTGACCGTCGTCGACGACCGGCGCTCCCCCGCCGCCCGCGCAGACCACGATCGTCCCGCCGCTCACCAGCCGCTCGATGGACTCCTGTTCGACCACCCGCAGCGGTTCCGGCGACGGGACGACGCGGCGCCAGTGCGGGCCGTCCTCAGCCATGGTCCATCCGTTCAGCTCGGCCAGGCGGCTGGCGGGTTTGTGGCCGTAGATCGGCCCGATGAACTTCGTCGGCGCCGAGAACGCCGGGTCGGACGCATCGACCACCGTCTGGGTGACGACGGCGAGGACCGGTTTGTGGACGCCCGCGTTGCGCAGTGACTGGGCGAGCCAGTAGCCGATCATGCCCTGGGTTTCCGCGCCGAGGGTGTCGAGCGGGTACGGGCGGGTGAGTGACGGGTCTGCCTCGCTTTCGAGTGCGAGCAGGCCGATCTGGGGGCCGTTGCCGTGGCACACCACGAGTTCGTGTTCGGCGGTGAGCGGCGCGAGTGCTCGCGCCGCAGCTTCGACGTGGTGGAGCTGGACGGAGGCGTCGGCGCGTTCGCCGCGCATGAGCAGGGCGTTGCCTCCTAGTGCGACGACGATGCGCATCAGGGGGCCAGTCCGGCGACGATGACCGCCTTGATGGTGTGCAGGCGGTTCTCGGCCTGGTCGAAGACGACCGAGGCCGGAGATGAGAAGACCTCGTCGGTGACTTCGGCGCCTTCGAGGCCGTACTGCTCGTACACGCGGCGGCCGACCTGGGTGGTGCGGTCGTGGATGGACGGCAGGCAGTGCAGGAACTTCGTGGTGGGCTTGCCGGTGGCCTTCATCAGTTCGGCGGTGACGCGGTAGGGCGTCAGCAGGGGCACGCGGTCGTCCCAGGCTTCAGGTGAATCACCCATGCTGACCCAGACGTCGGTGTAGATGAAGTCGACTCCGGCCACCGCCTGTTCGGGGTCCTCGGTGACGAGCACGCGAGCGCCGCTCGTCGCAGCCAGCTCCTGGGCTTTGGCGATCACGCCGACCGGTGGCTGCAACGCGGAGGGGGCGGCGATGCGCACGTCCATGCCCAGCAGGGCGCCGGTGACGAGCAGCGAGCGGGCGACGTTGTTGTGGCCGTCGCCGACGAAGGCGAAGCTGACGTCCTCGACCTGGCCGTCGAAGTTCTCGGTCATGGTGAGGACGTCGGCGAGCATCTGGGTGGGGTGCCAGGAGTCGGTCAGGCCGTTCCACACGGGCACGCCGGCGTGCTCGGCCAGCACCTCCACCGTCTCCTGGGCGAAGCCGCGGAACTCGATGGCGTCGAACATGCGGCCGAGGACCTTGGCGGTGTCCGGGACGGACTCCTCGCGGCCCATGTGGGAGCCGGTCGGGTCGAGGTAGGTGACGTGGGCGCCCTGGTCGTGGGCGGCGACTTCGAAGGCGCAGCGAGTGCGGGTGGAGCTCTTCTCGAAGACCAGGGCGATGTTCTTGCCCGCCAGCAGCGGGTGTTCGGTGTGGGACGCCTTGGCGCGCTTCAGTCCGCGGGCCTGGGAGACGAGGTCGAGGAACTTCTCCTTGGAGAGGTCGAGTTCCTTGAGCAACGAGCCGGGGTGTCGCATCGAGATGGTCCCTTCAGATGCCGTCGCGCTGGATCGGGCAGGTCATGCAGCGGGCGCCGCCCCGGCCGCGGCCGAGTTCGTTGCCGGGGATGGAGATGACCTCGATGCCGTGGTCGGCGAGCATCGTGTTGGTGACGGTGTTGCGCTCGTAGCCGACGACGACGCCGGGTGCGAGCGCGAGGAAGTTGTTGGCGTCGTCCCACTGTTCGCGTTCGGCGGCACGGGCGTCCTCGTCCGCGCAGAGCACGCGTAGCTGATCGGCGCCGAGCAGGTCGGCGATGGTGGTGAACACCGAAGTCCGCTCCTGCACCCGCAGGCCGGCCGAGCTGCGCTCGACGACCTCCTCCGCGTCGGCGGGGGTGATCACCCACGTCTTGAGCGTCTCGGGATCGAGGCCGGGGTAGCGGATGAACGTGTCCAGGTCGAGCATCGTCATGACCGTGTCGAGGTGCATGAGCGCGTGCGAGCGAGGCAGCTGCACCGCGATCACGGAGCTCGCCTGGCCGGTGCGGAACAGTTCGCGGGCCAGGATTTCCACGCCCATCGGGGTCGTCCGCTCCCCCATGCCGATCAGCACGGTGCCGCGGCCGAGGACGAGGATGTCGCCGCCTTCCAGCGTCGCTGGCTGGTGGTCGGCGTCGTCGGCGCCGTAGTAGATCGGGAACATCGCGTCGGCGAACATCGGGTGAAAGCGGTAGATCGCCTGGCAGTGCAGCGATTCACGGCGGCGGGCGGCTTTCGCCATCGGGTTGATCGTGACGCCGCCGTAGATCCACGCCGAGCTGTCGCGCGGGAACAGCGTGTTCGGCAGCGGTGGCAGGACGAAGTCGTCCAGTCCGAGGCTGTTCCAGCGCAGGCTGGGCACGCCCAATGGCGACAGGTCGGCTCGGGTCACGCCGCCGACCAGGAGCTCGGCGAGCATCGGGGCGTCGACCTTCTCCGCGAACTCGCGCACCGGGCCGGCGAGCGTCGGACCGAGCAGCTCTGGCGTGCACACCCGGTCCAGCACGAACGCTCGCGCCTCCGGCAATGCCAGCGCCTCGGCGAGCAGCGTGCCCGTGTGGTGCACCGTGATCCCTCGGCCGCGCAGTACCGCGGCGAATTCGTCGTGTTCGTCCTGGGCCTTCGCTGCCCAGAGCACGTCGTCGAACAGCAGCTCGTCGCAGTTGCGCGGGGTGAGCCTGCTCAGCTCGAGTCCCGGACGGTGCACGATGACCTGGCGGAGTGTGCCGACTTCCGATCCGACACTGAGGTTCACGACTTCGCCCCGTTGTACTCGCGCTGGCCCGCCTTGAGCCAGATGTAGAGCGGCACGCCCAGCAGCAGGCAGATGACGCCGTAGTAGACGGCCTGGTAGCCGCTGCCGGCCAGTGCCCAGAAGGCGAAGGCGAGAGCGAGGATCGAGACGGTGCAGTCGCGCACGAGGTGCGGCCATTCGGCCTTGCGACCGCGCACCAGCAGCCAGTACAGCTGCGCGGCGGCGCTGAACAGGTACGGGACGACGGCGGTGAACACCGACAGCAGCACGAGCGTGGTGAAGACCTGCTCGAAGTTGGTGTAACTGACCACCACCAGCGCCGAGGCGAGCACGGTCGAGCTGATGATGCCGAAGCTCGGGACGTCCCGGCGGGTGCGCAGGAACGCCTTCGGGAACAGCCTGTCCTTCGCGGCGGCCATCGGCATCTCGCCGATGATCAGGGTCCAGCCGACGAGGCAGCCGATGCCGGACACCACGGCGGCGATCGCGACGGCCTGGCCTGCCCACTGGCCGCCGAAGATGGCGTTCGCGGCGGCGGTGAACGGAGCCGAGGTCTCGCGCAGCGCGTCGTTCGGCACGGTGCCGAAGACGGTGAGCGTGCCGAGGACGTAGATGACCGCACAGCCGATCGTGCCGAACACGGTGGCCCGTCCGACGTTGCGCTCGGGGTCGCGCACCCGGCCGGCCGCGACCGAGGCGGTCTCGATGCCGATGTAGCTGAACAGCGCGATCGCGGCCGCGGCGGAGATGGCGCCACCGATCGAGGTCCCACTGGCGTTGAACGGGCCGAGGTTCGCCGACTTCACGAAGACCAGTCCGACGGTGGCCATGAACACCAGGGGCACGACCTTCAGCACGGTGAAGACGATCTGCGTGACGGCCATGTTCCGCAGCCCGGACAGGTTGACCAGAGCCGGGATCCACAGGCCCGCCAGCGCGATGACGATGGACCAGCCGACCTGGTGCTCGGTGTTGACGAACACCTCGACGTAGCCGACCAGCGCCACGACGATCGCCGCGTTGCCCGCCCAGGCGGTGATCCAGTAGCACCAGGCGTTGAGGAATCCGGCGAACTCGCCGAACGCTTCCCTGGCGTACACGTACGGGCCTCCGGAACCGCTGATCCGCTTCGCCAGCGCGCCGAACGTGAGCGCGAGCGCGAGCGCGCCGATCGACACGAGGACGAACGCCACGAGGCTGACCGGTCCGAACGCCGCGAGTGCGGTCGGCAGGCCGAACACGCCGGTTCCGATCACCGATCCGACCACCAGAGCGGTAGCGGTGGGCAGACCGAATCTCGACGGAAGTGGCTGAATGCCCGGACCAGGACCAGTGGCGGCCTCCGGTCCCGCGATTTCTGTGCTCACGACGAACTCCTCACTCCGGTGTGGACTCTCCAGCTCTGAGCAGACTGCGCCCCGGCAAAACTGTTCCCCAGCTCCTCAGGTCTCGTCGGTGGCGGGCACGAGGTCCCCGGCCGCGCGGGACTTCTGCCACTGCACGCCGCCCCAGAGGCCCAGCCGGACTGTCGCACGGTCGAGCAGGAGCCACGAGCGAAAGGCGCCGGGCGAACCAGCGCCTCCCTATACCTATGTCCTTCTCCCCCAGCGGAAGTAGGCAAGCGGCCCAGCGAAGTTCACCAGGATCGCCAGAGCCCACCAGGCCTTGCGGCCTCGCACGAACTCGCGGGGCCGCAGAGCCAGGTCCGTCCAGGCCGCACCGGCGAACACCACCTGCACGACCCCCATCGCGACGAAGGTCCTCCGTTGCGCCTCGGTGAGGTCGCTCCACCGTCTGACCATGGTCAGATCCGTTCGGGTGTGGTGAAGTGCACGTCGGTCACACCGGCGACCGCGCGGGCCAGCACCTCGGCCACGTGCCGGTCGGCCGGATCGTTCAACTCATCCACAATGGACACTTCGCCGTGGCTCACCTCGACCTGCCAACGGTGGGCGGCACCGAGCACGCCGAGGCGGTGGCGGACCTCCGCCTCGATGATCCAGTCCGCGCGGCTGATGGAACGCAGCATGTCCCGCCGTGTCACGATGCCGGCGAGATGACCTTCGCGCACGACCGGAACGCTGCGCACACCGTGCTTCAGCATCAAGTCGGCGACCTCGGCGAGGTCGGTGTTCGGGGTGACGGTCACCGTCGGCTTCGTCATCACCTGGGCCACGAGGTCCCCTGGCGCGTTCCGAGGCACGACCGGTTCGCCGTGCACCAACCACCGGGGGTCCTGTGGCAGTCGATCGCGCAGCAGTTCGGTCTCGCCCACGACACCGACGAACGTGCCGGTCGCGTCGACCACGGGCAGTGCGGTGAAACCGCGTTCAGCCAGCAGCCGGGCGGCGTCACGGGCGCCCGTGTCCGGGCTGACCACCACGACGTCGGTCGTCATCACGTCTCGGGTCCTCATCGGTGGCTCTCCTTCACCCGAAGATCTCGGTCTGGCGGGGCAGCGTGGTGTCGTTCCACTCCGGTCGCAACCGGTTCTGCACGTCCACGACACCCGGCAACGCGCGCACGAGGTGGTCGGCGATGTCGATCTCGCTCTGCCGTTCGAGCCGGCCCTGCAGCGCCACGACGCCGTCGGTCACCTCCACGTCGACGGTGTCCGGGTCGACCCACAGGGTGCGGCCGAAGATCTCGTCGCGAATGGTCGTCCTCAGCTCGTCGTCTTCACGCAGGTAGAGTTTCAGCAGGTCACGCCGCGACAGCACGCCGACGAGGGCACCATCACCGTCCATCACGAAGAGCCTGCGGACGCCGGCCTCGGCGAGTTCCCTGGCCGCCGCACTGGCCGTGGCGTCCGGCGAGATGCTCCGGACCGGACTGGTCATCACGTCCTTGGCCGTCAGTCCGGCGGCTTGCTCCCACCGGTGCCTGGCCGCGCGGCCGCCGAACAGGCCGGGTGCGTCCTCGGTGCCGCCGCGGAACTCCTCCTTGGGCACCAGGTCGGCTTCCGACACGACGCCCACGGGATATCCGCCGTCGAGCACGGGCAAGGCGCTGATCTTGTTGCCCTCCAGCAGTTGCACCAGCTCCTTGAACGAGCTGTCGATGTCCGCGCTGATCACCTCACGCGTCATCAGCGAGGAAACAGTCGGTTCACGCATGACACCCTCCGGCGATCCGTTCGTTCATGTGTGGTCCAGCGTTGTCGTGCGCGAGGCGACCGGACACCTCCCAAAGGCGCCACCGGCCGGGACAGCGGTCCCGGCTCGCTGAGGACCTAGGCCCCTCACCCGCCTCCGTTGCCGCTGCGAGGTTTGAGCGTGGGACTTCGACATGGAGGTGAACCGGATGAAGCGCGGTCAGCCGGATGAGAACACGCTGCGGGCGGCGGTGGCGCTCGCCTGCCGCGCGCCGTCGGTGCACAACTCACAGCCGTGGCGCTGGGAGCTCGGTGAGCACAGCCTGCACCTGTACGCCGATCGCTCGCGCGGCCTGCCGGCGGTGGACCCGCTGGGGGCGGACCTGATCATCAGCTGCGGGGCCGCTTTGCACCACGTGCGCGTGGCGCTGGCGGCACTCGGGTGGCGGGCGATCGTCCACAGGCTGCCGAACCCCGGACAGCCCGACCACCTCGCGGCGATCGAGTTCCAGGTTTCTGGCCCCTCGGAGTCGCACGTCGCTCTCGCGGCAGCGATTCCCCGCAGGCGCACAGACCGCCGCGCGTTCTCCTCCTGGGCGGTACCCCAGGGCATCACCGCGCAGCTCATGTCCTGTGCCCTGGCAGAAGGCGTTGAAGCGCAGGAGGTGCTGGGTCGTGGCCGCGACGAACTGCTCATGGCCATCGCCAAGGCCGCCGGCGTGCAGGAGGCCGATCCGGAGTACCGGGCCGAGCTCCGCGAGTGGACCGGCGTCTATCCCGGCGCCTCGGCGGGTGTGCCCGCGGCGAACATCCCGATGGGCTCACGGCAGTACGGGAACCTCCGGATGCGTGAGTTCGCACCGGGCGAGCTGCCCCAGACCGACCGCCTCCTGCTCAGCGAGGACGCGGGGTCGCTGATCGTGCTCAGCACCTCGTCCGACGACGACCTGTCCCGGCTGCGGGCAGGCGAAGCGACGAGTGCCGTTCTACTCGAAGCCACATCAGCCGGACTCGCGTGCTGTCCGCTGAGCCAGCCGCTGGAAGTCGTGGAGACCAGGGAACTGGTGCGCGACCGCGTTCTCGGCGGCTCGACCTGTCCGCAGCTGGTGATCCGGGTGGGCTGGGCCGGGTTCAACGCCGATCCTCTGCCCGCCACGCCCCGCCGTCCCGTCGTCGACGTCCTCGCCCGTCAGGAGCAGCCGTGAGCACCTACATCCGCGACTTCACCACGCTCGGCAAGGACGACACGGCGATCGCCGGCGGGAAGGGCGCGAACCTCGGTGAGTGCACCCGCGCGGGATTGCCGGTGCCACCCGGCTTCGTGGTGACCGCCGACGCGTTCCTCAAGTCGATGAGCCAGGTCCGCGACGACCTCGCCACGGAGCTCGCGATCGCGCTCGACCGCTCGACCACGCCGGATCGGCTCGCGGAGTCCGCCGAGCGGATGCGGGAGCTGGCGCGCAAGGCCGGTGTGTCCGACGAGGTCCGGCACGCGGTGCTGCAGGCGTACCGCGACCTGGGCCAGGACGAGTCCGTGGCCGTCCGGTCCTCGGCCACCTCGGAGGACACCGCCGGTGCCTCGTTCGCCGGGATGAACAGCACCTTCACCAACACCCGAGGCGCGCACGCCCTGCTGGACCGCCTGTTGGACTGCTGGGTGTCGTTGTTCGGCACACGCTCGATCGCCTACCGCGCCGAACAGGGCATCACCGACGAGCCGGCGATCGCCGTCGTGGTGCAGAAGATGGTGAACTCGGAACGGTCCGGCGTCATGTTCACCGCCGACCCCTCGACCGGTGACCGCGACAAGCTCCTCGTCGAGGCGTCGTTCGGACTCGGTGAGGTCGTCGTCAGCGGTGCGGTGGAACCGGACACGTACGTCCTGCGACGCAACGGTGACGAAGTGTCTCTTGTGGACACGCGGATCGGGCGGAAGACACACGAGATCGTCCGTGGCCCGGACGGCGCGGACCAGCGCGTCGAGCTCGACTCCGAGGCCTCCCACGCCCAGGTGCTCACCGAGGCCGAGGCAGTCGAGATCGGCCGGCTGGGGTTGCGCGTGCAGCGGCACTACGGTGAGCCTCAGGACACGGAGTGGGCGATCGCCGACGGCGAGACGTGGCTGGTGCAGTCACGGCCGATCACCACCCTCCCGGACACCGCGCCCCTGTCCGACGGCCCGCTGGTCGCAGGTCTGGCCGCCTCCCCTGGCATCGCGTCCGGACGTGTCCGGATCCTGAGCTCGCCCGACGAAGGTTCACGGCTGCGCGACGGCGAGGTGCTCGTCGCCGAGATGACCAACCCGGACTGGGTGCCGACGATGCGCCGGGCGTCCGCCGTGGTCACCGATGGTGGTGGCATCACCTGTCACGCCGCCATCGTCGCCCGTGAGCTGCGGGTGCCGTGCGTGGTCGGGACCGGTTCGGCCACCACCGTGCTGAAGGAGGGGCAGCAGGTCACAGTCGACGGCAGCGCGGGCGAGGTCCGCGCCGGATCGGCACCGGTCATCACCGCGCCGCGGATCGTCGCCCCCGTCATGCCCTCCACCGAGGCTTTGGGCACACGGGTGTACGTCAACCTGGCACTGCCCGAGCACGCCGCCGAGGTGGCAGCGATGCCGGTGGACGGTGTCGGGCTGCTGCGGGCGGAGTTCATGCTCACCGAGGCGCTCGGCGCCGAGCACCCGCGCCGGTTCCTGGCACAGCACGGCACCGAGGACTTCCTCGACGCCATGGCTTCGTCGCTGTTGCAGATCACTCACGCGTTCGCGCCGCGCCCGGTCGTCTATCGCACGATGGACTTCCGCACCAACGAGTTCCGCGAGCTCAAGGGCGGCGAGGAGTTCGAGAAGCACGAGCACAACCCGATGATCGGCTACCGCGGCTGCTACCGGTACGTCGACGACCCGATGCTGTTCGGTCTGGAGCTCGAAGCACTCGCCCGCGTGCGGGAGCAGACGCCGAACCTGCACCTGATGATCCCGTTCGTCCGCACCAAGTGGGAGCTGGAAGCCTGCCTGGAGCAGATCGACCGCAGCCCGCTCGGCCACCACCGCGGCCTGCACCGCTGGGTCATGGCCGAGGTTCCCTCGGTGGCGTACTGGATTCCCGAGTACGCGCGGTCCGGCATCGACGGCGTCTCCATCGGCAGCAACGACCTCACGCAACTGATGCTCGGCGTCGACCGCGACTCCGAACTGTGCGCGGACCTGTTCGACGAGTCCGACCCCTCAGTGCTCGACATGATCGGCCGCATCGTCCGCGCCGCGACCGACGCCGGCATCACCTCATCGCTGTGCGGCCAGGCACCGTCCAACAAACCCGAGTTCGCCGAGAAGCTCGTGGAGTTCGGCATCACCTCCATCTCGGTGAACGTCGACGCCGTTCCCGCGGCCCGGGCGGCGATCGGTTCCGCAGAACGCCGGCTCCTGCTGCGCCAAGCCCACTGAAAGCGCACAGCAGCGCGGATGAAAACAGGCTCGTCGACCTGCGGGCGCCATCTGCCGGTGGCGCCCTCCCCCGCCCACTTCCAGCAGGAGACCACCATGCCGGTTCGCGTAGCCATCAACGGATTCGGTCGCATCGGGCGGGACGTGCTTCGCGCCGCCATCGACCGCAACGACACGGCGATCGAGATCGTCGCCGTCAACGACATCACCACGCCGGAGACGCTGGCGCACCTGCTCGCCTACGACTCGACCTACGGGCCGTGGCGCAGGCACGTCTCCGCCGAGGGGAACACCATCACGGTGGACGACCACAGCATCGTGGTGATGAGCGAGGCAGACCCGAAGGACCTCAACTGGGGGTTGCTGGGTGTCGACATCGTCATCGAGGCCACGGGCCGGTTCCGCACCAGGGAGACGGCCGGTGTCCACATCGAACGCGGCGCGCGGAAGGTCCTGATCACCGCGCCGGGCAAGGACGTCGACGTGACCATCGTGCTGGGAGTCAACGACGACATCTACGAGCCGGGCTCACACCACATCATCTCGAACGCGTCCTGCACCACCAACTGCGCCGCACCGATGGCGGCCGTGCTCGACGAGGCGTTCGGCATCGTCGAAGGCGTGATGACCACGATCCACAGCTACACGGGTGACCAGGCGTTGCTGGACCGGCCGCACAAGGACCTGCGGCGGGCGCGCTCCGCGGCGGTGAACATCATCCCGACGTCCACCGGAGCGGCACGCGCCATCGGGCAGGTGATCCCCTCGCTCGAAGGAAAGCTCGACGGGCTGGCGGTGCGGGTACCGGTCGAGGACGGCTCGCTCACCGACCTGACGGTCCGGCTCTCCGAACCGGCCACCGCGGACCAGGTGAACCGCGCGTTCGCTGAGGCGGCGTCCCAGCACCTCAAGGGAATCCTGCGCTACACGACCGACCCCGTCGTGTCGCGCGACATCATCGGCGATCCCGCGTCATGCGTGTTCGACTCCTCGCTCACCAAGGTTCAGGGCCACGTCGTGAAGGTGATGGGCTGGTACGACAACGAATGGGGTTACGCCAGCCGTACGGTGGACCTCGCGGACCGCATCGCCCGCACTTTGCCGTGAGTCCGATCGTGGGTGGTTTCCGTCGCGCGGGCAACGGAGACCACTCACGACTTCTGCTCGGCGAGCGCGGCGGCTATGGACGCACTCCAGTTCTCGATCGCGTTCCAATCGCGGAAGTCACCGAACCGGCCACCCATGGCACGGAACAGCAGCGCACCGAACTTCCCGAACGTCGTCGCGGTGACCACTCCGGTGAACAGCCGGTGTTCCACCGGGGTGACGTCCTTGAGCAGTTCCGCGAGGACGTCCACCTCTTCCAGAGCCGCCCACCCCCGCAACGGGCCGCGCAGGGCGCCGGGCGAGCCGACGCTGAACAGCCACACCGGCTTGCCACGCAGGCCGCGGCGGTTCTCGGTGAGGAAGTCCGCGGCCACCGGTAACCAGGCCTGGTCGTGCACCGCGCTGCCGATCACGAACGCGTCGTGACCCGTCACGCCGGTGATCTCCCCGACCGGGCGCAGCACGACGTCGTGTCCGCGCGCCAGCAGTGCGCCCGCGATCCACTCGGCGATGCCCGCCGTTGAGCCCCCAGCGCTCGCGAAGGCCACCAGAACCCTCATCTCCGCCTCCTCTCCCACCTCCAGGATCGCCTGTGCTGAAGAGCGAGTTCAGTGGCCCGCGTCCCGGCTCAGGTGAGCACAAGGTCTCTGTGCAAACTGGAGTGAGACGAAGAAAGTGTTGGTATGGCTGAAATTCTTGTCGTGTACGCGACCAAGACGGGTTCTACCAGAGAGATCGCCGAGGCGATCGCGGCGCGGATCCGCTCGGCCGCGCACGAGGTGACCGTGCTCGACGCCGCGGACGTCGGCTCCGTCGAGCCGTACAAGGCGGTCGTGCTGGGCAGTGCGCTCTACGCCGCCCGGTGGCGTCCGGAGGCGGTGAAGTTCCTGAAGCGCAACGCTCCCGCACTCGCGAGGAAGCCGGTCTGGCTCTTCCACAGCGGCCCGCTCGGCTCCGACCTGTCCGCACAGAAGGCACCGAGCAAGGTGCGGGAGCTGGCCAGCCGCATCGGCGCCGACCAGCCGACCACGTTCGGGGGAAGGCTCACCCCGGAGACCGCTGTCGGCTTCTTCGCCAAGAAGATGGCTCAGGGCAGCATGGCGGGCGACTACCGCGACTGGGACGCGATCGAGCTCTGGGCGAACAACATCGCCGAGCAGCTCGTCGCCGCGCGCTGAGGTCAAGACCATGAGCGGCTCGCGCGCTGACCTGTACGAGATCCGCATGGCGCTGAGCTGTCTGCGTCGGGAGATGTGCGCGCCCGCGACGTTCAGCCTGTTCGTCCGGACCTGCCGGCTCCCGGGGATTCCTGGTGGCCGCTGGACTGGCGGACAGCCTGGCGTTCCTCGAGGACTTCCACTCCACCGACGCGGAGCTCGAGTACCTCGACCAGGTCACCGGTGTGGACGTCGAACCGCTGCGCGGCTTGCGGTTCACCGGATCGGTCCTGGCGGTCCCCGAAGGCAGGGTGGTGTTCGAGACCGAGCCGCTGCCGGAGGTGACCGCTCCACTGCCGCAGGCCCAGCTGGTCGAGACCGCGTTGCTGAACCTGGTGACGTACCAGACCTCGGTGGCGTCGAAAGCCGCGCTGCCGGATCGCCGCAGCGGGACGCGAGGTGGTCGACTTCGCCGCCCGCCGCACGCATGGTCACGAAGCCGCGTTGGCAGTGGCACGTGCGTCCGCCATCGCCGGCTTCACCGGCACCAGTTGTGTCGCCGCCGCCTCCCGGTACGGGCTCACACCCACCGGAACGATGGCGCACTCCTACGTCGAGGCGTTCCAGGACGAACAGGCGGCGTTCGAGGCGTTCGCCGAGGACTTCCCCAGTTCGACCGTGTTCCTGGTCGACACCTACGACAGCCTGCGAGGAGTGGACCGAGCGGTCGAAGTGGCCCGCCTGCTGCCTGCCGCCCAGCCGGTCGGTGTGCGCCTGGACTCGGGTGACCTGTGGGCGTTGTCCCGGGAGACCCGGAAACGACTCGACGCGGCAGGCCTGACGTCGGCACGGATCGTGTTGAGCGGCGGACTGGACGAGCACGTCATCGCATGGGGTCTCGGCAGACGCGCCGGTCGAAGTCGGCTGCAGCGGCGTCAAACCGGGCTGGGTGCGCCTGAACTTCCACTACTTCATCACCGACGCCGTTCGCGACTACCTGGTCGAGGCCGTACGACTGATCGCCCGTTACGGCCACCGCCTGCTGCCCGACTACGTCTTCGACCCGCACACCGGGCTGTGGACACACCGCGCCACGGCAGCGCTTCCGCCCGAGCTGCCGGACCTGCGTTCTGCTGTGACGACCAACGCTTCCGGCCTCCCGTCCCACGCCGGCGAAGCAGTTCTGGCCACGCAGCTGGACGATGCCCGGTACCTGCTCGCCGCCCGTGCCGACCTGATCGACGACGGACCCACCGGGCTACCGGAGGACTTCGAGGTGCTGCGCTGGTTCGTCCTTCCTCCGGTGTGCCTGCTCCGTCAGGCCAGCGCCAGGAAGAGCTTCTCCAGCTGAGCCCGGTCGGCCACCGACTGCTCGGAGCCGTCGGAGATGCACTGCTCCAGGCCGCTGGCGATCAGCTTGAAACCCGCCCGGTCCAGCGCCCGGGACGCGGCCGCCAGCTGCGTGATCACGTCCTTGCAGTCCCGTCCGGACTCGATCATCTGCACGAGCCCGCCGACCTGGCCCTGGACGCGTCGCAGCCGCTTGACCACGTCCGCGAGGACGTCTTCGTTCAGCTCCACCCGTTACCTCCTTCAGTACCCCCCAGGGTACCTGAGCGCAGGAACGACCAATGCGCGAACCACGTTGCACCAGATACCCACGGGGGTATGTTCGACGGAGGCGCGTCATGGATGCAGGCCGGAACAGCCTGAGCCCCGCCGAGGCTGCCGAGCTGGGCGCCGCCTGATCGAACGTGCCGCCACCGACCGAGAGGAGACCGGCGTGGCCGCCATCGAACTGACCAAGTCCAACTTCAACGAGATCGCAGGCCGGCCGGGCACCGTCCTGGTCGACTTCTGGGCGTTGCGGAGGAGCCATCACCGTGAGGTACGACCTGACCATCACGCTCGACCTGCCCCACGAGGACGCCGTGCCCGTCGTGCGCGCGGCGCTGAAGGAACAGGGTTTCGGCGTGCTCACTGAGATCGACGTCCAAGCGATCATGCGGGAGGAGCTCGATGCCGAGGCCGAGCCGTACGTGATCCTCGGCGAGTGCAACCCCCCGCTGGCCCACCGCGCGCTGGAGGTCGACCGGACGATCGGCCTGTTGCCGCCGTGCAACGTCGTCGTCCGCGCCGACAACGGACGCACCCTCGTGCTAGCCCTCGATCCCGACGCGATGACCGCGATGACGGGGCGGGAGGACCTGCGTCCGGTCGCCGAGGAGGCGGGCAAGCGCCTGCGACCCGCACTGGACTCGGTGGTCACAGCGGCAGGCTGAGGGTGAACAGGGTTCCCCCGGCACCGGACGTGGCGGCGACGGTTCCGCCGTGTGCGGTCACGAGTTCTTTGACCACGGCGAGCCCGATGCCCGTGCCCGCGACGGTTCGTCCGGCACAGCCGCGCCAACGACGTTCGAAGACGCGCTCCAGTTCCTCGGCGGGGATGCCTGGCCCGGTGTCGCGGACCTCCACGAACGCCGTGCCGGCCGAGCGGCGGACCCGCACGGTGACCACATCGCCAGGCCGGGCATAGCGCGCGCAGTTGGCCAGCAGGTTGCCCAGCGCCTGGTGGAGCCGATCCGGGTCCGCCCGCACCACGACGCCGGTCGCGAGTTCGGTGCGCACCTCCAGGCCCGCGGCACGCAGATGCGCGAAGTTCGCCTCCACCGACGTGCCGACCACTTCGGCGAGATCGGCGTCCCGCAACCGCAAGGACAGCGCGGCTGCCTCCGCCTCGGAGAGCTCGGCGAGGTCCTGCACGATCCGGCCGAGCCGCTGCGCCTGGTCGTGCAGGCTCGTCAGGCGTTCGGCATCCGGCGGCGCCAGGCCGTCCCGCAGTTCCTCCAGCCCTGCCTGCAACGTCGCCAGCGGCGTGCGCAGCTCGTGCGCGACGTCACCGGTCAGATCTCGCCTGGCCCGTTCGACACGAGCCACCTCGGCGGCCATGTGGTCGAACGCTGTCGCCAGCTCTCCCAGCTCGCCTGGGGCTTCTACCCCCGCGCGAGCCGTGCGGTCACCTGCGGAAATGCGTCGTGCGGCGCGGGTGAGGCGGGTGAGCGGCACGACGATTCGCCTGCCCACGAACCAGGTGACGACCCCGGCGACCATCAGCGCGACTCCTGCGGCGAGTCCGATCCATCCCCACGCGATGTCCCGCACCGCGGACGTGACCGGCGAGCCGAAGGCCAGCTGGACCGAGCCGACTGCTGCACCACCGACCACCACCGGAGCCTGGATCCGCCCTGATCCCGGCATGGTGTTCATCGGCATGCCACGTCCACGACCGGACACGTTCGCACCGTCGGCAGTCCGCACGACGAGGTGGGCGTCGGCACCCGTGGCGAGATCGGTCGCGGCTCGGAGGTCCGCCGCGTCCCAGCCGCCGGCGGCGCTGTAGGCGGCCGCGACCGCCGCGGCCACCCGCTCGGCCGCCTGCCGGCGGGCCGTCGCCTCCGCCGCCTCGAGTCCTCGACCGGTCCCCCACAACGCGGCGCCGGTCAGCACGACGACGGACGACAGCGCTACGAGCACGAACGCGGCGAGCAACCGTCTGCTCAACGGCCCCCACGCGGCGTTGTCGTCACGGGTCACGGCGCAGCCCCAGCCGGTAGCCGACACCGAGCACGGTCTGCACCACGTCCGGTCCACTCCCGCCGAGCTTGTGGCGCAGGTTCTTCACGTGCGAGTCGACGGTGCGCTCATAGCCCTCGAACTCGTAGCCGCGCACGCGGTTGATCAGCTCGTAGCGCGAGTAGACCCGTCCTGGGACCGACGCCACGGCGGACAGGATCCCCCACTCGGTCGGCGTCAGCTCCAGGAGCCCACCGTCCCAGCGTGCCTCGTGCCGTGCGTCGTCGATCAGGAGACGACCTTCTCCGAAGGACGTCGCAGCGGGTTCCGCGGCGAAGTTCACACGGTGCAGGACGGCCTGCACCCGCAGCACCAGTTCTGTGGGGCTGAAGGGTTTGGTCACGTAGTCGTCGGCGCCGAGCTCCAGCCCGCGGATCCGTTCCTCCACAGAACCGCGTGCGGTCAGCACGACGACCGGCGTCTGCCCCGATTGCCGCGCCGCGCGCAGCACCTCCACACCGTCGACGTCGGGAAGCCCGAGGTCGAGCACCACGAGCGCGGCCACGCCGCCGGCCACCATCGTCAACGCCTGTGCACCGGAACCCGTTGTCACCACGGTGAAACCCGCTCGTTCGAGATAGCGGCGCAACAGCTCGCGAATCTCCTTCTCGTCCTCGACGACGAGCACGGTGTCTCCCACAAAGCCCTGTGTACGCGGGTGAATCACGCCGATCGAGGGTCGAAGTACCCGCCCGTGCCGGGCTCCACGTCATCTCCACACGATCTGCACGCGGCCTTCTCCGGCGAGGCAGACGATGAAACCGTTACGAGGAAAGGAGGAGCCATGAAGACCAGGACCCGCATCGCCGCGATCACGGCGGCGGGAATCGTCACGGTGGGTGCGTTCGCTGGAACGTTCGCGCTGGCGAACAGCTCCCCTCCGATGTTCGGCCCCGGCCCCGGCCCCGGCAACGGCCCGGTGACCATGCCGCGCGGCGGGCCGCGTGACGGAGGATGCCTCGGCGTCCCCGGGGTCGTCGACCCGAGCGGCACGCTCACCGAGACGCAGCGGACCGCGCTCGCGGCCAACGCCGAGGAGGAGAAGCTGGCGCACGACCTGTACACCGAGTTCGCCAACCGCTACGAACTGCAGGTCTTCGACCGCATCGCCGCGTCGGAGACCACGCACCTCGAGGCGGTCCGGACGTTGCTGACCCGCTACGGGATCACCGATCCCACCGCGAACCAGGCGCCCGGTCACTTCGCGACCCCGGCCGTGCAGGCGACCTATGACCAACTCCTGGCCCAGGGATCCGCGAGCCAGGACGCCGCGCTCCAGGTCGGCAAGACCGTGGAGACAACGGACATCTCGCTGCTGCGTGAGTCGCTGAACGGCCTCACCGCGCCCGATGTCCAACGCGTCTACGGCAACCTGCTGACCGCGTCGCAGCACCACCTGGCCGCGTTCGGCCGCTGGTCGAACCGGTGAGGTGAGGGTGGCGGCCCTACTGGGGGCCGCCACCCGCCGTCACCTTGCGACGCCTGCGCTGGACCAGCCATGCGCCGCCCGCGCCGACGACGAGCAGGACCGGGACGACCCAGGCCGCCACCGGCAGCTGCTGAGCGAGGACGAAGCCGCCCATCACGAGCACGAACCAGCCGAAACCTCTGCGCAGCACCGTCTCCGGGATCAGTCCGGTCAACCTGCCGCCGATCATGCTCCCGATCACCGCGGCGACGGTGACCATCACGGCGAGCTTCCAGTCGATGTGGACGGTCGCGAGGTACCCCGCCAGTCCGGCGAAGGACTTCATCGCGATCACCACCAGCGACGTGCCCACGGCGATCGCCATGGGCAGTCCGCCCAGCAACGCCAGCGCGGGCACCACCAGGAAGCCACCACCGGCGCCGACCAGGCCGGTGACCGCACCGACCGCGAGCCCTTCGACGACCACGCGGCCGACCGGCAGCTCCCCGTGCGGCTTCACCGGGGCGCCGTCGCGGCGACCCCGGATCATCGCCGCCGCGGTCGCGATCATCATCACCGCGAAGCCCACCAGCAGCCAGGTGCCGGGGATGAGTTCCGCCAGTCGGCCACCGCCGTACGCGCCTGCCATACCGGCGGCACCGAACACCAGCCCAGTGCGCCAGCGCACTCGTCCAGCCCGTGCATGCGAGATGGCGCCCACAGCGCTGGTGACACCGACGACGAACAACGACATCGCGATCGCCTGCTTGGGCTCCTGTCCGGCGAGGTAGACCAGGATCGGGACGGTCAGGATCGACCCCCCACCACCGAGCACACCCAGCGCGAGCCCCACGACCACCGCGGCGAGCAGCGTGAGCACCAGCATCCCGCTCACCCGCTCCCATCGCTCAGCGCGGCGACCACGGCCGTGAAGGTCGTGCGCGGACCGCGGTTGCAGGGAAGCTTGGCGAGCAGCATGCCCATGAGGCAGGTGTTGGTCAGCGACGCCACGACAAGCCCGGCGCCCACCAGGCCCGCGAGCCAGGTGACCGGCGGCACCAGCACACCCACGAGGACGGCGGTCAAAACGATCGCACCGGCCACCAGCCGGACCTGACGTTCGAGGTCCCAGCGCGGCGCGCCGTGCCGCACCTCTCCACCGGCCGCCTGCCACGCGACCATGCCACCGTCGAGCAGCCGGAGGTTGGGCAGTCCGGCGGCCGCCAGCGCCTGCTCGGCCTCCACCGCCCGCCTGCCGGTCCGGCAGATCAGCACCACCTGCTCGTCCAGGTGCGCGCGCAGTTCGTCGCGGTGCTCCCGCAGCAGGTCCAGCGGCACGTTGTAGGAACCGGGGATGTGCACGGTCTCGAACTCGCCGGGCGTGCGCACGTCGATCAACCGCGGACAGGCACCGGACGCCACCTGCCGACGGAGCTGCGCGACGTCGAGCTTCGTCGGGGTGCTCATGCCGGGTCCTCCACCACGTCGAGGCCGGCATCGCGCGCGGTGTCGAAACCGTCGTCCACGTGCACGACCTGACGACCCGCCGCGGCCAGCACGCTCGCGGCGATGGAGGCCCGGTAGCCGGACTGGCAATGCACCCACACGACACCGCCCGGCACGTCCGCCACTCGTCGCGGCAACTCGGGCAGCGGAATGTGCACAGCACCGTCGAGGTGACCCTGCCGCCACTCGCCGATCAGCCGCACGTCCAGCACCACATCCGCGGGCGGCAGCCCGTGTGGACGCCGCCCTGCCTGGGCGGCGGCCAGATCCGCGAACGTGGCGACGGCCAGCTCGCCCAAGCGGCTCTCCTCGTCAGCCCACTGTTCCGGTGTGCCCGTCGCGGCGGCCGCGGGACGATCGATCCCGATCCGAGCCAGCTCCCGCTGCGCCTGCGCCACCTGCTCCGCCGACTCGCCGAGCAACGTGATCGGCGCGCCCCACGGCGCCATCCAGCCCAGCCAGGTCGACATCGGCCCGTCCAGCCCGAAGCTCAGCGTGCCGACCATGTGCTGGTGAGCGAACGCCTTGCGCAAGCGCAGGTCCACCACCCACTCCTGAGCCTCGATCCGGCTCCGCAGCTCGGCGGGATCGGCGAGGCGCACGGGCGTCAGGTCGATCAGCTCGGCACCCTCTGCGTTGCGCACGCCCATGTGCGCGTAGTAGGCGGGATAGGCGTCCAGTCCGGCGAGCATCTGAGCGACGAAGTCGTCCGCCTCCAGCCGCAACGCGGAGTTCGCCGCCTTCTCCCTGCCGATCGTGGACGACGGCGCGTCGGACTGCGTGGCCGAGCAGAAACTGCCGAACCCGTGCGTCGGCCACACCTCGGCGCCATCCGGCAGCAGGTCGGCCAACCGGCGCACAGAGGAGTGCTGGTGGTGCGCGAGGACATCCGCGTGCTGCTTGCCCAGCAGGTCCGTGCGACCGGTCGTGCCGAACAACAGCGACCCGCCGGTGAAGACACCCGCCGGCCCGCCTGAGCCGTGCAGGACGTAGGACACGTGGTGGAAGGTGTGGCCCGGCGTGGCCAGCACGGTCAGCCGCATGCGGTCGGACAGCACGATCTCGTCGCCGTCGCGCACCGGCAACCGCTCGAACGCCACGTCGTCCGCCGCGGCGACGGCGTACACCGCACCGGTCAGCTTGGCGAGCGCGAGCCCGCCGGACACGTAGTCGTTGTGCAGATGCGTTTCCACGACATGCGTGATCTTCACTCCGAGCCGGCCTGCCAGCTCCACGACGCGATCGACGTCCCGCTGCGGATCCACCACGACCGCCACCCACCCGTCGTGCGCCAGGTAGCTGCGGTCACCCAAGGACGAGGTCGCCACGACCTCGACTATCAACGACATGATCATTCCCCTCACTCGCACGGCCTGACGTTTGCCGGGAGCCCCGGCGAAGATACCCCCGGGGGTATCTCGTCCTTCACCGTACGCCGCCCGACCGCAGGACGACAACTACCCCCGGGGGTATGCGGCGTTCGAGCTGGATCAGGCGAAACATCACCCGACGATGCTTTTGCAGCCAGGCGTCACGTGCTGTTGCGCCCCTTCACCACCTCCTCCCATTCGTCTCAGGAACGGGCAGGCCGGCCCGGGGTGACACGGATCCTCGCGTCCACCACCAGGCAGCCGGTCTCGCTCACGCGGCACGAACCTGTCATCGGTGGCGACACCGACCAGAGCTCTGGTTCCTCGACACCCAGCAGCACGCCGCCGCCCTTGCTCTTGTGCCGCAGGTCCTCGGCCACGGCCTTCATCGCGACCGGGCCGTCATGAGCGCGTGTTGGCGGTCCATGCCGATCCTTCCTCAACGGGGCTCCGCGAGCACGAAGTAGCCTTCTTCTTCCTGCGCGAAGTGCAGGCGCAGCACGGCATCCAGGCCGTAGAGGGTGGCGCGCAGGTCGTCGACCTGGTCCGTGGTCATCCCGCCCGGTTCGTCGAGGTGCCGCCCGAGCCGGCGCACCAGCCGTTCGATCTCCGCGTGGCCGCGGCTCATCGGCACGGTGGCGTGCTGGTCGCCGAACTCCTCCGTCAAAGCCGGGTACAGCTCGTGCTCCTCAGCGTGTTCGTGGGGCAGCAGCCGCTCGACCACCAGCCGGTGGGCGTGACGCACTGCTTCCGCCGCGTCGGTTGTCACGCCCGCACGGAGTCCATCCGCAGCCACGCGCACCGCGTCGCGCACGTCCTGCAACGCGGCGTGCTCGGCATCGAACCTGGTCAGCAGTCCGGTGGTGCCGGGCCGCATCTTCCGGTGCCGCAGTGGAAGAAGAGCGCGCAGCGAGTAAAGGATCACCGCGACGTCAATCGCCTCCTGGACCAACGCACCGCCGATGGCGGGCAGCAGCCCGAAGGCGGCGAAGCCCATCGCCACGAGCGCCAGCCCCATACCGGCCGCCGCGCTCTGCACGGCGATTCGCTTGGCGTTCGCAGCGATCTCGACGCCATCGGCGAGCCGGTCGATGCGGTCGTCCAGAATGACCGCGTCCGCTGCTTGGGCGGCAGCCGCACTACCGCGGTTCCCCAGTGCGACCCCGACGTCTGCGGCGGCGAGCGCCGGAGCGTCGTTGATGCCGTCACCGACCATGATGGTGACGCCACCGGACCGTTCCTCCCGGACCCGCGCCACCTTGTCCTCCGGGGTGCAACGAGCGACCACGTCGTCGAGCCCGAGCATCCCGGCGACGTCCTGGGCGACCGCCGGACGGTCTCCCGTCAACATGACGATGCGACGCAGTCCGGCCGCACGCAGCCGCCGCACCGTCCTGCCCGCCTCCCGGCGCAGCGGATCACGAAGCAGCAGTGCGCCGACGAACTCGTCGTCGGCCTGCACCCACACCGGCGTCGCCGCGTCCAGCCGCGCCTTTCCCGCTATCGCGCGTTCCCAGTCCGAGGAAGGTTCCTCGTCCCGAGCGCCGACGAAGACGAGCGACGACCCGACGCGCCCGGTGACACCGTGGCCGGGGCGCTCCCGCACGTCCTGCGCCGGCTCCACCCGCAGTCCGGCGGTCCTCGCGGCCTCCACCACGGCAGATGCCAGCGCGTGTGTCGAGAGCTGCTCGACCGAGGCCGCGAGACCGAGCACGCCCGCCGCGGTCCACCTGGGAGCGGCCACGACGTCTACCACCACGGGTCGCCCGACCGTCACGGTGCCGGTCTTGTCGAGCACTGCGATCCGTGCGCTGCCCAGCGCTTCCAGTGCCTGGCCGTCACGGAGCACGACTCCGACTCGAGAAGCCCGGGACATACCCGCGGTGATCGCCACCGGCACGGCGAGGAGAAGTGGGCACGGGGTCGCGGTCACCAGCACCGCCACCGCGCGTGTCAGGTCACCGCTCAGCACCGCCGCCAGACCGGCCACCAGCACTGCGACCGGCAGGAAGACCACGGCGATCCGGTCGGCCACGCGCACGACGGGAGCGCTCATGGCCGCCGCCTCCTCGGCAAGCCGCACCACGCCCGCGTAAGTGCTCTCGTGCGCCGTGGCGGCTGCCCGTACGTCGACCGCCGACCCGACCGCAACGACGCCGCTGCGCACACGTTCCCCGTGCAGCCGGGCGACCGGGTCCGGTTCGCCGGTCAGTGCGGACTCGTCGAACGTGGCATCGCCGAGCAGGATGCCGTCCACGGGAACGACCTCGCCGGGGCGCACCACCACCTGGTCTCCGGGCGCCACCGCGTCCACGTCGACCGGCCGGAGTCCGTCTGCCTCTCGTAGCTGCGTCCGGCGCGGTGCCCTTTCCAGCAACGCGCTCAGGTCCCGCCGGGCCCGCCGCCGCGCGTAGTCGTCCAGTGCGTGCCCTGTCCCGACCATGACCGCTACCACGGCACCCGCGAGGTACTCACCGACGACGAGCGTTCCGACGAGGGCGAGCACCGCGAGCACGTCCGCACCGAACCGCCTGGCGCGCAGGTCTTCGACGACCCACCACACCGCGGGCACGACGGCCGCCGCGGTGGCGACGGCCCACCAGATCCGCGCACTCGGCGGATCCTGGAGCCGAACCAACCCGCCCGCGATGGTGGTGAGGACCACCGCGGTGAGGAACAGGCGACCGGTGCGCGCCTTCACAGCAACGGCCCGGGCGTCAGCGGCAAGGCCGCCTCGATGGTGGGGCGCTCCTCCTGGCGCGCGGCCTTGGGCTCGCGGATCACGACGACCGGGCACTTGGCGTGGTGCACGCAGTAGGAGCTGACCGAGCCCAGGACCGCCTCGACGATCGTGCTGTGGCCGCGGTTGCCGACCACGAGCAGTTCGGCGTCCTCGGACGCTTCGACCAGAGCGGTCCTCGGGTCACCCTCGACGAGCACCCGGCGCATCTCGACGCCGTCGAAGCCCTCCACCGCGTGGTCCAGCCCTTCCTGGGCCGCAGCGCGCATCGCCTCCGGTGCCATCCCCATGACCACCTCGGCGGGCACGGGACCGATCAGGATCCCGTAGTTCGGGTGCCAGGCGGAGATCACGTCGACCCGGCACCCACGCCGCCTCGCGTCCTCCACCGCCCATTTCAACGCCGCCTGCCCGGCGGCTGATCCGTCCACACCGACCACAACGGGTCGGACTTCGTTCTCGCTCATGCACTTCAGGCTCCCGGCCAGCCTGGCCAACGGTGAGTATCCGGGGTCCCAGAGGCGTCAGGACCTTCGTCCTACCAAGCCATGCCCAGTGCCACTGCGGCCACGACAGGTGCCATCCACGCGGCGAGCTTCAACGCGAAGCGCGGTCCTCCCGCCAGCGCGGCGAGAACGAGCTTCGCGACGGTGTTCGTCGCCAGCGCCGCACCACAGGCCAGCACCGCCGTGTGGACGGAGATGGACTGCGGCGCCAGGGAGGCGGCGGCGATGGCGGCGGCGTGCGCGTCGGCCAGACCGCCCAGTGCGCCGGCGGCCACGACTCCCCCTCCACCCAGCCACTCGGCCGCCGCGCGGGTGACGACCAGGAACAGCACCAGGACGCCGGCGAGCGTCAACGCCGCCTTGATCGACATCGGCCTGCTGACCACGGGCTCGTCCTCGGCGGGCTCGTCGGCTGCGGGCTTCGTGCGCCACACGAGCCACGCCACCTCCACCAGCAGCACCACGATCCCGGCACCCACCGCCGGGAGCAGCCGAAGCGCGACCGGCGGGCTCGCCACCGCGGTCACCGCGACGACCTGCGTGAGGGTGGCCAGGTTCACCGCCACCGCGCCGGGAAATGCCGCGGCACCGACGGCCTCGTACTTGCGGGCCATCACCGCGGTGGTCGCCGCCCCGGACACGAACCCACCGGCGAAACCCGTGACGAGCAGACCCCACCGCTGCCCGAACGCCCGCGCCGCGACATATCCGGCCCAGCCGATCACGGTCACGGCGATGACCAGCCACCACACCCTCGTCGGGTTGAGCACCCCGTACGGTCCGAGCGGCCGGTCCGGGAGCAGCGGCAGAACCACGAACGCGACGACGAACAGGATCATCGCGTCCCGGACGTCCTGGTCACTCACCACCTTTCGGGCGAATCGGTGCAACGGTCGCTTCGCCGCCAGCAACACAGTCACCACCACTCCGACCGGCACCGCGAGCTCCGGCCGTTCCCAGGCGAGTGCGCCCAGCAGGAAGGCCGTGATGGCCGCGATCTCCGTCGTCGCACCGGGCTCCGAGGTGCGCACGTACCAGGCGATCACCAACGCCGCGACCGCCACGAGCGCAACACCCGATGCGATCGGCGACACCGCGGCGCTGACCGCACCGGCCAGCGCGATCAGCGGGAACGTCCGCGATCCCGCGGGCCGGACCGGGTCACGCGCGTTGTCGTGCTCGCGTTCCACGCCCAGCAACAGACCGATTGCGAGCGCTGTGGCGAGATGGCCCAGCGCGACCGCGGTGTCCACGGCTCAGCCGGACTCGGTGGCGACCACATGAGCGTCCGGTCCGGGGAACACCAGGGCCTCGTGCTCGGAGTCCAGCCACTTCACCAGGTACGGCGGTGTGCCGTCCTCGTGCCGCACGGAGAGGATGAGCCCTCGACGGCCGCCGTGGTCGATCACCGGTCCTTGCACGACCAGCCAGTCGCCCGCTTTCGCCTTCATGGTCCACCTCCCGCTCGAGTCTCTTCGAGGGTTCGCCTCCTGCGCGGGCACCAGCAGTGCGGATGGGCTCACCGTTGTCATGACGTTGGTCCCTGCCGACCGGCTCAGGTCGAGAGCCACGCTCGTGATGAGCGATGGGAGTAGACGATGAGGACACCTGTGATCGTGGTCGGCGTGGACGGTTCCGCACAGTCGCGCGCCGCGCTGCAGTGGGCGCTGGAGGAGTCCACGCGCCGCGGCGCCAGGGTGGAGGCGGTGCTGGCCTACTACCACGAGCCCGTGTTCGTGCCGGCGACCTCGATGGGCCTGCACCCGTACGGCGAGAGGCCGCAACGGCATCCTGCCCAGGAACTGCACGTCAACGTGCAGCTGGCACGCGCGGCGGTGCCTGCTGCACCCGACGTCGCCGAGGTCGTTGAGGTGGGCGACGCGGCGGACCACCTCGTCGAAGCCTCCCGGCACGCCGACCTGCTCGTGATCGGCACACGTGGGTACGGACCGGTCGTGGGCGCCGTGCTGGGCAGCGTCGCGGCGAAGTGTCTGCGCCATGCGGAATGCCCGGTGGTGGTGATTCCGCCGCACGCCGTGGCCCAGCGTCGAATCAGACCAGTCTGATCTCCCGCGCGTATCGGCTGCCGACACGTGGTCACGGCCGCACGCAGGACCGTGCGGCCGTGACTCGCAGAACACCCGATAAGCAGAACTCACCCAAAGGGCCGGATGATCGCCAGCGGACACGGCGCGTTGTAGACGAGCCCCTGGCTCGTCGACCCGAGCAACATGCCGGTGAACCCGCCGTGCCCGTGGCTGCCCACGACCAGAAGCTGCGCCTCCGCGCCGTACCGCATGAGGGCGCGCACCGGACGGTCCCGCAGCACAACGCGATGCACCTGGACGTCCGGATACTTCTCCTGCCACCCGGCCAGGCGTTGCGCCATCAGCCGCTGTTCCTCCGTCTCGACCTGGCCCCAGTCCACGGTGAACCTCGTAGCGCTGTACGCGCTCTCCACCATGAAGTCCTGCCAGCACATGACCGCGGTCAACGAACAACCGCGCATCGACGCGGCCTCGAAGGCGAACGCCAGTGCGGCTTCGCTCGTCGGAGAACCGTCCACGCCCACCACGACCGGACCACCGGGCACGGCGGTCCCGCGGACGACGACCAGCGGGCACTCGCCGTGGGCGGCCAGAGCGATCGCGGTCGAGCCGACCAGCAGGCCGGTGACGTTGCCGAGGCCCTGCGAGCCCAGAACCATCAGCCGGGCGTCGTGCGACTGCTCGATCAGCAGATGCGTCCCGTTGTCGTTGGAGACCTCGGTGGTCACCTCGACGCCGGGTGCTGCGGCGCGGGCTGCGGCAACCGCTTCGATCAGCCACCCGTGTGCCTGGTCCTCGATGGCCTGGCGGATCTCGTTTCCCGTCAAGACGGACTCCGGACAGCCCCTGACCGGCAGCGAGTACCCGTGCACCAGCCGCAGCGCAACGTGGTGGCGGACGGACTCGTCGGCGGCCCACTTCACCGCGGCCAGGGCCGACGACGAGCCGTCGACACCGACCACGATCGGGGCGTCGGGTCCCTTCATCGTTCTCCTCCGGTCAGAACGCGGACGCGCAGCACACCGGAAACGGACCCGGCGAGCGCGGCCAGGACGCGTTCGGTCTCTTCGTCGGCGTTGTCCGCACCGACAACGGCTTCACCGTCCTGGACGACGACCGTCCACTTGCGACCACCGCCGTAGAGGTCGAGCACGCGTTGCGCCTCGGCCGCGACGGTCGTGTCGGTGCGGGCGAGGACGCGCACGAGGTCTCGCCGGGTGACGACTCCGACGACCTGTGAGCCGTCCACGATCGGCAGGCACCGGATGCGGTCGTCCACCAGCACGCGGGCGATCTTGCTTCCCTGTGCGCCCACGTCCACGGCAACGGCGGGAGAAGTCATCACCTCGCCCACGGTCTTGCCGCTCGCCTCGTCGACGTAGCCGTTGCGCAGCAAGTCCGCCTCGGTGATGATCCCGACGAGCCGCTTGTCGTGGTCCACCACCGGCAACGCGGTGAACCCGTGAGACACGAGCAACGCCGCTGCTCCGCGGACGGGCACCTCAGGTGTCACCGTGACCGCCGGACTGGTCATGATCTCGCGAGCACGCATGGCTTCTCCCTTCCGCTCTCGACGCTAGGAACGAACCGCGCCCGCGGACGCGGCCGTTGGTCCCGCTCCATCCGGGTCCTTGGCACCCACGACCAGCAGCGCCTGCGGATAGCCCGCGAGTTCGTGGCGCTCGATCAGCCCGGCACGCCACTCCTGCCGATGCATCAGGTGGATCACCGGGCGGACGCGCAGCCCGCCGAACCGCGCCGCGAGCACGGCCGCTTGCAACGCGGCCCCTCCGCGCACGTGATCCGGGCGCCCGTCACCGACGGTGACCACGACCAGCGTGTCGTCGTCGACGGGGTGCAGTTCGGTGCCCGCCCAGTGGTTGGCGGACACGAGGTCCCTCGCCTCGCCGTCGCCCGTGCCCTCCGCCAGCGACGCGGCCAGGTGCTGGTTCAGCTCCTTCTCGTCCGGCGGTTGCCGCCGGTCGGCACGAACGACCGCGATCAGGTCGGGGTTGGTGTGGTCGGCGGGGAACACGACCTCGGCGTGCCAGCCGATGGCCCGCACCGCGAGCACGATGTGCTCCAGGGCGGCACCACAGGTCAGCAGCCGATCCATTCCCAGCGGGTCGTGCAGCGACCTGTGCGCGACCTCGTAGAGGTGGACCGACCGGTTGTGCAGTTCCAGCACCCAGGGCTTGCCCGCGCTGTACACGGGCGCCTTCCTGGCTGCTTCCACGATCTCCGCCGCTTCGGCGGCACTCCAGCGCATGCTTCGACGATCCGGCCGGCGGTGGTGCCACTGACAGTGCGGAGGGTCTCGCCCTGCGCGGGTCGTTCGACTCTGCAATCCGGCATGCGTGGCGTTCGACGCTGGGATCCCCCGGACGAGGAGGTTCCATGAGCACCGCCAAGCAATGGTCCGTCGAGATCCACATCGACGAGCACGAGTCGCGAACCAGGGCGGAGGCCCGCCTGCACACCGCGGACAAGACGCACCTGGTCGGGGTTGGCCTGGCCCGGCTCAACCCCGCGGACCGCGACGTTCCGGAGATCGGTGACGAGCTCGCGACGTCACGTGCGCTCTCCGACCTCGCGCATCAGCTCCTGAACGCGGCGGCGAACGACATCGAGGGCGTCGCGCACGCTTCGGCACGACCGGCCAAGTGAGGAGGACGGGATGTACTACGGCACACCGATGGGCTGGGGCGGCATCGTCCTGATGACGCTGGGCATGATCGCGTTCTGGAGCGTGCTGCTCACCGTCGCGGTGGTCCTGCTCCGCCGTCGCGACGAGCACGGAGGTTCGGCACTGCGCATCCTCGAGGAGCGTCTGGCCAGGGGCGACATCGACACCGACGAGTTCGACCGGGTCCGCAAGACCTTGCGCTCCCGTTGACGAGCATCCGGTTGCCGGGGTCGGCGTGACGGTACGGGAAGGTCAGTCCAGCGGAACCTGCCAGGTGACCCGCGTGCCGCCACCGGGTTCGTCCGCGACGGCGCAGGAACCGCCGTAGCCGGCCGCGCGCTGCTCCAGGTTGCGCAGGCCGCTGCGAGCCACCTGCGGGGGCATGCCGACGCCGTTGTCCACCATGCTGATGATCAGCGCGTCACCGGCCTCGACGGTCAGCGTCAGCTCGGTCGCACGGGCATGCCGGATCGAGTTGCACACCAGCTCTCGGACCGCGGCTTCGGCGTGTTCACCGATGTAGCCGGGCACGCGGTTGTCGATCGTGCCGCTCATCCGCACCGCGGGCGTCACCGCCTCGCCTTCGGTGACCTCGGCGACGATGTTCAGCAGCCTGCGTCGCAAACCGGTGTCACCGGAGTCCGCCTGCAGGTCGAAGATCGACGTGCGGATCTCCAGGACGGTCTGGTCGAGCTGGTTCACGGCCTTCTGCACCCTGCGCTTCGCCTCCGGGTGGTTCACCCAGGTCAACGCGCCCTGCAGGCTCATGCCGGTCGCGAACAGGCGTTGGATCACGTGGTCGTGCAGGTCGCGGGCGATGCGGTCGCGGTCCTCCAGCACGTCGACCAGGCGTCTGGCGCTCTGGTTCTCGGCGAACTCCAGCGCCACCACCGCCTGGTCCGCCAGCGACGCGAGCAGCGGCATGAGGTCGTGCCCGAACGACGCCGCGCCCTTCTCCCGCACGGTGACCAGCATCCCGATCACTTTCGTGCCCGCGCGCATCGGCACGACGACGCAGGCGGCCAGCCCGGTGCCTTGTGAACCGAACAACCCCTCCAGGTCCTCGACCAGCATCGGCGCACCTGACTCCAGCACCTCGGCGAGAACGGTCCCCTCGGGGTCGACAGCGCCTTCGACCAGTGACCCTCCTGCCTGAGCAGCGGCGTGCAGCCGTTGGTCCTGATCTCCAGCAAGCAGAACTGCCACGCTGCTGGCCGACGCGAGCTCCACGGCTCGGTGAACGATGAGGTGGAGCGCGTCATCGGCCGAAGCACCACCCAGGAGTTGCGCGTTGATCTCGGCGTTCGCCTCCAGCCACCGCTCGCGCAGCCGGGATCGTTCGAACAACCGCGCGTTCTCCACCGCCACACCGGCAGCGGCCGCCAGTGCCTCCAGCACCACCTCGTCGTCCGGGGTGAAGTCGGTGCCGCCCTTCTTCTCGGTCATGTAGAGGTTGCCGAAGATCTCGTCGCGCACGCGCACGGGCACACCGATGAAGCTGTGCATCGGCGGATGGTTGGGTGGGAAGCCGACCGAGGCGGCGTGTTCGCTGAGGTCGTGCAGCCGGATCGCCCGCGGATCTTTGATCAACAGTCCGAGCAGGCCCTTGCCCTCTGGCAGGTGCCCCATCGTCGACCGCGTCTCCGGATCGATCCCGACGTAGACGAACTGGGAAAGGTTGTCGTGCTGGCCGAGCACTCCCAGCGCCCCGTAACGAGCCCCCACCAGTTCCAAGGCGGCCTGAACGATGCGTTGCAGGGTCGAGTCGAGCTCCAGGCCGGCACCGACGGCCATCACGGCGTCGAGCAGGCCCTGCATCTTGTCGCGCGTCGAACCGATCTCGGACAGCCGCTCACGCATCTCGTCGAGCAAGTCGTCGAGCCTCAACCCGCCGAGGAGACTGCGCGACTGGTTCTCTCCTCGCACCGTCATGACCCGAGCCTGGCACGCGGTCGTTGCGACGCCTAGCGATCCCGGCCAGATAGGGCCGTTCGGCAGTGGGGTCCGCATCGAGAACAGGTGACAGTGGCGAATCCAGACACAGCAAGCCGTGCAACGGGGTGACGGATGGTGGAGATGATCGCAGCGTTGGGGTTGGCACCGGACGACGTGGAAACGGTGTTGAGGTCCGCGTCGCTGGCGCCTTCCGTGCACAACAGCCAGCCGTGGCGGTTTCGGGTGCTGCCCGATCGCATCGAGTTGCACCCCGACCTCGATCGCAGGCTTCCGGCCACTGATCCCGGCGACCGTGAACTGCGTCTGTCCTGTGGCGCCGCGTTGTTCAACCTGCGCATGGCCTTGCAGGGGTTCGGTGTCCGGCCGCTGGTGAGCTTGCTGCCCGGTCACGTGGCGCCCGGCGCGCTGGCCGCGGTCCGCCGCGGCGGCGTGATCACCCAGGACGACGAGATGCGGGCGCTGCTCAGGGCCGTGCCCACGCGCCGCACCAACCGCCGCCCGTTCTTCGAGTCCGGTGTGGACGCACGGCAGCGCCACGCTCTCGTGCGGGCCGCTGAGCTGGAACGTTCTTGGCTGCACATCGTCGGCACGCGCGAGGAGGTCGCCAGGATGAAGGACTTCGTGCGACGTGCCCACCGGATCCAGCTGGAGGATCCCGCTGTCGCTTCCGAGCTCGAGAGCCTCACCGGGTACCGGCCGGACGCCGTGGACGGCGTGCCGCCCGCGGCCGCCGGTTTCCGGCCTGAAGCGCAGGACGAGTGGATGTTCCGCGACTTCGACCCCGGGCACGACCACGACCGTCGGTCCGGAAAGGACTACGAGTCCAACCCCCTGGTCGCAGTCGTCTGTTCCTTCTACGACGGGCAGCTCGGCGAGATCCAGGCGGGCCAGGCGATGCAGCGAGTGCTGCTGACAGCGACCACCCACGGCCTGTCCGCCTCTTTCATGTCCCAGCCGGTGGAGGTGCCCACAGTGCGCGAGGAGCTGCGACGCGCTCTCGGTGGCATGCTCGTGCCCCAGACCGTGCTGCGCATCGGGTTCAGCACGCCGGTCCCCGCGACGCCGCGGCGACCGGTCGCCGAACTTCTGGTGGAACCCATGAGTTCCAGCGGCTGACCAGGGTCACACCAGGACCCGCTCGCCGTCCCTCGGCACCACGGCAGTCCACCCGTACTCGGCGTGGAGCCGGTCTGCCAGCGTCGCGGCACTCTCCGGTTCACCGTGCACGACGTAGGCGGTGGCAGGAGCGGGTCCAGTCGTCGCCCACGCCAGCAGTTCGCCGGCATCGGCATGGGCGCTGAACGCGTCGAGCACCTGCACCTCGGCCTTCACCGGCACGTACCGGCCGTGGATCTTGATCTCCCGGGCTCCGTCGACGAGCGAACGTGCCCGTGTGCCCACCGCCGCGTAGCCGACGATGAGGATCGTGTGCCTGTTGTTGGCCAGCATGTGCTTCAGGTGGTGCAGAACCCGGCCACCGGTGGCCATTCCGGACGCGGAGATGATGATCGAGGGTTTCTTCGGGTCGTTGGCCTGCATGGACTGGGTGGCCGTGTGCAGCTCCGCCAGCTGGCCGGGGTCGAACGCGTCCCCGCCGTCCATCAGTTCGGGACGGATCTCCGGCCAGCTCCTCGCGACCGCCTGCCGGTAGACCCGCAGTGACGCCAGCGCCATCGGGCTGTCGACGAACACCGGCAGGTCCGGGATCTCCCCTGCCCGCACCAGCTTGGCCAGTTCGATCAGGATCACCTCGGTGCGGTCCACCGCGAACGCGGGGATCAGCACGCTTCCACCACGCGCGGCAGTGCGCCGGATGGTGTCCGCGAACAACGCGGTGGCTGCGGCGTCGTCGTGCGGGCGGTCGCCATAGGTCGACTCGATGAGCAGGGCGTCGCAGGCGGGCCTCGGCTGGGGAGGCAGCAGCACCCGGTGCGCCGGCCTGCCCAGATCACCGCTCACCACGACGCTGCGGTCGCCCAGGGTCAGATGCGCCCAGGCCGAGCCGAGGATGTGTCCGGCCCGTCCGAACTCGAGGTCGACGCCGTGCGCGATGGAGCGTGCCGCCTCGAAGCCGATCGGCCGGAACAGCCGGGTGGCGCGCTCCGCGTCGTCCGCGTCGTACAGCGGCAGGGCGGGCCGGTGCTTGGACCAGCCCGACTCGTTGGCCTGACGAGCCTCCTCCATCATCAGGTGCGCGCTGTCGGCCAGCACGATCCCGGCCAGGTTCGCGGTGCCCTCGGTGGTGAACACCGGCCCACGCCATCCGTGCCGCGCCAGCACCGGGAGATAGCCGCAGTGGTCCAGGTGCGCATGGGTGAGCACGACCGCGTCCAGCCGGTCCAGGTCGAGCGGGGGCTGCTGCCAGTTGCGCCGCCGCAACGGCGCCAGCCCCTGGAACAGACCGCAGTCCACCAGCACCTGCGAGTCGCCGGTGTCGAACAGGAACTTGCTTCCGGTGACCGTGCCCGTGCCACCGAGGAACGTCAGCGTGCTCATCGTTCAGCCTCCTCGCGCTGGAGACCACACGGTCCATCGCCGGCCACCCGCGGACACAGCGGCACCAGGCCTGGCAGGACCGGGACTTTCGTCCCGCCCAGGTGGTCACCCTTCGCTCTGGGTACCGCTGCCGCACAGGACGACCGTGGACGTATGGAATCTGTCGTGGTGATCGCAGACGGCTCCCCGTGGACCGAGGAGGCCGTGCAGTGGGCCGCGGCCCACGCGAAGCTCGTCGATGCCGAGGTCGAGACGCACCGGCTGGAAGACGACTTCCACGCCCAGCTCGTGGTGGTCGGTTACCAGGCCAGGACCGGCTCTCCGCTCGGTCTCGGCAGCCACGTTCTGTCTGTCGTGTGCGCCTCAGGTTGTGACGCGGTGGTGGTGCGCGGCACGCCGGACGCGCGGCACGGGATGCACGGACGCGTCACCGCCCTGGTCAGCGGAGGCCCGGACGACGCGGGTGTCCTCGCTCGCGCGGTGGTCTTCGCACAGAACCGAGGTGCCGCCTTGCGGGTGCTGCACGCCGCGCCGCTGTCCGTGGTGCGTGAAGACCTGGACGAGGACCACGGCTGGGTCCTGCAGCGCTCCGCCGAGCTCCTCGCCGGGTTCCCCCACACCGCCGTCCTCGTGCGCAAGCAGCCGCACGAGGCGATCAGCCGTTGCACCGACACCGACCTGATCGTCGTCGGGCCCGGCGAGACCCGCTCGTGCGGCGCCGTGACCAGGGCCGCGCTTCACCACGCCCCCTGCCCCGTGCTCGTGGCGCATCGATCCGTTCAGGAGGAACACCGTGGAGTCCCTTCCCTTCCCGCTCCTCGCCGACCAGTTCGCGCCACGGTGTGAGTTCAGCCGCACCGACCACCTCGTGGTGGAGGCCGATCCTGCCTCGACGTACAGAGCGGTGCACGACCTCGACCTCACCGACCTGCACGGCTTCCTCGTCACCGCCGCGGTTCGCCTGCGCGAGCTGCCGGAGCACTGGCGTGAGGACCGGGCTCCCCGGCAACGCACGCGGTTGAGGATCCACGACCTCGACGCGGGCACGGACTGGGTCGTCCTCGGCGAGAACCCGGGGCACGAGATCGTGTTCGGTGCGATCGGCAAGGTGTGGCAGCCCGTCGTCAAGTGGGTGCACGTCGAGGCACGCGACTTCATGGACTTCACCGAACCCGGCTACGCCTCACCGGTCCGGACGCGGCGAGCGGCGCCGACGACTACCTCACCGAGGTGGTCGTGCCGTTGCGCCGCGACTGACGAGCCGTCAGTGCGGCCACGAGCATCACGACCAGACCCAGCAACAACATGACGCCACCACCGATGATCAGACCGAACGACAGCGGTCGCAGCACGGGCACCTCGGCCTGTGCTGCGAGACTGGTGTCGACCACCCGTGACCGGTCGGCGTTGAGCACCACCGCGGTCCAGCTCCCCTGCTCGGCTCGCCAGGTCACCTCGCCGGTACCCGACGCGGCCCAGAACGTCTGCGCACCGGGATCGGCCGGTGAGCCGCCGTCGCGATGCCAGTACGTCACCCGCGATTCGGCCGTGCTCACCTCGTCGTGCTCCACACCGGACAGATAGCGCGTGACGTCGTTCGTTCTCCCGATGCCGATGAACACGTCGTCGTCCGCCTTCAGCCGGACCTCGCCGAGCCAGTTGTCGGCGAGCACCCAGTCCTCGTCGGTCCAGCGCAGTTCCAGCGTGCCGAGCTCGAGCGCGTATCCCGCACTGCGAAACGACTCCGAGCCGGTGCTCAGGAATCCGGCCGCATCACGTTGCGTCGAGTCGGCCCAGAGCCCGAACCCACCCGTGCCACCGACAGCGCCGCCGGTCATCATCAACAGAGCGCCGATCACGACCGCGGCGACACGCCCAGGCGTCCATCCCTGATGTCCGGGAGCCGGTGGCGGCGGTGCCTGGTCGATCGTCGTGGTGCCCGGCTCGTCGCCGCCCGAGTCGAACCGGAACGGCGGATAGGTGTCCGTCATCAGTCCGGCGTAGGCGGCCACGCGCAACGCCCAGCGGTCCATGCCGAGCACGAAGTCGAACAGCCCATTCGGATACCGCCCGGTGAACAACAACGCCACGCCTGCGAACAACGCCATCAACCCGACCAACCCGCCGCCGGAGTTGTAGACGGTCTGCCCCGTCTGGTAGGCGACATAGCTGCCGCCGCCGACGAAGAACCCCACGATCAGGTAGTGCGGGATCGCGAGCAGCCACCACTTCACCAGCACCAGTCCGCGAGAGAGGTGTTCGGGGTAGGCGATGTCGAGCGTCGCCGGGTAGTCCGGCTCGGTTCCCAGGCTGAACGGCGGGTAGCGGTCGGTCGCCAGCGCGCCGTAGGTGTAGTAGGCGACGCGCCACGACCAGCGCAGCACGCCCAGGTTGAAGTCGAACAGCACGCGCGGATAGCGGCCGGTGAACAGGATCGCGAAGAAAGCCACCACGCTGAACACCACGAACCCGAGCCACAGGAACGCCAGCACCAGGTAGTGCGGTATCGCGAGGAACCACTTCACCAGCCACAACCACCGGCTCAGTCCGGGGTCGAGTCTCGCGCGCACGTGCACCGGATAACCGGTGGCGGCAGTAGTCATCGTTGCCTCCCTAGGTCTCGTTGCTTGCCGAGTGCTCGTTCACCGGGATCACGACCACCGGCACCGACGAGTGCCGCACGCAGTGCATGCTGGTCGAACCCATCGTGATCTGGCGCAGCCGACTCACCGTGTGGGAGGCGACCACCAGCAGTGCCGCGCCCTTCGACGCCTCCTCCAGCACCTCGGCCGCGTCACCGCGCAGGCTGCGCCGCTCGATTTCCGGCGGCTGCAGCCTGCCGACCAACGCGGCCCGCACGGAGGTGTCCACGAGCGTTTCCGACAGAGTCAGCTGGTTCTGCGCGTTCGTCTCGTACCAGTCGACGAGCGGTTCGAAGGTCCACGCGTGCACGACGTGCAGCGGGCAGTTCCGGAGGGACGCTTCGCCCATCGCCCAGCGCAAGGCCTGCTCGGAGGCGGGCGACCCGTCGACACCGACGACGATCGGTGCGTTCTCGGTGGTCATGGCGGCTCCTCGCCGACACGGATCTCGATCTCCGGCGGCTGCCGGAGCGTGTTGTGCACCGTGCAGTGGTTCGCGACCGCCTGCAGCGCTGTTCCTGCTGCGGTGTCAGCGAAGTGCCCACGTGTACGGTGACGCGGATTGTCGCCACGCGGGCCGGCCGGTCCGTCGCCATCGTGTACTCCGAGTGCACGGTCAGCCCGTCGCTCGGCAGGTGATGACGACGCAGGAACGTCCCCGAGTAGTGGGCGACACAGGTCGCGAGCGACACCACGAAAAGCTCGACGGGAGAGGGCCCCCTGTCGCTGTCCGGTTGGTCGGTGTGCAGCTCGTGGGCGCGCAGGCGGATCATGAACTCGTCGTCGCGGACGTGCTGGACGGTGAGCCGATGCAGGACCACGTTCATCAGAGCGCCTTCACCACGACGACGGGACAGCTCGCGTGGCGCACGCAGTAGGCGCTCACCGAGCCCAGGAGCAGCTCGGCCACCGCGCTGTGGCCGCGGTTGCCCACCACGAGCATCCGGGCATCGCGCGACATCTCGACGAGCAGCTTCTTCGCGTCGCCCTCGATGAGTATCCGGCGCAGGTCCACGTCACCGACGTCCGCCGTGGCGACGTCGAGCGCGGACCGGCTCGCTGCCTCGATGCTCGCCGTGTCCAGTCCGGCAGCGGTCGCCTCAGGCGCCATCATCAGGCCGTAGTCCATGTGCCACACGGAGATGGCGTCGATCGTGCAGTCGTGCCGGCGCGCCTCCCCGACCGCCCACCGAAGTGCTGCCGCACCGGCCGCGGACCCGTCGACACCCACCACGATCGGTCGAAGTTCGTTGTCCCTCATGTACTTCAGCGTCGCGGGCCGGGCGCGTGGTGGTCAGTGGCCGGGGGCCTGGCCGCCTCGGGACCTTCGTCCTCCAGCCGACGTTCGAGTCTGTGGCGCCGGTACGGCCCGACAGGTCATGACGTCACTACCGGATCGGGACCAAGGGCTGCGTTCGCGGACGACGTTGCCGACAAGACTCGAGACAGAAGAACTCCCTGGGAGGTAAAGATGTCCGCTGTTCACGCTCCTGCTCAGACCCGAGTCGAAACGGGTGCTGTGCCCCTCGCGGTGCTGCGCATCGTGACCGGGTTGCTGTTCCTCTGGGCGTTCGTCGACAAGGCCTTCGGCCTCGGCTACGCCACTCAGTCAAAGAACGCGTGGTTCTCCGGAGGCTCGCCCACGAAGGGATTCCTCAGCCGGGTGGCCGTCGGGCCGTTCGAGTCGGTGTTCCACGACATCGCCGGCGCCTGGTGGGCCGACGTGCTCTTCATGGCCGGTCTGCTCGCGGTCGGCGTGGCGCTGGTGCTGGGCATCGGTCTGCGGATCGCGGCCGTCAGCGGCGCGGTGATGATGGCGCTCATGTGGGCCGCGGAATGGCCGCCGGCGCAGCACACCTCGTCCGGTGAGGCGACGATGTCCACCAACCCGCTCATCGACTACCACGTCATCTACGCCCTGGTGCTGTTCGTCCTCGCGGCCACCGCGTCCGGGGTCACCTGGGGCCTGGCGCGCTGGTGGACCGGCCTGCCGATCGTCAAGGCGAACCCCTGGCTGCGTTGAGGATCCGGAAAGGAGGCAGGACGCCACGGCGTCCTGCCTCCTTTCCGTGCACGGAGTCAGGCAAGGCGACGAGCCAGCCCGGCCAGCGGAACAAGGGCCGACAACAGGCGACGCGGTGTGTTCAGCGAACTCGGCGAGCTGCGGTGCGGAAGGTGGACGCTCAGTGCGCGGCAGGCTCCTCGGCTTCAAGCAAGGTCCAGGCGTGGACGGACGCCGGTCCAGGAGCAGACGGCCGTGTCCCCCCAACTCGCACCTGTGTTCAAAGGCCGGGCGGCCTCAGCCGCCCGGCCGGAACCGTGAGTCGGTGGCTCAGCGTCCGGTCCAGTCCGGTGCGGTCAGCTCCCATTCGAGCTGCCACCAGCGCAGACGAACCCTCATGCACGCGAACCTCACCAGTCCGTACAACAGGGCCATCGCACCCGCGATCAGACCCCACAGCAGCAGTGCGCCGAGGATCGCGTTGGACGCGGCTCCCTGGTTCGTCATGGGAGGCTCGGTCGGCTCACCGCTCAGATCGACCCAGATTCGCAGAGCCGTGCCGGCCTCGGCGCCGTAGGGCGCCCGAACGAGGCCCTTCCGCTCAAGACCGTCAGGTGTGCGCCAGGTCGCGATGGCGTCGGTCGTCTCGACCAGCGCTTCGCTGCCGGCGGCACCGTCCATCGACGGCGCGTCCTCCGCGAGCACCGCGCTCACCTGAGTCCGGCTCTTCTGCTCGGCCTCGACGCGGGACTCGTGCGTCGCGTAGATCTCCGAGCCGATCGCCGCGGCCACGGGGACGGCGAGCACCGCCACCACGACCCCCAGCGCGAGCACCGCACCCTCGATCCGGTCGCCGACCGTGGCGAGCGGGTTACGTCCGGGGAAAGCCCTGCGGACTAGTCGGGACAGCGTGTCCGTGGTCATGGTCCACCTCCACCGTCAGACTTCCGGGTGGAGGCGGTGGTCCCCAGGGACCTTGGTCTCGTCACCGGTGAGCCCCTGGTCTCGCCGATGCGGAGTCTCGGTGCGGTGTTCGCGGAAGGTGTCACGGAGCAGCCTGGAGCCAACGCCGGACCCCAGGAGCCCGCCATGACCACGCCACTTCTCGTCGTCGACCACCAGCCCTACGCGGACGTCAGGGACCGCGGGCTCGCTGTGGTGCTCGCCGAAGAGGACGCGGCGGAGGAGTTCGGGCTCGACCCGCTGGAGCGGATCTCGTGCCGGCTGCACCGCCGGTGGCTGCACCATTGCGTGCACTCCGCCGACCACGTCATCAAGGTCACCGGACACCGCTGGTGCCGCGACTGTTCCTCAACGGCTTCCGTCGGCGTCGACGAGCTGACCGGTGACGTCCTGGTGCGGTGCGAGGCATGCCACCGGACGCCCCGCACCCCTGCCACGCTGCAGATCATCCGCGCCTGCCGGGCGAGCCTCGCCGCGGCGCGGGGTTACTTCTCCGATGTTCGGACGACCCTGGCGGCGTGATCCGGCACTTCTCGTTGCAGGGCGCGGGCCGTGCGCTGGTAGCCGCTGGACGGTGGCCGCGCGGGCAGCTTGATCTTCGGCGCGGTGACCTCGTGGTAGTCGACGGTGCTGAGCAGGTGGGCGATCATGTTGATCCGTGCCCGTCGTTTGTCGTCGCCTTCGACCGCGTACCAGGGTGATTCGGCGGTGTCGGTGTGCACCATCATCTCGTCCTTGGCGCGGGAGTAGTCCTCCCAGCGCGTCAGCGACTCGAGGTCCATCGGCGACAGCTTCCAGCGCTTCAAAGGGTCGTCGAGGCGCTTGCGGAAGCGTCGTTCCTGTTCGGCGTCGCTGACCGAGAACCAGTACTTGCGCAGCAGGACACCGTCTTCGACGAGCATCCGTTCGAACTGCGGGCACTGCCGGAGGAACAGCCTGTGCTCCTCCGGTGTGCAGTAGCCCATCACGCGTTCGACCCCGGCGCGGTTGTACCAACTCCGGTCCAGCAGCACGATCTCGCCCGCCGCCGGCAGATGCGGCACGTATCGCTGGAAGTACCACTGGGTGCGTTCGCGTTCGCTGGGGGCGGGCAACGCCACGATCCGGGCGACGCGCGGGTTGAGGTGCTCGGTGATCCGTTTGATCGCCGAGCCCTTGCCCGCCGCGTCCCTGCCCTCGAACGCCACCACGAGCCGGGCGCCGGAGGCCTTCACCCACTCCTGCAGCTTCACCAGCTCGGTCTGCAACCGCAGCAGCTCCTGCTCGTACACCTCGCGACCCAGCTTGGTCATCAACTGCCTTTCCCGTGACGCTGCCGCCACTTCTCCAGCTCCACGACGACGTACGCCGCCGCGCTCAGCATGAAGACCACCAGCCAGGGCTGCCACCCGAGCGGCGCGGTGTGGAACAGGTCGTTCATGAACGGTACGTAGGTCAGCAGCAACTGCAGCGCCACGGTCAGCCCGATTCCCACCCACAGCCACCGGTTCGGTCCGGTGCTCGGCCGCCACTTCTCCAGCGAGCGGCAGTTGACCAGGTAGGCGATCTGGGCGCCGACGAAGACGTTCACCGCCACCGTCCGCGCGACCTCCAGGGTCGCACCCGACGCGAGCTGCCAGCGGAACGCACCGAAAGAGCAGGCCAGCAGGATCGCGGAGACGAACACGATGCGGCCGACGAGTTGCCGGGTCAGCAGCGGGAGCGACGGCGGCAACGGCGGCCGGCTCATCACGTCCGCCTCGCGCGGTTCGAACGCCAGCGTCAGTCCCAACGCGACCGCGGTGGTCATGTTGATCCACAGGATCTGCACCGGGAGGATCGGCAGTGCCGCGCCGAGCAGGATCGCCGTGAGGATCACCAGGCCCTCGGCCATGTTGGTGGGCAGCGTCCAGATGATGAACTTGCGCAGGTTGTCGAAGACCGCGCGGCCTTCCTCGACGGCAGCGCGGATCGAGGCGAAGTTGTCGTCGGTCAGCACCATGTCGGCGGCCTGCTTCGCGACCTCGGTGCCGCCCTTGCCCATCGCCACACCGATGTCCGCGCGTCGCAGCGCGGGTGCGTCGTTCACGCCGTCCCCGGTCATCGCGACGACCTCACCACAGGCCTGGATCTGCTTGACCAGCCTCAGTTTCTCCTCGGGTGCGACGCGGGCGTGCACGTCGGTGATGCCGAACTCCTCCGCGATGGCACGAGCGGTTGCCGGGTGGTCGCCGGTGATCATCTTGACCTCGATGCCCGCCGCCTGGCAGGCGCGCACCGCTTCGATCGCCTCCGGCCGCGCCGGGTCGTGCATCGCGACCAGCCCCAGCAGGACCACGTTGCCCCGCAAGCCTTCCTCGGACAGCTCCACACCCGCCGCGCGTCCGATCGCCAGCACCCTCAGACCGGCAGCGGACAGCTCCTCTGCCTCGGGATGGCGACCGAGTCCGGCGAGAGCGAGGACCCGCTCGACCGCGCCCTTGACGTAGACGACGTCGTTGGCGTGCCGGGTCGCCATGAACATCCGTTCCGAGTTGAACGGCAGCACGTCCACCCGTTCCGGGACATCGCCCTGGTCCAAGCCGGCCTTGCGTGCCGCCACGACGAGCGCGGCCTCGGTCGGATCTCCGACGGGAAGCCAGCGTCCGTCGTCCTCGACGATCCGCGCGTCGTTGCACGCCAGGCCGGCCAGGAGGCACTCGCGCAGCGCAGGAGTGACTTCAGGCGTGATGGCCCCGGTGGGCTCGTACCCGATGCCGGACAGCTCGTGGCGCGCACTTCCCACGACGACCACGTTGACCGTCATGGCGTTCGCGGTCAGCGTTCCCGTCTTGTCCGTGCAGATGACCGTGGTGCTGCCCAACGTCTCGACGGCGGGCAGCCTGCGGATGATCGCGTTGCGCTTCGCCATGCGCGCCACCCCGATGGCCAGCGTCACGGTGACCGCGGCGGGCAGCCCTTCCGGGATCGCGCCGACAGCGAGTGCGACGGCGGCGGTGACCATCTCGGCGAGTGGTTCGCCGCGCAGCACGCCGACCACGACGCTGAACGCCGCGAGCCCGAGGATCACCACGGTCAGGATCTGGCTGAACCGCGCGAGCTTGCGGGTCAGCGGGGTCTGCACGGTGGTGGTCGTGCTGACCAGCCGGTGCACGCGGCCGATCTCGGTGTCCGCGGCCGTCCCGACCACGACACCACGCCCTCCCCCGGCGGTGACCAGCGTGCTGGAGTAGGCCATGTTGGTCCGGTCGGCCAGCGCGGTGTCCGAGGGCAACTGCACCGGGTTCTTCGCCACCGGCAGGGACTCACCGGTCAACGCCGACTCGTCGACTCGCAGCTCCTTCGTGGTGACGAGCCGGAGGTCCGCGCCGACCTGGTCGCCCGCCTCCAGCACGACCAGGTCACCCGGCACGAGCTCCCCGGACGGAACCCGTGCGGTGAGGCCGTCGCGCACGACGGTCACTTCCGTGCGCACCATCGCCGTCAAGGCGTCCAGGGCCCGCTCGGCACGCGCCTCCTGGATGAACCCGATGACGGCGTTGACCACGACGACGCCGAACACCACGGAGGCGTCCACGACCTCGCCCAGCGCGGCGGTGATGCCCGCGGCCACCAGCAGCACGTAGATGAGCGGGTGGTGCAGCTGTCCGAGCAGCCGCACCACCCAACTCGGCCCGCGCGTAGCGGGCAGCTCGTTCGGCCCGAGCGCGGCCAGCCGGTCCCGCCACTGGGCGGTGGTGAGCCCGGCGTTCTCGTCGGACTCCGCGATCAGGACGACCTCGGCCACCGGCAGTCCGTGGTGGGCGACGTCCTCGCGGTCAGCCGTGCTCAGCGGCATGGCCCACTCGCAGGTGCGGATCGTCGTGGCTGATGGCACGCAGCACGTCGAGGCGGGTGAGCATGCCGATGACGTCGCGGTTGTCGAGTACCGGCACGCAGATCACCTCGTAGCGGACCATCGCCTCGAAGAGCGTCGCCACGTCGAACTCCGGCCCGACCGTCAGCTCCGGCTGCGTCATGACCCGCTCGACTTTGGGCGAGTCGTCCTCCCCGCGGCGGCAACCGGCCTTGGTCACCACACCGAGGAACACGTTCCGGTCGACGACGGGCAGCATCGTGAGGCCGAAGTCGTCCATCAGCCCCTCGGCGTGGCGGGCGAAGTCACGCGGCCCGACCGTGACGAGCGGCCGGACCATCGCGTCGGCGGCCCTCATCGCGCAGTCTCCGCGAGCTCGCGGTCGTTCACGGGGATGACGACGATCGGCGCGTGCGCGTGCCGTACGACGTGCATGCTCGTCGAGCCCAGGACCATCTGGCGGATCCGGTGCCCGGTGTGCGAGGCGACGACCAGCATCGCGGCGCCCTCCGAGGCCTTCTCGAGCGTCTCGGCGGCATCGCCGCGCAGGCTCTTGCGGACGATCTCGGGCAGGTCCTGGCGCTGCTCCGACGCCGTCCGCACCACCTTCTCGAGCAGCGCCTCCGACGCCGCCCGCACGCGCTGTTCGGTGGTCTCGGTCCAGTCGGTGAGCGCTTCGAAGGTCCAGGCGTGGACGACGTGCAACGGGCATCCGCGTACGACCGCCTCGTCCAGTGCCCACTCCAGTGCTCGGTCGGACGCGGGCGTTCCGTCGATGCCCACCACGATCGGTTTCGTGCTCATGGCTCGTTCTCCCTCGGATTGTGGTTCTGGTCAGGTGGTCCGCAGGCGGCGCAGGAACGGGTCGGCGTGCTCAGCCGGCGCGACGCGTACTCGTGCGTCGACGACCACGCATCCCGTGTCCGTCAGCACCAGGGGGTTGATGTCGAGCTCCACGACCTCGGGCAGTGCGCCGGCCAGCTCGGCGACTCGGAGCAACACTTCCCGGACTGCTTCCTCGTTGACACCGGCGAGCACGTGACCCGCGGAGCGGAAGCCGTGCAGCAGTTCATCGGCGTCCGCAGTGGACAGTGGTGCGAGAGCCGCGGCGCGGTCGTCGAGCAGATCGGTGTCGACACCGCCGAGTCCGGTGACCACGAGCGGCCCGAACTTCTCGTCCGTCACGACACCGACCAGCAGCTCCCGGCCGCCGGACGCCATCGGCTGCACGAACACGCCCCGCAACCGGTCGCCGAAGCGTTCCTGGAACGTGCGGAAGGCTTCCGCCACACCACCCCCGTCGGCGACTCCGAGTTCCACGCCGCCTCCCTTGCTCTTGTGCAGCAGGTCATCAGCTACCGCTTTGAGTGCCACCGGTGCGTCGTAGGCCTGCTGGGCCGCCACCGCGTGCTCCGGGGTCGTCGCGAGCGTTCCGCCCAGCACCGGCAACCCGAACGCGGTGAGCAGCGCCATCACTTCGTCCGGGGGCAGCCAGCCCTCGTGGCCGGAAACGATCGCCTTCGCGGCGTCGAGGTCGATCCGGTTGAGGCGGGCGAACTCCCTCGGGCGGGCCAGCCAGTCCGCACGCTCGACCAGTCGCGCCAGCGCCGCGGCGGCGCGCGCAGGCTCCGGGTAGCAGGGCACTTCTCCTGCAAGCCGTTCGGTTTGGCCGGTGCGCACTGCCAGCACCGGTTTGCCGTTGACGTCGTGCACACCGCCGGTGGGGTCGCCGAGCGCGGTCGGCACCGTCACGGTGATCACGGCGTCGACCGCCGGATCCGCGCCGATGACGTCGAGGCAGCGGGCGAAGGCCTTCTCGTCGACGACCGCGGTGGTGTCGACCGGGTTCTGCAGGCTGGCCGTCTCCGGAACGAGGCGCGCCAGCGCCTTGCGGGTCTCGTCGCCGAGTGCGGCCATGTGCAGGCCTTGGCGGACGCAGGCGTCCGCGGCCAGCACGCCGAGACCACCGGCGTTGCTGAGCACCGCGACCGCTCGTCCGGTGGGAAGTGGTTGGCAGCTCAGCGCCATCACGGCATCGGTCAGTTCCGGCACGCTGTCGACCGCGATCACGCCCGCCTGCCGGAACAATGCGTCCCGGGTGACCGACGGCGTCGCGGTCGAGGCGGTGTGCGAGGCGGCGGCGCGCTGGCCTGCCTCGCTGGTGGCGGCGCGGATGGCGAGCACAGGTTTGGCCGCGGCGACGCGGCGGGCGATGCGGGCGAACTTGCGCGGGTTGCCGAAGGATTCGAGGTACAGCGCGATGATCCGCGTGTCCTGGTCGTGCTCCCACCACATCAGCAGGTCGTTGCTGCTGATGTCGAGCTTGTCGCCGGTGGAGACCAGGTTCGACAGGCCGAGACCGAGGCGTCGCAGTTCTTCCTGCACGCCGATCGCGATGCCACCGGACTGGGTGATCAGCCCGATGTGGCCCGCGAGCGTGCTGTGCGCCGCGAAGGTCGCGTTCATCCGGACACCGGGCGCACTGGTCGACACCCCCAGGCAGTTCGGCCCGACGAGGCGCATGCCGTGCGCACGAACCGCCTTCAGCAGTTCTCCCGCGTCGACACCGGACGAGATGACGACCAACGCCCGCACACCCTTGCGACCGCATTCCTCGGCGACGGCGGGAACGGCCTTCGCCGGCACGCACAGCACTGCCAGATCGGGTGCTTCCGGCAGCTCGTTGATCGACGCGTAGCACTCGACGCCCACAACGGACTTCGCGTGCGGGTTGACCGCGTACAGATCGCCGGTGAAGTTGCCCTCGACGAGGTTGTGCAGCACCGCGTGGCCCACCGAGTCCGGCGATCGGCCCGCGCCGACCACGGCGATCGAGGTGGGGCGCAGCACGTGCGTGAGGCTCGCGACGTCGGCGCGCGACTCCCGTTCGCTCATCGCGTCGAGGTAGTGGTCGCCGGGCTCGAGGACGAGCTCGACGTAGATGACCTCGCCGTCGGGCACGATCGAGGTGACGAGACCCATGCTGGTGAACACGCGCAGCATCCGGCCGTTGATCGTGAGCACGTCGGCGGTGAACCGCCGCACCCCGCGGCTGCGTGCCAGCGACGCCAGGTGTTCCAGCAGCAGGGTGCCGACGCCGTGGGCCTGCTCGGCGTGCGACACGACCAGCGCGACCTCCGCGAAATCCGTCTGCCGCACCACCACGTAGCTAGCCGCACCCAGCAGCCGGTCGCCGCGGAACGCTCCGAGCACCACGTGGCGCGGCGCGTCCGGCGAGACCATCCGCTCGACGAAGTCCTCCAGTTGCCTCGGCGACGTGCTGAAGAACCTGAGGTACTGGTCCTCGATCGGCAACGCGCGGTGCAGTGCGAGCAGAGCCGAGACATCGTCCGGGCCCAGTTCGCGCACCGTGACGACCGAGCCGTCCGTCAGCAACGCCGCCGCGTTCACAGCAGCGGTCCCGGCGTCAGCGGTGCGGCCGCAGCGAGGAGCGCGTGCTCCTTCTTGACCTTCGGCTCACGGATCACGACGACCGGGCACGAGGCGTGGTGCACGCAGTACGAGCTGACCGACCCGAGGACGACCTCGACCACCGTGCTGTGCCCGCGACTGCCGACCACGAGCAGTTCCGCGTCCTCCGACGCCTTGGTGAGCGCGGCCCTGGGGTCCCCCTCGACCAGGATCGGACGGATCTCCACGCCCTCGATCCCCTGCACCGCGGCATCGAGTGCCTTCTGCGCCGTTTCCTTCATCGCCTGTGGTGACAGGGCCAGCAGGATCTCGGCGGGCACCGGGCCGATCATCACCCCGTAGTCGACGTGCCAGGCCGAGATCACGTCGACCGAGCACCCACGCCGCCGAGCATCCTCGACGGCCCACTTCAACGCCGCCAGGGAGGCGGGTGATCCATCAAATCCGACCACCACGGGCCGGGACTCGTTCTCGCTCATGTACCCCAGCCTCGCGGTCCGCGCCGCTGCCGGTGAGTGCCCGCGGTCCCGCGCCGTCCGGGACCTTCGTCCCCGGCCTACCAGGCCATGCCCTGCCCGGCCGCGACGGCGGGCGCAAGCCACACGACAAGCCTGAGCGCGGACCTCGATGCGCAGGTCACCGTGGCCAGCACGAGCTTCGCCACGGTGTTGTTCGCCGGCGCCGCGCCACACGCGGGCCGGGTACAGCGCGCCGCGGTCGCAACACCTACCGGTACCGCGAGCTCGGGTCGGTGCCAGGCGGATGCGCCCAGGCAGGAACGTGGCGATGACAGCGATCTCGATCGTGGCGACCGCACCGAGCGCGACACGATGGGCGACAGCGCTGCACTGAGTGCGCAGGCCAGTGCGATCAGCGGGACGTCCGCGAGCCCGCAGGCCTGTCCGAGTCGTGGGCGTTGTCGTGCTCAAGCTCCACACCCCGGGAACACCCGCGCTCATCCTCGGTGTCCAGTCCGCGCTCGACCTACGGCGGACCGCCGTCTTCGTGCCCGCCACGCGCGTGCGCCTCAGCAGTATCGAGCTGCAGTTCTTCGGCTTCCCCTACGTCGCGAAGACGGAGGGGAAGCCGGCCGGTAACGCGACCTAGTCGGGTCGCACGATCGCCAACGGGCACGGCGCGTTGTAGACGAGTGCCTGACTCGTGGAGCCGAGCAGCATCCCGGCGAACCCGCCGTGCCCGTGGCTACCCACCACCACAAGCTGAGCCTCAGCCCCGTAGCGCATCAACGCGCGCACGGGCCGATCGCGCACGACCACCGGGTGCACCTGCACGTCCGGGTACTTCTCCTGCCATCCGGCGAGGCGCTGCGCCAGCAGCCTGCGTTCGTCGGCCTCCACCTGTCCCCAGTCCACGGTGAACCGCGACGCGCTGTACGCGCTCTCCACCATGTAGTCCGTCCAGCACATCACGACCGTGAGCCGGGCGTCGCGCATCGACGCCGTCTCGAAAGCGAACGCCAGCGCGGCCTCGCTCGTCGGAGAGCCGTCGACACCGACGACGACAGGCCCATCAGGCACAGAAGCGCCGCGCACCACGACGACCGGGCTCTTGCCGTGTGCCGCCAGCGCCAGGGCGGTGGAACCGACGATCATGCCGGTCACGGTGCCCAGGCCCTGCGAGCCGACCACGACGAGCCGCGCGGTCCTCGACTCCTCGATCAGCAGCGTGGTGGAGCCGCAGCAGGCGATCTCGGTGGTCACCTCGACCTCGGGCGCCGCTGCCCGCGCGGCCGCGGTGGCCTCGTCCAGCTTGTCGCGGCCCAGTTGCTCGATCGCCTGGCGGATCTCGTTGCCGGTGAGGATCACCTGGGGATAGCCGCGAGTCGGCAGCACGTAGGCGTGCACGAGCCGCAACGGCACCCTGTGCCGGGCAGACTCCTGCGCGGCCCAGGCAACGGCGAGCAAAGCCGAGGCGGAACCGTCGACGCCGACCACGATCGGAGCGGATGGGGCCTTCATCGTCGTCCTCCAGTCAGAACACGGGCGCGGCGCACTCCCGGCACCGCGTCAGCGAGTGCGATGAGGACTCGTTCGGTGTCCTCGTCGGTGGTCGCGGCGCCGATCACGGCCTCGCCGTCGACGACACTGACCGTCCACTTGCGACCGCCGCCGTACATGTCGAGCACCCGCTGAACTTCCGCGGCCACCGTCGTGTCGGCCCTGGCGATCACCCGTACCAGGTCGCGGCGGGTGACGATGCCGATCACGGTCGAGCCGTCGACGATCGGGACGCACCGCCGCTGGTCGTCGACCATCACGCGCGCGAGCACCTCGGCGGGTGCGGCGGCGTCCATCGCGACGGCGGGCGTGGTCATCACGTCGGCGACGACGGTGCCGGTTTCTTCGAGGTACTTGCCGCGGACCAGGTCGGCCTCGGTGATGATGCCGACGAGGCGTTTGTCGTCGTCGACGACGGGCAGTGCGGTGAACCCGTGCGAGACCATCAGTGCGGCCGCGCCCTTGAGCGGTACGGCCGGGGTCACGGTGATCACCGGGCTGGTCATGATGTCGCGAGCACGCATGGCGGACTCCCTTCCGGCGTCAACGCTAGGAATCGGATCGGCCGGCGGACGCTGTCGTTGGTCCCGTGCTGACCGGGCCCTTGGCACCGACGATCGCCATCGCCTGCGGGAAGCCGGCGAGCTCGTGCCGTTCGATCAGGCCCGCCCGCCACTGCTGCCGGTGCACCAGGTGCACCACGGGGCGCACCGCCACTCCGGCGCTACGACCGGCCAGCACCGCGGCCTGCAACGCCGCACCGCCCCGGACGTGGTCAGGCCGGCGGTCGCCGGTGGTGATCACGACGAGTTCGTGCTCGTTCAGGGCGCGCAGCTCGGTCCCCGCCCAGTGGTTCGCCCGCCCGAACGCGTGAGCGTCGCCCCCACCGGACGCGTCGGCGAGGCGGATGGCCCGGTGCAGGTCGAGGTCTTCCGGATCCGGTTGCTCGCGGCGGTCAGCACGAACGACGGCGAGCACGTCAGGGCTGGCCTGGTCGGTCGGGAACACGACGTGCGGATGCCACCCGGTGTGCCTGATGGCCAGCACGACGTGTTCCAGCGCGGCACCGCACGAGAGCAGCCGATCGAAGCCGAGTGGGTCGTGCGCGGACCGTTGTCCTGCCCCGAAGAGGTAGACCGACCGGCCGTGCAGCTCCAGCACCCACGGACGGTCGGCGCTGTACACGGGTGCTTTGCCGGCTGCCTCGACGATTTCCGCGGACTCCGCTGGGTTCCATCGCATGCCTCGACGATTCCGTCGCGGCACGACACGCGGACAGAGCGGACGTGCCCTCCCGGATCGGGCACTTGGACTCTCCGCGTGGCCGGGTGGACGGGAAGAACCTGGGCACGACGACGGAGGCGATGACGATGAACTGGTACTACGGCACCCCGATGGGCTGGGGCGGATTCTCGATGATGGCGCTGACCATGCTGCTGTTCTGGTGCGGTTTGATCGCGTTGGTGGTCGTACTGGTGCGCCGGTCCCCGCACACCGGCCCGGAGACCCGCATACTGAGGGAGCGGCTCGCCAGAGGTGACATCGACACCGAGGAGTTCGAGCGCGTGCGGAGGACTCTGGATTCCCGGTGACAGGGTCTTTGGTCCCTGTGTACCGCCGGTCGGCTGAGAGATCGTGATCGCAGAACGATCGAGAGAAGGTGGTTGCGGTGGTGTCGCGAGTCTTCCTGGTGGATGACCACGAGATCGTCCGGGTCGGCATCAGGGAGCTGCTCAGCGCCTCGCCCGACCTGGAGGTCGTGGGTGAGGCGTCCTCGGTGACCGAGGCGCTCACGATGGTCCCGGCGACCAATCCCGACGTGGCCGTGCTCGACGTGCGGCTGCCCGACGGCAACGGCATCGAGCTGTGCCGGGAGCTGATGTCCCGGCTGCCGGACCTCAAGTGCCTGATGCTGACGTCGTTCACCGACGACGAGGCGCTGTTCGACGCCATCATGGCCGGTGCGTCCGGGTTCGTCCTCAAGCGCATCCTCGGCACCGACCTCACCACGGCGGTGAAGACCGTCGCCGCAGGACAGTCGCTGCTGGACGCCAGGTCGACCGCCGCTCTGCTGAACCGCATCCGCCGCGAACGCGAGCAGGGCGACCCCGTCCGCGCGCTCACCGAGCAGGAGCGGACCGTGTTCGACTACATCGGCGACGGCCTGACGAACCGGCAGATCGCGGAGAAGATGTTCCTCGCGGAGAAGACCGTGAAGAACTACGTCTCGCACCTGCTCGCGAAGCTCGGCCTCGAACGCCGCACCCAGGCCGCCGTGCTGGCCTCACAGCTGCGCAAGCCCACCCACGACAACGAGACGGGCTGAGACCGGCTAGTCCAGCGGGACCCGCCACGTCACCCGCGTGCCACCACCGGGTTCCTCGCCGACGGTGAGTCCTCCGTTCAACTCGGCCGCGCGCTGTTCGAGGTTGCGCAGACCGCTGCGCGCGACATCGGGCGGCATGCCCAGGCCGTTGTCGACCATGGTGATGATCAACGCGTCGCCGGCCTCGACGGTGAGCGTCAGCTCCGTGGCGTGCGCGTGGCGCAGCGCGTTGCTCACGGTCTCGCGAACGACCGCCTCGGCGTGCTCCCCGATGTAGTCGGGCACGAGGCTGTCGATGGTGCCCGACATCCGGATCGCAGGGCTCACCTCGGCGTCCTCGGTGATCTCGGCGACGATGTTCAGCAGCCTGCGCCGCAGACCGGTGTCACCGGAGTCCCCCTGCAGGTCGAAGATCGACGTGCGGATCTCCAGGACGGTCTGGTCGAGCTGGTTCACCGCCTTCGTCACCCGCCTGCGGACCTCCGGGTGGGTCACCCACGTCAACGCGCCCTGCAAGCTCATACCGGTCGCGAACAACCGCTGGATCACGTGATCGTGCAGGTCGCGGGCGATGCGGTCGCGGTCCTCCAGCACGTCGACCAGGCGTCTGGCGCTCTGGTTCTCGGCGAACTCGATCGCGACCACGGCCTGGTCGGCGAACGACGCCAGCAGCGGCATCAGATCCGCACCGAACGGCGCGGCGTCCTTGTCGCGGACGGCGAGCAGGACACCGGTCACGGTGGTGCCGGCCCGCAGCGGCAGCACCACCGCGGCACCGGCCTGAGCAGGCAGGTCGCCGAGTTGGCCGTCCGCGTCCTCGATCAGCGCCGGAGCGGCGGTCTCCAGCACCTGCGCGAGCACCGGCGCGTCGGCGGCGAAGGTGTCAGGCGCGGTCTCGCTTCCAGCCTGCGCCGCCTTGCGGAGCTCGCTTCCGTCGAGCAGGAGCACCGTCGCCCACGAGGCCGATGCCAGCTCGACGGCCCGCTGCGCGATCAGCCGCAGCGCGTCCTCGGCGGTCGCCCCCGCCAGCAGCTGGGCGTTGATCTCCGCGGTCGCCTCCAGCCACCGCTCCCGCATGCGCGAGCGTTCGAACAGGCGGGCGTTCTCCACCGCGACGCCCGCTGCGGCGGCCAGGGCCTCCAGCACGACCTCGTCGTCGGCGGTGAAGTCACCACCACCCAGCTTCTCGGTCATGTAGAGGTTCCCGAACACCTCGTCACGCACCCGCACCGGAACGCCGAGGAAGCTGTGCATCGGCGGGTGGTTGGCGGGAAAGCCGACTGACGCCGCGTGCTCGGACAGGTCGTGCAACCGGATCGCCCTCGGATCCTTGATCAGCAGACCTAGCAGGCCTTTGCCCTCAGGCAGGTGCCCCATGTACGCGCGGGTCTCGGGGTCGATGCCGACGTGGACGAACTGCGAGAGGTTGTGCCGCACGCCGAGCACGCCCAGCGCGCCGTAGCGGGCGCCGACGAGCTCGACGGCCGCCTGCACGATGCGCTGCAGGGTGGAGTCCAGCTCCAGACCGGCACCGACCGCGAGGACGGCGTCGAGCAGGCTCTGCATCTTGTCCCTGGTCGACCCGATCTCGGCGAGCCGGTCGCGCATCTCGTCGAGCAGATCGTCCAGGCGCAGCCCGCCGAGCAAGCTGCGTGACGGTTTCTCCTCGGGTCCGGCCATGGATCAAGCCTTTCACGACCTCGCGGCGACGCCAAGCGGTCCCGGTCAGGTCGGGACCTTCGATGGTGGGTCCGGCCGGTGGCGGCACAGAGAGTAGGAGGCACAGGACGTTTCACAAGGCAACACGATGGGGTGAAGGACATGGCTCAAGTGGTGGCGGCTCTGGGGCTGGGACCCGAACAGATCGAGAGCGCGCTCACGACTGCCTCGCTCGCTCCGTCCGTGCACAACACCCAGCCCTGGCGGTTCCGCGTCCGACGCGACCGCATCGAGCTGCACCCCGACCCGAGCCGCAAGCTGGCGGCGACCGACCCGGAAGACCGTGAACTGCGGCTGTCCTGCGGTGCGGCGCTGTTCAACCTGCGGCTGGCACTGCAGAGCATGGGTGTGCGTCCACTGGTGTCGATGCTGCCCGGTCACGACTCCCCTGGCGCGTTCGCCGTGGTCCGCCGCAACGGCGCATTCAAGATCGACGACGAGAGCCGTGCCCTGCTCGCAGCAGTGCCACGCCGTCGCACCAATCGCAAGCCGTTCCTCGAAGGGACCATCGACCCTCGCCAGCGCCATGCGCTGGTTCGCGCGGCCGAACTGGAACGGTCCTGGCTGCACCTCGTGACGACGCCGGAGAACCGCGCCCAGCTCAAGCGGTTCGTCCAGCAGGCACACCAGATCCAGCTCGGCGACGAAGGCGTGCAGGCGGAGCTCGCGGCGTTCACCGGCCATCGTCCGGGCGCGACAGACGGCGTGCCACCTGCATCGGCGGGCGTGCGTCCCGAGATGCAGGACGAGTGGGTGTTCCGCGACTTCCAAGGCCCCGAACGCCACCCCGGCAAGGACTACGAGTCCGACCCGCTCGTCATGGTCCTGTGCTCGTACTACGACGGACCGCTCGGTGACCTGCAGGCGGGCCAGGCGATGCAACGCGTTCTGCTCACCGCGACCACGCACGGGCTGTCCGCGTCGTTCCTGTCCCAGCCGGTCGAGGTCAAGCGGGTTCGCGACGACCTGCGGCGCGCGCTCGGCGGCCTGCTCGTGCCTCAGACAGTGCTGCGGATGGGATTCAGCACACCGGTGCCGGCCACACCACGCCGACCCGTCGCCGAGCTGCTGCTCGACTCCGACGAGCACGCGTCCCGCCAGGGCGCCGGGTCATGACGGGACTTTGGTCCTGGAGCGGCCGGCACTTCTCGCCCTGCTCCAGGTGGACGCGACGAACCATTGTCGACACATGGAACCAGTCGTGATCATCCAAGACGGCGCCAGACGTGACGAGCCCGTGCTGCGGTGGGCCGCCGCCTACGCCCAGCTCGTCGGCACAGGCCTCGAGATCCACCGCCCGCAGGACGACTTCCGCGCGCAGCTCGTGGTCGTCGGCTACCGGGGTCCGGGGAACTCGGCGCTGGGTCTGGGTGGCCACGTCCTGCCACTGCTGGCCGCGACGCGCTGCGACACGGTCGTCGTACGCGGGACGCCCGCTGCCGTCGACGCCCGGCACCGCCACGTCACGGCGCTGGTCAGCGGTGGTCCCGGTGATGGACGAGTGCTGCGTCACGCCGCCGGCTTCGCCCGGCGACGGAACGCGGCGCTGCGGGTCCTCCACGCCGCACCAGAGCCCCCGGCCGGGTGCGGCGTGGACACGGACCACACGTACGTGCTCGCGCGCGCTGCCGCCGCCCTCGGCGGAATCCGGCACCACGCCGTGCTCGTCCGCGCACAACCGCACGAGGCGATCGCGCGGTGCACCGACACCGACCTGATCGTCGTCGGTTCCGGTGACACGCACGAGAGCGGCACCGTCACCAGAGCCGCGCTCCTTCACGCGCCGTGCCCTGTTCTCGTGGTGCACCAACCGGTTCTGGAGGCGAACCACGGCCACATCACCATCCCCGCTCCTCGCCGACCGGTTCGCCTCGAAACCTGAGTGCCGTACTCCTCCGAGATCCGGGTGACCCTCGCCGATCCGCAGGCTCGGCTCCACTTCCGCCGAAACCAGCGGTGTCAGGAACTGAGACGGCGCCCCGCTGCGGCGAGGTAGACCGGCGCGGGCATGCCGGCGAACAACTTCCACTCCTGTGGCGGTGTCGTCGCCTCGTCCAGGAAACGCAGGGCCGGTTCCGCGGTCCGATACCGGAACAACGCGCCGAAGGCTCGCTCGAGCTGTGCGGACTCGCGGGTGACCACGTCCAGCAGCACCGCGTCGAACATCCGGAAACGCCCGGACGGCTCCGGCAGGTCGAAGGGATGGCCGTTGCGGCGCAACGACTTCGCGATCGCCTCGCTGTCGCGTTGGATCCGCTGGTATCCGAACCCGGTGGAGGCCTTGAGCAACCCTCCCCTGGTACCGATGGTCAGTACGTTCCCTCTCCGGCGCTGTGCCTGTGCGGCGTGCAGGGGCAGCACGGCGTGCTCCTCGCGTTCGACCTCGTGGCCGCCGGTGCACACGACTTCGGTCAAGTACTCGGTGAGCGCTTCCTGTTGCACGCGAGGAATCTCCAGAGCGCCCGACGCGGTGAAGGAGGTGTGTTCGACGAGCGCGTGGTGCGCGTCGAAAGGCAGCACGTAGACGAAGGAGGCACCGTGATCCTGTGACGTGCGGAAGTCGAAGAACGTCGGTGTCTCCGCGTCGAACGCCGCCCGTTCACTGCGCACGTACCAGCCGCGGAAGCCGAGCTGTGCCTCCGAAGGTGGCGGCACTTCGGGACCGATCACGCTGTCGAACACCCACCGGGCCCGCACGTGATCGCCATCGACCACGACCCCGTCCTGGTCGGCCCGATCCACGTGACCGCGATGAAAGGTGAAGTGCGGCAAGGGATCGGTGTACCGCCGCACAACCGATCGCAGATCACTTCCGCGAACCACGCGGTACCGGTAACGTCCCAGCGGTATCACGGTCGTGCGGCCGTTCACGTGCACGCGGATCCGCTCGAACCATCGCGACGCGGCCGCGTCCAGCAAGCCGGGCCGGTCGCTCCAGGACGCCCAGGTCCTGTCGTCCAACGGATGCGAGCCGTCATCGACGACCACCACCGGGTGCCGGTGATCGGCCACCGCGAGGTGGGCGGCGAGGCTCAACCCGCTCACGCCACCGCCCGCGATCACCGTGGTCGTGTGCCGGCTCAGCTCAGCTCCGCCGCGCACTGGGCACCCCAGTTCCTGGCCCGGTCGAGTTCGCCTTCGAGCAGCGGGCCCGCGGTGCCGTCGACGTAGAAGTTCTCCGCCGAGGTGAGCACCGGGAAGTGGGCGCGCCGCAGTCGGGTGAGCGCGGCACGGGCAGCGGAACCGGGCAGCCTCGGCCGCTTGACCTTCGTGTCGAACGCGGCGACCGGCGGGTGTGCCGCCCCCTTGCCGATCTGCTCGACCCATTCCCGCAGTCCTGCCGCCGCGGCCGCCTGCTTGTCGGCGCCCTTGGTGGCGGCGTCGGCGCGGGTGTTCGGCCTGCTCATGCTGAACGCGTGCGTCGGACCTCCGACCACGAGCAGACCGACCTCGTCGCTCAGCTCCACCGGGGCCGAACTGACCTCGACGACCTCGACCGTCATGGAGCCCCGTAGTCCTTCGGCGACGGCTTCGGCGATTTCCTCGGTGTTGCCGAACATCGACTCGTACACGACAAGTGCGTGCTTCATACCTCGACGGTAGGTCTGCCGCACGAGGCGGCAGGAGGTCCTTAGGTCCTCCAGCACCGGGGACCACGGGCTCTGCGCGGCACCTGCCGAGGCGAGAAGTCTGGGGACTGACGAAGCCATGAGGAGGAATTCGATGAAGGCGCTGGTCTACCACGGTCCTGGCAAGCGCGCGTGGGAAGACGTTCCCAAGCCGGAGATCAAGGATCCCACCGACGCGGTCGTCCGGGTCACCGCGGTCACCATCTGCGGCACGGATCTGCACATCCTCAAGGGCGACGTGCCCGAAGTCGAGCCGGGTCGCATCCTCGGCCACGAGGCGGTCGGCGTCGTGGAGCAGGTCGGCGCTTCGGTCACCGGTGTGAAGCCGGGCGACCGGGTGCTCATCTCGTGCATCACCTCCTGCGGCCGCTGCGAGTACTGCCGCGTCGGCAGCTACGGCCAGTGCCTCGGTGGCGGTGGCTGGATCCTCGGCCACACGACCGATGGCGTGCAGGCCGAGTACGTGCGCGTGCCGTTCGCCGACACCTCCACGCACCTGTTGCCCGATGACGTCACGGACACCGCCGCGGTCGTGCTGGCGGACATCCTGCCCACCTCCTACGAGGTCGGCGTCCTGAATGGACGGATCAAGCCCGCTGACACCGTGGTGGTCGTGGGTGCGGGGCCGATCGGGCTGGCCGCGATCCAGACCGCGCAGCTCTACAGCCCCGGTCACATCGTCGCGGTCGACCTGGCGGCCTCCCGGCTCGACGCCGCGAACCAGTTCGGCGCGGACATCACCGCGACCACCGCCGAAGAGGCACAACGCGTCGTCGGTGAGCTGACCGGAGGGCTTGGCGCGCACGTCGCGATCGAGGCGGTCGGCGTGCCGGAGACCTTCGAGCTGTGCACGAAGCTCGTGCGTCCCGGCGGACACGTCGCCAACGTCGGCGTGCACGGCAAGCCCGCCACCCTGCACCTGGAAAGCCTCTGGATCCGCAACGTCACCATCACCACCGGCCTGGTCGACACCAGCTCGACGCCCACACTGCTGCGGATGGTCGCGGCGGGCCGGATCGACGGCGAGCGGTTCATCACGCACCGGTTCGCGCTCGACGAGATGGAGCAGGCGTACGAGGTGTTCGAGAACGCCGGCGACACGGGCGCGCTCAAGGTGGTGCTGACCCGATGACCGCCACCGCCGAGCGCACGACCACCGGCGAGATCGACGTGCGCGGCTTCATCCAGGCCAACTACACGCCGTACGACGGAGACGCGACGTTCCTCTCCGGTCCGACGCCGCGCACGACCGCGTTGTGGCACCGGCTGACGGAGATGTTCGTCGAAGAGCGCGCTCGCGGGATCTACGATGCCGACCCGAACACTCCATCGTCGATCACCGCGCACGCTCCCGGCTACATCGACCGCGAGCACGAGATCATCGTGGGGTTGCAGACCGACGGGCCGCTCAAGCGGGCGATCATGCCCACCGGCGGCCTGCGGCTGGTCGAGACGAGCCTCGCGACCTATGGCTACAAGCTCGATCCGAACGTCCGGGAGATCTTCACCAAGTACCGCAAGACGCACAACGACGGCGTGTTCGACGCCTACACCGCCGAGATCCTGCGTGCCCGCAAGGCGGGCATCATCACCGGCCTGCCGGACGCCTACGGGCGAGGCCGGATCATCGGAGACTACCGGCGGGTTCCGCTCTACGGCGTGGACCGCCTCGTCGCGGCGAAGAAGGCCGAACGGGCGGCGCTGGACGAGGTGGTGTCCACGGAGGACGTCATCGGGGACCGCGAGGAACTCGCCGAGCAGATCCGGGCACTCGGGGAACTGCGCGTCATGGCCGCGTCCTACGGTCACGACATCTCCGGACCGGCCCGCAACGGCCGTGAGGCCGTGCAGTGGCTGTACTTCGCCTACCTCGCCGCGGTCAAGGAGCAGAACGGTGCCGCGATGTCGCTGGGCCGCACGTCCACCTTCCTGGACGTGTACCTGCAACGCGACCTCGACGAGGGCCTTATCACCGAACGCGAGGCGCAGGAGCTCGTCGACGACCTGGTCATCAAGCTGCGGATCGTGCGGTTCCTGCGCACCCCGGAGTACGACCAGCTGTTCTCCGGCGACCCGACCTGGGTCACGGAGTCCATCGGTGGCATGGGCGACGACGGACGCCCGTTGGTCACGCGGACGAGCTTCCGGTTCCTGCAGACGCTCTACAACCTCGGTCCCGCACCGGAGCCGAACCTGACCGTGCTGTGGTCACCGCGCCTGCCAGAAGGCTTCAAGCGGTTCTGCGCGAAGGTCTCGATCGACACCAGCTCGATCCAGTACGAGAACGACGACCTCATCCGGCCGAGGTTCAGCGACGACACGGCGATCGCTTGCTGCGTGTCGGCCATGAAGGTCGGTGAGCAGATGCAGCTGTTCGGCGCACGGGTCAACCTCGCCAAGGCACTGCTCTACGCGATCAACGGCGGCCGGGACGAGGTCAGCGGCGTGCAGGTGGCGCCGGAGTTCCCGGCGATCACCTCCGAGCACCTCGACCACGAGGAGGTTCGGGTAGCGCTGGACCGGATGACCGACTGGCTCGCGAAGACCTACGTCGAGGCGCTCAACATCATCCACTACATGCACGACAAGTACGCCTACGAACGCATCGAGATGGCCCTGCACGACCACCCGGTCCAGCGCCTGCTCGGCTGCGGCATCGCCGGCCTGTCGGTGGTGGCGGACAGCCTGTCCGCGATCAAGCACGCCCGTGTGCGCGTGATCCGCGATGAGACCGGCCTCGCGGTCGACTACGTCATCGAGGGCGACTTCCCGAAGTACGGCAACAACGACGACCGCGCCGACGCGATCGCCGTCGAGCTGGTGGAAGACTTCATGCGCAAGGTGCGGCAGTACCCCGCGCACCGCGGAGCCGTGCACTCCCAGTCGGTGCTCACCATCACCTCGAACGTCGTCTACGGCAAGCACACCGGCAACACCCCGGACGGCCGCCGCGCGGGCGAACCGTTCGCACCCGGCGCCAACCCGATGAACGGCCGCGACCGGCACGGGCTCGTCGCCGCGGCGCTGTCGGTGGCGAAACTGCCCTACGACCAGGCACAGGACGGCATCTCGCTGACCGCGAGCATCACCCCGGCAGGCCTCGGCCGTACCGAGGACGAGCAGGTGACCAATCTCGCCGGCGTGCTCGACGCCTACACCGACGCCGGCGGGTTCCACCTCAACGCCAACGTGCTCAACCGAGAGACGCTGCTCGACGCCATGGCACACCCGGAGAACCACCCGCAGCTGACGATCCGCGTCTCCGGTTACGCGGTGAACTTCGTCCGGCTCACGCCCGAGCAGCAACGCGACGTCATCAACCGCACCTTCCACGAGTCGCTGTGACCACCGGATCAGTCCACTCGTGGGACATCGCCACCGCGGTCGACGGACCGGGCACCCGCTTCGTGCTCTTCGTGAGCGGGTGCCCGCTGCGGTGCCTGTACTGCCACAACCCGGACACCTGGCACATGCGCGACGGCCGGCGGATGACCGTCGACGAGGTCATGACCGAAGTCGTCAAGTACCAGCGGTTCATCGACGTCGCCGGCGGTGGGCTGACGATCAGTGGCGGAGAACCGTTGCTGCAGCCCGGCTTCACCGCCGAAGTCTTCCACCGCGCCAAGCAGCTGGGTCTGCACACGGCGCTCGACACGTCCGGCTTCCTGGGCGCGCGGGCGTCGGACGAGCTGCTGGCCGACACCGACCTGGTCCTGCTGGACATCAAGTCCTGGGACCCGGTCACCTACCGGCACGTCACCGGCGGCGAGGTCACGCCGACGCTGGAGTTCGCCCGCCGGTTGTCCGCGCTGCGCAAGCCGACGTGGATCCGGTTCGTGCTCGTACCCGGTCACACCGACGCCGTGGACAACGTCGAGGGCATCGCGTCGTTCGTCAGCACGCTGGACGCGGTCGAACGCGTGGAGGTGCTGCCGTTCCACAAGCTCGGCGCACCCAAGTACGCCGCACTCGGCATCCCGTTCCCCCTGGAGAACGTCCCCACGCCCGACGCCGCGCTCGTACAGCGGGTTCGCGGCCAGTTCGCTGACCTCGGCGTGCCGGTGCGCTGATACGGCTCCGGTGCTTCGCACAGGCGAGGGGAATCCGGGGTGTCAGCCGATGGCGTGTGCCGCACGCCGGGGTGTGGGTCGCGCGGCGCGTGCGGCAATCGAGGAAGTGGGTCTCAACTACCGGAGGTCACCGTGACCAGCACGGCACGAACCAGTTCTCGCACGACCGCGCGTCGCGGCAGCTACCTCGCCGGCGCCCTGGCCGACATCGCACTGTTGCTGTTGATCAACCTGTCACCGGGCTGGCGAGCCGTACCGGTGCTGACCGAAGCGGCAGCCGCAGTGGTCGTCGTGGTGGACGTCGCGCTGGCCGTCGCACTCGTCGTCAACCTGCTTTGCCTGGTCCGGCCCCGGCGCCCGCTCACCGCGGTGGGCGACGTGGTCAGCACCGCCGCAGGGCTGGTGGCACTGGTCCGGACGGCCCAGGTGTTCCCGTTCACCTTCGCGGACCCGGCCACCGACTGGGCCACCATCGTGCGCCTGACACTCGTCTCGATCATCGTCATCGTGTCCATCGCACTACTGGCGCAGATCGTCATGCTGTTGCGGTTCATCGCTTTTGGAGAAGACACCCGTGCCTGAACCCGTTCACAGGCTTACGAGACTGAGGTTCGGGTACACGGTGTGCGGAGTCCCTCTGTGCCACCACACCGACCTGCGCCGCGTGGCGCGGCCAGGGCCTGAAGTGCCGGGTTCGGCGGGACCTCGGTCCCGCTCGCACCGGACCGCGCGCCCTGTTCCGTGATCGATCCTGACGGCAGCGTGGAACGCAACGAACCGAGTGAGGAGCGCGAGATGCCGAACGCCGACCTGGAGCTCGTCGACGCGTACTGGCGAGCCGCCAACTACCTGTCGGCAGGCCAGATCTACCTGATGGACAACCCGCTGCTGACCGAACCGCTGACAGCGGAACACATCAAACCCCGCCTGCTGGGCCACTGGGGCACCACGCCTGGCCTCAACTTCGTCTACGCGCACCTCAACCGGATCATCCGGGAGCGCGACCTCGACATGATGTTCGTGACGGGCCCCGGCCACGGCGGCCCCGCACTGCTGGCCAACACCTGGCTGGAAGGCACCTACAGCGAGACCTATCCGGACGTGCCGCGCGACGCCGAGGGCATGCGCAGGCTGTTCCGGCAGTTCTCCTTCCCCGGCGGCGTGCCGAGCCACGTGGCGCCCGAAGTCCCCGGCTCCATCCACGAGGGCGGCGAGCTGGGGTACTCGCTCGCGCACGCGTTCGGCGCGGCGTTCGACAACCCCGACCTGATCGTGGCCTGCGTGGTCGGTGACGGTGAGGCGGAGACGGGACCGCTCGCGACCAGCTGGCACGCGGGCAAGTTCCTCAACCCGCGGACCGACGGCGCGGTGCTGCCGATCCTGCACCTCAACGGCTACAAGATCGCCAACCCGAGCCTGCTGGCGCGGATCCCGCACGACGAGCTGGACGCGTTGCTGCGCGGCTACGGCTATGCGCCGTACTACGTGGAAGGCCATGAGCCGCAGGCGATGCACGCCCGGATGGCCGAGGTGCTCGACCAGGTCGTCGACGAGATCGCGCGGATCAAGGGCTCGCAGGACCGGCCGACGTGGCCGATGATCGTGTTGCGCAGCCCCAAGGGCTGGACCGGTCCGTCCGAAGTGGACGGCAAGCAGGTCGAGAACACCTGGCGCGCGCACCAGGTCCCGTTGGCGGGCGTGCGGGACAATCCCGGGCACCTGCGGCAACTGGAGGAGTGGTTGCGCGGCTACCGGCCGGCCGAGCTCTTCGACGACCGCGGAGCACCGCGGCCTGAGCTCGCGGCCCTGGTCCCGGACGGCACTCGCCGAATGGGTGCCACGCCGCACGCCAACGGCGGGTTGCTGTTGCGCGAGCTGAAGATGCCCGGGATCCGCGCGCATGCCGCCGAGGTCGTCAAGCACGGCACCACGCACTCCGAACCGACCAGGGTGCTCGGCCGGATGCTGCGCGATGTCGTCACGCTCAACGCCGGCGCGCGCTCGTTCCGGATCTTCGGTCCGGACGAGACGGCGTCCAACAGGCTCGACGCCGTGTACGACGTGACCGGAAAGCAGTGGCAGGCCGAGACGTTGCCGGTCGACGAGCACCTGGTGCACGACGGCCGCGTCGTGGAGGTGCTGTCCGAGCACCTGTGCCAGGGCATGCTCGAGGGTTACCTGCTGACCGGCAGGCACGGCCTGTTCAACTGCTACGAGGCGTTCATCCACATCATCGACTCGATGTTCAACCAGCACGCCAAGTGGCTCAAGACGCACAAGAAGCTGGAGTGGCGCAGGCCCGTCGCGTCGCTGAACTACCTGCTCAGCTCGCACGTCTGGCGCCAGGACCACAACGGCTTCTCCCACCAGGACCCCGGCTTCATCGACCACGTGATGAACAAGAAGGCCGAGGTCGTCCGCGTCTACCTGCCGCCGGACACCAACACGCTGCTCTCCGTCGCGGACCACTGCCTGCGCAGCAAGGACTACGTCAACGTCATCGTGGCCGGCAAGAACGAGACACCGGACTGGCTTTCGATCGACGAGGCGATCCTGCACTGCACCCGTGGCGCCGGAATCTGGGAGTGGGCGAGCAACGACGACAGCATCGAGGAGCCGGACGTCGTGATGGCCTGCGCGGGTGACGCCCCGACCGTCGAGGTGCTGGCCGCGACACAACTTCTGCGCGAACACCTTCCGTCGCTGCGAGTGCGCGTCGTGAACGTCGTGGACCTGATGCGGCTGCAGCCCGACACCGAGCACCCGCACGGCATGCCGGACCGCGAGTTCGACGCCCTGTTCACCGCCGACAAGCCGGTGATCTTCGCCTACCACGGCTACCCCTGGTTGATCCACCGGCTGACCTACCGGCGCACCAACCACCACAACCTGCACGTCCGCGGCTACAAGGAAGAAGGCACGACCACCACGCCGTTCGACATGCTGGTGCTCAACGACATGGACCGGTACCGGCTCGTCATCGACGTGGTCGACCGGGTCGCGGGGCTCGGTCCGAAGGCAGCGCGGCTGCGCCAGCTCATGCAGGACCAGCGCACCCGCCACCACCACTGGATCCGCGAACACGGCGAGGACCTGCCCGAGATCCGCGAGTGGACCTGGCAGTGAACGTTCTCGTGGTGAACGCGGGCTCCTCCAGCCTGAAGCTCGGCGTCCTCGACGAGGACGACATCGTTCTCGCCGAGACCCAGGTCGAACGCTGGTCAGGAGGCGATCAAACCGGCCCGCTGAAGGACTTCCTGAGCGACGCGCCGACCGTGGACGCCGTCGGGCACCGCGTCGTGCACGGCGGTTCCGAGTTCGCCTGCGCCACCGCCATCGACGACGACGTGCGCGCCGGAATCGAGGCGCTCACCGGCCTGGCGCCGCTGCACCAGCCCCGCGCTCTCGCCGGCGTCGACGCGGCCCGGCGACTGCTGCCCGACGTGGCGCAGGTCGCCTGCTTCGACACCGCCTTCCACACCACGATGTCCGCGGCCGCCACGACCTACGCCGTGCCCGCGGCGTGGCGGCGCAGGTGGGACCTGCGCAGGTTCGGGTTCCACGGCCTGTCCCATGCCTACGCCTCTCGCCGGGCGACCGAACTCGCGGCCAGGCCCGGTGCTCGCGTGGTGAGCTGCCACCTCGGCTCCGGGGCATCCCTCGCCGCTGTCGCCGACGGACGTTCGGTCGACACGACGATGGGCTTCACCCCGCTGGCCGGCCTGGTGATGGCCACCCGCAGCGGCGACGTCGACCCCGGCCTGCTGGTGTGGCTGCAACGGGCCGGCCTGACACTGGACGACCTGGAGGACGGCCTCGAACACCACTCCGGGCTGGCCGGCCTGTCCGAGGTCGGCGGTGACCTCCGTGACGTGCGCAAAGCCGCGAACAACGGCGACCAACGCGCTGTGCTCGCGCTGCAGGTCCACCTCCACCGGTTGCGGCAGGGCATCGCCGCGATGACGGCCTCCCTCGGCGGAATCGACGTGCTCGTCTTCACCGGCGGAGTGGGCGAACACGACGCCGCGCTCCGGGCGGACACCGCGGCCGGGCTCGCGTTCCTCGGCATCGACCTCGACACCGGCCGCAACGCGGACGTGGTGGCGGACAACCGCGTCAGTCGCGACGCCTCGGCAGTGGAGGTGTGGGTCGTCGAGGCACGAGAAGACGTCGAGATCGCCACGCAGACCCGCGCACTGTTGAACTCGAACGAACGGAGGAAACGATGACTGGGACGAGCAGGCCGGTGGTCGTGGGAGTGGACGGATCGACATCGGCGTCGCACGCGGTGCGCTGGGCCGCGGAGGAGGCCGCCAGGCGTGGCACGAGCCTCGTGATCATGCATTCCTGCATGGTGGTCCCGGTCCACGCGCCGCATGTGGCCCCTTCGTCGGAGGCCTTTGCCGATGCGATGTTCGACCACGGCAGGGTGCTGCTCGCCGAGGCCACCGCCGTGGCGAAGGAGGCGGCTCCGGAGGTCGAGGTGACCACCGAGCTGACCAGCGGCGGCGCGGCTGAGCAGCTCATCGGCCGATCGGCGTCGACCCAACTGGTGGTGCTGGGTTCCCGTGGTCTGGGCGGGTTCACCGGTCTGCTCGTCGGTTCCGTCGCGGTGGCGGTCACAACCCACGCGTTGTGCCCGACCATCGTCGTGCGCGAACCGTCCCCTGATGCAGTTCCGGACCGCGACGCGCCGGTGGTGGTGGGTCTGGACGGATCGCCCTCCAGCGATGCTGCCCTGGCCTTCGCGTTCGAAGCAGCCGCACTGCGCGGTGTCGCCGTGCACGCGGTGCGCACCTGGTGGGACCTCACCGCCGATACCGCCTGGCAGCGAGGGCTGACCGCGACGAACCTCGCGTCGATCGAGGCCGCGGAGCAACGGCTGCTGGCCGAACAGCTGACCACCTGCACGACCAAGTACCCCGACGTGCCCGTGCACCGGTCGCTCACCCGCGACCGGCCGGCGCACACCCTGGTCGAGCAGTCCGCGAAGGCCCAGTTGGTCGTCGTCGGCACCCGAGGACGCGGCGGCTTCCGCGGCCTGCTGCTGGGATCGACCAGTCAGGCACTGATCCACCACGCGCACTGCCCGGTCGCGGTGGTCCCGTTGGCACAGCACTGATTTCGAGGACCTTGGGCCCTGCACTCCAAGCCGCTGGCAGCGCCGAGAGCTCGGGGTTTCGCTGGACGACAGCGGGAGAGTTCGCGGGCTTCCCAGCGCCCGCACTCGCCGGCGCGCCACCTCGTCGCCGCAGTTGCTCGTTGTCGCCGGAGTGGTCGAGGGTGCCGTGCTCGGCGCGGCGCAGGCCGTGGTGCTGCGCCGTGTCGATCGCCCCTGAACAGCTGCAGCTGGATCGGCGCCACCGCGCTGACAGCGGGATCATCGGTGTGCTGATGTCACTGGGAACCGCGCAGTGGCTTGTACTGCGCAACCACCTGCCCCACGCCCAGCGGTGGATCTGGGCCAACGCCTTCGCGTGGGGAGCCGGACTTCTGGTGTTCACCGCCGTCACCACTCCCCTGTGGCAGCCAGGTCAACCACCAGAGGTCATCGCACTCATCGGTGCCCTCGGCGGCCTGCTGACGGCGGCCACGATGGCAGCCGTCACCGGCGCCGCGTTGACCCGCCTCGTGAGGGATCGTGGTGCACAGGAACGGCCTTGGGGCGTTCCCGCCAAGGCCGTCCGGTCGTGAACCCGCAGGACGATGGTCCCGACTCGGAAGCGACGTTCTCACCTGCGTTCGCCTGCCCCTGATCACGCAAGCTCAAGAGGTGATCGCGCGCCACCGCGCCGTCAGTTCCACCTCGGATTTCGTCCTCAGGAGCTACTTGTGCTTTCCGCTGCGTCAGCTGCCGTAGTGCGTGCGACCTTGCCCGTCGTCCGCGACCACGCCGCCGAGATCACCGCCGAGTTCTACCCGTCGATGTTCGCCGCGCACCCGGAACTGCTGAACCTGTTCAACCGCGGCAACCAGGCCAGCGGCAAGCAGCAGATCGCGCTGGCCGCCGCGGTGGTCGCCTACGCCCAGCACCTGCTCGACGGCACGCCGTTCGGCCCGATCGCGGAGCGCATCGCCCACAAGCACGTCTCGCTCGGAGTGCGGCCCGACCAGTACCCGATCGTCGGCAAGCACCTCATCGGCGCTGTCGCCACCGTGCTCGGTGACGCCGTCACACCGGAGGTCGCGGCCGCCTGGGACGAGGTCTACTGGCTGTTCGCGGTCTCGCTGATCGCCGCCGAAGCAGGTCTGTACCAGAAGGCGGGCGTCTCCCCCGACGTGCTGTGGCGCCCCTGGCGCATCGCCAAGCGCGACGAGGAAGCAGTCGACACGGTGTCCTTCACCCTGGTGCCCGACGACGGCGGACCGGTTCCGGCGTTCGAGCCGGGGCAGTACGTGTCGATCGCCGTCGACCTGCCGGACGGGCAACGGCAGCCGCGCCAGTACTCCCTGTCGCAGGCGCCCGGCCGCGGCGAGCTCCGCATCACCGTGCGACGAGTCCGCGGTGCGGACGGCGCCCCGGACGGCGCGGTGTCGACCTTCCTGCACGACCACGTGCACGCCGACGACACCGTGCTCGTCGGCCCGCCGTCCGGTGAGGTCACGCTCGACCACGGTGACCGGCCCGTGGTGCTGATCAGCGCGGGCATCGGGATCACCCCGATGTTGTCGATGCTCGACCAGCTCTCCGCCGCTCAGCCTGCCCGTTCGGTCGTGGCCGTGCACGCAGAGGCCTCGCCCGATCGGCACGCCCATCGCGCCGAGTACGCCCGTCTCGCCGGCTTCCAGCACCTCACCTGGTACGAGAACGGCGGTGACGGCGGGCAACCGGGTCTCATCGACGTGAACACGATCCCGTTGCCGCCCGACGCCATCGCCTACCTGTGCGGGCCGATCACGTTCATGCGCGACATGCGCGCGGGACTTCTCCGGCGAGGCGTGCACACCGACGACATCCGATACGAGGTGTTCGGCCCCGGCATGCTCGAGAACTGATCCGAAGATCACGCGGGCACGCTTGGTGAGGTTTTCCGAGAGGGGAGGTGCAGGACATGACGGTTCTCTCGTGCACCGGCCTGAGCCGCCGGTTCGGCGATGTGCTGGCCGTTGACGACGTGTCGTTCACGATCGCCGAAGGCGAGACCTACGGGCTGCTCGGCCCGAACGGCGCAGGCAAGACGACCACCATCTCGATGATCACGGGCGTTCTCGCGCCCGACTCGGGTGAGGTACTCGTGGCCGGGCAGCCGATGTCGACACGTGCCATCGCCGCCAAACGGCTCGTCGGCTACGTCCCGCAGGAACTGGCGCTGTACCCGGACCTCAGTGGACGGGAGAACCTGCGGTTCTTCGCAAGCCTGTACGGCGCCAAGCGGTCACGTGTCGACCACGTCCTCGACGTGGTGGGCCTGAGCGACCGCGCCGACGATCTGGCACGCGAGTACTCGGGTGGCATGAAGCGCCGGCTCAACGTCGCGATCGGGCTGTTGCACGAGCCGAAGTTGCTGGTGCTCGACGAGCCGACGGCGGGGGTCGACCCGCAGAGCCGCAACCAGATCATGGACAACGTGCGGGCTCTCGCCGCGGACGGCATGGCGGTCCTCTACACGACGCACTACATGGAGGAGGCGGAACGGCTCTGCGACCGCGTCGGCATCATCGACTCCGGCCGGCTGGTCGCCGAAGGAACGCAACGCCAGCTCGTCGAGCGCCTGGGTGAGCACGACCGGATCTCGTTGCAGCTGGACGGAGATCTCTCCCGTGCCGCCACCGTGCTCGGGGCCGTTCAGCACGTCCGCCAGGTGGCCGCGCACGGGCAGGGCATCGAGCTCGTGGTCGACGACGCACGCGAGTGCCTGCCCGTGGTGCTGTCCGCGATCTCGTCCAACGGTGTCGTGGTGCGGTCCGTCGAAGTGACCGAACCAGACCTGGAGACGGTCTTCCTGCACCTCACCGGCAAAGCGCTACGGGAGTGATCATGCGCCACGCACTGCTGATCGCCGCCCGAGACCTGCGCGAGCGGGCGCGGGACCGGACGGCGTACGTGCTCGCTTTCGTCCTTCCGCTCGGGCTCGCCGGCATCTTCACCCTCATCCTGGGCAACGTCGGCGGCGACAGCGAACTGTTCCGCTACGCCGTCGTGGACTCCGACCGCGGCGTGATCGCCACGACGTTCACCGACGAGGTGCTGAGGGGCGCCTCAACCTCGGGCGTGATCGAGGTCCGGCCGGTGTCGTCCGAGCAGGACGCCCGCGCGTTGGTGGACAACGGTGAGGCCACGGCCGTGTTCCTGCTGCCGGCGGGACTGACCGAGGACGTGATCGCGGGCCGGGCGGCCCGGATCGGGGTCGTCGGTGACGTGGACTCCCCGACCGGCACCCAGGTCGCCCGGTCCCTGGCGCAGGCCTACGCGGACCGGCTCACCGCGGCACGCCAAGCGGTCTCCGCGACCATCCACTCAGGACTCGCCGTGTCGCCGGCAGAACTCGCCGCCGAAGCCGCGGCCTCCCTGCCGCGTGTCGTCCTGGCACAGGACTCCACGGCTACGAGGCAGCTGGACCCGAAAACCGGTTATGCCGCGGGTATGGCGGTGTTCTTCCTGTTCTTCGCGGTGCAGCTCGGGGTGACCGGTCTGCTGGAAGAGCGTCGCCTCGGCACGATGGCGCGTCTGCTCGCCGCACCGGTGCGGAGATCGTCGATCCTCGCGGGCAAGCTGTTGACGAGCGTGGTGATCGGCGTGCTCAGCATGACCGTGCTGGTCGTGGCGAGTTCGTTGTTCATGGGCGCGCGCTGGGGAAACCCCGCAGGTGTCGCCCTGCTCGTGATCTCCGGTGTGCTCGCCGCCACCGGGGCGATGGCAGTGGTCGCGGCGATCGCGAAGACCGCGGACCAGGCAGGTGGCTGGCAGGCCGTCGTCGCCATCGTGCTCGGCTCGCTCGGCGGCGCGTTCTTCCCGGTCAGCCAAGCCGGAGGCTTCCTGGAGGTCCTCAGCCTGATCGCACCTCACCGGTGGTTCCTGCGCGGCCTCGCCGACCTGGCAGGTGGCGAAGTCGCCGCCGTGCTGCCCTCGGTCGCCGCCATGACCGTGTTCGCCGCACTCACCTGCACGGCAGCGGCGCTGCTGTTCCGAAAGGCGGTGCGCCAGTGAAGATCTGGGCGATCGGCTGGATCAACCTCCGTCGCGCTCTACGTGACCGCACCGGGCTCTTCTTCCTCGTGGCGTTGCCTCTGATGCTGGTGTTCATCATCGGCATCGCGTTCGGGGGAACGAGCACGCCGGTGCTCGGCGTCCTAGGCCAGGCCGGAGCGCTGAGCACAGAACCCGGACTGCGGGTGAGGGATTTCACGAACGAAGCCGACCTGCGCGCAGCGGTGGAACACGGCGAGGTCAGTGCCGGCCTCATCCGTTCCGCGCAGGAGACGCCACGGCTGCTCGTGCGTCACGACCGGACCGGTCAGCAAGTGCAGACGCTCGTCACGACAGTGCTGACAAGAGAAGCGAACCGCCTCGCAGTCGGCGACTTCGTCTCGTCGCACACCGGACTCGACCGCGGCTCCGCACTGTCCCTCGTGGACTCGACACGGGTGGAGCCGATCGAGGTGAGCACGACGACGACCGGCGCGGCACTGTTCCCCGAGGGCTACTCGGGGTTCGACCTCGGCGCGGCCAGCCAGCTGATCGTGTTCACCTTCCTCAACGCACTCACCGCGGCGGCCGCACTGGTGGAGACCCGCACACTCGGTGTCACACGGCGGATGCTCGCCACCCCGACTCCCCCGCGGACGATCATCGCGGGCGAGGCACTCGGCCGGGTGGCGATCGCACTGCTGCAGGGCCTGATCGTCGTCGCCGGATCGGCGTTGCTGTTCGGTGTGCGGTGGGGCGACCCGCTCGCTGCGGCCGAACTGGTGTGCGCGTTCGCGCTGGTGTCCGGCGGAGCAGGACTGCTCCTCGGGGCGATGTGCCGGACACAGCAGCAGTCCGCGGGTGCGGGCATCCTGCTCGGGCTGGGCCTCGCCGCCTTCGGGGGGTGCATGGTGCCGATCGAGTTCTTCAGCCCCGCCCTGCGGACAGTCGCCTTCGCCACCCCGCACGGCTGGGCCAACGACGCGTTCGCAGTGCTGACCCGGCGCGGCGGCGACCTCCTCTCGGTGCTGCCGCACCTGGGTGTGCTGCTGGGGTTCGCGGTCGTGCTGTTCACGTTGGGCGCGTGGCGGTTGCGCCGCGCCGTGACGACGTGAATGCCGAGGGCCTTGCCAGGTCGGGTCCTACGACCCTGAGCAAGCTGCACAGGCTGAAGCACCGTAGGAGCCATGAAGACAACCAAAATCGCAGGAGTGGCGGTGGGCGTCGCCGCCGCGGCGGTGGCGTCGTATCCGCTGCTGTGGCGCGAGTGGTGCCAGACCTGGGGCGCGACCGAACAGGAGGCCCAGGCCACGTTGCCAGGCGATGATCTGCTGCTCCACCCCGACCTGCTGACCACCCGCGCGATCACCGTCGAGACACCTCCCGGCCGGATCTGGCCGTGGCTGGTGCAGATGGGCAGCGGGCGTGGCGGTGCCTACACCTACGACTGGATCGAGAACCTGTTCGGCCTGAACATGCACAGCGCCGAAGAGATCCTCCCGCAGTTCCAGGACCTGCACCTCGGTGACGTCCTGCCGGTCGGGGAAGGTGGCCCCAAGCTGCTGGTGGAGGTACTCGAAGTCGATCACGCGCTGGTGCTGCGCTCCGACGACGGCCGGTGGGTTTGGGCGTTCGTGCTGCACGAGATCCCCGGCGGCACCAGGTTGATCAGCCGCAACCGCATCGCCGTTCCCGACGCTTCACCGCTCCTCAGGTGGTTCAACCAGCTCGTGATGGAGCCGGGAAGCCTGGTGATGGAGCAGAAGATGTTGCGCGGCATCAAAGAGCGGGCCGAGTGGTACCTCTGATGATCGACCGGACGAGCTCCGACGACCTGGTGTCGCTGGCCTCCGGCATGCAGGTCGGCGCCGTGGTGGTGCTGGAACGGGATCCTGGCGGCGTCGAGGCCCTGCTCGCAGACCGCGTCCGCGCTGTTCCGCGGCTGCGCCGGCGTCTGATCCGAGCTCCCTTCGGCTGTGGCCGCCCTGTCTGGGTCGACGATGCAGGGTTCGACATCTCCAGGCACGTGCATCGGGTGGTCTGCCCTGCTCCTGGTGACGACGCGGCACTGCTGGGCATCGCCTCCTCGCTGGTGACTCGTCCGTTGCCCCGCTCGTCTCCACTCTGGTCGGCAACGTTGGTCACCGGACTGGCCGAGGGCAGGGCGGCTCTGATCCTGGTTTTCCACCACGTGCTGTCCGACGGCATCGGCGGCCTGGCCGTGCTGGCGAACCTGGTCGACGGGGCACCTGACGTCGGGACAACGCCCTTCCCCGCTCCCGCGCCTTCCCGCCGTCAACTCGCAGAAGACGCCTGGGCCGCCCGATTCGGACTACCTGGGCGTGCCTCGTTCTCCGGGCTGCGGTGGCCGTCATCCGGTTCACGCTGCTCGCTGAACCACCCCACCGGACCACAGCGGCGGCAGACCATGGCACGGACCAGCGTCTCCAGGTTGCATGCTGCCGCGCACCGCTGCGGGGGCACGGTCAACGACGCTCTGCTCACCGCCGTCACGGGTGCATTGGGCACGGTGCTGAACGGTCGCGGTGACCACGTCGACGAACTGGTCGTCTCGATCCCCGTGTCGGCGCGCCGCTCGACCACAGCCACTCACCTCGGCAACAGCACCAGTGTGATGCCCGTCGCGCTGCCGACCGGCGGCGACACCCGGTCACGTCTGACGCGGATCGCCGCCATCACCAGGTCGCACAAGAAATCAGCCACGTCGGTCGCGCCCATCTTCCGGACGTTGAAGTTCCTCGGGATCGCGGACTGGTTCATGAACCACCAACACGTGGTGCACACCGTCGTGACCAACGTGCACGGCCCTGATCATCCGATCTGCCTGGGCGGCGCGCAGGTCGTCGGCCTCATCCCGCTGTCGGCCACCACCGGCAACGTGACGGTGGCGTTCGCGGCCCTGTCCTACGGCGACGCGTTCACCGTCACGGTGGTCGCCGATCCCGAACACGTACCCGACCTGCTCGTGCTCACCGAGGCGCTGCAGACCGAGCTCGACCTGCTCGACTGAACGCCTCGCGTTCCTGCTCGAGAAGTGGCCGGGACGCGCCTGCCTGGAGTCGTGAGGATCATGTCTCCCGGTTGTGGGCCTTGCGGTGGCGCACCAGAAGTGCACCACCGGTGAGCAATGCCACCAGCACGACCAGCGGCGGCAGTGGCCCGATGGCGGTGAGCCAGGTGACCAGGGTGTTCTGCACGGCCCCGGCCGCGTCGACGACGGGATCGGCGGGGTCCGCGCCGCCGAGGAACAGCCGAAGTTCGTAGACGCCGTAGTAGGTGACGTACAGGCCGACGAGAACCAGCAGCGCGCCGCCGACCCGGGAGATGTGCGGGAGCAGGTTGCGGGCGCGAGTGGTCACGGCGGTGCTGGCCAGCGCGGTGGCCAGCGCGAGGGCGGTCACGACGAGGCCCATGCCTGCGGCGTAGGCGACGAACGCGGCGACGCCTTCGCCGACGTCTCCGCCACGCAGCGAAGTTCCCGCCACGGCGAGAAAGGGGCCGATGGTGCAGGACAGGGAAGCGATCGCGTAGGCGATGCCGTAGCCGAACATCGATCCGAGTGTCTGGTTCGGCGCGCCCTTGCGCGGCTTGAGGACCAGCAGCGCGATCTCCCGCCCGGCCAGCAGCAGAGCGCCCAGCACGACCAGGGCCACCCCGATCACGACGGTGACGAACGGCAGATAGCGCTGCACTGAGGCGAACACGGGTGCGATCACGACGCCGAACAGTCCGAACACCGTCACGAAGCCCAGTGTCATCAGCGCACTGGAGCCGATCGCGCGGGCCAGCAGTTGCACTCGCGTGCGGTCGGCCGAGCCGGTGACGACGAGGGTGAGGTAGGCGGGCAACATGGCGAAGCCGCAGGGGTTGACCGTGGCCACCATGCCGGCGACCACGGCCACGAGCAGCGTCTCCGTCATGCGAGCTTGTTCAGCCGGTCGCGGAGGTCCTGCTCGGACAGCTGACTGGTGACGACCTCGACCTTGCCCGCCTTGTCGACGAAGGCGTAGGCGGGCTGAGCGGTCACGCCGAACCGCTTCCACACCGCGGCTTCCGTGTCCGCGATGTGCTGGAACGACTTGAGGTCGTACCTGTCCACGAAACCCTGCATGGCGGGTACCTGGTCCAACGCGGCCACGCCGACGAACGTCACGGAGGAACCGAGTTCCTTGGCCGCCTTGGACATGCCAGGGGCCTCGCGCTGGCACTTGGGGCACCACGGCGCCCAGAACCACAGCACCACCGGCTTGCCGGCCAGGGTCGCGCCGGAGATCTCGGCGCCGTCCAGGGTCTTGGCGGTGAACCGCAACTGTTCCGGCGCCTCGGCGACCGGTCCGCTCGACGCGGTGGCAGGAGACGACGCTGAAGTGGTCGTGGGCGCCGTGGCGGGGGCGAAGCCGGGTTGTGCGCCACATCCCACCAGGAACGTCATGGCGAACGCGGCGACGACCGCGCGCATGGAGAACATCCCACTTCCTTCCGTCGGCTGATGCTGGTTGAGATGATGCCCCGCCCCGCCGGGCGACAGATGTTACGAGGTGCTGACGGTCAGGAGTCCGGCGGAGGCACGACCGAGCTGGGCAGGCCGGGGAGCAGAGCGTCCGAGGTGGTCGCCGCGCATTCAGCGGCTGTTGCGCGCCGTCGGCGTGAACTACCCTGTGCGCAGGTGTGCCGGGAAGTCTGGTCGGCGTGACGTATCCCCGTTCGGAAGGGAGCGGTCATGCCCACCAGAAGGGCTCTTGTCGTCGGCGCGGGCATCGCCGGATCGGCCACCGCGCTGCGCTTGCACCGCAGCGATTGGGACATCGTTCTCCTCGAAAGAAACGCAGAGTTTCAGGATCTGGGGTTTCCCTGCGCGCTCCGTGGCACAGGCTACGACGCGGCCACGAGGCTGGGGCTGATGCCGGCATTGATCGAACACAGCCAACCGCGGTGCGACACGGTCGTGGTCGATGTGGCGGGAACTCCGTTTGCGCTGTACTCGAAGCCGTCCACGGCGACGCCCGTGCTCCGCCGCGCCGACGTCGTGACCGTGCTTCGCGGCGCGATCGGCGGTGCCGAAGCGCGCAAGAGCGCCGACGTGCTGGGATTGACCGAGGACGACTGCGGCGTCACTGTCACCTTCTCGGACGGAGACGAGGACTGGTTCGACCTCGTGGTCGGCGCGGACGGCGTCGATTCCGCGGTCCGCGGTGCCGTTTTCGGGGAACGCCACGAGCACGGACAAGCCACGGTGTCGCTGTCGAGCCGTCTGGAAACGGCCTCGGCGAGTGCGGTCCGGATGGATCTCTCGGGGCGATCGGTCCGTGTTCATCCGTTGAGCGGCGGTGGCTCCGCAGCTCTGTTCACCTGGCGCGGCGACGCTTCCCTTGCTCTGCAGAAGGCTTTCGCTGATCTCGCCTGGCTCGGACCTGATCTGCTGTCCCAAGTGGACGCCGGCCCCGTGACGCGGCGCGCGAGCTTTCAGGTGCATGCGGACCGGTGGGTGTCGGGACAGATCGCGTTGGTCGGCGATGCCGCGTGGTGCGCGGGCCGGCCCTGTGGTCAGAGTGCGTCGCTCGCGATCGGCGGCGCCGAACTCCTGGGTGACGCGCTGGACATCTTCACCAGTACCGCCGAGGCGTTGGCTTGGTGGGAGGCGCAGATGCGGCCGATCGTGCGGCACCAGAAACAGCTCCGTCCCTTCCAGACACGCCCAGCGCACACAGGACTGCGTTTTGTGACCGACGTGGTAGCCCGACCAGGTGAACAACAAGACGAAGACTGCCCGTAGAGCTACCCGCGGTGGCCGAGAACGAGTAAGCGTGTACGCCATGGAGAGACGCAAGGCGGCACTCGGCCCCGCCGCGTTCTTCGTGCTGGCGCCGGGTGGCGTGGCCGGGCTGATCCCGTGGCTGCTGACCCGCTGGCGGACAGAGGAGGGGTCGGCACGCCCGCGCCCGTCGCGCCTCCTGATCGTCTTGTGGTGGGCGGGCTCTACCGACATGTCCGCAACCCCATGTACCTCGCTGTGCTGTCCCTGATCATCGAGCAGGCGCTGGTGTTCGGGCAGCTTGTACTGCTGGCCTATGCGGCTGTGGTGAGCGCGGCGTTCGTGACGATGGTGCGCTGGCACGAGGAACCCGCACTCCTGCGCCAATTCAGCGACCAGTACGCGGCCTACCGCGTCGCGGTGCCGGGATGGCTGCCGCGGCTGCGCCCCTGGCAGTCCCACCGGCCTGAGAAGCTCACGTGAGGTCTGCCACGCGTTCGACCTCGGAGGTCCGGCCGGCCAGGACCAGCACGTCGCCGCGGTTGATCACGGTGTCGGCGGCGGCGTAGGTGAAGCCCTCCGCCGGATCGGCGTGGCGGTGCGCCGACCTGCTGGAACCGCGACCAGGGCTTGACGGTCTGCCGAGCAGGGGTTTGCGCTGGGCCCGCATTTACGGCATCTTTATGGGCGGAGCGCCGGGAAGGCTGGTCGGCCCGTTCGTCACAACACGGTGGCGGCGGATACACGACTCGAGGTGTCATGCCCCGGATTCGATCCTCCGCTGTTCTCCCCCTTCCGCGGTCCGGCAGGACGGGACATCCGCCCGAACGCTGATCCACGCGTTCGTCCGGCTTGGTGGGCACTCGGTCTCGAGCTGTCCGTCTTCTCTTGTCTTGCAAGGCGTTCACGCCGCTGGACCGCTAGGGGTGAGGTGTGTCGTGGTTGTGGTTCCCCGCATGATTCCGATGGTCGACAGTCCGCAGGTGGCTGTCGCGCTGGCCGGGCGATGGCGCCCGGCCAGAGTGCTGGTCCTGGTCTCGATGATGGGTCTGCCCGCGTTGCTCGGGTTGATCTGCCTGGCGTTCGCGCTGCTTCCCCTGCCGGACGCCTCCACGATGACGTGGGCGGTGATTCCTGTCGTCGTGGCCACTCTGTCGGCCTTCGCACTCGTGACGTGGTTGCGTCGCGACGGTCTCACCGATCCCGCCTCGTGGCTCCCGGCGACGAAGCTGATGACCAGCAGTCAGGTGGTGCTCGGTGTGGTACCGGGATTCGGCATCGCCATGCGGTCGGCGACCGGAACCGCGTTGGTGTTGAAGGCGTTGCTCGCGCTCGGCGTTCTGAGCGCGGGTTCGGCGTGGTCGCTCGCACGGCGGGCGTGCCGTTCCTTGCTCGCCTCGCCGGTGGCAGAGCTCGGCTCCACTCCGTTCCGGCTGGAGTTCCGCAGTTCCCTGTCCCGCATCGTCATCGGCACCGATCGAGTCGACTGGACCTGCCGTGCGGAGAGCGGACGACTCGATCTTGGGGTGTCCTTCCGCAACCTCCACGCCGTCACCGTCACAATGGCGAGCGGCGACACCGCACTCGTCTTGGTGTTGCACACGTCCTCCGGCCGATGGAGGGTTCCCGCACGTGACGCGGCTGCGGTGTGCGCGGTGCTTCACCAGCGGAAGGCCTGGTGGGAGCAGCGCGCCGAGGCTGCGATCGAGCAGGAACGTGCTCGTTACCACGAGATGCTTCGGCTGCTCGGCGCCGCGAAGGCGACTTCGTCCACTGAGGACGGATCAGTCTCGGTCACGGTGAACGCGGACGGGATCGCGACCGGCATCGAGTTGACCGACGGAATTCGCGCGAAGAGCCCTCAGCTCATCTCGGCAGACCTCATGGCGTGCATCGACCATGCGCAGGAGGCCGTCCGCGAGCAGGTCCAGGACCTCATGGTCACGCGGTACGTCACGGAACAGAGGAAGGAGGAGCTGCCCGCTCTCGCACAGCAGGTCTCCGAGCGGATCGCCGCGTGAAGTTCAGCGTCCACAAAGGAGTGTGATCGCGTTGCCACGCAGGCGATCGGCCCGAAAGGCACCGGACGACGCGTCCGCGGCACTGCCGCTGTTCGTCCAGGCGCTTCGCGAGATCAGTCTCGCGGGACGGACGCTGTCGGCCAAGGAACGGCTCGACCTGCACAACATCGGTGCCGGCGCGGCGGAACGCGGCGTACCGCTCCGCGAGCTGATCGAAGGACACCTCGCCGAGGTGTGGCGATCATGGGCGACCTTGCCCGGGGTGGACGCCGCCACGAACACCGATGCTCTGAAACGAACCGGTGAAGCCGTGTTCCGGGCGGCTGAGGACGCCGTCGGTGAACTGGCCAAAGGATATGAGGAGACCCAGCGCTGGACCGTGCGCAGGGACGAATCGCTGCGTCGTGAGTTCATCGACGACCTGCTCACCGGACGCGATCTCGGCCAGCTCGCGGAACGCGCCGAGCGGTACGGGCTGCAGCTCGCCGGCACGAACGTCGTCGCGGCGGCGTGCTCGTCGCAGCCTTTCCTCGACTCCGGCACGGCGACGTCGAGCGTTCAGGCGGCGATGAGCCTGCGGTTCAGCTCGCGTCACGTGCTCGTGACCGCGCGCGAAGGCCTTCTGGTGTGTGTAGTCCCGCACGACCTCGCCGGCGCTCCCGAGGAGTTCGCGCGTCAGGTCGGCGAGATCGTAGGACGGAACTCCTCGTGGCGGGTCGGCCTGGGACAGCCGCAGTCCGGTCCCGGTGGCGCGGTCCGTTCCTTCGAGCAGGCGCGCAACGCTCTCGACCTCGCAGAACGGCTCGATCTGGACGAACGGTTCGTCAAAGCAGCGGATCTCCTGGTCTACCAGGTGCTCCTGCGTGACAGCGCAGCGCTCGGCGAACTCGTCACCGCCGTGCTCGAGCCGTTGCGCGGGGCACGTGGTGGGGCTGAACGCCTGCTGGACACGCTGGAGGCCTACTTCGCCTGCGGGCGGGTCACCACCGCCACCGCGAAGACCCTCGGCCTCGGCGTGCGCACGGTCACCTACCGCCTGGACCGCGTCCGCGAGCTGACCGGCTACCGCGCCGACGATCCCGCCCAGGCGTTCACGCTCCAGGTGGCGGTGCTCGGTGCGCGCCTGCTCGGCTGGCAGCGACCGGCTCCGTAACTGCCGGGCACCGGCAGACAACGGTGGTCCAACTGGCCGGGCGGATGCCTGTCGACCGGACGAATTCGGATCCACGATGGTGGGGAGACGTCGTGCGTTCGAGGCGTACCTCCACCCCGGGGAGGGTCGCACCATGGAGCTCTGGCTCATCTGGCTGATCATCGCGCTGGTGCTGGCCATCGCCGAGATCTTCACGCTCACCGCGGCCCTCGGCATGCTCGCGGTGGCTGGCTTCGTCACGGCGGGCACGGCGGCGATCGGTCTGCCGGTTCCCGGTCAGCTCGTGGTCTTCAGCGTCGTGTCCGCCGCCGGCGTGGTGCTAGCCAGACCGGCGGCACGGCGAATGATGCTCCAGCCCCGGATCGAAAGGTTCGGCATCGAGGCGTTGGTGGGCTCGTCCGGCTACGTGCTGCGTGAGGTCAACGGTCACGAGGGTCTCGTGCGGATCCGGGGCGAGGACTGGACAGCCCGCCCGTACGACGAGTCCGTCGTCATCCCCGCCGGATCCACAGTCGACGTCCTGCACATCGACGGCAGCACCGCCGTCGTCTACCCACGGGAGTGAGCCATGTCCACCCTGCTCGTCGCCGGACTCGTGCTCGCGATCTTCGCGGCGTTCACCGTGCTGCGCGCCGTGCGCATCGTGCCGCAAGCCCGCGCCCGCAACGTCGAACGTCTAGGTCGCTACCAGCGCACCCTCACGCCCGGCCTCAACTTCGTCATCCCCTACATCGACCGCGTCTACCCGCCGATCGACCTGCGCGAGCAGGTGGTCTCGTTCCAGCCGCAGCCGGTGATCACCGAGGACAACCTGGTCGTGCAGATCGACACGGTGCTGTACTTCCAGGTCACCGATCCCCGTTCCGCCGCCTACGAGATCGCCAGCTTCCTGCAGGCGGTCGAACAGCTCACCGTCACCACCCTGCGCAACGTCGTGGGATCGATGGACCTCGAGAAGACCCTCACCTCGCGCGACACGATCAACAACCAGCTGCGCGGCGTCCTCGACGACGCGACGGGCAAGTGGGGGCTGCGGGTCAACCGCGTGGAGATCAAGGCCATCGATCCGCCGCAGAGCATCAAGGAGGCGATGGAGAAGCAGATGCGCGCCGAGCGCGACAAGCGGGCCGCGATCCTGACCGCCGAAGGACAGCGGCAGTCCCAGATCCTCACGGCCGAGGGCGACAAACAGGCCGCAGTGTTGCGCGCCGAAGGCCACCGGGCCGCCACCATCCTCGAGGCGGAGGGCCAGTCCCGCGCGATCGACCAGGTCTTCCAGGCGATCCACCGCAACGATCCGGACCCCAAGCTGCTCGCCTACCAGTACCTCCAGGTCCTGCCGCAGCTCGCGCAGGGCGAGGGCAACACCTTCTGGGTGATTCCGAGCGAGGTCACCACCGCGCTGCGCGACGTCTCGAAGGCGTTCTCCGAGACGCTGCCGCGGTCGGCCGCCGCCAGGACCGACGACGCCGTCGAGGCCGCCACCGCACAGGCCGAGAAGGACGTCGCCCAGGCGAGCGAGGCAGCCGCCGAAGCGGTGTCGGACGCCGCGGACGCCGCCACACCGGTGAACGCGCTGCGCCCGGAACTGGCGGGTCGCTGAGAGGGCGCGGACAGTCGGTGGCGAGTTCGGGAGGTGCGTGACGGTGGGGTTGCCAGAGGACGAGCAGCGCGAACTGGACGCCATCGAGCGACGTCTTGCCGAGGACGATCCCAAGTTCGCCTCCAAACTCGTCAGGCCACCGCCACCGCATCACCGGTTGCCGCCGCGCGTGCTGAAGTTGATCGGCCTGCTGCTGATCTACGTGGTCGGGCTGGTGGTGGTCATCACGGGCGTGTCGCTGTCGTCGATCGTGCTGATCGCGCTCGGTGCGGCCGTGACCGCGTTCAGCCCGGTGGTCGTAGTCGTCCAGACCTGGCGCACCCGCCGGAACCACGAGCCGTCGGGCTGACCCGCGTTCCTGCCACGATCACGTCACCACGGCTCAAGACGTGATCGTGGGGTACGGTCGGGCTGTTGCCGCGATGAGCGGCATGGTGTGCCGGGAAGTCTGGTCGGCGATGCGGCCGACGACACCCGGAGTGAGCTTTGGAACCCGTGAAGAACCGGCTGTTCAGCCGCGCGTCCTGGCCCGAGGCCAAGCGCATCGCCGACCTGCTCCGCCTCGAGACCGTCGGCGGCGTCATCATGCTGGTCGCGGCGGTTGTCGGCCTGGTCTGGGCGAACTCGCCGTGGGCGTCGATCTACGAGACCTTGCGCTCGATCGAGATCGGTCCCGAGTCGCTGCACCTGCGGCTCAGCCTCGCCGAATGGGCCTCCGACGGCCTGCTGGTGATCTTCTTCTTCGTCGCGGGCCTGGAGCTCAAACGCGAGTTCGTCGCGGGCGACCTGCGCGATCCGCGTCGTGCCGCGGTCCCGATCGCGGCGGCGTTCGGTGGTGTCCTCGTACCGGCGTTGATCTACATCGCGGTCAACCTCGGCGGCGGTCCCTCGCTGTCCGGCTGGGCCATCCCGACCGCGACCGACATCGCGTTCGCACTGGCGGTGCTCGCGGTGATCGGCAGGTGCCTCCCGTCGGCGCTGCGGACGTTCCTGCTGACCCTCGCCGTCGTCGACGACCTGATCGCGATCGTGATCATCGCCCTGTTCTACACCGACGACCTGTCGCTGCTGCCGTTGCTGCTGATGTTCGTCCCGCTGGCGTTGTTCACGGTGCTCGTGCAGCGACGTGTCCGGTCGTGGTGGCTGCTGATCCCGCTGGCGGTGGCGACCTGGGCGCTGATGCACGCTTCTGGTGTGCACGCGACTGTCGCGGGTGTGCTGCTCGGGTTCGCCGTGCCGGTGATCCGCAAATCAGGCGAGGGCCCCGGTCTGGCCGAGATGTTCCAGCACCGGTGGCAACCTCTGTCCACGGGTGTCGCTGTGCCGATCTTCGCGTTCTTCGCCGCCGGCGTCTCGATCGGAGGCCTGAGCGGTTTCGTCGCCTCGCTCACGGACAGCGTGACGCTCGGCATCGTGCTCGGTCTGCTGGTGGGCAAGCCGATCGGCATCACCGCGGCCACCTGGCTGGTCGCGCGGTTCACCAAGGCCGATCTGGACGACGACCTGGCGTGGATCGACGTGGTCGGCCTGTCGATCCTCGCCGGCATCGGCTTCACCGTCTCGCTTCTGGTCAGCGAGTTGTCGTTCGGCGAGGGCAGCGCGGGCTACAGCAACGCGAAGGTGGCCGTGCTGCTCGGTTCCGTTCTGTCCGCGTTGATAGCGACAGTGGTCCTGCGCGTGCGCAACAGGGTGTACCGGCGCATCTTCGAGGAAGAGAACCGCGACGCGGACCACGACGGCATTCCGGACGTGCACCAGGCAGATCAGCCGCGCGCGGACCGGTCAGGCCGGCACTAGGGACTTCCCTGCAACCACAGGGTCTGGCGGCGGAGGATGAGCTCGGCGACGAGGTCCGCGTCGTGAACGGGTAGCAGCCACTGGTCCTGGGTGGACGTCACCAGGATCGCCGGTCCGGCCTGCGCGTGCAGCGTGATCCCTCCGGGCAGGACGGTCCACGGCCTCAGTTCGGGGACACCGGGCAGCGTTACCGGCATGACCTGCAGGAGTTCCCGGAACGGAACCGACACGTCGATCCGTGGATCGCCGCGCCGGCGAACGTGCAGCCGCACCGTCCACTCGACACGGTCGCGCTCGACGACGATCCGTGCCGAGACGAGTTCGGGTCCGGTGGCCGCGGCGCGCACTGGGAGTGTCAGGCGCAGGTCCGCAGATCCCAGCTCAGCGACGAGAGGAGTGAGGAGAGCCCGGCCGGCTCGGTGAGCGGACACGCAGGTCGCGGCCGCGACCACGCAGCTGAGGAAGATCAGGATGGCCGGTCCGGTGAGAGCGTCGGGAGTGTGGCCCGTGGCGATGTCATACGCGGGAACGGCGACGGACAGCAGCTGCACCCCCACCGCGAGGAGCGCCGCGGACCTCCACTTCAGGGGATCAAGAGGGGCCTGGCGCCGCACCCACTGGCGCAGCGCCACCGCCGCGACGGCAACGGGCACCAGCGGAACCGCAGTCGGCCAGGTGCTTCCACCGCCGGCCATTACAACGATCACCGTGCACAGCGGCAACTGCAGCGCCGGCAGGACCACGGAGAACATGGTGATGTGCCGCTGGCTGCGCGACCAGCGTTCGCGCAGCGCCGCTTCCGCGGCTTCGTCAAGGCTCACGACGATCCCGCTGATCTTTGTTCGCGGGTGGTTTGACGAACCACAGCCACAGCATGCTGACGCCGGTCACGGCCAGTCCGAGCGAATCCGTCCAGTGGCCGGTGAACTCGCCGTCGAACCACACCAGCACCCATCCGAGGACCGCGGGCAGCTGCACGTACCAGTACCGGCGGGGGATCGCCGCGAAGGACAGCAGCACGAGCGCCGCCCAGAGCAGCGTCGGGTTCAGCGACCCCATCACGGTTGCTCCCGAGCAGACCGCTCAGGCTGCCCTGTGGGCAGTCCGTCCGGCGGTTCGACGCTCAACGCCTTCGCCACCGGCACGTCCGTCGACGAGTGCAGCACGATCGACAACGCGATGGTGATCGCGACCAGGTCGAACACGTGCTCACCGGCGGGTATCCCCGCTTGCAGCACGAGAAGCCCGTAGACCACGGACGCGAAGCCCTTGGGACCGAACCAGGCGGCGACGGACCGTTCGCGTGCGGGCAGCGGCGTGCGCAGCAGCGACAGCATCATCGCGGCCGGCCGCACGAGCAGGATCGCGATGATCGCGACCGCCCAGTCCCCCACGCTCAGGTGCGAGATGCGCTCAGGTGTGATCAGCGCGCCGAAGACGAGCAGGGCGGCGAACTTGGTGATCTCGGACAGCAGGTCGCCGAAGTGCTCGAAGTGTTCTGCCGCGACACGGTCCAGCGTCGCGATGGTCGATCCGGCGGCGAACGCGGCGAGGTAGGGGTTGGCGTGGGTGAGGTGGCAGGTCGCGTACAGCATCACCGCGATCGCCAGCGGGCCGAGCGCCTGCAACCGAGGTTCGGCGGTGAAGATCCGCAGCCGCCACGCCAGCACCACGACCGCAGGAATGACAACGCCCAGCGCCAGTCCCGCGGCCAGCTCGATGCCGATGGTGAGGAAGTCGGTGTCCCTGTTCGCCGCGGTGGCCAGGAAGATCAGCACGAACGGCAGCGCGAGACCGTCGTTGAGCCCGGACTCGACGTTGAGCAGGCGCCGCAACCGCATCGGCACGTCGGTGCGGCCGACGATGGCGGAGGCGAACACCGGGTCGGTCGGCGAGAGGATCGCGCCGATCAGGAACGAGGTCGTCCAGTCCAGGCCGGTGAGGAAGTGCGTCGGCACGGCGATGCCGACCATGGTCAGCGGCATGGCCAGGCCCAATGCCCTGCCCGAGAGCTGCCACCCTTGTTTCAGGTCGGGCAGACCCGCGCGCTGGCCATCGGTGAACAAGACCGTGAACAGCGCGAGATCAGCCAGAACGGTGACGAACGCACTGTTGGACGGGATGTCGACGAGCCCGAGACCACCCTGCCCGATCAACGCTCCGGCGACCAGGAACATCAACGCGGTCGACAGGATCGTGCGAGCGGCGAGACCGGACAGCGAGACGCTGATCAGCAGGACCAGGCCGAATGCGAGCACCAGCGCCATCAACGAACTCCGTCCACGTCAGCCACACCCACCACGGTCTCGTGATGGGCATTGCCGACCAGACTTCCCGGCGCACCGCGCGCAAAGATGCCGCAAAGGTCCACTCAAAGCAAACCGGCAGGTCTCGACAAGCACTGAACATCTGTTCAATACTCTGAACATGCGTTCAGCCTCTGATCTGACGGCACGAGCACGCATCCGCGACGCGGCACTGGCCCGGTTCGGCACCGACGGCATCGCCGGAACCTCAGTCCGCGCGGTGGCCGCACAAGCCGGGGTCTCGCCGGCTCTGGTCGTGCACCACTTCGGTTCCAAGGAAGGACTGCGGCAGGCTTGCGACGACTACGTCCTCGACTCGATCCGCAGCGGCGGCGAGGCGTCCATCGAGGCCTTGGGCGAGATCTTGCAAGCGGCGACACCGGTCCGGCGGTACTTGGCGAGGGCGTTGCTCGATGACACGCCCGCGGCCGGTGCTTTGTTCGCCGAGATGGTCGAACGCACCGAGGCGTGGCTCGCGACCGGCGAACAGGAAGGCTGGGTGCGCGCTTCGGCGGACGCCAAGGCACGCGCGGTCACCTACGTGTCGTGGCTGCTGGCTCCGCTGGTGCTCGGCGACCAGGTGGGCCGCTTGCTGGGCGGTGACCCCGCCGAGACCGCGACGGCGGTGCGCGGAGCCCGTGCGGGCCTGGAGATGTTGACCCACGGCCTGTTCGCCGACGACCGCTGGCTCACGGCATTCACCGACATCGACGAGAGGACGAGGCCGTGAAGGTCTTGCTGGTCGCCCACGGCACACGCGGAGACGTGCAACCGTTGCTGGCGTTGGCGGTGGCGCTCAAGAAGGCGGGCCACGAGGCGCTGCTGGCCGCACCGGAATCGTTCGCTTCCAGCGTGTTGACGCAGGAAGTCGAGTTCGCACCGCTGGACAACGGCCCCAACAGGTTGCTGGAAGATCCGCTGATGGCGGAGGCGATCGAGGGCGGATATCGCGGCGTCCGCGGCAAGATCACCGCTCTCTCGACCATCAGGCGCATCAAGCCGTTGATGGCTGACGTGTTGCGCGACGTCGGGGTGGTCGCGAGATCCAGCGGCGCGGATCTCGTGGTGCACACGCCGAGCGTGCCCGCACAACACGCGGCGGAGATGCTCGGTGTTCCCGCGGTCCTCGCCGCGCTGCAACCCGGCTGGGTTCCGACGCCGGCGTTCCCATGCCCGATGGTGCCACTCCCCCGGCTGCCCCGGTTCCTCAACCGGGCGACCTACCTGATCGTGTCCGCGACCCTGCGCGCCTACTCCGGCATCGTCAACACGTGGCGCACCCATGACCTCGGCCTGCCACGCGGTCAGGGCCCCCGTCGGACCCACGTTCTGCAGGCGTTCAGCTCCCTCGTCACGGCCGTCGATCCCGCGTGGCCGGACTCGGTTCGCACCACCGGCTTCTGGTACCTGCCGCGTGAAGCGAGCTGGTCGCCGGACGCGACCCTGCAGGCGTTTCTGGATGCCGGACCGGCACCGGTCTACATCGGGTTCGGCAGCATGGCGGGACGCGACGCGCAGCGCACCGGTGACATCGTCGCCGAGGCGGCGCGGGCGACCGGAGTGCGCGCGATCGTCGCGACCGGGTGGGGCGGGCTCGCCGCGCACTCGTCGGACGATCTCCTGGTGATCGACCAGGTACCGCACGACTGGCTGTTCGGTCAGGTGCGCGCGGTGGTGCACCACGGCGGCGGAGGCACGACCGCGGCAGCACTCGCCGCGGGTGTGCCGCAGGTCGTGTGCCCGTTCGTCGCGGACCAACCACACTGGGCGCAGCGGATGCACGCGGTTGACGTCGCACCAGAACCCTTGCCGTACAAGAAGCTCGCCGCCGACACGTTGGCCGACGCGGTCACCCAAGCCCTGACACTGCGAAAGCCTGCAGAAGAGATGGGTGAGCAGATACGAGCCGAGAACGGCGTTGACGCGGCCGTGAACGAGCTGGAGAGGATCCACAACAGACGCGGCTGATCGCGTCGCCAAGACAGCGGCACGCCAAACCGTGGAGTGTGTGGATCGGGTGGTGGAGCCTCGTGCCGGTCGCGGCCGCCATCGTCTGGCTGTTCGTCAACCCGAGAGCATTTCCTCCGGTTCACGAACCACTTAGCTGGGCCGCTCGCGGCATCTACGGCGAACGCGCCTGGCTGGAGGACCGCGACCTCGTCCCACCGGATCATCGACGGATTCCGCTCCTGCTGGTCGCGCTGGTCGGCGCACTCGGCAACGCCAGCAGATCCTTCACGGTGTTCTGGCTGAACTCGCGGCCGAACAACCACACCGACACCATGCCGAACACCAGCATCCCGCCGACGGCCGTCGTCTGCGCGAGGAAACCCAGGTACGTCGGCCAGTCGGCATCGCGGCCGACCAGTGCGGCCTTGGTGCCGATCAGCCCGAGCGAACGAGCCCGGTCCGGGTCCTGCAGGATGAACCTGAACAGCCCGCCCACCGCCGCGGCGACGGTGAACGCGAGTGCGGTGATCCACGGGACGCGGGATCGGCGGCCTTGAGGATCTCGGTCGCCAGTACGTTGACCACGACTCCACCACCCGCAGGAAGTACGTCTCGAGATCGTCCTGTTCCACGACGAGCCGGGTCGGCGGACAACCCGCCTCCACCAGCACGGTGGCGACCGCGTCAGGTTGCTCGAGCGCTCCGTCGTCAGTCAGGGTCAGGTTGTCCGGCTCCGTCTACTCGGCCTGAAGCCTGCACCTTCCAGGGCTCGTTCAGCCGCGGCCCGGTCACGCGCCGACACGCTCAGCCGGCGACGTACGTGCGCGTCGAGTTCGCGAACGAGCCGGCCGCAGTGGATGACGCCGATGCGGGTTGCCAGCCGCGCGACCTCGGTCAGGATGTGGCTCGACAACACCACGCTCACACCGTGCTCCTGGCTCAACTCGTGCAGCAGGTCACGGATCTCCGCGACGCCGGCCGGGTCGAGGCCGTTCGCGGGCTCGTCGAGGACCAGCAGCTCCGGCCGGTGCAGCAGAGCCTTGGCCAGACCGAGCCGTTGTGCGTTGCCCAGCGACAACGTTCCCGCCCGCTGGTCGGTCGCACCATGCCGAGCAGCACGCGGATCGTAGTCGGGTTACCCGCCCCGTTGAGCCCGAGCAACGCATAGATCTCGCCCGCGTTGATGTGCAGGGAGACGTCGTCCACTGCCGCGACATCGCCGTAGCGCTTCGTCAGGCCACGGGCGTCGATCACCGGCGTCACTGGTCTGCGACCTTGACGCACCGCACCGTGCGCTCGATCTCCGACACGGGCAACGAACGCCCTGACGATGCGATGTAGCGCTCGGTGAACTCAGATGGGCCCAGCTGTTCGACCTCGGCCCACCCGTAGGGCGCGACGAACCCGGCGACCTCCTCGGGGAGGAGCCCGAACTTCCACACCCTGCGCTTCACGACGAACTCGCGGTACGCGGCCTCGCCGCCGAACAGCGCGGTGCCATCGAGGAAGTCCCTGCGCACGAACGTGAAAACGAGCTCGCTGCCCGTAGGTGCTTGAGCGAGGAAGCCGAACGCCGCACGCACAGCCTCTTCGGTCAGGTACTGGGTGACCGCCTCCCAGACGAAGAACGTCCGCAGTCCGGCGTCGTAGCCGTGTTCGGCGAGCACCTCATCGAGGCGCTGACTTTCGAAGTCGATCGGAACGAGGCTGAGGTTCGGCGGCACCTCACCGAAGATCGCACGCAACCGGCCGCGCTTGCTCTCGATGTTGGCAGGTAGGTCGACCTCGAACACCCGCTTCTGGCGGAGCCGGCAGCCGCGTGTGTCGAACCCGGCGCCCAGGACGACCACCGCCTCGGCATCGGTGGCAGCGAGCCGGTCGTCTATGTACCTCTTGCGGCACAACATGCCGGCCCACAGGCCGGGGATCTTCTTCTCCGTCGCCGCGACGAGTGCGCTCCGCACCGGGCGCCAGCGAGCCGCGGCCGCGGCCAAACGCCCGGAGGTGGGAAGAATGCGTGCTGCCAAGTCGTCTCGGACGACCGGATGAGGGTCGTGCTGGTCCGCTGCTGCGATGACCATCGGACCGATTGCCGTACCTGCGACCGCTTTGTCCATGGAAGCTCCTGCGCCCAGACGTCGTTGAACGACGCCGACCAGGCTTCCCGGCACACCTGCCGGCACTGTACCCGTACCGGGACTCGGGACGACTTCCCCGTCGACGGAATGGGTCCGGCGCCCGAGCATCTGAGTTCACTCACGCAGCGAACAGGTGATCGAGCACGCCGCCCGAACTCTCGGATGGACTCGGATCAGCTCCAGGGGATGGTGGCCTGGAGCACCGCCTCGGTCAACGCACCCGTGCGCAACCCCGTCACCTCCTGGTAGCCGGGGTCGGCCACCATGCGACTGAAGGCGGTCCGGTCCGGGTAGCGCACGATGATCACCGCGTCCCAGCTCTGCCCTTCCTCGGCCACCAGCACGGTGGAGCCGGCTCCGGCGTAGAGGATCTCGCCGCCGTAGCGGGGCAGGAACGTCTCGCGCAGATGACGCGCGTACTCCTGGTAGGATTCGGCACCGCCTTCGGCGAACCGCAGCAGGTTCAGCATCACCACAGGCCCGCCTGGGTCTTCGGCGAGCAGTCGCTTCAAGTCCGCACCACGTGGATCAACAGCCATGTGCACAGCATGCCGCGCAGCACCGCCGCCCGCATCGGTCGATCCACCCGTCACTGCGACCTCACGTGGTGACGGACCTGCTGCTCACCACGAGCAGCCTGTCGTCATCACGCAGCGCCGCCACCGCCGGATCCTCCGCCCAGATCCGCTGGCCGTGCCTCATGACGGCGAGCACCTGATGCCCACAGCCGAGTGGCGATCGACCGATCTCGTCCAGCGCCACCGCGCGTTCGGTCACGGTCCACTCGAGATCAGCAGACTCGACGCCGCGGTCCTGTGGCCGCGCCGCGCCGGGTACCCACTCGTAGACCTGACGGACGTCCACAACGTGATCGGCGCCCGCGTGTTCGATCAGCTCGTGAACTTCAGTGCTGCGAACAACGGTGATGATGGTGGCTGTTTCGTTGAGCGAACGCACGGCGGACGTGACCTGCACGGCCATGTCGTCGTCCGGAACCGCGACAACGACATGATCGGCGGTGTGCGCGCCGGCCAGCCACAAGGTGCGCAAGCGCCAGCAGGGACCGACCACCGCCGGCACACCTTCCAGCACAGCTTGCTCGGCCCGCACGGGATCCGAGTCGACCACCATGAAGCCGTTCGCGTAGCCATTTTCACGCAGCGCCGCGACGACGGCTCGACCGCGGACGCTGTAACCGATGAGCACGGTTCGCGAACTCACCGGATCCCCCATCGCGGACAGCCGTGCTCCCGGAGCAGTTTGGCGCGGACGCTCACCACGACCGGTTCGCGTCCGCCTCCCCATTGTGGCGGAAACCTGCACTGTGCAACCTTGCGAGGTCCTTTCGATGATGGCGTGTGCCGAGCAGTTCCTGGATCAACGGTCGCTGCGGACGATGAGGACCAGGCCCACGGCGAAGATCACAGCGATCACGGTCAACCCCGCCCAACCACCCCAGGAGGCCAAAGCCAGTACCGCCACTGGCACCACCACGAACAATCCGGCCAGAACCACTGGACGGAGGACACCGCTGGAGTCGAAGAGGAATCGGCGCATCACCACAGCCTGGCAAACGTCCTGGAAGGACATTCACGCGGGCCGACACGCAGCGCCGCAACTGCTGCTCCCCGGCAACGAAGTACCCTCTCGCACGAGGAGGCTCAACGGCCACTGAGCCCCGACGTGTTCGGCGGTTCCGCAAACGCTGGAGGGATGTCAGTCACCGACGGGTCCGCTGCTCAGCACGACCAGCTTGTCGTCGCCGCGCAACTCCCCGACCTCAGGATCCTCCGCCCAGATCCGTCGGCCTGCCCGCACGACGGCCAGCACGTCGTTGCCGCACTCGAGCGGCGAGCTGCCGACCTCGTCCTGCATCACCGGACGCTCCAGCACCGACCACTCCAGCTCCGGCAAGTGATCGCACACGAGGCTGTCCATCTCCAGCGCCCACTCGCCGACCCGGTCCGCGACCAGGACGTGATCGGCGCCGAGGTACCCGATGAGCTCCTGCAGTTGTGTGCTGTGGACCAGAGTGGTGATCGTGGCGGCCTCGTTCAGGCTGCGCACGACCGAGGTGATGCGCAAAGCCAAAGCGTCGTCGGTCACGGCGACGACGATGTGGTCCGACGCCTGCACGCCTGCCGACCACAGCACGTCCAGGCGCCAGCCTTCACCCGCCACGGCGCGCACACCGTCCACTCCGGCCTGCACGACGCGTTCGGGATCGGAGTCGACGATGGTGAAGTCCGTCGCATGCCCTCCGGCGAACAGCGTGCTCAGGACGACACGGCCGCGAGCGCTGTAGCCGATGAGCACGGCATGTGAGCGCATCCGACGTTCCCCATCTTGCGCGGGCGGGTGCCGGCCGATCCTGCCGGCCGGCACCCGGATCTCCCCGTGGTGGCCTGGCGCGGACGCCCGCCCCGATCGGAGACGTCCGCCCCGTCATTCTGATGGAGACCCGCACTGTGCAACCTTGCGAAGCACTTGCGATGTGACCTCATTCTCGCGACGAGCGCGAGCGGCGCGGACGTCCACCTGTCCACAGGTAGATCCCGCCCACGACAGCCACCATCACAAGGACACCGAGGATCGCGTCGGAGCCGCCACTTCCGTTCTCCTGAGCGATGTTCTGCGTCCTGGGCACGGTGGGCACCGCCGGGGGAACGGCGGGAACGGGCGCGGGACCGACCGGCGCGGCGGCGAGCGCGGCGAGCGGGATGGCCTCCGTGTCGGTGAAATCGACCATGCCGGTCGCTTCGAGGACCTGGATGTGGTCGAGCACCACCTCCATGCAGCGCTTGGCGAAGTCCCGGATCAGGGTGTTGCGGGTGCCGGTGCGGACGACCGCGAGGAACTTGTAGACGCCACCGTGTGCCGCGCGGAGGCGGTTGGCGAAGACCCGGTCGAACTCGGCGCTGCCGGCCGGGGCGTTGGTCATCTCCGCGATCCAACCCTTCTGGTCGGCGTTGGAATCGCTGGGCAGCGGGACGTTCAGCGTGCGTCCGAGCTCGAGGACCTTGGCGTCCAGTTCGGCGTGACCGCTGATCAGATGCCGGCCCGCCTCCTTGACGAGAGGGTTGGCGGACTTCTCCAGTCCCAGCCGGCCCGCGGGCCCTTCCCACAGTCCCGCCAGCCGAACCTTGACGAGCATGTCCCTGCCCGCGGGGCCCATGGGGCCGAACTGGGTCTGCGTGTACTCCGGCCCGAATTCGGGTTGGGCGGCCGCCTGCGGAGCCGCGAGCGAGCAGAGGATCGCGAGCGCCGTCACCACCTGGGCGAGACGTGTGAGCACGTGGATCTCCCTCCGCGTAGAGCGGCGATCGTGTGTACCGACACGGAGGGATACGGACGAAACGGACCGGCAAGATTATTGCATTGTGCAAACGTTATCTACTCGTTATCGGCGCAGATCGTGCAGTAGTGGGGCCCCAGCGGCCTGTCGGAGCCGGTCCACCCTGCCTGATCGGCCTGCAGCCACAGCAAGTCCCACGCGAACAGTCCCGTGGCGCTGGTGCGGCGCGAACGCCCGCACCCGTCGCACACCAGGATCGTCCCCGTCATTCCTTCGTCGGTGGTGGGCATGCCTGTCACGACTGGTAGAGCCTCTCATCATCCCGAGACAGACGCCGGCCGTCTCTCGTCGGCTGACGTCTGACCTTCCCCGGAAGCGCGCGGGCACGCGCCCACTACGGGCGATCCCCCGCGGCGCCAAGCATGCCTGACGCGTGCATTGTGCAACCTTACGAACTCCTTTCGAAGGCATACATATCCTGCGCGGTGCGGTCACCATGGCAACGTGGTAGAAGCAGCACTAGAAACCTACGAAGAAAAGCGGGACATGGATTTCTCCGTGCTGCTCGTGGACGACGACGAGCGCATCCGCCAGGCACTCGGCCTGGCCCTCGCGGACGAGGGCTTCGCCGTGGACGAGGCCGTCTCGGGCGAAGACGCGCTGAGCCGGCTCGACAACGGCTCCTTCGACGTCGTCCTGCTCGACCTCATGCTTCCCGGGGTGGACGGTCTGCAGGTCTGCAGGAGACTGCGCGCTCAGGGCGATCTGCCGATCATCATCGTGACGGCGCGCACCGACACGCCCGACGTCATCGCCGGGCTGGAAGCGGGTGCGGACGACTACGTGACCAAACCTCTGGTGGCGAGCGAGCTGGCCGCACGCATCCGAGCACTGTTGCGGCGCCGTGGCGGCACGCGGGAGAACCTCTCCTACCGCATCGAAGACTTGGAGATCTGGCCGGACGAAGGCGTCGTCAAACGCGGCGGCGAGGAGATCCGGTTGACGCGCACCGAGTTCCGCCTGCTCGCCGAACTGGCCGGTGCCGGCGGGCGCATCGTCACCAGGGAGCAGCTGTTGCAGCGGGTGTGGGGGTACGACTACTACGGCGACACCCGGCTGCTCGACGTGCACATCCGCAGACTGCGCACGAAGGTCGAGCACAACGCCGAAGACCCGGTGTTCGTGCTGACGGTCCGCGGTTCCGGTTACAAGATCGGCCCGCCGAGGTGATGGTGCCCCGCCTCTCCCTGCGCTGGCGGGTGGCGGCCGCGTTCGGCCTCGGTTCTGTGCTCGTGACCAGTCTGCTGGCCATCGCGACGTGGAACCTCGCGTCGGACTACATGCTCCGGCAACGCGTGCAGGCCACGACTCGTCAGGCAGAGGTCAACCTGCGCTTGGTCGAGGAGGCCGTGCGCTCCAATTCGGACGGTCTGACCGAACTGCTGACCGGTCTCACCACCAACCCGGATTCGACGATCATGCTCTTCCGCGGGGACGAGGTGCTGACGAGCGGACGGCAGGTCGATCCCGCTGTCGTTCCTCCCCAGCTGATCGTGATGGCACGCGACGGCACACCCGCGAGGCAACGCCTCCGTGCCGACGGCATCCCGGTGATCGCGGTGGCCCAGTCGCTGGCCGACGGGCAGGGCGTCTACGTCGAACTCTTCCAGCTCGTCCAGCTCGACCGCACCTTCCGCTTCCTCAGCGGCCTGCTGATCGCCGGAACGGTGCTCAGCGGCATGCTCGGTGTCGGACTCGGTTCGTGGGCCAGCAGACGCGCGTTGAGACCGTTGACCGAACTGACCGACGCCGCGTCACGCATCGCCGGCGGCGATCTGAAAGCACGCCTGCCCAGCCAGCGCGATCCCGATCTCGGGCCACTGGCCAGCACGTTCAACACGACTGCCGACGCGTTGGAGCAACGTGTGCTGCGCGATGCCCGGTTCGCGGGCGACGTCAGCCACGAACTCCGCTCGCCCCTCACGACGATGGTCAACGCCGCCGCGGTGCTCCGGCGCCGGCAGGCGGAGTTGCCCGGCACGGCAGGCAAGGCACTCGGGCTGCTCACGTCCGAGGTAGACAGGTTCGCCCGCATGGTGGTCGACCTGATGGAGATCAGCCGAGCCGACCAGGACGGCGACAAGGCCGACTTCGAACCGCTCGACGTCGGTGGCCTCGTGCACGGCGCTGCGGGTCTGCGGCTGGGCCAGGACGTCGAGATCGTCGTCGAGCCGCCGCCGCCACTGGTGCTCGGCGACCGGCGCAGGCTCGACCGTGTCATCGGCAACCTCATCGAGAACGCCGAGCAGCACGCCGGAGGCGCTGTCCGGCTGGCCGTGCTCCACCAGGACGGCAACATCCGGCTCGAGGTCGATGACGCGGGACCCGGCGTGCCTCGTGACATGAGGAGCCAGGTGTTCGAACGATTCACCCGTGGCGCCAGAGCCGGCAGCCGGGGTGCCGACACCGGCAGCGGCCTCGGCCTGGCGCTCGTCGCCGAACACGTCCGCCGCCATCACGGCGAGGTGTGGGTCGAGGACCGCCCTGGCGGTGGAGCGCGATTCGTCGTGGAGCTTCCGGAGGCCTTCGCATGAGGATCTTGTTGGTCGCCGCCGCATGCCTTCTGACCGCCGCGTGTGGAGTGTCCACACAGGATGAACCGGAACCGCTGGGCACCACGACCACGCACAACGAGGCGCCTACGCCAGTGGTGACGCAACGGCGCCATTCGACGCCGGCGACCACGTCAACCACCTTGAGCACGCCTGCCGCCTCGACGGCGCTCACTCCGTCACCCGGCGCGACAGGCGATCGTTAGACACTCGTCAGGCGCAGCGGCCGGAAAGCCGTACAGGATGGACGGAATCCGCCGGAAGGACTCCGTTTTGAGCCGAAGCCGATCCATGCCCGCCGACGCGGACGCAGTCTTCGACGTTCTCTCCGATCTCGACAACATGACCGCCTGGCTGCCCGACTCCATCGAGGTCGAGTTGTCCGGACCCAACCTCATCCGACTGTGGTTGCCGGGCCTGCACGCTGATGTCGACGTCGAGCGGCAGGTCGTCATCGACTGGGAACGGTTGCGCATCAGCTGGGGCAGCGAAACCACGACGAGTTGCAACGGCACCCTCCAGGTCCTCCGGCTGACCGCAGGCCGCAGCGCGGTGTCCGTGCGCCTGACCGGTCCGCCCGGAGCGTCGCGGAACACGGTCGACACCTGGGTCGAGTCAGCTCTCGACGCCCTCGAATCCGTCGTAGCTGCCGAATGCCGTACAAAACAGGCAGTGCACCAACCTGCTCTGTGATCACAGCACCGAAGTTGCGGTACAACAGTCGCATGACCCGGTCCAAGGTCGGCGCGAACGACGTCGACGCGCTCACCGACGCCGTGCTCACAGCTTCGCGCCTGCTGGTCGCCGTGTCCGCCCGCTCGCTCGCGGCGTTCGAGGAGACCCTGACCCTGCCGCAGTTCCGGATGCTCGTGGTCCTGGACAGCCGGGGAGCGATGAAGCTCAGTTCGTTGGCCGAACTGCTGGACGTCAACCCGTCCACCGTGACCCGCATGGTCGACCGCCTCGTGACGACCGGGATGGTCGCTCGTCAGTCGAACCCGGCAACACGCCGTGAGGTCGTGACCGAACTGACCGATGAGGGCCGCCGGGTCGTGCGCGGCGTGACACGGCGGCGGCGTGCGGCGATCGGGAAGATCGTCGCGAGGATGCCCGCGGATGAACGCCGAGGACTCGTCGATGCGCTGACCGCCTTCACCGAGGCAGGCGGCGAGCCCACCGTGACCACCGCTGATCTCGGCTGGATCTGACCGGAGTCAGCCCAGCCACCTCCCGCGTCGACTGCGACGACCAGCGCGACAGCGTCCAGTACGGCCGGGATTCCGCCGAGGAGCAGGAACTGCCTGCCGTCGTCAGCCTTCAGAACCAGACAGCTCGGCTCGACACCGCTCTGACGCATCCGTCGCGGCTCCGGTCAGCGCGGTTCGCACTTCAACTCGGCCCACACGGTCTTGAAGTCGTTTCCGGGTACGACACCCCAGGCCGTTGCCAACTCGTCGACCAGCACCATTCCTCTGCCGCGAAACCCACCTGACCGAGAGCGGCCCAGAACCGGCAACCGTTCCGCAGCATCATCGACCTCGCACCGCACCACGTACGGCCGCGGAGTCACGGTCAAACGCATCAACCGGGGAGCCTCGCCGTGGTCGAAGGCGTTGCTCACCAGCTCGGTGACCACGAGCAACACGTCCTCGAGATCATCGTTCGAGATGTGCCGCAGAACATCGCGGGTCAGATGGCGAACCCCGGCCACGTTGCCGACGTGGTCGTCGAGGTCGACGCTGCAGGTTCTCGGGGTGCCGCCTGGCCGGCCGGCAGACGACACGAAGCCCCCACACATCCTCGAAATGACAACACGGCCGATGCTTTGCCGCCATTTTCGCAAGGCCGCTGTCAAAACATGAGCCTTCTGACTCGCCCGAACCTTGCGGGTTGCTTACTTCGTCGCGCAGAGTTCGTCACGGCAGCGTCCCGTTGCGGCGCAGATGGTCTCGTGCGTACTCGATGGCTTCTGGCGTGCTGGCGAACGCCGGTACCGCGTGCACCTCCAGCTGGCGGCGGTGCTCGTCGCGCACGCCGGAGAGCAGCACGGTGACTCCCCTGCGCTCCAGCCTCTCGACGGCGTCACGCAGGACCAGCACTCCAGTGCCATCCATTGTGGACACATGTGACATGCGCAGGATCACCACGGAGACCGCCGTGATCTCGGTGAGCTCCAGCAGGAAGCGGTGTGCCGCGGCGAAGAACAGCGGTCCGTCCAGGCGGTAGGCGACGATGTGCTGGGCGAGCAGTTCGTGCTCCTCCAGCGTGTGGTCGCCGGGCTCCAGTGGCTCCTCGTCGATGCGTGCCGATCTGGCGACGGCGCGCAGTGCCAGCGCTCCCGCCACGACCAGGCCGACGATCACGGCGGTGATGAGGTCGAGCGCCAGGGTGGCGATCGCGGTGAGGGCGAGCACCACCGCGTCGGAGCGGTTCGCGCGCATCAGCACCCGCACCGAACCGACCTCGACCATCCGCACCGCGGTGGCGAGCAGAACACCGGCCAGCACGGCCAGCGGGATGCGCCCGACCACGGGGGCCGCGACCAGCATGATGGCGGCGAGCGTCACCGCGTGCACCAGTGCCGCGAGCCGCGAGCTCGCACCGGACCGGACGTTGACCGCGGTCCTGGCGATGGCCGCGGTCGCGGGCACGCCGCCGAACATCGGCGTGATGACGTTGGCGATGCCCTGGCCGAAGAGCTCGCGGTCCGGGTCGTGCCGCTGGTTCACGCTCATGCCGTCGGCGACCGTCGCGGACAGCAGGCTCTCCAGCGCGGCGAGCGCGGCCACCGCGACCGCCGACGGCAGCAGCGACCACAGCGCACCCCAGTCCAGGAAGGACAGCGACGGCGCCGGCAGCAACGCGGGCAACGCGCCGATTCGCGGCACGGGCAGGGACCAGATCTCCGCGACCACCGTGCCCGCCGCGACGGCCAGCAGCGAGAACGGGATCGCCGGTTTCCAGCGCGCGCCGAAGAGCATGATCACGACGACCCCGGCCGCGAGGGCGACTGCGGGCAGAGCAGGGCCGGAGCCGAACGCGTGGACGGCGTTCACCACGACGTTGTGCCCGTCGGGGGTGGGCACGCCGAGTGCAGCGGGGATCTGTTGCAGTGCGATGACCGCGGCGATGCCGATGGTGAAGCCCTCGACCACGGGAGCGGGCACGTAGCGCATGTAGCGCCCGGCTCTGGCCGCGGCCAGTGCGAGGAGCAGCACGCCCGCGAGCAGACCGACGGTCAGCACGCCGCCCGGCCCGAACGCCGCGACGATCGGTACCAGCACCACCGTCATCGCGCCGGTGGGACCGGACACCTGCAGGCTGGAGCCGCCGAAGACCGCGGCCAAAGTGCCGGCCACGATCGCGGTGGCCAGCCCGGCGGCGGCGCCGAGTCCTGACGCCACACCGAATCCCAGCGCCAGCGGCAACGCCACCACCGCGACCGTCAGACCCGCGACGACATCTCTCGGCTTCGCGGCCGACCAGTCCGCCTTCGCGGGCAGGAATGCTCTCACGCGCTGTCCTCGCGCAGCTGCGCGAGCAGCTCGTTCTGCCCGACCAGCAACTCGGTGAGGATCCTCCTGGCCGCCTTCATCAGATCGGCCACGTCCGCACCCGCGAGCGCGTACACCACCGTCGAGCCCTCGCGGGTCGCGGTCACGATGCCGGACCTGCGCAACACGGCCAGCTGCGCGGAGAGGTTGGACGCCTCGACCTCGATCTCGGCGAGCAGGTCCCGCACCGCCTTCGGGCCGTCCTGCAACAGCTCCAGCACCCGGATGCGCACGGGATGGCCGAGCATCCGGAAGAACTCCGCCTTCGCCTGGTACAGCGGAACCGGCACCGCTCAGCCCTCCTCGTGGGCGCCGACCGCCACGCCGTGCTCAGCGGCCAGGCGCCGCAGGTTGGCCAGATCGGCGCCGTGCACCTCCGCCGCGTACTCGTCCTGCTGCTCCACCGCTCGCCGCACTGCTCGTTCCGCCTGCTCGACGCGGAGGAGCAGGCTGTCCTCGAACTCGTTCACGGGACCACAACCTGTCGAATTGAAGAATTCTTCAATTCGACACTCTACAACTCCGTCCGACCAAGCAGAACTATCCGGCCAGCGAGACGAGGAGCACGATCGTCGAGGGGAAGCTGAGCGCCGGGTGGGCGCGGTCGAGGCGCTCCCGGCGCCCTTCGGCCGGGAACCGGGAGCGGACGTGGTGCCGGCCGTCGACGTGCAGATCGGGCGGACTTGACCCGCCGGGCGGCTCGGCGGGCGGCTCGGCGATTCCTCATTTCCTCGAACACGGCCGTCCTCCCGCTCATCGGCCCGGTTCTGCGGCGCAGGCGAGGTCCTGCGCCGGGCGTTGACCGGCGGTACTGCCCGTCCGCACACCGCCCGCTGACGAAGGCCACAGGCCGCCTGTGACGACGTGTCCTTGATTGAAAGATGTGCGCAGCTGCATACTCGACCCCTTAAATGAACATCTTCGATCAGATCGGGGACTCCGTGCCTGTGCTCGGCGTGGACGTCGGCGGCACTGCCATCAAAGCGGTGCTGGTCGATGAGGCGGGCACCGTGCTCGAGACGAGGTCACGTCCGACACCTGGGCGTGGCCCCTCGGTCGTACCGGAAGTCCTCGACGTGGTGGGCCAGCTCGCCGAGGAACTGCCGTCCGACCAGGTGGGCGTCGCGGTGCCCGGCATCGTGGACGAACGGCGTGGCATCGGCGTGTTCTCGGAGAACCTGGGCTGGCGTGACGTGCCCTTCGCCGACCTGCTCAGCGATCGCCTCGGCCGGCCTGTCGCGTTCACCCACGACGTGCGTGCCGGCGCGCTGGCCGAGAACCAGCTCGGCGGCGGTCGTGGTGCGCGCACGATGCTGTTCATCCCGATCGGTACTGGCATCGCCTCCGCTCTGGTGACCGACGGCCACGTGCACGATGCCGACGGGTACGCCGGCGAACTGGGTCACGTCGACGTCGGTCACGGCGAGCCCTGCCTGTGCGGGGGCACCGGGTGTCTGGAGGCCGTCGCCTCCGCAGCGGCCATCGCCCGCCGCTACACAACCCTGACCGGCAGGGAGATCCGAGGCGCTGTCGAGGTCGCGCGCCGGGTCGAGGCGGGCGAACCCGAGGCGGTCACCGTGTGGGAGGACGCCGTCGAGGGCCTGGTCACGGCACTGGCCTGGACGGCGAGCGTGCTCGCTCCCGAGGTCGTGGTGGTGGGAGGTGGCCTGTCCGGCGCGAACCGGCTGCTGCTCGAGCCACTCGCCAGAGGCCTGTCGGCTCGCTTGAAGTTCCAACGCGAACCGCGGCTGGTTCGCGCGACGCTCGGCGGCCTGGCGGGCTGCCGAGGTGCGGCGCTGGCCGCGATCACCCGTCACCGAGTAGCGCAATGATGTCCGCTCGGAGGTCGCGATGAACAGGTATGAGCGGCTGAACGCGCTGTTGGAGATCCTCGGCGAGCGGGGGCGCGTCGAGGTGGATGAGATCTCGGAGCGGTTGGAGGTCTCGGCTGCGACGATCCGCCGGGACCTGGACCACCTCGCCGAACAGCAACTGCTGACCCGGACCCGTGGCGGCGCGGTGACCCACGCAGTCGCTTACCACCTCCCGATGCGCTACAAGACGGTGCGGCACGCGGAGGAGAAGCAGCGGATCGCGCGGGCGGCCGCGGACATGGTGTGGCCCGGCGCGGTGGTCGGGCTGAACGGCGGGACGACGACGACCGAGGTCGCACGAACGCTCGTCATGCGGTCAGAGGGCGATGCCGTGATCACGGTGGTGACCAACGCGTTGAACATCGCCAACGAGCTTTCGGTGCGTCCTCAGGTGAAGCTCGTCGTCACCGGCGGCGTGGCGCGGGCGCAGTCCTACGAGCTGATGTCCTCGTTGGCGGAGAAGATCCTCAACGAACTGAGCCTCGACATCACCTTTCTGGGCGTGGACGCGATCGACGCGGTCGCGGGCGTCTCAGCGCACCACGAAGGCGAGGCCGCGATCAACAGGCTGCTGGCCCAGCGGGCGGGCAAGGTCGTGGTCGTGGCGGACTCCTCCAAGATCGGGGCGCGGGCGTTCGCCTCGATCTGCGCGACGCCGGAGGTCGACGTGCTGATCACCGACACCGGTGCCGGGGATGACGACGTCAAGCGGTTCCGTGAGCGCGGGGTCCAGGTGGTACAGGTCTGAGCGGACACCCCGATGTTCACTGTGGACGGTCCGGTGCGTCAGGAGAACTGGGGTGCGACCGGCGCGGCGAGCTGACTGCTGAGCAGTGTGTTGTCGACCTGGTCCAGGGCCAGTCGCAGCGCCCCCAGTGCGACGCCTTCGTCGCTGAGCGTGGAAGCGCGCAGTTCCGGCACGCGCAGGCAGTGCTTGGCGAGTTCGCGGCGCAACGGGTCGAGGACCAGGTCGGCGGAACGGGAGAACCCGCCGCCGTACACGACTATCTGCGGGTCGAGGGTGAGCACGAGCGCGGCGACGCCGACGGCGAGGTCGCGGATGTAGCGCTGGACGGCGGTCTTCGCCGCGCTGTCGCCCTCCCGCGCGGCCTGGAACACCCAGGCTGCCGCCTCGCCGGGTTTGGCGCCCGAGGGCGCCCCGGGGTAGGCCGTGAGGTGATCCGGTGCGTTGAGCCACCGCACGGCCTTGAGTGCTCCTATTTCTCCGGCCACGCCGCCGTGACCGCGGCGAAGGGTGCCGTCGATGATGAGGCCTGCGCCGGTGCGCAGACCGGCGAGCAGGTAGACGATGTCGTCGGCGTCCTGGGCGACGCCCTTCCAGCGTTCGGCGACCGCGGCGAGCTTGCAGTCGTTCTCCACCCGGATCGGGCAGGTGAACCGTGTGCGCAGATGAGCGACGGGATCGGCCTCGCACCAGCCCGGCAAGGGGGTGGAGACGATGGTGCGCCCGTTCTCGTCGACCGGGCCGGTCACTCCCACGGTGATCGCCCAGATGTCGGGAGCCGCCATGCCGGCCTCGTGCAGCACGTCGTCGATGGTCTGGTCGACCGCCGCGAGCCGCTCGCCCGGACCGGCCTGCGGGTCGGCCGGGCGGCGCAGCGACTGGACCAGGTTCCCCTCCAGGTCGCAGAGCATGACGAGGATCTTGTGCACGCCGATGTCGATGCCGAGCACGTGTCCGGCCTTGGCGCGGAAGCGGTAGCGCCGGGCGGGACGTCCCACCGTGCTGCTGGCCCCCGGTTCCTCGACCTCCGCCCAGCCGTCGGCCACCAGCTGTTGCACGAGCACGTCCGCGGCGGGCCGGGACAGGCCGGTCCGGCCCGCGAGCTCGGTGACGGTCGAGGGCGCGGTGCCGCGCAGGGCCCACAGGACGGACAGCTGGTTCAGCTCCCGCATCCGGGACAGGTCTGTTCCGCTCATCGCCATGCTGTGCCCCTCTGGAAAGCGCGTACCACCTCTGAATAATGCTACGCAGTTTACTAAGTCCGGTCGCGCGCCGGGCTCAGGAGATCGGATACGCCTGTCCCACGCCCGGGTCGACCGCCGGGGTGAAGTCCACCTCACGACCGTCGAGCGAGAACCGGTAGCGACCCAGCCTGCGGATGTCGGGCCGGTGGCCGAGGTAGTGGGTCATCGCCTCCAGTTCGTCGGGGCGCAACCAGCCGGGTGGATCCGAGATCGCCCGGAAGCCGCAGATGTCGGCCAGGTCGCGAAGCCAGCTCTGCTGCCGGCCGGTGAGCAGGTTGAGGCGGCTGCGGAAGTACACGACGTCCGGGTCGACTTCGAGCAGGGGCGCGTGCCACAGGCGGTGCAGGGTGTTGACGACGGCGTTGCGGGCCAGGGCGTCGGAAGGGTCCTGCGTGGCGTAGTGGTCCCACATCGGGGCGACGTCGGGGCCGCTGCGCAGCCCGTCGATCAGACCGAGGGACGGCAGCAGCGGCGCGCCACTGCCCAGCAGGTAGGCATCCTGCCCCGCTGCTTCCCGGATCGCGCGCAGGCCGGTCTGGTACGCCTCTTCGCGGTCCACGTCGGCGGAGCGGGATCCTGGCGTGGTGCCGGCCTGGAGGAAGTCGAGCTTGAGGTAGGTGAACCCCCACTCGTGGGTGACGCGGTGGATGGTCTCCCGCAGGTGTTCCTGCGCCGAGCGCAGTGTGAGGTCGAGCGTCCAGTACCCGGTCCCCCAGTTGTGGCCCGCCACGACCGGTGCTCCGCCGTCGTCGCGCAGCAGGAGTTCCGGCCGCTTGCGCGCGGTCTGGGAGTCGGGGTGGACGATGAACGGGGCGAGCCACAGACCGGGACGCAGCCCCGCGTCCGTGATCCGGTCGGCCAGTGCCCGCATCCCGGCGGGGAACTTGCTGTTGGCGTGCCAGTCGCCCACCTGTTCCTCCCACCCGTCATCGATCTGGGCGACGTCGAAGGGCAGGCCCCGCAGCGCGGTGACGTCCTCGGCGAGCTGGTCCTCGGTGATGTTCTCGTAGTAGGCGTACCAACTGCACCACACGTTGCCGGCCCGCTTGGTGCTGCGACCCAGGCGTGCGCCGAGCTGCTCCGAGTAGGCGGCGAAGACCTCGTCCTCGTCGCCGTACGCAAGAAACCACGGGGCCCCGCCCGACTCGTACCAGCCGACGAGGGTGTCCCGATCGGCGGCGAGCCGGGGTACGCCCAGACCCAGTGCTCCGAGGAGCAGAACCCGACCGTCCGGTCCTTCCAGGGCCGCGACCGCCGAGGAGTGGTGCCGGCTCGGGTCGTCCCAGGTGGTGTCGTCGGCCGTGAGGCGGCGCTGCGCACTGGCGATGCGCAGGGGCACGTCGGAGAGGCGGCGCCATCCGCAGGGACTCCAGGAGTTGTGTCCGTGGCGGTAGAAGAGCGCGTCGCCGAGTCCGTGCAGGAGCGCGACTCGTCCGGGTGGCAGCAGCAGTCCTCCGTTGACGAGCCGCGGAATGGCGCTGCCCTCGAGCTCGGCGCCGAACGTGCGGCCGCCGACGGTCAGGAATTGGGCCATGGGTGTCCTCGCATGAGATGGAGCAGACGGGCTACTTGAAGAGGGCGTTGACCTTGTCGTTCAGATCCTTCAGCCCCTCGTCGGCCTTGGCGTCGCCGAGGACGACGGACTGGATGGCGTCCTGGACCATCAGGTTGAGCTCGGTGCCGTGCTCCGTGATGGGCAGCAGGAAGGTGTTCTCGGCGGCGCCGGTGAACGCTCGCACGTCACGGCCCTGGGCCTGGTGTGCCGCATCCGCCTTCGCGCTCGCACTGGTGATGGCGGGGAACACCACGGCACGTCGGGCGACGCGGTCCTGGCAGTCGGACGAGCCCAGGAACTTGACCCACTTCCAGGCCTGCTCCGGATGCTCGCTCCCGGCCCAGATGGCGTCGGACAGGCCGTTGATGGGGCTCTTGCGTCCCGACGGTCCAACCGGCAGCGGCTTGAAGGCGAACTTCTGCTTCACCTTGGCGTCGGTGAAGGTGAGGATGGTCCACGAGCCGGTGAAGGAGATCGCGCCCTTGCCCGCGAGGAGAAGCTCCGAGTTGGCGACGCTGGACTGCTTGTCGAGACGGGGCGCGTACCCCTTGTCGATGAGGCGCTTGAACCAGGTGATGGTCTCGGCCAGCTTGGGGTCGCCGTACCTGTACTGGGTGCCCCAGGGGTTCTTGTCGAGGTAGCTGAACCCGTTGGCCGCGGCGAGGATGCCCCAGCCGTTCTGTCCGTTGCCGCCGTCGGCCCACTCGGGGAGGAACCCGTAGACCTGGACGTCGTCCTTGTCGAACGCGGGGTCGAGACCGTTGCGGCCGGCGGCGTCGACGGTGGCCTTGGCGATCACCTGCTCGAACGTGCCGCCGTCGGCCGGGTTCCAGGTGAGGTCCTCCAGCTGCGCCGGGTCGACGCCCTGCTTGCCGAGCGCTTCGGTGTTGACCACCAGCGCCATCGTGTCCCAGTCCTTCGGCAGTCCGTAGCGCTTGCCGTCCTTGACCCACACGTCGCTCAGGCCCTGCTGGTAGGCGGTCAGGTCGACCTTGTCGCGCTGGACGAACGGTTCCACGTCCAGGAGCTGGTTCTGGGTGGCGAACTGCGGGTAGTAGGTGCTCTGGTTGGTCCACACGTCGGGGGCTTCGCCCGAGGCGAGCTGGGTGGTGAGGTTCTGCCAGTACTGGTTCCAGGCCGTCTGCGAGATCTTGACGGTGATGTCCGGGTTGGCGGCGTGGAACGCGTCGGCGCACTCCTGGTAGGCGGCCAGCTGCCGGTCGTCCCACAGCCAGTAGTCCAGGGTCGTCGCGCCCCCGGCGCTGTCACCGGAACTCCCGCACGCGGCGAGCGGGACGGTGAGGGCAAGGCTGAGCAGGAAAGCGCCTGTGCGCCGTCGTGTGGATCGCATGACTTGTCTGCCTCTCGGGCCGGTCCGGCTCACTTGATGCCGGTGAAGTTGAGGGACTCGACCAGGCGGCGGCCGAGGAAGATCAGCAGTACGAGCACGGGCAGCACGGTCAGGGTCGAACCGGCCATCAGCCCGGTCCAGTCGGGCTGGGTGTTGGGAGACTGCTGCAGGAAGATGCCGAGCGCGACGGTCAGCACCCTGGTCTCCTCGTCACGTCCGGTCAGCAACGGCCACAGGTAGTCCTTCCAGGCCCACACCGCGGTGGTCAGCCCGATGGTGAGCAACGGGCCACGGCTCATCGGCAGCACGACGCGCCAGAACATGCCCCAGCCGCCCACACCGTCCAATGTGGCCGCTTCCTCGATCTCGCGGGGGATCGACAGGAAGAACTGGCGCAGGAAGAACACCGCGAACGGGGTCATGAGCACGGTCGGGGCGACCATGCCCGCGAAGGTGTTCAGCCAGCCGAGGTTCTTCACGAGCACGAAGTTCGGCAGCAGGGTGAAGATCGGCGGCACCATGAGCGCCGCGACCAGCGCACCGAAAACCAGGTCCCTGCCGGGAAAGCGGAGCCGGGCGAAGGCGTAGCCGGCCATCGCGCAGCACAGCGTCTGCACGACCGTGACCAGTCCGCAGTAGACGAACGAGTTGAGCAGGTAGCGCAGGAAGTCGACCTTGGCCCCGGACCCGCCGGCCTCCCGCGACTCCTGCAGGCTCGTCAGCCCGAGCACCCGGAGAAAGTTGATCATCGTGGGGTTCTCCGGCAGCAGGCCGACGCCGTCCGAGTACAGGTCCGCCGCAGGGGTGAGCGCGGTGCGCACCATCCAGTAGAACGGGAAGACCGTGGCCACCGCGGCCACGGCCAGCAGTGCCCAGGCAGCGATCCGGCCCCACGGGAGCTGAGCCGGCGGGATCCGGGTGCGAGCGGGTGTCATGACACTCTCCTCCTGGGGCGCTCTCCTCATGCCAGATCCGAGCGGGAAGCGCGCAGGAGTCGCATCTGCACGACGGTCAGCACCCCGAGCAGCAAGGCGAGCACCACGGCGATGGCAGAGGCGTAGCCCATGCGGAAGTTCGTGAACGCCTGTTCGTAGATGTAGTAGTAGATGACCCTGGTGACGCCGGCCGGGGTGTTCTTGATGGTCACCGCGACGGTGTCGAAGATCTGGAACGAGCCGATCAGGGAGACCACCAGCACCAGTGCCAGCACCGGACGCAGCAGCGGCAGGGTGATGCGGGTGAACATCCGCCACTCGCCGGCACCGTCCAAAGAGGCGCTCTCGTACAGGTACCGGGGTATCTGCAGCATGCCCGCGTACAGCAGCAGAGCCGTGTAGCCGGTGTAGGCCCAGGTGTTGATGCCCGCGATGGTGGGCATCGCCCACGTCGGCGAGGTGAGGAAGCCGGTGGTGCTCAACCCCACCGCGCGCAGGACGTGGTTGACGAAGCCGATGTTGGCGTCGAGCATCCACATCCACAGCAGCCCCACGGTGACGTTGGGTACCAGCCAGGGCACCAGCAGCATCGCGCGTACCGCCACCGACTGGGTCAGGCGGTGCATCAACGTGGCCAGGGCGAGTGCCAGCACGGTCTGCGAGACGATGTTCAGCACGACGTAGTAGCCGGTGACCTTGAGCGCGTTCCAGAACTTGTCGTCGTTCACGAGGTCGCGGTAGTTCTCCGCGCCGACGAGGTTCGGTGGGGCCAGCAGGCCGTAGTCGGTGAGCGAGTAGTAGACGCCCAGCACGGTCGGGTACGCGTAGAACAGCGCGAAACCCACCAACACCGGCGCCAGGAACAGCCACGCCACTTTGCGATCATCACGGTGTCGCCGTGGTTTCGCAGCAGTCTTGCCGACCTCCACGAGCACGTTGCGATCGTCACGCCGCCGTGGTGTCACAGCAGTCTTGCTGGCGCTCATGAACACGCCTCCGCATCAGGACCTCTGTGCCTCACCTCTTGCCAGTGGGGCGCTGTTGCTACATATTGATGAGGAATAGTGAAACTTTGTCAATCCTCAAGCGGAACTATTTGGGACCCTGCAGCTCTCCTCATCCCCTGGAGGTCGCACCATGTCCACAGCCACGCCCAGACGCCGGAGGGTGGTGGCCGCACTGTGCGCCGCGGCTGTCGCCCTGCTCCCCTCCGCGATGCCCGGACTCACTCACGCCGCGGACGTCTCCGCACAGGGCGTTCCGGACCGCCCGGCGCCGGGCCCCGCCCCGGATCCGAGCCTGCCCGCCCACGCCCTCGCCGCCGCCGACGCGCCGCTGGACAACCCGCTCAAGGGGTTCGCCCGGTTCCTCCAGCCCGGCACCGACCCGAACGCCGGCTACCCGCTCTCGCTGACCTGGGCCTACTTCGGCCTGTCCGAGGTCATGACGGACCCGAACAACTGCTCCAGCTACAACTGGAGCATCGTGGACAACGCGCTCAACACCATCGCGGCGGCCGGCAACCACGCGGCGATCCGCCTGTACATGGAGTATCCCGGCGGCGGCACGGGCACCCACCCCGGCAACGCCGTCCCGGCGTGCTTCAACGGGCAGGTCGCCATGCGGCACAACGCCTACTGGGACGTCACGAGTCCGGACTACGACAACCCGTTCCTGATGACCGGGCTCAAGAACTTCATCACCGCGTTCGGCGCGCGCTACGACGGTGACCCCCGGCTCGGGTACATCCACCTGGGACTGATCGGGCTGTGGGGTGAGTGGCACACCTGGCCCTACGACACCGACACCTCGGGCGACACCTATCCCAACTACATGCCCACCAACGCGAACGCCGCCGACATCCTCAACACCTACAACCGCGCGTTCACCCGCACCAGGCTCGAACTGCGCTACGCGGACAACGCGGGCGGCGCCTCCAGCGCCCTGCCGCGCATCGGTTACCACGACGACTCCTTCTGCTACCGCGAAGGCGGCCAGGGCGTGACGCTGCCGGTCTCCATGGGCGGCGCACCGTGGGCCCAGCTGCAGAAGGCGTTGGAGAACGGCGTGGAGAACCGGTGGACCACGGCCTCGATGGGCGGTGAGGTCCGCCCCGAGATCCAGTCCGTCGCGTTCGCCAACTGGCCAGGGGGTTCCGGCCCGGTCGACAACATGAAGGCGTGCATCGAGCTCGAGCACACCACGTGGAAGATCAACGAACGCAGCCTGGAGTACTCCCCCGCCGATCCCGGCGTGGCCGCGGCCGTCCGGTTGATGGGCTACAACCTCACCGTCCGCAACGCCTACTTCCACGACACCGCGCAAGGCACCACGAAGGTGGGCGTGCAGATCGACAACACCGGCGTGGCCCCGTTCTACTACCCCTGGACCGTCAGCCTCGGCCTGAAGGACCCGGCCGGCAACGTGGTGCGGACGTGGGACACCTCCTGGGACCTGCGGCAGGTTCAGCCCACCCGCATCCGCGCCTTCCCCGACTGGGGGGTCGGTGCCGACCCGACATACCGGGACTTCGGCTACGCCCGGTACTTCGACGCCCCTGTTGACCTGTCCGGCCTGAACACCGGCAACTACCGGCTCGTCATGAAGGCCAGGAACCCGCTCGAGGCGATCAACGCCAACGCCAAGAAGCTGCGCTTCGCCAACGCGGGCCAGAACGCCGACGGATGGCTCGACCTCGGCGGGATGGCCGTCGGGGCCGGCCAGTCCGCGGGGAGCTACGAGGCCGAGGCCCCGGGCAACACCCTGTCCGGAGGCGCCGTCACCAGCTCCTGCGGAGGATGTTCGGGCGACAGCAAAGTCGGCTATCTCGGCAACGGCGGCACCCTCAGGTTCAACAACGTCGACGGTGGCGCCGGCGGTACGCGCACCGTGACGCTGCACTACGCCACCCAGGAGTCCCGCAGCGCCAGGATCCAGGCCAACACCCTGACGCCCCAGACGGTCAGCTTCCCGTCCACTCCGGATTGGGTCACGACGAGAACCACCACTGTGACCCTGAACCTGCGTGCCGGGCGGGGCAACACCGTCACCATCTCGAATCCCTCCGGCTGGGCACCGGACATCGACAAGATCACCGTGAGCTGAACGCGGGCGGCCCGAGGCGTCCGGGCCTCGGGCCGCCCTCTCACACTCCACCACCAGCGCCGTGCGGAAGGCTTCCCCATGACCACCAGCACCCACCGCGACCTCCGGCTCGGCGTCCTCGGCTTCGGGCTCCGCGGTTCGATCGCCCGCACCGCCCACCGCCCCGGCGCGGGCAGCCGAGTCATCGCACTCGCCGAGCACGACGCGGTCGCGCGGGCGGAGGCGGACGAGGCCTTTCCCGGCGCACTGATCACCGCCGACCACCGGGAGGTCGTCGAGTCCCCGGACGTGGACGCGGTCGTGGTCCTCACCCCCGACCACACCCACGCCGATCTCGCGTGCCAGGCCCTCAAAGCGGGCAAGCCGGTGTTCGTCGAGAAACCCCTGGACATCTCGATCGAGCGGTGCGACGAGCTGCTGCGCACTGCTCACGAGACGGGCAGCCGCCTCTACGTCGGACACAACATGCGGCACATGCCGGTGGTCCGCCTGATGCGCGACATCATCACGCGAGGCGAGATCGGTCAGGTCAAAACGGTGTGGGTACGGCACTTCGTCGGCTCCGGCGGCGACTACTACTTCAAGGACTGGCACGCCGAACGCCGTTACACCACTGGTCTTCTGCTGCAGAAGGCCAGCCACGACCTCGACGTCCTGCACTGGCTCGCGAACGGCTACACCCGGCAGGTACAGGCTTTCGGCGACCTGACGGTCTACGGCGACAACCCGCACCGGCGTCTTCCCGGCGAACCCAAGCACCCCGACTGGCACGACGTGGACGGCAACTGGCCACCACACACCCAGCGCGGCCTGAACCCCGTCATCGACGTCGAGGACGTGTCGCTGGTGAACCTGCGTCTGGACAACGGGGTGCTCGCCGCCTACCAGCAGTGCCACTTCACCCCGGACTACTGGCGCAACTACACCGTCATCGGCGACGCCGGCCGCCTGGAGAACTTCGGCGACGGACCCGGCGCGGTGGTGAAGGTCTGGAAATCCCGCCACCCTTCCTACAGCGACCAAGGCGACGCCCACTACCACGTGCCGAGCACCGAGGAAGACGACGGACACGGAGGCGCCGATTCGCTCCTCGTAGACGAGTTCCTGCGTTTCGCTCGCGAAGGCGGCATCACGGACACCTCGCCCGTTGCCGCGCGCATGGCCGTCGCCGCCGGCGTGCGGGCCACCGAGTCCCTCCGGGCCGGCGGCATCCCGCACGAGGTGCCGGACCTCGCCCCGGAACTGGTGTCGTACTTCGAGAACGGGCAGGACGCGTCGGCAGCACGCTGATCCGGAACGTCGACTCCTCGCCGAGGGTGCCCGGCCTTGACGGCGCGCCCTCGTTGCGTGGATAGTGGTTTAACTAGTTAACTAGATAAAGAGGCCCGGGTGATCGAGTTTCGGATCGACCGCCGCTCCGGCGTCGCCGCCTACCAGCAGCTGGTGAACCAGACCAAGCACGCGTTGCGCACGGGTCTGCTGCAGCCGGGAGACCAGCTGCCCACGGTGAAGGAGGCCGTGGCCACGACCTCGATCAACCCGAACACCGTGCTGAAGGCGTACCGGGAGCTGGAGCTCGGGGGGCTCGTGGAGGGACGCCGAGGCGTGGGGACCTTCGTGTGCGCGGTGCCGGCTCGGCCGGACGCGGACCAGCTCCGGGAGGAACTGGCCGGGTGGGTGAGGCGGGCACGGGAGGACGGACTGGACCGCGGGCACGTCGAGGCGCTCGTCAAAGCACAACTCGACCTGCACTACGAAGGAGAAGGACGTTGACCACGATCGCGCTCGACGCGGCGGCGCTCACCATGCGCTACCGACGCGGCTGGGGGCTGCGCGACTGCACGTTCCAGCTGCCCACCGGCCGGATCTCCGCACTGATCGGACCCAACGGAGCGGGCAAGAGCACGCTCATGCGCCTCGCCACGGGGCTGATGCGGCCGACGAGCGGAGAGATCCGCGTGCTGGGGCAGACGCCCGGCAAGCGTGGCACGAACCGGCAGCTCGCCTTCCTCGGGCAGGACAAGCCGCTGTACAAGGGGTTCACCGTCGAGGAGATGCTGCGGGCGGGTGCGAAGCTGAACCCCGGCTGGGACGACCAGTACGCCCACCGGCTCGTGCGCGAGGCGGACGTGCCGTTCGACGCGAAGGTCGGCACGCTGTCCGGCGGCCAGCGCACGAGAGTCGCACTCGCCATCGCGATGGGCAGGCGCCCCGAACTGCTGATGCTCGACGAGCCGTTGGCCGATCTCGATCCCGTCGCACGACAGGAGGTCATGCAGGCCGTGCTGGCCGAGGTCGCCGAGACGGGCATGACGGTGCTGCTGTCCTCACACGTGATCGCCGACCTCGACGGGGTGTGCGATCACCTGCTGCTGTTGTCCGACGGACGAGTGCAGCTGCAGGGTGACGTCGAGGACCTGCTGACGCAGCACCGGGTTCTGGTCGGCTCACGGGAGCTGGTACTGCCGGACGGCGTGGTCGAGGCGCGCACGACCGGGCGTCAGGCGACCGTGCTCGCCCGCACGTCCAACGTCCCAGGCTGGGACAACAACGAGCCGTCGCTGGAAGAACTGGCACTGGCATACCTGCGTTCCGCGAAGAAGGTGACGGCATGACCTGGGTGGCGTGGCGGCAGCAACGGCTGCAGATCCTCCTCAGCCTCGGCATCATCGCAGGACTGGCCGCGCTGATGACGTTCGTCCGGTTCGACGCGCAGTCGATCACCGACGCGCAGCTCGTCGACGACCGGTACAGCACGTACATCAACTACCTGCGCCTCGTACTGCTCGCGTTGCCCGTGTTGCTCGGCATGTTCGCCGGCGCACCGCTCTTCGGCCGCGAGATCGAGCACGGGACGCACGTGTTCGGACTGACCCAGTCGATCGGCCGCACGCGGTGGTGGGCCACCAAGATCGTGGTGGCGGGGCTGCCGGTCATCGTCGGAATGACCCTGCTCGGACTGCTCAACGCGTGGTCCTCCGTACCGCTGCAGGCCGTGATGTTCGGCGGCAGGCTGGTGACGCCGACGTTCGAGATCCAGGGCCTCACCCTCGGCGCCTACACGGCACTGGCCTTCACGCTCAGCGCGACCTTCGGCCTGCTGGCACGCAACACGCTGGCCGCCATGGTGATCACGGTGATCGCGTACGTGCCGGTGATCGGCGTGATCGGCAACGCCCTGCGGCCGGCCTACGCAACGCCGATCACCTCGACGGACGGCACCATGCCCGCCGGCGCGTGGATCGTCGAGTCGTCCTATGTGGATGCTGCGGGCAACCACGTTGCCTTCTCCCCCGCAGGGTGCGACACGGCCCTGTCCGAGTGCATGAAGGCGCAGGGAGTCGTGCGTGAGGTCGCTTTCCAGCCGGACGACCGGTTCTGGTCGTTCCAGGTCATCGAGGGCGGCCTGTTCGTGACACTGGCCGCCCTGGTCGTCGGGGTGAGCGCGTGGGCGCTGCACAACCGACTGCGCCTGGCCTGACACGTCCTCAACGCCTTCGCGGCGGTCTCGTCTCGTCTGGGGTCGAGGCCGACCTCGGCAGCCCGCCACAGCCCACGCCACGTCGTCCTTCGGTGCCGGCTTCTGGCTCAGACGGTCGGAACAGTCCCGCCGTCGATCACGTACTCGGCGCCCACGATCGCGGGTTCGGTCAGGCCGAGTGGTTGGCGATGACGAGTTCGGCGACGAGCCCGTCCCGCAACGCGAACCGGTAGTCGAGTTCGGCGACGCCACCCGGGAAGGTGCCCTCGAGCCACACGGTCACCACCCAGTGGGCGTCATCGACGCGGCGAGCGCCGATCTGTTCGGTCGTGTACTCGAACTCGGACCCGGCGTCCCGCAGGAACGCGTGGACCTCCTCTCGGCCGCGGAAGGTCTCGCCCTGGTCGACGACCACCGCGTCCTCGGTGAGGAACGACGAGGCGGTGTCGGCGTCATGGGCGATGTGGGCGTCGAAGAACTCGCGCACGGTGGCCGGGAGCAGATCGGACGGGAGATCGGTGTGCTGTGTCATGAGCCCACCGTGCGACCTCACGGCGCGGGAGGGTCAAGCCGTGGACCCTCCCCCTGGGGGAGAGTCCACAATGAACGGGTGCTGACCATCGGGGAGTTCTCGCGGCTGACCCACCTGAGCGTGCGGACCCTGCGCCGGTACCACGAGGCGGCCCTGCTGGAACCCGCCGTGGTGGACGAGACCACCGGTTACCGCTACTACGGCCTCGATCAGATCCCGACCGCGCAGGTCATCCACCGGCTCCGCGAACTCGACGTCCCCCTGAGCGACGTGCAGCGAATCCTGCGGACTCCCGACCCCGGTGTCCGGGCGGCCCTGGTCGCGGACCACCTGCGACGCCTCGAGGACGTGCTCGACCGCACCCGGGCCGCGGTCGTGTCGCTGCGGCGGCTGCTCCGGCCCGACCCCGCGCCGATCGACGTCGAGCTGCGCGCGGAGCCCGCCCGGACGGTCGCGGCGGTGGAGGCCACAGTCAGCGGTCGCGACGTCACGACCTGGTACGCGGGCGCGATGGCCGAACTGGAGGCGGCAGTCGGCGCCGCCGCGACCGGACCGCCGGGCGGCTGCTACGACAACGCCCTCTTCGAACAGGAGCGCGGTCACGCGCTCGTCTACCTGCCCACCGCTGCGCCACCTCGCACCGGACGCGTGCATCCCGTGGTTCTCCCGGCCGTGGAACTGGCCGTCACCACCCACGTCGGCGAGCACGACGGCATCGAGGTCACGTACGGCGAACTGGGGACCTGGGTGGTGGAGAACGCGATGTCGGTGGCCGGGCCGGTGCGGGAGGTCTACGTCGTCGGCCACCGTGACGCGGGCGATCCCGCTGCGTGGCGCACCGAGATCGGCTGGCCGGTCTTTCGCGTCACCTGAGGCGGCGGGCGTGGTCCTCGGTCAGCGGCAGGTGGGTCATGACGTCGGCCCCGGGACGTGGCGGGCTGAGGTGGTGGACACCGCAGCACGGTGGACATGTGCGTGAGCCGGTGTTCGGAATCGCGGTGTGCGGCGGGAACGCGACGGGCGCCGACGTCGTCCGATGGACGAACACCCGAGCAGGTCCTGGGGAGCGGAGGAGCCATCAGCAGGTCGAGCGTGCGGGTGCTGGGCCCTCTGGAGGTCTGGCGGAACGGCCGCAGGGAGAATCTCGGCGGCGTCAAACAGCGGGCCTTGCTCGCGCACCTCGCGCTGCACGCGAACACCGACGTCTCGCTCGACCAGCTGATCGAGGCCCTGTGGCCCTCGACTCGGCCGCGGTCGGTGGTGCAGAACGTCCGGACCTACGTCTGGCGGCTCCGGCAGCTGCTCAACGAGCAGCTGCGCACCCACGGCACCGGCTACGTGCTCGAACTCGAGGCTGACGAACTCGACGCGCTGATGTTCGACGAGCTTGTCGCGCAAGCCCGGCGGCGACCCGACGCGGCGCTGGGGTTGTTGCGGCGGGCGGAGTCCCTCTGGCGCGGCCGTCCGCTGGAGGACCTGCCGGGCCACGACGCGTGGGCGCCTGCCCTCGCCCGGCTCGACGAGGCCCGGCTCGCGGCTACCGAGCAGCGGCTCGGGTTGCAGGTGGCCTCGGGTGAGTGCGCCGAGGCGATCCCTGAGCTCCGGGCGTTGCTGGCGGAGCACCCTTACCGCGAGAGCGTGTGCGGGCAGCTCGTGCTCGCCCTGCATCAGGACAACCGGCGTGCTGAGGCGTTGCAGGTCTACGCGGACATGCGCGTGCGGCTCACCGGCGAGCTCGGGCTGGAGCCCGGATCCGCGCTGCGAGAGGCCCAGCTAGCGGTGCTGCGCGACGAACCGGCGCCCGCTCCCCTGCGTCAGCTACCGCCGACGGTGTTCGACTTCTGCGGCCGCGCGGGAGAGATCGCGGTGCTGACGACGGCACTGCGGCAGGGCTCCGCACCGGCCGTGGTGACCGGGCCTCCCGGCGTCGGCAAATCGACACTCGCGATCCGGGTGGCGCACCAGGTCGGTGACCACTTCCCGGACGGACAGCTCTACGTCGACCTCGGCGGCACCTCCGACCACCCGCGCGAACCGGGTGACGTGCTCACGGAACTGTTGCACGCCTTGGGGATCACCGGGGCCGGCCTGCCCGCGCAGGTCACCGCGCGTGCCGCGCTGTTCCGCTCCAAGCTCGCCGGTCGGCGGGTGCTGGTGGTGCTCGACGACGCCGCCTCGGTGAGCCAGCTCATGCCCCTGCTCCCGGCCGACGCGGGCTGCGCGGTCCTCGTGACCAGCCGGCGCAGGCTGTCGGAGCTGCCCGGCGCGCTGCAGGTGGAGCTGTCCCCGTTCTCCCCGGAGGAGGCGGCGGAACTGCTCACCGCCATCGCGGGCGAGGACCGGGTGTGCGCCCAGCCCGATGAAGCGGCGGCGATCGCGGCGGCGTGCGGGCACCTGCCGCTGGCGATCCGGGTGGCGGGCGCGCGGCTGGCCGGGCGCGGGCGGTGGTCGATGCAGGTGCTGCGCGAGCGGCTCGTCGACGAGTCGACGCGGTTGCGCGAGCTCACCTCCGGTGAGCTGGCCGTGCGGGCGAGCTTCGACCTGAGCATCCGGCAGCTGTCCCCGCGCGAGTTCCAGGCGTTCGTGCGGCTGGCGTTGCTCGGTCCGCACGACTTCCCGAGCTGGGTGGTCGAGACGTTGCTCGGCGAACCGGGCACCGAGCACCTCGTGGACGGGCTGGTCGACGCTCATCTGCTCGAGACCTTCGGCGCGGACGGCATCGGCCAGCCGCGCTACCGGCTGCACGACCTGTTGCGGTGCCACGCCCTGAACCACGCACTGCCGGATGGCAGGGCCGCGCTCGAACGGACGTTGCGCGCGTGGCTCTGGCTCGCGGTCACGGCCGCACGGCGGTTGCCCGTCACGTTCGGCACCACCATCGCCGACGTCACCCCGGTCGCGGCACCGGAGCACCTGCTCGCCGAGCCCGTCGCGTGGTTCGAGGCGGAACGGCGCACGTTGTGCGGCGCGGTCGACATCGCGGCGGACGCGGGCCTCGACGAGGTGGCGTGGCAGCTCGCGGCGGCCTGCGTGCCGTTCTTCGACCTGCACAGCCACTACGAGGACTGGGCGCGCACCCACGCGCGGGCGTTGCGGAGTGTCCGCGCGGCCGGCAACAGGGTTGGCGAAGCGGCGTTGCTGCGCGGCATCTCCCAGGTGCACATCTACCGCAGCGAGTTCACGGAGGCCGAGCAAGGGCTGCTTGCGGCACAGGAGCTTTACCGCTCGCTCCGCGACTACCGCGGCCAGGGCACCTCTCTCGCGGGCATCGGCGTGGTGTACCGGCTGCGGGCGGAGTACGAGCGCTCGTTGGAGTTCTACGGCGAAGGCCTGCGGCTGCTGGAGCTCGCGGGCGATCTGCATTCCGTGGCACACGTGCGGGCGTCGATCGGCGGGGTCCACAGCTCGCTCGGCAGGCCCGAGGAGGCGCGGAAGTGGCTCACGAACGCCCGGCGGCTCGCCGCGGACCTCGGTGACGCACACCGCGAAGCCCTGGTGCTGGTGCGACTTTCCGCGCTTTGCCGCAGCACGGGCGAGCACGAGCAGGAGCTGGTCAGCGCACGCCGGGCCGTGACGATCCTGACGGACCTCACCGACGAGCGGTGCACGGCGTTCGCCCAGGTCGAGCTGGCCGAGGCGTTGATCTCGAACGGCCACCCGCAGGAGGCGCACTCCCTCCTGCGGCAGGCCTTGGAAACCTACCGCCGCACCGGAAACCGGGAAGGCGAACCCGCCGCGCGGCGAGCGCTCGCACGCGCGGCGGCCTCCGCGGATCAGTTGCTGTTGCCGTACTTCCAGCCGAGGTAGTTGCTGAAGTAGCCGGTCGAACCAGGGTGACCGATCTTGCCGCCGACGCTGGTCGACCAGAAGCCGCCGTTGCCGTCCGCGATGCCCACGTGGCCGTACTGGCTGATGTTCCAGAAGACGAACGCTCCCCTGGGTGGCGTGCCGGTGGTGTGGCGGGCGCCGTCCGAGGACCGCCAGTGGTCGATCGCCGACGCGTGGTGCGTCGAGCGGTTCCACGCCAGGCGGACGGCGCGCTCGCAGTAGCCCTCGTACGCCGTGCTGCCGCGACGGTCGGCCATCCACTTGATGGCACCGTCCGCCGTCTGCTGGATGCTGACGTCGCCTTCGACGGCGGACGCGGTGGCCGTGTCGTCGAACCACGGCTGCGCGATCGCGACGTTCGGGCTGAACGCTTGCCCGCCGGCCGCGCCGGCCGGAGCGGCGGTGCCGATCAGGGCCGCGCCGAGCAGGCCGATGGCAGCGACCGTGACTTTGGTGAACCGCATGAGATCCCCTTTTCGCATGTCTGTACGGCCCCCACAGCATCCGGCGGACGCATACACGGCTGATACATCGCCGATACACGGCGCCAGAGCGGGGCGGGTCTCCGTGACCGCGTTCGAACCAGGCTGCCGTCGTGGCACGGGGACGAGCAGGGCGGTCGAAGGCGCAGCGGCGGCGCAACAGCGTGGGCCGTGCGTCCGGGGGCCAGTCCAGAAGGGCGCGGGAGGTCGCGATGCCGGACCTCGCCTCCCGAGCCGCCCGCGGCCACGCGGAGCGCTCGTGGTGGGAGCGCCAGACGCAGGGCACTCAGGCCTGGCTCGTCATCGGGGCCGTCGGCGCGGTCATCGGCGGGCATTTCCTGATGTGGGAGCTGCTGCTGCCAGGGCTGGGTGACCTGGTGGGACTCGTTCCCGTCGTCTCGACGGTCGTGGGCTGGCTCTTCTGCGGCGGCGCCATCGCGGCGACCGGGGTGACGCTGGTGAACTGGGGCACGTTCTCGGCCGGCGCGAGGTCGCGCTGGACGATCGCGTCGGCCGTCTGGGGCGTCGTGGCGCTGATGGTCGGCGTGCCGAGCAGGATCGCTTTCGACGTGTCGCTGCCCCTCGACTACTGGGCGGGCCTGTTCGCGGGTGCCCGGGGCCTGCTGTCGCTGCCCCTGCTGGCGGGGTTGCCGGCTCTGGCGTGGGTGGGGATCGCACGGTTGCTGCGGCGCAAGGCCCGGTGCTCCCGCACCACGGCGGGGTGGTTGTTCGTGGCCTACTCCGTCGTTCTGCTGTTCTGGGGTGCGACCTCTCCGCGCATGGTGTGAGGTCGTAGGCAGGGACACGTTCCCCAGCACCTATGGAAAGGCATGTCATGCGCGCACTGGTCCAGCAGAAGTTCGGTGACCCCGCCGAGGTCCTCGAGGTGCGGGAGGTGCCCGCTCCGCAGCCCGGTCCCGGAGAGGTCCTGGTGCGGGTGCTGCTCTCCCCCGTCCACAACCACGACCTGTGGACCGCGCGCGGAACCTACGGTTTCAAGCCCGAGATGCCCGCACGCTCCGGCACCGAGTTCGTCGGGGTCGTCGAGGCGCTCGGTGAGGGCGTGGACGGCCTCGCGGTGGGCCAGCGCGTGGCGTCGGGTGGCACCTTCGGCGCCTGGGCCGAGTTCGTGGTCGCGACCGCCCAGACGCTCATCCCCGTTCCCGACGCCATCGGTGACGAGTCGGCGAGCCAGCTGGTCTCGATGCCTTTCAGCGCCATCGCGCTGCTCGACTCGCTGGAGCTCGCCGAGGGTGACTGGTTCGTCCAGAACGCAGCCAACGGAGCCGTCGGCAGGCTCGTCGCCCAGCTGGCTGCGGCCCGCGGCATCCACGTCCTCGGCCTCGTCCGCCGTGCCGACGGCGTGGCCGAACTGCGTGCGCAGGGCATCGGCGATGTCGTCGCCACCGACGACGACGGCTGGCGCGACCGGGTTCGGGAGATCGTCGGCGACGCGCCGATCAGGGCTGGGGTCGACTCGGTCGGCGGTGCGGCCGCGGGCGACGTCGTCTCGCTGCTCGCCGAGGGCGGGCGGCTCGTGGTGTTCGGTGCGATGGCCTCCCCCACCCTCGAGATCAGCTCGGGTGACGTGATCTTCAAGCAGGTCACCGTCACCGGTTTCTGGGGCAGCAAGGTCTTCCCCGCGATGGCGGCCGGCAAGCGGGCGTCGCTGCTGGGCGAACTGGTCACGGGCATCGCCTCGGGCGCGCTCACCCTGCCAGTCGAGCACGTCTACTCGCTGGAGCAGATCGCCGAGGCCGCGCGCGGCAACGCGGCCCCGGGCCGGCGGGGCAAGATCCTTCTGCGTCCCTGACAGGTGCGGACCGCTGTTCGTGCGACGCGGGGCCGGATTCCGGATCTTGGTCGAGCGCGTCGCGACCTCGTTCTCGAACGTCCCGCGGGTCAGTTCGGCAGGACGAGGCGGTCGGCGATGTCGTACAGGTCGGCCGGCGGTACCCGGCCCGCGATGACGACCGGGGTTCCCTCCAGCGCGCCGAGGACCCACAGCCGGTGGTAGCCGTTCTCGTCGGTGTAGCGCGTCGCGCGGCCCTGCACCGGCTGTCCCGGCGTGCCCTCCGGTTCGCCGACGACCGCGCTGTTGACGTGGACCGTCGGCTGGACGGTGCACGTGCCGAGCGAGTAGCTCGTGGTGGCCTGTGGCCCGGGCCGGTCCGCGGGCTGCTGGACGTTGAAGGCGCAGATCCGCATGCCGGCGGGCAGGTCGCGCAGGCCGAACGCCGGGGTGACGGTCGTGGTTCCCGGGAACTGGATGTTCTCCGCGATCCGGCGGCCGTTGTCGACGAGTTGCTGCGCGGGCGCGGTGCTGCCGTACGCGGCGGACACGTGCACGTACATCGAACCGCCGTCGGGGTGCTCCACGTACAGCTCGTACCCACCTGGCCCGGTGGACACCGAGCTCTCGACGGCGCGCTGTCCCTTGATCGTCACGGGCGAGCCCGGGCCCGACTTGAACATCGCCTGGTCCACCGGCACCATCCGGAACTGCTGGACGTCGACCTCCAGGACCTGGCCGCCGGCCGTGACGGTCAGCATGTACTCGCCGCCGTACAGAGGCGCTTCCGGGTTGGCCGCGCTGGACCCGACGTTGATCCGTTGTGCGCGGTAGGCGACCGCGCCCGGCGGGAGCCAGCCCAGGGAGTAGGGCATCTGCAGACCCGCCGGGGCCGGGGTGGTGGGGGCCGGGGTCTGGCTGTCCTGGGAACCGTTGGCGGTGGCGACCGTCTGGGACTGGTCCACCGGGTCCGGCCGGTTCAGCGCCACGGCGGTGACCGCGCCGAGGGTCAGCACGGTCGCCCCGGCGGCGACTGCCAGCGGCCGGCTCAACCCGGAGCGCCTGCTGTCGATGCGTTGGCGGGCCGCGGCCAGCACCGCGTCGCTGTCGGGCGCGTCGTGCTCGCGCGCCGTGAAGGTGTCCTTGATCAAGTTCTCGATGTTCATCTTGTCTCCCTGGCCTCCGCCATCTGCTCGACGGCCAAGCCGTTTCGCAGCGAGGCCAATGCTTTGTGGGCGTGTGCGCGGACGGTGGCCTGGGCGCAGCCGAGCAGCCCGGCGATCTCGTTGTCGGGCATCTGCTCGTAGTACCGCAGCACCACCACGGCACGTTGGCGCTTGGGCAGCCGCGACAGGCGCTGCCACATGTCCTCGCGCGCGGCGTGGTCCGACGCGAAGTCGTCCGCACGTACCTCCTCGGGGAGGTCACCCGAGGCGATCACACGCGCGGACCGGCTATGTCGCCAAGACAGGTAGCCGTTGGTCACCATCCGCAGCACGTACCTGTCGGGATGTTCCGCGCCGCTGATCCGGGACCAGTGCCGGTACACCTTCACCAGCACGTCCTGCACCAGATCAGCCGCCTGCTCCCGCTCACCGGTGAGCATCGTCGCGTACCGCAGCAACCGCGGCAGTTGCGCTCGGGCGAAGTCGTCGTAGTCAGCCATCACCTTGGAAGACTCGCCTCGACGGCGATCCGTTTACCCGTCTTCCCGAATGAACGAGTTGATCCACTTGACGGATCCGCCGCGCAAGACCCCGATGCTGTCGCAACGAGCTACTCCTGCCAATCGGTCACCGTCGGCGCCGTCTAGCGCGACCCCGAACGGCGTAAGCCCATCCACACTCCCGAACCTCGCGGCGCGCCTCGTGGCGGTTCACACTGGATGCTTCTGGGCTGGCTCATCGAGGCTGGTGGATCACATGCGGATTCCGGGGCGTCGCCCGCGGCGAAGCGCGGACGTGGCAGCGGCGAAGAACTCCGCCGCCGCGCGTCTGGTCGCGCTGCGGTCGCTGCTGGAAGTAGCCACCCGTGCGGTCGCACTCCAGCCCGCAGCCGAGCAGATCATCGGCGCCTGCACGCAGCCCGGCGACACCCCGGCGCAGGTGGCCCGCCAGGGCGGCCGGGTCGCGTCCGACTACTGCCGGCTGCACGGGTGGGCTCTGGACCTCATCGGCGACGCCGACCGCGCGTCGCTGGAGTTCCGGGTGGCTCAACTGCTGCACTACCACGCCGAGATGATCGACACGTGCATCAAGCTCGCCTTCCCGAAGTTCCGCAGCCCCAGGCTCGAACAGCGGCGGCTGGCGTTGCGCGGACTCGGCGAGCCGGCACGCACCCTGCGCGACGCACGGGCAGCGCTTGCCCTGTGGATCTCCGACCTCGAACGGACCGACCGCGTCGAGCCGCCACCCTGAACCGCCAGCCGCCAGCAGCGGCTGCTTCGATTCCACACCTGCCGACCTGCGTAACGCGGATCATCCAGAATCTTCGCCACCGTCCGCACGATCCACCGCTCCCCCGACCTATGCGCGTTCCGCTCAGGGTCCGTGCCCGTCGACACGAGCGGCTTCAGTCAACGGGTGCTCGACGCCGAACAGTTTCTCGCAGTCGCCGAGCATCGGCTCGAACAGCAGGAGCGCCTTGGGATCGTCTTCATCTCGGCAGTCGAGGGCGAGGTCGATGCGAGTTTCAACAGTGTGTTCATGATCGGCCCCAGGGCACGAGCACTACTGGCCACGTTCGCCTCCCGTAGTGGGATCGCCCTGTCCAGGTCTGCCTCCCTGTTCGTGCCCGCGCCCGGCTTGCTCGCCGTGCTGTGCGGCGGCGCCTACCTGGTGGCTGCGTTCCTGGAGCCCCACGGCCTCGCTGCCGCTGACCGGTAAGCCACCGTTTCAGTTGGCGATGGAGCAGGTCACAGCCGGGCGCGCGGGTTCAGGACCGGCGGCGACGAACCCGAACGAGGTGGTTCCCCCGGCAGCGAGCACGGCGTTGTGGCCGGCGTTGGTGACGGTCACCGCGGTCGCGTTCTGGGTCAGGGTGCCGTTCCACAGGTTGCCGATGGTGTGGCCCGCGGCCGGCTGCCACGTGGTGGTCCAGCCGGTCAGGCCGCCCGCGCTGGTGTTGCGCACGGTCACCTCGACCTGGTAGCCGCCCGGCCACGAGTTGGTCACCTCGTAACGGGCATCGCAGGCGGTCGCGGTCGTGACCGTGGTCGTCGCCGTGGTGGAGTTGGTCTGGGCGCTGCTGCTGGGCCGGTCGCCCTGCACGACGGTGCCGATCACAACACCGGCGGCGACCAGGACGGCCGCACCGGCGACCATCGCGATCACCCGGCGTGGCAGGTGGCGGCGGACGAGCAGCATCCGCGTCCCGCTCTTCGGGGGTGCAGCGGGCAGCGGCAGTCCCTCCGCGACCGCCGCGAGCAGTTTGTGGGCCTCGGCCATCGTCGGGCGTTGTGCCGCGTCACGGTGCAGGAGGCGCAGGAGCACCTCGCCGAGCGGGCCACCCGATCGCGGCGGCTCGAACTCCCCCCGGACCGCGCGTTGCAGGAGCGCGTAGGGGTTGTCGTCCACACCGAACGGCGGCGTGCCCTCCAGTGCCGCGTAGAGGGTCGCGCCGAGGGAGAACACGTCCGAGGCGAACGTCGCCGCCTCGCCCGCCGCCACCTCCGGCGCCAGGAAGGCCGGCGTGCCGACGATCAAGCGGGCGTCGGTCACCGTGCCCTCGCCGACCGCGCGGGCGATGCCGAAGTCGGTGATCTTCGCGATGCCGTCCTCGGCCAGCAGGACGTTGAACGTCGAGACGTCCCGGTGCACGATGCCCTCTGTGTGCGCCGCCTCCAGCGCGGCGGCCACCTGCCTGCCCACGGCCGCGACCACGCCGGGCGGCAGCGCTCCCCGTTCGGCGATCAGCGCCGCGAGGCTGCGGGAGGGCAGGTACTCCAGCACCAGACAGGGCTTGCCGTCGTGCTCGACGACCTCGTACACGCTGATCGCGTGCGGGTGACGCAGCCGACCGGCGACCCGGCCCTCGCGCAGCATCTGCGCCACCGCGTCCGGGGACCGCCGGTCCGTGTTGAGCAGCTTGATCGCGATCAGGCGGTCGAGCTGCTCGTCGCGCGCCTGCCAGACCACCCCCATCGATCCTTGCCCGATCGACGACACCAGCCGGTACCGCCCGGCGATGACCTCACCCTCTTCTGGCACATGCCGACGCTACTTGGCTGAGCCGACCATCGGCCACCTTCGGCTTCACGCGGGCTGCAGCACGGACACGATCACCTGAGCACGCTCCCAGCCTGGGAAGGACGGGCTGGCACGGTGCGGTGATGACTTTTCGAGCGGCACAACCTCGCGCGTCCTGGACGGGGCGACGGCCGCCAAGGCGGTCGCCTACGTGCGGGCGCGCCACGACCGCCGGGCGGTCGAGACGCCGTGGCAGCGCCGCTACGTCGCCCGCTCCGAGGCGTCGTAGGACCGTCCCGGACGGTCAGGCGCGCTCGACGGCATCGGCCTGCGGGCCCCGGTCGCTCTGCCGGATGCGGAAGCGCACCCGCTCGCCGGCCACCAGGGGCTCGCCGGAGACCACCGAGACGTGCACGAAGAGGTCGGGCCCGCCCGCGTCGGGGGTGATGAAGCCGAAGCCGCGGTCGGCGTCGTAGCGGGCCACCGAGCCGTCGCCGGCGCGGGCTGCGGGCCGGGCGACCGGACGGGCCTGGCTGGGGGCCGCGGCGGCCTCCACCGGCTCGCCGGTGGCCACGAACCGCACCTCGCGCGCCTGACGACCCTGGTCCACGGTGACCGTGGTGAACGAGACCCGGTCGCCCTCGGCCGGCAGGTACACCTCGTCGACCAGGGCGCGCACGTGCAGGAAGACGTCACCCTCCCCGTCGTCGGCGGCCACGAAGCCGAACGCCTTCTCCTCGTCGAACCACAGGACGGAGCCGTCGGCACCGTCGCCGGCCGCGACCAGAGGGGCTCGGCGGACCCCGGCGTCGAAGCTCAGCGGCACCACGTGCTGGGCCTGCGGCCCCTTCTCCCCGGCGACGACGACGAAGGCCACCCGCTGCCCGGCCGCGAGGACGCCCCCGGTGACGATGGCGGAGGAGTGCACGAACACCTCAGCACCCCCGCCGTCCGGCGCGGCGAACCCGTAGCCCTTGGCCGGCTCGTACCAGGAGACGGTGGCGAGCACGCCCAGGGCCGCGTCGGGCGCGACGTCGCCGGTGACGGCGACGTGCAGCGCCTGCGGACCGCGGGGTCCTTCACCGGTCTCGAACTCCACCGTCTGGCCCTCGCGCAGCGCCCGGGCCGCGCCTTCGCCCTGCACCTGCGAGACGTGCACGAAGATGTCGTCGCTGCCGTCGTCGGGGGCGAGGAAGCCGAAGCCTCGCTCGAGGTCGTACCAGCGGACGGTTCCCTGCTGCACGGTGCACTCCTGGTCTAGCGGGTGGTCGGGGGTCCAGTGTCCCAGGCGCCGTATGTACATCCTGATCCCGGCGCGCGGCAGCTCCGCCGTGAGTACATCGCCGAAGTCAGGAACGTCACCGGTTGATCGAACGTCATCCCTCCGCTGCGGGCTGAGCCACGCACGGCACATCAAATGGCCACGTCCTTCGCGAGCCAGGAACAAGCAGCACGCGCGACGCGGATGGCCGCGCCCGCGTCGTCAGGATCCCCGGACCGCGACAGGACGAGGTCAACGCCGACGTGACGCGCATGCTCGAGCGAACCGGCGCCGACCTCGCGCTGACAAGCGACCTCGATGACCTGTTGACGCAGATCCGCGCGGGTGTCGCGCTCGTCCCGCAGCTCGCGGGACGTCGGCGTCGATCTGGTGCTACGTGGTCAAGTCGGCGAGCGGCACCTGGTCACGGCTTGCGGCCTTGACGCGGTAGAGCGCGCGGTCGACCTGCAGCAGGTGCGGCAGCGACCCGCCATGGACCGGGTAGGCACCGGCGCCGATCGACACGGTCAACCCTGCCGCTCTCCGACACGGCGATCTTTTACGCCGACGTGTCGGACAGCACCGCGCACGCGTTCCAGAAGGCCGTGCTGCGGGCGGGCTTGGACCCGAAGGAGGTTGTCGTGCACGCCGAACCCGCGTGTGCTGTCACACCGATCGCGATACCGCCCGTGGAACTGTCCGCGACGGCCAGGTGGCTCACGGTTCAGGCATGGTTGGGCGGCGGACGAAGCCTGGGCCCGACGTCCACTGTGGACAGTGGTGCGTTCGAGCGGAAATGGCATGTGCCGCTGTACCTACCTGATTGTTGTCGCCGCTCGTATCTGCTCGGCGTGTGAGCGCGTAGCCGTACCGGGGTAGCAACGGCTCGACGCGGCCGTGCGCCGAATCCAACCGGCAGGCAGGTCACGATGCCCGTGCTGTGCGGCGGACAGCCCACGAGCCCACGGTCACGATCATCGCGCGCACGCGCGGAAGTGTGAGGTACTCGCATGAAGGGGGCTCAAAGACGCCGCCACCGGAGTGCGTGAGCCTGGCGGCCGCATCCCAGTCGGCCGTCGGCGGGTGTCGTGGCGCAGGCACACCCGGCCGTGGTCTTTTACTGCGGCTCACGCGCTGCAGCACGCCGGGCGAATAGGGAGTCAGACACTCCGCTGCTATCGATGTTCCCGTCAGCTCGCCAGATGCTCCCGGTGCCGATTCACTGTCCGGAAGCCGGCCCGTGCCCTGTCGAGTGGAGCTGCGGGTGGCCATGTTGCGTTCGCTGGGGCACCGAGCAGGACCGGGTTTCGCGGAGGTGGATCATAAGTCATTGTTCAGTTGGGTTCTGTCGAACAGGAGCGCCCTCATGCAGTTCAAGCCGCCCTTCTTCTCGGAGTTGCCGGACATCAAGGCGGGGCTGGTTCTGGCAGCCGACAAGTACGCGACGCGGCTGCGGGCCTTCTACAACGCGCGCGCGATCTGGCACCGACGCTTCTACCGCTTGGGCGGGATCACAGTGATCCTCATCGGCGGGAGCCTGCCGTTGATAGCCAACGCCGAGTACCCAGGGAAGACGCTGGTCGTGTCGTTAGCTGGCACGGCGGTCGCCGTGCTCACCTCACTGCACGCGTTCTACCGATGGGACCAGTCGTGGGTGCTGCTGCGCCGAACCGAGCACTCCATCACCGCGGCGTACTGGCAGTGGCGCGCGGCACTGCCCCACGAGAGCGCCTTCGACACCGACGAGGCGATGCGGTCGACCCGCGAGTTCCTGAAAACACTCGCCACAATCCGAGAAGACGAGGCGAGCGCGTTCCTCAAGGACCTGACCTTCCCAGCAGCGACCGCCCTGGGACAGGCGAGAACCACGAACACCAGCCCTGCTGGCCGTGACCAACCGATGTAGCGGGCACAGGGTCGCCGCTTCGCCACCCTGCTGTGGACCGGCGGCACGTACACGCCGGCGACCGTGACCGCCCTGTCCCAACTGCACCAGGCCGGACTGCTCGCATGACCACACCCCGCGATCGCCCCGCACGCACCGCCCTAGGCGACGAACACGCCACAACGCCGCGGACGCCTCCATGACCGTCGAGGCCGAGGACGCGCACGTCCGCGTCCTCGACGAGCACCGAGGCGTGGCGGCGCCGCGTTCGCCCGTGACCAGTCACTGCTGGTCCCCTTACGTGCAGGTCGCCGTTCGATCATGCCGGGTGTGGGCGTGATGTGACGGCGGTACCGAGCACAGGCGTGCGCCTCGAGCAGACAGGGTGCCGGTGCCTGAGGAGTATCTGACATGGGCGTTGCTGAGGATCCCGAGCCACTGGTGCTGGGCCTGACCGGCGAGCGGGTGCCGCCCCTGGTGGAGGTGCGGCGGTGGACCGCGACGGCGCTGGCGGAGCTGGGCGACGACCATCTGCAGGCGGTGCTGCTGGTCAGCACGGAGCTGCTGACCAACGCCTACGAGCACGCCGCCGGCCCGTTCGAGGTCCGGCTCAGCCACCACCGATCCAGGCCCTGCAAGGTACAGGTGGAAGTCGACGACAGCTCCGCTGAGCAGCCAGTCCTCGACCGATCCCGGCCGGGTGACACCTGCGGCCGCGGCCTGATCATGGTGGACGAACTGTCCGAGCAGTGGGGTGTGCGCCCGTTGCCCGGCGCAGGCAAGACCGTGTGGGCGACGATCTCCTGCAACGGCGAGGGCTGGATCCCGTGCACCGGCACGGCCGCGGCTGCCGGAGCGGACCGGCCCTGAGGTCGTGTGGCGGCGATCGGCTGCGGCGATCGGCGGCGGCGTTCGGTGCCGCCTCGCTGGAACACCGTCTTCCTGCGGTGAGTTGCCCCGCGATGTGTCACCAGCGGTTGTGCTGGGTTGGAAGTGGAAGGTAATCCTCCCCGTGCCGGTTGCGCGGTGAGGTCGTGCGGCGTACGTGGCGCGGGAATCGGCAGCCGGGCAGCGCGGGTCGTCCCGCTGCCACGCCCAGCGCGCCGGTTCTCGCGGTGTTCCAGGGGCAGTCCGCCTGCCGTGGCCAAGACACCGAACAAGGCAGGCGTCAGCTCATCTGCCCCGCTTCGTCAGCCGACGATTCGTCACCATCGGGAACGGGCATTCAGAAGGCACCTGTGACCGCCGAGGGAAGGCCGCCATGTCCGTCTCCGCACAGGACCGACTGCTCTCCGGACGCTACGAGGTGGGCGAGTTGCTGGGCGCCGGAGGCATGGCGGACGTGTACCGCGCGTGGGACACGCGTCTGCGGCGGCACGTCGCGGTCAAGCTGTTCCGTCCTGGATCCGACACCGCGGACGACAAGCGTTTCGAGAACGAGATCCGCACCCTGGCGTCCTTGTCCCATCCCGGACTGGTGCACGTGCACGATGCGGCAACGGACGATGACTCACCGTTCGTCGTGCTGCAACTCGTCGAGGGACGCACCCTGCGCGACCGCATCGTGGACGGTCCGTTACCGGTCGAGGAGGGCCGCCGACTCGGCGCAGAGCTGGCCGACGCACTGGCGTACGTCCACGCCCATGGGGTCGTGCATCGTGACATCAAGCCGTCGAACGTCCTGCTCGACCACCACGACAGACCCCACCTGGCCGACTTCGGCCTGGCCAGACTCATCGGCGCCACCCGGCTCACGAGAGCCGACCAGCTGGTGGGCACCGCCGCCTACCTCGCCCCCGAACAGGTACGCGGCGAGGAGATCCACCACGCGGTCGACATCTACGCGCTCGGCCTCGTGCTGCTCGAATGCCTCACCGGCCAACGGGAGTACCAGGGCAGCGAGATCGAGGCCGCCGTCGCCCGCCTGCACCGCCAGCCAGCCATCCCCGACGAACTACCTGAAGACCTCAGACGCCTGCTCACCCTGATGACGTCACTTTCACCACGTCGCCGCCCCACAGCCGCCCAGTGCGCACACGCCTTGCAACATCCCGACGAGGTACCGACCGTGGTCGGATCACCTGTTCGTCCAGGTCGGCCGGTTCGGCTGCTGGCCGCCTCGGCAGTGCTCGTGGCACTCACCACCGCCGGCATCACCACCGTTCTGCTGAACCAGGCCCCACCCGCCGAATCCGCACCGCCTGCCAGCACGAGCGCGGAGCCGCCCGCCAGCACCACGACCTCCGTGCCAGCCGTCTCGACCCCCCAGCCCACCATGGCCCCCGTGGTCGTTCCCGCCCAAGCCGAGCCGCTACCCCGTGACGCGGAAGACGACAAGGGCAAGCACAAGAGCGGCAAGGACAAGGAAGAGAAGCCGGACAAGGGCAAGGGCAAGGGCAAGGCTGGCAAGGGCTGAGCCAATGGCCTGCGTGAAGGGCACACCGCACGTGTGCTTGCACGGCCGCCCGTCGTGGTGCTACACCGGTGTGCCTGAGGGATCGACGCCGGTCGCGGTGTTGTCCACCAACCCTGGCTTCCACGTCGGCCTGTGACTCAGCGCCGCACGAGTTCGTGGCGCAGTACCTGTTTCAGCTCCGGCTGCGTGAACCGGAACCCGCCCTCGGTCAGACGAGCCGGAAGCACGCGCAGGCTGCCGAGCACCTCGGGGGCGACCTTGCCCAGTGCCAGCCGCATGGCCCAGGTGGGTACGCGCAGCACGGCGGGCCGGCCGACCACCCCGGCCAGGGTGCGGGTGAACTCGATGCTGCGAACCGGGTTCGGCGTGGTGATGTTGTACGGGCCCCGCGCACCGGGCGATTCGGCGAGGAACCGGATGGCGCGCACGGCATCGGTGAGGCCGACATAGCTCCAGTACTCGCGGCCGGAACCCAACCGGCCACCGAGTCCTTTGCGGAACAACGGCAGCAGCTGGGGAAGTACCCCACCTTCGCGGGCGAGCACGAGACCCATGCGCAGATGGCACACCGGGATCGTGGCCGGTTCGGTGGCCCGTTCCCATTCCCGGGTGAGGTCTGGCAGGAAACCGGACCGGGCCGAGTCGGCGGTCTCGGTCAGCTCGAGTTCACCGCGATCCACGCCGTAGTAACGCATTCCCGACGCCGAGAGCAGGATCCGGGGTTGCGGGTCGGCCTGCGCGGTCAGCACGGCGAGCGCGTGCGCGGTGTCGATCCGGCTGCGCCGCAGTACTTCTTGGTACGCGCGCGTCCACCGCCGCTCGCCGAGCCCGGCTCCGGCGAGGTTGACCACGATGTCGGCGCCGGCCAGCAATCCGGAATCCGGTGAAGCAGTGGGATCCCAGCGTCGCTCGTCGGCGGCGGTGGGTTCCCTGCGAACCAACCGGATCACGGTATGCCCGTCCGCGGCACACGACCGGCGCAGCGCGGTCCCGATCAGACCGCTCGAACCCGCGATCACGATCCTCATCGCAGACTCACTGTCAAGGCGACCACATAGGACACTCCGATGAGAACAGTCATGGTGGCCGCACGCACGGTCAGCCGACGGCGGAAGCCGGGAATTTCCTCGGGCAGCGCGAAGATCCTGGCCGGCCAGTGCCGCCACGAGACGTCGGCGAAGATCCCCGCCGCGACCAGGTCGAGCCCCACGGCCAGGGTGAAGCCGACGGACACCGCCCCGGAGCCGGCGATCGCGACGCCACCCCCGCTGAGCAGCAGCCCGACGACGAGCGCGACGACCGGCCACCGGTTGCCGTTGGCCAGGACGACGAGGAACTCCTCGCGCCGCTCGTCATCCCGGAAGAACCTGGCGACCCTGGGCTGCACCACGACCAGGCTGTAGACCATCGACCCCAGCCACAGCGTCGTCAACACCAGGTACACCAGCTGGACGATCACGACCATCCCGCCCACCCCTCGCCTCCGCGACCATAACAACGACACGCACGTGAGACATCACGGGCCCGTGTGCCTGCTCCGGGAAGTTCCCTCGATGGTCGGGTGGCTCCCAGAGTTCCGAACCCGGGATCGGCGTCGGGTCACGATGCGCGAAGAGGGTCGCCAGGGACAACGTGCGCGCCACCTCCCCTACGCACTCGACCTCGTCGCCTGGCTGTCACAACGGATTGGTCACGGCGTGAACCGCGAGGGTGTTGGTGCACTCTGAGCAACCATGCGACTTTTCGTGCTGGCACGCTGGCTGCTCACCGTGCTCGCCCTGCTCGGTGGACTCGGGGCGGTGCTGGTCGGGCCGGGCGTGGCGAACGCCTGTGCGTGCGGAGCCGCGATCGCCGACGATTTGACGCCGGTGCGGGAGACCGCGCTGGTCGAGCTGGACGGCCCGACCGAGCACGTCACGGTGAACATCACCGCCGACACCACGTCGGACTCGGTGGCGTTCCTCATGCCGGTGCCGAGCCGGGCCGAGTTCGCCATCGCCGACGCTGCGTTGTTCACCGAGCTGGACGAGGTGAGCCGGCCCAGGGTCGAGTACCGCGAGAAGGAGATCGACGGCAACGGAGCCGGTGGCGTCGAGGCACCAGGCGGCGAGGTCACGGTCGTCGACCACGTCGAGGTCGGGCCCTACGAGCTGGCCCAGCTGACCGGCACCGACAACCGCGCGGTCAGCGACTGGCTCACCGCCAAGGACTTCACCCTGCCCCCTGACCTCGCCAGGCACCTCGGCCCGTACCTGGCCGAGGGCTGGCTGGTCATCGCGGTGCACCTGCGGCCGGAGGCGGCGGAGAAGACCTTCGACGACGGGTTGCCGCCGATGCGGATCAGCTTCGCCACCACCGAGCCGGTCTACCCGATGCGGTTGTCGGCCGCCGCCAAGCGCAGCCAACCGCTGCGGCTGTACGTGCTCGCCGACCACAGGATGGACGTCACCGACCCCACCCCCGGCGACAGCGAGCCCGACCTGACCTTCGCAGGCTGGCTGACGCCCGACGAACTCGACGAGCATCCGGAGCTGGCGAAGCTGGTGACCGAGCGCCGGTTCCTGACCCGCTACGACGCGCGGGTCGACCCCGAGGAAGTCACCGACGACATCCACCTCACCCAGGCGGCCGAGGACGAGACGTACCGGGCGGTGGTGGTCCAGACGCGGTACGTCCGAGGCCCGTCCACCGCTGAGATGACACTGGTGGTGCTGAGCGGCGTTGCGCTGGTCGGGCTCGCGGTCGGGGCGGTCGTCCTGGTTCGGCGGCGTCGACAACGCCGGTGAGGGCCCCGGTAGCTCACGGGCGACCGAGGGGCGCGGGCACACTACGCCTGAACTTGGCGTCGTGGCGGCCCTTGGTCTTCTTGCCCGCGTCGTAACCGGCGCTCGCGGTGGGAACGGTGTCGGCGCCGCGGGATCGGACCTCACGAACAGCGTCATGCCCCAGAACCACGACGCCACGCCCTTCGATCCTGGCATCTGCCCGGTGCGGCGCAGGGACGCCGGCAACCAACTCGTTGACGGCGAGTCCGACCTGTTCGTCGAGGTCACCTGCGAACTGGTCTAGCCGCGGGTCTTTTCGGAGCTCCTCAGGTCCTCGACGATCTGCTGCACGGCGCCTTTCACCTCGTCGGTCACCGGAATCTCGAACACCGACACCCCCACGCTCCACCGCCCGGCCACGGCGTGCAGTGAATACGTCTCGTCGTCGACCGTGCCGGCCGTGCACGCCTTGGTCTCGGCGTCCAGCTCGCCGCCGGTGCAGAGCATCGGTGTCAGCCGTTCCGACTCCTCCGGGCTCGAGTAGGCGACAAGCCCCATGCTGAGCGCCTTGCGTCCGGTCGAGACGAAGACATGGCAGCCGTTGGTCTCCGGGGAGTTCACCTCCGAGACCACGAAGCCCTTGGTGATGACCGCGAGCGGTTCTGGCCGCAGCAGGTCGGGACAGCCCGACTTGACCTTGTCGGCGAGCCCGGCGGGCACGTCGGTGCCGCACGCAGCCATGGTCACGAGCACAAGCGCCGTCAAGGCGGCCGCAGACCTGGTTCTCACTTGCTCCCCCATGTGTCACCCCGCGCCTGGTTGTTCGGCGCGGAGTGAAATGGTCGCACGACGTGCGCGGGCTCTGGCACGATCGCGGTCATTCAACTCGTCGTCGCCTTGGTCGGTGCGGCCCGGAGAAGTCCGCTTCGCGACAGCCCGGAGCGCCGGGACCGGCCGTCGCGTAGAGCGGCTCGCAGGCGCCGACCGATGGATCATGGCGGCGAACTCGGCCTGATCTCCATTCCGTTCCACAGGCGCCGACAGGGCATCGCCCGGGCGCTCGTTCACGCCGCCGCAACAAATCCAGCGTCGCACCGATCGTAGAAGAACTGGTCGCCCTCGTCCGCGCCGGCACCCGCTTCGAGAACGGCGAACTCGTCGAACGACCCGACGAACACGCACCCCACACCTCAGCCTGAAAGATCTTCATCCACAGGTCTTGACTGTTGCTCGCCCGACAACGACACGTGGTTGTCGTCGGTGGTGCTCCCGTACATGCGGGCGGCGCCGTTGTAGTCCACTCCAAACCCAATGCGCCGTAGCCGGCGAAGGAAGCAGGCCCGATCACGTCCTCCCACGCCGCCGCACGCTCAGGGCTCGGAAGGACAGCCGTGAGGACGAGGACGAGCGCGGTCGCCCCGACCCTCATGGATCGTGTGGAGTAGGAAGTCTCGGTGACGCAACGATCCCGTCGATTCGACGTTCACTTCGACTCGAACCCGGCGAAGTCGGGACACCTCGATCCCCAAGGGTGTCCCGCTCTTCTAAGTTGCAGGCATGTCACTGCGGAAAGCGTTCTCTTCACTCATGGCTTTGTCCCTCGTCGTGATCCTCACACCGGTCGCCGCAGCGCACGCACCATCCGGATGCGCGCGGCAGAAGATGCTGTTCTGCGAGGATTTCCAGTCCGTGCCCCTCGGCGGCGCGACGAGCCTCAGGTGGGGCGTCGACACCAGTCACGGCACCCTCACCGTGGAGAAGGCCGCACGCGGTCAACGGGTTCTGCACGTGCACACCGAACGCAATGGCCGCGCGTTCCTCCGGGTCGAGGACTTCTCGCCTTCTGAAAACAGCTTCTACGGCAGGCTCCGGCTCCGAACCGACGCCTTTCCGCGCAGGCCCGACTGGGCCCACTACACCCTCGTCGAGGCCACCGGCCAAGGTCCGGAGGTCGTGCGGCCGCTGGGTGGCCAGTACGTGCCCACCGCAGGCCGTGCGCTGTGGGGTGTGGGTGCCGACGGTGGACCGACCGGCGACTGGACGAACTGGCGCGAGTCTGCCCCGTCCCGCGAGGACGTCTGGCAGTGCGTCGAGTGGCGGATGGACGCCACCGACAACCGGATCGAGCTCTGGTTCGACGGCGTCCACCAGCCGGACCTGACCGTGTCGACGCACGAGCACGGCGGAAACCCCGTGGACTTCGTGTTCCCACGCTTCGACTCGGTCAAGTTCGGCTGGCAGCTCTACCAGCCCAACGATGGCGCCTACGACGTCTGGATGGACGACATCGCGCTGGCGACCACGCGGATCGGGTGTTGAGCTCTCACCACACCGGCCCCAGCTTCGCGATGTGATCGTTCGCACACCGGGGCTGGTTGCCCGCGCCGGAGGATCGGCGCGGCAAGGGCCGTGCCGCCGAGCCGGCTGTGCGCGAACGCGTCCTGCCAGTCCTGACGGGCGAGCAGGTCCGTGCTCGTCAGCTCATCGAATTCCCGCAGGGCGAACGACGGCAGCAGGCAGTCGTTGCGATGAGCGGCTACCAGCGTTCGTCCCGTGGTGGTGAGGTGATCGGGCAGGCGCAGCTGGGGAGAGCGGCCTCCAGCCCGATACGGCCGCCACACCGAAGCCGAAGAACGCGCCACCGTCGACGTGTCGTGCCACCACAGCGACATCCGCGGGCACTCCACCGGCGACGACCGACCAGCCGCAGCTCGGGCGCGCAGCCGTCTCCTGCCTTGACAGCACCGACACCTAGACCGGTCAATGGTTGAAACGATTCATCCAACAAGGCGCGCCGGTCGCCAGGTAGGCGCTTTCCACTTTGCAGCGCATTGAAAATCATCGATTTCAGGCGACAGGAGGCACGCGGCGGCGGTGACCAGCTTCAACGAGACCGTTTCCGCCGTGGCCGCCTGCTCGACTCGCGCACCACGAGCTCCGGCTCGAACAGCACGTGCCTGTGCTCGTGGTCGGCGTCGAGCGTCTCGGCGATCACCATCTCGGCGGCGGTGCGACCGATCTGCTGACGTGGCTGCCGGACCGAGGTCAGCGGGACCGCAGCGGCGGACGCGAAGTCGATGTCGTCGTACCCCACGATCGCGATGTCCTCCGGCACCCGCACCCCGGCCCGCACGAACACCTGCAACACCCCCAGTGCCGCCATGTCGTTCGCGCAGAACACCGCGTCCGGCCGGACCGCGCGAGCGAGGATCTGCTCGCCCGCACGCTGTCCACATGCGACGCTCAGGCTCGGCACCTTGAGCTCTTCCAGCACCTTCGCCGGCCTGCCCGCCTTGCGCACGGCGGCGAGCGCGCCCCGGTGGCGCTGTCGCAGCTGGTGGATGTGCGACGGCCCGTTCACCATCACGATTCGCTCGTAGCCCTCGGCGAGCAGGTGCGTCAGGGCCAGTTCGCCGCCGGCCAGGTCGTCGACCGCCACTGAGCACGCGTCCGGGTCGTCGGTCGGGTGGTCCACGAGCACCACCGACACACCGCGCTCGCGCAGTCTGCCGACGACGTCAAGGTCCACTGGCGTGATGAGCACACCATGCACGCGTTGCTCGCCCAGCAACTCGACGTGCCGGGCCTCGCGCTGGGACGACCCGTCGCTGTTGCACAAGATCACGACGTGACCGGCCTCGCTCGCCGCCTCTTCCACGCCGCGCGCGACATCGGTGAAGAAGGGGTTCGCCACGTCCAGCACTATCAGCCCGATCGCGCGAGGTGTGCCGGAGCGCAGTTGCCGGGCGGCGTCGTTGCGTATGAATCCCAGCTCGCGGATCGCGCTCAGCACGCGATCCCTGGTAGCGGGCGTCACGACCTCGGGACGGTTCAGAACGTTGGACACCGTGCCCACAGACACCTTCGCCCGCATCGCCACGTCCCGGATCCTGACAGGCGAGCCCACCCGCGCCTCCTGATGAATCGCGCCAAAGCACCAGCTTACTGCCGGATAACGCTCCAGGACGTAAGTGGCCCGCCAGGGCTGGGCTCATGAAACGTTTCAGGGCAGGCTGGCGCCGCCGGTGGTCTCGTCGATCGGACGGCCATCGGTACGAATCCACGCACGCACCCGTTCATGGTGTTCGCCCACGTCACCTCCCAGGCTGGTACACGCCGTCGTACAGCTCCACACCGACTTCGACGGACAGCTCCTCTCCGGTCGTGAGCAGGCGGGGTCGGTCCCACGCGAGTGCGGAGCCGATCGCCTGGTACTCGCGGAGGCGGACGAACCACGGGTCCAGTGGCCCTCGGAGCACGGCGGTCCACGGCGTGTCGCTGTTCACCACTACAGCCAGCCACTCGGCGCACGTGCCGTTGACCGCATCTTCGCCCCTGTGGTGCGGTGTGAACACCTCGACCCGGTCGGGGTCGAGCGGAGGAAGCCGCCAGAACCACCCGCCGTACCCCGCACCTGCACAGCCTCGGCTGCCGGGACTGGTCAGCTTCACATCGACCGCGGCGGTGAGGTCACTGCGCCAGCGGATCTCCACGCCGCCCGCCACCGCCCGCACGCCGACGGACCGCCGTTCGCGCATCATCATCCGACCGGCCGCGTCACACCAGTCGACCGTGGCCGGTTCAGCCTCGCTCACCATGCCGACGCCGCGGTCCACATAGCCCTGGCCGGGAAGGTAGGTGGGGCCTCCCCAGAGGTTGACACCGTTGACGTAGGACAACGCGAGACCCATGCCGCGGTGCCAGGGGTGGTCCGGAGGGTGTTCGTCCGTCACGACCACGCCGTCCAACGTGCGCACCGGATGCAGCGCGGGCTTCGGCACGACCCCGGGCAGTCGCTTTCCAGTGGTCACAGGTCCCGCTACCTGCCGTAGCCGCGACCAGGGCACGTCGAGCTCGGCAAAGGTGTGGAGGCGGTCGGCGGCCTGCCTCACGGCGGCGTCGACACCGCGTACGTGCACGACGTCGTCGTCGCGGTGCAACCACGCCGGATGGATCGGCAGCGGCGGCGGACCGACTCGCACCTCCTCCAGCACGCGCATGAACCCGGCGCTCGCCGACAGGGGCGAGAAGAGCGGTGCACCATGTCGCACGTGGTCGAGCAGGTTCCGCAGCGGCGTCACGGATCCGTGCTGTTCCACCACGCCGTCCACGACGAGCCGGTCCTGGGTGTAGTGCAGCTCCAACCTCGCCTGGCTGCCGTGCACGACGAGCACCGGTTCCTCCGCTGTCTCCGCACACAAGGTGACCGCCACCACCACGGTGGTACCGCGACCGGTCTGGAAGCGCACGCACGAGGTGTCATCAGCCTCGACATCCCTGGCACGCAAGAGCTCCAGTTCGACATTGCGCACGTCCTGCCCGCCGTCCACCGCCAGTGCGGTGACCACCGCGTGCGCGAACGGGTTCGTCAGCGCGCCGTCGACCACCGCGACGCCGTCGAGCACGCGCCGGCCCGCCCACGCGGCCCGTGCGTAGTAGGCGTCGTCGCGCAGCCAGGTCCCGCGCACGCCGATTCCACGCACCTCGCCCAGCGCACCCGAGCGGACGAGTTCGGCGGCGCGGTGCACGGCACCGGAACCCAGGCTCTGGAAACCGACCTGACACACGCGGTCCTCTGCGCGGGCGACGAGCTCGCGCCAGCCGTCGAACGTCGTCGTGGGCGGCTTCTCCAGCAGCAGGTGCGCGCCCGCCTCCAACGCTTGCAACGCCATCGGCAGGTGGAAGTGCGCGGGAGTGGCGACGATGACGACATCGGCGTCGTTCACCAGGTCACCGAGGTCCGCGCTGACCGGCCGGTCTCCGATCAGTGCCCGCCCCTCGGCGTCGATGGGCCCGGCCTCGCACACGCCGGCCAGTCGCGCGAGGCCGAACACCTCCAGGTCGGCGACCTCCCGCAGGTAGCTCCGCCCGTACCCGGAAGCGCCCGCCAGCACGACCCTCACCGGTGTTCCACGGCCACAGCGGCGAACAGGAGCAGACCTGGGACCACCACGACGAACGCGGGCGCCTGGGCGACGACCAGCACCGCCACCACGACCGCGCCGAGCAGCGCCAGATCACCCGGCAGGTCGACCTTCGGCACCGCCAGCATCGCTGCCCACCGGTCACCGGTCCGCCACCGCGCGGCGGTGCGCAGCAGGACGACCAGGACCCCCGCGAGCAGGAACCCGATGATCGGGCCGATCACCCGGCTGCCGGGCAGGCCTCCCAGCAACGCGATCACGTCGAGCACCGCGACGGCAAGAAAGACCAGCGGTGCCAAGACGGCGACCGGATCGCGCATCCCCTCCCCGAGCAAGTCGAAGTACCGTCGCACGGCCGGCGTCCGGCCCTCCCGCACCAGCTCGCGCACCAGCACCGCCCCCGCGGTGGCCGCCGCCAGTGAAGTCAGCACCGGCAGCGCTGAGAGGCACACCAGCACCCCGACCAGCAGGACCTCCGCCGCGAGCGACAGCGACCGCACGGCCGCGCTCATCCCTTGAGCCCTGATGTGGTCACACCGTTGACCAGGAACCGCTGGAAGGCCAGGAAGAACAGCCCGATCGGCAGCAACGCCAGCACGGACATGGCGAACATCGGGCCGTAGGCGGACTGCGTGGCCTGGTCGATGAACAGCTGCAACGCCAGCGGCAACGTGAACTTCTCCGGATCGTTGAGGTAGATGAGCTGGCTCAGGAAGTCGTTCCACGTCCAGATGAACGTGAAGATCGCCGTGGTGATCAGTGCCGGACGCAGCAGCGGCAGCACGACGTGCCGGTACGTGCCGACCGGCCCGCATCCGTCCAAAGTGGCCGCCTCGTCCAGTTCCCGTGGCAGCGAGCGGATGAACTGCACCATCAGGAACACGAAGAACGCGTCGGTGGCGAGGAACTTGGGCAACACCAACGGCCAGAACGTGTTCACCATCCCGAGCTGCTGGAAGATCACGTATTGCGGGATCAGAACGACGTGCTGCGGCAGCATGATGGTGATCATCATGAATCCGAACAGCGGTCCCCGGCCGCGGAAGTGCAGCCGGGCGAACGCGTACGCGGCCAGCGAGCACGAGAGGACGTTGCCCACCACCGCTCCGGCCGCGATCACGAGCGAGTTGCCGAAGTAGTGCAGCACCCCGTGCCCTCCGACACCGTCGAAGACCTCACCGTAGTTGCGCACCGTCGGCTCCGACGGCAACAACGCCAGAGACGACACCACCTCGGTCGCGGGCTTGAACGACGTGGAGATGAGCCACAACAACGGATACAGCAGCACGAGCAGCACCACGAGCACGACGCCGTGCCACACCACCCGCTTCATCGCCCCTCCCCCGCGTAGAAGACCCAGCGACGAGCGCTGCGGAACACCAGCGCCGTGATGATCGCGACCACGACCAGCAGCACCCACGCCATCGCCGATGCATAGCCCATCCGGAAGTCGCTGAACCCGCGCTGGTACAGGTACAGGGTGTAGAGCAGGGTCGAGTCGCTCGGCCCACCACGTCCGCTGCTGACCACGAACGCGCCGGTGAACGCCTGGAACGCGTGGATGGTCTCCAGCACCAGGTTGAACAGGATCACCGGCGTGAGCAGCGGCATGGTGACGCTGATGAACCGGCGCACCGGGCCGGCGCCGTCGATCTCGGCCGCCTCGTACAGTTCTGGCGGCACCTGCTTGAGCCCCGCCAGGAAGATCACCATCGGGGCGCCGAACTGCCACACCGCCAGCGCGACGAGCGTCAGCAGCGCGAGGTCCGGGTTGTCCACCCAGCCACCGAGGTCGAGACCGACCGCACCGAGCACCCGGTCGACGGTGCCGTCGGTGGAGAACATCGCACGCCACGCGAGCGCGACACTGACGCTGGCTCCGAGCAATGACGGCGCGTAGAACGCGGAGCGGTACAGCCCGACACCGCGGCGCGGGCGGTTGAGCAGCATCGCCACCGCCAGCGCGAGTCCGAGCTTGACCGGCACGGAGATCAGCACGTACTTCGCCGTGACACCGGCGGCGTGCCAGAACCGGTCGTCGCCGGTGAACATCGCGACGTAGTTGTCGACGCCGACCCACTGCGGCGGGCTGAAAAGGTCGTAGTCGGTGAACGACAGGTACAGCGACGCCATCATCGGACCGATGGTGAGCAGTGCGGCGCCGATGATCCACGGCGACAGGAACAGGTACGCCGCGCCCTGTCCGTGGCGTCGTTTCCCCTTCGGGGCAGGGGTTCGAGGAGGCGGCGTCGGGCGCGACGGCCGGGTGAGCACGGACTGGACCATGCTCAGTACCCCAGGGAAAGCTTGGCGTCCTGCACCACGCGCCGGGCGGCCTCACCGACGTTCGCGCGCTTGAAGATCACGTCGTCGTAGGTGCGCTGGAAGTCGCGCTTGATCGCTGAGGAGCCGGAGGGCCAAGGTCCGAACGCCGGTCCCATCTTGTCCTTCTGCGCGGCCTGGTGGTCGCAGACCAGCTTGTTGCCTCCGGTGGAGGACGCGCACACCTGGGCACGGATGTCCTCGTTCGGCGGCACACCTCGGGATGCGCCGAGCACCTTGCCCGCGTCCGGATCGTTGAGCAGGAAGTCGAGCAGCTTGACCGCCGCCTCCTTGTGCTTGGAGCGCTGCGACACCGCGAACGACACGGGCGGCAGCGCGGCCATGCCGGGCTCGGATGCGTTGTCGCTGGGCAGCGACGCGGTTTTGAGACTCTGGCCGTAGGTGGAGAAGTACCCGGTGAGAGACGAGTCGTAGCCGACCTCCGAGGCAGCCTTCCTGGTGACCATGCCGGAGTTCTGCAGGCCACCGTCCTGCTTGGTCGTGACCTCCGGTGGTGTCACACCCTTGGTGGCCCGCAACTTCCCGAACATCGTCCAATAACGCTCCAGGTCAGCCGCCTCGAACCCGAGCTCGCCGTCCTCGGTGTAAAGCTGTTTCCCGTTCTGCCGCAACCAGACTTCGAACCAGTCCACCGCCCAGCCCGGGTCAGTGGTACCCGCGACGGCACCCTGCGCCCCGATGCGGTTCATCGCCTCGGCGAACTGCGCCCACGTCCAGGTCTGCCCGGCCTCGGTCGGCGCGGTGGCACCGGCGGCCGCGAACAGAGCAGGGTCGAGGATCAGCGCCTGCGTCGTCTGGCCCGCGGCGATCGCGTACTGCTTGCCGTCGACCTTGCCGCCCGCCAGCAGGTTGGAGCTGATCCGGTCGACACGCAGCGACTTTCCCGCGTACTCACCGAGATCGGCGAGCACGTTGCGCTTGGCGTACTCACCGAGCGTGGGCCGGTCCAGCTGAAGCAGATCAGGGCTCGTGCCGCCGGCGACCTGGGTGGAGAGCTTCTGGAAGTAGGGGTCGTAACCGCTGTACTCCGTCTCGACCTTGATTTCGGGGTTGCGCCGCTGGAACTCGTCGACGGCGTTCCTGGTCACCTCAGCGCGGTCCTCGTTGCCCCACCACACGAACCGCAGGGTCACCTGGCCGCCCGCCCGGTCGTCACCGCACCCGCTCAGCGCGGCGCCCAACACCGCCGCCACTAACAGAACGCTCGTGCTGCGGCCCGCCACTCCCCGCATCGAACCCACCTCCGGTTGAATCGTTTCAAGAACCGTATGTGCGCCACATCACGTCGTCAAGGTGCCGTTTTCCTGGAGGAAACCGTCCTGACACGAACTCTTGCCAAAGGCTTTGAAACGGTTCATCGTTGTTGGCCATGTCTCGCACCGGCGTGGTCAGGGGTATCAACAACGCGCGGATCTTCTGGCAGACACCGCCTCCCGCACCCACCACTGCGTGACCGATCCCTACCCGCTGCCGCCCGCGGCGCACAGAACGGCATCGAGTCCCTTCGCGCACCGTCCGGACAGGACCTCCGGCCTCGTCCGCGTGTCGGCCTGATCCATCCAACGTGGTCGAACGCACCGTCGAATTCGACACCACCGTGCACGTTCAAAAATTCCTTGCCACGAGCTTGACCCGTTCGGATGTCTGCGGTGTCGGGCCGTTCTTCGACACCGGGCTGACCCAGGCAGGCCTTGACTGGAGCACCACTTCGCCGCGACCCTGAGGTTGGGAAAGCGCTTTCCCGCTTCCGCGAGCCATGGAGACGATGATGTCCCTCGAGAAGAACCGGCTGCTGGAGCTCTCCGCACCGATCACTGTCCCGATGCTGGCCGTTGCCAGTGAACCGGCTTTCGCGACCGAAGGTGAGCTCGAGGACGTACCGACGGCCGGACTTCCCCGCAGCGGGCAGCGCGCACATCAAGGCGCACGTGGACGGTGCCACGACCTCTGGACGGTTGCGTGGTGATGGCGGCCGTGGCGGTCGAACGCCGACGCGATCAGACCGCCGCCGGCATCCGGCAGGCACCGCGGTGAGCAGCGGCCTCGACTCCACCCGCGAGGCGCACCACGTCCTGCGGAACAACACTCACGACCACCTACCACCAAGGAGAACCCATGCTCGACCGGACCACCGTCCTGCGTTCGGTGCTCGGCGTGGCACTCACCGCGGGCGTCCTCGTCGCCCTTCCCGCCGGGTCCGCGTCCTCGGCACCGCCTGGCTGCACCGGCACCGGTCCGATCACCTGCCACTTCACCGTGTCCCCCGGTCACTACGACGTCAGCGTGCGGCTGGGCAGCCCTGTCCGCGCCGCGAACACCGGACTACTGGCGGAGGCGCGGCGCCGGATGCTCTCCGCCGTCGACACCGCGGCCGGCCGGCTCACCGAGCAGGTCGTCACCGTCAACGTGCGGCAGCCGGAGGGGCAACCGACCGGCCAGGGTGGCACCGGCACCCCGGGGCTCACGCTCGTCTTCGACGGTCGCTCTCCGGCGGTCGAGGCGGTCACCATCTCGCCGGTGCGGCCTCCTGCGCTGTTCCTCGTGGGCGACTCGACCGTGTGCGACCAGCCCAGCGCTCCCTACACAGGGTGGGGCCAGATGCTTCCCCGGTCGCTGCGCCAGGGCCTGTCGGTGGCCAACTACGCCGACTCCGGGGAGAGCTCAGGCTCGGTGTTGTCGAACGCGGCGCTGTTCCCCGCGGTGAGGTCGCAGACCCGCGCCGGTGACACGGTCATGATCCAGGTCGGCCACAACGACAAACGCACCTCGGCGAGCTCCTTCCGCGCCAACCTCACCCGCATGGTGCGCGACGTGCGCGCGACGGGAGGGACGCCGGTGCTGGTGACGCCGCCGGTGCGCAGGTTGTTCGGTTCCGGAGGGAAGCTCACCGGGACCGCCCGCCACGTCAACGAGCTCGGCGTGAACCTGCCCGCGGAGATGAAAGCCGTCGCCACCGCGCAGAGCACCGCGCTGATCGACCTGACGTCGGCGTCCGCCGCGCTGGTCGAGCAGCTCGGCACAGCGGCATCCGAACGGCTGTACCTGACCAGGGAAGCGGGTGACAACACGCACTTCTCCTCCTACGGCGCGGAGATGATGTCGAACCTCGTCCTGACCGAGGCGGTGCGCCTCAACGTGATCCGGTCGGCCCAGGTCCGCTGACCCGCCGCACACGCCCGCGGTGCCCGCTCCGGGCACCGCGGGTCTTCTTGCGAGCCCTGACGTTGTCGAAAGTGGCCGCACACCCGCACCACTTCGAATCGAATTCGTCGATCCAGGTCGAACGCACGGATCCGAAGCGCCACAAGGGATTGACTGAACTGATCGGCCCTGCCATGTTGGAAAGCGCTTTCCCACGTGCTGGGTACCGTGGGCGGATCAGCTGGTTTTGGCCACTCAAGACCGGAAGCGAGAAGAACTCATGGGCTCGAAGGCAAGTAGGACCAGGATCGGTTTTCTTTCCACCGTGCTGGTGGCCGCCGTGTCCGCGTCCTGTTTGGTCAGTCCGGCAGCTGCCGGCACCGCGGGTCAGCTGAACGCCTCGCAGATCGTTGCCGACATGGGTGCCGGCTGGAACCTGGGCAACCAGCTGGAGAGCACCATCGACGGAACTCCCGGCGAGACGGCGTGGGGGCAGCCCGTCGTCACGCAGGCCCTCATCGACAAGGTGAAGGCCTCCGGGTTCAAAACGATCCGAATCCCGGTCTCCTACCTGCGGCACATCGGTTCAGGGCCGAACTACCTGATCAACTCCTCCTGGTTGAACCGGATTCAGCAGGTCGTCGACTACGCCTACGACCGCGGTATGCACGTGCTGATCAACATGCACGGCGACGGTTACAAGAACGTCGCCGGCTCCTGGCTGATCTGCGACTCGTCGTCCCAGACGACGATCAGGACCAAGTACCAGAAAGCGTGGGAGCAGATCGCGCGGAGGTTCCAGAACTACGACCAACGCCTGGTTCTGGAATCGATGAACGAGAACTTCGACGGGCAGTTCGGCCGCCCGACCCAGCCGTGTTACTCGAACATCAACAGCTACAACCAGATCTTCGTGGACACCGTGCGCAGGGCCGGTGGCAACAACGGTTCGCGATGGTTGCTCGTGCCCGGCTGGAACACGAACATCGACTACACCGCGGGGAACTACGGTTTCAGCCTGCCGACCGACCAGTTCCGGTCCCCCTCGATCCCCGGCAACGAGAAGCGGATCATGATCTCCGTCCACTACTACGCCCCGTGGGACTTCGCCGGGGAGGAGAACGGCAAGATCACGCAGTGGGGACGAGGGTCGAACAACCCGTCGAAGAAGTCCACCTGGGGACAGGAGGACTACCTGGACTCGCAGCTGAAGCTGATGCGCGACACCTTCGTGGCGAAGGGCTACCCCGTCGTCGTCGGTGAGTACGGCTCGATCGACAAGTCGTCGTTCGACTCGTCGAACAACAGGTACCGCGCCGACTTCGCCCGCGCCGTCGTGGCCACGTCGAAGAAGTACGGCGCTGCCACCGTCTACTGGGACAACGGCCACAACGGCCAGTACGGGTTCGGGCTGTTCGACCGGAAGAGCTACGCGGTCACGCAGCAAGGCATCATCAACGCCATCATGAGCGGCCTCCGTTAGCCGGTACCGGACGAGCCGAGTTGGAGATCCTCGTGATCACCCGGAGGACGGTGTTGTCCGGTGCAGCGGCCGCCGTCGCGGCGACGACAGTGGGCACGGGAAGTGCCCGTGCAGAAGTTGTCCACAGCGGACAGTCGCTCCCCGACCCGGGGATGAACATCGCGCGGTACGACCTCGGCGCGTGCAGCTAGGTGCAGACCTTCCAGCTCGACGGCGTGTCGGCCTGGACGGCCGTGCACCGCACGAACTGAGCCTCCACAGACCCCGCCAGAAGGCACTTTTCACACCAACGACGCGTTACGCGGTCGATCTCCTCCAGACCGACCGCTGCGCCGTCGCGGCATTCGACTCACACCTTTCGGAGGTCGACCATGTTGTCGCACAGACGACGTACCACACGGCTAGCCACCGGTGTCGTCGCCTTGGCCTTGGCCAGCAACGGCCTTGTCATCTCAGCGGCTTCGGCCGCGGCGACCCGTCATGAAGCGGAAAGCGCACCGGCCATCTGCGACGGTGTCGTCGAGTCCAACCACACCGGCTACTCCGGCAGCGGATTCTGCAACGGCGGCAACGCGGTCGGCGCGGCGGCGCAGTTCACCGCGACCGCGTCCGCGGCCGGTACAGCGACCGTCGCCGTCCGGTACGCCAACGGCGGAGCCGCCGACCGTCCCGCCGACCTGCTGGTCAACGGCGCGGTCGCCCACGCGGGCGTCACGTTCGCCCCGACCGGGGCCTGGACCGCGTGGGGCACCAGGACGCTCACCGTGCCGGTGAACGCGGGCGCGAACACTCTTCGGCTGAGCCCCACCACGGCCGACGGCCTGGCGAACATCGACTACCTCGACTTCGAGGCCGGCGGCACCCCTCCTGCCGAGGGCAGGCAGGTGGAAGACCTCGACCGGGGCCTGGTCAGCGTGCGCTCCGGGACCGGCAACCTGGTCTCGTGGCGGCTGTTCGGGTACGAGCCGGCCTCGACCGGGTTCAACGTGTACCGCGGCACCACGAAACTGAACGCTTCGCCGATCACCAACTCCACGAACTTCCTGGACTCGGGGGCGGCCGCGGACGCCGCGTACACGGTCCGCGCGCTCAGGGACGGGGTGGAACAGGAGCCGTCCAAGCCGTCTCTGCGCTTCACCGGAGGCAACCACCTGGACGTGCCGATCTCCCGGCCGGGCAGCAACTACACGGCCGGCGACTCGAGCGTCGGTGACGTGGACGGCGACGGCCAGTACGAGATCCTCCTCAAGTGGGATCCCAGCGATCAGAAGGACAACTCGCAGTCCGGTCGCACCAGCAGCGTCTACATCGACGCGTACAGGCTCAACGGACAGCGACTGTGGCGGATCGATCTCGGTCGCAACATCCGCGCCGGTGCGCACTACACCCAGTTCCAGGTGTACGACTACGACGGAGACGGCCGGGCGGAACTGGCGGTCAAGACCGGTGACGGCACGGTCTCGGGCACCGGACAGGTGATCGGCAACGCCGGGGCCGACCACCGCAACTCCTCCGGCTACATCATCACCGGGCCCGAGTACCTGACGGTGTTCAACGGCCTCACCGGCGCCGTCATGTCCACGGTGCCCTTCGACCCCGCCCGCGGCAACATCTGCGACTGGGGTGACTGCAACGGCAACCGCGGCGACCGGTTCCTCGCGGGCACGGCCTACCTGGACGGGAAGCGGCCCAGCATCGTCATGGGCCGCGGCTACTACGAGAAGAGCGCGATCGCGGCGTGGGACTTCCGCGACGGCCGGCTCACCCGGCGCTGGAAGTTCGACTCCGGCACCGCGGGCAGGCAGTGGACGGGGCGGGGCACCCATTCCCTGTCCGTCGCGGACGTCGACGGCAACGGCACCGACGAGATCATCTACGGCGGCATGACCATCAACTCCGACGGCACCGGCCGCTACACCACGAACTTCTACGCCCACGGTGACGCGTTGCACGTGAGCGACTTCGTGCCGAACCGCCCAGGTCAGGAGATCTGGCAGATCCACGAGCAGAGCTCCGGCGCCGCCGCGACCCTGCGCGACGCCCGCACCGGTGCCGTCATCATGCAGAAGAACAACACCTGCAACTGCGAGGGCCCGGCTCGTGGTGTGGCCGGTGACGTGTACGCAGGCAACCCCGGCGCGGAGTTCTGGGGCAAGGGCACCGGTCTGACGAACGCGTTCAACTCATCCGGCGGCAGCGTCGGACGAGCACCCGCCAGCGCGAACTTCCTCGCCTGGTGGGACGCCGACCCGGTGCGTGAGCTGCTCGACGGCAACCACGTGGACAAATACGGCACCAACGGCGACACCCGGCTGCTCACCGGTTCCGGCGCACACTCCATCAACGGCACCAAATCCACCCCGTCGCTGTCCGGTGACCTGTTCGGCGACTGGCGCGAGGAGGTCATCCTGCCCCGCGACGACAACGCCGCCCTGCGCATCTACGCCACCACGACACAGACCGATCGGCGGATCCACACCCTGCTGCACGACCCCCAGTACCGCGTCGCAATCGCGTGGCAGAACACCGCCTACAACCAGCCGCCACATCCGAGCTTCTTCCTCGGCAACGGCATGAGCACGCCGCCACAACCGAACATCCACGTCCGCTGAACCCGGCGGTCAGGCGGGCCGGCGGCACCGACCCGGCTCGTCTGACCGCCGCCAGGTTCCTCGTCGCCAGCTCCGCACACCTCACACCACCGCAAGGAGTCATCGCGTCGATGCAGCGACGCGATGGACGAGGCCGCGATCCTGTGACTACCCAAGAACACAGCCGCAGGATCTCGCTCACGGGCTCGGCCCCTCATCGAACAGGCTGAGCGGACGGTTGTCGGCGCATGCCTCTGCCGGATGCTCGTTCAGCCTGATCGCGGACCTGAGGGATCCCCGGAGGTGGTTTCTGCCTTCGCACCGAACATCAGGGCGAGGTTCGCGGCCGTGGCGGCACCGAGGACTGCGGTGAGCGGGGCCATCAGGTCGGGCAGCGCGGCGGCGCCGAGCGCGGCCCCCAGGACAGCCGCGCCGATCGCGGCGATCATCCCCGTGCGCCGGACCTGCGGTGTCCGCTCGGGACGAGCCCACGCCAGGTAGGCGCCGAGACCGATCAGCACGCCGGTGCCGGGCACGATCACGGTGGCGCTGGCCACGAAGTCGTCCGGGTTGATCGTCCAGACCACCAGGACGCCCAGCAGCCAGCCTCCCAGGCCGAGCGGGAGCGCGGTCAGCACCCGGATCCAGGCGCTCGCCCGTGAGCTGAACCCGCCGCGCCGACGGGCGCTGCGGGCGAGCAGTGCGAGCACGGCCAGGCCGAGCAGTGCGCCGGCGACGGTGACGCCGATCAGGAGCTTGGCGATGGTGGACATGCTCAACGGCACGTCGTCGAAGGCCACTGGACGGTTGCCGAACCCGGCGCTGTCGACCTGACCGGTGCCGTAGAAGGTGGTAAGCAGGTGCTTGCCCGCTTCGGGGCGGTGTTCCCAGAAGTCGGCGGTGTGGCCAAGGCCGGAGAGGACCACCTGCTTGCCGCGGGGCAGTGATGGGAGCAGTTCGTCGGTGGCGAGCTGGGCCGGAGTCGAGAAGTCGACCTCACCGCTGACGAGCAGTGTCTCTACGTCGCTGGACCGCACCGAGCGGTGTTCGGCGTTGTCCGGGCTGTCGGGCCAGACGGTGGCGAGGCCTGAGGGCCCTGCCCAGAGGAAGTCGGTGGAGGCGTTGCCCAGGATCGAGCCGGGATCGCCGCCGGAGTCGTAGTACCGTTGCGCCGCCGGGGCGTCGATCATGGCGAACGAGGCGAACTCGCCCCACACGATCGAGTCGGGCAGCGCGATGTCCCCCAGAACGGACATCGCCCACAGGGCACCGGCGTCCCCGCTGAGATAGGCGTCGATGACGGTCGGTGCGTTGTTGGGCGCGGAGCCGCTTCCGTTGTGGTGCATGGCGTACTGACTCAGGACGCGGACGTTGCTGTCCTTGATGGACAGCGGCCCCCAGCTCTGAGGGATGTCGGTGGCGGTGTTGCGGATCGAGGCGGCGAGGTCGGGGGTGCGGGCGGCGCACGTGGCATCGGCGCGGCACAGTTCCGCGTACTGGGCGAACTGGGAGTCGGTGATGCGGGGGTCCCAGAACAGGTGGCCGGGCGGGTTGACCGATACCATCACCGACCGGTGCAGCGCTTCGGGATGACGCCAGGAGTAGACCATCGCGGCGCGGGTTCCGGCGCTGGAGCTGAACAGGTTGATCCGGCCGTAGCCCAGCGCGGTACGAGCGGCCTCCATGTCCTCGATCCGCTGCGCGATGGAGTACCCCGTGAGGTCGACGCCGTCCTCGGTCAGCCGCTTGGCACACAGCTCGAACGCCTTGGTGGTGGCGGGCAGGCCCTCGGCACTGGCGAGCTCGTCCGAAGCGCGCATGGCGGCGGCGACCTCGGGGCAGTCCAGGCGCCGCGATCCGTCGACGCCCCGGTACCCCACGAGCACCACGTCGCCGCTACCGATGAGCCTGCTCGCCTCGCGGAAGGCCATGTTCGTGGCACCGGGCCCGCCGCCCAGCCGGAAGACCGGCTCGCCGGGATTCGGCGTGGTGGCCCGGATCCTGGTCACCGGCAACGCGATCAGGTCGGACGCGGGGTCACGCCGGTTCTCCGGGACCACGAGCGTGCCGCAGTCCGCGGCGACGGCGCCCGCCTCGGTGTCGAAGTCGCAGGGCTGCGTGGTCAGCGAGCCGGGAGCCGCCCCGTCGGGCACGGTGAGGGTCTGCTCCGGCCGCACGCTGAGGTACGCCAGGCCGAGGAGAACGGACCCGGCGGCCACGACGGCGACCGCCCGGCGGGAAGGCTTGAACGAAGGCATGCGGCAAACGTAGGGAGCCGCGCCCTCCCGATCTTCCCCTTGCCGAGGAGTCACATCTCCCCCGTGCGAGGGATGCCGCGGACCGAGTTGCTTGCCATTGTCGCAAGGTGATCAACAGCCCTTCGCTGTCCCGCGCCCGGACCAGCCTCGCACGACAGTCCATCCTGGTCGCGGGCGTGAGCGCGACCGCGGACGTGTTGTCGTTCGTCGTGCAGGACATCCCCGTCAGCGCCGCCTGGATCACCGCGCTGCTCGCGATCGTGGCGGCCGACGCCGCGCTCGCGACCCGGACGAAGTGGTCGGGGGCCGTCGCCGTCGCCGCCGTCGCGGTGAACGTGCTCGCGGCACTGCTGCTGGGAGGACCGCGGGGTCTCCGGCTCAACGAGGCGGGCGTTCTCGTCGCGTCGTACCGGGCGGGCGCCTGGCTCCGCGGAGTACCGGCCGGCGCCGCGCTGCTCGCGGTGATCGGGGGCCTGGTGCTCGCCCATCTCGCCCGCGGGTACACCCTCGACTGGCACGTCGTGGTGGCCGCGGTGAAGATCGGGCTGATCTCGTGGCTCGTCGGCCGCTACACCACCTCCCGCCGTTCCTATCTGGACGCACTGAGGCGGCAGGCCGAGCAGGAGGAGCGCGAGGCCCAGCAGGAGATCGACGCGGCCATCGCCGAGGACCGCGCCGCGATCGCCCGCGACCTGCACGACGTCATCACCCACCACGTCAGCGCCATCAGCGTGCACGCGGGCGCGGCACGGTTGCGGCTCACCCGGACCGACGGCGACGAGTCCGCTCTGAGGTCGGTGCGTTCGGTGGAGGACTCCAGCCGCACCGCTCTGCATGACCTGAGGCAGATGCTCGACCTGCTGCTGGGGCAGCGACCGAAAGCGGACCGCGAGCCCGGCCTGGCCGATGTTCCGACGATGCTGGAACGCCTGCGGGAGACCGGACTCGAGGTGCGGCTGGACACCTCGGGAACACCGCACGACCTGCCGGCGCGACTCGACGCCGCGGTCTTCCGCATCGTCCAGGAGATGCTGACCAACGCGCTGCGCCACGGCGACGGCGGCCCCATCGAGGTCGCGGTCCGCCACACCGGCCACGGACTCGACATCGAGACCGTCAACCCCTTCTCCCCCCGTGGCGAGACACGCGGCGAGGGACGTGGGCTGACCGGTATCCGCGCTCGTGCGGAGGAGTTCGGCGGGGTGCTCACCAGAGGGCCGCGACCGGACGGCCAGAATTGGCGCACTGCCGTCTCATTCCACCTCGGAGGGCCGCGATGACCATCACCGTCCTGATCGCGGACGACCACGCGGTGTTCCGCTCCGGTCTGCGCGCCATTCTCGACACCGAGGACGACATCGAGGTCGTGGCCGAGGTAGCTGACGGCGATCAGGCCGTGGGCGCCGTGCTGCGGCTGCGCCCGGACGTGGCCGTGCTCGACATCCGCATGCCGCGGCGTGACGGCCTCGGTGCCGCGTCAGCGATCCTGTCCTCCCCCGGCAACCACACCAGGATCATCGTCCTGACCACGCACGACACCGACGAGTACGTGCACAGGGCTATGAGCGCCGGAGCCCGCGGCTTCCTGCTCAAATCCATGCCGCCGGAGGAGATGATCGCCGCGGTGCGGATCGCGGCCCGCGACGACGTGCTCATCGATCCGTCGATCGTCCGGCGGCACCTCGCCCGCTTCGCCGACACTCTCAGCGCACCGGCCGCCCCGGGGCACATCGATCGACTGACCGTGCGCGAGCGCGAGGTGCTGCAACTGCTGTCCCGCGCCCACACCAACTCCGAGATCGCCGGACTCCTGCACGTCGGCGAAGAGACGGTGAAGTCCCACGTGTCCAGCATCCTGCGCAAGCTCGGCCTGCGCGATCGCACGCACGCCGTCGCCTACGCCCACCTCACCGGGTTCGCCGACAAAGGCCCGAAATAGCTCCGCACCGGACCGGCAACTCGCGGAGCGGCGACGAAGACCGCCGTCACAGGGCTGATTCGACCCGGCTCGACGTGAGACCGGTCTCGGCGTCGTCCGCCGCGGAGCGCACCCGCTTCTTCGGGCCCAGGGGTTGCTTGATCACCTTGGCTCAGCCGTTCCGGCAGTCAGAGGGAGCGGCAGGTCCTGAGGTAGCTGAGGAACGAGGCCTGCAGGCCGGTCACGTGCGTTTCGCGCAGCACCTCGCTGGTGACGGCCGTGCCGCGGGAGGTCAGGCGGTGCAGGACGGTGGCCGCGTTCTTCGTGAGGTTCTGGTAGACGGGCACGTTTCCGAGGATCTCCCGGTCGTTGAAGGTCAGGTGGAGCTTGGCCGGTTGGTCGCCCAGTTCCTCGATCTGCGCGAAGACCTGGCTGTTCTCGCTGGCGACGCCTGGGCTGCCGGCTCCGATGCTCTCGAAGAGCGTGGTGCCGGTCAGCCAGGCGTAGAGGCTGAAGAGGCCGCCGTAGGAGTAGCCGAAGAGGCCGTGGCCGCTGGGGGCCGTGCGGTAGTCGCGTTCGATTCGGGGGTGCAGTTCTGAGGTGACGAAGTTCAGGAACGCGTCGCCCTGGGTGTCTCGCAGTTCGGCGACGTAGGCGTCGGCCTGCTCGCGGGTCGTCGTACCCGCCTGGACTCCCATTTCCACGGCGTCGAGGAACTCCTGGGCTACGGGCTCGCCTGGGGGCACGAGGTCCCTGTTGCGCAGCCGCGCCCAGTGTTGCGCTTCCTCGCCCGCGTAGCCGACGCTGACCTGGATGTACGGCTTGATCTTCTGCATGGGGTCCTGCTGGGTGATGATCAGCGGGGCCGTCAGGCCCACCGCCCAGTTGCCGTCGAGCACGTAGACGACGGGCGCCTGTGCCGTGGCGGGGTCGTAATGCGGCGGCGTGGTGACCCAGACGCCGTAATCGTGTCCGGCGCTGGAGCGCATCTCGAAGTAGTCGGTGTCGGCCAGGCAGCCGTGCCACATGGTGCTCATCGGAGGTCCTTCACAACACGTCCTGACTGGACGACGAGTACGGCGTTGGCGGGGTCGGTGAAGATGTTCGGGTCTTCGAGCGGGTTTCCTTTCCAGAGCACGAGATCTGCCTGTTTGCCGGGAGCGATGACACCCACCTCGGGCAGGCCGAGGATCTCGGCGTTGGTCTTCGTGGCCGCCACGAGGACGTCCATCGGTGTCTCGAGCTGTGCGCGCAGTCCGAGTTCCTCGCCGCGGCGGTCCTGGGCCGGGCCGATGAGGTCGGAGCCCAGCCCGATCCGCACGCCGGCCTCCTTGGCGACGGCGAGGGCCCTGGCCATCCGCTCCCGCACCCCTGCCACACGATCGCGTGCCGATTCGTCCAGACCGGCTGCGGCAGGATCGCGCAGGAGGCGCTCGACGACGGCGAACGTGGGCACGAGTGCGACCCCGTGAGCGGCCATCAGGGCGGCCGTCGGCTCGTCCAGATCCGTGCCGTGTTCGACGCAGCGCGCCCCGGCTTCGACGGCGTTTCGGATGCCTTCGTTGTTGTGGGCGTGCACCGTCACGTAGGTGCCGCGCGCCGCGGCTTCCTGCACGGCGACGGCGATCTCCTCGACGGTGAACTGGGTGTCGGTCAGCCGGTCCTTGCCGCCCACGACTCCGCCGGTCACGCAGAGCTTCAGGAACGACGCCCCGCGCCGGAACGCCTCGCGCACGTTGCGCCGCAGCTCGTCCGCGTTGCCCGCCATCATGGACAGGGCGCACAGTCCAGGAACGTGATGGCTGCTCCACAGCTCGGTGGGCTCCCACTCGGCTCCGTAGTAGCCGTGGCCGCCGGTCTGGCACTGAACAGGGCCGCACGACAGCACGCGTGGACCCCTGACCTTGCCCTTCGCGATCGCGGTGACGACACCGCCGTCGATCCCGCCGGTGTCCCGCACGGTCGTGAAGCCGGCGTCGAGCGCCGCGCCGGCCGTGGCGAAGATGTCCGCCGCGATCTCGGCGGCACTGATCTGGAACGAGAACTGCGGCTGCACCAGGCTCGACAGCCCGAGGTGGACGTGGGCGTCGATCAGGCCGGGCGTCATCGTCAGCCCGCCGGCGTCGAGCCGCTCACCGTTCGCGCTGAAGTCACCGAGCTCGGTGATGCGGCCTTCCTCGACCGTGACCGAGACGGTCGTGGACGGATCGCGACCTGACCCGTCCACGACCGTCGCGCCCACCACCTGGAAACGTCCCACGTGCCCTCCGGTCGGTTTTCCATTGGATAAATTGCTTATCCAATGGATAAACTACGGTGGTGGTCATGTCAAGCACGGCACGCGGCGGCGATGCACGCGAGCGGCTCCTGGCGCGTCTTCTCGACGTCTTCGACGACGGCCTCCCGCCTCCGGAGACGTCACTCCGCGAGATCGCGGCCCGGACCGACACCAGCCACGCGCTCCTGCGGTACCACTTCGGGTCGCTCACGGGCGTCCTGGCGGCCGTGCTCGCGGCACAGCGGGCCCGCGACAACGAGGCGCTGTTCCGCGACGCCGGGGAGGGCACGTTCGACGACCTCGTCCTGGCGATCTGGCGGGCCTACACCCGCCCGGAGCAGCTGTCGCGCGTCCGCGGGTTCTTCCACGTCGTGGGGCTGGCCGCGTACAGCCCGGACGACTTCCGCGAGTTCATCTCGTCGCTGGACGACCTCACCAGGATGCTGGCCTCGCTCGCGGAGCGCGAAGGGCTCGACTCCGGGAGGGCGCTGACCAGGGCAACCGTCGCCGTCGCCGCGATCCGCGGCCTGCTGCTGCAGGAGGTCCTGACGCCGGGGGCGTGCTCGGAGGACGCGGTCGCGCTGATCCTGGGCATGGGCGGGAGCGGTCCGAAGCCCTGAGATCAGCGACGGGACCGCGTACGCGGTCAGGAGGTCGAGCGCGAGGGTGACGCGAAGTCCGTGTCGGCGCCGTTGTCCGCCTGGCGTTCGGTGCGGCCGATTCCGTGCCAGTCCAGGCAGAGCACGGTGGCGTCGTCCTGGAGGTGATCGCGGTACTCGCGCCTCACAGCCCTGGTCGCCGCCCGCACCACCTCCCTGGGGTGCAGTGCTTCGGTGTTGCGGAGCAGCGCGGGGAGGTCGACGGCTTCGGCGTCGCGTTCGAACATGCCGTCGGTGAGCAGCATCAGCCGGTCTCCGGGGCGCAGGTTCAGCCGTTGCACGCGGTAGTGGTGCGGTTGGACGCCGAAGAGCAGGTCGACTTTCAGTTCGAGCTCGGTCACCACGCCGTCGCGCAGCAGCAGTGGTGCCGGGTGGCCGGCGTTGACCAGTTCGACTGCTCCGTCGCGCAGGTCCACGCGCACCAGCAGCCCGGTCGCCAGTGCTCCCGGGCGGTGGTTCAGCAGGGCGTGGTTGGCCTGCTGCGCCTGCTTCACCAGGTCGTCGCCCGCCCGGCGGGCCCTGCGCAGCGCGCCGACCAGGAGGGTCGCCGTCATCGCCGAGCCCACGTCGTGACCGACGGCATCGGTCATCGACAGGTGCAGGACGTCGCGGTCCAGGGCGTAGTCGTAGGTGTCGCCACCGATGTCGTGTGCGGGCACCAGAGCGCCCGCCACGGTGAACTGGGCTGCCTCGCAGCAGGACGCCGTGGGCAGCAGCTGGTGCTGGATCTCCGCCGCCAGGCTCATCGGCGTCGTGCGCCTGCCGGAGTGGTAGAGATCGGTGAAGCGGCGGTCGGTCACGATGACGTAGGCCAACGCGTGCGCGGCCTCCCCCAGCTGCGACAGCACCTCCTCGTCGAGCATGGGCACCGTCACCTCCAGCACCCCGACGCAGTCGCCGCGATTGGTCACCGGCAGCACCACCCGCACCCCGGCGCCGTCCGGCCCCTGCCACGGCTGCTGGGTGCGCAGCACCTCTTCGTGGACGCTGTCCCGCAGATCGACGCTCTCCGCGCGGCCACCGGGAAGACCCCGGGTGGTCGAAGCCAGCCGCACCAGCCGCTCATCACCGACGTCGATCAACAGGAACGACACGTCGACGGCCTCGAACCGCTTCGCCAGGTCCCGCGCGACGACCTCGACCGACTCCACCGGCGGTGCGCTCTCGGCCGCCGCCAGCACATCACCCGGTCGCAACACATCGCCATCCACGGGCAACCTCCGAGCAGTTGGGACCACCCTAACCGCATCACCCGCCCAGCGACCGCCGACACCGGTCAGCCGGAGGCCTTCACCTCCAGCACGCCGACCGAGTTCGCGCCGCTCTGCAGCACGGCCCGCAGCCGGGTGGTGCTCACCGCGGAGAAGGTGACCTGGTTGCGCTGGTCGATCGTGGCCGGGTAGCCGCTCGCTCCCGGCACGTCCGCGTAGGCGGAGCCGGTCCGGTACTGGAGCTTCCACGACGCCGGCAGGCGCACTCCCCCGTTGTCGTCGAAGAAGGAGACCTGTGCGGATCTCACGGTCCGCGCCGTCGCCCAGGTCAGCTCACCCCACTGCTCCCCCGTGTCGGGCCACGTTCCCCACCGCGGGTCGACCGTGCCGTTGAACGAGGGCGGATCGATCCCGTCGTTCCACGCGGTCACGCTCTCCCACGCCGAGGTGCAGGACGCCGACGGGATCGCGGCCAACGCGAGGTTCGGCCCCAGGCCTGGATCTGTTCCACCGCCACGGTTGTAGTCCTTCACCTCGGTCAGCGCCGTCTTGAAACCCGAGGCGTAGGTCGTCTGCACCCGTATCCGCTGCGCGCCCACCAGGGTGAAGCGGACGACGTTGTAGTTGGCCTTCGGGGTGCCGGGCGATCTCGACTGGGCGGCGGCGTCGCCCCACGCGCCGCCGTTCCAGTACTGGACGTTGCACGAGGTGGGGGCCCGGTAGCGGTTGCCCGCGCGGTCGTCGCGGAAGTACAGCCGCACCTCGTCGACCGTGCGGGACTGCCGGAGGTCGGGCTCGTAGGAATCCGTGCCGCCGGACGAGCCGGAACTTCCCCAGACCGGGTCGTTGATCGGGAGGCAGTCCACCGTCGCGCCGGTCGAGGTGCCCGAGGCCGTGTACGACGCGGTCACGCCCGCGCCCTGCGCCAGGTCGGGGGTCGCCGACGTCAGGCCGGGCGGGGTTCCACAGTGCGGTGATCACGCCGTTGCGGATGCGGTCGGCCAGTGCCTGCATCTCGGTCGCATTGGCGGTGTTGCCCCTCGCTCACCCGTGACATCCCGGTGCCGCACGGCTGGCCGCCGCACACCTGGTGTCGTTGCGGCGCAAGCACATCGCCCACATCACCGGACCCGAGTCCTACCGGGCCGCACGCGACAGGGTCACCGGGCTCACCGACGTGCTGACCGAACACGGCCTCACCCTCGCGGGCGGCGCACCGCTGTACGGCTACGACAACTGGGAGATCTTCGCCGCGGACTGCCGCCTCCCACTGACCACTGTGGACCTCGACCTGGAGCAGCTGGCCACGACGGCGGCCACCCACCTGTTCGCCGTACTGGACGGGCAAACGCGTTCCGGCGTGATCCGCCAGCCGTGCAGGCTCGTCGTCCGTGAGTCCACAGCGCCACTCCCCTCCCGATGAGTGGCGCTGCCTGCTTCGAGCACCATTTGTCGAATCGACGCGGTCTTCGACAGCCCGGCTGAGGTCGCGGCAACCGGCAAAGCCTCTTGTGAACAGCTACTTCTGTTTCGCAGGAACACATCCGCGTCCATTCGACGATCTGCGCGCTGGTTGACATCCCGGTATCTTGGGAGCGCTCCCAGACCCCTGTCATTGGAGTCATCATGCGAAGGACCATCCGTGCAGTGGCTGCTGCCGGCTTGTTGGTCGCGAGCACTTTCGTCGCGACCGCCGGCCCCGCTCACGCCGATGTGACCATCTGCGACCAGTACGGCTCAACCACCATCCAGGGCCGTTACGTGGTGCAGAACAACCGGTGGGGCACCTCGGCCCAGCAGTGCATCAACGTCACGTCATCCGGCTTCCAGATCACCCGTCAGCAGGGCTCGTCCCCGACGAACGGGGCACCGGTGTCGTACCCGTCGGCGTTCCTCGGCTGCCACTACACCAACTGCTCCCCCGGCTCCACACTGCCGATGCAGGTCAGCCGGATCCGCAGCGCCACGTCGTCCATCAACTACCGCTACACCGGCGGCACCTACAACGCCTCCTACGACATCTGGCTCGACCCCACCCCGAAGACCAACGGCGTGAACCAGATGGAGATCATGATCTGGTTCAACCGCCAGGGTTCGATCCAGCCCATCGGCAGCGCCGTGGGCACGACGAACATCGGCGGGCGTAGCTGGCAGGTGTGGCGCGGCAACAACGGCGGCAACAACGTGATCTCCTACGTCGCGCCGTCCCCGATCAACTCGTGGTCGTTCAGCGTGCTCGACTTCATCAACGACGTGCGCGCCCGTGGTGCGATCACCAACTCCTGGTACCTGACCAGCATCCAGGCCGGGTTCGAGCCGTGGAACGGTGGTGTCGGTTTGGCGGTCGACAACTTCTCGGCGTCGGTCAGCGGCTGAGACGGACATCGACACAGCGCGCGACGGCCTTGTCCAGGCCGTCGCGCGCTGTGTCTCAAACAGACAGACGACCCATCACGGCTGTCTGCCGGGAAGCGGGGAAGCGGGGAAGCGGGGAAGCGGGGAAGCGGGGAAGCGGGGAAGCGGGGAAGCGGGGAAGCGGGGAAGCGTGTCACCGGCCGCAGAAGAGAAGCTGCACGCATGGCGGATCGAAGCCCGTGAATACGCCCGGCACGAAGCCCGTCGCGGCAGGCGTTTCGCGTTCACCCGCCTCGTACCGGCCCGGACCGCACTGGTGGTCATCGACATGGTGCCGTTCTTCGTGGCCGACAACCCGTACTGCCGGGGCATCGTGCCCAACATCAGCCGCCTCGCGCAGACCCTTCGGGCGGCCGGCGGCACGGTGGCGTGGGTCCTGCCGGCGGTGACGGAACAGAACGCTGCAGCCGAGGAGTTCTTCGGTCCGGAAGTGGCTGAGGTGTTCCGCACCTCTGGCGGCACGGGTCCGTTGACGGACCGTCTTTGGCGGGACTTCACGGTCCACGACGACGATGTCCTGGTCGAGAAGTCCGCGTCCAGCGCCTTCTTCCCTGGCCGTTGCGCGCTGCCGGAGTTGTTGGAGCGTCGGGGAATCGACACCGTCCTGATCACAGGAACGGTCACCAACGTGTGCTGCGAGTCGTCGGCTCGTGATGCGAGCACCCTGGGCCTGCGTGTGATCATGATCGCCGACGCCAACGCCGCACGACGCGACGAAGACCACAACGCCACGCTGTACACCATTTATCGGACGTTCGGCGATGTTCGCCCCACGTCTGAGGTGACGGCGATGCTCGAAGAGCACGAGACCGCATGACCTGCCGCGAGATTGGTCGGGAGATACGAACGGCATGCGCGCTTTGCTCTGGTCGTGTGCCGGCCGACGTGCAGTGACCACGCCGGCCAGGCCGCCTACCCTCGACGCCAGAAGCGCTTCTTGGCTGGCTGAACATCGCCGCTCTGCTGACTGCGGGCCAGGCTGGCCAGGGCAGCGGTCAGGTTCTGCTGGTACGCGGGATTGTCGGCGGCCAGCCGCCGGTAGATCGTCGCGGCTTCCTCGAGGAGACCGGCCGCGTCGGCATGTCGCCCCGTCTCGCCGAGGTGGAGGCCGAGGTTGTTCAAGGCCATCCCGAGGTCGGGCAGGTGGGCGGAGTTGCCCGCGGCCAGGGGGCGGAAGATCTTGGCCGCTTCCTCGTTCATGGCGACCGCCTCCACACGTCGGCCGACCGCTCCGCAGGCATTGCCGAGGTTCGACAGCGCGATGCCGAAATTGCCGAGGTGAACGGGATTCCGCTTGGCGAGTCGCCGGTAGATCGTGACGGATTCCTCCGCGGCGGCAAGGGCATCCGCGCGCCGACCGACGCCTTGGCAGCGGTTGGCCAGGTTGGTCAACGCGTCCGCGAGGTCGGGCAGGTAGTCGGCGTTCTGGGCAGCCTGCGTCCGGCGCAGTTGGACGGCCTCCTCCGCAGGGCCGATGGCGTCCGTGTGTCGAGCGACATCGCCGTAGTCGATGCCCAGGTTGTTCAACGCCGTCGCGAGGTTGGGCAGCTGGACGGGATCCTGCGCGCTCAAGGCCCGGTAGAGCGCGACGACCTCCTCCGCGACGACCACCGCTTTGTCCCGCTGACCGACACTGCGGTACAGGCCGCCCAGGTTCGCCAGGGCACCCGCGAGGTCCGCCGTGAACACCGGGTTCTCCGCCGCCAGGTTCCGGCACAGGGCGACGGCTTCCTCGGTTGGGTCGATCGCGTCCGCGTATCGCCCGGCCAAGCCGTGGATGGCGCCGAGATCGCTCAGCGTGCTTGCCAGGTTCAACCGGTGTCCGGCGTTGTCCGCAGGCAGCCGACGCCACGTCGCAAGCGCCTGCTCGGTCTGCTCCACCGCGTCCACGTGTCTACCGCCCTGGTGGTAGGCGATACCCAGACTGTGCAACGCCATGGCGAGATCGGGCAGGTGGACCGGGTCATCGGCCGCTCGTGCCCGGCACATCGCGACCGTTTCCGCCAACACCGCGACCGCATCCATGTCCTTGCCGCCCCCTCGAACCTGCGCCGGTCACGAATCATAGGCAGACCGACTCCCACTCTCCCGAAGATCGGGTACACCCGAAGGCCAGTTGAAGGCACTGGTCAGGCAGGTACGCCGCGGCGGGACGGCGCAGGGTCGATGAACATCCGCTCATGCCGATGTGCGTGCGCACCAGGAGGTTGCCCGGCCCGTCGTGTGTGCGTTACGGAACACGGCCGGTGATCGCCACGATCTGGTCGAGCAACGTGGCGTCTGGCGCAACGGTCACCGGGGCACCCCACAGGGCCGGTATCGGGGCAGCCGGGACGAACTCGGCCACGTGGTCGAAGCAGGCGCGCACCGTGTGCTCGGGCAGGTCGAAGGGCTGGCCAGTGGCTTTGGCGATGTCCCAGCCGTGCACGACCAGCTCGGTGAGCGCGATTTTGCCCCACACCTCGTTGGGCAGCTCCAGCCCTGCCACGTCGGTGCTGCCCTGCCAGGCCGCTGGCTCGTCCCACGCCTCACCCAGCGCGAGCACGTGTTGAGCGACGCTGTCGCGCCAGCCAGGGCTGGAGTGTGCGTCCTCGGTGTCCGGCAGTTCGCCGGAATCCCGGCGTGCCAGCGCGGCCGAGCCCCGAGACACCAGGTCGACGTGGTCGATGAGATCGGCAACGGTGTATTCGGCGCACGGGCTGGAACTTGTGAGCTGATCATCGGTCACGCGGTGCAACACCTCGACCATCCGATGGCAGGCCGGCTTCAGATCGATCACTGGTTTCCTCCGTACATCCGGCAGACGCGGTCGGAAGTGCAGACCGTCAACAGGCCCGAAACTCATCGATCACATGACCGGCGCCGCCTCATCACCAGGAGAGTTCCAGCGCGTCCACTACAAAGCTGTGCTGGTCGGCCGCGCTACCGGGATTGACCCGAGACAGGCGGCGGATCACCGTTCCGGGTTGCCCGATCACGCAGGAGTGCGGCCGCCCGCACGGACCAGTCGTGGTGTTCCTGCTCGAACAGCCGACCGCGCAAGCACGTCAAGTAGGGCCCGATCGGAGACCCGTGGCGCAGGTAGGTCTCCTCGTCGAGATCCCCGCGGAAACGCCGCAGGATCTTGTCGAGGATCTCTACCTTGGCCGCGGCTGCCGCGGCTCGTTGATCCAGTTGCGCGATCACCGGTGCCACGTCGACGTGGTCGACGGCTTGGACCTTGACCAGCAGGTCGTCACGGATGAACGACGGCTTGCTCACGGAGGCGGCGAAGCGCGCCAGTTCGGCGAGGCCGGCGTCGGTGACCATGAACAGCCGCTTGTTGGGACGGGTTTGCTGGACCACCTCTCGGCCGCTGATCAACCCGTCGCTCTCGAGCTTGGACAGCTCCAGGTAGAGCTGTTGCGGTCGGGCGTACCAGAAATTGGCGACACCCACGTCGAACGCCTTGGTCAACTGGTAGCCGCTGTACTCGCCGGACAACAACGCCGCGAGCACGGCATGCCGCAGGCTCATCGGCGCATCTCCTCATCGTCGACAGGGGCAAGCTCATGATACCCATGGTTATGATTAGTCATCATTCTGACTAGGAGGACGACGTGCCAGTCACTGAACAGGTCCGCACCGCGGTGCGGGACAGCGATCTCGCCATCCGGTTCCACGGCACCGCGGAAACCATCACTGCGGCACGCCCCGGCCTGGTCGTCGTCATCGACGGCTTGGCCCTGGCCAACCGATGAGGCCGCAGGAGAACGATGTCCCGGAACCCGTTCGGAGCGGCAAGTACCTGCGCTACGTCGCCTTGGGCGACAGCCAAACGGAAGGCGTCGGTGACGGTGACGACGTCGTGGGCCTTCGGGGATGGGCCGACCGGCTCGCCGAACACCTCGCCGTCGACAATCCCGATCTCCAGTACGCCAACCTCGCCGTCCGTGGCCGCCGCGCGGGCGAAGTCCGATCCGAGCAACTGGGACCGGCTCTCGCACTGCGCCCCGACGTGGCCACCGTCGTCGCAGGAGTCAACGATCTGCTCCGGCTTCGAGTCGAAACCGCCACGGTGGTCGATCACCTGGAAGCCATGTTCGCCGCACTCACCGACTCCGGAGCCCGCGTGGCGACCGTGACCTTTCCCGACCTCACCAGGATCATCCCCCTCGCCCGGCCGGTTCGCTCCCGCATCCTCGACATCAACGATCGGATCCGCGCCGCGGCCGCCCGGCACGGAGTCGCTGTCGCGGAGATCGCTCGGCACCCCTCCGTCGCCGACCGCCGGTTCTGGAGCGAGGATCGGTTGCACTGCAGCCCCTTGGGCCACCAACTGATCGCCGCCGCGGTCGCGCACGCCCTGCAGGTGCCGGGCAGCAACGATTCCTGGAACGAGCCCCCGCCACCGTTGCCCATCCCGCTGTCGACGCAATGGCGCGCCACCGCCGAACTGCGTTGGGCAGCTACCTTTCTCGGCCCTTGGCTCGGTAGGCGCCTGCGCGGCCAGTCTTCCGGGGACCAGCGCACGGCCAAACACCCTCAACTCCACCGCATCGAGGGGCTGCGGAGCTGACTGCTCGGTCGAGCCGTTGACTCCACCGGGGCATGAGCTCGGAGACCGGCCGGGCGGAGTGGAGGACACCGTGGGGCAGCCCCTCAGCCGAGCTCCAGCACCTCAGGTCGGCCGCATCCCGCACCAAGCCCTCGGCCACCACCTCCGCCACCAGGAACCCTTCCGTGGTTCCACTTGCTGCCAGACGAGTCGATCCCAGAGTCCTGACCGTTCACCTTGCTCACCACGAAGAAGCCTCCGACCAGAGCAAGACCGGACGCCTTCGGCGAAGCGTGTGCGGAGCTGCGACGCGCTCATGCCGATGAGCGGCAGAGGACCCCTCCTTCGCAGGCGCTGCTCGATCCTGGTCCTGGCACGGCGCCGAATTCCCTGCGAACGGCGGGTCAGGCCGGCGGGATGGTGAAGATCAGGCCTTGGCTCATGGTCGAGCGGATGCCCTGCACGTCCGTGGTGACGACCTTCGCCCGGTGCTGCCTGTCGGGGGCCAGCCCGGTCAGCGTGACCTGCTTCTCGGTGACCAAGCCGGTGTGCCCGCCGTCCAGGTACACCTCGTAGCCCTGGGTCGGGTTCCACCAGGAGGAGGCTTCCCAGGCCAGCGTCACGGACGTCGGGGTCGTCGAGACCACCCGCAACCCGCTGGGGCGCGGCGGCCGCTCGAAGATGGCGGACTGCGACCACACCGTGCCCAGCAGGTCGTTCTGCGCCGGGTCGTGCGAGCAGGACGCGGTGACCGTGCCGAGAGGAGTGCCGTCGGCGCGCTCGGGGCGCAGTGTCAGCGTCAGGTCGTCCACGTGCAGGTCGTAATAGCCCGGTGTGGTCAGGTACTGCGTCGGGAAGGAACCCGCGGCCCGCACCGCGGTTCCCTGGGTGGTCGTCAGCCACGTGGGCGCGACGGTGAACGAGGCCTGGGTGGTCCGCGTCCCGTCCGGGCCGGTGATGTGCGCGTCGAGTGTCGCGGTGCTGTCGGTGTCCAGGCGCACCCCGCCGGCCATCGTCAGGACCGGGCGCAGCTCGCGCAGGTCCAGGTCCACGTCGATGTAGGCGGGTTCGTGCCTGGCGACGGTGTTCAGGCCCGCGCCTTCGTCCGGCAGACCGCCGACTACCCACACGGTCATCTGGGCGCTCGGCCCGAGGGAAGTCGTGCAGGTGTAGTCCATCCGCACCGCGGTCGTCTGCGCCGACGCCGAGGTCGCGGCTCCTGTCAGCGCTCCGGCGGCCACCAAAGCAGATACCAGCGACAAGGCGGAGATGCGGAGTGGGCTCCTTTTTCTGCGCAACTTCATGTCCTCTCCGTGTTCACCCGACCACGGAAAGTGTCCCGCACATCATTGTCGGTACGTGTCGACCATTCAGCCGCAGCAAGGTGGAGGCGATGTACGAGCAACGCCGGCATCCCACGACACGACGAATGCACTCTCATGCCGCAGCGGGTGTGATCGAGTAGCTGACACATGAGGCTTCGCCTGTCCTCGAGCTATGACTCAACCGGATGCGTCGTCTCTTGATGTTGTGTTGCGGTTAGCGGCTTCCGCCTTCCTCGGCCGCTACACCGGTGCCTCGCGAGTGCACTCGGAGTCGGATCTGCGTTTGTTCTTCACCTGGTGCGCCGAGCGTGATCTCCCTCCGCTCACGGCCCAACGGGCGCAGATCGAGTTGTACGTGCGCTGGATGCAGGAAGTACGTCGGTTCAAGCCCTCCACGGTCTCGCGCCGCATGGCCGTCGTGACCGGGTTCTACCGGACCTGCGTGATCGACACAGTGCTCGAGCACTCACCCGCCGACTACGTCCGCCGACCACGAGTGCCCAACGAATCACCCGTGCTCGGGCTATCGCACCTGCAGTTCGAAGCCCTGCTCGCCGCCGCACGCGAGTCAACCAACCAGTTCGACTTCGCGCTGATCGCGATGCTCGGACTGCTCGGCCTGCGCATCTCCGAAGCCACCCACGCCGATGCCGACGATCTCGGCGAAGAACACGGCCACCGCGTGCTACTCGTACACGGCAAAGGCGGCAAGCAGACCCTCGTGCCCCTGCCGCCCGCGGTCGGACGAGCCATCGACCACGCCGTTGACACCCGTTCCGCGGGACCGATCCTGCTCAACCGGCGCGCCAGGCGGATGGATCGACACTGCGCAACCCGCCGACTACGACGGCTGGCCGAAGCCGCCATCGTGCGGCTACCTCCACTGCATCCACACCTCCTACGACACACCTATGCCACCACCATGCTCGACGCCGGAGTCGACCTCCGCGACGTCCAAATCGCCGCCCGGCACGCCGACCCACGCACCACCATGCGATACGACCGCGCCCGCAAGAACCTCGACCGCCACCCCAACTACATCCTCGCCGCCTACATGGCCTCAGCCACCTGACAACACACCTGCAACGAACCGGGTCGTCGTATCGCAGGCGCCCACGATGGCGGCCACACTGGCAAAGTAGGAAGGAGTGACCGAGGATGATCGTCCGAGGATGGAGCAACGGATCGCCACGGCTCTCCGGCGCGGGCTACGGACTGCGGCTCTCCGCCGCAGATCGAGACCAGCACTTCCGCCGCGAATGGACATTCGTCGAGATCGACCTTGGCCCCTACGGCATGACCAACGTGGCCCTGTCCGCCTCGTTCTGGCGAACCTGCATCGAATTGCGATGTGCGGACGTAGGACATTGGCTTGTCGCACAACAGCTTGCGCCATGGCCGAAGGGGGCACCCCCGCACCTCAACCTTGAGCACCTCGGCGACGCCCGCTTCCGACTCACCAACCAGAAGTAGGCACCCGCTGGACGACCGTCCGACCATGCCGATGTGCGGACGTTCGGAGCTACCGTCGGCCAGTTCCGTAGCGCCTGAACGGTGGCGGCTTCAAGTCGATCGCGCACCGTCGAGGTTCGAGCGGATGGTCCTAGTTGTGGGATGGTCAGGTCCCAGCAGCCGCTCGCAGTCCGCGAGGGTGGCCTCGTACAGCGGGATCGCCCGGCCCAGATCACCCGCCGCCAGGTAGGCGCCCGCGACGCGCCACCGATTTCTGTCTAGTGATTCACCACACGCATCTGTCCGAAGTAGAGGCGCAGACTCGACTTCAGCGTCGAATCGACGCCAAGGGTGGCCCCGACGGCGTTCCGCACATGGATGCCACGCGGCCGCAACGCCACGGTGGGCGGAGCGCCGCTCGGCGGGACCGGCAGGTCGTCGACGCTGCCAAGCGCGTTGCGCGCGGCCCGTTGCAGCTCGGTAGCGCCCTCACCGGTTCGGAATGCGAAGAAGGCGTCACGGAAGTCCTTGTCCCGCAGCAACCTCGCGGCAGGCGCCCGGAACTCGTCCAGGTGGCGCTCGATGTGCGACTTCGCGCTGATGTCATCGCCGACGGCCACACCAGCCGAATTCCTGATGGTGCACGAGGAACCCGCTGGCAGCACGGCCGTACCGGACTCCCTGGCTACCACGTGCGCGCAGTCAGGCAGGAAGACAGCAAACAACAGGTACGCGAGCCAGCTTTCCTGATCAGCAATCTGCAGCTCGGCCGCCCAACTCAACGCCCAGCTGCCCGCGATGACCTTCTCCAACTCGGCCACGGAGACCACAGTCTGTTCGGGCCGGAAGTGCTCGATCACGGTGAGCCGGTTATGGTCGCCCACAATCACGGCCTGCGAGTCGGTGAACGTGACACCACGTTCACCAGTCGCCATCCCCATGCGAACAAGGATGGCGGCCGACGTGCCCGCACCCGCGACGCAGAGAACCGATGCATCCGTTTCGACGTGGGACAGCAGCGGCACGCCGTCCTGCTCGGCTTCCGGCTTGGCCGGTAGCCATCCCTGCTGTGCGGCGTTGCCGAAGTCGCGCCTGGCGTTAGCCTGCTGCTCTGGACTGACTACCGACTTGTTCTCGACGCTGGGCGTACCGATCACTGGTGGCACCTGTCGAGGTGTCAGGAACATGGTCACTCCCGAACAGTCACTTCTTGATGTGGAAAGTCACCTTGTTCTGATCGCCATTGATCACGCCGATGCTGTCGGTCACCGTCACCTGGTATTTGGGCCCTCGCTCGGCCAACTCGCGTAGTTCGCGAGCCTTCCGCAGCACTTCGGGCCGCTCCGCCACTCCCGCGGCGACCAACGCCGCCACCAGTTCGTCCCGATACGCGCCCGGATCGGCCAACTGCTCGTCATCATCGCCCCTGCGCAAGAGCTTGCCTACCAACGACTTCAGCCCCTGGTACGACTCCTTGACCGCACTGGACGCGGTGTCCGTCATTCCAGCCGCCGCACCAGCCGTTAACGCGGCCACGATCAACTCTGCAGATTCGATCACAAGTGCCCCTCCCAAGCACAGAACGTTCCTTTGTACCCCCGCTAAACCGCAACGGCCCACCGCACTGGGCCGGATGAGTGACGGACAAAAGGATCGGATTCGTGCTCGTGCAGCTGCACGGCGCTCGACGTCAATAGGTGGATCGCCGACCTGCGCCAGCTCGGCTCCGCCACCACGGTCGCGATCATCGCCAAAGTGCTGTCGACGAAGAACACCTCCCCCACGTTCTCACCGCAAGATCATGGCCAAGAGCCCATATATGCAGCATGGCAGCCTAAATTCCAATCTGACACCGTCGAGCTGGCTCATCCAGCAAAGTGATCAGCGAGCCGCGACCGACCCGAACCTCCCCGCATGGCCGCCCAGCAAGCCAAGGGATTGGGCTTTGAGCACGGCGGAGACCTTGTCCGTGGCGCGCAGCTTTGCATAGACGTGCTCAAGATGCTTCTGCACCGTCCGCGGCGAGATCAGCAACCTGCGGGCAATCGCCCGTGCCGTCAGGCCGTCGGCCACCAACCCAAGCACCGCCACCTCGCGGTTCGTAAGACTGGCCTCATGCGAGGGTGCACGCGGCATCCACCGCTCCAACGCTTGAGCTTGTCGATCAAGGCCAATGAGTAGGGCCTGGAGTCGCCTCGCCAGCGTCAGATCGTCGTCTGAGAAGTCCGTGCCGCACGTGACCAGGACAAATGCCCGGTGGCAGTGCCCGTGCAGCGTGAGCGGGATCGCCATCTGATGCTCAACTTCGAGCGGCCGCATGATGTCCCCCCAGGCCGCGTAACACGGGTCCCACAGGGACTTCGGCACCCGACAAACGGTCTGAGCAACTGGATCGGCAGTGGCTGCGAACCAGCATATGAGTGGGTGCTGATGAAGGCGTGTCTGCATCCAGGCAATCGCATCGTCCCCTGGCTTCGCTCCAAGTTCCCACAGGTGGTGGTCAATTTGATCATCGGCCGTCCGGTGAATCCACGACCCTGCGTTGGCCCCAAAGGTGGTTACCAATCCGTCCAACAACTCCCTATGCGGAAGCACAGTCACTGGCTCCGCTAGCAAGTCACGAACGATGTCAAGCCAGCGCCCAAGGCGATCTTCCATGCGCCATCATCCTCCCCCCGATGAAGCCGGTTCACAGCCTCCACACAAGGTACGGCAGCCGCCGTACGTACTAGTGCGTATTTGCTCACGAACCTCGTCAAGGAAATGATGAACCACCTGGTTGCATCAACGATGAAGTATTCCAACATCGAAGAATATCAACTCAGGGAAATCAGTGTAGCGCCGACAGTAATACCGAGGCGTTCACTACGGTTGATCAAAGACTGACACAGGGAGACTGAGATGACAGATCGCGATCAAGTAGTCGCTTACCTGACGCAATACGGCTACGTGGCGCCATCCGACACCGAGCCAGGGAAGGGCGTTGCTGCGAGCAACGAGCTCCTGCAGGTGGCAGTCGCACAGTTCCAGGAACTGGCCGCAGTGCCTGTTACGGGCGAACTCGACGACGTCACGCTCGAGGCGATGGACCGGCCACGCTGCGGCTTCCCCGACCGCGTGCCAGTCGCCTTACCCGGCTCAGCCGACTCCGACGAGTTCAACACATCCGGTACACGGTGGACCCAAGCGATCATCACCTACAGGATCTACAACACTTCGCCGGACCTGGACGACGGCCGGCAACGTCAGATCGTCCGGGAAGCCTTCGACCGGTGGTCGGCCGTTGTGCCACTCCTGTTCGTCGAGGTCGGCGCTGACCAAGAGGGCGACATTCGCATTCGCTTCGCCGCCGGCGCTCACAACGAATCGCACCCGTTGACCGTCGACCCTGCCTTCGACGGTCCCGGGCGGGTGTTGGCGCACGCGTTCTTCCCACCGCCCAACGCAGCCGACCTCGCAGGTGACATCCACCTCGATGAGGACGAGACATGGCAAGACGGCGTTGGTGGCACAGGGTTCGATCTGCTCACCGTGCTGGTCCACGAGATCGGCCACTCACTCGGCCTGAGGCACACGGATGTGCCCAACTCGACCATGAACCCGTTCTACCCCACGCCCAATGTGCCCGCGGCCGACGACCGAGCCGGGATCCGTCAGGTCTACCGCGAGCACATCTGGATCGCCTCGCTCTACCGAGACCTCCTGAGCCGCCGGTTCGACGACACCGGTCTCGACGGTTGGGTGCAGTACCGACTCAACGGCGCCACCATCGACGCAGTCGTCCGCGGGTTCTGCTACTCACAGGAGCATTCCGAGCGGATCGCTAGCCAGTTGTACTTCAAACTGCTCGACCGAGCGGGAAGCCCCCAGGAGGTGGCTGGTTGGGCCGACCTGTTGCGCCGCGGCACGAGCCGACAAGCCGTCATGATCGGGTTCCTCGCCAGCCCGGAGTACCAGCGCAAGCATTCCAGCGCGGAACGCTTCGTCGAGTCGTTGTATCGACGACTGCTCAACCGGCAGCCCGATCCCGCTGGCTACGTCGGATGGCTTGATCAGATGAAGCGCGGTGCCACCCATCGCGACGTCGCGTGGGGTTTCCTCTACTCGGAGGAGTACACCCGCAGCCTGGTGAACGAGCAGTACGTGCAGTTCCTCCGGCGCACCCCGGATCCGACCAGCTGGCAGGCTTGGGCCGACCGCGTGCGAAGAGGACTGGCCCATCAAGATCTGGTCACCGGTCTGCTGGCTTCGGACGAGTACCGCAACGCCGTGGTGAGTTGGTGGTAGGCGTCAAGTTGTCAGCTTGCTCCGTCGCCATGGCGCATGGCTGGCACCCGGCCTACATGAATCAAAAGGCGTTGAGGTCCGTAGTCTTCAGCACCCAGCCGACTGCCTCATCCGCCTAGCCGTGAACTCGCCGCTCCGCAGAGCGACGGACGCTGATCCAAACGTCCTCTCGTGCCGCGAGGCGCGTCCTCACATGCCGAAGCGAGTGCGGGGACCGACTCGGCGAGGATGCGGCGGTGCCTCAGGATCAGGCTCAGTGGGTGCCGTTCTGTACCGGATAGTGGATGACGACCGCACCACCGATGGCGTAGTTGGCGACATCGGCAGCCACCTGCCGGCCCTGCGGAGACTCCCTCGCCGCGGTCATTGCCTCAGCGTCAGCGAACTCAGCCTCGAAAACCGCGAAGTACGGCGTCTGTCCCTGCGTCGCCGCCACCTCGAAGCTGTAGCGCCACGCATGCAGGCCTGGCATGCGCGTAACCAGCGAAAGGTGGTTGTTCACGTAGTAGTCGCGGAAGTGGTCGGGATCGGGATACAGCACCACCAGCTTGTGCACAACAACCTTCGTACAGCGGCGAGCGACCACAACGCCCCAGTGCGCGATCAACGCGACGTGGACGGTAGATCAGACTCCACGCCAAGATCAAGTGTGTTGCGGATGAGCCGATGATCTGACCGGTGACCCAGCCCTGCGGGCGATACGACAATTCGCCGCCACCCACGCATTCACATGCCGCCGACCGGGCGGACCCATGGCGCGGTGCGTCGTGAGGTGGGCCGCCAATGTCGCGGCACCGCTACGGTTGTCGGGTGGGCAAGCGGCGGACCGACAACGAGGCCACTAACGTGGTCGGTGCGGTGGTGCAGGCCGGGGACGTTCACGGAGACATCAGGATCAGGGTGTCGCAGCCGCAGCGACCGGCGGTCCAGCCCCCTCGCCAGTTGCCATCGGACGTCCTAGGGTTCTCCGGGCGTGAAACCGAGATCGAAGCGCTGGACAACCTGCTAGGGAATGCTCCGGACACCGGCCCTGTGGTGATCTCGGCGGTGTCCGGGATGCCAGGAGTCGGGAAGACCGCGCTGGCCGTGCATTGGGCGCATCGCGTACGCCACCGATTCCCGGACGGCGACCTTTACCTTGATCTGCAGGGTTACGACGTGGGACAACCGGTCTCCGCCGAGGACGCGTTGGCCTCGCTGTTGCGAACGGTGGTGGGAGGTGACGAGCCGCTGCCTCCTGGTCTGTCCGAGCGGGCAGCACGGTTTCGCACCGCGCTGGCGAACCGTCGGATGCTGGTAGTCCTCGACAACGCCCGCAGCCCCGAGCAGGTGCGGTTTCTACTACCGGGGACCGGTTCGAGCTTCGTGCTGGTGACCAGCCGTGACAGCCTCGCTGGGTTGGTGTCCCGACACGGGGCGCATCGGTTGGACCTGGACCTGTTGACGCCCGCTGAGGCTGTCGCGTTGTTCGGCGTGTTGGTCGGCGAGCGGGCGATGGCCGAGCCAGCTGCAGCCAGGCTCCTGTGCGAATGGAGCGGGCTGCTGCCGTTGGCGGTGCGGGTGACCGCCGAGATGGTCAACCGCTACGAGACGGAGACCTTAGCCGATCTCGCGACTGAGCTGGCCGGGGTGCAGCAAGACCGTTTGGAGCTGCTCGACGCCGGCGGGGACGATCGGACTGCGGTGAGCGCCGTCTTCTCCTGGTCGTATCGGCAGCTGCCTGATGACGCGGCGCGGGTGTTCCGCCTAGTCGGGGTCGCACCGGGACATGCTCTGGATATCTTCGCAGTGGCCGCGTTAGCCGGGATGGAGCTGGCCGTAGCGCGCAAAGCGGTGCGGGTGTTGCTCCAGGCGCATCTTGTCGAGCGCCTCGACAAGACACGCATCCACATACACGACCTCGTCCGCTCCTACGCCGCAGGCTTGCACGACGCGCAGACCACCGCGTCTGAGCAGAGTGGGGCGCTCGGCCGCCTTTTCCGGTACTACCTGGTCGCCGGTTGTCGGGCGATCGAAGCCAGCGACCCTCGGCGCCGCGGCCGGTGGTCGCTCAACCTCACAGACGTGATCGAGACACCGTCGTTCGCGGACGCTGATAAGGCGTGGACATGGCTGAACGACCAGCATCGCAACCTTGCGGCCATCGTGGACGCGATCGACGGCAGTGATGTCGTGGCCGCCGAGGAGATATCGGTGGCCGAGCAGATCTTGGGACTACTCGCACACCAGGACGGCAGCTTCTCCACTGCCTTAGCGCGCTTCGACCGCGCGACGGAGACGGCTTTCCGCGACAAGTCCAGCTCATTGGACACCATCTGGCTCGACCAGGTCGAGACGATGCTCGCGGCCGGCATGGCGGACGCGGCAGCGGAGTACCTCGACGAGCTGCTGATACAGCTCCGCAAGGCCGGACGGCGCCCCGACGTGTTGCACGCGATCGCTTCAGCGGAGCACGCGCGCTCCAAGTGTGCACTGCTCCAAAGGGACTACTGGCGGGCGAGGCGCCTGGTGCGGTCTGCCGCGCGGCGCTTCGCCGACCTGGGCGACCACCTGTGGCACGCGGTCGCGAAACTGACGGAACTTCGCGTCACCACAGCCGCGTCCACCTCCGCCGGTACGAGGAGCGGAGCGCACCTGGCCGAAGCGCTGTCCCTCTCACGTCAGCTACGGGACTTCGGGCTGCTCGACGATGCGGACATGGCGGACCTGCTGGCCGTGCGCCTGGAACTACGCCGCAGACGACTCGCATCGGCCGCCGCCCGGATGTCTCAGCTGTCGCCGCCGCGCCACAACACTCCCATCGACCACCACTTGCTGCGACGGCTGGCCGCCGCAGAGGTCGCCGAGGCCAAGGGCGATCCCGCGGCCGCCCTGCGGGAGGCTGACGTCGGACTTGCCGATCTCGACAAGGCACGTGACCAGTTCGGTGGGCTTGACCAAGTGCGCAACGCCGCAGTACACGCGCAGGAACTCGGCGAACTGGCGGTGCGCATCGCAATCGAGCACGACCACGACGCCACCGCCGTGCTGCTGTGGGCGGAACGCACGAGGGCACAGTCCAATCGGCACACCTTCCTGCCCGTCGACAACCCGGAACTCGACCTCATCATCGACGACCTGCGCCGCGTCAGCCGGACCCTGTTGCGTGAGCGCCTAGACGACATGCCAACAGGAGACACCGAGGCGCGTCAGCGCGCACTCGAACGGAAAGCGCTACGCCTTGGATGGCGCACCCGAACGCTGGGCACCGCCGCACCGCTGGCGCGCTTCGACGACATCGTCGAGGCACTCGGCGACCACCATGCGCTCGTCGAATTCCTCGTCCACGCGAACAACCTGCACGCGGTGCTCGTCGCACGAGGTGAGGCTCGACTCGTCGCGCTCGGCTCCACGTCGGAAGTCCAAGAGATTACGTGGAAACTGCACCTGGACATGAACGCGCTGGCACCGGATCACCTCCCCGAACCGCTCGTGAAGGTGATCTCCGGCTCAGCCAGAAAGCAAGCCGAGCGACTCGACCGCATCCTGATGACCGCCCTGCTCGACATCGTCGAGGACTTGAACCTGGTCCTGGTGCCGACCGGTGCCCTGTTCGCCTTGCCGTGGGGCTGTCTCCCCTCGTTGAGGAGGCGGCCGACGACTGTAGCGCCCTCAGCCAACGCCTGGCTGAATGCCACCCGCCGCGGCCGCCAGCCGGCGGGAGAGAGCGTGGTGCTGGTGAGCGGTCCCGGCTTGCCGTGGACAAAGTCGGAGACCAAACGACTCACGTCGCTGTATCCCGGCGCCCTAGTGCTGAGCGGGGACGAAGCACGGATCGACGCCGTCCTGCACGCGTTGGAACACTCCGAGACGGCCCATGTGGCAGCACACGGTCACCACGAATCCGCCACCCCGATGCTCTCCCGCCTAGAACTGGCGGACGGACCGCTGTTCGCCCACCACATCACCCGCTTGCGCAACCCACCCCGACACGTTGTCCTCGCCGCAGGCCAACTGGCCCTTCACAGAGTGGGACCGGGCGACGAGATCCTCGGCTTTGCCGCCGCCCTGCTCACCGCGGGGACGACTACGATCACGGCGGCCGTGACAAAGGTGGGCGATGCCGCCACCCACAGGACGATGCTGGACTACCACCGGGCTCTTGCAGCAGGAGCCACAGCCGCCCAAGCCCTCGCCGTGGCAACTGCACCGGACCCGTTCCGTCGGCCCTTTGTGATATTCGGCGCCGACTCCCTGTAAGAGAAGGATCTGTCCAGCACATTTCGTACACCAGCGACGCAGCGAACGAACGTCCGCTCATGCCGCTTATCGCGTTGGCCGAGCACGCTCATGCCGATGATCGAATGCCGGGTCGAGTCGATCGTGCACCCACGCACACCCGATACGTTCTGAGCCGCCACACCACGTGAGCCGGTCCTGGACGCCGTCGTGGCGCCTGGAACCGGCCCTTGGGCTGGTGTCAGGGCTTCTCGAAGTGCTGGTAGTCGATCGGCGTGTCCCAGAAGCCGCCCCAGGTCCAGCCGCGCGTGGTGAACGCCTGCTCGGTGGCGTCGCCCGCGTGGATCATGCCGGGCACGTTCTGGGTGCGGTCGACGTAGGTCGCGCCGTTGGGCGGGTAGACCGCGCCGCTGCGGGAGATGTACGGGTTCTGGACGGTGTTGATGTCGATGGCCCGCCCGTAGGAGTGGTTGGACCAGGCGGTGCCGCCCGTGATCGGCCGGCAGTTGAACGCGGAGGTGTTGTTCGCCGCCATCGACGCGTCGTCGTCGGAGTCGTACTTCTCGATGGTCTCCATCCGCTGGATGGGGAACCGGCCGAAGTACAGGTCGGCGAAGACGCGGGCGACCTCGGTGGCGAGATCGGCGTTGACGACCAGTTCGCCGCGGTGCACCGCACCGTCGAAGCCGACGAAGTTCAGGCTGACCAGCCGCAGTTGATCGGGCCCGACGGGACAGCCTTCGCGCCAGCTGGAGGCGAGCCGCTTCGCGGTGACCGGCTTGATGACGGCGACGTAGGGCGGGAGGTAGCTGCCGGCCGGCGCGGCGTACTCCACGGTCCGGGCGGTGGAGGCGGGCGCCGGCGTGGCGCCGACCAGGACCACGGACAGTGTGAGCGTGATGAGCGCGAAGACTCTGGTTCTCAACCTCAAAACACTTCCTCTCGATCTCGGCTACGACAGAGGGGGATTCGCCGTGGTTCGGGCACTTCGGGGCGCCCGTGTGGAATCCACCTGCCGGGCCACGCAGGAGAAGTAGCTCATCGACAGCGATCGTCAGCGGACTGTTTCCGGCCGTTCACCCCCAGCCGTGCGAAGACGCCCTCGGGGATCGACACTGCCAGCGGTGCGCGAACAACGTCAACTTCGCTGAAACGTTTCGGCCCTCCCCGAAACGTCCAGTGGCGCGGGAACCGGGATACACCGGGGCCGGCAGCCTGTGGTTGTCGTCGGCCGCAACCGGCCTGCCGGTCGCCAGTCACAGCTGGATCGACGTGCTGCTCGCGCGCAGATGGACCCAGCGTTCACGCGCATGTGCAACGTCCGCTCATGCCGCTGATCGCTCCACCGCGGCGTGCGTCTGCCCGCGATTACGGGTTCCCGAGCCACGTTTCGGCATCTTGCCGGGATCCGATTGAGGGCTTTCACCTTGTCAGGCAGGTGAGCGCGTTCGCAGCGAGTCGCCGGACATCGCAGAACAGCGATCGCGTTGTACGACAGCAACGACACCCGCGCCGGTGACGGCTACATCGTCACCGGCGCGTCGTGGGCTGGCGGGGACGGCCTGCGGCACGACGCGCCGGTGACGATGGGCCCACTTGTGTCGGTACCGACACCGCCACGAAGACCCGCGTGATCTCCGGAACCGTGGTGCACACGGACGAAGTCACCGGGATCGGTCAGCGGATCGAGCTCGACAACGGCAGTGTCGTACTGCATCCGCCACTCGCCGAGCTCACGGAACCCGACATCGCGACGCTGCAATGCTTCACCGACAGGCAGTGGATGTGCTGGCGTCCGGGCGAAGACTCGTTCGAGGACCCCGTCTGACGTGCTTGCGAACAACACCCGCTCATGCCGCGTGGAGCGCGGGGTCATCGTTCGTCGCTGCCGTGCGCCAGGAACGGATTCGCTCCCCGGGCCCAGCCGAGGAACCGCCTGCCTTTACCGCGTCGCATCGTCCCGGCCGGTGTGAAACGGTCTCCGTCGAGCACTTGCAGGAGCCCCTCTGCAGCGGGCGCGAGCCGGATGTCGCGAACCTCGGTGCTGAACCGCACCGCCAGCGACATCTGCTCAGCGGGTTCGCAGAAGCTGAGCAGGAACAGGGCCTGGCGCCACGCGTACGCGGTGTTCTTCACCTGGATCAGCGCCGCGTGCAGGTGGTCCGTGCGCTGGGACTGCCTGCGCACGATCCAGCTGAGCGTGCGCCCCGCCAGTTCCGGCGCGCGTTGACGCAGCTCGTCGGTCAGGTCCAGGGCATCGACCAGCACGGCGAGGTTGTGCGTGGTCAGGATCTGGCTCTGTTCCAGCAGCATGCCGTTGGCCGCGACGGAGCCACCGGACGTGCCCGCGCGCTGCCGGCACAGCTCGGTGAAGTCCGCGGCGGTCTTCTTGCCCCAGCGCAGGAGCGTGCGCTCCGGCTTGGACCAGTTCGCGGGCAGGTCGTAGTAGTTCGCGTAGAGCGTGCCCTCCAGCAGGCGGCTGGCCACCGCGGCGGCGGCGCGCCACTTGGTGGTGAACGTGCCCATGAAGATGTCCGCGGCCACCTCCTCCACGAGCGGCAGGTCCAGTTCCGCCTGCTTCGCGAGTGTCCTGATCTCGGTCACCAGCGGGTTCGGCAGCACTGCTTGTGGGAACGCGGTGAGCGCCAGCATCGTGATCTGCCGCAGGGCGCGGTGAGCGGCTGTGGCGTTGTCCGGCTGGGGTGACCTGCAGGGCTCGAGGACCTGGACCCAGGGCAGTTCGGTGAACTGCACCTGATGCTCGAGGTTGAGCAGCAGCAGGCCGCGGCGGCGCCGGAACGCCGTGTAGGTCTGCTCGTGCAGCCCCGCCACGACCGGGTCGTCGAACGCCGCGCTGAGCAACCGCGAGGTGAGCTGCGGCAGCACGGTCGCCAGCGTTTCCCCTGAGGTGATCACGCCGAGGCGCACCAACTCGTCCGCAGGTGCCTCCAGTGCCCGCGCCGCCTTGTGCACCAGGACGTCCGGCATCGTTGTGCCGCAAGGGATCTCGGTGGTCGTCTCCGCTTCGGACACCGCGGCCGTCGCGACGTCGAGCGACGGCAGGCCGCCGTCGGACGGGAACCGGTCGAGCCTCGACGCGAGCACATCGGCCAGCGCGGCGTTCGTCGGCGCCGTGACGGCCGCGGTCTGGGCGGCGTGCCACGCGCCGCGTTGTGCCGTCTCCGGGGCGCCCCGGCGGCTCACCGTGTTCGCGATGGCGCGGCGGATCCGGCCGACCTCCCGCGCGGTGAGCGCGTCGCTGCCGTGCGAGCAGGACTCCAGCGCGCGGTGGAGTACCGCGAAGTTGCTCTTCGGATTGGTCTGCCTTCCGGAAGGCGCGACGGTGCGGCACATGTCGGCGAAGTCCGCGAGCCACTGGGCCCTGGCCGCCGCCCAGTCCGCGGGCCACGTCCGGCACGGCAAGCCGCCGTGCACGGATCCGTCCTCCCCCAGCCGCGGCAGCTCACCGTCGAGGGTGCGGCACCACAACGCCACCAGCCGGTCGTACAGCGGGTCCCACGCCGTCAGCGTGGCGCGCATCTTCGCGATCTGCTCGGGCACACGCAGGGACGCGGCGGCATCCCGCACCGAGGCCACCCGGACGGCGGAGTCCGACGGCCGGGCGATCGGTTCGAAGCGCGGCGTCAGCCGCAGCCGGTGCATCAGCGGCCGCAGCTCGGCGACCAGGTCGAGGGCCTGCTCCGGGAAGCCCTTGTCCAGGAGCAACGCCACCACGGGCAGCGCCCCGTCCTCGGGCAGCTCGACCCGGAACCGCCCGGAGCGCACAGCGTCCAGGAGCTCGGCCTGACCGGCGTCGCCGAGGTACCACAGGTTGAGCCGTTCCCGGTCGTTGCCGCCCGGCACCTCGTCCGGGAGGGACGCGACGCGGGCGGTCTCGTCCTCGGACAGCGGTACCTCGGCCAGGTACCTGCCGGTCGCGAAGCCACCGTGCGCGACCTCGAGCGTCACCCACGCCGGGGTGTCCGCGACCGGGGTGCGGGAACCGACCGCGAGCGTGCCGCCGGCCATCCCGCTGACGACGTCCTCCCAGCGACGCGACTTCCGCAGCGCCCGCTCGCGGTCCGCCTCGGTACCCGCGGAGACCGCCGCGGCCAACGCCCGCGCCAGCTGACCGGTCGCGTATCCCGGCGAAGCAGTGCGGATCTGGTCGGACACGGCGGACTCCACGGTTGATAGGACATGGAGGCGGGAATCGAACCCGCGCCCTCCCCGTCCCGAGCGGGGTGATCTGCCACTGATCTACTCCATGAGGCGTACGAATCGTATCGACCACGTGCACCAGCCGCTGCCGATTTACCGCACGCCCCATGCGCCGCACTTCTCACGCTGCGGCGCGCCAGGCGTGGTAGCCGAGACCGATCGCACCGGCCGCCATCGGGATGCTGGTCAGCAGCCCGGCCAGGCCGCTGCCGGGGACCACGAACGTGACCACGACGAACAGCAGGCAGATCGGCACCCACTTCGGAACCGCGTGCGAGCGGAACAGGCCCACGCACTGCAGCACGGTGCCCAGCAGCACCAGGGCGGCACCGGGGATCATCATCGCGAACAGGTGGGCGGTGTCGTTGTTGGCCGCCTGGATCACCGCTTCGCCTGCCGCGGCTCCCACCGAGGGGTCGGTCGGGAAGAAGTAGGCCGCCGCCCAGCCCGCGCCGCCGGCGCCCTGCAGTCCGGTGCCGATCCACATGAGCGCGGCACCCCAGGTGGCCCAGGCGCTGCCGCGGCGGAGGACGAGGAACATCGTGGCCAGCGCCTGCAACGGGATGTTGACGACCTGCATCGCCGCCAGGCCGGTGAGCAGGCCCCACCACAGATCGCGGTCGGCCACGATGTCGGCGTACGAGTAGGTCTCGCCGCCGCCCGAGGGTTCCGGCCAGAGCAGGCCGCCCGCGACGGCGGCGACGGACGTGACGCCCAGGACGACCGCGAGGACGGCCACGCGGCCCCGAGTGGAACTTGCGGCGGTGTCGTGCGCCGCGGTGATGTCGACGGACATGGTTCCTGGCTCCTTCGGTGGATGAGGTCCGGGGGCTCCAGGGAACCGGCCCCAGGACTCCGGCCACATCGGTGCCGGCCCGGTACCGCGTCTCCGTGCTGACACGGAGGCCAGGCCGTCACACCGGCCTTACCCTGGGGCGATGAAGCTGGGACCGGGTCTTCTGGGCGTCTCCGCCGTGCTGACGGCGGGCGGCGCCTGGGTCCTGGTGCGCGTGCCGGGCCAGCCGGTCCTCGCGTTCGCCGGGCTTGCGGCGATCGGTCTGGCGATGGCGGCGCTGGGCGTGACGATCGGCTTCCGGGTGCGTGCCGATCCTGTCGGGCCACTCCTGGCCTGGGTCGGCGCGATCGTGGTCTTCCTGGCCGCGCGCGACGTCTACTACCGCGGCTGGCTCGCCGATCCGGAAGCGATCCCGCTGGACACACGCGTGGTCGCGTTGCTCAACGAGAGCGGCTGGTGGTTACTGGCCGCGGTCGCGTTGTTGCTGCTGCACTTCCCCGACGGCGCGCTGCCAGGCAGCCGGTGGTCCGCACTGCCGCCGCTGATCGTCGTGCTCTGCCTGGTGCAGCAGGGATTCGGTGCGGCGCCGAGGGAGCCGTTCACCGAGCCGATGGAGGGGCTCGCGAAGCCGTGGGGGCCGCCGTCCGACGTGGTCCACGTGCTCAGCTACGTCGTGAACATCGGGCTGGTCCTGGCGGTGCTGGCGGCCGGGGTCTCGCTGGCGGTGCGGTTCCGCCGGTCCGCCGGGGTGGTGCGGGCGCAGCTGAAGTGGCTCGCGTTCGCCGGGCTGGCCGTGACCGCCTACCCCGTCGTGTGCCTGGCCGAGATCGTCGTGACCGGGCGAAGTGGTGTCGTGGCAACGGTGTTCGGCGTCGTCACGATCGTCGCGCTGTTCTGCTCGGTCGGCATCGCCATGCTGCGTCACGACCTCTACGACGTGGACCGCGTGCTGGCCGACACGATCAGCTACACGATCGTCCTGCTGGTCCTGATCGGCGCGTACGCCCTGTCCGCGCTCACGATCGGCCTCGTCGCGGGCCAGGACTCCCCCGTCGCCGCAGCCGGGGCCACCGCGGTCTGCGCCGTGCTGCTCACGCCCGTCCGCCGGCGCCTGCAGCGGGTGGTGGACCGGCGGCTCTTCCCGCGGACCAGGGCTGCCCTGCTCGCCATCGAGGACCTGCAGCACCGAGTGCACACCCAGTCCGCCCAGCCGGAAGAGCTCGAGGCGACGCTGCGCGAGGCGTTGCGCGATCCGACTCTCCAGGTGGGACTGCTGCTCCCCTCCTCGGCGGGGTTCATCGACGCGAAGGGCGCGCCGGTGGCCGGCAGCGGGCTGGTCCCGATCACCCTCGGCGGCACGCAGATCGGCGTTCTCGGCGCGTCCGGCACCACCCCGGCCGTGCTGAAGGTCGTCGCCACCGCCGCCGCGAGTCTGGTGGAGGTCGCGCGGTTGCGCGGGGAGCTCGCCACCGCCCTGCGCGAGGTGGAGGCGAGCCGCACCCGGATCGTCCAGGCCGGGGACGCCGAACGGCACAGGCTCGAACGCGACCTGCACGACGGCGCCCAGCAACGGCTGGTGTCGCTCGGCATGGCGATGCGGCTGGCGCAACGCCAGCTGCCCAGCGGCTCCGTCGACGTGCACGCGTTGCTCGACCAGGGTGTCGCCGAGCTCGCCACCGCCATCGCCGAACTCCGGCAGATCGCGCACGGCCTGCGTCCCACCAGCCTCGACGACGGCCTGCACCACGCACTCGCCGCGCTCACGACCACGCTGCCGGTCCCGGTAGCACTGGAGATCATGTCCGAGTCGCTGACCGACGACATCGCGATCACCGCCTACTACGTCGCCGCCGAGGCGATCACCAACGCCGCCAAGCACGCGCACGCCGGTGCGATCACCGTCCGCGTCACCCAGCGGGCGGACGAGGTGAACGTGTTGGTGCAGGACGACGGCTGCGGCGGCGCCGATCCGCGCGGAGGGTCGGGACTGGCGGGCCTGGCCGACCGCGTCGCCGCGATCGGTGGAACGTTCCGGCTGCACAGCAGGCCGGGTGCCGGCACGACGGTCCAGGCGGTGCTGCCGTGCGCATCGTGATCGGCGAGGACTCGGCGTTGTTCCGGGAGGGTCTGGCGAGCCTGCTGTCCCACGCGGGGCACGACGTCGTGGGCCGTGCCGCCGACGCCGAGACCCTCGTGGACGTGGTCGCGCGGGCCGAACCCGACCTGGCCATCGTGGACGTGCGGATGCCGCCCGACCTGACCGACGACGGCGCGAGGGCCGCCCGCCGGATCCGGGCCGCGCAGCCCGGCGTCGCCATCCTGCTGCTGTCCCAGCACGTGGAGACGAAGCACTCGGTCGACCTGGTCAGCCAGGGCGCGTTCGGTTACCTGCTCAAGGACCGCGTGCTCGACGTCGACGACTTCCTGGAGTCGATCGCACGGGTCGCCGCCGGTGGGTCGGCCCTCGATCCCGAGGTGGTGGGCCGGCTGCTGGAACGGCCCACCACCGGGGCGCTCACCCCGCGCGAACGCGAGGTGCTCGGACTGATGGCCGAGGGCTGCACGAACGTCGCGATCGCGCGGAGGCTCTGGCTGACGGAACGCACCGTCGAGACCCACATCGGCAGCATCATGGCCAAACTCGGGCTGGCCGCGAACGTGGAGGAGCACCGCCGGGTGCTGGCCGTCCTGACCTATCTGGCCGAGTACGGCTGATGCTCCTCCACCTCACGCTCAGCCCAGCACGCAGAGCAGTGAACAGGCCTTCGCGGACGACCACTGGCTGTACGTCCGGGTGCCGTTGACCGGCGTGTACTTCGCCTTCGCGTTGTTGGTCAAGGGGAACAGCGACAGCAACGCATACGTCGAGCAGTACACCACTTTGGACTCACCGGGCTGCAACGTGAACGGCCCGGTCTGGCAGGCGGGTTCCACGTCGTCGACCACGTAGGCGTCGACGATCGGGATCGGGCCGTTGTTCGTCACGGTGACCCGCCAGTACGCGGTCGCGTTCAGCAGGCCTAGGACGCCCACGGGTGCTTGCTTCACCCACGGACCGGCGCCGCCCGCCTTGCAGTTGGCCGGCGTGTACGAACCGCAGATCTCCTTGTTCACCACCACGTTCGGCAGGCACGCGGTTCCCGGTGCGACCTGACGGGTCACCGTGTTGGACGAGAAACCGCCGGTCGCGTCGGTCCCGTTCGCCGTGTTCGCGACGGACGTGACCGTGCACTCCGCGGAGATCGTGGTGCGGAAGCACATCTGCGGTGCGTCACCGTTGAACTCCACCGCCAGGGACGGCTGGTTGCCGCCGCCGAAGTCCGACGCGTTGTTCAGCACGAGCGATGTCGTGAGCGTCAGCGAGGACGCCGTGACACCGGTCAGGTCGACCGTGCCGTCCGGGGCGAAACCCGGGACGGTGACCGGGTTCCCGCCACCGTCCACGGCCTTCACGGTGGACGCGCCGAGGTTCACGTTCGCCGGTGTCACGCCGACGAGCCGTGCCTTGCTGTAGGTGGTGGCGTGCGGTTTGCCGTCGCAGTAGAACTGCGAGGGGGTGAGCGACACGGAGGCGCCGCTGCGAACGCAGGGCGACGCCCCCGTGTCAGGATCCATCGAGAACAGCACGCCCGCGTCTCCCAGCCCGATCATGCAACCGGTGGGAGCGTCGTAGGCGTAGCCGTAGTCTCTTGTGTCACCACCGTTGACGGTGGGATGGGTGATGCGCAGCGGCACTCCTGCACACGACGTTCCGGTGCTCCAGTCGTGACACACCGCGGCACCCGCGTACGGGCCGAGCCAAATGCCGATGAAGCTGCGGACGCGGTCGCCCGTGCGGATCACCTCGGGGTTGAACGAGATGACGCCGCTCTCCAGCCCGGCGGGAGTCGTCGGTGCGGGCAGGGACGAGCCGTCGATCGCGTAGCAGGTGGTGACGTTCTGGCCGGTCGTGCTGGAGCACGCGCCGATCTCCGCACCCGTTGTGCTGTAGGCGGTGTAGGCGTTGTAGGTGTAGTTGCCGGACGGGCCGATCTGCTTCGCGGCGGCCCAGCCCGCGCAGGCGGCGTTGGTACCGGGGTCGAAGCAACCGAGCCTGGGGACGCCACCACCGAAGGGTGACGTCGACGCGAAGACCTTGCCCCCCGCGACGGTCAGCGCGCCCTGGTAGTAGCTGTTGCTGCCGTTGAACGGCACGATCGGCGCGTAGGGCTGGCCGCCGCACGCGCTCTGCGTGGCGATCGTCCAGCACACCACGTTGCCGGAAGTCGAGACGCCGTAGAGGTTTCCGCCGACCTGGACGAGTCCTGCCATCTCGACCGTCTGCCCCGCCCGTGGCATCAGGGGCCAGAACCCGCAGTTGCCGGGCGCGGCGAGGTCGAGGCAGGCGACGCCGATCGAGGACGCCGTGACGGCCGAGTAGTACACGCGAGCGGGATTCGCCTCGTCGCGGACGTACTGCGGTTCGAGTGGACTGGCGATGTCACCGGTGTTGCCCGTGCCGAACGGGCCGGGCGCCGTGTTGAGCGGCTTCGGCCACGGACCGCCCGCGCACAGCGAACTGGTCGTGAGATCGGTGCACACGAGCTTCGGGGCGGCGGCACCCAGGTGGTGGTAGACGTTCCACGCCTGCAGGCGGCCGTCCGGGGTGCGCTGCAGGATCGGGGTGAAGCCGTCACCGCCGGTGCTGCTCGCGCTGGCCTGCACGGGAGGGGTGAGCAGGCTGGAGAGGGCCTTGCCCCCGTTGCGCACGCCGGGGTGCGTGGCGGTGACCGGGTTGCCCTCGGTGCCGGTCCAGCCCGGCGGTACCTGCAGCGAACCGGCCAGCAGGGTCTGGCCGGGGCCGATGGGGTCGGTGATCGAAGCGGCACCGTTGGCACCGTTCGCGTAGGACACGACCCAGGAGGCGACGTCTCCGTGGGAGGCGGGATCGGACACGCCCTGCACGGACTTGGTGAGAGTGGACACGGGTGGCTGGGCGGCCACGGGTACTGCGGCGGTGAGCGTGCTGCCAGCGAGCACGCCCGCTAGCACCATCGCCGGCAAACGTCTTCGCACGAGCATGATCCCTTCGGTGGCGGATTGGTTCGGGAACTGACCGCCGACGCTAGGGACGTCTTCTGTTCGGGAAAAACCCCCTCACCCGCGTGCACGTGATGTCTGCACCATCAGACCAACGTGCGAATGCGGAACATGTGACCTGACAGGAGATTCCATTACATAGGCGAATGAAGTTTCACCTGAACGCCGCTGAAGTGCCTATGCGAGAAGCGAATGCTCGCGGTGCGGCGTCCAGCGCAGGTGCACGGTGCGGTCGGGCGGGTCGGCCCGCAGCAGGGACAGCCGCGGCCGGACGGCATCCGTGCGCGCGGACGGCGGCTTGCGGCTGCCGGCGCGGTACTGGACGGGCCATTCGGCCCGGTAGTCCTGTTCTGCCGCCGCGTGCAGCGTCCAGTGCGGGTCGTAGAGGTGCGTGCGCCCGATCGCACAGAGGTCCGCGCGGCCGGCCAGCAGGATGGAGTTGACGTCGTCGTACGAGGCGATGGCGCCGACCGCGATGACGGCGGCGCCCGTGACCTCGTGGCGGATGCGGTCCGCGAACGGCGTCTGGTAGCTGCGGCCGTACGCGGGGCGCTCGTCCGCGGTGACCTGGCCGGTGGACACGTCGATCGCGTCCGCGCCGTGGGCGACGAATGCGCGCGCGATCTGCACGGCGTCGTGCTCGGTGTTGCCGCCGTCGACCCAGTCCGTCGCGGAGATGCGCACGATCATCGGGCGCTCGGCCGGCCACACGGCACGGACGGCGTCGAACACCTCCAGGGGGAACCTCAGCCGGTTCGCCAGTGAGCCGCCGTAATCGTCGGTGCGCTGGTTCGCGACCGGCGAGAGGAACGAGGACAGCAGGTAGCCGTGCGCGCAGTGCAGTTCGAGCAGGTCGAAGCCTGCTTGAGCACCACGTTCCGCAGCCGCGGCGAACTCCGCGGTGATCCGGTCCAGGTCCTCGCGGCCCGCCTCGGCCGGCACCGGCGATCCGGGGCCGTACGGCAGCGGCGACGGGCCGATGACGTCCCAGTTGCCCTCGGGCAGCGGCTCGTCCATGCCCTCCCACATCAGGCGCGTGGAGCCCTTGCGGCCGGAGTGGCCGAGCTGCAGGCCGATGCGGGCGGTGCTCCGCTCGTGCGCGAACGCCACGATCCGGGCCCAGGAGTCACGCTGCTCGTCTGTCCACAGGCCGGTGCAGCCGGGCGTGATGCGGCCCTCGGGCGAGACGCAGACCATCTCGGTCATCACCAGCCCCGCGCCCCCCATGGCCTTGGACCCCAGGTGGACGAGGTGGAAGTCGCCCGGCACGCCGTCGACCGCGGAGTACATGTCCATCGCCGAGACGATCACGCGGTTCTTGAGTTCCAGCTGTCCCAGGCGGAACGGCTGGAACATCGCCGGAGCGGTGGCCTGGAGTCCCTGGGAGGCGGCGAAGGCGGTGTCGACGCGGTCGGCGAACTCGGGGTCGCGGGTGCGCAGGTTGTCGTAGGTGATCCGGCGCGAGCGCGTGAGCAGGTTGAAGCAGAACCGGGTCGGCTCCTGGTCCGCGTACATGCCGATGTTCTCGAACCACTCCAGAGAGGCCTGGGCGGCTCGCTGGGTGGATTCGACCACGGGACGCCGTTCGGTCTCGTAGGCCGTCAGCGCGGTCTCGACGTCACGGTGTTCGTGCAGGCACGCGGCGAGGGCGAGCGAGTCCTCCATCGCGAGCTTGGTGCCCGAACCGATCGAGAAGTGCGCGGTGTGCGCGGCGTCGCCCACGAGAACCACGTTGCCGTGGTGCCAGCGCTCGTTGCGAACGGTGGTGAAGCTGAGCCACTTCGAGTTGTTGGCGAACACCTGGTGACCGGCCAGTTCCTCGGCGAACAGCTCGCGGATCCGGTCCACGGCGCGTTCGTCCGAGACGCCCGGTGCGAACTCCTGGGCGGTGTCGAAACCCGCGCGGCGCCAGACGTCCTCGTGCATCTCGACGATGAACGTGGAACCGCTGTCGGAGTAGGGATAGCCGTGGACCTGCATGGTTCCCCACGGCGTGTCCTTGATGAAGAACTGGAACGCCTCGAAGACCAGATCCGTGCCGAGCCACATGTACTTGTTGCGGCGCGGGTCCACAGTGGAGCGGAAGACGTCCGCGAAGGACTGCCGCACCAGCGAGTTGACACCGTCCGCGCCGACCACGAGGTCGTGTGACGCACTCAGGACCTCCGCGGCGGGCGCGGGCGTCGAGAAGTGCACGACCACGCCGAGGTCGCGGCACCGCCGCTGGAGCAGCCCGAGCAGGTCCTTGCGGCTCATCGCGGCGAACCCCTGCCCGCCCACGGTGTGGCTCTCGCCGCGGTGGTGGATGTCGATGTCCGTCCACCGGGCGAACCGGCGTGACATGGCGTCGGCGAACTCCGGGTCGGCGTTCTCGATCCCGCCGAGCGTCTCGTCGGAGAACACCACGCCGAAGCCGAACGTCACGTCGGCCGCGTCGCGTTCCCAGACGGTGACGTCGTGCGACGGGTCGAGCTGCTTCATCAGCGCGGCGAAGTACAGGCCCCCCGGGCCACCACCGACGACGGCGATCTTCATGCGGGCACCTCGTCCTCGACGATCTTGCGGAGTGCGAAGCGCTGCAGCTTGCCGCTGGCGTTGCGCGGCAACGACGTGCGGAACCGCACCTCGCGCGGGTACTTGTAGGGCGCGATCGTCCGCTTCACGTGGTCCTGGATCTCTCGGGCCTTCGCCTCGTCGCCCAGCGCGCCGTCGCGCAACACCACGAAGGCGCAGACGACCGAGCCGCGTTCGTCGTCGGGCTTGGCGACGACGGCGGACTCCAGCACGTCCGGGTGGGTGTCGATGGCCTCCTCGACCTCGGGGCCGCCGATGTTGTAGCCGGAGGAGACGATCATGTGGTCGCTGCGGGCGTGGTAGTGGAAGTAGCCGTCCTCGTCGCGGTGGAAGACGTCGCCGGTGACGTTCCAGCCGCCCACCACGTAGTCCTCCTGCCGCTCGTCGTCGAGGTAGCGGCAGCCGACGGGGCCGATCACGCCGAGGCGACCCGGTTCGCCGGGGCCGAGCTCCTCGCCGTCGGGTCCGAGGACGGTGGCGCGGTAGCCCGGCACCGGCTTGCCGGTGGAGCCCGGCCGGATGTCGTCACCGGCGGCGGAGATGAAGATGTGCAACAACTCCGTGGCGCCGATGCCGTCGATCACCCGGAGCCCGAGCCGGTCGTGCAGCCGCTGCCAGGTCTCCTGGGGGATGTGCTCGCCGGCCGACACCGCGGTCCGCAGACCGCCGAGCTTCGCCTCGATGCCGTCGCGCAGGATCGCCTTGTACGCGGTCGGCGCCGTGGCGAGCACCGTGACTCCGTGCTGCTGCACGAGATCCGCGAGTTGGACGGGCGTGGCGGCCTCGGTCAGCAGGGCGCAGGCTCCGGCCCGCAGCGGGAAGACGACGAGCATGCCCAGGCCGAACGTGAAGGCGAACGGGGCGGTGCAGGCGACGAGGTCGTCCTCGGTCAGCCGCAGCACGTGCCGGCCGAAGGTGTTGTCGATGGACAGGACGTCGCGGTGGAAGTGCGCGGTGATCTTCGGAGTGCCGGTGCTGCCGGACGTGGGCGCCAGCAACGCCACGTCGTCGGCGGCGGTGTCCATGGCGGTGAACTGCCCCGGCCTGGTCGCGGCGAGCACCCGGAGGTCGTCGTAGTTCACCACGGTCAGCGATGGCAGTTCGCGGAGGTCCTCGGTGAAGCGCTGGTCCACCAACGCGATCGACGGACGGGTGCGGTCGACGATCGGCGCGAGTTCGCGGGTCCTCAACGCGGCCATGGTCGTCACCACCACGCCGCCCGCCTTGAGGACGGCGAGCCACGCGGCCACGGTCCACGGGTTGTTGGGCGAGCGGAGCAGAACCCGTTGCCCGGGAACGAGACCGAGCTCCTCGGTCAGCACCTGGGCGACCTGGTTGGTGCGGGTCAGCAGCTCGCCGTAGGACCACGTCTCCCCCGCCGGCGTGCGCAGCGCGGGGCGGTCGGGGCCGAACCTCGCCACCGGGACGTCGATGAGCTCGGTGGCGGCGTTGAGCCTGGCCGGGTAGTCCAGCTCCGGCGTCGTGAACTCGATGGCGGGCCACAGCGCCGCGGGAGGTAAGTGGTCGCGAGCGAAGCTGTCCATGGTGAGGTCCTTCCCGGACGGCGGGTCAGGAAGCGCGGATCATGCCCTCCTGGGCAACGGTGGCGAGGTGGAGACCATCGCGGGTGAAGAAGCGGCCGTGCCCGAGGCCCCGGCCCGCATCGGCGGCGACGGCCTCCTGCAGGTAGAGGAGCCAGTCGCCGACCGGGCCCTCGCGGTGGAACCACATCGAGTGGTCGAGGCTCGCGGTGACGAGGCCCGGCAGCGCCCACGGCAGGTCGAGCACCCGCAGGACGGGCTCGAGGATCGTGTAGTCGCAGACGTAGGCCAGCGCGGCGAGGTCGCGCTGGGCGTCGGTCAGGCCGTCCACCGGGCGCAGCGGGTCGAACGGCTTGACCCACACGGCCTGGTGCGGGACCTTCTCGCCCTCGACCGCGAGGTAGACCGGGCCGGGTGCGTGCCGCATGTCGAAGCTGCGGCCACCCGACCAGTAGGCCTTCGACTCCTCGGTCATCGAGCCGCCGGAGCGTCCGGTGAGGAAGTCCGCGGAGCTCTCGAGCTCCTCCGGGCCGGGCAGGTCGCCGGTGAGCTCGGCGCGGAAGCCGCCGCCCGGCTCGCCGGCGGCGAAGTTCGCGAGGCAGGCGTAGAGGGGCTTGCCGTTCTGGTAGCCGCGGACCTGCCGGGTGCTGTAGCCGCGGCCGTCGCGCAGCAGCTCGACCTCGTAGCGCACCTCGGCGCCGATGTCGGCCGGGCGCAGGAAGTAGCTGTGCATCGAGTGCAGCGTCTTGCCGTCGGTCACCGAACGCATGGCGGCGGCCGCGGCGGCGGCGACCAGGTCCCCGCCGTAGGCCTTGGGCCACGGGCAGGGCTGGGTGACGGCGGTGAAGGCGAGGTCGAAGTGCTCCGGCTCGGCCTTCTCCAGCGCGATGGCGTCGGTGAAGATCGCGGAAGTCGGTGCGGGCGTCATCGGCTCAGCCAGTCGCGCAGGTCCTCGTCCGGGACGTCGTCGAGGTTCACGACGATGTTCTCCGGCGTCCGCGTGGTCATCCACGTGAGCGGGTTGTTGCGGTCGAGGTTGCACTCGATGTGCGGCATGAACGGCGGCACGAACACCCAGTCACCCTCCTCCATGTCGAGGTAGTCCTCGAACTTCTCGCCGAAGTAGATCCGGGCCCGGCCCGACAGCACGTACCCGCCGGTCTCGGCCTCGCCGTGGTGGTGGGAGACCGAGCGGTAGCCCGGTTCGTTGGTGACCTTCCCGAACCACAGCCTGGTCGCCGGGGTGTGCTGGATGCTCACGCCCGAGATCCGGATCGCGCCGCCGGAGTTCGCGGTGTCCGGGTTCTCGGCACCGCCGCGCGTCACGACCGGCGCGACCAGGCCGCTGGGCAGCCGGTACATCGAGTTGTCGCCGTCGAGCTGGTACTTGCTCAGGTCGGGCTCCATATCTCGTATTCTTCACGACCGTCAGATAGTGTCAATACTCATGAGGCCTGTAGCAGTGAATCCGGCCAGCCTTCCGGCGCCGCGCGGTTACTCCCACGGCACCCTCGCCGGCAACACCCTCCACCTGGGCGGGCAGACGGCTCTCGACGCCGACATGAAGATCGTTCCCGGTGGGATCGTCGAGCAGTTCCGCCAGGCGTTCGGCAACGTGCTGACGACGTTGCGCGCGGTCGGCGGCGAGCCGGAAGACCTGGTCAGCATCACGATCTACCTGACCGACATCCCGGACTACCAGGCGCACGGCAAGGAGATCGGCGAGGTGTGGCGCGAGCTCGCCGGCCCCGTCTACCCGGCCATGGCGGGCATCGGCTGCACCGCGCTGTGGCAACCGGAGGCGCTCATCGAGATCCTCGGCGTCGCCGTGATCCCGGAAGACCGGCTGGTCAGGCCCAGCTGAATCGATAGCGCTTTCATGATCCACGCAACGTGAACGCGATAGTCGAGGAGGTTCGCGGGTGAAGCTCGCTTCTGTGACCGTCGGCGGCGTGCGCCGGGGCGCGGTCGTCGACGAGACGAGACGGTCCGTCTCGTTGCTGTCGTGCACGGTCGACGACGTCGTGCGCGGCGCTCCGGTCGAGACCGCCGAGGTCCTGCCGCTGTCCGAGGTGCGGCTGGAGGCGCCGCTGCACCGCTTCAACCGCGACGTCCTGTGCACCGGCTGGAACTACTGGGACCACTTCGAGGAGTCCGCCGGCAAGCGCGAGGGGCAGGACCCGGTCTCCCGTCCGCTGCGCCCGACCTTCTTCACCAAGGGCCCGGACACGGTCGTCGGCCCGCACGACGCAATCGCCTACGACCCCTCGGTGTCCCAGAAGTGGGACTACGAGGCCGAGATCGCGATGGTCGTCGGGCGCGACGGCCGTTCGATCCCGGAGGAGAAGGCGCTGGACCACGTGTTCGGCTTCCTCGTCGCCAACGACGTCTCGCAGCGCGATCTTCAACGCGCGCACGGCGGCCAGTGGCTCAAGGGCAAGAGCCTCGACGCGACGATGCCGCTCGGTCCGTGGCTGACCACCGCCGACGAGATCGGCGACCTGACCGGGCTGCGCGTGCAGTGCGAGGTCAACGGCGTCCTGCTGCAGGACGCGACCAGCGCGCAGATGGCGTTCTCCTTCGCGCAGATCATCGCCGAGCTCAGCCAAGGCATGACGCTGCGCGCCGGTGACGTCATCCTGACCGGCACCCCCAGCGGTGTCGGCAACGCCCGCGAGCCGCAGCTCTTCCTGCGCGACGGTGACGTCGTCGTCACGCGCGTCAGCGGCCTGGGCGAGCTGCGCAACACCGTCACGCTGACCGATCTCGGCGCGCGTTAAGCTCGGCTGACCGAGGTGAGGAGAGGGCACTGGACGTCGCGGACATGACCGTGGAAGCCGCGGCTCCCGCCGGGCGCGACCGGCTCGGCCCGCTCATCATCACGATCTTCGGCCTCTACGCGCGCGGCGAGCACAACTGGCTCTCCGTGGCCTCCGTCGTCCAGCTCATGGCCGACCTCGGCGTGGAGGGCCAGGCCGCGCGGTCCTCGATCTCCCGCCTGAAGCGCCGGGGCGTCGTCCGGGCGGAACGCCGCGACGGCGCCGGCTACGCCCTCTCCGAGTCCACGCTGGAGACCCTGGCCGAAGGCGACACCCGCATCTTCGAACGCCGCCGGGCCACCGCCGAGGACGGCTGGCTCGTGGTGGTGTTCTCCGTGCCCGAGTCCGAACGCGAGAAGCGCCACGCCCTGCGCACCAGCCTGACCCAGCTCGGCTTCGGCACCACGGCCCCCGGGGTGTGGGTGGCACCGGGCAACCTGGCCACCGAGACCCGCCGCACCCTGGAGCGCCGCGGGTTGTCGGAGTACGTGGACATCTTCACGGGCCGCCACTTCGCGTTCGGCGACCTGCGCTCCAAGGTCCGCGCCTGGTGGGACCTCGACGAGCTGGCCGACCTGTACGCCGACTTCCTGCGCCGCCACCGCCCCTTCCTCGACGCCGGGATCACCTCACCCGAGCAGGCGTTCCAGACGTACGTGCCGATGCTCACCGCGTGGCGCCGCCTGCCGTACAGCGACCCCGGCCTTCCGCTGTCCCTGCTGCCCCCCGGCTGGAACGGCGTCACGGCCGAGGCCCTGTTCGAACAGCTCAACACGACGTTGAGCGCACCGGCCCGCGAGCACGCGCTGGCCGTCATCCACGGTCGTTAGCCCGCGTTGCTCTGCGGCTGCGGGCACTGGCCGCCTGGCGTCGTCAGCAGCTCGAAGTGCCACATCTCGTTGGCGTAGGCCTGGCACAACCCGTAATCCGCGCCGTGCTGGATGAGCCAGTCGTCGGCGTTCGTCGGCCCGATGTCGATCGCCTTGCCCGTGACGTGCGCCGACTTCTCCGGCGGGTGCACCCACCGGCGCGCCTCCTCCTCGCTGCGGTACAGCTCGACGGCCTCGTCCAGCAGCCGCTGCTGGTGCTCCCGGCTGCGCCAGCCCGATGTCACCCGCAGTTCGACCCCGGCCAGCTTCGCGTCCTTGGCCGCGTTGCGCATCGCCGTGAGCAGCGCGGGGTCGAGGTTGGCGATGGCGGCGTGCTTGTCGTCGTCGAGCGAGATGCTCTCGTTCTTCGGGATGCTGCCGTCGTCGGTCACCTTCACCTGGACGCTGGCCGACTGCGGTCCAGCGGGTGTGCAAGCCGTCACGGTCGCGAGCAGGAGCATCGTCCACATTCCTTTACCAGCCACGACTTCGAGCTTTCCCGGGCGATGTCGCCGGACGGCCAGCGGAATGTGCTCGTTGTGCAACGAACCGTCGACTGCGTAGAACGGTGATCATGAGTTCACGGATCACCGTGTGCCGCGGCTGTTGCTGCGGCACCGAGCGCAAGCACCCCGAGGTCGACCACGACCACCAGCTCGAAGTGCTGCGCGCACGGCTCGCACCGGTGCTGGTGGCCGACTGCCTGGACGCGTGCGAGGCCTCCAACGTGGTCGTCGTGCGGCCCGGCAAGGCCGCCCGCGCCGCCGGGGCGAGGCCGGTGTGGGTCGGGTCCGTGCTGGACGACGACGTGGTGCAGGACGTGATCGACTGGGTCGACGCCGGCGGGCCTGGCGTGGCCGCTCCACCGCCGTCCGTGAGCGCCCGGATCGTGCCCGCTCCCGGTGGGCGCAAGGCATGAACTACGTTGGCGGCATGGAGATCTACGACATCCCGGTCCACACGCTCGCGGGCGAGCCCGGCGACCTGAGCGCGGTGCGCGGCAAGGTGGCGCTGGTCGTCAACGTCGCCTCGCGGTGTGGTCTCACCCCGCAGTACGCGGGTCTGGAGCGGTTGCAGGAGAAGTACGGGGCCGAGGGTTTCTCCGTGGTCGGCTTCCCGTGCAACCAGTTCATGGGCCAAGAGCCGGGTACGTCCGAGGAGATCGCCACGTTCTGCTCGGCCACCTACGGGGTGTCGTTCCCGCTGTTCGAGAAGATCGAGGTCAACGGGCCCGACCGGCATCCCCTCTACCAGCAGCTGGTCGAGCACGAGGACGCCGACGGCACCGCCGGTGACGTGCAGTGGAACTTCGAGAAGTTCCTCGTCTCGCGGGAGGGTCAGGTCATCGCCCGGTTCCGGCCGCGCACCGAGCCCGAGGACGCCGCGATCACCGAGGCGATCGAGGCCGCATTGCGCTAGCACGGCTTTACCAGGTCAAGTAGGCACGCGGCGGATTTCACCCGGCGACGACACACGTCCGGGTGGCTTGCCGGACCGCGACTCCCGCGAGTCGTCCTTGTCGCACCAATAGATATCTTGTCGCGCCACGGCGGCCGGCGGAACGTTGAACGGGTCCAAACCCCCTTCCGTTCCGAGGCCGCCATGACGATTCTGCGCATCACCCCGACCGAGACCATCGACCTCCTCGTCCCGCCCCAGCGCGAGCCGCACGCCGACCCGGGCGACCTGCTCGCCGGGCACCTCCACGCCCCGAGAAGAGGCGAGGACTCGACAGGCCGTGCCAGAGGGGACGGCCCGGTCATCACGTTGAGCGATCCGATCCCGGCGGAGCAGATCGACGCGAACACGCCCTACGTGATCAAGGATGCCCACGGACGGGTGCTGAGCGTCCAAGACGCGGGCAGCGGCACCTGGGAATGGGCGTACTTCGGCGCGTACGACAGCTACTGGACCGACGTGTTCCCGCTGCAGTTCTCCGGGAACCCGGTCGACAAGCCCTCCTCGATCACCATGCCGGCGCGCACCTGGCCGTTGCACTCGAACGGCACCGCGACCTCGTGGGAGTACGCCTTCTGGGCGCCGTCCGACTACGGCAGCAGCTATCCGGTGATGTCCCTGACCGCGAAGGCCGCTCAGGTCACCCCGGAGGGCTTCCAGACCTACACCCTGTCGTGGAACAACGGCGGAACGACCATGAGCCTGTGCGCGGACTCCGGCTCGTGGAACTGGGCGTACGTCTCGAGCACGCACGCAGCCGCCGCGCTCACCTTCCACAAGTTCTACGTCCAGAGGAAGAAGCTCGACAGCCTGTTCAGCGCCGCGTGGCCCGATGCGAGCTACGACCTGAAGCTCAACACCGGCGACTCGCACTACGAGGCCCTCACCACCTCGCAGGTGATGGCGACCTACCACAACTCCGGCCTCGCGCAGTACAGCTGGAAGGCCAACTACTTCGACTGCGACGACTTCAGCTACGTCTACAAGGCGCAGTCCTCCAAGGACGCCTACGCGGTCAGCCCGGAGTACGGCTACGCGGTCGGCATCATCTTCGGGAGGACTGCGGGCAGCGCGCACGCCGTGAACGTCTTCATCGACACGAGTGGCACCGTTCAGGTCATCGAGCCGCAGAACGGTCAGATCGTCGAGGGCAAGGACTGGAAGGACCGCACCGGTGCCGCGTACTCGCCTTACTTCATCCTGATGTAGACCGGTCGTGGTGCCGCCCCCGCGAGGCGAGGGCGGCACCGGCTCGGATCAGCGCTGGCGAGCCGTCGCGCCGTTGGCGATCAGGTTGTTGCCGGTGGTGTACTTCTCGGACAGCGCACGGAACGTGTACCTGACGGCGGCGCCGTTCAGGTTCGGGGTCCAGCAGCGACGCTGCCCTGGACGGATGTTCCCGTTTCCGCCGGGCTCGGTGTCGCAGTTCACCTCGCCGACCCACGACCCGTTGTCGAAGCGCTGGAGCCAGACCTGCGCCCACTGGTTCGCCGCCATGGGCTGCTCGTACAGCGCGAACGCGAAGTACAGGGTGCCGGTCCGGCAGAGGTACACGGTGCCGACGGGGTCACCGGTCGAGAGGGTCTTGATGCTCCCCACGGTGCCGACGATGGTGTGGTAGCCCGTGTCGTTCTGACAGTGCGGCGACGCCTGAACTCCCACCGACGCCGTGGCCGGTGCCACCAGCGCCATCAGGGCCGCGCCCGCCACGGCGAGCACTCCGGTCATCTTCTTGAACATGTCCCCTCCTGGTGTTCACGACGTGCGGTCGTGGGACAACGGTGGGACACCGGTGTTGCGGAACCCTTGCAGGTCTTCTGGAATCGCCAGGTCAGGCGAAGGTCTTGGCCAGCACGGTGTTCACGTGCGCGGCGATCTCGTCGGCGGCCTCCTCCAGGGCGAAATGACCGGTGTCGAGGAGCACGACCTCGGCGGAGGGCACGTCCCGGCGGTAGGCCTCGGCGCCGGCCGGGACGAAGAACGTGTCGTTGCGGCCCCAGACGGCGAGGACGTGGGGCTGCCGTTCGCGCAGCCAGGCCTGCCACGACGGGTAGCGGACGGGGTTGGTCTGGTAGTCCCACAGCAGGGACTTCATGTAGCCGGCGCGGCCGGGCAGGTCGATGACGGCCTGGTCGGCCAGCGCCTGCTCCGGGTCGATGTTCTCGGGGTCCTTCGCGCCCGCGAGCCACTGGTGCCGTGTGCCCGCCAGGCTGACGACCCGGTCGACGGCTTCCTGGTGCTTGGCCCTGTCGCTCCACCACCCGTTGAGCGCTTCGACGTCGGGGCCGAACCCCTCGGTGTAGGCGTTGCCGTTCTGCGTGATCACGGCCTTGACGCGCTGGTCGTGCTCGAGCGCGATCCGGAAGCCGACGGGCGCGCCGAAGTCGAACATGTAGACGGCGTAGTCGCCGATGCCGAGCAGGTCGATGACCTCGCCCGTGACCTCGGCCAGCCGGTCGAACGTCGGGTCGCCGGGCAGCGGGTCGGACGAGCCGAAGCCGGGGTAGTCGATCGCGACGACGTGCCAGTCGGAGGCCAGGCGGTCGATCAGCCGCACGTAGGCGCGGGTGCTCGACGGGTAGCCGGGCAGCAGCACGATGACCGGCCTGCTCGCGTCGCCGGCCTCGCGGACGAACACCTTCAGGCCGTCGACCTCGACGTGGCGGTGGCGGATCGCGGGCATGTCGTTCTCCTCGGTTCGCACTAATGGATAGAACGACCGTATACACGTTAGTTTCCGTACCGCAAGAGTTCCTGGCGAAAATCTGCTAACGTCTCGATTGTTGGTTCAAGCGTTAGGAGATGGCGTGGCCGCGACCCTGTCCGAGTTCCAGGCGGCGGGCTTCCCCATGGGTGCCGAACCGCTCGTGGCGCTCGACCTGGTGGACACGCAGGCGCTGTGCCTGGACCCGGTCCAGGACCTGCTCGCGGACGAGGCCGCGCACGCCAAGTGGTGGGCGCTGCAGGCGGATCGGCTGCCCGGCGCGACACCGCCGGCGATGAGCGCGACCCGTCGGCTACGAGCGGTGCTGCGGGAGTTGTTCGACGCGCACCTGACCGAGCGCACGCCCGATCCGGCGTTGATCGCGGACCTCAACGCCGTCGCCGCCGCGGTGCCCACGAGCCCGCGCCTCGACGGCTGGGGAGCCGAAGCGCGGGCAGGGGTTCGCTGGCACGACGACTACAACGGGCACCCGGCGCTGGCCGCGATCGCGGGCGAGGCGATCCGGTTGCTGGCGGACCAGAAGCGGCTGGACGTGCTGCGCGCGTGCGCCAACCAGGCGTGTTCGATGTTGTTCCTGGCGGAGAACAAGCGCCGGGTCTGGTGCGCCGCCAACGTGTGCGGCAACCGGGCCCGGGTCGCCCGGCACTACGAGCGCACGCGCGCCTGATCGAGCGTGACCTGGTCGAGCAACGCCGCCAGGTCGGCGGGCACGGACAGGAACGGCGAGTGCGCCGACGGCAGGTGGTGCACCGAGGACGCGCGGGCGGCCATCTCCTCCTGCGACGGGGGCGGCATCGTCTTGTCGTTGTCGCACACCAGGTACGTGGACGGGATCGTGAGCCACCCGGCTCCCCTGAGCCGGTCGGTGGCGGAGCGGGCGCTCTGCGGCCGCAGCATCCCGGCGGCGCGCTCGGCCAGCACCGGGTCGACGTCGTCGTAGAACTGGGCGACCGCGTCGGGCGGAGGAGGGACGAACTCCGCCTCGAACTCCGGCATTCCGGCGGCCTCGCTGATCGACGTGCCCGCTTCCGGCATCCACGCCGCCAGGTAGACCACGCGGGTCACGAACGCGGACCCCGCCGTCGCCTCGGTCACCGGGAAGCCGCCGTAGGAATGCCCCACCACCGCGACCGGCCGGTCGATCGACGCGATCGCGTGCCGGATGACCTCCGCGTCCTCGTGCAGCCCGGCGGGTGATCCCGAACTGGGCAGGTCGACGGCGTGCGCGGTGCGGCCGAGCCGCCGCAGCTCCGCTGTCACCAGTTCCCAGCACCACGAACCGTGCCAAGCGCCGTGCACCAGAAGGATGTCAGGTAAGTGCATCAGTTCTCCCGCCAGGAAGCCGGAATCCTCTCACGGGCCGCCGTGAACGCCGCGACGCGCACCCCTCGACCACGTCCACATCGGACGACACCTCACGAACGCACGGCTGCGGTCACCTGTTCGTGCACACGGGGTAGCGTGCCGCCGCATGAGCGCGCGCTTCCAGGAACTCGACTACCGCCAGACCCCGCTGGGTGAGCTCAGCCTGCGCCGCCGCCTCGAGCCCGGGACCGGCAGGGAGGTCCACGAGATCAAGCTGAACGAAGAGTTCCTGATGTCGAGCCTGTTCACCGTCGCCGAGGTCGAACTGGCGCACCTCGCACTCGCGGAACTGTCCGGGGACTCGCTGAACGTGGTCGTCGGCGGCCTCGGACTCGGCTACACGGCGCAGACGGTGCTGGAGCACGCGAACGTCGGCTCGCTGCTGGTCGTCGACGCCCTGGGCGAGGTGATCGAGTGGCACCAGCAGGGCCTCATCCCCGCCGGGAGGACGCTGGCGGCGGACGAGCGGTGCCGGTTGGTCCACGGCGACTTCTTCGCCCTGACCCGTTCCGGTGAGGGTTTCGACGCCGCGGAGCCCGGCAGGCTGTTCGACGCCATCGTCGTCGACATCGACCACTCACCGCGCCACCTGCTGCACCCGTCCAACGCCGACTTCTACACCGCCGAGGGCGCTCAGCGCCTCGCCGCGCTGCTCACGCCCGGCGGGGTGTTCGCGTTGTGGTCCAACGACCCGCCCGAGGCCGAGTACACCGCCACTCTCGCCGAGGTCTTCACGGACGTGCGTGCCGAGGTCGTCCGCTTCCCGAATCCCCTGCAGGAAAGGGAATCGACGAACACCGTGTATCTCGCCAGGCGCGGTTGAGCCATTCGCCGCAACCTCGGTGATCGTGGTTTGGCGCTGCGCGTGAGTGGGCATTGGACGACTCATGATGGCGTCGTACTGGGAGACCGCCCGAACCGGTTTCCTGGCGTTCGTGGGTGTCGGGTTGTTGGTTCTCCTCCCCCTGGTCCTGTTGCACTACTTCCGGTTCCGGCGGGTCGAGCCGCGGCGGGCCTTCGTGCTGTACGGCCTGCTGGCCTACGGGCTCGTGGCGCTGGCGTTGATCTTCCTGCCGTTCCCGTCCGACGTGGCGAAGCTGTGCACGGGCGACCAGATGCTGTCCACGGTCCCCTTCCAGTGGGTCACCGACATGGGCAACAACATGGCGGCGAACGGGCGCTCCGGGGTCCTCGCGATGGTGAAGTCGCAGGCGTTCCTGCAGCAGCTGTTCAACGTCGCGCTGTTCGTGCCGCTGGGTGTGGTGCTGCGCAAGGCGTACCGCAAGGGGCCGCTCGCCGTCATCGCCATCAGCCTGGGACTGTCGCTGGCCATCGAGGTCGTGCAGTTCACCGGCAACCTCGGTTTCTACCCGTGCCCCTACCGCATCGCCGACGTGGACGACCTGATCTCGAACACCTTCGGCGGACTGCTGGGGTGGATGATGGCGCCGGCCGCTTTCGTGGTGCCCAGGCTGCCCTCGTCCGACGAGGCGGCCGCTCCGAGCGACACCGTGACCGTGCCGCGCCGGATCCTCGGCCTGATCTCCGAGCTCGTGCTGGTGGTCGTGATCGCGAAGCTGCTGCTGAACTCGGATCCGCGCTGGGCCGTGTGCCTGCTCGTGGCGTTCCGGGTGGTGCTGCCGGCGGCGGCGAACGGCATGACGATCGGCGGAGTGCTGCTGCACTACCGGGTCCGCGCCGGGGACGGGTCGCGCGCCAACCCGTTCCAGCTGGCCCTGCGCGAACTGCTCGGCCTCACGGGCTTCATGGCCTACGCGACCGTCGTGTCGCCGCTGATCGGCATCGGCTGGTGGGACCTGGCCGTCGTGGCGCTCTACCTCGGCGGCGCGTTCGTCGCCCCCGTGTTCCGCCGTGACCAGCGCGGATGGCACGAACAGGTGGCTCGGACGAGGGACGTGTTCGCGGTGCGGGAGTCCGGGTACCCGGACGTCCATGACGACGTACACGCACACAGCTGAAGCGGACATCCCGGCCGACACGCTGTTCGGTTTCCTCGCCGAGCCGCGCAACCTCCCCCGGTACTTCCCGCAGATGACCGCGGCCGAGCCCGAGGGCGGCGAGCAGGTGCACGTGGAGGCCGAAGTGCATGGTCACCACGTCGAGGGCGAGGCGTGGGTGCGCCCGGACGTCGAACGGCGCACCCTCGAATGGGGCGCCGAAGGACCGGACGACTACCACGGCGAACTCCAGGTCGAGGAGGTCGCGCCGGGCCGGTCGCGCATCACGGTGAGCCTGCACAGCGTGCGTGAGGCGCAGGGCGACGAGGTGCAGCGGGGGCTCGAGCAGACGGTCGCCGTGCTCACCCAGACCGCGGCGGCGGACGACCGCCAGGCCGACTGACCGTTCAGAGCAACTCCGCGAGCAGGGCGGCGGCGCGGGCGGCGCCGTCCGCCTCGACCTCCCGGTAGCCGACCTCCCTGCCGATCTCCCCGGCGATGGCGGCGGCCAGGACGTCACGATCGGCGACCTGGTCGTAGGTCGTGCACCGGCCCGCTCCGTAGCGTTCGAGCCGGTGCCGGACGTGGAAGTTCTGCTCGAAGTGGTGTCGCAGCGGCACGAAGAGGAACGGGCGCCCGGCGGCGGTCAGCTCCATGCACGTGGTCAGGCCGCCCTGCACCACCGCCAGGTCGCAGGCGGCGAGGAGCCGGGGCAGGTCCGGCACGTAGCCGCGGATCTCGACCCCAGGACGGCCAGGCAGCGAGTCCGGGTCGATGCGGGGCCCGGTGACGACGAGGAACCTCAAGGCCGGCACCCGTTCGACCGCCGCGGGCACGGCGTCGAGCACTCGCCGCAGCAACGACTCCCCCACGCCGGAACCCCCGACCGTGACCACGCAGAGCTTCTCGTCCCGGCGCAGGCCGATCCTCGTGCGCAAGGCCGCGCGCTCGCGGTCGTCCGGCGGGTCGAATCCCGTGACGTAGCCGGAGAAGTCGAAGTTCTGCTCCGTCCACTCGCGAATCGCGGGCAGGCCCTCGCCGAACGGCAGTGAGATCACGTCGTCCGGGTTGCCGACGAACACCGACCTGTCCCGCACGCGCCTGTGCCGGGCTCGCTGCTCGATCATGTCGAGGTTGTAGTCGGCGGTGAGGCGTTGCTCGCGAGCACCGCCGTCCGGCATCGGCAGCCAGCCGACGAAGTCCGTCAGCCAGGCGAACGAGAACCGCTTCAGCTCGGGGTTCTCGTGCAGGAAGTAGTCGACTTCCCAGGCCTCGTCGCCGATCACCAGGTCGTACCGCTCGGCGTCGAGGACGTCGTTGAACACCATGAAGTTGTTCACCAGCACGGAGTCCAGGCGCCGGAACGCCTCGAACACGTGCAGGTCGTGCTCGCCCGCGTCCTCCTCCACGTGGGACGACTCGCCGGCCAGCCACGCGGACGCCGGGTGGACCCGTTCCCCCGCCGGTCCGAGCACCTCGGTGACGGGGTGCTGCGCGAGCCAGTCGACCTGCAGGCGCGGATGGAGCCTGCGCAGTTCGGAGGCGATGGCGAGATCGCGCCGGGCGTGGCCGAGGCCGATCGGTGAGCTGAGGTAGAGCGCCCGTGGCGGCCTGGTCCTGGACGTCCTCGTGCGCCGGGTCACGGGGTGCACCCGGTCGACGAACTCCTTGACCAGCAGGGAGATCCGCACCGGATCGCGGGCGTGCACGCCGTGCCCGGCGCCGTCGACCAGCACCAGCGAACCACCGGTGAGCTCGGCGAGGCGTTCTCCGATGGCGTGCGGACGGATGCGGTCGCCGGTCCCGTGGATGACCAGCACCGGACAGCGCACCTTGCGGCAGTCGTCCTCGATCGACGGGGAACTGAGCCGGCCGGCGGTCGTGTCCACGAGCGTGGCGGGGTCGATCTCGTGCGCCCACCGGACGGCGTCCTCGATCTGCTTGGTGGAGTGGGGTTCGGCGAACATCCTCGCGAAGAACCAGTCGACGAAGTCGTCGTAGCCGCCGTTCAGCCAGTACTGCCGGGTGTACTTGCCCTCCGCCGACTCCCAGGCCTGCCTCTCCTGCTCCTGGACGCCGATGAGGGACCCGCTGGCGGGGCCGATCGCGACGATGCCGGTGACCCGTTCCGGGTGGTGCGCGGCCGCGAGCACCGACCAGGCATCACCACGGGACAACGCCACCAGCACGGCCCGGTCGGTGTTCGTGGCGTCCATGACCGCGATCGCGTCGGCCGCGTACTCCGCGTCCACATAGGACTCACCACCGGTGGGGCGATCCGATTCGCCGCTGCCGCGGCCGTCGAAGGTGACCACCTGGAAGTGCCGTGCCAGGTAGGGAACCTGCGCCTTCCAGAACTTCGAGGGCACGATCGACCACGTCGGCATCAGCAGAACCGTTGGCCTGCCGGGGTTGTCGTAGACCTGGAACGCGAGCCGCACGCCGGCGCGCCGGGCGTGCCCCCTCTGGTCCGCCTCGCGCACCGGGCGCGGCTCGCCGTTCACGGCCGGACTTCGAGGACCTGGTTGAACGGGGTCTGGGCCACGCCGGCGAACCGGGTGAACCCACCGGCGACCGCCACGTCGCGGATCCGCGCGGGCCCGGCCTGGGTGCCGAGCGCGAGTCCGACGTCCTGCGACAGCGAGGCCGGCGTGCACAGCAACGTGGAGAAGCCGTAGTAGGTGCGGCCGACGGGGTTGAGGTTGTCCTCGACGCGGTCACCGGCCATCGGTTCGACGATCATCCACGTGCCGTCGGGCGCCACCGCGTCCCTGACGTGCTGGGCGGCGCCGACCGGGTCGCCCATGTCGTGCAGGCAGTCGAACATGGTCACGAGGTCGTAGCCCGTGCCGCCGAAGTCCTTGGCGGACGCGACCTCGAACGTCACGCGGTCGCCGACACCCGCGGCCGCGGCCCGTTCGCGCGCGACCCGGATCGACTCGGGGTGGTAGTCCGAACCGGTGAAGGACGAGTTCGGGAACGCCTGTGCCATCAGGATCGTCGATGCGCCGTGGCCGCAACCGACGTCGGCGACCCGCGCACCGACCCGTAGCTTCGCGGTCACGCCGTCGAGCGCGGGCAGCCAGCCCTCGATCAGGTTCGCCTCGTAGTTGGGCCGGAAGAACCGCTCGCAGCCGAGGTGCACGTCGCCGTTGTGCTCGTGCCAGCCGACCCCGGACCCGCTGCGGGCGGCGTCCAGCACCCGCCCGGCGTTGTGCACGGTGCCCAGCGCGATCTGGAACATGCCGGGCAGGAACGCCGGGCTGTTCTCGACCGTCAGCGCCACCGCGTGCTCGATCGGCAGCGCGTACCGGCTGCTCGCAGGGTCGTAGGTCACGTAACCGCCGGCGGCCTGGGCGTTGAGCCACTCCCGCACGTAGGGCTCGGCGGTGCCGCTGCGGTCGGCGAGTTCGGCGGGGCTGATGGGGTCGCCGGACGCCATCAGGCGGTAGTAGCCGAGCTTGTCGCCCATGACGACGAGTGCGGCGTTGAGCGTGGCGCCGACCTCGCCGACGGCCCGGAACACGAACTCCATGAGCCTGTCGGTGTCCACCTCGGGTCTGGTCGTGGTCATCTGCTCTTCCCTCCTGTGTGAGGGGTCGGAACCTATGAGCGCCAACGGGACAGCCGCATCAGGTGCCCCACCTAGTGCCGCGACCGTGCCTACACTGCCCCGTGTGCTGATGGGACGCGAGTCCGAGCGTCGACAGGTCGAGCGGCTCGTCGCGAGCGCCCGGCTCGGGCACGGCGGCGCCCTCGCCGTCACCGGTGAGCCCGGGGTCGGCAAGACCGCGCTGCTGCGGTTCGCGGCCGGGTGCGCCACCGGGATGCACGTCCTGCGGGCCGCGGGGAGCGAACCCGAGCGCGAGATCCCGTTCGGTGCCCTGCACCAGGTGTTGCGGCCCGCGCTGGACCGCCTGGACGAGATCCCCGGGCCTCAGGCACAGGCGTTGTCGGTCGCGCTGGCGCTGCGGTCCGGGCCCGCCGTCGACAGGTTCGCCGTCGGGGCCGCGACGCTGAGCCTGCTGTGCCGCTTCGCCGAGGACCGGCCGGTCGCGGTGCTGCTCGACGACCTGCACCTGGTCGACCGGCCGTCGGCGGACGCACTGGTGTTCGCGGCGCGCCGGCTCTCGGCCGACCCGGTCGTGCTGCTGGCCACCACGCGGTCGCCGGATCCGCCGCTGCCCACGCTGCCGTTGTCCGGCATCGACCTCGCCGCCGCGGGTGAGCTGGTGTCGAGCAGGTCCGGCGTGGCCGCGTCACCCGAGCTGATCGCGCGGCTGCACCGGGCGACGGCCGGGAACCCGCTCGCGCTGATCGAACTCGCCGCCGGGGCGCACCGGTGGGCGCACGTGTCTCCCGAGGCGCCGCTCCCGGTGTCCGCCGCGCTGGCCACCGAGTTCGCCTCGCAGGCGCGGTCGCTGGGCGAGGCCGGGCGGGCGGCGATCGAGGTGGCCTCGGTGGCCGGGAACGACCTGCGGGTGGTGGCCGGCGCGTGCCGGGTGCTCGGGTTCGCCGTGGACTCGCTGGCGGAGGCCGAGAGCGCCGGGCTCGTGCGGATGGCCGACGGCCGCGTCGAGTTCCGGCATCCGCTGATCCGCGCGGCCGTGTACGGGGACGCGGACCCGCAGCGCCGCAGATCGATCCACCGCGCCGTGGCCGAGGCGATCGGTCCCGGCGACGCCGACCGGCACGCCTGGCACCTCGCCGAGGCTGCCGTCGGCCCGGACGCCCGCGTCGCCGATCTTCTCGTCATGGCGGCGAGGCGAGCGCACGAGCGGAGCGCCTACGACGTCGCCGCGGCCGCTTACGGACGAGCTGCGCGGCTGAGCCCGGACGTCCGGCGGCACGCCTCGTTGTGCGTCGCCGCGGCGGAGTCGGCGTGGCTGGCCGGCGAGACGAGACGGTCCGTCTCGTTGCTGGATGAGGCAGGCGACCTGCAAGAACAGGAGGCGCGGCTGCGGGCCGTCGAACTGCGGGCGGCGATCGCGGCGCGCACCGGTTCGCTGACCGAGGCGCGCGACCTCTGCCGAATCGCCGCCAGGGGGTCCGAGACCGCCGACGCGGGCGTCGTGCTGCTGGCCGACGCCGTGAACGCGTGCTTCTACCTCGGCGACACCACGACCGGGGTCGAGCTGGCGCACGAGATCGAGCAGTTGCTGCCCCGGGTGACGTCCGCCCGTGCGCGGGGGCTGGGTCAGATGGCGGCCGGAGTCGCGCGGATCCTCGCCAATCGCGGTGGCGCCGGCCAGATCCGGGCCGCGGTCGGCCTGCTCGCCTCGTCCGGACAGCTCCGCGAGGACCGGCGCAGGCTGTCGTGGCTGATGATCGGGCCGTTGTTCCTGCGCGACGCGGACTCCGGCGCGGACCTCCGCCGCATCGTCGCGGACGCCCGCGAGGAGGCCGCCGTGGGGACGTTGCCCGCCTTGCTGTTCCACGTCGCGCGGGACGAGGCGACGACGAACCAGTGGGTCCGCGCCGAGGCGACCTACGACGAGGCCACCCGGCTGGCGCGGGAGACGGGCCAGGAGACCGACCTCGCGATGTGCCTGGCCGGTATCGCCTGGTTGCGCGCACGGCTGGGTGACGAGGAACGGTGCCGGGCACTCGTCGCGGAGGCGCTGCCGATCTGCCGGGACCGCGACATCCACATCGGACGGGTCTGGTCGTTGTTCGCGTTGGGAGAGCTGGAACTGGGGCTGGGCAACGCGACCGGCGCGCTGACGCACCTGGAGGAACTGGCGGCGTTGCTCGACGGGCTCCAGCTCACCGATCCCGACCTGTCCCCCGCGCCCGAGCTCGCGGACGCGCTGGTGAGGCTGGGCCGGCGCGACGACGCCGTGGTCGTGGCCCGGCGCTACCGGTCCGAGGCGGCGGCGAAGGGCCAGCCGTGGGCCATGGGACGCGCCGAGCGGACGTTGGGCGTGCTCAGCCAGGACGGCTTCGACAGCCACTTCGAGGCGTCCTTGGGTTTCCACCACAGGACTTTGGACGACTTCGAGACCGCGCGCACCCGGCTCGCCTACGGTGCCCGCCTGCGCCGCGCCCGGCGGCGGGTGGACGCCCGGCCGCACCTGCACGCCGCGCTGGAGACGTTCGAGAACCTGCGCGCGGCACGGTGGGCGGACCTCGCCGCGGTCGAACTCGGCGCGACGGGCGAGAAGATCAAGCGTCGCGACCGGGGTGAAACCCTCACCCCGCAGGAGTTGCAGGTCTCACTCCTGCTCGCGGAGGGCAGGACCACCCGCGAGGTCGCCGCCGCGTTGTTCCTGAGCCCGAAGACCGTCGAGTACCACCTGCGCAAGGTCTACACGAAGCTCGGCATCCGCTCACGCGCCGAGCTGGCCGGCCGGCTGCCCTGACGCCCACGCGAACCCGTCCGGGTCGGTGAAGTCGCCGGCGCCGATCATCACGACGCGGTGCGAACCGGAACCCTCGGGCGCCACCCCGGCGTCCTTGGCGAGCGCGCGCCGCCGGTACAGCCCCAGCTTCACGGTGCCGGCCGCGGCGAACTGGACGTACATGCGGCCGAAGCTCTTCTCCACGGTGAAGCCCTGGTCGACGTAGCACTGCCTGCTCGCGACGATGTCCGTCGCGCCGAGCAGCAGCACGACGTCGCCGATCTGCCCGGTGGCCGGTCCGGTGTTCTTCTTGGCCGAGGTGGCGACCTTCCAGATGGTGCCGTCCGGTGCCTGCACGACGCCGCCGTAGCCCCACATCGACTTCCCGGCGGGCTTGAGCACGGTCGCACCGGCGTCGAGCGCGCCGCCGATCAGGAGGTCGACGTCCGCGGGCTGCGCCACCGTGAGGGACAGGGTGAAGCCGCGGAAGCCGGTGGCCGCTTCCTGCGAGGCCCGCAGGCGCAGGCGGGAACCGAGCCCGAAAGCGTTGGCGTAGAAGCGTTCGGCGGCCGCGAGGTCGGACACTTCGAGGGTGATCGCGTCGAATGAGGTCATGCCGGGAACGCTATTCGCCGCCCTGGGACCCGTGCTTCTCGATTCCTGACCGGCTCACGGCCTTGCGCCTGCGCAGCACCACGACCGCCAGCACGACGACCACGGCGACGGCCGCGATCGTGCTGCCCGTGCCGACGAGCTTCTCGACCCGCCGGGCGGTCTCCCCCGCCGCCGCGCCGAGGCCGATGTGCAACGCGCACCACCCGGTGGCGCCGACGAGAACGGCGGGCAGGAACGTCCGGAACGGCAGCCCGGCGGCTCCGGCGGCGGCGGGCAGCAGTGTGCGCAGGACCGGCAGGAAGATCGCGGCCAGCACCGCGACCGCTCCCCTGCGGCGCAGAAAGGCGGTCGCTCGGTCCCAGTGCTGCGCGCCGTGCCGCCGCACGATCCGCGACTCGCGCAGCCGTGCGCCGTAGCGGCGGCCGATCAGGAAGCCGACCGAGTCGCCACCGACCGCGCACACCGTGGTGACCAGCCACATCACCACGAACGCGGGCGGGCTGGTGGCGGTGGTGCCGAGCACGAAGAGGCCGGTCTCGCCGGGAGCGATGAAGCCCAGCCCCAGCGTGCACTCGCCGAACACGAGCACACCGGCGGCGACGATCACCCAGACCGGCGGCAGGTTCGCGAGCCAGTCGAGCAACGCGGTCACGGGACGAGCCTCGCGTCCGGGTGGGCGGGTGAGTCGCCGTCGAACAGCGCGGTGTGCCGGCCGCGCAGGTGCAGGTCGAAGAACGCGGCGAGGTACTCCCGTTGCGCGGTCAGGCTCCTGCGCGGGTCGACGGTGCCGATCGCCGCCGCGAGCTTGTCGGCGGGCAGCGGGTGCGGCCTGTCGATCTGGGGCAGCAGCACCTGGGCGTCGGTGAAGCTCATGTGTTCCGCCGCGGGCAGGTGGACGTCGCGTTTCCAGCCGGTGGAGTTCGCCCAGAACGCCGCCCAGTCCGGTGCGTGCACGTGGTCGTGCGGGTGCTTGTCCGCGCCGCTGGTCCCGCCGCCCATGAGCAGGAACGGCCGGTCGGCGCCGCGCGCGCTCGCCTGGCCGGAGTTCGGGTCCATGCTGCCGTCGAGGTTGGCTCCCGCGTCGATGCGCGGATCGGTGAGCATGGCCTCGGCCGCGGTGAACCCGCCCATGGAGTGGCCGGCCATGCCGACCCTCGACAGGTCCATCACGGCGGCGAGCGTGGTCGAGCCGAGCCGGTCCAGCACGAAACCGGTGTCGCGCACCCTCTCCCGCATCATCAGCGCCGTGTCCGCGCGGCCGACCGGGAGTTCGACGCGGTCCGGGAACTCCACGGGGCCCGCGAAGGTGTGGTCGATGGTGACGACGACGTAGCCGCGACTGGCGAGGTCCTCCACCAGGGTCGTGCCGAACGAACGCGACTGGCCGCGTCCCGGCGAGTAGAGGACCACGGGGCGGCGGCCGGGAAGTGGCGTGGCCGGCCTCGCGTGGGTCCGGGTGCCCGCGAAGTCGGCGACTCCGGGGGCGAGTCCGACCGAGCCGGCGGCGGTCTGGTCGTAGAAGGCCGCGATCCCCGGGCTGAGGTGGCGCACCGGGGCCCGGAACGAGGGCGTGGCCGGGTACCACAGCGAGATCATCAGTTCGCGCGACCTGCCCGGCGCCCACGGATCGGTGCGAGTCTCGTCCACGAGGTGCAGTTCGGTGGTGCCCACCGGGAACGGCCCCGACGGCTTCGGCAGGGTGAGCGGGAGTGGAGCGGCGGCCGCGGGAGCGGCGAGCGCGACCGTCATCGCGGCCGCCGCGACAACGGCCCAGTAGCTGGATCTCATGCGGCCCAGCCTGTCGATCACGCCCGCCCGCCGGCATCTGTCGAACGCTGCCGGAGCACTGCACGAAAGACATAGGTCAGCCCTGGTCCACCAGCCCCGCCTCGAACGCGATGATCGCGGCGCGCACCCGGTTCGGCACCTCCAGCCGGCGCAGGATCGAGCTCACGAACACCTTCACCGTGCCCTCCACGACGTGCAGCCGGCGGCCGATCTCCGCGTTCGGGAGCCCGGCGCCGACCAGGGCGAGCACCTCCCGTTCCCGGTCGGTCAGCCCGGCGACCAGGTCCCGCGCACGCGCGGCACCGGACACACGCTCCTCACCCAGCCGCCGGATCGCCCACTGAGCGATCTTCGGCGACAGGTACGCGGCGCCCTCCGCCACGGCCCTGATGCCCGCGAAGAGCTCCCTCGGGTCTCCTGTCTTGAGCAGGAAACCGCTGGCGCCGCCGTCGAACGCGCGGGCGATGTGCTCGTCCTCGGAGAACGTCGTCAGCATGATCACGCCGGTGCCCGGCACGGTGCGGCGGATCTCGGCCGCCGCGGCCAGGCCGTCCATGCGCGGCATCATGATGTCGAGCAGCACGACGTCCGGCCGGTGGGCCAGCGCGAGCTCGACCGCCGCGTGCCCGTCGGCGGCCTCGGCCACCACCTCGAACTCCGGCTCGGCGCCGAGCACGGCCCGGACTCCGGCTCTGGTCAGCGGTTCGTCGTCGGCCAGCAGCACCCGGATCACCGCGCCTCGCCCGAGATAGCGCCGCGTGGCACGGCTTCCTTGTGCACCAACCGGTCCGCGGCGAAACACAGCCGGAAGAACAGTTGCTCGTCGGTCTGCTCCCGCGACCAGTGGTAGCGGCAGTCGGCGCCCTTCGGCGGGTCGGACAGCATGCGTTCGGGGTCTCCCAGGATCTGGAACGGTGGCAGTCGCGGCTCGACGTCCGCGCGCGGTGTGCCGAGTTGGATCTTCTCGAACACCTCCGGGTCGAGGCTGTTGCCGGCGCCGACCACCGCGTAGAGCGCCATCGCGAGCACCGCGATGGCGGTGCCGGCCAGCAGCGGTGTCCTGGCCGCCCTGACCAGGCTTCGGCGGGCCGGTCTGCCGACGTTCGCCGGTCGAGCGTCGTGCGGCAGCTCCGCCACGAGCGCGAACCCGCCGTCGCCCGGCCCGGCGGTGAGCGTGCCGCCCAGCAGCCGGGCGTGTTCGGCCAGGGCCGCCAGCCCGTTGCCGCCGCCCGCCGGACCTGGTGTACCGGCCGCCGGTCCATTCACGACGGTGACGGTCGTGCTGGCGTACAGGCGTTCCACCCGTACGCTGACCGGCGCTCCCGGTGCGTGCTTGGCGGCGTTCGTCAGTCCTTCCCGGACGATCCGGTGCACGGCGCGTTCGACGGCCTCGGGTGACGGCTCCGCCGGGGTCCACTCGACGTCCATGCCCGCGGCCGCCGCGCGTTCGACCAACGCGGCGACGTCGGTCCGCTCGTCCCGCGGCCCGAGCACGCCGATGATCTCCTGGAGCCGCTCGGTCGCCGCCGCGACGCCGGCCCGCAGCTCACCTGCCGCCGCCCGGTGCCGCTCGGGCAGGTCCGGCGACACCTCGAGAGCGGCCGCGCGCAACGCGATGAGCCCCCACTCGTGGCCGAGCGAGTCGTGCATGTCCCGCGCGATCCGCGCCCGCTCCAGCAGAGCCGCCCGCTCCAGACCCGCCGCCGCGACCTCGGCGCGCAGCCGCAGGTACCGGCCCAGCAACCACGGGCACAGCACCGCGGCCAGCACGATCAGCACCAGCAGGAACCAGTCGTAGAGCCCGAACAGCACACCGAACCCGCCGCGCGCCGTTCCGTCCGCCAGCACGCTGACCGGCAGCCCGCCGAGCAGGACGGCGGCCAGCGGCACGAGCACCGGGTCGCCGGCCCACCGCCCGGCGCGGAACCCGAACACCCCGGCGGCGAGGAACGGCCAGACCCACGGCGGGTTCGTCACGGTCGGCACCAGCGCCAGTGCGGGTACCGCCGCGGCCGCCACGAGCGCGCACAGCGTCCGCACCGGAAACCTCCGGAAGAGCAGCACGGCGGCGGTCAGCAGGACCAAACCGGCGGTCAGCTCCACCGGCTCGCCGATCGCTCCCGGCACCAGCGGCACAGCCAGGACCACCCACAACACGGCGTCCGGCCACCGCAGCCCCCTCATCGGTTCATCGTAGAAGACGGCTAGGCGGTGTCTGACAATTTCGTTCGGTGAGAGGCGCGGGCGAGCGATCCGCGGACGGTGTCGCCGCGACGGCCTCATACCGGGCGCGGCGCCGTCCGCGGATCCCTCGGCCGCCACTGTCGCCCGGCGGAATTGTCGGACACCGCCTGGACGTGGTCGGCGAAGATCGCCGGCTTCAGGCCTGACGGTCGGGCAGCAGGCGCGGCACCACCCGCACGTAGACGACCATGCCGACCACCTCGACCAGCGTCTGCGTCACCACGACGACAGCCGCGAGGTCGTCCGGCAACGCCAGCGCGAGCGGCAGCACGACCAGCGAGTTGCGCGTCGCCCCCGTGAACACGACCGCGCGTCCCGAAGCCGCGTCCAGCCGGAACAACCGGGCCACGGCGAGCCCGGCGAAGGCCATCACGACCAGGAACGCCACGTAGAACGGCACCACGCGGGCGACCTGCGGCAGGTCGTCGCCGAGCTTGGGCACCTGCGACGCGACCACCGCGAACAGGGTCGCGGCCATCAACGGCACCATCGTCGTGCTGATCGCACCGATGATCCGCCCCGCCCTGGCCTGGGTGAGCCACGCCAGGGCCAGCGGGACCAGGATCAGCACGACGAACGCCTCGACGAACGGGCCGGGTTCGACGACGGCCAGGCCGGAGCCGAGGAACAGCCACAGATAGCCGGGCAGCAGCACCATCTGCGCGAGGAGCAGCAACGGCGTGGCGGCGAGCAGTCGCCGGCTGTCGCCACCGGCCAGTCCGCTGAACACGATCACGTAGTCGACGCACGGGGTGAGCAGCACCAACAGCACGCCCAGCCGCACGGCCTGATCGTCGGGCAGGAACGTGAAGAGCGCGGCCACCACCAGCGGCACCACCACGAAGTTCGCGACGAGAGCGGCCCCGAGGAACCGGCCAGCCCGCAGCGAACGCCCGAGCTCGGCCACCGGCACCTGCAGGAACGTCACGTACAGCAGGACCGCCAGCACCGGGTTGATGGCGTGTTCGAGCACCGGGCCCGCACCCGGAGCGGCCCAGCCCGCCAGCGCCCCCGCGGCCAGCGCGCCGAGGTAGACGGCGACCTGGTGACGTTCCATCCCCGCGACGAACCCCGGCACAGCACCCTCCTGATCGGATGATCAGGACGATATCCCCTGGCAGGCGCCTTCCCGGCTCAGCCCAGCCCGGCGAAGGGCAGCGGGCACGACGGCGCGTGCGCGCAGGCGACCAGGTCGTCGCAACCGGCCGAGATCGCCGCGCGCAGGGTGTCGCGGACGACCTCCAGGTCCGCGATCCGCGCCTCGACCTCGCCGAGCTTCCCCTCGGCGCGCGCCCGCAGACCAGGGCGGCGGAACCGACCGCGAGCAGATCGGCAACCTCGTCGAGGGTGAACCCGAGCCGTTGCGCGGCCTTGATCACGCGGAGCACCGTCACGGTCTCGCGTGGGTGGAGCCGATGCCCGCCGAGCGATCGATCCGACGGGGGCGAGCAGGCCGACGCGTTCGTGGTACCGCAGCGTTTCCCGGTTCACACCGGCGCCTCCGCGACCTCGCCCGTCCGCATCCCGCTCACCTCGCCGCCAGCGCGTCGAGCACCTCGGCCCGCGAGTCCGGCACGGAGATCGCCAGGGTCACGCCACCGCCGGTGACCGTCAGCTCGAACGTGAAGAACGAGCAGCAGCCCGTCTCCCGCACCGCCGCACGGGCCGCGACTTCGGGCCGTGGTACCGGATGCAAGTCTCAGAGGCCGAGGCGCTGCTGCTCCGCCTGCACCACTCGCTGCTCCACCGACACCGCCGAGTCCAGCGCGCTCGCGTGCGAGTGCTTCGTGTCGCTTTCGCGCGCGAAGTGGTCGAACAGCAGGGTCTTGTGGTCGCGGATCTCCTGCACCCGCGCGTCCACGCTGTCCTTGACCAGCAACCGGTGCACGTGGACCTTGCGGACCTGGCCCATCCGGTGACACCGGGCGATCGCCTGGTCCTCCGTGCTCGGCTTCCACTGCGGCTCGGCGATGATCACGACGGACGCGGCCTGGATGTTGAGGCCCACGCCGCCCGCCTCGATCTGGGCCACCAGCACCGCGTGGTCCTCGCACGCGGTGAACGCGTCCACCAGTTCCTGACGGCCCTGCGCCGACGTCGCGCCGGTCAGGGGACCGAAGACCTCGACGTGCTCCGCGACCGCGTCCAGCACGTCGTGGAAGTACGAGAACACCACGACCTTCCAGCCGTTGTCCCTCGACTCCTCGATGATCTCCAGCAGCCGTTCCAGCTTCGCCGAGCCGTCGGGCGTGCCCGGCGTGTAGGCGGCGCGGCGCATCGCCATCAGGTTCCCCTCGCGCACCGCGTCGAGGTACGCGGCGCGGTCCTGCTTGCCGAACTCGACCCAGTCCTCCACCTCGAGCAGCTCCGGCAGCTCCCCCAGCACGTCCTCCTGGTTGCGCCGCAGGTACACCGGCGCGACGACGCGGCGGAAGGCCTTCGCTCCCACCACGGCGTCGATGGAACCCGTGCCGGCGGCGACGCTCGGCTGGAGGTAGGCGACGAGGTTGCGGAACTCCTCGACGCGGTTCTCCATCGGCGTGCCGGTGAGGAGCATCGCCCGTTCCGCGCGTTGCACGATCTTGTTGACCGCCTGGGAGCGCTGCGTGTCCGGGTTCTTCACGTAGTGCGCCTCGTCGACCACGACCAGAGCCGGGCGGAACTTCTTCGGCAGCACCAGTTTCGGCAACGTGCCGAACGTCGTCACGCCGACGCCGCCCTGTGCCAGCCACTCGCCGACCGCGCCGTCGCGGCCCGCGCCGTGCATCCGGTGCGGTACGAGGTCGCTGTGCCGGGCGATCTCGTTGACCCAGTTGACGACGACACTCGCCGGGCAGACCACCAGGAACCCGCGCCGCCCGCCGGCGGCGAGGCCGGCCATCACCGCGATGGCCTCGATCGTCTTGCCCAGTCCCATCTCGTCGCCGATGATGACGCGTTTGCGGGCGAGCGCGAACTTGGCTCCGAACACCTGGTAGCCGCGCAACGACACCTTCAGCAGACTGGTGTCCAGTGTGGTCGCGTCGACCTCTTGCTCGATGTCGGCCGGGACGAAACCGCGGGCGGCACTGCGATCCGGCACCCCGTCCGCACCGGCCAGGTCGGCGAGGAGCGTGTTGTAGGCGGCCGCGTCGAGCTCGTAGTCGCGCCACAGCGCGCGGTGGTCGAGGTCCGGCACGCGCAGCTGCGTGCCCACCGCGCGCAACGCCGCCGCGTCACGACTGGCCAGCAGGCCCTCGAGCCGGCCGAGCGAGTCGAGGGCGGCCTGCCGGTTCTTCCGCAACGAGAAGAACATCCGCACCCGGCTCAGGGCACGGGCCGCGGCGCGCACGTCGGCGTCGACCTTGCCCAGCACGTCCCCGAGCGGCTCGCGCAGCGGACCGACGAGCTGGTTCGCCCTGCGCAGCTTGGACATCAGCTGCAGCAGCTCGGTCTGCGCGCGGTCGGCGCGGTCGGGGTTCAGCCGGACGGAGGTGTCGCGCGTGACGCCGTCGACGACGGCGCGGGCGACCCGCACGATCTGCTCGGCGGACTGCCTGCCGACCCCGGGCACGCCGTCGAGCTGTTCCGGGCGCGCTGTGACGACATCGGCGACGGTCCGGTACCCGGCGGCCTTCAGCTTGCTCAGCCGCAGGTTCGCCTTCGTGTCCCGCAGTGCGTCCACCGGCATGGCGCGGAGCCGGTCGGCCACCAGCGAGTCCCGGACCGCCTGGTGGTGCGCGGCGGCGAGCGCGCGCAGCCGGTCCGGTTCCGCGCGCACCCCTGCTGCCTCGGCGCGGAACGCCTTCGCGGCGGCCAAGACCTCGCGAGCGTGCCTACCGACCTTCGACGAGTCGTCCACCCGTGTCCTTCCGTCAGGCGGGCCAACAGTACCCATCGGCCGGACGCCGTCTCTCAGCCGTACCGCTCGACGAGCGCGTTGCCGATGGAGACCAGGTGATCTCGCACCCGCGCAGGACCGGTCACCTCGACCCATTCGACCAGTCCGGCGAGCTCACCGGCGAGCACGTGCTCGTCCCGGCCGCGGATCACGACCTCGACGCGGCCGTCCGCCGTGGCACCTCCCACCTCGAGCCGGTCGCCGAACGCGATCCGGAGCAGACCCGTCCCGTGGGGCACGCACACCGCCTGGACCTCGAGAGGCGTTCGCCTGCGGTCGACCTCGTCGGCGATCGCGCGCCAGCTCTCGGCGAGGTCGAAGTCGCCAGGCCGGTGCACGGGATCTCCGGTCGGAGCGACGGACGACACGCGGTCGACGCGGAAGGTCCGCCGGCCGGCCTCGGTGCCGGCCACGAGGTACCACGACGGGCCTTTGGCGACGATGCCCAGCGGGTGGACGGTTCTCGCGGTCCCGACGCCTTCGCGGTCGACGTAGCCGAGCCGCACCTGGACGCCGTGGATCACCGCGTCCTGGAGTTCTTCGAGGAAGCGGGGCGGCCGGTGCTCGCTCCGGCTCGACCCCCACCGCCGCGGGTCCACGACCAACGACGACGCCGCTGCCTCGGCCTGGCCCCGGAAGGGCTCCGGCAGGGCGTGGACGAGCTTGCGCAGCGCCGCTTTCACGGCCGGCGTCATGACCGTGGCCGGGCCGGCGACCAGGAACAGGGCGCGGGCCTCGTTCGCGGTCAGCCCGGACAGGTCGGTGCGGGCGCCGCCCACGAGGCGCCAGCCGCCGCCCCGGCCCTGCATCGAGTACACGGGCACCCCGGCCATGGCCAGCGCGTCGAGATCGCGGCGAGCGGTGCGCTCGGAGACCTCCAGCTCCCGGGCGACCTCCGCCGCCGTCACCTGCTCCCGTCGTTGCAGCAGGAGGAGAACGGCCACCAGCCGGTCGGTTCGCACTCCGCAAAGATTTCACGGAAAGCGGTCATGGGGTGACCTGTTTCGGTCGGCAGGATCACGGCATGACCTCAGCGTTCGATCCGACCGATTTTCCCGAGCCCACCCTGGTTCCCGTCAACGGCGTGGAACTCGAAGTCTTCGAGGCAGGCCGGCACAACGCGGGACGACCCGTCGTGCTCTGCCACGGCTGGCCCGAGCACGCCTTCTCCTGGCGCTACCAGGTGCCTGCCCTCGTCGCGGCGGGCTTCCACGTCATCGTCCCGAACCAGCGGGGCTACGGCGGCTCGTCACGTCCGGCCGAGGTGACGGCCTACGACCTAGAACACCTGTCGGGTGATCTCGTCGCACTCCTCGACCACTACGGCTACGAGGACGCCACCTTCATCGGTCACGACTGGGGTGCGATCGTCGTCTGGGGGCTCACCCTGCTGCACCCGGACCGCGTGAACAAGCTGGTGAACCTGAGCGTGCCGTACCAAGAGCGCGGGGCGAAGCCCTGGGTCGAGTTCATCGAAGACGTGCTCGGCAGCGACTTCTACTACGTCCACTTCAACCGGCATCCCGGTGTGGCCGACGCCGTGTTCGACGAGAACACGTCCCGGTTCCTCCGCAACATGTACCGGAAGAACGAACCCCCCAGGGCGCCTCAGCCGGGAATGGCGCTGATCGATCTCGCCAGAGCGGAGGCACCGCTGGGCGAGCCCCTGATGAGCGACGACGAGCTGGCCGTCTTCGTCGCCGCCTTCGAGTCGACCGGCTTCACGGGCGGCATCAACTGGTACCGGAACTCCGACCGCAACTGGCACCGGCTGGCGGACGTGGAACCGATCATCCGCCAGCCGGCCCTCATGATCTACGGCGACCGGGACGTCGTTCCGAGGTTGGAGAACCTGAGTCACTTCGTGCCGAACGTGGAAGTGGTCACCCTGGACTGCGGTCACTGGATCCAGCAGGAGAAGCCGGAGGAGACGAACCGCGCGATCCTGAAATGGCTGGAGAGTCAGGATTCCGCGACTCAGGACCGCTGATCAGTCCACGGAGGACTCGCTCGGAGGCTGTGTCGTGCGCAGCCAGAGGTCGAGGTTGAGTGCGAAGTCGATGCCCGAACGGGTCGCGTGATCGGTGCCGGGCCGGTCGAGCCGGTCGCGCAGCCGTTCGGGTTCCAGCAGTGTCCACACGGGAGCGGACGGCGTGGCGAGCAGGTCGCGGGCCTGGCCGGTGATCGCGCGGTGGTAGGCCGGGTCGTGGGTGACCGGGTACGGCGCCTTCGTGCGGCCGATCACGCTGGCGGGCAGCAGTGGCGCCACGGCCGCCCGGAGCAGGGACTTCTCGCGGCCGTCGAAGCTGTGGTGAGCCCACGGGGTGTTGAACGCGTACTCGACGAGCCGGTGGTCGCAGAACGGCACCCGCACCTCGAGGCCCACGGCCATGCTGAGCCGGTCCTTGCGGTCGAGCAGGTGCGGCAGCCAGCTGGTGAGGTGCAGGTACGTCATCCTCCGCATGCGGTCATCGGTCTCACCGCCCAGCCGGGGAACCTCACCGAGTGCCTGCCGGTAGTGCGCCTCGCGATGTGCGGCGATGCCGAGGCCGGCGGTGACGTCGTCGCGCAGCAACGCCTGGTAGGTGCCGCTGTGGCCGGTGAAGTACCGCCACGGGTGGTCACCGGCGTGGACTCGGTCCGCGTCGTGGAACCACGGGTAGCCGCCGAAGACCTCGTCGGCGCTCTCCCCGGAGAGCACCACGGTGGTGCGTTCGCGGACCGCGCGGAACAACAGGTACAGCGAGGTGTCCATGTCACCGAGCGCGGGCGCGTCCTTGGCGGTCACCACGGCCCGGCGGTGAGCGGGATCGGTCAGCTCGGCGGAGTCGAGCACGATGTCGTGGTGCTCGACACCGCAACGGGTCGCGACGTCGCGTACGAACGGAGCGTCCGGAGTGGACCGCAGGCTGGTGCCCGCGAAGTGGCCGGCGTTGCCCGTGAAGTCGACGGAGAACGTCCGCAGCGGCCTCCCGCCGCGGCGCGCGGCACGTTGACCGAGTGCGACCAGGGCGCTGGAGTCCAAGCCGCCCGACAGCAGGGCGCCGAGCGGGACGTCGGCCTGGATGTGGCGCTCGGTGATGTCCTGGAGGAGATCGGCGACGCGCGTGACGGTGGTGCCGACGTCCTCGTGGTGGGGACGTGCTTCCGGGGTCAGCAGCTACGGCCTGTCCGGCACGTTCGTGCACGTCCTCGTCGGCGAGCCGCCGAACTGACCGGAGGCCGCGCTTGACCTTCCAGCGGCTGCAACGTCGAGGATTGGCCCATGGACGACAGCACGGACCTGCTCACCATCGGCCTGCTCGCCAGCCGTACGGGCGTTTCCGCACGTACTTTGCGGTTCTGGTCGAACGAGGGCGTCATCGAGCCGGTAGGCCGGACGGCAGGCGACTACCGGCTCTACGACGCCGCGTGCGTGGCGCGCGTCGAGCTCATCCGCGCTCTGCGCGAACTGGGTCTCGGACTCGACGACGTGCGCCGGGTACTTGAGCAAAGGGCAACGGTCGGCGACGTCGCCGCGGTGCACGTCGCCGCGATCGACGCGCAGATCCGTGCCCTGAAAGTGAGCCGGGCCGTGCTGTCCACAGTGTCGAAACGTCGGTCCACCCTCGAGGAGACAGCATTGATGAACAGATTGGCACGGCTTTCCACCGCCGAACGCGCGCAGATCGTCGACGATTTCAAGGCGGACGTGTTCGGCCGCCTCGACATCGCCCCGGAACTGCGCGAACGGGTGCGCGAACTCAGCATCGACCTGCCCGAAGACCCCACACCCGACCAGGTGGACGCCTGGATCGAACTGGCGGAACTCCTCCAGGACCCGGGCTTCCGCGCCCGGCTGGGCACCTTCCTGGAACTCAACACCCCCGCCCCCGGCCAGAAGGCACCACCCGGCGCGACCATCTGGTGGGCCCGGCAGGTGGTGAACAACGTCGCGCAGGCCAGGGAGAAGGGCGCCGAACCCGACGATCCCGCCGCAGCGGAGTTGATCTCCACCATGTTCCGCGACACCGACCTGAGCGCGGTGCTGGTATCGCTGCAGGCGGGGATCGACGCGGGCGCGGAACAGTACCGGGGGCTCGTCGGTCGCGTGCGGGGACGGCGCCGCTCGCCGGACGCCACCGAAGAACTGCACTGGCTGGCTTCAGCGCTGCGGTTCGCCATCGAAGGAGAAGCTGCCCGACGTTGACCACCGGACGGTTCATTTCTGTCAACACTGAAACTATGGAGACAACCATTCTCAGGCCGCGTCACGACCGGGGATGCAGCCGGATCCGGTAGCGGTGGTGGTAGTGCCTGCCGGTGAGCCACAGCTCCCCCGCCGCGTCCGGCACCGCCGCGATGCCCCCGATCACCTGGTTGCGGCCCGTCGGCACCTCGGCGACGGTGACGGCGGTGAGGTCGGCGTCCGCGGTGACGGTGCCCGAGACGAGGTCCACCCGGATCATCCAGTCCGTGCCGGTCACGGCCGCCCACACCTGCGGGCGTCCGTCGACGGTCGCGCAGTGGAGCTCACCGAGCCGTGCCGCCGCCCACTCGCGGGCGTCGACGCGGAGTTCGCGGATCAGCTCCGCGGTGTCGCGGTCGCGCAGCAGCAATGTGGTGGAGCCGTCGGACTGCACGAGGTGCGTTCCGTCGTAACACAGTCCCCAGGCCTCGGCGGTGACCGTGGCCCGGCGCCGTTCGGCCAGTGAGCGCGGGTCCAGCAACGCCACGCCGGCGTGCCACAACCCGGCCGGGGTCAGCGCGGTCCCGCTGCCCGGCGGCACGGTCTGCTGGGCCCGGACCTCACCGGTGGCGGGTGCCACCGCGCGGATCACCGCCCCCGTGTTCTCGACCAGGAGATCGCCGACCAGTTCCAGGCCACGGGCGTCGGCCCGGTCGGTGGGGACACGTGCGAGGACCTGTGCGCGGAAGTGCCGTGCGGTGGAGTTCGTGGCTATCGGCACGGGACTGGCCGAGGTGACCTGGGCGACGGGGTGGGGAGCCGAACAGGCGGTGAGAGCCAGCAGCACCGCGGTCAGTGGGCAGAGAACTCTGTTGACGCACAACGGTTTCACCGCACCGATCGTCGTGCCGGTCCCGCGGGGGCGCTTCCGCCGGTGTGGGTGAGCCCGCCGGGCCCGTTCATCCGGCCGGGGTGAGGCCGCCCGCGCCGGGCGCGGTCAGGGTGGAGGGACATTCCACTTTGGAGGCTGCCGTGACCGATGTGACTGTGTCGCCAGAACAACGCCGGATGGCCCGGCTCGCGTTCGTGGCGGCGGGAACGGCCGTCGTGGTCGTGCTGGTGGCGGCCGGTGTGCGCGCCGGCGCCGGGCTGGTGCTGACCGGTGCGGCGGGGACGGTGATCGCGCTGGTGGGCGCCTGGTGGTTCCTCGCCCACCGCGGTCTCGTGCGGTGGCTGGGCGGGCTGCTCGTGGTGCTCGCACCGCTGACCGTGGTCGTCCTGTACGTGCAGGCCCGCCTGGCGTGGGTGGTCGTCGTGTGCGCCCTGCTGTGGTTCGTCGCGCTGGCCTGCGGACGGCGCGCGCTCGCCGCGAACGGCGTGACCGCCCGTCCGGTCGAGCTCGAGGTGCCACGGCCCCGGCGGCCGTTCCTGATCATGAACCCGAGGTCCGGTGACGGGAAGGTCGGGCGGTTCGGGCTCCCCGGACTGGCGACGGCCCTGGGTGCGGAGGTCCGCGTGCTCGACGGCTCGCAGGACGTCGCCGCGCTCGCCCGGCGGGCGCTGGACGACGGCGCCGACCTGCTCGGGGTGGCCGGGGGTGACGGCACCCAGGCCGTCGTCGCCGGTATCGCGGCGCAACGCGGGGTGCCGTTCATGGTCATCTCGGCGGGCACCCGCAACCACTTCGCGCTCGACCTCGGTCTGGACCGCGATGATCCACGCCGCTGCCTCGACGCTCTCACCGACGGCGTCGAGGTGCGGGTCGACCTCTGCGTGGCCGGGGACCGCACCTTCGTCAACAACGCGTCGTTCGGCGCGTACGCCGAGGTCGTGCGGAGTCCCGCCTACCGCGAGGGCAAGACCCGGACGACGCTGGAGATGTTGCCGGACCTGCTGAACGGGCCGCGTTCGACGGCGCTGCGCCTGCAGGCGGGCGGGGCCTGGCTGGCCGGGGCGCAGGCGGTGCTGGTCAGCAACAACCCGTACGGGTCGAGCGACCTGGCCGGGCTGGGTCGCAGGCCACGACTGGACGGCGGCGTGCTGGGCGTGCTCGCGGTGACGGTGCGCGACGCCGCGGAAGCCGCCGGCCTGCTGCGCGGCCGGCGGCGGTCGGACGCCGTGCTCATGCGGACCTCGACGGAGGTCGTCATCACGGCGGACACCCCGTTGCTGCCGGTCGGCGTGGACGGAGAGGCGGTCATGATGACGACTCCCGTGCGGTGCGTGGTCAGGCCGGGGGCGCTGCGCGTGAGGGTGCCGCGCCACCGGCCCGGGGCGCCGCAGCCGCGGCCAGAACTGGACTGGGCGCGGCTGCGCGAGCTCGCCCTGTCCTGAGCTACCGCGCTAGCCGGCGTGACCTGAACATCCCGGAAGCTCTCCCGGCTCGCCGTACCGTGCGTCGTGCGGTGCGGCGGGCCACGCGCCGTGATCCGAACATGTCTGCCTCCTCATTTCGCCGATCCTGCTGTTTCCAGGTCGTGCAGTTCCCTGGCCTCTTCCGCGCTCACCAGCCCGATCGCGATCAGGTCGAGGGGACTGATGAAGCCGTCGGAGATGCGGAAGCCGTTGGCGCGGGCGACGGCGTTGCGCAGTGGTACGGCCCAGTGGTGCTCGACGAGCAGCAATGCGGCCGCGCTGTCGTCGGGGATCTCGGCGAGCACGTCCCACGCGTCCGCGTCGCTGAACGGGTGGACGCCGCCTTTCTCCCGCGCCGACTCGGCTCCCTCGGCCGCACCGAGGCCGAGCAGCACGCTGATCTTGCTGCCCAGTTCGACCGCCTCGGCGGGCGAGAGGTTGCTCAGGTGCTCGACCGCGATGGCGCCCTCGGGGTCCTTGTGGACGGCCAGGGCGTCGATCACGCGGACGGTGTCGGTCTTGCGGAGTTCCTCCAGTTCGGCGATCACCTCACCGCGGAAGTCCGGGTGGGTGAAGCCCAGCACGATCAGTTGGATCGGCCCGATGGCCATACGACTTCTCCTCTGTTCGATCAGTTGAGTCATCCGGTGCGGGTGGAACGCAGGGCGAACACGGTCACCAGCAGCTCGTAGGCCGCCAGCACCACCACGATCGACAACAGGGCTGTCCACGACGAGAGCAGCAACGCGAGCAGGACAGCCACGGCGACGCCGCCGACGCGCACGGCGTCGAGGTGGCGCGCGGTCCACCCTGGACCGTGGGCGGCGAGCGCCTGCCCGCCCAGGCGGATCGCTCCCCAGGCCTGGACGGTCCTGCGGCGCAACCACACCGGTCCCCTGCCCGGTCCGATCACGTACATCAGCGCGGCGAGCAGTGCGCCTGTCCAGAGCATCTGCCAGCCCCGCGTGCGCAGCTGGCTGAAGACCGCCGTCAGCACGTCCGCGGCGCCGTCGCGGTAGAGCCCTTCCGGCACGTTCAGGAGGACCTGCTCCCGGACCGCGCGCAGCGCCGCCGTGACCGCCACCGCGGCGACCACCAGCCACAGGCCCAGTTGCAGCGCCGTGCGCCGGCGATCGGGCGAGACGAGCAGGGCGAGCACGAGCAGCACGAACGTGCCGAGCAGGAACAGGACCAGGCTTCGCTCGGCCGTCACCACGGCCTGCTGGGCCGCCCACAGCTGCCCGGAGTCGTAGACGGTGAACTGTGCGAAGTTCTCCGGCACCGTCACGCCGAGCGAGTCCTGCACCCGTTCCCGCAGGTCCGCCGGGATCTCACCGCTGCCGAGGTCCGGCAGCGAGAGTTGCCTGCCGAACAGGGTGGGCAGCTGCGCGCTGAGCGCCCGGAGCATCTCGTTGATCAACGGCAGCAGGTCGATCTCGACCCGGTCCTGGTGGACGGCGACCAGGTCGCTGTCGCCCTCGACGACGGCGAGCGCACGCTGGTGGGCGCGGCGGTTGAGCTCGGTCCAGGCGCGCTGGAACTGGTCGCTGCCCAGGACCTCGGTGGCCGTCGCACGCACCGGGGCGTGGAGCTGGTTCGCCAGTGGTCCGGCGACGAACGCGGCCTGCTCGGGCAGCACCGCCCGCAGCCGCTGTTCGACGTCGACGGCCTCGAAGAGCTTGACGGTCGCGAAGTCCGCCACCGCGGCGGCGACCTCGGGGTCCTTCGGCAGGGGCGCGACCGTGGCGACCCACCGGTCGGTGTCGAGCGCCGTTCGTGCGCTCCAGATGCCGACGACGCTCATCACGAGCGCGAACGCCGTCACCGCGACCAGGACGGCGGCACCGATCCGGCGCACCATCCTCACCGTGGCCGCGCGCCGCTCCCGCCGGTCGAGGCGCGCCTGCAGCGCATACACCTCGGCGCGCAACCGCGGCAGTTCGTCCGTCATCCCGGTCACCGCGCCTGGACCGGCGTGGTCCGCGGCAGGAACGCCGCCGCCACCATGCCGCCGAGTGCGATCAGCGCCAGCACGACCAGTGCCAGCGCGTACGAGTGCTCGGGCGCTCGGGTGATGCCGGCGACGAGGATGGTGCCCGCGATCGCGGCGCCGAGCGACGACCCGAGGTTGGACACGCTGCGCGACAGACCGGAGATCTCGCCCTGCAGCGCGTCCGGGAAGCTCGACTGCACGACGTTCACCGACGGCGTCAGCATGGCGCCGATGCCGAGCCCGATCAGGAACAGGCCCGGCAGGAACGTCCACACCTGCGGCGAGACGGCGAGCAGGCCGAGGAAGAGCGCGATGCCGGTGATCGTGACGGCGAATCCGCTCAGCACGAGGCTGCGCTGGGCGTGCCGGCGCGCGAGGCGCTCGGCGGACAGGGACGCCAGCAGCACGCCCGCGGTCGCGGCGGTGAGGATCAGGCCGGTCTCGATCGCGTTGTAGCCACGCACGACCTGGAGGTAGGCCGAGACCACGAACGAGATGCCCATGAGCACGAGCCACTGCACGTTCTGCGTGACCAGGCCGAGGTTGGAGGTGCGGCTGCGGAACAACTCGGTCGAGAGCAACGGTTCCACGCCGGCGCGTTCCTTGGCGCGCACGGAGTGGAAGAACCACACGAGCGTCAGGGCTCCGGCGGCGATCAACCCCAGCATCAGCCAGAGGTCGTCGTCCGCCGCCAGCACGCCCGACACGATCAGGACGAGCCCGGCCGACGACAGCACCGCGCCGCGGACGTCGAACGGGCGGCTCGGGTCCGGTGGCCGCGGATCCCGGACGTGCTTGCGGCTCAACACGAAGATCACCACGACGACGAGCGCCTGGAACAGGAAGGCCACCCGCCAGCTGAGCACCGTCGTGATGAGCCCGCCGATCAACGGCCCGGTGGCGGCGCCGATGCCCGCCATGCCGTTGATCACCCCGAACGCGCGGGCCCGCGAGGTGACGCCGGTGAACAGCATCGTCGCGAGGATGTAGACGGGCGGGATCAGCAACGCGGTGCCGATGCCCTCCAGGATCGAGTTGCCGACGATGAGGACCGGCAGGCCGGGCGCGAACGCGCTCAGCACGGCGCCGAGGCCGTACACGGCGAGGCCCGCGGTGAGACATCGCTTGCGGCCGTAGCGGTCGGTCAGCTTGCCGCCGGGGATCATCAGCGCCGCCATGACCAGCAGGAAGATCGTGATCGCGAGTTGGACGCCCTGGACGGTGGTGTCCAGGTCCCGGCTGATGTCGTTGATCATCACGTTCATGTTGGAGCCGGCGAAGCTGCAGATGAACTGGGCGAGGGCGAGGGGCACGAGCACTCTGCGCAAGGCGTTGGAGTCCACTCGATCAGACTCCGGCGGCCGCATCCGGAGCGCTTCACGCGCCGCGGATGAGGTGCCGCGCCGGTGCTCCCCCGCGGCGGGTGGTGTGCCGGCGACCGCGGCGGTGTTGCGTCGCAGGTGGACCGGAGCCGCCGGTTCCGTCAGCGGGGAGGTGCGCGATGACCGGTTCGGTGGCCGCGAGGATCGCCACGGGTCTGGCCGCCCGCAAGCAGGTTCCGCTCGCCGCACACGCGGAGCTGCCCGAGGGCACCGGCCGGCCCGACCCGGTGGAGGTGCTCGCCGGCCAGGACGCCACCCGCCTGCCGGAGCTGGTGCCGATCCGGTACGGGCGGATGCTGGCCTCGCCGTTCGCGTTCTTCCGCGGCGCGGCCGCGGTGATGGCCGGTGACCTCGCGGCGACGCCGTCGTCCGGTCTGACCTGCCAGCTCAGCGGGGACGCGCACGTGAGCAACTTCGGGGTCTTCGCCTCCCCGGAGCGGCGCCTGGTGTTCGACCTCAACGACTTCGACGAGACGCTGCCCGGTCCGTGGGAGTGGGACGTCAAACGCCTCGCGGCCAGCATCGCCGTCGCCGGCCGGGAGAACGGGCTGGGGCGCAAGGCACGGGCGGCCGCCGTGCGCGCCGCCACCGGCCGGTACCGGTCGGCGATGAACCGCTTCGCGGGGCAGGGCGATCTGCAGGTCTGGTACGCCCAGGCCGGTGCCGACGAGGTGGAGGCCATGCTCAAAGCACGCGCGGACAAGACCAAGCAACGCCGTTTCGCGCGGCAGCAGGCGAAAGCCCGTACGCGGGACAGCCTGCAGGCCTACCGCAAGCTGACCTCCGTCGTCGACGGGTGCCGCCGCATCACGGCAGATCCGCCGCTTCTCGTGCCGGTCGGCCACCTGGTGCCCGACGCGGACCGCGAGGACCTGGAGTTCATGGTCCAGGACCTGCTCGCCGGCTACGCCACCACGCTGCCCGCAGACCGGCGTCATCTGATGAACGGGTTCCGGTTCGTCGACATGGCGCGCAAGGTCGTCGGCGTCGGCAGTGTCGGGACCCGGTGCTGGATCGTGCTGCTGTACGGGCGCGACGAGAACGATCCGTTGCTGCTGCAGGTGAAGGAGGCGCCGCGGTCGGTTCTCGCGGACCACCTGCCCGGTGTCTTGCGCCCGAACCACCGCAGCGAGGGCGAACGGGTCGTGACCGGGCAGCGGCTGATGCAGGCCACCGGCGACATCTTCCTCGGCTGGGAGACCGCCGAGGGGATCGACGGGCTCACCAGGGACTTCCACGTCCGGCAGTTGCGCGACTGGAAGGGCTCGGCGGCGGTCGAGTCCATGGACGCGGCCGGCCTGCGGCTGTACGGAACGCTGTGCGGCTGGACGCTGGCCAGGGCGCACGCGCGGACCGGCGACCGGGTCGCGATGGCCGCGTACCTGGACGACGGCAAGGTGTTCGACGCCGCGCTGACCGAGTTCGCCGAGAGCTACGCGGATCGCAACGAGCAGGACTACCGGCTGGTCGCGCGCGCGGCCAGGGCCGGGCGCATCGAGGTCCGAAGTGGACTGTGACGATCCCTTGCCAGCGAAGAACCCCTTCTGTGGAGGACACACATGTGCCGATGGCTCGCGTATTCCGGTTCCCCGGTGCTGCTGGAGGAGCTCCTCTACGTGCCGGCGAACTCGCTCGTCACCCAGAGCAAGCACTCGCGGCTGGGAGTGGAGACCACCAACGGTGACGGGTTCGGGGTCGGCTGGTACGCGACCGCGTCGCAACCAGGTCTGTTCCTGAGCACCGAACCCGCCTGGAACGACCGCAACCTGCGGGAGCTGTCCGCGCAGACCACAGCCGGCGTCGTCTTCGCGCACGTCCGCGCGTCCACCGGCACGGCGGTCCAGCAGACCAACTGCCACCCGTTCCGGCACGGCCGCCGGCTGTGGATGCACAACGGGCTCATCGCCGGTTTCCCCCTGGTGCGCAGGGAACTCTCGCTGGTGGTCGATCCCTCGCTCTACTCCGAGATCGAGGGATCGACCGACTCGGAGATCCTCTTCTTCCTCGCGCTGACCTTCGGCCTGGAGCACGACCCGCCCATGGCCGTCGCCCGCACCGCCGCGTTCGTCGAGGCGATCGGCAGGAACCACGGCGTGGCGCACCCGCTGCAGATGACGGTCGCCACGACCGACGGCGAGACCACCTGGGCGTTCCGCTACTCCAGCGAACACCGCTCGCGCACCCTGTTCCACAGCACCGACATCACGACGCTGCGGCAGCAGTACCCGGACAACCCGACCCTGCACGGGCTCTCCCCCGACACCCGGCTCGTGGTGTCGGAACCGCTGGGCGACCTGCACGGTGCGTGGCGCGAGGTGCCCGAGTCGACCTGCGTCGTCGCGCGGGGCGGCGTCGAGGAGCTCCTCCCGTTCGGGCCGCTGCGATGAGCGGGCCGGTGGTGGCCGGGGTCGACGGCTCGTCGTCCGCGCTGGCCGCGGTCATGTGGGCCGCCGACGAATGCGCCCGGCGCGACGCACCGCTGCGGCTGGTGCACGCGTTCTCGTTGCCCGCCGGAGGGAGACTCACCGCGACGGACGAGGAGCGGGGCGCGGCGTGCCTGCACGAGGCCGCCACGGCCGCCCGTGCCGCGGGACCGGACGTGGAGGTCACGACCGAACCGGTCGGCGGTGGCGCGACGAGCCTGCTGATCGAGGAGTCCCAGCACGCGCGGCTGCTGGTGCTCGGGGCTCACGGCCTGGGCAACGTCAGGGGCATGCTGGTCGGGTCGACGGCGGCCGCGCTGGCCTCGCACGGGAAGTGCCCGCTGGTGATCGTGCGCGGCCTGGCCGCGACCGGCGGTGCGATCGTGGTGGGCCACGACGGTTCCGCGGCGAGCGAGGCCGCGCTGGCGTTCGCCTTCGAAGCCGCCTCTCTGCGCGCCGCCCGGCTGACGGTGCTCCTGTGCAGGCCCGGCTTCACCGTGGAGAGCGCCTATCGCACCGCGCGGTTCGCCGCGGCCCGCGACGAGGCCGACGACGACGCCTGCGAGGTGCTCACCAAGTGGCAGAGCCGGTATCCCGGCGTGCGGGTGGAACGCGCGCTGCCGCGGGACCGCCCGGTGCGCGCGCTCATGCGGTACGGCACCGAGGCACAGCTCCTGGTGGTGGGCAGTCACGGCCGCGGCGGGTTCGACGGCATGCTGCTCGGCTCGACGAGTCAAGCCCTCGTCTCGCACGCGCCGTGCCCGTTGGTGATCGTGACCTCGGCCGACCGGCAGGCCGGGCTCATCCGGTGACGGGGTGCAGGAGGCCGCGTTCCGGACGGCCCGCCGCGAGCCACTGCTGAGTGCTCCGGCGGGCGGCGTCGATCAGCTCCCGGGACCGGCTGAAGTCCGCCGGTGACACGCTGAGCGGGCACAACGGCGGCACCACGCGGAGGTCGACCTCGTCCCGGTAGCGCTCGACGTCCACCGCGAGCCGGTGGTTCACCAGCAACGTCAACGCGTGCAGCGCCATCCCGAGAGCGCTGCGCGGCGGCTCTTCGAGGTCGCAGGCGTACCCCGTCGGCAGGACCCAGACCCTGTCCGCGCCCAGTGCCACGGCGTGCGACACGGGGTTGTTGTTGACCGCGCCGCCGTCCATCAGGTACCGGCCGCCGAGCGGTACCGGTGGGAACACCGCCGGGATCGCGGTGCTCGCCATCACCGCGTCCACGGCGTCGCCCTCGGAGAGCACCACCTCATCCCCGGACAACACGTCCGTGGCGCCGACGTGCGCGGGCGTCGGCGTGTTCCCGAGTGTGATGCCGGAGAGGTGGGTCCGCAGCAGGCGCCGCAGCGCCGTGCTGGGCACGAGGTGGTCGCTCAGCCCGGCGACACCGAGGAGGCCGCGCACCGGCCGGATCGGGAAGACGTCCTTGCGGGACAACGACGTCCACAGATCCGTGAGGGTGCGGACCCCCTCGGGTCCTGGGTGGGCCGCGTGCCACACGCCGTTGACAGCGCCAACCGATGTGCCGACGACCAAGTCGGGCTGGATGCTCTCGCCGGCGAGCGCCGCGAGCATGCCCACCTCGACCGCGCCCAGACTTCCGCCGCCTGCGAACACGAACGCGGTCTTCACCGGACCATTCTGCCGCCGGGCGTCCCCGCTCACGAGGGGCCAGTCCCCGGCCGAACCACCCGCGCCGGGTGACCCGCCGCGCGCCGCCCGCCGCCAGCCTGGCGATCACCTGATGTGCCGAGCGAAAGGCGGACGACGTGGCCGGTGCGGAGAAGGAAAGGCTGCGGGAACCGGACGAGTGGCGGCGCTGGGGACCGTACCTCGGGGAACGGCAGTGGGGCACGGTCCGGGAGGCGTCGAACGGTGATGACGCGTGGACGTCGTTCACCCACGACCAGGCGCGGTACCGCGCCTACCGCTGGGGCGAGGACGGGCTCGCGGGCTTCAGCGACGACCGGCAGCGGGTGTGCCTCGCGCTGGCGTTGTGGAACGGTGCCGACCCGATCCTCAAGGAACGGCTGTTCGGCCTCACCAACGCCGAGGGCAACCACGGCGAGGACGTCAAGGAGTGCTACTTCTACCTCGACGCCACGCCCACCTCGTCGTACCAGCGGATGCTCTACAAGTACCCGCAGCGGGCCTTCCCCTACGAAGATCTGGTCGCCACCAACGGACAGCGCGGCCGGGACGACCCGGAGTACGAGCTGCTGGACACCGGCGTGTTCGACGACGACCGCTACTTCGACGTCGTCGTGGAGTACGCCAAGGCGGGACCCGAGGACGTCCTGATGCGGGTCACCGCGCACAACCGCGGGCCGGACGAGGCGACGCTGCACGTGGTGCCGACTTTGTGGTTCCGGCACACGTGGTCGTGGGCGGGCACCACCGAGCCCTCACTGCACACGCTGGGCACGGGCACGGTGCGGGCCGCGCACCCCGAGCTCGGCGTGTGGTGGTGGTACGCCGAGGGCCAGTTGATGGTCACCGGCAACGAGACCGACGACGAGCGGGTCTTCGGCATTCCCAACACCACCCCGTACGTCAAGGACGGCGTCGAACGCGCTGTGCTGCGTGGAGATCTCACCGCGCTCGCCCCGGACGGCGTCGGCACGAAGGCCGCCGCCCACCAGGTGCTGACGATTCCTCCGGGTGGCGGCGAGACCGTCCGCGTCCGCTTCACCGCCACCGCCACGGACGAGCCGTTCAGCGGGTTCGACGCGGTGATCTCCGCCCGCCGCGAGGAGGCCGACGACTTCTACGACGAGGTGCTCGGGGGCGATCCGAAGAGCGACGAGCGGCTGGTGTGCCGGCAGGCGCTGGCCGGGCTGCTGTGGTCGCGGCAGTACTACGGGCTCGACGTCGAGCGCTGGCTCGTCGAACGCGGTGCGGACCCGATCGGCGCACCCAGCGGTCTGTCCAACGAGGACTGGCGGCACCTCGCGGCCGGGGACGTCGTCGTCATGCCGGACAAGTGGGAGTACCCGTGGTTCGCCGCGTGGGACCTCGCGTTCCACGCGGTGCCGCTCGCGGTGGTGGACCCGGCGGCGGCGAAGCAGCAGGTGGAACTGTTGCTGGGCCGCCGTTACCTGCACCCGGACGGGCAGTTGCCCGCTTACGAGTGGAACTTCGGGGACGTCAACCCGCCGGTGCACGCGTGGGCGGCCTGGTTCGTCTACCAGCACGACCGCGACACCACCGGGACCGGTGACCGGGCCTTCCTGGAACGCGTCTTCCCGCCGCTGCTGCGCAACTTCGGCTGGTGGCTCAACCGCAAGGACGCCGACGGCCGCAACCTGTTCCAGGGCGGCTTCCTGGGGCTGGACAACATCGGCGTCTTCGACCGCAACGCGCCGCTGCCGGCCGGAGGGCGGACCGACCAGGCCGACGGCACGGCGTGGATGGCGCTGTTCTGCCAGAACCTCCTGCAGATCGCACTCGAGCTCGCGCACGAGGACCCCGCGTACCTGGAGCACGCCGCGACGTTGCTGGAGAACCTCGCGTGGATCGCGGCGGCGACCAACCACGTCGGCAACGGGCTGTGGGACGAGGAGGACGGCTTCTTCCACGACGTGCTGCGGAACCCGGACGGCACGTCGACGCCGCTGCGCGTGCAGTCGGCCGTCGGGCTGATCCCGCTCGCCGCCGCGACCGTCGTCGGGGCCGAGCTGCGCCGCGAGCACCCGGGACTCGTCGACGGCATGCGGGACTTCCTCGACCGGCACCCCGCGGTCCGCGCCGCGCTGTGGGGCCACGGCGCGCAGACCGACGGCGACGGGCCGGTGCTGTTCGCGCTGTTCGACGAGAGCCGGCTGCGCCGGATCCTCGCCAGGGTGCTCGACGAGAACGAGTTCCTGGGGCCCTACGGCGTCCGGTCGCTCTCACGGTGGCACGCCGAGCACCCGTACGTGCTGACGGTGGACGGCGTGGAGCACCGCGTCGGGTACCAGCCCGCGGAGTCGGACAGCTCCATGTTCGGCGGCAACTCCAACTGGCGCGGTCCGGTGTGGTTCCCGATCAACGCCATGGTCGTGCGCGCGTTGCTGCACCTTCACTCCTACTACGGGGACGGCTTCACCGTCGAGTGTCCGACCGGGTCGGGGCGGCGCCTCACCCTGCAGCAGGTGGCGGGCGAGATCAGCGACCGGCTGCTCGCGACGTTCCTGCCCGGCGAGGACGGCCGCCGTCCGGTCCACGGTGGACAGACGCGCTACCGCGACGACCCGCACTGGCGGGACCTGCCGCTGTTCTACGAGTACTTCCACGGTGACAACGGAGCGGGCGTCGGCGCGAGCCACCAGACCGGCTGGACGGCGCTCGTGGCGCTGCTGTCCCGCGTGCCCGCGAGGGAGGGTGTGCGATGAGCGGATGGCCGGACCGGCCCGTGGTCTACGAGGTCAACACCGCGGTGTGGCTGGGCGAGCTGTCCCGGGACGCCGGGCGGTCCGTCACGCTCGGCGACGTGCCCGCCTCCGCCTGGAACGCCGTGACACCGCCCGGAGTGGACGCGGTGTGGCTGATGGGGGTGTGGGAACGCAGCACGACCGGACTGGCGCTCGCCAACGCGCGGACCGGGTTGCGGGCGTCGTTCAAGGCAGCGCTGCCGGACCTGCGTCCGCAGGACGTGAGCGGGTCGCCGTACTGCGTGCGGCGCTACGTCGTGGCCGAGGAGTTCGGCGGCGACGACGGCCTCGCGCAGGCGAGGGCGGAGCTCGCGATCCGCGGGGTGCGGCTGGTGCTCGACTTCGTGCCGAACCACGTGGCGCCGGACCACCCGTGGGTGACCAATCGCCCGGAACTGTTCGTCCGCGGCGACGTCGACGACTACGCGGAGAACCCCGAGCGCTGGCTCGCGATCGGTGAGCACGTCTTCGCGCGCGGCCGGGACCCGTTCTTCCCGCCGTGGCCGGACGTCGTGCAGCTCGACGCCTTCTCCCCCGCCCTGCGGGCCGCGGCCACGACGACGCTCGCCGGCATCGCCGCCCGCTGCGACGGCATCCGCTGCGACATGGCGATGCTCATGACCAACGACGTGTTCGCGCGCACCTGGGGCCGCGAGGCGCCGGAACGCGAGTTCTGGCCCGAGATCATCGACGGTCTGCGCGATCAGCACGCCGAGACCGTGCTGATCGCGGAGGCGTACTGGGACATGGAATGGACGTTGCAGCAGCAGGGTTTCGCCTTCTGCTACGACAAGCGCCTCTACGACCGGCTCGTCTCGCGGGACGTCGAGGGGGTGCGCGCGCACCTGCGTGCCGACATCGGCTACCAGGCGAAGCTGGTGCGGTTCCTGGAGAACCAGGACGAGCCGCGGCTGGCGGCCGTTCTCCCGCCGGACGCCGCCAAGGCGGCCGCGGTCGTCGTCGCCACGCTGCCGGGAGCGACGCTGTGGCACGAGGGCCAGTTCGAGGGCCGGACGGTCCGGCCGCCGGTGTTCCTCAACCGCCGCCCGGACGAGCCGCCCGGCCACGACCTCGCCGCCTGGTACCGGCACCTGCTCGCGACCGTGCGCGAACACCGGCTCCGGGACGGCGAGTGGTTCCTGCTCGGCACCGAGGGCTGGCCGGACAACCAGTCGCACCGCTCGCTGCTCGCGTGGGAGTGGATCGAGGTCGGCGGGTCCCGGCACGTCGTGGTGGTCAACTTCTCCGACTCACCCGCACAGGCCCGGATCCCGCTCGACTGGCAACCGCGGCCCTGGCGGTTCGCGGACCTGCTCGGCGGTGAGGTCTTCGACCGCGACCTCACCGCCGAGGGGCTGTTCGTGTCACTGCACCCGTGGGGTTTCCACGTGTTGTCCGTGGCGTGACCGGGCCCGCGTGCGGAGCAGGGCGGCGGCCCAGCCCGCACGCGGGTCCGCGTCCACCAGCAACACCTTCACCAGCACGGTGAGCGGCACCGCCAGCAACGCGCCGAGCGGGCCGAGCACCCACGCCCAGAACGCCAGCGACAGGAACGTCGTGGTCGTCGAGAGCCCTGCGGCGTCCCCGGTGTAGCGCGGCTGCACCAGCGACTGCACCACGAAGTTCAGCACCCCGTACACGGCCAGCACCGCGAGTGCGCGGCGCGGTCCGTGCTGCAGCAGGGCGAGCGCGGCGGGCGGCAGCACCCCGAGCACGAACCCGACGGTGGGAACGTAGTTGGTGACGAAGGACAACACGCCCCACAACAGGGCGAGCGGGACGCCCAGCAACGCCAGCGCCACCGTGTCCAGCACCGCGACCACCGCGCCGAACACCGTCGTCACCAGCAGGTAACGCCGGGTGCGGCGGGCGAACTCCCGCAACGCCACCGTCAGCCGCGGCCGCTGCTCCGCGATCTCGGCCAGCCGGCTGTCGGTCCAGTGCACCTCGACGCCGAGGAACAGCAGCAGCGCCAGCAGGAACACCAGGCTCGTGGTGAGCCCGGTCAGGTCCGAGAGCAGTCCGGTGAGCGAGGCGAGGACCTTGCCCCGGTCCAGGCCGGCGAGCACGTGCTCCGCCTGCTGCACCAGGTGGTGCGCCGCGTACTCGGGCAACATCCCGGCGAGCCGCACACCGGACACCACCACCGTCACCGCGATCGCGCCCAGCACGGCGTACACCAGCACCACGACCGCCGTGGTCGCGAGCCAGGACGGTGCACCCCGCCCTCGCAACCACCGGTGCGCGGGGCTGATCGCGATCACGATCAGCCCCGCCAGCACGGTGGGCGCCACCAGCCACGCGACCGCCTTGAGCCCGGCGACCACGACCACCGCCGACGCGGCACCGAGCAGAATCGTCAATGCGCGTGGCATCAACGAGATGACGACTCGAGCGTTGCCGCCGCCTCGCTGCCGTGCACCACCACGGCCCAGATCACCAGCACGCACAGCGTGATGACGATCGTGGACCACACCGGGTGCACCGAGACGAACGCGAGTTGTGCCACCGCGTTCACCGCGGCGAGAATCACCGTGAGCACCCTGGCCCACGCGGCACCGGAGAGCAGTGCGGCGCCCGCGAGCGCCACCAGCACGCCCAGCAGCAGGGTGATCCAGCCCCAGGTGGTGAGGTCGAAGACGATCACCTGCTCGCCGTTGGCGACGTAGTACTCGCCGCGGAACAACCCGACGAGCCCCTCGATGGCGTTGAACGCCCCCATGACGATCATCATGATGCCCGCGAACCAGATCCAGCCGAGCCAGCCTGTGTCCTGCATCGTGCCTCCGTTGTCTCCCGAAGCGTTGGTCGGGCCCACCGTGCCCCGGTGCCGGCGGGTGGATCTTCACCCGCCGCGTGTGAGTGCGGGGGCACGTGTCCGCTCCGGCGGGTGAAGACCGGGGCCGTTCGCCGGGCGAGCCTCGTCACCATGACCACACCCCCGTACGCGCCGATCGCCGACCACGGCCTGATCGGCGACCTCCAGACCACCGCGCTGGTGTCCACCGACGGCACCGTGGACTGGTTCTGCTGCCCCCGGTTCGACTCGCCCTCGGTGTTCGCCTCGCTGCTGGACCGCAAGCGCGGCGGGTTCTGCCGGATCCGGCCCGCCGGGTTCACCGGCACGGGGAAGCAGCTGTACTTCCCGGACACGGCGGTGCTGATCACCCGCTTCATGACCGAGGACGGCACCGGGGAGGTCATCGACTTCATGCCGCCGCTGCCGGACGAAGGCCCCACCGAACGGCACCGGCTCGTGCGCCTCGTGCGGTGCGTCCGCGGGCGGATCACGTTCGAGCTCGACGTCGCCCCCCGCTTCGACTACGGCCGCCGGGCGCACCGCACGCACCTCACCGACGACAGCGTGGTCTTCGCGTGCGGCCAGTTCGGACTGGTGCTGCACGCCGTGCGCGAACCGGGCGACGCCCGGCTGGTGTCCGCGCAGATCACCGACACCGGTGACCTGCGCGCGACGATCAGCCTGGAGGAGGGGCAGACCCGCGGCATCGTGCTGGAGTCCGGTGTGGACGGTCCGCCGCTGGCCGTCGACGCGGCCGAGGCGAAGGCGTTGTCCGAACGGACCGTGCGGTTCTGGCACGAATGGCTCGCCCGCGGCACCTACCGGGGCCGCTGGCGGGAGGCGGTCGACCGTTCGGCCATCACCCTGAAGCTGCTCACCTACGCCCCGACCGGGGCGGTCGTCGCCGCCCCGACGGCCGGACTGCCCGAACAGCTCGGCGGCGAGCGGAACTGGGACTACCGCTACACCTGGATCAGGGACGCCTCGTTCGCCGTCGGATCGTTGCTGCGGCTGGGGTTCACCGAGGAGGCCGCGGCGTTCGGCGGCTGGCTCACCGAGCGGTTCGCCGAGGGTGAGACGCTGCGGGTGATGTACGCGGTCGACGGGTCGGCGGACCTCACCGAGCACGTTCTCGACCACTGGGAGGGACATCGGGGGTCCTCGCCCGTGCGCATCGGCAACGACGCGGCCGGCCAGTTGCAGCTCGACATCTACGGCGAACTGCTGGACAGCGTGCACACCGCGCACCAGCACGGCCTGCGCATCGGGCACCGCGGCTGGCACGCGGTGGTCGAGCTGCTGGACTGGCTCGCCGAGAACTGGAACCAGCCGGAGGAGGGCATCTGGGAGACGCGCGCCGGCCGTGCGGACTTCACCTACGGCAGGGTGATGAGCTGGGTCGCGTTCGACCGGGCGATCCGCATCGCCGAGAGCGAGGGGAAACCCGCGCCGGTGGCGAGGTGGCGCTCGCAGCGCGACCGGATCTACGGCCAGGTGTGGGACCAGGGCTGGGACCACCGCACCGGGGCGTTCGTGCAGCGCTACGGCTCGCAGGTCCTCGACGCGTCGTTGTTGCGGATGGCGCAGGTGGGGTTCGTCGCGCCGCGGGACCCGCTGTGGCTGGACGCTCTGGCCGCGATGGAGTCACTGGTCAGCGACAGCCTGGTGCGGCGCTACGACACGGACGCGGCACCCGACGGGCTGCGCGGCGCGGAGGGCTCGTTCTCGTTGTGCACCTTCAACTACGTGACCGCGCTGGCGTTGTCCGGACGGGCCCGCGAGGCGCGGCTGGTGTTCGAGAAGATGCTGACCTACGGCAACCACGTCGGCCTCTACGCCGAGGAGATCGCGGTGACCGGGGAGCAGCTGGGCAACTTCCCGCAGGCGTTCACCCACCTGGCCCTCATCGACGCCGCCGTCACCCTCGACGAGCAGCTCACTCGTGACGGGTGAGGACGCGGCGGCCTGCGCCTCGCACAGTCATCGGCATGGCGACTTTGACCGTGTGGAAGTTCGACACGACCGACGGGGCGCACAGCGCGCTGCAGGAGCTGACGAAGCTGCAGGACCAGCAGCTGATCATCGTTCGCGACGCGGCCTACGTGTACTGGGACCCGGACGCGAAACGGCCGAAGACCAGGGAGCTCGGCAAGCTCACGGGTGCCGGAGCGCTCGGTGGCGGCTTCTGGGGGCTGTTGTTCGGCCTGATCTTCTTCGTGCCCGTGCTGGGTGCGGCGATCGGGGCCGGCATCGGCGCACTGGCGGGGTCGATGTCCCGTGCGGGCATCGACGACGACTTCGTGAAGGAGATCCGGGACACCGTCACGCCCGGCACCTCCGCGTTGTTCGTGATGTCGGAGGGCGCCGTCGTCGACCGGGTGGCCGAGAGGTTCAAGCAGACCGGCGCCACCCTGCTGACCACCAACCTCACCAAGGAACAGGAGGAACTGCTGCGGGACACGTTCGCGTCGTGACCGCTCGATGACCCGGCGGTGACCGGACCGGCGACGACTGCCGGGGTGCCGATGCCGGCTCGCCACCGCCCGCCGATGGACCGGCCGGAGCAGATGCCCTTGCTCCGGCCGGTTCGCGCGTTCACCGTGCCGGGCTCACCGCCGGCACTCGCGCGGCCGCCTCGCCCAGCAGCGAGTGCACGACGCGCAGCACGTCCGCGACGTGGTCGCGGTGCTCGTTGATCACGTCGGCCCGGCGGGCCGCCTCCCGCACGACGGCCTCGGCCCGGCGGCGCGCGGTCTCCTCCATCAGCCGCACGTCGTGGCAGGTCTGCTTGCGCCGCAACGCCAGCGCCAGCTCGAAGTCCTCGGTGACCTCCGCCCGGTGGCGGGCCGCCGCCTCGTCCAGCGCACGGCGGCCCGCCTCCCCCTCCCGCAGGATCCGCGCCATCCGCTCCCTGGTCTGCGCGAGCAGCTCCCGGTGCTCGGCGTGGGTGCGGCGGGCGGACTCCCACGCGTGGTCCTCCAGCGCCATGGCGCGTTCGGTGATCTCGGCCGCCTGCGCGAGTGTGCGCTCCACGACGTACCGAAGGCGTTCGCCGACCGCGTACGGGGACTGCGGGGCCGCCCGCAGCTGGTCGAGCCGTTCCCGCAGGACGCGGTTGTCCTCCCGTTCGGACTCCAGGTGCCGGGCGAGCGACTCCGCCCTGGCCTCCGCCGCGTCGAGGTCCGCGGTGAGCGTCTCGACGTCGCGCTCGGCCTCGTGCACGTAGTGCCAGACCTGGTCGCGCCGGAAGCCCAGCCACGCGACGTCGAACCCGGTGCGCAGCGGCACCAGCTCCGCGGTCATGGCCGCACCAGGGTCAGCGGCACGCGGCACAGCGCGCCGATGCCGTCCTCGGGGGCCTGCCGGGTAGCGGCGTTGATCACGTGCACCCGCGTCCCGCTCAGCAGCGCCGCCCGCACGGCGACGTCCGCGAGCAACCCGCAGCGGCGGCGCGACCCCACGGGCTGCACCGGGGCCACGTCGGTCGGCTCGAGGCCGTACCAGGCGGTGGCGGTGACGTCCTCCGGCTGGCCCACGAACAGGTCGTCCACCCGGCCGTCGGCCAGCGCACCGAGGGTCTCGTCCGCGCCCTCGACCCCCAGCCGCCGGGCCCGGCCGCGTTCGTGGAAGTCCGCCAGCACTCCCGCGGTCCACGTGCGGGCGGCCGCGCGCACCTCGTCCTCGATCCGGCTCGGGCTCAGGTCGGTGCCGACCCAGCGCGCCGTCGTGTCCCGCCGGACGGCCGCAGGCAGCGCGCCCCACAGCGCGGCCACCACCTCGTCCTCCCCCGCCACGACCAGCAGCCTGGCGTCCTGCCGGACCAGCATCCCGGCGACCGCCGCCGCGGCGGACCGCACGCCCTCGAACCAGTCCCGGCCCTCGTAGTGCAGCGACATCCAGTCGGCGGTGGGCGTGCCGAGGCCGGCGGTCTCGCGGCTCACGGCGGCGACCACGCACGGCGGCCGCTCCTGCACCCACGCGAGCAACGGCAGCACGTGCGCCGGCGAGCTGAACCACGCGAGGTCCAGATGGCGCAGCCCGGGCGCCTCGAAGACGCGCGGAGGAACCTCGCCTCCCGCGAACGCCACGAGCGTTCCCGCGGACGGATCAGCGTCGTGTGCTCTGTGCAGCGCGGCACCGATCGCACCGACCAGGTCGTCACCCGCTCCGTCACTGCGCAACTGGTCGGCGAGGCGAACCCAGCGCGACCGCCACGAGCGCGACGGACTCGATCCCATGTAGACGGACGCGACCGGCCGTGCGGGCCGGACTACGTCGATCAGATCCCGCAGAGCGGGCCGGCAGGTCTTGGGCACAGCGACTCCTCTTCCCGTCGTGGACTGGTCACAGAGTCCGGGGAGGGGGTGATCCGCTTCTTCACCCGGCGCGGATGAACAGGCCGTCCCGCACCGGCGCGCTGCTCGCCCCGTGCGGGGGAAGTCCGTCCCGGGTGAGGCGAGCAGCGTCGGGACCACGAAGGAGGTGCGGACTTCCATGAGCCGTCAACCTGATCGTTCCCGTTCCCGTCGCATCGTGCTGGCCGTCGTGCTGTTCGCGTTCGTCGTCTCCGCCACCGGGGACGACGAGTGCGGGCAGGAGTCCCCGCTCGCGGTCACCGGTGTGCTCGCCGCCGCCGGCCTGTTGCCCAGGGTGATCGGGGTGGCCGGGCGGGTGCTCGCGGTGATCTCCCAGCCGGGCAAGGCCATTCGGCCGCCCTGCCCAGCGAAGTGATGCGGTTCGATCGCGTGATCATCCACGACAACTCCATCGGGGAGAGTCATCGTAATGTCCGACAGTTCGGAGTGCGAGCGATCAGCGCACGACACCAGTCCGCCCAGGTTCCGGGTTCCCGTCTCGGCCGTTCCGCTCATAGCACGCGACCGGCTTCTGTCCACTGTGGACGACCACGTCGCGGCGGCACCGGTCACCCTCGTCACCGGGCCCGCGGGGTGTGGCAAGACGACGTTGCTCGCGGAGTGGGCACGACGCCGCACCGACCGGGTCGCGTGGCTGACCCTCGACGAACACGACAGCGCGCCCGCCCGGCTGCGCGTCGCGATGCGAGACGCGCTCATCCGCGTCTGGCCGGACCAGGGCCACCTCGAGTCGATCCCGTGGTCCGAACCGGGTTTCTCCTCGGCGATAGTGGCCGCGTCCGACCGCTTACCCGCGTCCGCGTGCCTGGTTCTCGACAACGTGCACGAACTGCGTGATCCGGAAGCCCTCGCCACCATCGACCTGCTCACCCGGCAGCCACCGGACCGGTTGAGACTGGTGCTGCTCGGCCGGTTCCCGCCACCGCTGCACCTCGCCCGGCTGCACCTGGAGGGACGGTTGCGCGAGGTGCTCCCCCACGAGCTCGCGTTCGACCGGGCCGAGACTCAGGCCCTGCTCGCCACGTACGGCGTCTCGCTCTCGGCGGAGGAGATCGAGGCGCTGCTCACCGGCACGGAGGGCTGGGCCGGTGGACTGACGTTCGCGGCGATGCGGATGAACACGACCGGCACACCGCCGGCCGTCCTGCCCATGCTCACCGGGCAGGACGAGATCGTGAGCGGCTACCTGACCGAGGAGGTGCTCGCGCCCCACTCACCGAGCACGCACGACCTGCTGATCGCGACCAGTGTCTGCGACGCGGTGAGCACCGGACTCGCGAGCGCCCTGGCACCGGAGCACCCGAGTCCCGGCGTCGTGCTCGACCACCTCGAGCGCACCAACGCGTTCGTGAGCAGGCTGAGCAGCACACCCGAGTGGTACCGCTGTCATCCGGTGCTGCGGGCGCACCTCCTCGCCGAACTCCGCCGGACCCGTCCGGCCGGCGAGACCGCGCTGCACCGGTCCGCGGCACGCTGGCACCACCAAAACGACCTGCCCCTGACCGCGTTGCGGCACGCCGTCGCGGCCGGCGAGGACCAGCTCACCTCGGAGATCATCGAACATTCGGTGCTGCGCGAGATGCTCCACGTGGGCGGCTCGAAGGTGCACCCGGTGCTGAGCGCGGTGCCCGGCCACGTGCTGGCCAGGCCCGCGGTCGGCGTCGTCGCGGCGCTCGTCGCGCTCGACGCCGGTGACCTCACCGCCGCCGACCGGGTGCTCGCCGGGATCGGCGGCGCGTCCCCCGCGCTGCGCCCGGAACGGGTCCGGGTGCTGCACGGCACCGCACTGCTGCGCCGAGGCAGGCTGGACGCGCACGTCGGCGAGGCGCTCGACATCATGGCCAGGACGCCCGCCGGTCTGAGCGGCGCACCGGACGCGGACGTCGCCGCCCTGCTCGACCGCGGCGTCGCGGCGTTGTCGCGCGGCGAGCACCGCGCCGCGGAGATCGACCTGGTCCGTGCGGCGGCGCTCGCCAGGAAGGAGGGGTTCGCCCACGCGGAACTGGACTGCCGGGTGCACCTGGCGGCGTTGGCGAGCGCGATGGGCGACATCGCGGAGGGGGCGCGGCAGGCGCGCGAGGCGGTCGAGTTCGCCGAACGACAGGGCTGGCAGGCGCACTTCACCTGTGCGCTCGCCTACTCCCTGATGGGCGTGCACGCCTACCTGCGCATGGAGGACGTGCAGGCCACCGATCTGGCCATGCGCGCGACCGCGGCGCTGGGCGACCGGCCCGACCTGGGGGTCGGGATCGCGGTCCGCACGCTGGACGCGGCGGTGTCGTTCACCACGGCAGGCGACCCGCGCGCCGTCGCCGGACGCCTGCGCCGGCAGTGGCAGGACGTCGCCGGGCGCGAGGTGACGCCACCGGTGGTCGCGCACGTGGCACCGGCGCTGCAGCGGATGGCCCTGCGGACCGGGGACGAGCAGTGGGCCGCGGCGATGCCCGCCCAGGTCGAGGCGATGTTCGGACCGTGCGGGGAGCAGGCGGTGCTCCAGGCCGTCCTGCACTCCCACCACTCCCGCGTCAACCAGGCCCGCAAACTGGTGAAACCGTTGCTGTCAGGGGACCTTCCCGCGGTCGCGGCGCCGACGGTGGTGGACGCCTGGCTGCTGGAGGCCGTATTGGTGGAGCGTTCCGGCGACCAGCGGCGTGCACACGAGGCCGTGACCCGCGCGCTGGCGGCCGCGGAACCCGTCGGCACGATCCGGCCGTTCGTCCACGCGGGCAAGCCGGTCCGCGAGCTCCTCGCCCGCGGCGCGGGCCGGTTCGGCAGGCTGGACCGGTTCGCCACGACGACGATGACGGCGTTGCCGACGGCGGCGACGACCTCGGCGGGCGTGCTCACGAGCCGCGAACGCGATCTCCTGGTCGAGCTGCCGTCCATGCGCACCACCGAGGAGATCGCGAACTCGCTGTTCGTCTCGGTCAACACCGTGAAGACGCACCTGCGCGGCATCTACCGGAAACTGGGCGTGAACCAGCGGCGCGACGCGGTCCTCGTCGCCAGGCGACTCGGCCTGATCTGATCACGTTTGGCCCCTTGGACCGTGGCCCGGACCCCCGCCACACTTGATCCGCACGGGCGCGTCACACCGCGGCCCACACCCCGAGCCACCGACACGATCGCGTGCGGCTCGCTCATCGAACGCCTTGGCAGGCACCCCCGGCGGTGCTCAGTTCGGCCTGCGCACAGCCGGGTGCGGGGGCACGGCCGTGAGTGGTTCCCGTTCCCGATGTCGCGCTTCACGACAGAGGAGCCACTCACGGCCGGTCCACCGTCAAGCGCGCGACATCCCGGCCGTTCGGCCGAGCTGATCGAGGTGCTGGAAGTCCTCGTCGGACAGCTCGACGCCCGCCGCGCCGGCGTTCTCCTCGAGGTGGCGCAGGGAGGACGTGCCCGGAATCGGGAGCACGACCTCCGACCGGCGCAGCAGCCACGCCAGTGCGACCTGTGCCGGCGTGACTCCCAGCCGACGGGCGACCTCCGTCACCGGCGAACCCGGCCGGACGCTCGGCGCGATCGGCAGCCACGGCAGGAACGCGATGCTGTGCCGTTCGCAGTGCGCCAGCACGTCCTCCGAACGCCGGTCGTCGAGGTTGTACCGGTTCTGGACGCTGACGATCGGCGTGATCCGCCCGGCTTCGGCGATCTGCTCGACGGACACCTCGGACAGCCCGACGTGCCGCACCTTCCCCTCGTCCTGAAGCCGCCGCAGCGCGCCGATCTGGTCGGCCAGCGCCACTGCGGGGTCGACCCGGTGCAGCTGGAACAGGTCGATGCGCTCGACCCGCAGCCGGCGCAGGCTCAGTTCCGCCTGCTGGCGCAGGTACTCCGGGCGGCCGAGCGGGATCCAGTCGTCGCCGGGGTGGCACTGGCCCGCCTTGGTGGCCACCACTACACCGTCGGGGTACGGGTGCAGGGCCTCGGCCAGCAGCTCCTCGTTGCGGCCGAGGTCGTAGGAGTCGGCGGTGTCGATGAACGTGACGCCGAGCTCGACCGCCCGGCGAGCCAGGGCGTGCGCGGCGGCCGGGTCGTCCGCGGGCAGCCGCATGGCGCCGAAACCCAGGCGGTGTACGGGAAGGTCGCCGCCGAGGACGAGGTGGTGACGGTCGGAGTGCACAGGATCTCCTTGCGGATGTCGGTTCTTGCGGCACCGACCCTGCCGTCCCGCTTCCGCTGAGACAATCGAAACATTCTTGGGTCAACCGCGTAGCATCGCTGAAGTGTTGAACCTGGAACGCCTGCGGACCCTCCACGCGGTGTCCACGACGGGATCGGTCCGCGGCGCCGCCGAAGCGTTGCACGTGACCACTTCAGCGGTGTCGCAGCAACTGTCCAGACTGGAGCGCGAGGTCGGTCAGCCACTGCTGGAGAAGCGGGGGCGCGGCATCAGGCTCACCGACGCGGGCGACCTGCTCGCCGACCACGCGGGCAGACTCCTGCAGCAGGTGGAACTCGCCGAGACCGACCTGGCCGGCCACCGCGGCGCGGTGGCCGGGTCGCTCACGGTGGCCGCGTTCGCCACGGCCGCCCGCGGCCTGCTGCCGACGGTGCTGCACACGTTGCGGCAGCGGCACCCGAACCTGTCGGCGCGGCTCACGGAACTGGAACCCACCGAGTCGATCGCGCAGCTGCGTCACGCCGACATCGACATCGCGGTGGTGCAGGACTGGCCGGAGCAGCCGCTCGCGGTGCCCGAAGGAATTTCGTGCGCCCCGCTGCTGGAAGACGTACTCGACGTGGCTCTACCCGCCCGGCATCCGTTGTCCGGCAGAGCCTCCACCACACTGGAGGAGCTGCACGGCGAGGACTGGGTGGGCTGGCCCAGCGACGAGATCTGCCACGGCTGGCTCGAGAACATGCTGCGCCGCAACGGGATCGAGCGCCGCATCACGCACACGGCCTCGGAGCACTCCACCCAGCTCGCCCTGGTGGCGGCGGGACTCGGCGCCGCGATCATCCCCCGCCTCGGCCGCGGCCCCGCACCGGAGGGGGTCCGGTTCGTGCCGCTGCTCCCGGCACCCCGGCGACGGGTGTTCGCGCTGTGGCGCAACAGCACCACGAACCGTCCCGCGTGCCGGGCGGCGCTGCGCGCCCTGCAGGACGCCGCCCGTCAGGGCGACACCGACCGCGTGGCCGAACTCGCTTAGCAGCGCCGGGGTCAGGGCTTCGCGGTCAGCGGGAAGGTCACCCCGGTGACCCGCTCCGACACCTCCCACAGCCGCCGCGCGAGCATCGGGTCGCTGGCCGCCGCGGACCGGCCGACCAGCGCGGGGTGGCCGTGCAGCTCGAACCGCCCGTCCGGGCCGACGTAGCTCGCGCCCGGCAGGTCCTGGGTGGCCGCGTACAACGACGGCAGCGCGCCCTGGGCCTCGGTCTGCGCGAGGTAGCGCCCGGCCAGGTGCACGATCTTGACCAGGTGCCGGTTGCGGCCCTTGGTGCCCAGGTTGGTCGCCGAGTACCCGGGGTGCGCGGACAGCGCGCGCACGGACGACCCGGCCTCGCGGCAGCGCCGGTCCAGTTCGAGGGTGAACAGCAGGTTCGCCAGCTTCGACCGGCCGTAGGCCTTCACCGGGGTGTAGCCGGAGCGGTCGAAGTCGAGGTCGTCGAGGTCGAGCACGCCCGCCTTGTGCGCGCCGGAGGCCACGGTCACCACGCGGCCGGTGATCGAGGGCAGCAGCAGGTTGGTCAGCGCGAAGTGACCGAGGTGGTTGGTGCCGAACTGCAGCTCGAACCCGTCCGCCGTGTGACCGTGCGGCGTCATCGCCACCCCGGCGTTGTTGACCAGGACGTCGAGATCGCCCTGCCAGCCCTCGGCGAACGCGCGCACCGACGCCAGGTTCGCCAGGTCCAGTTCGCGGACCTCGGTCTTGCCGGACATGGCGGCCGCGGCCAGCTCACCGGCTTCGACGTTGCGCACGGCGAGCACCGTGTGCGCCCCTGCCGCGGCGAAAGCGGCCGCCGTGCCGCGCCCCACGCCGCTGGCCGCACCGGTCACCACGACGGTACGACCGGTCAGGTCGGGGAGGTCGCCGGCGGTCCACCTGTGCTTCGTCATGATCGCCAGCTTATTCACCTTTCCGGCACCGATCGCGCCCCGCGTCAACGAACTCCGTCCGCGGTTCCGGCCTCGCTCGTCCTGGTGAGGGTGTCCACCAGGTACGCCAGGGCTTCCGGGTCGTCGACGACCTCCGGCAACGCACCGGGTGTCGCGCGCCGCAGCTGCATCCAGCCGACGTAGGCGGAGTACGCGACGACGGCCTGCTGCCGGGCGCGTGCCGCAGACAGGCCGAGTTCCGCATAGGCCTCGGTCAGGAACGCGACCCTGCGTTCGGTGACGCGCTGCAGGATCGGAGCGACCACCGGGTCGTCGGCGTGCGCCACCAGTGCGGGTTCCAGTCCGCTCGCCGGGTCCTCGGTGATCGCGATCAGGAAGAGCCGGCGCAGCTTGTCCCGCGGGTCGGCGATGGGCGCCACCTGGTCGATCACCGCGATGGTGCCCTGCTGCTCCCACCACAGCAGTGCGTCGCGCAGCAGTTCCGTGCGATCGGTGAAGTGCCAGTAGAAGCTGCCTCGCGTCACGCCGAGCCGCTGGGCGAGCGGCACCACGGCCACCGCGCTCACGCCTCCCTCGGCCAGGGCGGTGAGTGCCGCGGTGAGCCAGTCCTGCTTCGACAACCGAGCCACGTCCGTACAGTACTGTACGGACGAACATGCAGGGGTGTACGGAACACTGGAGGAACACGATGACGTTGGTGGGCTTGGGCACGGCCGCGGTGTTGATGCTGGTCGGCCTCCTGCACGGGGTGTGGATGTTCTCGCCGTGGCCTCTGCGCACACGCGAGGAGTTCGCCAGCAGAGTGGTGGGCGTTCCGGTGGAGAAGCTTCCGGCGGGACCGGCGACGGGCGCGGTCGCGGTCCTGCTCGGGGTGGCCGCGTACGTCGTCGCGGGCCGTGCGGGCGTGTTGCCGGTGCCGGGCCCCGGCTGGCTGGCGACCGCCGGGGCGGCCGGCGTGGCCGCGGTGCTCCTGCTGCGCGGCGCGGCGGGCCTGGTGGTGTCGTCCCGGCAGGACACCGAGTTCGCCCGGCTCGACCTGCGGATCTACTCGCCGCTGTGCCTCGTCCTGGCGGCGTGCTGCGCGGCGGTCGCCACGCTGGGATGAACCTCCCATCGCGCGGGGGGTCGCTCACACGCCGAGAGCGGCCCTCGCCAGCGCCGTGCCCTGGACCCGCGCTGCGATCTTCGCGAACGCGGTGTCGCGCGAGGTCGACGTGTCGTCGGCGAACGGGGAGAAGCCGCAGTCGTCGCACGTGCCGAGCCGGTCGGCGGGGATGTACTCGGCCGCCTCCAGCACGCGGTCGCGCACCTCCTCCGGGGTCTCCACCCGCGGGTCGATCGGGTCGATCACCCCGACGAACACCTGCGCGCCGGCGGGGGCGTGCTCGCGGATGACCTCCAGGACGCGCCGCCGGTCGGGTTCGCTGGCCAGCTGGAGGTAGAAGCGGCCCGCGTGCAGGCCGAACAGGTCGGGCAGCAGCTCGGCGTAGTCGACGTCGAGGCTGTGGGTCGAGTCCTGGTCGCCGCCGGGGCAGGTGTGGACGCCGATGCGCTGACGCTCCTGTGCGGAAAAGCGGTCCAGCACCTGGTTGTTGAGGTCGACGAACGTCCGCAGCAGGCTGCGGCTCGGGTCCAGCTTGAGCGAGAGCCTGCCCTCGGTGAAGTCGAGCTGCACCGAGGCCGCGCCCGCGTCGAGGCACCGGCGGATGTCCGCCTCGCTCTGGTCCACGAGGTCGGCGATGAACTGCTCGCGCGGGTAGTCCGCCAGGCCGGCGGGCGGGTACAGCAGGCTCAGCGCGGAGGGCGCGATCACGGCCTGCTTGACCGGCAGAGCGGTGTGCCGCCCGGCCTCCCGGAAATACTTCTCGGCGAACGACGCGTATCGGAACGGACCGCCCGTCAGCACCGGCAACTGGCGGGAATGACCGTCGGCGAACGGAATGACGGCGCCACCGGAGCCGAGTGACGTGGCCCCGTCGAGCGGATAGGTGGCGAAACTCGACTTCGTCTGCTCTCCGTCGGTGACAACGGGCGAGCCGGTGTCCTCGAATCGGGTGAGGGTGTCGGCGAGCGCCCGTTCGGTCACCGCGTCCAGTTCCGCCTGTCCGAGCCGGCCGGAACCGAACTCGGACAGCGCCCTCACGAGATCCGCGGGGCGGGGAATGCTTCCGATCGGCTCGGTTGGAATGAGCAAGACTCCCCCTGGAGAACGACGTGCCGGACAATTCGGTGATTTCGACCGAAGCTAGCAGCGCGGTCGCGGAAAAACATCGGCGCGCGATGGTGTCCACTCGGGTGGAGGATCGAACTGCCGGTCGGCGACTACTGCCAGCCACCGGCGGAGGCGACCTTCGCGGTGATGGCGACCACCGCCAACGCGAGGACGCCGGCCGTCACCCGCACCGCGACCCTGCCGGGCCGTGACCGCGGCACGCAGAAGGTCAGCCAGGACACGGCGGTCAGCGCGGCGGTGAAACTGCCGGGCAGGTCGGCGGGTGCGCGGAGCAGGCCGGTCACGGCGGCAGCGGCCACGAGCCAGGGCGCGACCACCACCACGCGGACGAGGAGGTGCGGTGCTCGCCACCAGATGACGAACGGCACGATGCCCGCGACGAGCAGGAGCACGGTCGCCTGCGGCGGCAGCCCGAAGGAGGGAACGACCAGCATGGCCACCAGGAACGCCGTGGTGGCGGCTCCGGTCACCAGCAGCGCGTCCACCCGGCGCGGCGGTGGCGTGGTGATCCGCATCAGCGCGAAGCCCGCCACCACCGGGACCGAGAAGTAGAGCATCAGGTAGAGCAGCACCGGCCCGGCGAGCACGGGCACCGCCGAGCCGTGGTCGTGCATCTCAGGCCGCGCAGGTGCAGCGCATCTCGGCCCGGTCCGCCCGCGAGGGACGCAGGTGGAAGTAGACGGCGACCACCATCGGGACGAACACGACCAGGTTGTAGAACAGGTGCAGCTCGACGCGGGGCAGCACCAGCTGCAGGATGCTCATCGGCTGCGGGTACCCGAGCAGGTTGCGGCCGGTGACGGCCTGCAGGAGCAGGAGAAGGTGCTCGAAGTGGTGCCAGAACTGGATCCACAACGCGATCTTCCACCATTTCTTCGCGCGCCCGGCGAAACCGGGTGCCAGTGCGAAGAAGCCCACGAGCATGATGAGCGCGTAGCCGTAATGCATCCATTCCGACGTCACCAGCCACGGGATCCAGAGACCGAGCACACCACCGGCCTGTGGTCGTGGCCACCCGAGCAGGAATACCTGCACGGCCTGCACGATGTGTTCCGCCCAATGCGCGAGCACCACGAACATGAAGAGGTTGAGCGCGAGCTTGTGCCAGCGCTCGTTGAGTGAGCCAGGCGCGGACCACGCCCCGGCATGAGTTGTCATGTCAGCTCCGTCCGGGAAACCGGGAGTGGTCCGGACGTTACCGAGAAGGCGGAACGGGCCCCTTCTCCCAGATTGCGCGGATCAGTTCAGCCCGAGCATGAGAATGCACCGGCGCACCGATTCCGCTTTGCCTTTGATGCGCACGTCTCCGGTCGCGATCGCCTCGAACGGCGACAACATCCGCGCACCGACCCTGACGAACGTGTCGGCGTCGCACTCGACCGTCAGGTCGGGCCGCTCGGCGTGGCCGCGGCCGAACGCGACGGCGCCGTCCCTCACCTCGATCACGAACGGCTCGTCGCCGACCTGGAACTCGTAGACCTCGTCGACAGCCGGGATCGCGGACTCGACGACCATCGACTGGACCGCGAGGAAACCCCACTCCGCCCTGACCGCTCCGGAACGGTCCTCCTCGCGCAGGAACCCCAGGCCCCAGTTCGCGAGCGCCAGCACCGGCCCGCGAAGCTCCTCGCCGAGATCGGTCAGGTGGTACTGCCGCGCCCGCCCGTCACCCTCCACGGACGACTGCTCGACCACGCCGTGCTCCACCAGCGTGCGCAGGCGCTCCGACAGGAGGTTCGGCCCGGCACCGGGGAGGTTCTCGGCCAGCTCGGTGAAGCGGGCGGGACCGATCAGCAGCTCGCGCAGCACCAGCAGCGTCCAGCGCTCGCCGAGGACGTTCAGCGCCGCGGCGAGCCCGCAGAACTGGCCGTAGTCACGTTTCGCCGAAGCCATCACACCCGCCTGAACTCGCTATCAATTCTAACACCGAGTTGAACGGTCCACACCGGACGCGCCGGGTCACCGCCGCGGGCTCGTGGCGACCCCGAAGCGCCCCGCGCCGGAGGTCGTCGAGATGTGGTCGTCCACGTCGACGCCCTGCTCGCGCAGCTGGGCCGGCACCGCGTCCAGATCGCGCACCCGGAAGTTGAGCATCGAGGTCTGGTGCTCGGGCATTCCGAAGAACTCCTCCGCCGAGCGGAAGGGTTGGATGAACTACCACAACTCCCGTTCAGGTCATCAAGCCGCGCAGCACGAACGGCAGCGCCTCCGTCTGGAAGTCGACGTCCGCGCACACCTCCCGCAAAGTGCCCTCCAGCACGACGAGCGACAGGATCGGGAACACGAACGCCGGATCCGCGGCGAGCCCGTGCTCGCGTTGCAGCGCGAAGAGCCGGACGGTGAAGGGCACCAGGTCGAAGTCCGCGACCGAGTCGCGCGTCGCGGACTCGACGAGCCGGATCATCTCGGCGCGGAACCCCTCGGGGTCCGACCGCGCGGTGGCGGTGGCCGTGGCCAGCACGACGTCCGCGCACGCGGCGCCGTCACCCCGGGTCATCCGGTAGAAGAAGCCGACGAACGCCTGCCGGCCCGAGTCGCTCATCCGGCGGCAGAAGCCCGCGTCCACGATCACCGCCGAGCCGTCCGGCATCGCGTACAGGTTGCCGGGGTGCAGGTCGCAGTGGACGAGACCGTCCAGGAAGATCATCTGGTAGACGGCGCGCAGTGCGGTGAGCGTCGCGGTGCGCTTCGCCCCCGCGGACACGGCCCCGCCCCGCAAGCCCGGCAGGTGTTCCATGACGAGCACTCCCGGCCCGCAGTACTCGCCGATCACCCCCGGCACCCGGACACCGGGCACGGCGACCAGGTTCGCGCCCAGTTCCCGCAGTGCCGCCGCCTCGGCGTCGAAGTCGAGCTGCTGGCGCACCGCGTCCGCGATCTCGCCGGCGACGTTCACCACGGGCATCCCGCCCAGCAGGCGCAACGACTCCGCGAGCCGCGCCATCCAGCCGAGCAGCGCGAGATCACGTTCGACGACCCGCCCGATGCCCGGCCGGCGGACCTTGATCGCGACGTGGCGGCCGTCCCGCAGCTCGCCCCGGTAGACGCACGCGATGCTGCCGGCCGCGGCGGGCGTCACTCCGGTGAGATCCGCGCGCAACCGGGGCGGAAACCGTTGCTCCGCCTCGGAAACCGGTACCGCGGGCAGGTCGTCGTACACGCGGGCGAGCGCACGGCACACCTCCAGCGGCACCACGTCGACGCGTGTGCCGAGCAACTGCGCCACTTTGAGGAACGTCGGCCCCAGGCGCACGACGGCGTCCGTCAGCAGGTCCGCCCGCCTGCGCGAGAACACCGCCCGGACGCCCGTGGCCGCCAGCACCACCAGGACCTCGAAGGCTCTCAGGACGACCGCCACGCGCACGGTCAGTCCGTCGGGATGTCGATCTCGTGCGTGACGTGGCTGCCGCACACGCTGGTCGACGCCAGCGCGAGTCGCGGCTTCGCGGAGCCGGGCTCGGTGGCGTTCAGGCCACCCTCCAGTTCCGTCACGTCGTAGAAAGTCGTCGGCGTGCGGGACAGGAAGGTGTTGCCGACGGGCGGGAACGTCGTGATCGCCTTGGCCTCCATGACCAGCGGGTCGAGGTTCAGGTAGAGGTGCCCGCGCAGGCTGATGATCAGGTACTGCTCGAAGACGACGTCCGCCGGCAGCAGCGCCTCCGCTCCCCCCGGCCGCACCCCGGTGAGGGTCCCGAGGTTGGGGCGGGCGGGGTTCTGCTGGATCAGCAGCCCCGTCTCGTTGGAGTGGAAGTGCGTCATCAGCCGGGTGACGGCGATCTGCGGCCGCCCGTCGGGCAGGACGGTGAACTCCTGCGCGCTGCGCACCGCGCTCAGGCCCTTCACGTCCGCGCAGTCCAGCGTCTCGCCGTCGGAGAAGAGCACGGTGAGCTGGCCCTTGATGCTGAGTCCCACGTGGTGCTGGCTGTTCGGCACGACCAGCGGATCGGAGCGGTCGGGCGCGGCGTCGACGGTCATGGTGTGCTCCTGGGTTTCTGCGCCGTGAAGGCGATCGGGAGCGTCAGCACGCCGCGGAACATCGTGCTGCGCTGGTACTGGAGTTCCTCGGGGTTCCTCGTCAGGGTCCAGTCGGGCAACCGCACCAGGGCGCGGAACACCGCGGCGAGCTCGAGCCGTGCGAGCACCGCGCCCACGCAGTGCCGCATGCCGCTGCCGAACGACAGCGGGTGCACGCCGGTCCTGGTGACGTCGAACCGGTCGGGGTCGGCGAACCGCTCCGGGTCCCGGTTCGCGGCGCCCATGAGCGCGACGACGAGCTCACCGCGCCGCAACGTCCTGCCCCGCAGTTCGAGGTCGTCCACGAGCTGCCGGCTGTTGGACTGGACGGACGAGTCGAAGCGCAGCATCTCCTCCACCGCGTCCGGGATCAGGTCCGGCAGTGCGCGCAGGAGGCTCAGCTGGGCGGGATGCCGCGCCAGCGCCAGCACTCCGTTGCCGATCTGGTTGGTCACGGTCTCGTGGCCCGCGAAGATCAGCGTGACCACCATGGCGATGACCTCCTCGCGGCTGGCGGAGCCGTCCGCGACGAGGGTTCCGAGCAGGTCGCCGGAACCGCGGCGCACCCGGATCAGGTCGGCCAGGTAGCCGGTCAGCTCGGCCATCGCCGCCTGCCCGTCGGCGATCTCGCCCGCCCCGGCCGCGAGGTCGAGGGTGGGGCCGATGCGCAACGACCACGCGCGGATCAGGTCCCTGTCCTTCGCGGGGAGGCCGAGCACGGCCGAGATCACGCCCAGCGCCAACGGGTACGCGACGTCGTTGATGACGTCGAGCTCCCCCGCCGACGGGTCGACCAGCTCGTCGACGAGCCGGTCGATCTCGGGCACCAGCGACCGGAGCGCACGGGGCGCGAACGCGGGCATGACGAGCGCCCGCAACCGGCTGTGGTCCGGTTCGTCCTGGAACAGCACGGTCCTGCTGAGGATGCCGCTCAGCGGACCGGGCCCGACGAGCTGCGACCAGAAGTCCCGGATGCCTTGGCGCACAAGGCGGTCCTCGGCGAGAACAGCGCGCACGTCGTCGTAGCGGGACACGAACCAGATGCCGTTCACGCCCCGGTGGACGGGGTCGTTGCGCAGCAGCCAGTGGTAGTAGGGGTACGGATCGCGCTGGACCTCGGTGGCCGAGGGGTCGAAGCACGCGACCGGGATCGGATGTCCGGCGAGCTGGGTCATCGCGAACTCCTCTGTCCGGAGGAGGCAAGGTTACTTATTTTTCATATACTGAGTCAACGAGCGGGCGTTCTCATCGCTAGCTCTTTCCTTGTCTCACTTCACATCAAAGTAGTGATCTTGCGGAACGGAGACCCCGATGTCCCTTCACCGCGGCGCGCTGGCGTGGTTCGAGATCCACGTTCGTGACGTCACCAGAGCAGCGGAGTTCTACGGCACGGTGTTCGGGTGGACGTTCGACCCGCTCGGCGACGCCGACGAGAGCCTCGACGGCTACCTCGTCATCAAGACCGCCGACGGCGAGAGCGGCAACGGCGGCATCGCCCGCACCACGACGCCGGACGAGGCCGTCGGCCGCGAGTCGAGCGTGTTGTACCTGCACGTGGACGACATCCCGGAGACCGTCGAGGTGGCACTGGCGGCCGGCGCCACGCTGCACCGCCCGCTCATGAACATCGGTGGCGCCCACGGGTTGTGCGCCGTCATCCGCGATCCGGACGGCAACCACGTGGGCCTCTGGTCGTCGTGATCCCACGAGAACGAGGGGTTCCCCGCCGGGTGACCACACCGGCGGGGAACCCATCTGGCACGGCGGTCGCGGCCAGGCCCTGGGCGAGGGGGGAACGAGCAGCCCGGGCCGGCGTCAGCCGCCGGTGGTGTTGAGCAGCACCGAAACCGTGTCCGCGAGCGAGTCCGCGGTCGCGAAGTCGGCCTTGCCGTCGCCGTTGAAGTCGGTGACCACGATCGCGGGCGCACCGGCGCCGACCTTGATGCTGACCGGGGCGGCGAACCCGCCCTTGCCGTCGCCGTGCAGCAGGCTCACGTCGTCGGAGTCGAAGTTGGGCGCGACGACGTCCGCGAACCCGTCGCCGTTGAAGTCGCCGACACCCGTGTCGGAGGGGTGCTCACCCGAGCCGAGCACGACCGGGCCGCCGAAGCCGCCCTTGCCGTCACCGAACAGCACGGCGATCTGGTCCACCTCGTAGAGGGCGCTGACGACGTCGAGCGCGCCGTCGCTGTTGAAGTCGGCGAGCGCGGCACCGGCCGAGGTGTCGCCCGCCGGGAAGGCCGCGGGCGGGCCGAACCGGCCGCCACCGTCGCCCTTGAGCACGGTGACGTCACCGGAGTTGTAGTTCGACACCGCGAGGTCGAGCTTCCCGTCGCCGTCGAGGTCCGCGACCGACAGCCGCAGCGCGCCGTCACCCGCCGGGTGGTGGGCCGGTGCGGCGAACGCACCCTTGCCGTCCCCCAGCATCACGGTCACGTCGTCGCCGTTGAGGTTGGGCGTCACGACGTCGAGGAAGCTGTCGCCGTTGAGGTCGCGTGCCACGGCGCGGGCCGGTCCGTCGCCGGCCGGGAAGGTGGCCGGCTCGCCGAACTCGCCGGTGCCGTCGCCCAAGTACAGCGACAGGTCGTCGGAACCGAGGTTCGCGGCGACGAGGTCCTCGTGACCGTCGGAGTCGAAGTCACCGGCCGCGAGGCCGTTCGGGGTGCGGCCGGCGGGCAGGATCACCGGCGGCGCGTAGCCGCCGTTGCCGTCGGCGATCAGCACGGCCACGTCGTTCGAGTTGTAGTTGGGCGTCGCCAGGTCCAGTGCGCCGTCGCCGTTGAGGTCGGCCGCCAGGATGTCGGCCGAGGCGTCGCCCGCCTTGAACGCCGCGGCCGCCGCGAACGACGCCTGCGGGGCGGGCAGTGGCACCGGGGACGGCGTGCCGGCGGGCGGCACCGTGGCCGTCGGCCGCTCGCCGGACGGGGTGCCCGGCGGCGGATCCGGTTCGGACTTCGTGGTGCAGCCGGCGACCAGCAGCACCGCCACCAGAGATCCGGCCACTTTTCGGGAAACGCGCATTGCGGCGCCCATGTGCTTCTCCTCGCACTCGATCGGCTGCGTTTTCCAGTGTCAGCCGCAGGGCGCCCACCAGGCTTTTCATCGCTTGCCCAATCACGAAGTGCGCGAATTCCACATTCAGCACACTGGAAGAAGAAAGAGTCGGCGGTGCGCCGTAGAACGGGACCTACACCTGCCTGGAAACGGGGAGCGATGAGCGACATCGAATCATTCGGACGAAAGCTCGGCGATTTTGCGCACGGCCTGCTCGCGGGCCAGGACGGAGAAGGCGGCGTGACGAACGAACTGCGCAACGAAGAGACGCTGCGCGCGCTCTACCAGAAGTTCAACGACAACGACCTCGACGGGGCGAGCGCGCTGCTCACCGACGACTACGAGGGCGTCGACGTGCCGTCGGGCGAGGTGGTGCGCGGTCCCGCGGGCTGGAAGCAGCGGCAGGCGGCGAACCGGATCCCGCTGCCCGACGCGCGGACGACGATCCAGTCCCTGGTGGTCAAGGGGGACTTCGCGGTCGCGGAGGTGGTCAACGAGGGCACGCACACGGCGCCGTTCCCGTTGCCCGGCGGCGGGGAGCACCCGCCCACGGGCAAGCGGATCCGCGGACTGAGCTGCGAGCTCTACGAGTTCCGCGACGGCAGGATCGCCAAGGGCACGCTGTACTACGACTTCCTGACCGTGGCGACCCAGCTCGGCCTGAAGTTCTGACCACAGCAGACCGCGCGCACGGAACGAATCCGTGCGCGCGGTCTGCTGCGAACGTCAGCGGGCGACGGCCTTGCGGTAGCGGCTGGTCGCGAACGGCACGAACACCACGAGCATCACCACGATCCACAGGAACGACGCCAGGACCGAGTTCTGCAACGGCCACGCCGCACCGGGCGGGAAGTCCGGGTTGGTGTTGCCGAACAGCTCCCGCACCGCCTGCGTCACCGCGGACACGGGATTCCACTCGGCGATCACCCGCAGCACCGAGGGGAAGCCCTCCGGGCTGACGTAGGTGTTGGCGATGAAGCACAACGGCATGATGATCATGAAGCTGGCGTTCGTCACCACCTCCGGCGCCCGCACCGACAGTCCCACGACGGCCAGGACCCACGACAGCGCGTACGCGAACGCCAGCAACAGCAGGAAACCCGCCGCCGCCTCGCCGAGCGAGCTGTCGATGCGCCAGCCGACGAGCAGTCCCGTCACGACCATCACGACGATCGACAGCACGTTGTTCGCGAGATCGCTGATCGTCCGTCCGATGAGGACGGAGTACGGCGAGATCGGCAGCGACCGGAACCGGTCGACGATGCCCTTCTGGATGTCCTCGGCCAACCCCGAGCCGGTGATCACCGAGTTGAACACCACGGTCTGCACGAACACGCCGACGAGCAGGAACTCGGTGTACGAGACGCCCGGCACCTGGATGGCACTGCCGAAGATGTAGGCGAACAGCAACGTCGACATGATCGGCATGATCAGCGACGACATCATCAGGTCCGGCACGCGCAACGTCCTGGTGAGGTTGCGCTTCGCCAGCACCACGCCGTCACCGACGGCGAGTCCCACCGCACTCATCGAACAGGCTCCTCGTTCTTCGTCTCCTCGGCCTTCACGCCTTCACCGTTCTGCTCGGCCTTGTCCGCCCGATGCCCCGTGAGGGCGAGGAAGACGTCGTCCAGCGTGGGCCGGCGCACCGAGGCGTCGACCACCTCGATGCCGGCCATGTCGAGCCTGCGCACACCTTCGACCAGCACTCCCCCGGCAGCCGCGATCGGCACGACCACCCGGCGGTCCTCCTGCGAGGCAACGGGTTCGCCGTGCCCGATCGGCGCCAGCACGGCGCGGGCGTGGTCGAGGTCGGCCGCGTCGCGCAGCGCCACCTCGAGCCGGTGGCCGCCGACCTGGTCCTTGAGCTCGTCGGCCGTGCCGTTGGCGATCAGCTTGCCGTGGTCGATCACCGCGATGCGGTGGGCCAGCCGGTCGGCCTCCTCGAGGTACTGCGTCGTGAGCAGCAGCGTGCTGCCCGACGCGACCAGTTCGCCGATGGCCTCCCACGTGGCCTCACGGCTGCGGATGTCGAGGCCCGTCGTCGGTTCGTCGAGGATGAGCACCTTCGGTTTGCGCACCAGCGCGCCCGCGAGGTCGAGACGCCGGCGCATGCCGCCGGAGTACTCCTTGAGGCGCCTGCCCGCGGCCTCGGTCAGGTCGAACTGCTCGAGCAGCTCCTCGGCGCGCGCCTTCGCACCCTTCTTGCCCAGGTGGTAGAGCCGGCCGATCAGCTCCAGGTTCTCGTACCCCGTCAACAGCTCGTCGACCGCGGCGTACTGCCCCGACAGGCCGATCACCTCGCGCACCCCGCGCGGATTGGCCACCACGTCGATCCCGGCGACCTCGGCGTGGCCGCTGTCGGGCTGGATGAGGGTGGCGAAGACCCTGACCGCCGTGGTCTTGCCCGCTCCGTTCGGGCCGAGCAGACCCATCACCGTTCCCTCGGCGACCTCCAGGTCGAAGCCGTCCAGCGCCGTCACCGACGCGTACTTCTTCACGACTCCCCGAGCCACGATCGCTGCGGTCATCATCGCCTCTCCGCCGGGCTCGAATGCCGGCACACCCCTCCGGAAACCGCGCGCCGCACTGGGCGGCATATGACTAAACATCATACAATCGATATGACTGTTTGTCACACAAACAGCACTCTTCGGACACGACGGGCAACGGGTGGAGACGACATGGACCTCGTCCAAGGCATCGGCGGAGTCTTCTTCCGCGCGAAGGACCCACGGGCCCAGGCCCGGTGGTACCGCGACAACCTCGGCATCCCGATCAGCCCCGGTGACGGCGAGCAGACCGGCGAGGAGCGGATGTGGGACCAGCAGGCCGGGCCTACGGTGTGGGGCCCGTTCCCGGAGGACACCGGGTACTTCCACAACCCGGCCCAGCAGGTGATGGTCAACTTCCGCGTCGCCGACCTGGACGCCGTGCTCGCCCGGCTGCGGTCCACCGGCACCCCGGTCAGGGACGAGATCGAGCAGTACGACTACGGGCGGTTCGCGTGGGCGTGCGACCCGGAGGGGAACTGGTTCGAGCTGTGGGAACCGCGCGGCTAGCCGCCGGTGGTGTTGCGGAGCACCACGACGTTGTCGGCGTGGGAGTTCGCCACCGCCAGGTCCGCCTTGCCGTCGGCGTCCAGGTCACCCGCGACGATCTTGATCGGGCCGTCCGCAGCGGGCACCGTCAGCGCGGCGGCGAACCCGCCGCGGCCGTCGCCCGCGAAGACCGAGACGTTGTCGGACTCGAAGTTCGCGGACGCCAGGTCGGCGTCGCCGTCGCCGTCGAGGTCGGCGGCCGCGATCCCGGTCGGGCCGTCGCCCGCCGGCATCACCAGCGGCTCCGCGAACCCGCCCTTGCCGTCGCCGAGGAGCACGGAGACCGTGTCGCCCTCGTAGTCGGGGGTGGCGAGGTCGGCGTGGCCGTCGGCGTTGAAGTCGGCGGTGACGATCCCGTGCGGGCCGTTGCCCGCCTTGGCGGAGACCACGGGGGCGAAGGTGCCGTCGCCGTTGCCGAGGAGGATTCCGGCGTCGTCCGAGTGGTGGTTGCCCGACGCCAGGTCCGTGCGCCCGTCGCCGTTGAAGTCGGCGGCGGTGATGTCGGCCGGGCCGTTCCCGGCGGGCAGGTGCACCGGGGCTGCGAACCCGCCGCTGCCGTCGGCGAGCATGACGCTCACGTTGTCGCCGTCGTAGTTGGCGGTCGCGAGGTCCAGGCTCCCGTTGCCGTCGAGGTCGGTGGCGACCACACCGGACGGACCGTCTCCGGCGGCGTGGACGGTCGGCGTGCCGAACCCGCCCTTGCCGTCCCCGCGCTGCACCGTGACGGTCTCGTCGCTGACGTTGATCGTGACCACGTCGGCGTTGCCGTCCGCGTCGACGTCCGCGGTGACGTTGCGCAGGGCCGCCGGTCCGGCCGGGATCGTCACGATCTCGCGGAAACCCGCGCTGCCGTCGCCGAAGAGCACGGACGCGTCGCCCGGTCCGAGGTTGGCCGTGACGAGGTCCAGGACGCCGTCGCGGTCGAAGTCCGCGGCCGAGATCGCCCGCGGGTTGTCGCCGACCGGACTGCCGGCCGAGGTCGCGAACGACAGCGCGGGTCCCGCCGGGACGGTGGACGAGGGCGGGGTGCCCGGAGGCGGCTGGCCCGATTTGTCGCTTCCGCCCGTGCAGGCGGCGGTGAGAGCCGCCGTGAACACGATCACAGCCGCGGAGCTGCTCCTGGCGTGCCGGGCCGTGGTGGGTTGTGCCATCGGGATTCTCCTTGCGGTGGCGTACCTTTTCGCTCACCTCGATTGATAGCCCGCGACCACCCGGACCCGCTTATCCCGTCTTGCCAAACCCCGCGGCACCGAGGGTCCGCTTAGGACACACGGCGGGGTGGCAGACTGTCGTCGAGCCGTTCACCGCACGTCAGAACGCAGGAGACACCGTGGCGCAGGAAGAAGTGCCCAGCCAGGACCCGGCGCTGCCCGCGACGGCGTACGCAGTGCTCGGCCTGCTGTCGTTCGGTCAGGAGCTGACCGGGTACGACCTGCGCAAGTGGGCGATGAACCTGCGCTACTTCTACTGGAGCCCCGCGCAGAGCCAGATCTACCTCGAGCTGCGCAGGCTGCTGGAGCACGGGCTCGTCGAGGTGCACCTGGAGGAGCAGAAGAGCCGCCCGGACAAGCGGTTGTACCGGATCACCGAAGCCGGCCTGAAGGTCTTCCGCGAGTGGCTGGACCACGCCCCGGTCGCTCCTCCGCTGCTCAAGCACTCCGTCGCGCTGCGCCTGTTCTTCGGCCACCAGACCAACCACGGCAGGCTGCGCGAGGTCCTCACGGAGTACCGCGACTGGGCCGTGGAGCAGACCAACGGGCTCACCCTGCTCAGGACCGAGCTGGACCAGTCGCTGCCCTACCCGGGACTGGTCGCCACCTGGGGCTCCGCCTACTTCGCCGCCGAGATCACCGCGATCGACACCGTGCTGGCCGACCTCGACCGCATGGAGGCGGCGCGGGAGCAGGACTGACGGACGGGTTCTGGCACGCCGGTGGTGCCGCCCGGCGAAGTGCCGGGCGGCCCCCTAGCCTCTGTGCTCGATGCGGCGGGGCTCGTCGCGGTCGTCGAGCCGTTCGGCGAACTGGGCGCGCAACTGGGTGACGATGACAGCCGACTCGCGACGCACCCGGTCCACCTCCCAGCGCGCCTGCTGACGCACCCGTTCGATCTCCATCCGGTGGTCCTCGACGAGGCGCCGGCGTTCCTCGTTGGCCTCGTCGAGGGTCTGCTGCCAGCGGCCCAGCAACTGGTCGCGCTCGGCGGCCACCGCCGCCCTCGCCTGGTCCACCAGGTTGTCGGCGGCCTTCTGCCTGGCCAGGTCCTCCGCGCGTTGCTGCTCGGCGTGCCGCAGCTCTTCCTTGGCTCTCTCGTGCCTGATCATCCGCCGTGCGCCGACGAAGCTCAGGAACGCGGTGACGACCGCCGCTATGGGCCCACCCAGTTGCAGAAAGTCCATTGCACGCCATTCTCCGGCCAGTGAAGGAACATTGCTGTTCCTCAGTATCGTGATTCGGCGGAGGAGCGTCTCTTCCCGGTTGCGAGATCCGCGGGGGTGCCCCAGCGGCCGGAGAACACGATGTCGGACAACGACATCCGCACGGCCGGACGGGTGCGGCCGGGTCGGGCCCACATCAACCCGACCACCGTGACGAGGTCGTGCGTGTCCGGTACGGCGAGTGCGTCGCGCACCGCGGCGCGGTCGAACCCGCCGTACTGCCGCACCTGCAGGCCCTCGGCGCGCGCCCTGGCGGTCAGTCCCCCGACCGCCAGGCCGAGCTCGTACTCGGTGCCGCGCGTCCTCTTGCCCGCGTCGTCGGCGGTCCGGACGGCCGCCAGGACCAGCGCGGCAGCGGTGCACGCCTTGACGCGGTTGTCCTCGGCGAGCGCCGAGAACAACGTCCGGTAGGTCGGATCCGCGCACCTGCCCAGGACGAACCGCCACGGCTGCCGGTTCCAGGCCGACTCCGCGCAACGGGCCGCGTCGAACAGCCGCTCGCACGTCTCGACCGGGATGCCGGTGCCGAACGCGCCTGACATCAGGTCACCTCGGCGCGCGCCGCCCCGCGGTGCGCCACGAGACACCCGGCCAGCACGACGAACGCGACGCCGTGGTGTGCCCATCCGGATTCCGCGAGCCACGGCAGCGCCACGCCGAGCAGTCCTCGCGCGTGCGGCTCGGGTGTGTGGAGCAGGTAGGTCTGCGCGAGGCGCAGCAGGAGTTCGGCCCAGTAGACGAGCACCGCCACCGTGACGACCACCAGCACCGGCCGCGTCGACATCAGGCCCTCACCAGCCGACGGCCGGGTACCAGATGAGCCCGGCCCGTCCGAGGGACCGCAGGTCCCAGTACAGCAGGGTGAACGTGCCGAACACGAGGAACGCGACCGCGGTGATCCGCTCGGTGCGGCCGGGCCTGGCCGCCAGCCAGCGCTGCACGCGGCCGCCGGTGGCGTGGGCCAGCACCAGGAACACGACGGCGGCGATCACCAGGTTTCCCAGTGACTGCAGGACGAACGCGGACATCCCGTAGAGGACGTTCCCGCTCTCCGCGGCGTGCCGGAACATGATCCGGAACAACGGGAACGGCCGGCCGATGAGCAGCGCGCCGATCAGCACGCCCATCACGACGAGCGGCACCGCGGGGTGGCGCTGCCGGACGCGGGCGAACGGGTCGGGCACCAGGCGCAGGGCGGCGAGGCCGAGGTAGATGAACGCGACGCCGATGACGCCGAACACGATCATCGACTGGACCTGGCGCGGGCTGAGCACACCGGCCACGCTCGCCGTGGTCGCGAACTGGGGCATGGAGGTGCCCACGATCGCGACCAGCGCGCCGTAGACGGCGGAGATGCCCACCGCTCCCACGCAGATCCACCCCAGTGCGCGCAGCGAGTCCCGCCAGCGCGGCCTGGCCGCGCCCCGGTCGCCGACGAGTGGCGTCACGACCCCGAACACCGCGATGTTGCACGCGGTGAACGAGCCGGCCAGCCCGGTGACGAACGCGAAGGCGATGCCCGCCAGCACACCGTCCAGAGGCGTGGCCTTCGCGTCGTGGCCGAGCATCGAGTTCGCGACGTTGTCGCCGATGACGCGGTCCACGAACGGCGCCGACCAGATCACCGTGAGCACGAACCCGGCGAGGGCGCTGAGCGCCACCAGCCGTCCGCGTTTCGGGATCGCCGGACGTGCGGCGTGCAGGAACGTCGGTTGCATGCTTTCTCCTGTCGGAGGGGAAGGGCCGTCAGGCCTGCTTCCGGGTACCGGTCTTGAGCAGGCCTGACATGACCGCCCTGGTGAGCACGGGGATCGACTCGGCCTGGAAGTCGACCTCTTCGTCGAGCTCGTTGATCCGGCCCTCCAGCACGAGCAGGGCCAGCAACGGGAAGATGAACTCGGGCGCCGCGAACAGCCCGTTGACGCGCTGCAGGTCGAACAGCCGCGTGGCGAACCGGACGAGGCTGAAGTCACGGGCCGCGCGGCCGCTCGACTCCTCGATCAACGCGACGGTCCCCCGGCGGAACGCGGCGACGTCGGCGCCCTCGGCGACGCCCTCCGCGCTCTCCTGGAGGATCTCCGCGCAGTGCGGGCCGTCACCGCGGGCCATGTGCATGAAGAACTCGGCGAAGAGCCTGCGCACCCTGGGTTCCAGCCGGACCACGAACCCCGCGTCGAGCAGGACGATCCGGCCGTCGCGCCCCAGGTAGAGGTTGCCGGGGTGCATGTCGCAGTGGACCAGGCCGTCGAGGAAGAGCATGCGGTAGACGCAGAACAGCACCCGCCGGGCGAGCTCGGCGCGTCGCGCGGCGGATGTGCTCTCGGTGGCGAGCGGGGCGAGTCCGTCGACGAACTCCATCACCAGCACGCCTTCCGCGCCGTGCTCGGGCAGCGGGCGCGGGATGTGCAGGTAGTCCACGTCGGCCAGCAACGTGCGCAGTTCGGCGAGGGCACCTGCCTCCGCCTCGAAGTCCGCCTGCGCCGCCACCGCGGCACCGATCTGGCGCAGCACGGCGACCGCGGGCAGGCCGCGGAACCACGGCAGCCGCTGCATCACCGCGGCGCCCGCGCGCATGATCGCGAAGTCCTGCTCGATCAGCTTGCGCACACGGGGTCTGCGCACCTTGACCGCGACGGGAAGCCCGTCCAGCTCGGCCCGGTAGACGCACGCGATGCTGCCGCTGCGCACGGAATTCCAGTCGACCGTGAAGGGAGGATCACCGCCGTACGCCGAACGCAGCGCTTTTCCGGCCGTGCGCACGGACATGGGCGGCACCCGGTCGTGCAGGTCCGCCAGCGCCTCGCACCAGCCGGCCGGGAGCACGTCGCGCCGGGTGCTCAGCAGTTGCGCGCCCTTCACGAAGGCCGGGCCCAGCGCGACCACCAACCGGCGCGTGCGGCGACGCAGCACCGCTCCCGCCTCCGCGCGGTTCACGCACGCGCGCACCGCGATCACCGGGCCGGCCAAAGCCATGTGCCACAGGGAGATCGAGACCACGGTGATCGCTCGCAGGACGAGCTGAACGCTCTGGAACATGCCTACGGTTATAGGACCCCAGGACAGGACAACACTTGTCCCAGCTTGCGCGGATCGCGTTTGCGTTAGCCTGCAAGGAGATCCATCGACCGGAGGTGCGCCCCGTGGACGTGACCACCCTCGCCGTGACCGTCGAGCTCGAAGTCGGCGCCCCCGCCGCCGAGGTGTTCGACGCGGTGGCCGATCCGACCCGAGTGCCCGAGTGGAGCCCGGAGTGCGTCCACGTCAAGTGGATCGACGGCGCCAGGGGTGCCGAACCTGGTGCGCGGTTCCACGCGCGCAACCGGGCCGGCGAGTGGGAGTGGGACGTGACCTGCGAGGTGGTCGAGGTCAGCAGGCCGGCGAGCTTCTCGTGGATCGTCGTCGGGTTCGCGGGAGATCCGGCGCTGCCCTCCTCGACGTGGTGCTACCGGCTCACCGAACGTCCGGGTGGCGGAACGCTGATCACCCAGACGTTCCGCCACGGCCCCGGCGGCAGCCACCTCGTGAACGCGATGGAGGCGCAGCCGGAGCACGCGGACGCGCTCTACGAGTTCCGGCGCGGTGTGTTGCTGCACAACGTGACCGCCACGATGCGCACGATGGCCACCTCGCTCGGCTGGCTGCCCGCGGACTGAGTCACCGGTGCCGCCACTGCGGCGCCTTCCAGCGTTCGCCGATCTCCACCATGCGCTGCAGGTTGATCAGCAGGTTCTGCCAGCCGAGCTGGTAGCCGTCGGACGGGCGGCCGTCGACGAAACCGCTGTGGCGCAGGTTGATCCTGGTTCCCTCCTCCTGCTCCTCGTCCAGCTCCCAGCTCACGAGGGTGTCCGGCCAGCCGTCGTTGTGCCAGGTGTAGGCGAGCCGGTGCGGTGCCTCGATGTCGACCACCGTCATCGGGCCGTGGTCCCAGCCGAACTCGTAACGCCCGCCCTCCCACGGTTCCACCACCGACTGCGACGGCAGCCACTTGTCGATCATGGCCGGGTCGAGGAGCACGGAGAACACGTCCTCGGCGCTCGTGTCGACCACGATCGTCGCGAAAGCCGTCTCCTCGCAGGGAACCGTGTAGTCGGGACGCGGCGCGAGGGTCCGTCCCTCGGTGAAGTTGGCGAGGTTGCCGACCGCGATCCCCCAGAAGTCGTTCATGCTCGCCCGGTCGAACCCCCAGAACGGGACCGGCTCGTGCCGCACCGACACCGTCGTGTCACCGCCGGCGGTCCCGCGCACCGCCATCTCGACCGCGGTGCTCACCCCCTCCATCTCCCAGTCGAAGCGCAGCCTCCCGCCCGGCTCGGCCGACACGTTCGTCTGCCGCGGCACGTCGCCGAACGGTGTGTGCCTCCCCCAGAACTCGAATCTGCCGTCGTCCAGCCGGACGTCGACGTGCTCGGCGAACCACGTGCTCAGGGACAGCTCGGTCGTCATCGCCCGGTACACCGCGGGCGCGGGGGCGAACACCATCGCCTTCACGAACACCTTGTCTGCCATCGCAGGCACCTCCCGTCGTCAGCTCCATGCTGCGTCGGCCGGCCGCGTGTTCTCGACCGCCGCGGAAGATGCGGCAACCTGCGAGAAGGACCGCGCGCGTTCCCGGCGGTAGACCAGAAGGCGCACACCGCGCGGCAGACGGGATCCCGCCATGACAACACCTCAGGCCAACGCGCACATCGCGCGCACCATGTACCGGCGCTTCACCGAGAACGACGTGGAGGGCGTGGTCCTGCTCCTCACCGAGGACTACGAGCTCGCCGACATGGCGACCGGTGAGTCGATCCACGGGCACGACGGGTTCCGCGACTGGATGCGCCGCAGCCGCGCCGGTCTGCCGGACGCCGTGGCCGAGGTCATGGCGCTGCACCAGGACGGGGACGTCGTCGTCGCGGAGGTCCGCAACCACGGCACGCACACGGGCACGCTCACCATGCCGGACGGCACGGTGTACCCCGCCACCGGACGCCGCCTCGACGTCCGCGGCTGTGAGGTGCTGCGGTTCCGCGGCGGCCGGATCGCCGGCTGCACGGTCTACTACGACGCCCTGAGCATGGCCCACCAACTGGGGATCTGAGACAACCGTTGCGCGGCAACGGCTCCCATGGGACAAAAACTTTTGTATTGACAGTCAGATTTGTTCATGCGACCTTGGGTGCACCGCAGAACACCGCCCCAGGGGGAGCGCCATGAGCATCGCGATCACCACACATTCCCTGCGCGTCACCACTCGCTTCACCGACGTCGCCTCCCGCTGGCTCTCGCGGCACAGCGTCGGGCTGCTGCGCCTGAGCCTGGGCCTCGTGTTCCTCGGCTTCGGCGCGCTGAAGTTCTTCCCCGGGATCAGCCCGGCGGAGCACATCGCGGGCACGACGGTGGAGATGCTGACGCTGGGCCTGGTGCCCGGTCGTGGCGCGGTGGTGCTCGTGGCGCTGATGGAGACCTTCATCGGGCTGTCGCTCATCACCGGCAGGCTGCGCAGGACCGGGCTCGCCGTGCTCGGTGTGGCGCTGACGGGCATCCTCTCGCCCCTGGTCCTGATGCCAGGCCAGCTCTTCGAGCACGACACTCTGACGCCCAACCTGACCGGCCAGTACGTGTTGAAGGACATCGTGCTGGTGGCCGCCGCGCTCGTCGTGGCCGGCAAGGCGCTCACCCCTCGCAGCGCCGGCTGAGCCCGACCGCTGGGAGCCGCCGTCATCCCCCCGACGGCGGCTTCCGCGTTTCCACAGCCGGGTTCGTATATAAAGGCGAAGTTGTCCGATCAGCCGGTGGGGAGCCGCACGTGAACGAGATCGAAGTCATCCGCGACGCGGGCACGGCACGCATCGCCCTCGAACCGATCCGCCTGCGGCTGCTGGCGGAGCTGGCCACACCGGAGTCGGCCACCACCCTCGAACCCCTGCTCGGCATCCCGCGCCAGAAGATCAACTACCACCTGCGGACGCTCGAGGAGCACGGCCTGATCCAGCTGGTGTCCGAGCGCCGGGTCCGCAACACCACCGAGCGCTTCCTGCAGGCGTCCAGCTCGTACGTGATCTCCCCCGACGTCTTCGAGCAGGTCCAGCCCGATCCCCGGCACAGCCGGGACCACCGCTCGCTCGGCTGGCTGCTGGCCGTGACCGCCCAGCTGATGCGCGACCTGGGCGAGCTGCTGATCGGCTCGCGCCGGGCCGGCCGGAAGGTGGCGACCTTCGCCCTGGACGGCGAGATCCGCTTCGCCTCCGCCGCGGCGCGCACGCAGTTCGCCACCGAGCTCTCGGCGGCGGTGACGGCGCTGGCGGCCAAGTACCACGACGAGAACGCGCCCGGCGGCCGTCCGCACCGCATGGTCGTGGCCGTGCACCCGAGCGTCCGCCCGGCGCGGCGCCGCACCCTGCCCTCCGACTGATCGTTCCCGGGTCAGGCGAACCGCTCGTCCAGCCACCGCTGCCAGCACGCGGACACGTCCGCGTGCAGCGGCGGACTCCCGTACCGGTACTGGTAGACGCTGACGCCGCACAGCTCGACGCCCTCGGCGCTGAACCGGTGCAACCCGCGAGCCGACCGGACGCCGAGGTGCCTGCCGGGGTTGAGGAAGTCGACCACGCCCTCGACCGGCGCGGCCCCCGGCGCCGCGACCAGGACCCGGTCGCCCACGACGACGCCCGCGGGCACGCGCAGCGCGGCGAGCAGCCGGTCCCACTCGCCGCCCGACGCCGAGCGCGTCATGGCCATCGCGAGCGACGCGGGCAGGCGCGCGAAACACCGCTGGGACACGATCAGGTTGTGCAGGAAGAGGTCCCAGCCCGCGTCCAGCGCGTCGTACTCCGCGTCCCACACCTCGTCGTCGAGGAAACCGTTCTGCACCAGCCGGAACGCGGTGTGACCGCCTCCGGCGGCCGCGAGCACGAACTCGTAGCAGTACACCGGGTCCTCCGGCGCGCCGAACCCGCCGTACACGAGCCGCTGGGGCGGTTCGGCGTCGAGCACGACGCCCTCCCGCACGCCGGCGGGCCCGAAGTCCGTGCGCACCAGCCCACCCGGTGTCGGGTCGATCGCGTGCGGCACGTACCAGGTGGCGAAGCCCGGACCGCTCGAGATCGCCTGCCACACCTGCTCCAGCGGCGCCTCGACCTCGACCTCCTTGACGATCCGCCGAGCCATGCAGCCTCCCCGCTAGTATGACTAATAGTCATACTAGCCCGAGTAGGCGGCCAAGGCGGACGCCAGCTCGGCGGGCACCTCGACGGGTGCCACGCCGTCCGCCGTCCGCCGCATGCACGCGACGGTCTGCCCACCTCGCGCGACCACGGCCCCGCCGCGCCGGAACTCGAAGTCCATCACGATCCTGTTGCCCCCGGCGCCGGACAACGACATCAGGACGTCGATCTCCTCCAGCGCGAAGCACTCCGCGAAGTAGTCCATCCGGCAGGACACGGTGACCATCGCCAGTTCTCCCGCGGTGAGCCGCCGCAGCACTCCGGGCGCGTGGTCGGCCAGGAAGTGCTCGCGGCAATGTCCCTGCCAGCGCAGGTAGTGCGCGAAGTAGACGTTGCCGACGAGGTTCGTCTCGTCCAGCGTCACCACGTGCCGGTGGACGTAGTGCTCAGGCATCGTCGTGCTCCTCACCGAACGCCAGCGCCACCGTCACGGGCCCGATGTCCGTCACCCTCCTGGCGACGACGACCCGGATCCCGCGCACGACCCCGGACATCAGGCCGTCCTCGGTGACCTCGTCGAACACCACGGGACCGGACGCCCCCAGACGGGCGAGCGCCTGCCGCGCGGCGGTGCCGGGATCCTCGTCTCCCGGTGTCCAGTGCAAGCCGGCCGAACGGTCGGCGACGAGCAGGTCGCCGTCGCTCCACACCTCGATGCGGTGCGCCCAGCCGCACTCGACCAGCCGGCGGCTCAGCCACGGTCCGGTCTGGTCCCACGGCAGCGGCCCGGCGAGGTCGCCGTCCCCGACCACCTTCAGCCGCAACCCGGTCCACCGCGCCACCGGCAGGCCGTCCGGCTGCACGAGGTCGACGTCGAACAGGAACTCGTCCGCCGAGTGCCACGTCTCGACCGCGTGCACCAAGAGCATGCCCGCCGGCCTGCGCCAGACGTTGAGCTCCTCCACCTCCACCGGCAACGCGCGCTTGTGCGGCACGCAGGGGAGCAACGCGTGGATGGTGGCGTCGTGCGCGGCGGGATCACCGAGCAGCAGGCGTGAGCCGTGGTACTCGGCGAACCACGTGTCCTCCCGCGCGTGCAGCCAGGCCGTGACGGTGAACGCGGAGAGCACTTCGTACCGCACCACGCGCTGGAACCGTCCACTGTGGAACAGGACCGACCCGTAGGCGTGGTGGGGAGGACCGGCGGGCACGGCGTCGACCGCTGCCCGCCGGGCAGGCGGTGGCGCCGACGGCACGAGGCTCGCGCTGAGGTGGTCGGCGCCGAAGCCGTCACCGTCCTGGCGCACGGACAGGTCGACCTGCCGGTCGTGCCGCGCCAGCGCCGCCACGCGGATGACCCGGTCGGACCGCTCGCCCACGGTCACGGGCCGGTGCAGCCGGAGGTCGTGGAACGTCCACGAGCCGCGTGGCCCGGTCGTCAGAGCGGCGGTCTGGGCCATCGCCTCGGCACCGATCACCGCGGGCAGCACGAGCACCCCGGACACCCGGTGCTCGGAGAGGTACGGATCGGTGCCGGTGTTGAGCGTCGCCTCGGCGATCGTCTCCACCCCGGGCACCCAGCTCCGCAACTCCTCGGCGAACCGCAGCCCCGCGGGCGACGGGTGGTGTTCCGGCTCGACCCGCAACGTCGCCGACGGCGGGAAGCGGCCGGTGACGAGCAGGGTGACCGGCGCGCTCGGGTCGGTGAGCGCGCCGAGCATCGCCGTGACGCCCTGTCCCGGTTCGATGAGCGCGAGTCCGAGCCTGCTCAGCTGCGTGGTGACGCGCATCCGGTCGGCCATGCCGACGCCGGACCACGCCGACCACTCGAGCAGGTGCGTGCGGCACCGGGGGTTGCGCCGCGCCCAGTGCTCCAGCTCGGCGCGCATCCAGTCGTTCGCCACGCAGTACTCGGACTGCCCGGCGAGCCCCTGCCGTCCGATGATCGACCCGAAGGCGACCACCAGTCGCAGCTGTTCCCCCGGCACGACCTCCTCGACGGCCGAGAGCAGTTCCCGCAGGCCGTGCACCTTCGGCGCGACCGTGGCGGCAAGGCCCTCCTCGCCCACCTCGGCGAGCCGGCGCGGCTGGTTGACGCCCGCGCCGTGCAGCAGGCCGCGCACCGGGCCGAACCGGGCGGCCTCGCGCACCGCCGCCCGCACGGCCGCCGGGTCGGTCAGGTCGCAGCTGACGTAGTCGGCGCCGAGCGCCGCCACCTCCGCGGCCACGTCCGGGTCGTCGGCGGGCCGCCTGCCCAGCACGACGAGCTGCGCGCCGGTCTCCCCGGCGAGAGCGGCGGCACAGCGCGCGGTGATCCCGGTGGCGCCGCCGCTCACCAGGCACACGTCTCCCGGCCCGAGCGGCAACGCCGCCGATCCGGGCGAGCCGGCGTGCGGCCGGGTCACCAGTCGTTCGACCACTCCGTCGCGCACGCGGAGCTCCGCGTACCCGGAGGCCGGCGTGACGGAGGCCGCGGCGGCCACGGCCGGCGCGTTCTCGCCGGGCGGCGCGTCCAGCACCGTCACCGCGCAGCCGGGCAGCTCGGCCGAGACCGCCCTGCCCACCGCCGCCGCGGCCGGGTGCCCGGTGTGCGTCAGGAGCAACCGCCGCGGCGCGCTCCCGGCGATCTCGCGCAGCAGCCGCGCGATCTCCGCGGTGCCGGCGGTACCGGGCAGCTCCACCACCAGTTCCGCCGGGTCGTGGGCGGCGGAACGCTCCGGCGAGGGCCCCAGCGGCACCCAGTGGTGGCTGAACAACCCGACCCACGGACGCACACCGCTGAGCTCGGTCTGGCCGTCCTGGGCGTCCTCCGGCAGTTCCTCCAGCCGACGCGCCAGCCCGCCCACGGTGACGCCGTCGAGCGACTCGTCGAGCACGAGCTGCCTGCCGTGCCGCGCGGCGATCTCGCTGACCAGGCGCACGACCTGCAGCGAGTTGACGTGCAGGTCGGACAGCAACATCGTGTCGTCCGTGATCGCCGAGACCGGCAGTTCCAGCTCCTCGGCCAGGTACTCGCGCACGGCCGTGAGCAGGTCCGTGCCCGACGCGGCCGGTGCGGTCTCCACCACCTCGGAAACCTCGACCGGCGCGGTCGCGGACTGCCGCACACCGTTCTTGGGCAACGACTCGCACGGGTTGGCCAGGAACTCGAGCGGGGTGTCCAGGTCGACCAGCCGGTGCGCGCGGTCACCGAACCACGCCTGCGGCTTGGCGGTCGCGGAGGCGAAGAGGGTTGCCGAGGCGAAGGCGGTGCGCCGCGCGGAACCGCCGCAGTCGAGGCTCACCGCGGGAAGGCCCGCCGGTGCCGCGAGCGTGGCGAGCATCGTGCCGGGACCGGCCTCCACCAGCAGGTCGCAGCGCGCGGCGAGCTCGCGGACGGCCTCCAGGAACCGCACCGGCTCGGTCAGCTGCTCGACGAGCAGCGCCGCGACGTCGTCGAACGGGCCGAGCCGCGTTCCGGTCACCGTGGAGAAGACGGGTTTGTCCGGCGCGACCATCGGCACCTCGCGCAGGTACTCGCGCCACGGCCGGGTCACACCCGACATGGCCGAGCTGTGGAAACCGTGCGACACCGGCAGTTTCGCCACGTGGACGCCTGCCGCCGCCGCTCGCACGGCCACGACGTCGAGTGCCGCGACGGGCCCGGCGAGCACCACGGCCTGCGGTCCGTTCTCGGCCGCCAGCACGGCCTCCGTGCTCTCCGCGAGGTCGAGCGCCGCCTCCGCCGGTGCCGCCACCGAGATCATCCCGGTGCCGCGGGTGCCGTGCTCCGCCATCAACCGGCCGCGGTGCGCGGCCAGGTCGAGGACCTGCTCCTCGGTCAGCACGCCGGCCCAGGCCAGCGCGGTCAGCTCACCGAGGCTGTGCCCGAGCGCCGCGACCGGGTGACACCCGAGGTGCCGCAGCCAGGCCAGGCCGGTGAGGGACTGCCACACCACGGCGGGCTGGGCGATCGCGGTGTCCGCGGCCCCGTCCACCAGACCGTCCGGAGTGGACGGCGGGTGCGGCAGCAGGCGGCCCGGCAGACCGAGCGCGGCCCGCACGGGTGCGGCCTGCCCCGGCAGCAGGAGGCCGACCCGGACACCCGAGCCGCGCCCGACCACCACCCCGGCGGGTTCGTCGACCAGCAGGTTCGAGTCCCATCCCGGCAACTGCTTGCGTGCGGCCGTGGCGGCCGCCGCGAGCCCGGCGGGATCGGCGGCCACGAGGACGCAGCGCACGGCGGCACGCGGGTCGTGCCGCGCGGTCAGCGTGGCCGCGAGGTCGTGCAGCTCGGCCTCGCTCATGGCCGCGCAGCGTTCGCCCAGCGTGCCGAGCCGGTCGTCGAGCTCGGCGAGGTCGCTCGCCGTGATGAGGAACGGTTCCCACTCGGGCAGCGGCGCCGACCAGTGGCGCGCCGAGTCCGGCAGCGTCGCGGCGGGTTCCGTTGCCGCGGGCACGAGCCTGCGCGGCACCCTCCTCGTCATCGCGGTGCGCACGCCCGCGTCGAGCACCACGTGCGTGTTGATGCCGCCGAACCCCGCCGAGGACACGCCCGCGACCGGGTTGCGGTGCGTCCACGGTTCGGGCTCGCCGGGCAGCCGCAGACCGGCCGCCGGTCCGGCGAGCAGCGGGTGGAGCTCGCGCACGCCGGTCATCGGCGGGATCACCCGGTGCGACACGGCGAGTGCCGCCTTGATGAGTCCCGCGACGCCGGCCGCCGCCTTGGTGTGGCCGATGTTGGCCTTGACGCTGCCCAGCGCGGCGACGGGCGAGCTGAAGCCCCGCACCGCGAGCAACGCCTCGAGCTCGACCTGGTCGCCCACCGCGGTGCCCGTGCCGTGGCCCTCGATCAGCCCGGCCGCCGCGGGCAGGAGGCCTGCTCGCGCGTAGGCCCGGCGCAACGCCCTCGTCTGCCCGCCGACGGCAGGACGGGTGACGCCACCGGCGCCGTCGGAGGACATGCCCCAGCCGACGAGGTGCGCGTAGATCCGCAGTCCTCGCGCCTCGGCGTCCTCGGCGCGCATCAGTGCCACGATCCCGCAGCCCTCCCCCGGCAGGAATCCGGTGGGCTTCGCGTCGTAGACCCGCATCTCACCGGCGGACAGGGCGCCCACCCGTGCGAACCCGATCAGCTCGAACGGGTCCAGCGAGAGGTCCACGCCGCCCGCGAGCGCGAACGAGAGTTCGCCGCGGGCCAGCGCCTCGCTCGCGGTGATCACCGCGAGCAGGCTCGACGAGCACGCGCCGTCGACGGTGTAGCCGGCCCCGTGGAAGTCGAAGTGGTTGCACACCCGGCCGGCGATCGTGTTGCTGAGCCCGCCCGCGAGCATCTCGTCGTCGGGCACGGGGAACGGTGCCTTCAGCACGCGTTCGGCGGTGGCGAGGACCTTGGCGGCGGTGTCGCCCTCGACACCGGACTCCTCCAGCGCCGCTCCGACGACGTGCCGCAGCGAGGGCCAGCGCAGCCGCAGCAACGACGCGCGGCTGAACTCGCCCGCCAGCGAGTTGCCGATGAACACCCCGGTGCGGTCGCGGTCGACCCCCTCGCCGCCGGGCACACCGGCGTCCTCGAGGGCCGCGCGGGCGGTGTCGAGGGCGAGCCAGTGCGTCGGGTCCACCGCGCGGTACAGCGCTCCGGGAACGCGGAACCCCGCCCGGTCGAACGTCCAGTTGCGCAGCACTGCCGCCCGGCGCGCGACGGTCTTGTCCACTTCGGACGGTTCGCCGCCGTAGTCGGCCAGGTCGAGCCTCTCCGGCGGGATGGCGCGGAACGCGCGCCTGCGGCCGAGGACCGTCTGCCACAGCTCTTCGGGGGTCGAGGCGTCCGGGTACCGGCAGGCCATGCCGACGATGGCGATCCTGGGGGTGCTCACCGCCCATCAACGCCCGCGAGCGAGGCCCTTCCCGTCGCGCGTCCCGCCGGCGCCGAGCGCAGCTCCGCCGCCAGCAGCACGGCGCCACGCAGGATGCAGACGATCACCAGTGCGAAGAAGAAGCCGAACACCACCCCGTTGAGCACGAGCACGCCGTAGGTGAACGCGGTGGCCAGGCCGAACAGCACCTGGTTGCGCCTGCCCTGCGGAGTGCTGCCGGGATCGGTGATCATGTAGTTGGTGAAGATCACGAAGGCCAGCCCGGTCATCGGCAGCAGCGCCGCCAGCAGTGCGTGGTCGAAGATCAACCACCGCAGCACGGCCTGGGCGGCGAACCCGCCGGCCCAGCCCAGGATCAGGGGCAGCTTGCCGGTCAGCTTGGCGTTGATCATCGTGCCCGCGCCGAGGATGGCCAGCGGCAGGATCCAGTCGATGGCACCGGTGGGCTCGTTGGTGAAGTGGTAGGGCGGCGCGATGCCGACCCACGGGAACAGCACCAGCGTGAGCGCGATGCCCGCGTTGGAGGGGTTGAGGAAATGCCGTTTCCGCCCGCGCACGCGCAGCCTGAGCACGTACTTGGTGCTGATGCCCGCGGTCACCGCGAAGATGTAGGGCCACAGCGACGTGTTGCCGTACAACAGCATCGCCACGGCGAGTCCGCCGATGTGGCTCGGCAGCAGGAAGTTGAGCATCTTGAGCCAGCCGCCCGCGTAGCCGGGCGTGCGGCCGTGGGCGCGCGCGTCCAGCGTCTCGAGCAGCAGGTCGACGGCGTAGGCCACGAGCACCGTCGTGATCGGCGTGATCGGCGACTGCTCGAAACCGAGGACCAGGTGGCCGATGACGTTGAACGCCGTGATCGACATGGCGAAGCGGCGCAACGCCATGAGCCGCTTGTCCGGCGGCCGGGCCGCGAGCCGGTGGCTCGGCGACGGTCGGGTGGTGTCAGCGGGCGTCGTGGTCATCGGGAGGTCACCGTCCGGGGAGTGGGGCTGCAGGGTGGGAAGTGAAGGGCGGCGGCAGGCGCGGCGCGGACGGAAAGTCGCGCCGCGCCTGCCGCCGGGTGGGGCGTCGCGGGATCAGATGGTCACCGTGGTGCCGTCGAAACGGGTGACCGAGAAGCGGTGCCTCTCGTTGAACCACGACTTCTGCTCACGAAGCAGCTCGATCGCCAGACTCTCGCCCAGCTTCGCCGACTGGGCGAAGTCGGACCGCCAGTGAACCCCCGCCATGTTGCGGCCGACTCCGATGTTGGCGGCGAGCTTGTTCAGCTCCCCGCCGACGGTCAGCCGGTCCGCGTCCGCGCCGGTGTACGGCACCAGTTCGGTGCCGCTGTCGTTGGCCTGCACCGGATCCGGCAGGATCGCCGTCTCGTCGTGCCAGGCCTTCAGGATCGTCGCGCAGGCTCCCGCCGCGGTGGCGTGCCCCGCAGCGTAGGACGGGTGCGTCGGCGAACCCTCGGGGAACGCCTGCGGCAGCAGGTAGGAACCGAACTTGCTGAACACCCGGTCCACCGCGTCGGAGTCGAGCACCTCGTTGTTCAGGAACTCGTACTCCCGCCTGCCCGTGATCCGGTTGTGCACCCTGGCGCAGAACGCCTCGGGACGCAGCCGCCGGTGCACGTACCACTTCTGGAACCAGGCCGCGCGCAACGCGCGGTTCGCGACCTCGGTCACCAGCGACAGCAGGTGCGGGATCCCGAAGGTGGCGAACCCGAGCTGTGTCTTCGAGTCCACGTAAGGGTTTCCCGCGTCCGTCGGCGTGCCCGCGTAGTGCATGATCAGCGCGGCGTTGATGAACGCCTGCGCCGGCGTGGGACCCGCGTCGTAGTGCACCCAGTGCGTCAGGTCCCTCGGCGTGGCGAGGTACCGGCGGTTCGCCTGGTCGCGTTCGGACGCCGCCAGCGACCGGTTCCAGCCGTTCTGCAGCCGCAGGTACGTCTCGAACGTGGTGGCGTAGTCACGGTTGGCCGCCACCGTGTCCTGGCGCTGCTCGGTCCGGTAGGTGCCGAACTGGACGGGCCGGTAGAAGAACTGGGAGATGAACGGACCCGCGTGGTCCCCCGGCGTGTCGCCGCGGAACACGAAGTCCGGCTCCACCCGGCCGCCCCGCTTGGCCGCGCGGTAGTCCGACAACCTGCTCAGGTCGTCGGCCGCCGCGGCGACCAGCCGGTCGTCCGCGAACCTGGTGAACGGAACGTCCCTGCACAGCGCCATCCAGTACAGCTCGGTCGCCTCCGCGGACAGCTCGGCCGAGTCCATCCTCGGCGCGGGCGGAATCGTCATCGCGTGACTCGGCGGACCGACGGCGTCGACCGCGAGCCCAGCCTGCGGGTTCGTCAGCGGCCGCCCCTCGGCGAGGGGGATGCGGTCTATCTCGTCCGGGTTCTCGCTGAGCAGAGCCCGGAGGTACTGCCGGTAGACGGCGGGGTCGACCTCACCGAACTCGTTGTGCGACAACCCCTTGCTGTAGCTGCCGAGGTAGTCCGGGTAGAGGTTCTCCTCGCCGTTGCTCACGTGCATGACCGGCAGCGCGTCCGCATCGGACTTGGTCGACCGATCGACAGGTGGGCTCATGTTCTCGTCCTATCTGGCCGTTCGCGCGAACGGTCCTAGTCGCGCGGAGCAGTGCCGCCACCGTCGGTCTGACCGTCGACGACGACGCGGCCCAGGCCGTTCTCGACCACGACGCGGGCGCCGGGGATGACGCGTCCGTTGTCGTCGATCGGCTGGCCGCCCAGGTTCACGCGGAAGCGCGGGCCGGCTTCGGACATGTGCCAGTGGCGCCACTTCCAGCCGTCGGCCGTCTTCACCGCGAGCGCGCTGGAGTACAGCGGCTGGTGCTCCTTGTGGTCGGCGCGCGTGATGACGACGTCGCCCTCCTCGTTGACGAGGCCGAGCGTCGGCGTCGCGATCGCCTGCGTCGCGAAGATCGTCTTGATCTGGCTGTCGGTGCTCGTGGGGAACAGCGTGGACAGGTACGTCCGCATGTTCTCCCGGCCCGTGATCTTCAGCGGGCGACCGTTCACCGCCACCAGTTCGTACGTCGTGAACTCGTCGGCGATGGTGTTGAGAATGTAGTCGATGTCGCCTCGCGAATAGGCCACCTGCAAGTCGGCCAGGAATCCGCGAATCTCGAGCTCGGCGTTGGCGTCCGACTCGAAAACTTCACCCTCGCCCGAACCACCGGAGGAACCGAGGAGGCCTCGCGCGAATTCGCTCAGCTGCCTGCCGAAATCCTGGATCTCAGTCACAATCAACTCTCCGATCAATAGCGTCGCCAGCCGACCGACCGTAGCGACGGACTGCTCTTCCTCGGTGTCCGTTGTAGTCACCCGCAGCCCGCGATGACTTCTCCTCTGTTGCTCTGAAGTCATTCCAGCAGCACTGCCGCACAAGTCCATCTTCTGCCTTGCTGGATTTCGACGGGTTTCCCCGCAAGGGATGAGAAGGAGTCGGAGCTGATCAAACTTACTGTCCCTGTAGTCGGTCTGCGCGCATTCGACAATCGGGGAGAGACGATGGAAGAACACGTGAGCGGATACCTGCCACCCATGCGTTCCCACGGACCCGAGTTCCGGTTGCGCCGCCTGACCCACGACCCCGCGGGCGCGGGCGACGGCGCGATCTCCCCCGACGGTGCCCGCTTCGTGGCCTCGTCGCGGCGCGCGGGATCGCTGAACCTGTGGTTCTACGAGCTCGCGACCGACCAGTGGCACCAGGGCACGCGCGGCGCCGGCGACGACATCGAGGCGCAGTGGTCGCCGGACTCCAGCTGTCTCGCCTTCACCTCGTCGCGGGGCGGCCACAAGGCGGTCTGGCTGTACCGGGCCCGCGACGGCCGGATCAGCCAGCTCACCTACGCCGACCACGAGGAGGAGTACCCGCAGTGGTCCCCCGACGGCACGCAGATCGCCTACGCCGGCGGTCCGTGGGGACAGCGGCACTTCTACGTCGTCCCCGCGAAGGGAGGCAGGCCCCGCGCGGTCACCAGGACTCCCGGCCGCGCGGGCGCCTGCTCCTACCTGCCGGACGGGCGCGCGCTCGTCTGCCACTCCTACGACACCGGCGCCGGCGCCATCTCCGTGTTGCCGCTCGACGGTTCCGCGCCGATCGAGATCACGGACGGCAGCGCGTGGGACTACAAGCCGTCGGTGTCGAGCGCCCACCCCGTCGTGGCGTTCTCCCGCAGCTTCGAGGGTCGTTCGGTGATCTGGGTGCAACGGCTCGACGGCTCCGGCACCGGCCGGGCGCTCGTCACGGAGGCCGCCGACGACCGGTGGCCCAACTGGACCGCCGACGGGCAGAACCTGTTCTTCCACCGCCTCGTCGACCGCGGTGTCGGCATCTGGGTGCTGGACCGCCGCACCGGTGGCGTGCACCAACTGGTCGACGCCGACGAGCAGCCCCGGTACGGATCGCTGAGCCCGGACGGCACCAGGCTCGTCTACGCGGCCGAGGACTCCGGGCGTTCGGTGGTGAAGATCCGCGACCTCGCGGGCGGACCGCCCCGGCTGCTCCCGCTCGGTGAGGCGGCCTTCCCCGCCTGGTCCCCGGACGGCCGCTCGATCGCCTACCTGTCCCGGCACGCCGCGCGGCCGCGGTGGGAGATCGCGACCTACGACTTCGCCGAGGGCGTCAGTCGCGTGTGGACACGTGGAATGGACTGGCTCAAGGGGATGCACGGTCCGCTCGACTGGTCCCCGGACAGCACGAGGCTCGTCTTCAAGTCCGACACCGAGCCGTTCGAGGCCGACCTGTGCGTGCTGGACGTGCGCACGGGCGAGGTGCACAAGCTGACCGAGGACCCGTGGTGGGACGAGGCTCCCTCCTGGACACCGGACGGGAGCGGCGTGGTGTTCATGTCGACCCGCGGTGGCGACTGGACGTGGGGCTTCTACCGCAGGGACCTGGCCACCGGAGAGATCACGACGCTCGCGGGTCCCGACTACGTGGAGCGCAACAACCCGCACCTGCTGCCCGACGGCAACCTGCTGTGCTCGCTCGTCGCCTCGGGAGCCGAGGAGCTGCACGAGCAACAACCCGACGGCCTGGGCCGCGTGCTCTCCGCCGCCGGTCCCTCGGTCCGCTACCCGGTGCCGTCCCGGGACGGCTCGCTGGTGGTGTTCACCCGCACGTACCGCACGGTCGAGTACTGGCTCGCCGAGAACGTGTGGGCTCCCGGCTCGCCGATCGCCGACCTGACCGGCGACTTCGACCGTCCACTCGAGACCGATGACCCCGGCCCCGCCCCCTGGAGCATGGGGCCGGTGCGCAGCCCGGTCGACACCCGGCGCAGATGACGCATGTGAAGCCCACCCGGTCGGGTGGCCCGCACCCTGTCCCGCTCACACGCACGAGGAGATCTCGCATGCAAGGCAACTCCACCGACCACGGAAGGCTCTCCGCCTCCCTGCCGGCCCAGAACAAGATCTACGACACCGCCGCGGGCGCCCTGTGGCACCTCGCGGTGTACGAACCGGTGCACGAGGGCCGGGAGTTCACCAACATGGCGGGCGCCGCGCTGCTCGACAGCATCGGCACCGAGTTCGGTCTCGGTGCCGGGCACAGCGTGCTGGAGCTCTGTTCCGGCACCGGTGAGGTGTGCCGCTACCTGGCAGGCCGCTTCGACTGCCAGATCACCGGGATCGAGCTGAACCCGTCCCAGCTGGACCACGCCAGGCTCAAGCACCGGCAGCTGCCGGCCAGCGTGCAGAAGCGGGTCCGCTTCCTGCGCGGCGACGTCAACACGTGGATGCCCGACCGGCCCTACGACCTCGTCGTCGCCGTCGACTCGCTGGCGTTGATGAACGACCCGGGCGACGCGCTCGCGGTCGCGCACGCGGCGTTGCGTCCCGGCGGCCACCTGGTGTTCGCCGACATCCTCACCGGTCGTGAACTGAGCGACCGGGTGCGCGGCACGGCCTGGGAGTACGACGGCATCCGCCCGCTGCCCCAGCCCGCCGACACCGCGGAGTTGCTGAGCCACCTGGGTTTCGTCGACATCGTCCACACCGACATCTCGGCGGCGGCCGTCGACTGCTTCCGGATCATCTCCGGCGCGCTCACGGTGCGGCAGCGGGCGATCCAGGACGTCTGCACGGCCGAGGAGTACCAGCACTGGTGCGAGTCGACGGAGTTCTACCTCGACAGCTTCGTGCGCCGGGAACTGTCCTACGGGCGGTTCACGGCACGCCGCCCGGCACAGGACGACTCGTGATCGCGTTCCTGCGCCGCGAACCCGTGCTGCTGCAGGCCGCGTTCCTGGCGCTCGTCAACCTCGTGGTCGCGTTCGGGCTCGTCGAGCTCACCGCCGAGCAGACCGGCGCGCTGGTCGGGGTGCTCGCCGCCGTGCTCGGACTCTGGGCGCGCCGGCTGGTCACACCGGTCTCGAAACTCGAGGAGATGCCGTGAGCCCGCGGGTGCTGCCACCGTTGCCCGCCGGGCTGGTCGACTTCGAGAGCCGCGGCTTCCGCACCGCCAACGCGGCGGCGCGAGCGTTGCTGGAACGGCGTGCCGGCGCTTTCCTCACGGGCTACAACACCCTGCGGCGGCACGGCGTCGGCGAGCTCCCGTTCCACCTCGGCCCGATGCCGCTCGACGACCAGGGGTTCGCCTACGAGGGCGCCGCGTTCGCCGCCTGCGCACACGACGTCCTGTTGGGCCGCAAGCGGAACTCGACGCTGGACGACCTGTTCGCCCTGGCCGGCGACCGCTACCCGCACCTGATGCACGTCGGTGCAGGCTGGGTCGGTCTCCTCGCCCCGCCGTCGACGGTGCTCCGGCGCGCGAAGCTGGACCCGTTGCTGCGCTGGCTCACCCTCGACGGCGCCGGGTTCTCCAGGGCCTTCCTGCGGGGCAGGAGGTGGAACGAACGGTTCCGCCGCGCCTCCTGGTCCTCCTCGCCCTCGCACACCGTGCTGCACCAGGGCGTCGGCCGCGCGATGTGGTTCATGGAGTGCGCCGACCCCGCCGCGATCCGGCGGCGGATCGCGGCGTTCCCGCCGCAGGCGCACGCCGAGCTCTGGTCGGGTGTCGGCCTGGCCGTCTGCTACGCCGGCGGGGCCGACCACGCCGCGCTGGACGACCTCACGTCGCTGACCGGGCCGGACCGGGTGGCCCTCGCCCAGGGAGCGGCCTTCGCGGCAGGGGCCAGGGGTGCCGCGGGGCACGTGCCCGAGCACACCGCCACCGGGGTGCGCGAGCTGGCCGGGGTGCCGGTCGACGAGGCCGTCGAGTGGACGGTGGCCGCGGCGCACGTGGTGTCCGCGGGCGAGCTCGACATCGCGGCGTACCGCCAGTGGCAGCACCTCATCCGCGATCGAGCGGCCCGGCACGTCTGACCAACTCACCTCGGAGACAACGCCATGACTTCACCCACGGTCCCCAAATCACGAGCCGCCGGTCTGCTGCCGGCGGTGGTCGCGGTCGTGCTGGTCGCCGCCACCGGTCTCGCCACGGCCCGGCCGGTGCTCCCGGACGCCGAGGCGGCGACCCTCGCCTCCCGGTACGGGTTCACCGTCAAGGCCCTGAACCAGGCCCCGACGGGGGCGCGCGACCTGCGCGAGGTCGGCCCGGACGTCGAGCACATCCGGTCGTGGATCTCCGCCGTCGGCGCCGCGGTCGCGGTGACGGACCACGACGGCAACGGCCGGTCCGACGACGTCTGCCTGGTCGACCCGCGCGACGACTCGGTGCGGCTCTTCCCCGCGCCGGGCACCGGTGCCCGGTTCGCCCCGCGGGTCCTCGTCCCCGACCGGGACTACGACGCCACGATGGCGCCGATGGGCTGCGTGCCGCTCGACCTGGACGTGGACGGGGACACCGACTACGTCGTGCACTACTGGGGCCGCTCCCCCGTGCAGTTCCTCAACACCGGCAACGGGTTCCGCGTCGTGGAGCTGGTCGAGCCCCGGCAGGTGTGGAACTCCACGACGCTCAACGCCGGCGACGTCGACGGTGACGGGAACCTGGACCTGCTGGTGGCGAACTACTTCCCGGACAACGCCAAGGTGCTCGACCCGCAGGCGGGCCCGGACGAGCGCATGCGGATGCAGGACGGCATGGCGCGCGCCTTCAACGGCGGCACGAACCGGCTGCTGCTGTCCCGGCCGCGAGGAGCGGACCAGGCACCCGAGTGGACCGACGCGAGCGCGGCCCTGCCGCCGGAGGCCGCGCAGGCGTGGACGCTGGCGATCGGCCTGCAGGACCTCACCGGCGACCACCTGCCGGAGATCTACCAGGCCGAGGACTTCGGCCCCGACCACCTGATGGTCAACCTGTCGACGCCGGGGAACGTGCGGTTACGCACGGTGAAGGGCACGCGTGACCTCACCTCTCCCAAGTCCACGGTTCTCGGGCACGACTCGTTCAAGGGCATGGGAGTCACCTTCACCTACCCGGACGGCGCCGAGATGCCGACGATGGTGGTCAGCAACATCACCGCGAAATGGGGCCTGCAGGAGAGCAACTTCGCGTTCACGCCGACCGGTCCCGGCTCGGACCTGCTTTCCGGCGACGTCCCGTTCATCGACCGCAGCGAGGAGCTGGGGCTCGCCCGCAGCGGCTGGGGATGGGACATCAAGGCCGCCGACTTCGACGGCGACGGAACCGACGAGATAATGCAGGCGACGGGATTCCTGAAAGGCGAGAAGTGGCATTGGGCACTGCTGCAGGAATTGGCGCTCGGAAACGACCAGCTGCTCCAGTACCCGGCCGCGTGGCCACGTTTCGGACCCGAATCGAATCTGTCCGGAGACGACCACAACCCGTTTTGGGCCCGAACGGAATCCGGGCGCTACGCCGACATGGCGAAACATCTTCACCTTGACGAGTCCGGCAACTCCCGCGGCATCGCGATCGGCGACGTGAACGCGGACGGCAGGCCGGACGCCCTAGTCGCCAATCAGTGGCAGGACTCCCGGCTGCTGCTCAACACGTCCACCTCAGAACCCCGCCAGACCGTGTTGAGCCTGCGCCGGCCCGGCACCGGGACTTCGACCACCGCGGCGATTGGCGCGCAGGTCGTCGCGCAGACCGACAACCGGCCCGCACAACGCGCTCAGCTTTATCCCGCGAATGGGCACACGGGTGTCTCGTCCGCCGAGCTCTTCTTCGCAACGGGCTCGAACGAACACGCCGAATACACGATCCGCTGGCGGACTCCGTCAGGGCCGCGAACCGAGCGGATCGTGCTTCCTCCCGGCAGCCATTCTCTATTGCTCGGCGACGACGGAAAGATCACCGCAGTGTAGTCAATTCAAGTGGTGACACCCAAATGATCCAACGAAACTGCCCACTGCGTCACTCCGACGGCGCAGCTGGGCTTTTTCGTTGCTACGTTGGGTCAGGTCGATCATTCCGAACTCGCCCGAAAAGACCAGAACAGCCCTGCGTGACATATCATTCCAAGCGAGGAGGAAAGATTATCGCGCAATTGATCAAGCATGAAGCCGTACCGACCGAACGGGCGAGCAGCCCTTAGTTCTCGATCACCACAATCCCGACAAATAGCAAGATCGCGACTACCGTCCGTGCCGTCACAGACGGTTAGCTCAGGATGACAAACAAAGAAGAGGGCCAACCGTCGTCCGGTATCTGTTCCGTCCCGTTCACATAGCCGAGACTCTCGCTCCGCTGCCGGTGCTCCTGACCCAGCAGCCTCACGCGCAGGACAGGTACCGCACATTCGCCGCGGGTGGGGCCATCCGCGTCGGGGGTTTTTGTTCGGGGCTCTGACCAAGGGGTAGGAGACTCACCTTGAAAGGCCATTCATCAATCCAATGGCGAACAGAGGCGAACTGCCTCAAGTGCGACAAGATCGGGCTGTGCTCGACTGTCGGCCGATGTCTGGCCGAGAGCACGGGTGCGGCCAGGATAACGTCGGTCGCCAAGGCAGTCGACTACATGATCGAGCACCTGCCGGAACCAATCCAGCTCAGCGACGTCGCACGGGCGGGAACGTTGAGTCCATTTCACTTCCACCGCGTTTTCCGGGACGTCACCACGACCACGCCGGCCCGGTTCCTCACCTCGCTCAGAATGGCGGAGGCCCGGCGCCTGCTGCTGGTCACGCCGAAGACCGTGACCGACGTGTGCACCTCGATCGGCTATTCCAGTCTCGGTACCTTCATCAGCCAGTTCGGCAAGCTGACCGGGTTGTCGCCGCGCCGGTTCCGGTGCGTCGTGGAGCAGATCGGGCACATTCCCGTCGAGGAGCTCGTCGAGGCGGGCCCGGAGCTGGCGGCGGCCTCCGGACCGATCGGCGCCGTGACCGGCCTGCACGGCGAGCCCTGCAACGCGCTGCTCGGGCTCTTCCGGCTGAACCGGCCGCAGGAGCTGCCGACGATGTTCCACGCCATCGCGACGAACCGCCTGGTGGCCCTTCCCCCGGTCGCGGACGGTGACTACGAGCCGATCGCCGTCGCGGTCGGCCCGAGCGCCACGGTCCGCGACGTGCTGGCCACCCCCATCGGCGTGCTCGGCCGGATCGGGTTCGGCTTCTCGCCCGTGACCGTCACCGGCGGCCGGTGCCGCCACCCGTTCCAGGTCGCGCTGCGCAGGCAGCGCCGCTTCGACCCGCCCGTCGAGTTCACCCGGCCGCTGCTGTCCCTCGCACGCCGACGGGTTCTGCGCATCTCCCACTCCACTCCCGCCATCGGGTGACGTGACCCCGTAGCGGTACCCGCGGACCAAAAAGCGGGGTGAGCGACCGAAACCGCTCACCCCGCTTCGCCGTGCTCGGATCAGGAGTGCATCCAGCCGGTGCGGGTGCAGAACTGCACACCCGGCTCGTCCGCGATGTTGTCCTGGTTCATGTCGACCTCTGCCTCGTGCGTCGAGTAGATGTCGAGCGAGTTGACGTCGATCTTGCCGTCGCCGTCCCAGTCGACCAGCTTGCCCTTGAACGTACCCGTGATGTACGCGTTGGCCAGCGGGCCGGTCGGGGTGTCGAGCGTGCCCAGGATGCTGTTGCCCGGGAACAGGATCTCCTCGAGCGAGCTGCCGCGCATCGTCTCGAAGTTGATGTAGCCCCACGTCTGGACGGCACCGCGGACGTAGCGGATCGCGGGCTTGCCCCCGACCTCCATCAGCGGGTCGGTGGTCCACTCGCCGGAACGCTTGGCGGAGACCATCTCGTTGCGGTGGCCGAGCGAGTCGTTGTCCGCCTGGCCGGACATGAAGATCGGCCGCAGGCCGCGCGACTCGAAGAAGAAGCTGCCCCGGCCCGCGCTGGCGTGGTTGGTCACGCCGCGGAACAGGAAGTTCTCCACGTGCGGCGTGCCGTCGTCGTGCAGGCCCGCCAGGTTCTTGCTGATCACGAGCTGCTGGTCGCGCGTCGCCGAGTTCGGGCAGGCGTGCGCCTGACCGTAGCTGCGCGCGAGGCCCTGGGGCGCCAGGGAGATCTTGCCCCAGTGACGGCCGGTGTCGTCGAGCCGCACGTAGACGTCGACGTCGATGTTGAGCAGGATCGTCTCGTCGAACGTGCGGTCCGGGTCCTGCTTCCACGAACGGCTGTCGAACGCGGGCAGGCCCGTGGTGAGCTCCGACGCGAACAGGCGAGCCCACTCGCCGACGTCGGCGTCGTCGTCGTTGACGAAGCCCTGCAGCGCCTTGAGCGCCCTGGGGCCACCGATCTTCTCCAGCGCCCACAGCGCGTTCCAGCGCACCTCGCGCACGCTGTCGGTCTTCACCGCTTCGGTGAGCAGGTCGACGGCGCCCGGCAGCCCGCGATCCACGTACTGGAACAGCGACTGCTCCCGGATCATCGGGTCCCGGTGGTTCAGCGCCTCCTGCGCGACCTGGTCGTCCGTGCGGACGTCGAGCCGGATCGCGGTCCGCTTGAGGAACTCCCCGAAATCACTGTTGAGACGTGCGGGGTCACCCTGGAGGTAGTGATCCCAGACAGGAGCCTGTGCTTCTACACCGCTTACCTGTCCCAGATCGACAGACTCAAGTGCCATGCCGGTCATCCTTTCCGAACCGATCAGCAACATTGGCTCTAACTGTGGACGCCAGTAAGCCCTGACCAGCTAGAAGAGCGCACCGGCCAGCTACTCGACGATCCATTTTCCGCTTCGGACAACCACGTTGAGGCCATTAATCCCGGGAGAGCGGATGAATTCCGGGCTGCTCTTCAACGCTGTCTCCACTAAAGCTGGGTTCACGGCCGCAGTCAACGCGGTTCACCAATCGAGCAATCGAGCGTAAAAACGTCGAAAAATACCTACGAGAGCTCTCTTGCGCCGTCCGGCCGCCGTCGCGTGACACCTTCCCGGTCCAGCAGTTCGAGCAGCGGCACGGCGGTGCGGCGGGTCGTGTCCCAGGCCTGGCGCGCCTGGCTGACGGTGAAGGGGTCCCCGATCCCGCGCAGCACCTCGGCGGCCGGCCGGTCCGCGCCCGGCAGCACCACCACTCCCGGCGCGAGCTGGAGGAGCCGGCCCGCTCGGACCGCACTGGCCAGTTCCGCCGCTCCCAGGCCCGCTCGCGCGAGATCGTGCGCCTCAGGAGCACGAAAAGGGTTCTGCCGCAACGACTCCGTGATCGCCGCGAGTCCCTTCTCGACAGCATCCGGCAGGGCGGCACGTCCCACCACCACACCGTCCTCCGCGGACAGACCCGCGGCGCGCACGAGCTCGCGGGTGATCTCGGCCGACGGCACCGAGAGCCGGTCGGCGAGCACCGGCAACGGCATCCCCCGCGCCAAGGGCCGTTCCGCGCACCAGCCGGCCACCTCGTCCGGCACCCGGCCGGCGAGCGACTCCCAGGTGGACGGGTCCGCGTGCCGGCCTCCGGCGACCGGCTGTCCGGTGACGGGCAGACCGGCGACCCGGAAGTCCTCCTCGCGAAGAAAACCGCTTCGCCGCAACAGATCCACCGCCATCCCGGGCAGGTCGACCTGTTCTCCGGCCAGTGCCAGCAGTTCCGCGCCCCTGCGCGGCCCCGCACCCCGCCGCGTCAGCTCCGCGGGCCGCACGTCGACGACCACCGCCCCGACCGGCGGACCGGCACCTCCCGGATCGCGGAGCAACAACCGGTCGCCGGGCCGCACCGGCACCGCGCACGCGGTACGGAGCCTCGCCACTCCCGGCCCCAACGCGCGCACCCGCACGGACACGGCCGCGGTGCCGAAGTGCACCGTCAAGGCCTGAGGGCGCGGCGGATCGCCACACCACAGGACGTCGAACTCGTCCACCGGGCGCCATGCTTCCGGCGGCGCGAGCAGTGCGTCGCCGCGGCGGACGTCCACCCGGCCGCCCGCCAGGTTCACCGCCACCCGGCGGACCGGGCGCGCGACGGCCACCGGCCGCTCGCACACCTGCAGGCCCCGCACCCGGAGCAGCAGGCCCGTGCGCGCGCACCGGAGCCGGTCGTCGAGGCGCAGCGAACCGCTCGCCAGGGTCGCGGTGACGACGGTCCCGGCGCCGGTCACGGTGAACGAGCGGTCCACCCAGAGCCGCACGTCCGCGCTGTCGTCCGCCGCCTCGTCCTGGCCCGCCACCACGGCGTCCAGGCCCGCACGCAGCTCCGGCAGACCCGCGCCGGTCACCGCGCTCACCGCGAACACGGGGATGCCGGACAAAGAAGTGCCCGCGAGCGCGCGCTGGGCCTCGGCGGCGGCCGGGCGCGGGTCCGCGCGATCGGACTTGGTGACCACCAGCACGCCCCGGCCGGTGCCCAGCGCGTCGAGCGCCGCGAGGTGCTCGGCCGACTGGGCGGACCAGCCCTCGTCCGCGGCCACGGCGAACAGCACCGCCGGTGCGGGTGCGGCCCCGGCGAGCATCGTGGCCACCAGCCTGCGGTGCCCCGGAACGTCCACGAAGGACACTTCGGCACCGCTGGGCAGCCGGGTCCACACGAAGCCGAGGCCGATGCTCATGCCGCGGGCCCGCTCCTGCTCCCAGCGGTCCGGTTCCCTTCCCGTCAACGCCCTGACCAAAGCGGACTTGCCGTGGTCGACATGTCCGGCGGTCACGATCACCGGCACGGCGGGTCGCCTGCCGCGAGAACCGCACGCGCCAGCGCGTCGTCGTCGGCCGGATCGACGGTGCGCAGGTCGAGCAGGCAGCGCCCGCCCTCGACCCGACCCACGACCCTTTCCGCGCGCAACGCCGCGGCGAACCGTTCCGGCAGGGCGACGGCGAAACCGGGCAGCCGCACGCCCGGCGCCGCCCCGCCGCCCACCACCGAGGTGGTCGCGACCACCTCGGCACCGCCCACGGCCGAAGCGAGCGCGCGGGCCCTGCGTTCCACCGAGGCGGCGTCCGCCGACAGCATCACCGCCACCGGGGACTCGGGCCCGCGCAGTGTCGCCTCCAGCGCGGCCAGCACCAGCTTCCCCGCCCGCAGCGCCCGCGCGGCCGGATGCCGGCGCAACGAGGTCACGAGGTCACGGTCGCCCAGCAGCAGCCCGGCCTGGGGTCCGCCCAGCAGCTTGTCCCCGCTCGCGGTCACCAGCGCCGCGCCGGACCGCAGCGCCGTCGCCGCGTCCGGCTCGTCGGGCAGCCGCGGATCGGGCGCGAGCAGCCCGGACCCGATGTCCACGACCACCGGGACCCCGCAGCCGGCCAGTTCCGCCACGCTCGCGGCCGACGTGAAGCCCTCGACGCGGAAGTTCGACGGGTGCACCTTCAGCACGAACCCGGTGTCCGGCCCGATCGCGGCGGCGTAGTCCCGCGCGGTCGTCCGGTTGGTGGTGCCGACCTCGCGCAGCCGGGCTCCCCCGGCGGTCAGCAGGTCGGGGATGCGGAACCCGTCGCCGATCTCGACCATCTCGCCCCTGCTGATCACGATCTCGCGTCCCGGCGCGAGTGCCAAGGCGCACAACAGCAGCGCGGCGGCGTTGTTGTTCACGACGTGTGCCGCCCCGGCGTCCGGCACGGCCTCGCACAGGGCCTCGATGGCTCCCCTGCCCCGTGCGGCGCGGCGTCCGGTGGCGAGGTCGAACTCGACATCCGTCCACCCCGCTGCGGCGGACAGCGCCGCGCGGGCGGCGGCCGACAGCGGCGCGCGTCCGAGGTTGGTGTGGATCAGCACTCCCGTGGCGTTCAGCACCGGGCGCGCGGCGTGACGGCCGAGCGCGGCCATCGCGACCCGCGGCACGTCGGCGGGGCTCACCCGGCCTGACCGTGCCTCCTCCTGTGCCGCGTGGATCGCCGACTTCACCGCCGCACGGCCGTGCACCGCCACCGCCTCGCGCAACGGCGAGGAGGCGAGCAGCGCACCCGTGCTCGGGATGGTCCGCCGCGACATGCAGCCTCCACCGTCGTCTGTGGCGGAGGCGGACGGGAATCGAACCCGCCGGCGGCAGGTCCTGCCGCCCGTCGGTGTTGAAGACCGCGCCGGTCACCAGACCGGACACGCCTCCCCGGCGCGTTCCAGGATCGGCAAGGCAGCGGAACATCGTCTTCTCCTGGCTTGCCAAGGTCGGGTCATGACCTCTCCCAGACTGACCGAGACCGCCGCCGGTGGCGGGTGCGCCTGCAAGATCCCGCCCGGCGAGCTGGAGGACCTCCTCGCCACGAGCATCCCCGCGTTCCCCGGCCTGCTGGTGGGCACGGGGGACGACGCGGCGGCGATCCGGATCGACGGCGACCGCGCTGTCCTGTCCACTGTGGACTTCTTCCCGCCGGTGGTCGACGACGCCCGTGACTGGGGACGCATCGCCGCCGCCAACGCGCTGTCGGACGTCTACGCCATGGGCGGTGAGCCGGTGCTCGCGGTGAACCTCCTGTGCTGGCCGCGCGCGACGCTGCCGATGGAGCTCGCCGCCGAGGTCCTGGGCGGCGGGGCGGAGATCGCGGCGCAGGCGCGGTGCCCGGTCGCGGGAGGCCACAGCATCGACGACGCCGAACCCAAGTACGGCATGGCCGTCACGGGCATCGCACACCCGGACCGGTTGCTGCGCAACAGTTCCGGGCTGCCGGGCGCACCGCTGTCGCTGACCAAGCCGCTGGGGATCGGTGTCCTCAACACGCGCCACAAGGCGACGGGCGAGGTGTTCGCCAACGCCGTGGCCACGATGGTCACCCTGAACGCCGTCGCGTCACGGGCCGCGGTGGCCGCCGGAATCCTGTGCGGCACGGACGTCACCGGCTTCGGCCTGCTCGGCCACACCCTGGAACTGGCCAGGGCCAGCGGCCTGACCGCGGTGATCGACAGCGCGGCGGTGCCGGTGCTCGACGGCGCGTTCGAGGCGGTGCGCGACGGCTTCGTCAGCGGCGGCACGCGGCGCAACCTGGCGTGGGTTCGCCCGCACACCGACCTCGGTGGCGCGGACGAGACCACCGCGGTGCTGCTCGCCGACGCGCAGACGTCCGGAGGCCTGCTGCTGGCCGGCGAGATCCCCGGTGCACCCGTGGTCGGGGAGCTGGTCCCCCGCCGCGAACACCTCGTCGTCGTGCGCTGATCTGTCCGTTTCGACCGTTCCTCCGATCGTGTGACGCCATTTGACAAATGAAATTGTCAATTGGACGATGGGGTCCATGGGCAGTGGCATGAACTACTTGGGCGATCCGGACGCGGTGGCGGCCGTGCTGGCCCCACTGCGCCGGAAACTGCTGGCCAGGCTGCGTGAGCCCGCGTCGGCGACCCAGCTCGCGGCGGCGCTCGACCTGCCGCGGCAGAAGGTGAACTACCACCTGCGGGCGCTCGAGAACGCGGGCCTGGTCGAGCTGGTCGAGGAGCGTCAGCGCCGCGGGTGCGTGGAGCGCATCATGCGGGCCCGGCCGGGCGCGGTCGTCGTGGACCCGACGGTGGTGAGCCACGACGAGGACTCGCCGGCCCAGCTCAGCCTGATCCAGGACCAGTACGCGGCCGAGCACCTCGTCGACGTCGCCGCCGCGACCGTCCGGGACGTCGCGCGGATGCAGGTCAAGGCGGACGAGACGGGCAAGCGCCTGCTCACCTTCACCGCCGAGACCGACGTGCGGTTCGCGAGCCCCGCGGACGTGCACGGCTTCACCGACGAGCTGACGGCGGCGCTGCGCGAGATCGCGGCCCGGTACGACACGCGGGACGGTCGCCGGTACCGCGTCGTGGTCGGCGGTCACCCGACCCCCAAGCCGATTGACAAGTCGAACGAACAGGGAGAGAACCGATGAGTGACGTCCAGGCCACCGACACCCCGCGGCTGGAGATCCGGGTGACGACCACGGTCGACGCCGCCTGGCGGGCACTGCGGGACAAGGACGTGATCAGGCAGTGGCACGCGTGGCAGTCCGGCGAACTCGAGGCCGAGCTCGACTCGATCTACTTCACCGACGTCGTCGAGGACGCCGAGAACCACACGCTCGTCCCCAACGGGGGTGACCGGTTCGAGATCCACGAGGACGGCGACAGCGTGCGCATCACGCTGGTCCGCGCCCCGCTGAGCGGCGACGCGGAGTGGGACGCGTACTACGACGACGTCACCGAGGGCTGGACCTCGTTCCTGCAGCAGCTGCGGTTCGCCCTGGAGCGCAAGCCGGGCGAGCAGCGGCGCACGCTGTTCTTCGGCAACCGCCAGACGTACTCGGGCACCGTCGTCGAGCGCCTGGAGCTGGACTCCGCGGGCGAGCCGGGCAGCCGCTACACCGCCACCCTCGCGGGCGAGGCGATCGAGGGCGAGGTGTGGTTCCGCTCGGAGCACCAGCTCGGTGTCACGGTCGACTCCTGGGGCGAGGGCCTGCTGATCATCGCGGGCACCGGCCCCTCCTCGACCGACCCCGCCGGGACGTCGATGGCGCTGCTGAGCACCTACGGCCTGGACGACAACACGTACTCCCTGCTCGACAAGCGGTGGTCCCAGTGGTGGGCCGAGAACACGAGCAAGTGAGCGAGGAGAACTCCCATGGCGGACAAGCGCAACAGGGCCGGCACGATCGTCGGCCTCGACCTGACCATCACCGACGCCCCCGGCCTCCGGGACTTCTACGCCGAGGTCGTCGGCTGGAAACCTGAGCCGCTGAGCATGGGCACGCACGACGACTACATGATGCTGGCGCCGGACGGCACTCCCGTCGCGGGCATCTGCCGCAAGGCGGGCGGCAACGCCGACCTGCCTCCCCAGTGGATCACCTACGTCGCGGTCGACGACCTGCCGGCCAGCCTCGAGAAGGTGACCGCCCAGGGCGGCGAGGTGGTGCGCGCGCCGGGCGGCGCGGGACCGGGTGCCTTCGCTCTGATCAAGGACCCGGGGGGCGCGACGCTCGCGCTGATGCAGAACCCGTACCCCGACGGGGACGACGGCCAGTAGGGGCCGGCGGGTGGTGGCGGGCGCCGTCACCACCCGCCCCTTTCGGCGATCCCGCGCACCAGCGTCGCGCTGAGCGAGTCGTCGGCGTCGAGGTTGGCGGCGATCACCTCGCACAGCATCTCGTCGGTGCCGCCGCCGATCCGGGTGAGCCGCACGTCGCGGTACATCCGCGCGAGTGGGAAGTCCTCCGTGTACCCGCGGCCGCCGAACGCCTGCAGTGCCGCGTCGACCGCGTCGGCGCAGTCCCTGGCGGCGACCAGTTTCGCGGCCGCCGCGGCGGGATGCGACACCTCACCCCCGGGCCCCGGCGTCATCGCGGCGTCGAGCAGCGCGGCGGCCGCGGACACGCGTGCCCAGTGCCACGCCATGCGGTGCCGCAGGACCTGGTGGTCGAACAGGCGGGCCGAGAACGCGGTGCGGTCGCGCATGTGCGCCAAGGCCAGCGCCATGGCCGCCCGTGCGGTGGCGACCAGGCCGGACGCGGCCGCCAGCCGTTCGAAGTCGAGCACGCGCAGCAGCTGCACCAGCCCGGCACGGGGGTTGCCGACCAGGGCGGTGCCGGGCACTGTCACGTCGAGGTCGAGCACAGCGGTGTCCGCGGACCGGACTCCCAGCGTCGGCACGAACCGGGTGGGCGTCACGCCGGAGAGCGGCACCACGAACAGTCCGAACGACCGCGCGTCGCCGGTTCTCGCCAGCACGAGCGCATGGGTGGCCCGGCCGGCGTTGGTGATGAGGCACTTGGTGCCGGTCAACCGCCACCGGTCGCCCTCGCGCCGGGCGGACGTCGTCACCGCGGGCACGTCGGAGCCGGCACCGGGCTCCGTGACCGCGGCACACCCGATGACCGACCCGTCGAGCGCGCCCTCGACGATCTCCTCCTGCCCGCCGGCGCGGTGCAGGGCGTGCAGGAAGACCTCGCTGTGCAACGACACCGCGAGCGCGGCGCCTCCGTTGTGCACGGCCAGTTCCTCCACCAGCACCCGTGCCAGGGGCAGCCCTCCCACCGGGCCCTGCGCCCACCGTTCGCGGAAGGCGCCGGCCGCCGCGAGGCCGTGGAACAGCTCGCGCGGCAGGTGCCCGTCCTCCTCCCAGGACGCCATGCCGGGCACGAACCCGGCGATCACCCGGCGGACCTCCGCGCGGTAGTCGTCGACGTTCATCCCGCCTCCCGCAACAGTTCCAGGTCGGCGCACACCTCGGCCGCGATGCCGTCCACGTCCCGCAGCGCGGTGCGCACGACGTGCCAGCGGCCGGGCACCGCCATCGACAGCAGATGCCCGCGCACCGCGCTCTGGTACGTGACGAAGGCCGTTTCGGGGGTGGAGGTCTCCGCGTTCTGCGGTCCCAGCTCACCGGGGTTCACGTCGGCCGCCCGGCGCGCGGCGGCGGTCGCCACCGGGGTGTCGAGCAGGAACACGCGGTCCGGCCGCCGCACGGGGGCGAACAGCGGCAGGATCTGCTCAGGCCGGTCGAAGTCCCCGCGGGCCCGCACACCGCCCGCGGCGATGCGGGCGACGAACTTGTGGAACCAGCCGTCCGCGACGACGACGTGCCCCCGTTCCAGCGCCGGGGTGATCACGCACCGGTCGACGAGCGCGTAGTAGCTGGCCCTGATCAGCACCCAGTGCGGGTCGCCGAGCCGGAAGTACGGGCCGCGCAACGACATCTGCTGCAACGCGCGCAGCCCGTCCAGGTACTCGGCGACGAACGGGTCGTCCGGTTCGGTGGCGTTGTGCCGCACGAGCCGGACCGCCACTCCGCGGTGGCGGAGCCGGGCGGCCACGGCGGCGGCGGTGCTGGACTTCCCGGCCCCGTCGATCCCCTCCAGCGCGACGAACACCCGCTCACCCGCCGCCGCGCCGGTGCGGCTGGGCACCGCCGGACGTGAGGAGGTCGCGGGCCTCCTCGATCGGGAAGTCGGCGTCGAGGTACGCGCCGAGCCGGATCCAGTCGTGCCCGATCCGCAGCGTGGCCTCCCAGGCGGCGGCCGAGTCGAACGAGGCCGGGAACACCTCGGCCCGCACGAGGTCCCGGACGCCGTTGACGAGCTTGTCCAGACGTTCCAGCCAGAACTCCCACTCATCGCCCCCGAGATCGCGCTCGACGGCGGTGGCCTGCGCGGCGAGGTCCGCCGGCACCGCCGCCGTCGCGGCCAGCCGGGTCACGATCGCGGCGTCGGGCGGCAAGGGACTCGTCCCGCACGCGCTCAGCACCACCCGGCAGGCGTGGTGCAGCAGCCGGAGCCCGCTCGTCCGCGCCACTTCCCGCTGGCCGCCGTCGAGCGCACCGGACAGGTCCTCGCGGGCGTTCTCGACCATGATGTTGGACCACACCAGCGCCATCCCGGCCGCCGCGAACCGCTTGGCCGGTAGGGGGACCAGCGACAGGTGCCCGTCCGCGGCGCCGCCGGAGAGGCCGAGGACCGGCATGCGGGTGGACGGCGGCGGGGTCACCGGCTCGACGGGTGCCCAGGGCTGTGCGGAGGCGATCGGTCCGCCGTCGCGCCAGTGCAGTTCGACCAGTCCTACGCGGTGGAACTCGGCCAGGGCGCTCGAGGCCGCCGCGGTGGTGCACACCTCGGCCACCGGACGCCCTGGCGCGATCGAACGCCATGCTCTTCCGGCAGCCGGGGCCAGCACGAAGACGTCGCCTCTGTCGCGCACCACGTGCAGGCGGTCGCCGATCGGCCAGGTGGTGACGCCTGTCCTCAGACCGAGCAGCACGTGGTCCGCGTCCGCCGGGCAGCCGTCGACGCCGAAGTCCGCGACCAGTGCGGCATGCGCCGCGATCGCGCCGACGACGTCGTGCCCCTTCCGCAGCCCGGCGAGGCGGTCCCGCAACCGCGCCGCCTCCACGTCGCCCCCGGCGACCAGCCGGTCGAACTGCCGGTCGAGCCACTTCGGCTCCAGGTACGTCTCCCCCCGCGCGGCCACCCAGGACTTCGCGGCGTGCCGCGCCGCGATCCCGGCCCACGCCAGGGCTTCGCCGTCCTCCCCCAGCACGGAGGAGGCGACCGCGTGCCGCATGGCCTGCCTGCTGTGGTGCGCGTACCAGCCCGCCACGACCTCGGACAGCGACAAGGGCCACTCGCGCGCCCGCCGCACGACGTCCTCCCCGCGCAGCACCACGGCACCGCGCAGCCGCTGGCACCGGTCGAGCAGCGCCGCGGGCAGCGCGCCGAAACCCTCGGCCACGTGCGCGCGGACCGCGTCGGCCTGCGCGCGGACCTGGCGCAGCGAGCGGGTGCGCACCTCGACGCGGCGGCCTCGCACGAACACGATCGTCGGCATGGTCGGGTGGTCGTGGTCGTCGTCGGCCAGCAGCAGGAAGTCGATGTCCGAGGCGGAGTTGCCGAACCCCTCGGCGATCGAGCCCTCCAGCACCGCGCCGCAGCCCGGTGGCGCGTCCACCAGACCCAGCGTCTCGTCGAGCAGCGCGGTCAGCTCCGCGCGGTCGATGATCACGACTCCTCCGGCCCTGCCAGCACCCGGATGGTCCCGGTCGCGCCGTCGACGTCGAGGCGCATGCCGTCGCGGACGCGGGTCGTCAAGCCGGGGACCTGCACCACGGTGGGTACGCCCAGCTCACGGGCGACGATGGCGACGTGGGTCAGCGGGCTGCCGCGCTCGACGAGCAGGCCCGACGCGGACGGCAGCCACGCCACCCAGCCGGGATCGGTGCGGTAGGTGACGAGGATGTCGCCCTGGGCCTCCGACGGCAGGTCGACCACCCGTGCGCGGCCCTGCACCCGGCCGGGTCCGGCCGGCACGCCGGTGAGCTCCGCCCCCGCCGCCGCCGCGGTGCCTCCGGGAACGGCGCGCGCCCACGCCGCACGGTTCGCCTTGGTGCCGAGGGCGCCGCGGGTGGTGAAGCGGGACGGCGCGGTCAGGAGGCGGTCCGACTCGGCGGCCGCCTTGCGCGAACGGACGAGCGCGCGCAGGTCGACGTCCACTGTGGACGCGTCGAAGCACCCGCCGATCTCCTCCAGGTAGAGCCAGAAGACGTCCTCCGGCGAGTCGAGCAGGCCCAGCGAGGCGAACCGGCGGCCGATCGCGCGCACCATCACCTTCGCCGTGCCGAACGCGCGGGTGCGGCAGAAGCGGATGCGCTCGCGCAGTTCCAACGCCCTGCGCACCTTGCCGCGGACACGTTCGTACACCTGGCGCCTCGCAGGGGACAGGGACCCGAGGACGGCGTCGACATCGGCCCGTCCCGTCATGCTCTCCACCGACGCCACGGCCGCGCGCAGCATCGGGAAGAACGTCGACGGGTCGTCGCGCAGGCTCGGCGCCTCGAGCTTCAGCTCGTCCAGGCTGCGGTCGCCGTAGCGTGCCACGTAGTCGTCCACTTCGGACACGAACACGGTGTGGCCGCCGGCCAGCAACGCCGCTCTGGCCTGCCGGGGCTCGGACTCGGTGACGATGCGGCGCAGTTCGTCGTCGGCCCGCACGACGCTCGCGAGCTCGGCGATGCGGTGGGCGGGTCCCGCCGACTCCACCGAGTTCGCCGGGCCCGCCACCGCCCACGTGAACCAGAGCGGGGCGTCGGGCAGCCACCGCCGGTTGAGCACCTGCAGCGTCCCGAACGACAGGCCGATGACGGCGTCGAGCACCGCGACCCTGCCCCAGCGCGCGACCAGGGTGCGTTCGAGCGCCTGGTAGCGGCGGTACACCTGGTCGGCGGTCAGCGCGTCGTAGTCCGTGGCACCGAACTCCTCGTAGGTGCGGTAGAAGTCCGCGATGAACCGCTCACCGGTGCGTTCGACCAGGGCGAACCTGGTCGCGAACCGCAGTCGTGACCGCGCGGTCACGAGGACCTCCTCCGCCCGCGAGCCGAACGTGAACGGGTGCAGCCCGTCGGCCAGCTCGGGGTCGAGCGACTCCTCCACGCCGAGGGTGAGCTCGAGGCTGCGGCGGCCCAGCCGGTACAGCGGCGCGAGGCGCACCAGCCGGTACCAGTTCAGCAGGTTGTAGTAGACGCGCCCGTGGAAGTAGCCGAGCAGCGCGGGCAACCACTCCTGCGCCTGGCTCAGTTGCGCTTCGGGCACCTTCAGCTCGCGGCAGTACTCCTCGTAGACGCGTTGGTACACCCGGCGCGCGAAGCTGTAGGTGAGCGGCGAGGTCATGCCGCGAAAGCTCTCGATGATGTTGGAGTTGTCCCAGACGTGCAGCTCGCCGGGCTCGTCCAGACCGGCGGTGATCGGCCGGCTCTGCAACACCCACAGGGTGCCGTCGGCCATCGCCCACTCCACGTCCTGCGGGGCGCCGCGGGCACGCTCGATCCGCCCGGCCAGCTCACCGAGCGCGCGCAGCTCGGCTTCGGTCACCGCGAGCTCTTCCCTTGCCGCGACAGCGGTCTCGGTCACGCGGCACCCGCCGGCGGCGTCCGGGTCGTACCGCTCCCGCTTCTCCCCCACCGTGACGTTCAGGACGCGGCCGGTCGAGTCGAGCACGACGGTGTCGGCGTCCACCGCGCCGCCGACCAGTCCTTCTCCGAGGCCGAACACCGCGCTGACGACGCGTTCGGTCCGCTCGCCCGACATCGGGTTGGCGGTGAACAGCACGCCGCTCTTCTCCGCGGCCACCAGCCGCTGCACGATCACCGCCATCCCGGCGCCGCCCGGCGGGAGGCCGTGCGCGAGCCGGTACGCGAGCGCGCGTGCCGAATAGGCGCCCGCCCAGCAGCGCCGCACGTGGTCGGCGATCGAGTCGATCCCCTCGACGTTCAGGAAAGTGTCGAACTGACCGGCGAAGGAGAACCGCGGGCCGTCCTCGTCCAGTCCGGACGACCGCACCGCCACCGGGCCTTCGCCGACAGCGTGGGCGGCGGACGCGATCTCGGCCAGCACGTCGGGTCCCAGCGGGGTCGTCAGGATCGCGGCGGTCACGGCGCCGGACGCGGCCTCGGCACGATCCGCCGTGAGGTCGCGGAGCTCTTCGTCGATCCGGTCCGCCAGACCGGTCGTGGCCAGGTGACGGCGCAGGACGTCCGCGCCGATCACGCTCCACGGCGGCACCACGAACCCGGCGTCGGCCAGTTCGCGCAGCCCGCGCGCCTTGGCCCCGTCCACCTCGCTCGTCACGGCCGTCATCCCCACACTCCCCAGGTCGCACACAGGATCAGGACCGCCAGGTCGACGGCGAGCACGTAGGTCAGCCCGGACCACCACGCCCGCCCGCGGCGACCGGCCCTCCACCACGAGGCCATCCCGGCCGCGAAGGCGACGGCGATCAGCCCCACGACCACCGGAACCACCCACGGCGCCGCGACGACCGCCGCCGCGACGACTCCGGCGGCCGACAGCGCCACCGCCGCGACGAGCCGGGCCCCCAGTCCCAGACCGAACGGCCGGTAGTCCGGCTCGTCGAGCTTCCTCGTGAACTTCCAGTACTCGTAAGCACTCCAGAGCACCACCGCCGCCCCCACGGCCACCATCGGGGGTGCTCCCGCCGTCACGCCGCCGTATCCGAGCACCAGGAGCGGTGCCACCTCGTAGGCGACGAAGAGCACCACGGGGTGCTTGATCCCGTGACGCGGCAGGAACGGGGCCGCGAGGGCGGCGGCGCATGCCCCGCCCGCGAGGGCGAGGGCCGGGAGGTCGTGGAGGTTGAGCAGCACCACGGCGGCGGCCACGGCGACCATGCCGGCCCGCAGTCCCGCCGCGTCCGCCGCCCCGTCGTCGAGGTCGTCCACCAGGCGCAGGAACACAAACAGCGACACGAACGTCAGGCCGCCGAGCAGCAGCGGGACCACGCCGGGCCAGGCTCGGGCGCTCAGCGCCACGACGGTGGCGTAGGTCAGCACCGCGGCGATCCCGTGCGTCTGCGGCGGGAACCGCAGCCGCACGTACCGTGTCGCGGCGATCACCGCGCTCTCCCGGCGAGGCGCAGCACGTCGCCGATGCCCGCCTCCGCACGACCGAGGTAACCCACCCGCACGCAGTGGTCCAGCAACGTGCGCAGGTAGTCCACCCCGGTCGCTTCCGGCCGCCACGGTGCCAGCCGCGCCGCGTTCGTGTCGTCGAACCTCGCGCGGCGCCGGAAGAAGCTCTCGTACATCGCGATGATCCGCCGGTAGTAGACGCGTTCGTCCGGCGGGAGCCCGCCTGCGTCGAACGCGGACGGCGAGACGTAGTGCGGTACCTCGAACATCGGGTACTCCGCCAGCGCGTTGCTCACGTCGAGCAACGTGTGCGGGGCGGCCCCGACGGCGTGGAACGTGCGCCCGCGGGCCTCGTCGAAGTGGTTCACCACCTGGCAGATCAACGCGGCGACGTAGTCCACGGGCACCAGGTCGAGCAGGGCGTCGTAGAAGCCCGGCACCGACCTGACACGCCCCTGCGTGAACAGCTTGAGCACCACGTACATGTTCTTGAAGTCCCGGATGACCCCGGACTCCTGCGTACCCACGATCATGCTCGGCCGCACGACCGCGGCGGGTACGGCGGCGGCCCGGACCTCCTGTTCGGCGAGGAACTTGCTGCGTTCGTACCCGGTGCCGAACCGTTGTCCCACATCGAGTTCGTCTTCGAGGACCCGGCCTGTGCGCTCCCCGCAGACGTACGCCGTGCTCACGTGCACGAGGGGCACCGCTCGTTCCGCGGCGAGCCTGACGACGTTGCGCGTGCCGTCCACGTTGAGCGATTCGTAGGTCTCCCAACGCCGGCCGAAGTCCGTGGTGGCGGCGGCGTGCACGACGCGGTCGAGGCCGGTGGCGAGTTCCTCGTAACGCTCGGCGGTGAGGCCGAGCACCGGCTTGGTCACGTCACCGGCCACACAGGACACGAGCCCGGGTCCGCACTGTCCGATCGGGACCGTGCGCACGACTGTCCCGTCGTTGCGCACGATCTCCGACCGCGTGTGCACCAGCGCGAGGACCGTGTGCCCCTCGTCCGCCAGCCTTGCCGTGACCTCGGCACCGACGAGCCCGGCCGCACCGGTCACGAGGACGCGCAGCCCGCTCACGCCGCCGTCCCCCTGACGCGTTCGGTCACGAGGTCGACGAGCTCCCGCACCGTGGACACGTTGAGGGCCTCGTCGACGTCGACGGCGGCGAGCTCGAACCGTTCCTCGATGACGATCGCCAGTTCGAGCAGCCGCAACGAGTCGAACCCGAGGTCCGTGGCGATTCGCGCCTCGTCGGACAGCTCCTCCGCGTCCCCGTAGGACATGTGCCGCAGGATCGCGTGCACGGCCTCGCGCACTGACTCGTTGTTCATCGATGCCTCCGGGTGCACGTCGGGTCAGCGCTTGAGCTCGGCCCGCATGGTCCACTTCCCGGTCATCAGCGTGTTCTTCGACGTGAGCGTGATCGGGAACCCGTACTTGTGGACGAGGTCGGTGTCACGGCCCGAGACGAGGATCGAGTTCGCCGCCTGCTCCTTCGCGCGGAACTGCATGTCGTAGACGAACTGGATCTCGCCCTTCGTGCCGGTGTAGTACCCGACCGGCGTGTTGAAGTTCTGCACCGGCTCCGACGAGATGTCCTCGACGACGGCGAAGCGCTCGTGGTCCACTCCGGACCCGGAGTACTTGTTGTGCACCAACTTCATCCCGTTGGCCATGGGTGTGATGCTTCTGGTGGCCTGGACGTGCCGCGCGGGCGCGCCGAGCCGCTGGACGGCGTTCGTCAGCGCGGGCTGGTTGGTCCCCCACCACAGCGGCTGCGTCGTGCCCCACGGCTGCTCGACGCCGTCGCGGTGGGAGATCTCCACGGTCGCCATGGTGATCATGGTCGGCTTCGCGCGGCCGCCGTTGACCGAGATCCCCGCGCACGAGTAGTCGCCCATGTAGACGTTCACCTTGCCCGGTGTGCCGTCGGCTTCGCGGACCTTGTACCGCGATGGAACGAGCTCACGTGCCTGGGCGGCGGTGATCTGGGTGATCTCGCCGAACTCCAGGCAGTCGCCTTCGGAGGTCACGACGACGGACGGGTTCCCGGCGTGCGCGGAGGCCGGTACCAGCGTCGCCGCCAGGGCCAGCAGGACGGACGAGGCGGCGAGCGATGACTTCTTCATGACTTTCTCCTTGTCGGGGAGGAAAAACGCGTGCGTCATCGACGCACGACCGGACGGTCGCGCGGAAGTTGTTGCCGTGCTGCGGGGGTCAGCTGCCGGCGGAGCGCCTGGCGACGAAGAGCATGTAGCGGGGAACGAGAGACTCGGCGCAGCCCTTGAACGCCTTCACGAACCCGTCGAAGACGGCGTCGCCGTGGTCGGCGCGCAGCTCTTTCTCGGTGTCGTACAGGGACTGCAGCAGCAACGCGTACGTGCGGTGGGTGTTCTCGGTGATGTCGAGGAACTCGACCAGCTCGAACCCGGTCGACCGCAGCAGCGCGGGGTAGTCGTCGAGACGCGGGATCGGCCCGAGGCTGGCGACGCTCAGGAACGCGTCCACGGCCTCCTTGCGGTCACCGCCCAGGGGCACGTTCTCGAAGAAGTCGGTGGCCACGAGCGTGGCGCCGGGCTTCAGAACGGCGGCGATGTTGCGGAACGCCTTCTCCCGGTCAGGCATGTGCACGAGCGACTCGATCGCCCACGCGGCGTCGAACTCGTCGGCGCCGAACGGCAGCGGCTCCATGGCGTCCGCGTGCAGGAACCTCACCTGGTTGGCGGCACCCGCACCCTCCGCGGCCTCGGTGGCGCGCTTGACCTGCGCGGGGTCGTCGGAGATGCCGACGACCCCGCATCCGGTCCGTTCGGCGGCGCGCCGCGCCGGCTTGCCGAGCCCGCAGCCCACGTCGAGAAGCCGCTGGCCCGCCGCGATGCGCGTGCGCGCGATCACGAAGTCGGTGAGCTGGTCCGTCGCCACCTCGACCGCGCTGGTGTCCTCCGGCCCCGACCAGTACCCGACGTGGAGATTTTCGTCCCACACGTCCGTGCGCATGTCCTCGTCGGCCTTGTAGTCGTACTTGGCCTCGGCGGCCTGGCCGTCGGTAGTCGACATCGGCGCTGCTCGCTTTCCTCGTGAGGTCCGTCAGCGGTGGAAGGTGACCGGAAGGCTCCGCAGGCAGAAGATTCCGGGGGCGTCGTAGAACTTCAGCTCGTCGAGCACCGGGGTGATCTCCCGGGTCCGCCGCGCGAGCACCCGCAGCGCGGCGGTCGTCTCGACCCGGGCGAGCCCGGCACCGAGGCAGTAGTGGATCCCCATCCCGAAACCGAGGTGCCTGCCGGTCGTGCGGCCGAGCCGGAACTCGCCGGGGTCGGCGAACTGGCGTTCGTCGCGGTTGCCGGAGACGAGCCACACCCGCACGAGCTGGTCGGCGGGGATGACCGCGTCGCCGATCTCCACGTCCGTCGTGGTGAAGCGGTAGACCTCGGTGAACGGGCTGCGGTGGCGCAGCACCTCCTCGATCACCGGGGCGGGGTCCACGGTGCCCGCCCGCCAGGCCGTCATCACGTCGGGGTTCTCCCCCAGTGACAGCACGGTGTTGCCCAGCAACGCGGTCGTCGTGATGTGGCCCGCGGTCAGCAGCAGCACGGCGAAGTTGCGGATCTCCCTGTCGCTGAGCCGTTCGCCCTCGATCTCGGCCAGCGCGAGCGCGGTCATCAGGTCGTCGGCGGGCTCGCGCCTGCGCAGCTGCGCGTGGTCGAGCATGTACTCGTTCAGCTCGTCCAAAGTGGACTGCATGGACTCCATGTACTCGCCGTTGAACGGGTCGTCGTGCTCGACGGCGTAGAACTCGTCCGCGCACCGCACCAGGAAGTCGCGATCGGACGCGGGCAGTCCCAGCAACTCGCCGATGACGATCACCGGCAGCTCGTAGGCGAGGTCGCCCACGAGGTCGAACCGCCCGCTCCGATCAGCCAGCGCCCGGTCGAGCAGGCCGTCGACGATCCCCTCGATCCGCGGGGCGAGCTGCTCCACCAGCCGCGGTGTGAACACGTGGGACACGAGTCCGCGCAACCTGCCGTGCCGCGGCGGGTCGATCGAGACCATGCTCCCCTCCGCGTTCTCCGCCACCTCCGGCGGCAACGAGCGGGACGGGTCGGAGCAGAACGTGTCCGTGTCACGCAGTGCCCGGACGATGTCGTTGTAGCGGAACAGACTCCACGTGCCGTTCGACTCGTCGAACCAGGCCGGCTGGTCGTCGCGCATCCCTTTGAGCCAGGCGAGAACCGCGGTCCCGCCGTCGGCGAAGGTCAGCCGCGGGATGCCGCTCTGCCCTGGTGCCCGCTGCGCCGAAACGTCCGACAACTCCGTCATGCTCGCCCCTCACCTCGAGCAACACACCCGAAGGTGTATGACTAATCGTCATACTAAGCACGCGGGTCAAAACAAGGCAAGGACGCCGGAGCGGCGATCAGCCTCCGAATCGGACAGGGCCTGCGAGGGTTCCGCTGGGTAGCCGAGCGGCTACTGAACGGCCACCGGACGACCACCGTCCCCCGCCACGGTATGGGCGTCACGGCACATGCCGACAGAAAGAGAAATGATGAAGATCCGCACTGTGGTGCTCTCCGCAGCACTGGCCGTCCTCGGCTCGCTCACGGCGGTCGTTCCCGCCTCGGCCGACGGCATCAGCACCTACTACCTCACCTTCCGCACCGGCAACCTGACGAACGCGGACACCGAGGACGCCGTCCGGGTGACGATGTTCGGCACCGAGGGCAACTCCGGCCCGATGCAGATCGACAGGGACTTCCGGCGCGGCGAGACGTGGACGTCCGGCCCGCACCGCCACCCGTCGTTCGGCACCATCGGCTACATCAGCCTGGGCAAGAGCGGCCGGGAGTCGGACGCGTGGTACTCCGAGTACGTGTCCATCCACGAGGAGGCCACCGGCAGGATCTACCACTGCGCCGTCAACGAGTGGTTCCCGCAGGGAAGCCTGACGCGGTTCTACGCCTGCTCCTGAGCTGAGCACCGGGCGCGGGTGGAAGATCTTCCCGCTCGCGCCCGCGCTCATCCGCTCAGCGCCGCCCAGCCGGCGCTGAGCCTCCAGGCCTTGTCCCGTGTGGCGGGGTCGTAGGAGACGCTGGGCGACCGTTCTTCCTTGTCCCGCACGAAGTAGCGGCCCGTCACGGCCGAGAGGCCGGGGTCCGTGGCCAGGCGCAGCGCGGCCGCCGCACCTGCCTCCGGAGTCAGCAGACGACTGTGGATCAGCGACCGGAACGGCCGGAGCGCGGCGGGCGTGATGTCGTCGACGATGCTCGTGCTCACGATCCCGGGGTGCACGGCGTTCACCGTCACGCCCTCGTCGTGCCACCGGTCGGCGAAGACGTAGCCGCAGATCGTGCTCAGCAGCTTGGCCCTCGCGTAGGCGGTGAACGGGGCGAAGCCCTCGGCGGGGTTGAGCTCGCGCAGGTCGGTGACGCCGGCCAGGTCGAGCGAGACCGGCCGGGGCCTGCCGGGCAACGGCAGGCTGCGGGTGTCGGACATGGTCGCCGAGACGACGTTGACGACACGGCTGGGCGCGGCGGCCCGCAGACGCTCGTGCAGCAGGTAGGTGAGCGTGAACCCGGCCAGGTGGTTCACCGCGAGGTGCGCTTCCACGCCGTCGGCGGTCAGCCGACGGTCGCGGTAATGCGCGCCGGCGTTGTTGACCAGCAGGTGCAGCCGGTCGTGGCGGCGCGAGAACTCGGCGGCGAGGCGGTGCAGGTCTCGGCGGACGCCCAGGTCGCCGGTGAGCACCTCCAGCCGGTCGGTGCCGAGCTCGCGCCGCAGGGCTTCTCCCCGTTCCGCGTCGCGGCTCGTGATGACGACGTGCGCGCCGGCGCGGACCAGTTCCGCGGTGATGACCCTGCCCATTCCGCCGGCACCACCGGTCACCAGCGCGACCTGGCCGCTCAGATCCGCCTGACCACTGTGGACGTTCATGCGGCGATCCCCGGCGCCTGGCGGAGGAACGCCGGTCGCACGGCCTCGCCCACGAGGAACTCGGCCAGGTCGGCGCGCGACACCGACGAGGTCACGGTGATGCGCAGATCGGTGCCCGTGCGGTAGCCGCCGGTCGCCGGGGTGTCCTTCAGCGCGGGCGGCCGGACGATAGTCCAGTCCACATCGGACTGCCGGATGAGCGCCTCCATCACCTCCTTGTCCCGCATCTTGTGCTTGACCGACGCCCAGAGCAGCAACGAGTACAGCGACCGGTCACGGCTCTCCGCCGCGCCGTGCGCGCTGACGGCCACGAGACGGCGCACGGACGTTTCCTCCATCGCGAGCAACGCGGCGCGGATGCCGCCCGAACAGACCGTGGACGGGCCGGGGGCGCTGGCACCGAGCGCGCTGATGATCGCGTGATGTCCGGCAACGACGCTGGCCAGGCCGGTCAGCACCGGAAGCACCGCCACGGTCAGACCGGGCGCGGGCGGGATCGCGTCAGCGCGGCGCACGACGGCCGTGACGGCGTGCCCGGCTCGCAGCGCGACGTCGACGACCGCGCGTCCGGTTCCGCCGCTCGCACCCAGGACCACCAGCCGCGAACTCTTTGAGTCATCTTGTCTCATAAGTTCCACTGTGCCGTCCCGCGTGCTTCTGAGTCAAGTTGTCTCATAAGATGGCGTCATGGCCGACTCCACCGACCCACGCGTCACCCGCAGCCGCGAGGCGATCCTCTCCGCCGCACGGGAGCTCCTCCGCGAGGACGGCCCGGCCGCGGTCACCCACCAGAACGTCGCCAAACGCGCGAAGGTCGGGCGCGCGACGGTGTACCGCCATTGGCCGCAGCCGAGAATGCTGCTCGACGACACGATGGCCGGTGTCCGGATGCCGTTCTTCCGCGACCCCGTTCCGCCCGTCCGCCCGTGGCTGGCGCGGCAGATGCGCACACTCGCCGACGAACTGACCCTGCCCGAGGTGCAGGCGGTGACCGCGGCGCTGCTGCACGGAGCACCGGACGAACCCGACGCGACCGCCCGCCGGGAGCAGCTCATCGCCACGATCAGCGGCCAGCTCGGCACAGCCCTGGAGTCGGCGGCGCGGACCGGCGAGCTCCAGGCCTCGGCCGACCTCCTGGACGCCCCGGCGCTCATCATCGGGCCCCTGGTCTTCCGGAGCATGCTCGAGCGCCGCCCGGTCACCGACGCGATGATCGACCACCTGCTGACCACGCTCGGGACCTGGAGGTAGGTGCGGCCGCCCGGCGGGGCGGACGGCCGCGCGACGGACTCAGCGCGCCGAGTACTCGGCGACCACCGCCTGCAGGCGCAGCGGGCTGGTGCCCGGCAGGTCCGCATAGCCCACGGCGATCAACCGGTTCGTGCCGGGAACGGCGGTGATGGCGTTGTAGTTCGTGCCGAACGAGCCCGGCGGAGCGGGTGCCGGCGTGATGGTCCACCCCGCCGGGCCGTGGGAGCCGAAGAACGCCTGCGGGATGCGGCCGATGACCCACGGGGTGCCGTTCGCACCCACCGCGACGGCCGGGGTGGCCGGGGTGTTCAGCCCGCTGACGGTCTGCCAGGTGGTGCCGTCCCCGCGCACGACCACGTTGGCCGATCCCATGCCGCCGCCGTCGCCCACCGCCCAGATGTCACGGGAGGACGTGCCGTCCAGCGACTGCAGGGTGACCTGCTGCTGGTTCAGTCCTACCTGGACAGCTCGCCAGGCCGTGCCGTTCCAGTGGAACAGCAGCGGACCCGTGAAGCCGTTCCACATGCCGTGCCCGGCCGCCCACACGTCGTCGGACGCGAAGGCCTTCACGGCGTTGATGGTGCAGAAGTTCAGGAATCCGCCGCCCGTCACGCATTCGGCGGGTGGCTGGTGTTCCCGCCAGGAGCTTCCGGTCCACTCGTGGAACACCGGGGCGTTGCCGTGGTGACCGACCAGCCAGGCATGTCCGTCCACAACGGACATGTCCCGGATCGACAGCGTGCCGGGGGTGGCGCCCGGCGGGTACGGCACCTCGGTCCACGTCCTGCCGTTGTAGCGCCATATCAGCGTGACGTTGCCGTCCGGTGACCACGGCGCGCCCTTGACCCAGACGTCCCTGGCGGACGACGCCGCGACCCGCTGGAACGACACCCGGCCCTGCACGACCGGGAGCGACGTCCGGGACCACCTGGTCCCATTCCACCGCAGCATCATCGGATCACCGGTCGTGTACTGCTGGTCCGGGTCGTAGCCCTCGAAGCCGACCGCCCAGGCGTTCCTGGCGTCGACGGCGGCGACGTCCCAGAGGTTGCTCGTCGCCTTGCTCTGCGGGATCGAGGCCAGGCGCCAGGCCGGTTCCGCGGCCGCGGCGGGCACGGCGGTGCCGGCGACCACCGCGACCGAGAAGGCTAAAGCCAGGTATCTGTGAACTCTCATGCATCCCCCAAGCTGTTGGACCTGAACGAGTCTGTGCGCGGTCGATCATTCACGAAGACCGTTCCCGCGCCAGGGGTTCGTGTCGGCTTGACCTAGTTGAGCAGTCATCGTGACCCAGCCGCCGCAGCCAGGTAACCCGAATGGGATTCAGGTATGCCCTTGTGATCTAGCTCACGGACCAGGTAGAACTGAACGCACGGTTACCGGAAATCGCGCCTCACGCAACGCCCTCCCTGCCAACCGAATACTTGTGAGGACCTGTGCGAACCGCAGTCGTCGCCGCCCTGCTCGGACTCGGTGCCTTCGCTGTAGCGGCCGGATTGGTGCTGCAACTGCACTCCTATCCCCTGCTCGCCAAGCTGCAGCACGACATCGACACGGTCTCCGTCTCCGAGGGAGAAGGAGTCACCGCCGTCGTGTACCCGCCCGGCGGAATGCCGGAAGTACGCCACAACCTCCGCCTCACGGCGACAACACACGTCGAGGGCGATCTGGCCGCACCCGAGATCAAGGAGAACGGCGACGTCACCGTGTGGAAGCGGGCGACGATCGTCAAGGAGGACTCGGACAAGCTCGTGCTCAGCGCCGAGGTGCGCAAGATCTGCCTCGACCGCCGCACCGGCGAGGCGGTCGCGCCCTGCCGCGGCGAGTTCTACGAGACCGAACGGGGCAAGCGGGTCACCGCCGAAGGACGGCAGCTGCTGCAACCAGGCCTCAACTTCGTGTTCCCGTTCGACACCGAGCAGCGCGACCACCGTTGGTACGACACGGTTCTCAAGCGCCCGGTCGACATCCACTTCGCCGGAGAGCAGCTGTTGCAGGGACTCGACGTGTACCGGTTCACGCACACGATCCCGCAGACGGAGCTCGGCCGGTTCGCGGTACCCGGTTCGCTGGTCGGCAGCCCGGAGCCGTCCGTGGACGTCACCCAGTACTACGGCGTCACCCGCACGTTGCTGGTCGAGCCCACGACCGGCGCGGTGCTCTCGGTCCGGGAGGACATCCGGCAGGAACTGCGCACCGGCACGCAGGCCGAGGGCGAGGGAACCCCTGTGTTCGCGGGAGAACTGCGGCTGACGAACGCCTCGGTCTCCGCGAACGTGGACCAGGTCAAGCAGAACCTGCCGAAGCTGTTCGTCATCACCGCCCTCCCCACCGTCCTGTGGGTCGCCGGTGCCGTGCTGGTCGCGATCGGGCTGGTGCTGCTGCTCGTGTGGCGACGCGGTGTCGTCGCCGGGTCGCTGGCCCTGGTGATCGGTGCGTGCCTGGCCGGCGCGATCACCTACGGCGTCACCGGCGCCAGCGACCCGGACGACTCGCTCGACCTCAAGAACGTGGTGTCGTCCTCGAACGTCGACTACGGACTCCGATGAGCGTCGCATCCCTCCTCGACGATCTCGGCGACCCGGAGCAGTTCGCCCTCTGCCTCGGGCACCGCGATCAGGGTCACCGGCAACGGGTTCCCGCCGGCGTCCGAGCCCGCGCGCACGGACACGGCCGGGTAGCCGCTGACCTTCCACAGCGGCGAGAACGGAGAGGTGGCGCCGTTGCGCACCAGCACCCCGCCGGGCAGCGACATGGCCTCGGCCGGCCCGGTGTGCCCCGGTGTCACCAGCACGTCGACACCGGTGAACATGTGGTTCACCATCACCCGTTCCGCCGCGCGCATCGACCGGCAGATCCCCCGCAGCGGCGAGGGCACGAAACGGTCGAGCAGGTCCAGCTCACGAGGACCGGCGGCCAGGTGCGGCGCCAGCAGGAGCCTGGACTCGCTGGCGAGGTGCGGGTCGTGGTCGACCACTTCGCCGACGTGCAACGACAACAGCGAGGCGACGTCCTCGACGGCCCGGCGCATGGACGGGCGGGTGCGGCTGGTCATCGCGATGCCGCGCAGGGACACACCGATCCTCAGTGGACGGTTCGCGGGCTCGGCGGCCCAGCCGATCGCGCGCACGACGTGCGCCACGTCGGCCACGGTCCTCGCCACCACGCCGCGTCCGCCGGAGGTCTCGAAGCCGACGACGCCGGCGCCTCCCGCGGGCACCCCGCCGGCACCGGGCGCGCGACGTGCCAGCACCGCGGACACCACACCGGTGGCGACGGCGACAGCCGTGCCCGACACCTTGGGGTCGAGCGACGTGGCGGGCATGCCCGGGGTCGGGTTGCGATGGCGCTCGGCTGCCGACGTTCTCCCGATCACGACGGCTCCCGCCGCCACCAGTGCGTCGAAAGCCGAACGTGGCAAGGAGTCCTCGACGGCCAGCGGCAGTCCGAGCAGGCCGCCGCCCTCGCCGCCCGCCAACCGCCGATCGGCCTCCTCCGCACTGCGCCGGGCGGTGGCCAAATCGACATCTGTGAAAACGTGCCGCGACGAACTGAGCCGATGTTCGGCCGTCGCAAGGAGTTCTGCTGCGGTCGCCGCACCGCGGGCGAGCAGCCGGGCCTGCTCAGCTGCTCCCGGATAGCACACAGGGGTTTCTTCCACGTGTCTCTTCCTCCGGCATCGTCGCCGTTGAGTAAGGAGCTGGTTCCTTCAGCCGCTACCCGCTTGCCAGCAGGGGTTCCGCCGAACGGCTCTGGAGTTCGGCGGCCGAGTAGCTTCTTTCTCCACGCGGACCGATCAAGATGACCTGAGTCACCCCGGTCGAGGGGTTGCGCAGAGGTTACTGTCCGGTAGGTTCCACGCCACTGTGACGTCCCTCTCATACCCGGAACACACCCAGAAGGAGGACGAGTGCGACGTGTTGCGAGCCTCGTGCTGGTAGGACTGGGCATCTTCTCGCTGGCGCTCGGAGCAGTCCTGCGCTTCTACGTGTACCCCGAGCTCGCAGTCGTGCCGCTCGACCAGAAGACGGAATCCGTCGCGGAAGGCGCGGCGAAGGTCTTCTACCCCAAGGAACTCGTCGTCAAGGACGCGCGACTGACGGCCACCCGGAAGGTCGAGAGCAACCTGACCAGGCCGGAGGCCAAGGTCGACGGTGACGTGATGGTGTGGGACCAGGGTCTGGTCGTCACCGACTCCGAGAACCAGCTCGTCTCCGCGGTGAAGCACCGGGTGTGCCTCGACCGCCGGACGAACATGGCACTCCAGTGCACCCAGCAGTACGTGACCGACGCCGAGGGCGACCCCACCGCGGCCGACAAGGCGGTGCGCCAGGAGGGCCTCAACTACAAGTTCCCGTTCGACACCCAGCCCCAGGACTACGAGTACTTCGACACCACCCTGCGCAAGGCGACGACCGCACGGTACGAAGGCACGGACGAGGTCGGCGGGCTCGAGGTCTACAAGTTCGTCCAGAAGATCCCGTCGACCAAGTTCCGCGACCAGGACGTGCCAGGCAACCTGGTGAACAGCACCGAGGCGTCGGTCAAGGCGGAGCGCCGCTACGAGAACACCCGCACCATGTGGGTCGAGCCGGTCAGCGGCATCATCGTCAAGGGTTCGGAACAGCAGCGGCAAGCGTTGTTCGGGCCCGACGGAAAAGAAGGAACGGTGCTGCTCGACGCCACCCTGACCTTCAACGAGGAAACCGTCAAAGAATCGATTGAACGTGCCTCCGAGGCACGTGACAAATTGACTCTGATCAGCAGCACCGGACCTGTCGTCCTGCTTTCCGTCGGCCTGGTGATGCTGCTCGCCGGAATTCTTCTCGGCGTGCTCGGACGACGGGCCAGGCACGTCGCCTAGGCACGCCGCCTGAGCACGATCACGAAGTTCCACGAGGCGATCTCCCGGACCCCCGGGACGCGGGTGATCCACTTCGCCCACCACGGGTGGTACCGGGGGAACGTCTCGACCACGTCGGCGACGGTCTGGCGGTGAGCCCACCGCTGGACCGCCCCGACGCTCACCGGGAACAGCGACGTGCCGAACGAGTTCTTCGGCGGCTTGCCGTTGCGGCGCTCGTAACGGCGGCGCGCGTAGTGCCCGCCGAGGAAGTGCCACGGCGCGGTCTCATGGCCGCCCCACGGCGAGTACCACGGCGTGTAGGACATGAAGACAGTGCCTCCGGGCCTGGTCACGCGCACCATCTCGGCCAGCATCAGCCATGGGTCGTCGACGTGCTCCAGCACGTTGGACGAGTAGCAGACGTCCACCGAGGCGTCGCGGAACGGCAGCGCCGTGCCGCTCGCGCGGATCATGCCGGGGTCGGGCTCACCGCGGGCGGACAGCTCGCCGACGTCCGGGTCCAGCCCCACGTACCGGGCGCCGGCGCCGCGGAACGCCTCGGCGAAATAGCCGGGACCACCGCCCACGTCGAGCACGACGGCACCGCTCAGGGACACGTACGACGACACCTGGGCGACCGAGTCGTCCGCCAGGATCCGGTAGAAGTGGTCCGGGTCGGTCTGCTCTTTCAAGAATGCGCGAAAAAGCCGAACAGAACGGCGGAAAGTTGGCTTTCGCAACTTTTCCGGGGCCGAAACTGAACCGATCTCGACCATTGCCATCTCCCGTATTCCGTCTACCATGGCTACCTGGCAGTAACCTAGCATCGGGAGAGGCAGATGTCGCGTGGTCCTGATTACCGGCCGAGCATTCTGCTGGTGAATTGGCGCGACACCAGACACCCCGAGGGCGGCGGTTCCGAACGGTACGTCGAGCGCATCGCCGAGGGCCTCGTCCGGCTCGGCCACCGGGTCTCGATCCAGTGCGCGGGCCACGACCGCGCGCCGTCCGGCGACTGGGTGGCGGGCGTCCGCTTCCGCAGGCGCGGCAACAAGTTCACGGTCTACCTGTACGCACTCCTGGCGATCCTGCGCTCCGACGCGGACGTCATCGTGGACGTGCAGAACGGCATGCCCTTCTTCAGCCGCCTGGTCGCGCGCTGCCCGGTCCTGGTGCTGGTGCACCACGTGCACCGCGAGCAGTGGCACAGCGCGCTGGGCCCGGTCTTCGGCCGGATCGGCTGGTGGATCGAGTCGTGGCTCGCCCCGAGGCTGTACCGCAAGTGCCGCTACATCACGGTGTCCAACGTGACGCGGGACGAACTGGGCCAGCTCGGCGTCGAGCTGCGCCGCACGGTGGTCGTGCCGAACGGGCTGGACGCGCCTCCCGCCGTCACCGCGCGGCGCACCGAGGCCCCCGTCCTGGTCGCGGTGTCCCGCCTGGTCCCGCACAAGCGACTGGAGCACGCGATCGACCTGGTCGCGCAGCTCCGTCCACAGTGGCCGGACCTGCGACTGGAACTGGTCGGCGAGGGCCCGTGGAAGGACGTGCTGCGGCAGCACGCGATCGACCGCGGCGTCCAGGACAGCGTCGTCATCCACGGCTGGGTCGACGAGCAGGCCAAGCACGAGATCCTCGCCGGGGCGTGGGTGCACGTGTGCCCGTCGGTCAAGGAGGGCTGGGGCATCGTGATCATGGAGGCCGCGAGCCACGGCGTGCCCACGGTGGCCTACCGCTCGGCGGGCGGCGTGGCCGAGGCGATCGTGGAGCACCGCACGGGTCTGCTCGCCGAGGACTTCGACGACTTCGTCCGGCACACGGAGACGCTGCTGCGGGACCAGCCGCTGCGCAAGGCGATGGGGGCGGCGGGCAGGGAACGTGCCCAGCAGTTCAGCTGGGAGGAGAGCCTCGGCGCGTTCGAGAGCGCCGTGCACAGCGCCCTGCGGCTACCGCCGCGCCTCGTGGCCGGTGAGCACCGCGTCGCACAGCAGGTCGAGTAGCGCCGCGTCGAAGTCCTTGCGCCGTAAGCGCACCGTCGGCGTGGTGACCTCCCCTGTCGTCGCCACGCCGAACGCGACGCCCGACCGGCGCCGAGCAGACGCGTGCTGACTCAGGCTGACGATGACGCCGGTGTGCCCGTCGGGAACCGGCTGGAAGAAGGAAAACCGCTCGCCTGGCGAATAGGTCTCGATGGTCAGCATGGGCAGGTCGGGCTGGCCGTGGAAGGAGCAGCTCTGCCCTTTCCCGCAGGGAGGTGTCGGCGGCCGGACATATCCCACGGCGACGGCGGCATCGATCTGCGTCCGGGCCACCTCGTCCTCGACGCCAGGGCGGAGCGTGAGGATCACCAGGCTGACCGGCGAGCTCCCGATCCCGGCCCCGCCGGTGCGTTTCTCCCCGAGCACCACTCCGGACCTCGCGCCGACGTTGTCCGCTACCTCCGAGAGACGCATTCTCCGGGCCCTGACCTCGCGCCGTTCGCGGAACCACATCATTTACCGCCGCGCCTCGTGGCCGGTGAGCACCGCGTCGCACAGCAGGTCGAGCAGGCCCGCGGCGGCGTCCGCGTCGAAGTTCCTGCGCCGCACGCGCACCGTGGCCGTGGTGACCTCCCCTGTCGTCACCACGCCGAACGCGACGCCCGACCGGCCGCTCGCCGCGGGGAAGAAGCGCAGGGCGCTGACGTTCCCCTTGACGACGCCGAGGTTCGACACCAGGAAGGTGCTGCCGAGCCGGGACGCGAGCAGCCGCATCCCCCACTGCGCCACCGGGTTGTGCGCGCTGGGGAAGCCCGCTTCCGGTGCCGCCGCCGTCAGCAGCGCACGCACGTCGTCCTCGGTCGCCCCGGCCGGCAGGCGCAGTCTGAGCAGCGCGCTGTCGGCCTCGGGACGCGGATCCGCTCCACCGCGCCAGGAAGCACCTATCGCGGCGACGACGCGGCCGTGCGCGGCACCGCGAGCGGCGTTCCACTGCCGCGTCGCGTCCAGCGCGGCGGAGGTGAGCCTGGCGCTGCCGAGCTTCAGGGCGGGCAGCGCGCGGGACACCAGGTGGTCGCCGCATTCGTTGCCCCGCAACGTTGGCTGGATGCGCACGGGGGGCGCCCACACGGCTTCGCGCACGCGGTCGAGGGCGTTCAGGAAGTAGGGCCGGTCGGGGCTGCGCAGCGCCACACCGGTCGCCGAGCTGCACACGGACTCACCGAGTGCGATGCCCAGCAATGCCAGCAAACCGAGCCCGTCGACCGCACCGTGGTGGGCGGCGACCATCAGCGAGTCGCCCGCGAGCGCGACCCGGACCAGCGGATCACCCGTGCGGTAGTGACCGTCGGCGAACTCGGTCCGCGCACCGTCCCAGTCGGACGGACGCAGCACGACCGCGGCCGGACCGAGGTGCGGGAACTCCGCGCAGGCGCGGGACATCCGCGCGGCCACCACCGAGGGGTCCGGCGCCTCGCGCAGGCTCGCCTCGAGCAGGATGCTCCAGGAGGCCGCCGGGTCCCCGGAGAAGGCCACCGTCACCCGGTCAGCGGGAGCCGTAGTCGAGGACCTCGGGCTCCACGGCCTTCTGGCCCTGCTCGATCCGCTGCTCGACGACCTTGTCGGGGTTGTTCTGCTCGACGACGATCACGCCGACCCCTCCAGCGAGCGCGGCCCCGGCGACGATCGCGACCAGCACCGAAACCAGTTCCACGTCTTACTCCTCAAGTCGGGGTGCCGCGAATCTACCGACCGGTAACCGTCTCCACAACAGGCTCGTACCGATCAGTGACCCAGCCGCGACCCAGGCGAGCACAACGGGCGCAACGGGTGGGCCGTTCGGTTCAGCGGGCACTGCTCCCGGCACCCGGTAGAGCGCCAGTTCGGGCCCGTCGTGGACCTTCTCGAGCCGCGCCAGCAGGTTCTCATCCACCCGGCCCGGCGTCCCGTGCTCGACCAGCACCCAGCCGATGCCGCTCAGGTCGCCGCCGCGCAGCCGTGCCGCCCGCGGGTCCTCCCCCGCCACGACCTTGCCGCCGACCGGCAGCGAGTCGTCCACGACGGTGGTGCCGGGCAGGTAGCGCGGCGCGGGGTCGAGCTGGGTGCGCCGGTCGTTCCAGTCGAACCGGCGGAACGCCGACAGCGGGTACACCGCCACGTCACCGGGCCGGCCCACGAGCTCCTCCCGCACCAGGGCCCAGTCCGCCGGGTAGTCGACCGGCTCGAGGCGTCCGAACCCGCCCCACGCGAGGTCCGGCAGCAACCCGAGCAGCAGCACGGCCACGAGCAGCCGCGCGCGCAGCCGTTCCACGGCGACCGCGAGCCCGACCGCGAACGGCAGCGCGAGCCACGCCACCCACTTCTGGCTGTCGCGCAACAACCCGGCACCGGGCACGTGCTCGACCAACGTCTCCAGCAGCGCCACGCCACCCGGCAGCACGGCGAGCAGGGCCAGCACCGCACCGAGCACGCCCAGTCCCGCCAGCGGCCACACGGGCAGGCGTTTCGACAGCTCCCGCAGACCGAAGAGCGCCGCCCCCAGGAGCAGCACGGTGAGCACGGGAAGCACCGGGTTGGCCCGGCTCACCGGAACGACCTCGGCGTTCCAGATCCCGCCCAGCCCCAGCACGCTGAGCACCGGCCCGCCCCAGTTCTCCCCGCGCGCGCTGAACGCCTCGACGCCGGCCGGGTCGGACAGTCCGTCGTGCAGCAGCGAGGGCACCCACCACGGTGCGTTCAGGACGACACCGATCGCCAGGACCTGCCACGCCTTGCGGCCTCCGGCGGTGGCCAGCGCCGTGCCGAGCGCGAGAACGCCGCCCGGCGCCGAGAGCACGGCGGGCAGGCTCGCGAGCACGAGCCGGGTCCACGCGTGCGGTTCGCCGTCACGCATCTTGAGCCCGGCCATCGCGACCCACGGCAGCGCCGCGTAGCCCAGCAGCAGCGTCCAGTGGCCGATGAAGAGCCGTTCGGCGACGTAGGCGTTCCACGAGTACGCCACCGCGGCGACGATCCGCACGCCGGTCTTGTCCGTCGGCACCAGCAGCCCGGCGCCCAGGGCACCGGCGAAGACGATCGCGAGCAGCGCGAGCTTCTGCACCAGCTGACCGGGGACCACCTGGGTCGCCAGCGCCACCACGGCGTCGACGGGAACCGCCCGCGGCAACGCGTCCCCGAGCCCGAACGCGCCGGCGTTGAGCGGCTGCTCCGGCGTGAAGACCATGTCGTAGACGAGGACGTAGCCCGGCCACAGCACAGGCGCGAGCGCTGCCAGCGCCAGCATCCCGCACGTGGCGTAGAGCTTCAGTCCGTTCGGCCGCACTTGCTCCCTCTCCGGTCGAGCCGGGGCTACAGTCGCCGAAACTACCGGCCAGTAGTACTCGCGGGTAGGGCCTTCGACACAGGCCCTGCCGCGGCAGACCGGAAGGATCCCGCGTGTCCGCTCCGGCGACGACCACCACCCGCCTGGATGCCCTGCTGATCACGGGCGCGCTGCTGGGCGCGAACGCCGCGAGCTACGTGCTGACCATCGCGGCCGCACGGGCTCTCGCACCCGCGATCTTCGGCGAGCTCAGCGCGCTGCTCGCGCTCGTGGTCATCGGTGTGGTGCCGGCGATGAGCCTGCAGACCGTCGCCGCCCTGCGGGTGACGAGCCTCGGCCCGCGGCCCCTGTTCGGGCTGGGCCTGAGCGTGAGCGCGGGCATGACCGTGCTGACCCTGGCCCTCGTGCCGCTGCTCGCCGGTCTGCTGCACCTCGACGGCCCGTGGCCGGTCGTGTGGCTCGCGCTGTCCCTGGCCCCGCTGACGGTTCTCGGTGTCCTGCACGGTCTTCTGCAGGGAACGCACCGGTTCGGCGCGCTGGCGTTGCTGGTGTCGCTGGAAGGGCTCGGCAAGGTCGGTGGCGGGGTGATCGGGCTGTGGCTGTCGCCCTCGTCGACCTCGGTGCTGGCGGGGACGGCCATCGGCTCGTTCCTGGTCGTGCTGACCGGGTGGCGGCTCTGCGGCAGTCCTCGTCCGGCACGGCCCGCCGGTGGTGCCGAGGTGGTGCACGCGTCCCAGGCCATGCTGGCGCTGGTGCTGCTCGTGAACCTCGACCTCGTGCTCGCCCGGCACCAGCTCGCCGCCCAGGCGGGCGGCTACGCCGTGGGAGCGGTCGTCACGAAGATCGCGTACTGGCTGCCGCAGGCGGTCGGCGTGCTCGTGCTGCCCCGCATGGCCGACGCGGACGACCGCCGCCGCATGCTCCCGAAGGCCCTGGCGGTGTGCGCGGGCCTCGACGCGTTCGTGATCGTGGGCTGCGCGCTGTTCGGGCCGCTGGGCGTGTCGCTGATCGGTGGCTCGAGCTACCACGGTGACGCGATTCCGTTGTGGCAGTTCGCTCTCATGGGTTCCTGCCTGGCGCTGGTGCAGCTGCTGCTGTTCTCCCGGATCGCGAGCGGCGACCGGCGGTCCACGGTCGCGGTGTGGATCGCGGTCGCCGCCGAGGTCGCGCTGATCACCCTGTGGCTCAACGACTCCGTCGGTCAGGTCGTGACCGGCGCGCTGCTCGCGACGGCGGGACTGGTGATCGCGGGCACCGTCATCGAGGCTCGCGGCACCAAGCAGGCCTGATCACGGCACGACGGGGCCGGGCGCTGTGGGATCAGGGGCTGTGGGATCAGGGCGCCGTGGGATCAGGTCGCTTTCCGAACGGACCGAACGCGGCCGCGACCACCGCCGAGACCGCCACCAGCAAAGCGGCCTGGGCCAGCGGCACGTAGGCCCACTCCTGGCCGTGGCCGAGGATCCGGCCGAGCACCGCGACACCCGATCCCAGCGCGACCCCGCTCACCGCGACCACCTTCGGCGCCGCCGGCCAGAACTCCCGCGCCAGCAGGCACGCGATCACCGCCACGATCGGCAGCATGCCGCCGAGCACGGCCAGCAGCACGAGCATCGCGACCATCAGCCAACGACTCGGCGACGGTGCCACGAACGCCACTCGCCGCCGCACGGGGAACGCGGCGAGCAGGAGCACCGCGAGCACTCCCAGCGCGCCGGCCAGCAGGCCCGTCCGGTACCGGGCGTCCGGGCCGAACTCCAGCGCGACCACGCCGCCGTCGCCCTCGGGCAGGACGTACGCCTGCTGCCAGCCGTCGACGCGGACCTTCTCCAGCACCTGCCCGTCGAGGGTCGCCGTCCAGCCGTCGTTGACGTTCTCGGACACCACGAGCAGCGCCTTGGCCCCCGGTGCGACGGTGACCTCCCGTTCGGTGGCCTCCCAGGCGCCGATGGTGACCTCCCGGTGCGTCGCGACGGGTTTCGGGAGCTCGACGTGGGTCACGGAGACGTCCTGCACCACGAACGAGTCGGACCGCGACGTGGTCAGCACGTGGTCTCCGGCCGGCAGCTCCAGGGCGGTCGCCAGGTCGTCGTCGCACAGCACCGCCTTCAGCGGGCGGTTGGCCGTGACGTCCCCGAGCACGCCGGACACCGAACTGTTGATCTTCTTCCCGTCGACGTCGATGACCGGGCCCTTGCCGCACGGCACGGTGAACGGTGTCGTCGCGGGCACCGGCTTCAGCACGCCGTCGAGCGCGGGCACCCGGAGCTCGCCGATCTCGGCCGGCCCCACGCCGCCCGACTCGCGCACGACGAGTTCGAGCTTCTCGGTGTCCGCCGGTCTGATCGCGACGAAACCGTCCGAACCGACGCGCACCACCTCGGTGCCCGTGTCGGTGCGCACCTCCAGCTCGACCGGTGTCCTGGCGCCTCGCGCGCTCTCGATCCGGAACTCCGAGAGAGTGCGCTTCCCCTTCCAGGCCAACGTCAACGTCGGCCGCAGGTCCGTCACGTCCGGCACCCAGGACGTACCCGGATCACCGTCCACAGCGGACAGCGGGCTCGCCGCGACGTCGCCCGCGAGCGAGGTCGTCCCCGTGATCGTCAGGCCCTCCGGCGTCACCGGGTTCTTCGCGCCGGCCGACGGCACGACGGTGGCGTTCACCGCGAACTTCCCGTCGGCCGAGGTGCGGAACAGCCGCGTGAGCCCGTTGACCTCCTCGCCGAACCGGGACAGCGACGAGTCGCACCGCACCGTGCCGTCGGTCCGGTAGCAGGCCGGACGCGCCTGACTGCCCCGCGTGAACGAGAAACCGGGCCTGGCCGCGTCCTGGTCGCGTGGCACGCGCAGCGCTCTCTGCGCCGTCATGCCGGGCACGCTCAGCTCCTTGACGCCGACGTTGCCGTCCTGCCTGTCGGCGGCGACACCGAGGACCGTGACGCGCACGCTGCCGGTGAGACCGGGGCGGACGGGGTAGGCGTGCCGGCCGCCGCCGGACGGGACGTCGTGCTCGCTCTCCCCCGCGTCCGTGGTGAGCCTGATCCGCGTGACCGCCCAGCCCACCCGCAGGTCGTCGACCAGGTCGAGCGTCACCTCGCCGACCGAGCGCGGGGTGTCGAGGTCGATCTCGAGCCACTGCCCGACGGGCCCGGTGAAGCTCGACGAGTGCCACGCGGACCCGCCGTCGCCGTCCACCGCCGCGAACGGCGAGTTCGCCGGGTCGATCGCCCCCGCCGAGTCGGCGTACGCGGTCGACGTGGACGCCCGCACGGCCCGGATGCCGCGGTACTCGGCGACGGTCTGGTGCCGGGGGTCCTGGAACGGGGACACGTCCAGCGCTACGCGTCCCTGTCTCGACGCCTCGTCCGCGGACATCGTCTGGCTGAGGTTGTCGGACACCCTGCCGACGTTGCGCTCCTTGCGCCTGAGGCCGTCGGTGACGAGCAGCTGCCCGGTCCGCCCCCCGGCGTCGCCCGCGAGGACGACGGGCTGGTCCGCCTTGACGAGTCCCTGGGACAGCAACGGCAGAAGCGACTCCGGTCCCCCGCTCACCGTCGGCACGTCCGCGTCGGCGACGGCGGTGACGACCGGGACGGCCCGCTTCACCTCGAAGACCTCCAGCGCGTTCCCGGTCGCGGCGGCGTCGACCGAGCTGACGAGCCGCTGGTCGCTCATCCGCACCTCGGGCCCGAACTGGGCGACGCGCTCGATGCCGGGTGATCCCTGGAGCGCCTGGCGCAGCACGGTGAGCGGCGGCGAACCCGTCGGTTCCCGCGCGATGTCGTTGCGCAGCAGCAAGAACCGGTAGCCGCCGCGCGCGAGGAAGTCCGCCAGCCCGGCCGAGCCGCGCCCGTCCGAGAGCGAGTCGTAGACGGCGTCCATGTAGCGGGTGTTGCCCTCGGACCCGAGCGGCACCTGGTTGCGCACCGCCCACGGGGCCTCCGCGAGCGCCTGCATCGGCTCGTCCACGGTCCTGCCCCAGGTGTACTGGCCGAAACCGGTGGCGGGCAACAACAACGTCCTCGCCCTGCCGTCCTGGTCGGCGAGCCACCCCGCCGCCTCGCGCCAGTGGGCGGGCACGTCCGACCACCCCTGGCCGGGGCGCAGGGTCAGCAGCCACGCGGGTGCCGAGACGACCACGATCAGCAGGAGTGCGACACCCGTGCGAACCCTTCGCCGCCAGTGCTCGGGAGCGGCCCGCAACCCGGTCGGCCGGGACAGGTGCAGCCCGTGGACGAACCCGAGGACCAGGCACAGCCGCAGCACCGGCTCGAACTTGTGCACGTTGCGCAGGGGTGCGAGCGGCCCGTCCAGGAGTCCGCGCACCACCTCGGCGAGCGGCGAGTCGAGCGATCCGACGTACCCGACGGTCAGCAGCGTCAGCCCCGCCAGCGTGCCCAGCACCAGGAAACGGCGTTCCGGCAGCCCCAGCCGGGCCAGTCCGACGACACCGATGAGCGCCACCAGGGCGGTGCCGGCCATCAGCGCCGGGTTGTCGACCAGGATGAACCCGTTGGGCCACCACGGTTCGCCCTGCAGCACGTACGCGACCCACTGGTTCGTGCCGCGCAGCACCTGGAACAACGACATGGGCGCGGTGGTGTTCGCCGCCGACTCGATGTAGTCGAGGAACGGCAGGCTGTACCGCCCGAGCAGCAGCAGCGGGAAGATCCACCACAGCGCGACCGCGAGGACGCAGCCGGACCACCACAGCACCAGCCTCACGTGCGCGCGGTTCCACGTGCGCGTCAGCAGCCAGATCCCCGGGAGGACCAGCGCCATCACGACCATCGCGCCGTTGACGCCGCCCATTCCCAGCACCGCGAGCGCGGACAGGGCCGCGGCACGGCGCGGCGACCCGATCCGGTCCGCCAGCACCAGCGGCAGCAGCACCCACGGCAACATGACGGCGGGCAGCATCTCCGCGGACAGCGGCCCGATCTCGGTCAGCACCCGAGGGGCCAGCGCGTAGGCCAGCGCACCGGCGTACCTCGTAGGCTCGTGGCCGATGCCGAGCGCGCGGGCCAGCCTCAGCACCCCGTAGAACGCGAGGCAGAGCAGCAGCGCGCACCAGAGCCGTTGGGTGACCCACGCGGGTATGCCCAGGATCTGACCGGCCGCGAAGAACGGCCCCATCGGGAAGAAGTAGCCGTACGCCTGGTTCTGCAGCTCACCGGCCGTGGCGGCGGGATTCCACAGGTGCAGCGCCCTGCCCAGGAACCCGGCCGGGTTGACGGCCAGGTCGAGCTTGGTGTCGAACGTGGCCGTTCCGAACCGTTGCGCGAACGACAGCACCGTGAGTGCGAGGAGCACCCACGTCGTCGGGTTCCGGTGTGCGATCTTCAGGCTCTTGATGGCGCAGGAAGTTACCACCGGGTAGTGCTCGCGGGCGACTGTCGCTATCTTGGGCCACCACGACCGTTCCGGGGCCGGTGCTCAGGCAGGTGGCGATGACTTCTCCGATCACGTTCGAACAGGCGTGGGAACTGGGCGACCAGGTCCCGGGGTGGCTGACGGCCGACCAGGCGACGATGTTGTGGAGAGCCGCCCTGCGGCTCGGTCCCGGCGCGCGGATCGTCGAGATCGGCAGCCACCAGGGCCGGTCCACCACCGTGCTGGGGATCGCGGCGCGCACCGTCGGGGCCACGGTCGTCGCCGTCGACCCCTTCGTCGAGGGCAAGCTGTTCGGCGGCACGCCCACCCGCACGCGGTTCGAGAAGAACGTCGCCCGCGCGGGCCTGACCGACGTCGTGCGGCTCGAAGCCGAGTACAGCACCACGCTGCGCCGCGAGTGGGACGAGCGCATCGACCTGCTGTACATCGACGGCAAGCACGACTACTGGACCTACACCGACGACATGCTGTGGTCGGAGAACCTCGTTCCCGACGGCGAGATCCTGGTCCACGACGCCTTCTCGTCCATCGGGGTCACCTGCGGCATCATCGCGAAGGTGCTGTGCGGCAAGCGGTACGTGTACGTGGACCGCGCGGGCTCCCTCGCACGCTTCCGCCTGACGCAACCGGGCTGGGCCGATCGCAGGCGCGTGCTCGCCGAGATGCCCTGGTTCCTGCGCAACGTGGGGATCAAGGTCCTGCTCCGCCTGCGGCTGCGGCCGGTCGCGCGGCTGTTCGGCCACGACAGCCCGTACGACCCGTACTGAGGCCCGCCCGCTACTGGGGACGGCAGGCGGGCGGCTGGCAGAGCATCGTGCTCAGCGCCTGCGCGAAGATGTCGCTGATGCCGGCGGGGTCGACGGTGGTGAAGGCCCCGCCGCCGGTCGCGCCGGCGATCGCCCTCAGTTCGCCGACGTCGACGTCCGGGCCCATGCCGATCGCGATGACGGGCAACGGCCTGCGCTTGTCCTGCAGCTTGGCCAGTTCGTCCAGCAACTCCCGCTGGCCGATCGAGTCGGGGTCCTCGTTGCGGCCGTCGGTCATGATGGCGACGATGTTGATGCGGCCGAGCTCCCAGTTCTTCCGCGCCTCCCGGTAGGCGGCCAGGGTGCTGTCGTAGAGACCCGTGGCGCCGTTCGCGGTGGCTCTGGTCGCCCGGACCGCGGCGACGGCCTGGCCGCTCGCGAGGTGCTCCTTGACCGACGCGAACGGGATGATCTCCTTGTAGTCCTTGTCGCCGTCCAGCCTGGTGGAGAACTTCCACAGGCCGATCTGCGTGTTCGGCTTGAACATGCCCAGGCCGCGTTCGGCCGCACCCACGGCGAGCGCCATGCGCGTGGTTCCCGTCCTGGGCACGATCTGGTTCATCGAGCCCGACACGTCCAGCACGCCCAGCACCCGCGCGGTCAGCGTGAGCCCACCCCAGAGGCGCAGCGTCTCGTCCACAAAGCCCTGGTCCAGGCCGGCGGCCTGGTCGTCGGGCGCGCGCAGGCCGAACCTGCCGAGGTCGGTCGCGGACCGCAGGCGCGCCAGGAACTTCTCCGCCCCCGCCCGCTGCGCCTCGTTCGCGTCGGGCAGCACGACGTACGGGAAGTCCAGCGGTGGCACGGGGTTCTCCGAGGCGACCGCAGTCAGCCGGGTCGCGCCGGGCGTGGAGTTGTGCCGCTCGAGAGCCTGTTCGGACGTGGGGAACACGTCCAGCGGCCGCGCGAAGAGGTCCTCTGCCCGTTCGGAGTAGTCACCGGACACGGGCCTGATGGCGGCGACCGTCGCCGACGCGGGATCCTTCTCCGCCGACGCGAACCCGCGCAACGCCAGCAGCGCCGACAGGCTGGCCGGGTCCTTGGCCGGATCGGCGATGCCGGCGACCGCGGTGGCACCGGGCCCGATCAGCTCCCGCCAGCTCTTGCCCTTCAGGGACTCCTTGACGGCGAGCACGACCGGCGAGAGCGCCACGGAGGTGCCCGCCTCGGGCACCCGCCACGCACCGGAGTCCCGCGCCTGCCGCAACCACGTCGTGGACTCGGGCACCCAGACCGAGGGCGACGCCTCCCCGGCGACGAGCCGGGTCATCGTCTCGCGGGCGGGCTCGGCCTTGACCTCGACGCGGTAGCAGTCGTCGTCCGACGCGCCCAGCCCGTCCGCGACCTCGCTCAGGGCCGGCGCGACCGCGGGCGCCGCGGTGACGAGAACCGTCGCCGGATCCGTGCAGCGGGGCGCGTTGAGCCGGTCGAGGACGACGTCGCCACCGATCCAGGCGGCGATCGACAACACGAGCAGCACTGACAGCCCGGCGACGGGCGCCGTCACCCGCCGTGGTCGCACCATGGCGGACACCCTAGACAACTAGCTCCGGCACCACCAGAACTCGCCGGTTCCGATTCCTGCCTGGCCTGTGTTCCCCGCCCAGGAGGCGGAGAATCGGAGGCGCAGGCTCCGCGACCGAGCAGAAACGGCGGCAGATGGCAGACGACTGGGTGTTCGGCTTCGGGTCCCGCTCGTTCGAGGACCTGGTCGGAAAGCTCTTCGGCGGGCTGGTGGAGCCGCAGTCCGCGACGCGGCGCACCGACCGCTTCGGGCGCGACCTCACCGCCGCGGCGCGGGACGGCCTGCTGGACCCGGTGATCGGCCGGGAGGACGTGATCGACGAGGTGCTCGAGGTGTTGTCGCGGCGCACCAAGAACAACCCCGTCCTGATCGGGGATCCCGGCGTCGGCAAGACGGCCGTCGTCGAAGGCATCGCGGCACGGATCGCGAGCGGCGAGGTGCCCGCCACGCTGAGCGGCAGGCGGCTGATCTCGCTGAACCTCGCGGGCATGGTCGCCGGGGCGAAGTACCGCGGCGAGTTCGAGGAACGGCTCGAAGGGGTCATCGAGGAGGTGACCGCGGCGGAGCGGATGGTGGTCCTGTTCATCGACGAGCTGCACGTCGTGGTGGGCGCGGGCAGCGCGGAAGGCGCGCCGATGGACGCGGCGACCATCCTCAAGCCCGTGCTCACGTCCGGACGGGTGCAGGTCATCGGGGCGACCACGGCCGAGGACTACCGGCGGTACGTCGCGCGGGACGCCGCCCTGGAGCGGCGGTTCCAGCCGATCACGGTCGCCGAACCATCGGTCGCCGAGGCGATCGCCATCCTCCGCGGGCTGCGCGGCCGTTACGAGATGCACCACGGCGTGCGGATCTCGGACGAGGCGCTCGTGTCCGCCGTGGAACTGTCGGCCCGCTACGTCACCGACCGGTTCCTGCCGGACAAGGCCGTGGACCTGGTGGACCGCGCGGGTGCGCGGGTCCGGTTGCGGGAGAAGTCCGCGCTGCCGCCGGACCCGGTGCGGCTCGAACAGCGGGTGCGGCAGCTGGAACGGGAGAAGGACGCCGCACAGGGCGAGGACGCGGCGTTGCTCACCGGAGAGCTCGACCGGGCGGTCGCCGAACTGGAGGCTGCGCGCGCCGCACTGGCCGACGCGCCCCAGGTCTCGGCGAACGACGTCGCCGAGGTCGTGTCCCGCAGCACGGGCATCCCCGTCGCCCAGCTCACCGAGGCGGAACGGCACCGGTTGCTGCATCTGGAAGACCAGCTGCACCAGCGGATCGTCGGGCAGGACGAGGCGGTCGAGGCGGTCGCCGACGCGGTGCGCCAGGGCCGCGCGGGCCTCAAGCACCCGGACCGGCCCGTCGGCTCCTTCCTGTTCCTCGGGCCGACCGGCGTGGGCAAGACCGAGGTCGCGCGAGCGCTGGCCGAAGCGCTGTTCGGCTCGGAGGACCGGCTGATCCGGTTCGATATGAGCGAGTTCTCGCAAGCGCACGCGGTCGCGCGGCTGATCGGCGTGCCACCGGGGTACGCCGGCCACGAGGAGGCCGGTCAGCTCACCGGCGCGGTCCGGCGCGCCCCGTACTCGGTCCTGCTGCTGGACGAGATCGAGAAGGCCCACCCCGACGTCTTCAACACCCTGCTGCAGGTGCTCGACGCGGGCAGGCTCACCGACGCCGGGGGACGCACCGCCGACTTCTCCAACACCGTGATCATCATGACCAGCAACATCGGTGCCGGCCAGCTCCTCGCCGCGGCCGGCTCGGGTGTTCCGGCCGAGCAGCTGAGGGAACCGTTGATGGCGGCGGTCCGCCGCAGCTTCCGCCCGGAGTTCCTCAACCGCCTCGACGAGATCATCCTGTTCCGCGGGCTGGACGCCGTCCAGCTGCGGCAGATCACCTCGCTGCTGCTCGAGCCCACCCGGCAACGGCTGCGCGAGCAGGACATCACGCTGGACGTGGACGAGCGGGCCGTCGACTGGCTCGCCGCCCGCGGCCACGTGCCCGAGTACGGCGCACGGCCGTTGCGCCGCACCATCGGTAGGGAGCTCGACCGCCGGCTGTCCCGTGCCCTGCTCGCGGGCGAACTGAGCGGCGGGCAGCACGCCGTCGTGACGGTCAGCGACGCGGAACTGACCCTGACCGTCACCGACCTCCCGGACTGACCTGTCTCAGAGGTTCCAGTCCACGAGGACCTGGGTGCGGCCGAAGCGCCGTGCGACCAGGTCGCGCGCACCCGTTGCAGTCCGTACCGCATCCGCCCAGGACCAGGTTCGCTCCGCCCCACCGGTCGGCCCACACCTCGGCCAGCGCCTCGGAGTGGGGGATTTCGTCGCAGATCTCCGCGAAGTCCTCGCTGCAGGCCGGATAGGACGAAGGATCCAGCTCTCGTTCCTCGAGGGCCGCGCCTTCCGGCACATACACGAGCCGTGCTCCTCCGGACAACCGAAGAACAGCAGCCTGCCGTCGGACGGCAGTGGAAGGTCCGTCGCCTCCCGGGGCAACGCGGCGCAGTCGATGGTGGCGACCAAGGGGTACTGCTGCGTCTCGACGTCGGCGGGAAGCGGGACGGGACCGCCGAACCGGCCCACCACCGGCCCGTCCCCGTCCGGGGTCAGAAGCGCGGACGGGCGGACGAGCTCCATCCACCGCTCCACGTCGGGTGCCGGGATGTTCCGCGCGAGCGCCTTACCGCGGAAGTCGTCGAGGATCCTCGCGTTCCTGGGGTTCACGGCCGAGACCGTAGCGACGGGCACCGACGGTTCTGATCGTTCCCCGATCGGCCGAGCAGGTCCGGGTTCCATTCGTACAAGGCCGATGTGCCCGGTGGCTGCCAGGATGGCGCGCATGGCGACGTGGGACGACGTGGTGGAGATGGCGTCACGGCTGCCCGGGACCGAGGTGGCGACCTGGTACCGGACACCGTCGTTGAAGGTGGCGGGCAAGGGTTTCGCACGGTTGCGGACCGAGGCCGAGGGCTGGCTCGTGCTGATGTGCGAAATGGACGAGAAGGCCGCGCTGCTCGCGTCCGGCGATCCGGCCTTCCACACGACACCGCACTACGACGGGCACGGGTCGATCCTGGTCGACCTGGCGGAGGCTGACCGGGAACAGCTGGCCGAGCTGGTCGAGCAGGCGTGGCGGCTCAAGGCGCCCGCGAAGCTTCGCACGGCGTTCGAAGGTGGGTGAGGCACCGGCCGGATTACGCGAGGGCGAATGTCCCGTTACCGAGAACGCACTTGTCGTCGCACCGGGTCGTCCCTAGTTTCGAAGCAACGGCGATCGTCGCCGACGGCGCCGCCACACACGCGAGAAATCCTTGTGGTGCAGGACGTTCGCGAGCGCTGCCGTGCCCCGAAGGGACCTCCGTGATCGACTGGCTGCGGCTCGCCGAGACGCTCATCTCCTCACCCTGGCTGTACGCCGTGCTGATCGCGGTGTCCTTTCTGGACTCCTTCCTCCCGCTGATTCCCAGTGAGCCCGTCGTGATCGTCGCGGGCGTCTACGCCGCGACCGGGCAGACGACCATCGTGTTCGTCATCGCCGCCACGACACTCGGCGCGTTCCTGGGCGACCTGGTCCCCTACACCGCCGGGCGGCTGCTCGGCGCACGCGTGCTCAAGCGGCTGCCACCCGGCAGCAAACGCCGTGCCGCGCACGACTGGTTCACCCGCGAGCTCGACGCCCGCGGCGGTTTCGTCCTGGTGACCACGCGGTTCATCCCGGTCGGGCGCTACCTCGCCACCCTGTCCACCGGGCTCGTCCGCTATCCGCTGGGCAGGTACCTGATGTTCATCGCGTTCGCCACCGCCGCCTGGAGCGCCTACACCGCGCTCACCGGCTACCTCGGCGGCGTTCTGTTCCAGGAGAACACACTCCTGGCGATGGCCGTCGGCGTCGGGCTCGCGTTCGTGGTGACCGGGTTCATCGAGGTCGTGCGCCGCGTGCGTGCCGAGCCGGTCACTTCGCCTCAGCAGCCGCGGCCATGATGTGACGGGTGCGTTCGCGCAGCAGCCGGTGCGTGCGGTCGTGGTGGTTGCGCGGATGCCACGCCATGCCGATCGTCACCGATGGCACCGCCAGCGGGATCGGGAACGTGCGCAGGCCGAGCGCGTCCAGCATCCGCCTGCCCAGCCTGGCGGGAGCGACGCAGACGACGTCGGTCTCGCGGACCATGAACAGCGCGCTCGCGAACGTGGGGACCACGGCCGCCACGCGCCGGTGCAGTCCCAGTTCCGCGAGCCCTTCGTCGATCGGGCCGTGCGCCCGGCCGCGCCTCGACACGACGATGTGATCGGCTTCGGCGAACCGTTGCGGTGTCACGGTTTTCTTCTTCGCGAGCGGGTGGTCCGGCCGCACGACGCCGACCAGCGTCTCGGTGACGAGCGTTTCCGAGTGGATCTCCGGGTCGCCGGGGCGGATGCTGCCGATCTCCAGGTCCAGCAACCCTTCGCGCAGGGCCGGGGTGTCCTCGAGGTTCTCCGGGCGCAGGCGCAGCGAGATGCCGGGGGCCTGCACCCGCAGGTCGTCGATGAGCGACGGGATGAACGTCGTGGACAGCATGTCGGTGACCTGCAGGTCGAACATGCGCACCGCGGTCCGCGGGTCGGCGGTGCTGGGCGGCGCGAACAGCGCTCGCGCTCGGGTGGCCACCGCGTGCACCTCGGCGCGTAGCTCCAGGGCCCGGGGTGTGGGCACGAGATCGCGTCCGGCTCGCACGAGCAACGGGTCGTCCAGGGCGCGTCGCAGCCGGGACAGGGCGCGGCTCATCGCCGGCGCCGAGGTGTGCAGCCTGGCCGCCGCCTTGGTCACGCTGTTCTCGGCCAGCAGCGCGTCCAGCGCCTCGATCAGGTTCAGATCGATGTAGTCCACCTGCCGATTATCACCTGCGAAAGACTTCCGTACCAGAGTTGCACTGGTGTTAATCCGCAACCGCTCCTAGCGTCGGGGACGTCAAAGGCGAACTCAGTGGGAACAAAGGGGAACGACCGTGACGCGGGCTGTGGTGATCGGTGCAGGGATCGTGGGACTGACGACGGGACTCGCACTGCGCCGAGCCGGGATCGACGTGGTGATCTGCGAGCAGGCGCCGGAGATCCGCGCCGCCGGAGCCGGTCTCGGGCTCTGGGCCAACGCGCTGGCGGTGTTCGACGAGCTCGGCATCGGCGAGCAGGTGCGCGCTGTCGGCAAACCCGGTGAGATGTACTTCCACGACCCGGCCGGGCGGCTGCTCGACACCCCGGAGTTCGGTGTGGAGGACCACCGGTACCTGCTGGTGCACCGGGCGAGGCTGAACGACCTGCTCGCCGATGCCGTGGGGCGCGAGAACATCCGTCTGGACACCGGCTTCCGCGAGTACGAGGAGCACGCGAGCCACGTCGAGGTCCGGTTGTCCGGTGGCGGGAAGGAAGAGGCGGACGTGCTCGTCGGGGCGGACGGGACCTACTCGGCGGTGCGCGCGCAACTGGTACCGGGCACCCCGGCACAGGAACACCCCGGCCACCACGCCTGGCGCGCGGTGATCCCGGCTGCTGACATCACGGTGCTCCGCAACCGCCTCGTTCTGGGCCCCAACGGATGCCGGGGCGGTTACGTCCGCACCCACGACGGCAGCGTCTACTGGCTGGTGAACCAGTTCCAGTCACCGCCGCTGACCGGAACCCGCAAGCAACAAGCGCTGGACCGCGCCCGCCACCTCGAGGACGCGGGCGAGGACGGCATCCTCACCGACCTGATCGACGCGACGCCCGAGGAGCTGATCCTGCACAACCAGATCATGCTCGTGCCGCCGCTGCCGCACTGGGTTTCCGCACGGGTCGCCCTCGCCGGGGACGCGGCGCACGCGATGTCGCCGCACATCACCGCCGGCGCGACGCTGGGCGTCGAGGACGCCGGCCTGCTCGGCCACCTGCTCGGGTCCACCGGCGACGTGTCCGCCGCGCTCGCCGCCTACGAGGCCACCGTGATGCCGCGGTACGCCCGTGCCGCGGAGCTGTCCGCGACGGTGGAGCACTCGCCCTCGCCGCAGGACTTCGCCCGGCACTACGCCGCGTTCAGCCACTGGATGACCACCCAGCCGCTGCGGCAGCTCGACGAAAGCCAGGTGCGGGCATGACGTTCCGGGTGGAGGTGGACGTGGCCGTGCCGATGCGCGACGGTGCCGCGCTCGCCACCAACGTGTGGCTGCCCGAGCAGCCGGGACCGTTCCCCGTGCTGCTGGTCCGCACCCCTTACGGCAAGGACGACGCCGGAACGTACGGCAACCCGAAGCTGCCGGACGTGTTCGCCTTCGTGGCCGCCGGCTACGCGGTGGTGGCGCAGGACGTCCGCGGCACCTCCCGATCGCCCGGGGTGTTCGTGCCGCACGTCCACGAGGGCCGCGACGGCGCCGACACCCTGGCGTGGCTGGCGGAGCAGCCGTGGTGTGACGGCGCGGTCGGCATGTGGGGCGGGTCCTACATGGGATTCACGCAGTGGCTCGCGGCCGTGCGCGACGCACCGGGTCTGCGTGCGATCGCGCCCGTGATGAGTTCCGCCGACCTCTATCGGGCGCCGTGGTACTCCCCCGGCGGCGCCTTGTCGCAGGACGCGGTGCTGACGTGGGGCACGCTTTCGGCGCTGCGCACCCTGCAGCGCGATCTCGCCGGGGGCCGCGGTGACCCGGCCGACGCACGAGCGCTCCTGTCCGGCCTGGACGACCCCCGGCTGCTGCACGACCCGCTGCCGCTCTCCGGGCGGGACGTGATGACGCGCCACCTGCCGTGGGCCGGCGAGGTGCTCGCCCATCCCGAACGCGACGAGTTCTGGCAGGAGGTCGCCGCGATCGACCGCTGCGCCGCCGTCACCGTCCCAGCGCTCCAGGTCGGCGGCTGGTACGACGTGTTCATCGGCGAGACCGTGCGGTCGTACACGACGATGCGCCGCCACGGTGGCAGCGCCGCGGCCCGCGACGGACAGCGGCTGGTCATCGGCCCCTGGGCGCACGCCGACGGCACCGACCTCGGGACCTTTCCGGACCGCTCGTTCGGGCGCGCGGGCAGCATCAAGGCCGCCGACGTCACCGGCGAGCACCTGAGGTTCTTCGACCGCTGGGTGCGCGGCCGCACCGACACCCCCGGCGACGCCCACCGGGTCCGGATCTTCGTCATGGGCGCCGACGAGTGGCGCGACGAGGCCGACTGGCCGCTTCCGGACACCCGCCACACCGACTTCTTCCTCACCGGCGGCGGCCGCGCCAACACCGCCACCGGTGACGGAGTCCTGACGCGCGACGCCGCGACGTCCGAAGCGACGGACACGTTCCTCTACGACCCACGCCGCCCGGTACCCACTCTGGGTGGCACCGTGCTGGGCAGCGCGTCCGGGCCCGCTGACCAGGCGGCGGCCGAGAAGCGGGACGACGTGCTGTGCTTCACCACCGCCGTCCTCGACCGCCCGGTCGAGGTCACCGGCCACGTCACCCTGGTCCTGCACGTCTCGACCTCGGCCCCGGACACCGACTTCACCGGCAAGCTCGTCGACGTGCACCCCGACGGCAGGGCGATCCTGCTGTGCGAGGGCGTCCAGCGCGTCCGCTACCGCGACTCGCTCACCGGACCGGCGCTCCTGGAGCCCGGCACGGTCTGCGAACTGACCATCGACCTGTGCGTGACCTCGAACGTCTTCCTCCCCGGCCACCGCATCCGGCTCGAGGTCTCCAGCAGCAACTTCCCCCGCTACGACCGCAACACCAACACGGGCGGGACGATCGCCACCGACACCGAGGACGACCTGGTCGCCGCCGTGAACCGGGTCCACCACGGACCGGGGCGTCCCAGCCGTCTGGTGCTGCCGCTGATCGAACGCACACCCACGGGAACGGAGGTGCGGGCATGAGCACGCTCGAAGAACTGACCGACCGGACGGCCATCGCCGACGTCGTCGCCGGGCTCGCCCACGCGCAGGACGACCGGGACTGGACCGCGCTGCGGCGGCTGTTCGCCGGCGAGGTGCTGCTGGACCTGTCGACCCACCACGTCGGCAGGCCGCCGGCGACCGTGGCGGCCGCCGATCTGGTCGAACTGGCCCGCGGCACCCTCGAAGGCTTCGGCAGCACCCACCACGCCGCCTCGAACCCGCAGGTGCGGCTGGCGGGCGACGAGGCCGAGTGCCGTGTGCACGTGATCGCCCACCACCACGTTCCCGCTGCTCCCGGCGTCGTCGACTTCTGCACGATGCGGGGGTCCTGGGAGCTGGCGCTGCGCAAGGCCGACGGCGAGTGGCTCATCACCCGCTGGGCCGTACGGCGCACCTGCCCGTGGGAGGGGTCTCCGGACGTCTACGCGCTCGCCGCCGCACGAATCGCATCCAAGTCCTGACCACCGCCTGGGAGGCACACCGATGTTCTACGAGATCCGCACGGAACACGCCCGCCCCGGCCTCGGCGAGGAGCTGGCCCGCTACATGGACGACACCGTCATCCCGCTGCACCAGGAGAGGGGGATGACAGTCGTGGGGGCCTTCACCGCGGCCGGCGGCTCCTTCGTCTGGATCCGGCGCTTCGAGGACGACGCGGACCGCGCACGCGTCCTGGAGTCCGTCCACAGCCATCCCCGGTGCGCGGCCGTGGCCGGCACGGTGTCCGAGCTGCTGGACCGGGCCGAGTCCACGGTCCGGCTGGAGCCGACCTCCCGGTCCGGGCTGCGCTGACGACGCCGTGGTGAGCGCGGCCACACCCAGCACCCCTGACCTGGGGCTGGACCCCGTGCGCGAGATCGCGGCAGAACCGAATGCCACAATGGACGAATGGCACTGGGATACATCCTCGCTGTCCTGGCGACCCTGGCGTCAGGCAGTGGCTCGGTCCTGGCGTCCACCGGTGTCCGGCGCGCCGGCGCGTACGGCGGCTCGTCGCTCGACCTCATCGCACTCCGGCGTCAGTGGCTCTACTTCCTCGGTCTCGGCGTGGACCTGCTGGGGTTCGCGCTCGCGGCCATGGCGCTGCACCGGCTGCCGCTGTTCCTCGTCCAGTCGATGCTGGCGTTCAGCGTCGGCGTGACGGCCACGATCTCCGTCTTCCTGGGCTCCCGCCTCGGCACACCGGGATGGGCGGCGCTGGGTGTCGGCGCGACCGGCCTGATCCTGCTGGGCGTGTCCGCCGAACCAGGCCCGGCGCAGTCCCTGCCACCGCAGTGGCGCTGGGTCCTCGTGTGCATGGCGATACCGGTGGCGGGGATCGCCCTCTACGCCCGGCGCCACCACCACGTGTGGGCGACGGTGGCGCTGGCCTTCGGCGCCGGCGTCTCCTACAGCATCGTCGGCATCTCGGCGCGGGCGCTCGACTTCCCGGACGCCGTGTGGCGGCTCGTCCTGGAACCGGCGGCCTGGGCGATCGCCCTCAACGGCCTCGCCGCGGCGGTGCTGTTCGCGATGGCGCTGCAGAAGGGCGGCGCGACCTCGGTCACCGCGATCATGTTCACCACCAACACGGCGCTGTCGTCGGCCGTCGGCCTGATCTACCTCGACGACCGCGTCCGCGACGGCTACACGACCGCGGCCGCCGCCGGATTCGTCCTGGCGATCACCGGAGCGATCGCCGTCGCCCACTACGCGGCCGAGACCGGGCAGAAGGACCGCTCGAAGACACCGGCCGGCGCGCGGTCGTGAGGCGCTCGCGCGCGGTGACGCACAGCCCGGCCTGAGACTCAGATCATGTCGGCGGTGTCCTGCTGCGCGCCGGCCGGCTCGCGGAACAGACCGGTGTAGGACCGCTGGTCCTGGTCGGGCGACGAACCGGGCGTCGTGTCCGGGAGGTCGACGTCAGGGTGGCTGAAGAGCCCGTTCTCTGGCTGCATGGTTTCCGACTTTCTCCGCGTCCTGTGCGTGCTCACGGCGAGCTGTCGCACGGCGCCATGGGGGTTCCGGACAACTGACGAGTGCAGTCCCGGTTGCCCCGAGACTACACGTCCCGTGCAGGCGCGCGTCGTGGTTCACCTGCCGTGCCGCGAAAAAGTCCCTTGTGGACTACCGGAGTCGCCGGCGCAGCGCCTCCGTGATGCCGCACCCGTCTCCGGGTTCGTCGATCAGGTGGGTGACCGCGGGTAGTTGCCGTTTTACGACAACCTGTCGTAACGTTCGCGACAGGTTGTCGTAAAACTTTGGAGGACTCATGGGCACGCTCGACGATCGCGCCGAACTCGTCGAACTGATCAGCCGGTACGCCGACATCGCGGACCTGAAGGAGTTCACGACCCTGCCCGGCCGCGTCTTCACCGACGCGCTCACGCTGGACTTCGGGTCGGTGACGGGCATGCCGGAGATGACGGTCCCGCTGGCCGACTACGTCGAGGTGCTCCGTGCGAGCTTCGCGCCGTTCCAGGCGACCCACCACGCCATCACCGGTCACGTCGTCGAGATCGACGGCGACACCGCGAAGATCCACGCCCACGTCCGCGCGGAACACTGGCTGCCGGACGCCGACCGCTGGCTGGTCGTCGGCTTCTACGACAACGAGGCGGTCCGCACGCCGGACGGCTGGCGCCTCACCCGTGTCAAGCTGACCGCGACCCACCAGGAGAACCAGCCCGACCTCGCCACAGCCGCGAACTGAGGAGAACAGCGCGATGCCGCGGATCCGAGCCGCCACCATCGAGGAACACCACGAGATGGTGTGGGCCGACCTGACCGAGGCGGTGCGGCGGCTGCTGCTCGACCGCGACTACGACTCGATCACCATGGGCCACATCGCGACCGAGGCCGGTCTCGCGCGCAACACCCTCTACAACTACGCCGCCGACAAGAGGACGCTGGTGCTGGAGCTCGCCCGCCGGGCGAGCCGCCCGCTGGCCGAGCAGGTGTCCGCGATCGCCGCGCGGTCCTCCGAGCCGGCGGCGGAGAGGGTGCGGGAGATCGTCGAGGTGATCCTGTCCGGGTCGACGAACCCCGCGATGCGGCTGATGTTGCTGCCGAACTCCAGCCCGATGGTCACCGACCTGCCGGACGGACGGGACAACCCGTTCACCGCGCTCGTCACCGAGGTGGAGAAGGTCGTCGCGGACGGCGTCGCCGGCGGCGAGTTCCGCGGTGTCGACGACGTGCGGCTCACCGTGGAACTGCTGTCCGGCGCCATGCGCGCGGGATGTGAACGCATCAGCCGGGACCCGGCCGCTCTCGCCGCCACCGTCCAGGCGGCGCGGCAGATCACGCTCGCGACGCTCACCTCGCCTGCAGCAGGTCAGTCGCACCGGGCGAGTTGACCACGGTCCCGCCACGGCGTCCGGCTGGTCAGCCGAGGAACCCGTCGTGGAACAGCAGGCCGGGCAGGAACAGCAGCACCGGGTAGCAGCAGGCCAGGAGCACGGCGCGGTGGCGGCTGCGCCACGCCGTCGTCGCCACGCCCGCCACCAGCACGGCGGCACAGCCGGCCAACCCCATCAGGAAGGCGTGCTCCAGGACGGTCGACGCGGCGATGGTCATGTCGTCGTCCAGATACCAGGACTCGACCGGCGAGGAGCGACGACCCTTGCCCGGGACCAACGCCATCACGAAGGCGAGCTGGACCGACACCGAGACGATCATGAGCACCCGGCCGGGTCTCCCGCGCCGGCCGCCCGGTCTCGACGTGACGCCGTCGTTCACCCGGTGGGCGTGCGCGAAACCGGCCACGAGGGTGGGCAGCACGAACAGCACCAGGGCGACCAGGTACAGCGCGGCCATCCGGGGCCGGTCCTCACGCAGCAACGTCGGGTGAACGCCCACCGGTGTCAGCGCCTCGCCGAGCGGCATCCAGAAGTGCTTCTGGAGGAAGAGCAGCGCGACGAACACGATGACCGCGGCGACCGCGGCGACATCCAGCGCCGGAGAGGCCGGCGAACTGGATCTCCTCCCCCTCGCCCTCTTCCTCGCCACGTCGCCACCCTCCGCCCACGAGCCCGAACGCCCGCGGACACACTACAAGCCGGCATGTCGTTCCAGCGCCGGTTCGCCGGCCACCGCACCGCACCACCTGCCGCTGACCGGCACTGCGACCGCGGCCACGAAGGACGGTCGAGCCGCCGGAGGCCGTTCGTCGAACGCCGCACCAATTTATCAGTCAGAAATTTGACGACCGTCACGGAAGTGAATAGCTTCGCCCTCCGGGAGGATCCGAACCCTGACCCGGAGGTCGGTTGTGATCACGCGCAGAACACCCCTCGTGGCCATCCTCATCGCCGTGCTCGCCCTCGCCGGCGTCGTGCCGGCGACACCGGCGTCCGCCGCGTCGCTGGTGGAGGTGACCGGCTTCGGCGACAACCCCGGCGGGATGCGCATGCACGTGTACGTGCCGGACACCCGCCCGGCCAAGCCGGCGGTCGTCGTCGCCATGCACGGCTGCGGCGGCTCCGGGCCCGGCTTCTACTCGGGCAGCGAGTTCGGCTCCCTCGCCGACCGGTACGGGTTCGTCGTCATCTACCCGAGCGCGCAACAGGAAGCCGGGTTCGGCAAGTGCTTCGACACGTGGTCCGACGCGGCCAAGCGGCGCGGCGGCGGGAGCGACCCGGTGTCGATCGTGTCGATGGTGACCTACGTCCAGCAGCGCTACGGCGGTGACCCGGACCGGGTCTTCGCCACCGGGTCGTCCTCCGGCGGCATGATGACCAACGAGATGCTCGCCCTCTACCCGGACGTCTTCAAGGCGGGCGCGGCGTTCATGGGCGTGCCGTTCCACTGCTTCGCCAACGCCGCCGACTACCCGCCCGGCAGCAGCAGGTGCACCGGGAACGGCGGCGCGAACCGCACCCCGCAGGAGTGGGGGAACCTCGTGCGGCAGGCCTACCCCGGCTACACCGGGCCACGCCCGCGAATGCAGCTGTGGCACGGCACCGCGGACACGCTCGTCCCGTACTCCTTGCTGCAGGAGCAGGTCGAGCAGTGGACCAACGTGTTCGGCCTGAGCCAGACGCCGACGTCCACCGACACCCCGCGGGCCGGCTGGAACCGCAGCCGCTACGGCGACAAGGTGGAGGCCTACAGCATCCAGGGCGCCGGGCACAGCCTGCCGTCGTCCGGGATGGCCGCCGCGGCCCTCGAGTTCTTCGGCCTCACCGGCGGCGGTGACCCGAACCCCCCGACGCCGGGCACCTGCAGCGTCAAGCCCACCGTCAACGCGTGGAACAACGGCCTGACCGCGAGCCTCTCCATCACGAACACCGGCACCGCGGCGATCAACGGCTGGTCCCTCGCCTTCACCCTGGCCGGCGGGCAGACGATCACCTCCGGCTGGAACGCCACCTACTCGCCGTCCTCCGGCCAGGTCACCGCCCGCAACGCCGGCCACAACGCGACGATCCCGCCCGGCAGGTCCGTCGACATCGGCTTCCAGGCGGTGCACAGCGGGAACACGGCCGCTCCGGCCTCGTTCGTCCTGAACGGCACGACCTGCGGACCCGCCGCCGGACGGTGACGGCCCTACTTCGGCGCCTGGAAACCGCCGACCACCTGCTCGAGCAGTTCGGCCAGCCGCAGCGGGGTGCGGTCCTCGAACATCGGGCCGATGAGCTGCACCCCGACCGGCAGGCCCTCCGGGGACCGGCCGGCGGGGACGGCGGTGGCGGGCAGGCCGGGCATGGTGGCCAGACCGGCCCAGACGAGCTGGTCGAAGTACGGGTGTTCGACGCCGTCGACGTCGATGCGCCGCTCCATCGGGTCGGGGCTGTGGTCGTGCGGGAACGCGGGCGTCGGCGTGATCGGGCACACCACGGCGTCGAACTCGGCGAACAGCTGTCGCCAGCCGTGGCGGTGGACCTCGCGGCGGGTGTTCGCCTCGACCCGGTCGTGGTGGCTGCACACCATCGCGCGCAGCCGCACGGAGTCGAGGCTCTGGTCGTGCGCACTCAGTCCGGCGACGCGGGTCCGCAGCTGGTCGAGCGACTCGACGGGGAAACGCGCGACGGAGCCGGAGACCAGCAACCGCATGTAGAGCGTCGCGGCCTCGGCCAGATCGGGCAGTAGCGGACTGTGCCGTGCGACGCGGGCGCCACCGTCGGCGAGCGCGGTGGCCACCCGGTTCACGGCCTCCCGCACAGCGGACCCGGTCGGGATGAACGGGTGCTCGTCGAGGACCAGGACCCGGAAGTCGCGCAGCCGCGCGTGGCGGGCGGGCGGCAGTTCCACGCGGTGCGCCACGCCGAACGTCAGCGGGTCCGGTCCGGCCATGACGTCGAGCAGGAGCGTGAGGTCGCGGGCGGTGCGCGCCATCGGACCGACGACGGCGAGGTCGAGCTCGACCGGCAGTGCCGGCTCGGACGGCGCGACCATGCCGCGGCTGGCCGCCAGTCCGAGCGTCGGCTTGTGCGCGTGGACACCGCAGAAGTGCGCGGGGGTGCGCAACGATCCGGCGATATCGGAGCCGATGGACAGCGCGCCGAACCCGGACGCCAGCGCCGCCGCCGACCCGCCGGAGGACCCGCCCGAGGTGCGAGCGCGATCCCACGGGTTGGTGGTGGTGCCGTAGATGTCGTTGAAGCTCTGGATGTCCTGCAGTCCCAGCGGGACGTTGGTCTTGCCGAGCACCACCGCGCCCGCGTCCTTGAGCCGTGACACCTGGATCGCGTCCTCAGCCGGCACGAAGTCGCGGTGCGGCGGCATGCCCCAGGTCGTGGGCAGCCCGGCGACGTTGTACGACTCCTTCACCGTCACCGGAACGCCGAGCAGTGGCCGGTCCTCACCCCGTGCGCGGGCCTGGTCGGCTTGGCGCGCGGCGGCCCGCGCACGGTCGAAGTCCGGCACGCAGATCGCGTTGACCACTTCGTCGTCGCGCTCGATGCGGGCGATCGCCTCGTCCGTCAGTTCCACCGATGTCACCGCGCCGGCGCGCATCGCGGCGATGAGTTCTTCGGCCGGCGCAAAGCTCCACTCCATGATTTCGACGCTATCGACCTGCCGGAGAGGGCACGAAATCCTGTTCTGCGCTGGCTTTGCGCACGCTCGGCGCGCGTCATCCTCTCGACGACATCCTGTCTTGTCATCGTTACGACGACGTGCTACAACTGAGGTGCGCGTTGACAGCAGAAGAGAACATCGAGGAGGTGCCGGATGTTGATGCGCACTGACCCGTTCCGGGAGCTGGACCGCTTGGCGCAGCAGGTGTTCACCGGGCCGGGCACGTGGTCACGGCCCACGGCGATGCCGATGGACGCCTACCGCGCGGGCGACGAGTTCGTCGTGGCGTTCGACCTGCCGGGCGTGTCCGCGGACGCGATCGAGCTGGACGTCGAACGCAACGTGCTGACCGTGAAGGCGGAACGGCGCCCGACCATCACCGGCGACAACGCCGAGATGCAGGTCGCGGAACGACCGCTGGGCGTGTTCTCCCGCCAGCTGTTCCTCGGCGACACGCTCGACACCGACCACATCCAGGCCGCGTACGACGCAGGTGTCCTCACCCTGCGGATCCCGGTGCTGGAGAAGGCGAAGCCGCGCAAGATCGCCATCACGAACACCGGCCAGGACGTCAAGCAGATCAACGCCTGACCGGGGCCGGTCGTGGTCGCGCAGACGCTCGACGACGAGTTCCTCGCGTTGCTGTGCGAGGACGAGGACCTGGTGCGCACCGAGTTCGACGCGATCATCGCAGCGAACTGGGGGGAGCCACCGCTCCCCCCGGCTCCCCGCCCGCCCGTCCCGGCGACGCCGTACCGGGACGCGTCCCGCCCGCACTGGCGAAACCGCGTCCCGGCAGGACGGCCGGCACGGCAGCGCTCCCCTCCGTCGCGAAAGGCAGGTGATGCGTGAATCCGGAGAACGACACGAGGACGTCCGGCCGACCGCCCGCACCGGCACAACCCGGTGGCAGCCAGTCGACTGAGGCCACCTGAGCGCAGGGGCGCAACGACCCGCGGGCCGCACGGACACCTCCACCCCGGTGGCCCCGTTCCGCAGCTGGCGGGACGGGGCCACTCAGTCGTTCGCGCCCGCGGCGCGCCGACGCCCCAGCCAGTCCACGACGCCGTCCACCAGGAATCCGCCGAGCAAGGTGCCCGCGAGGACCATGGGCCAGAGGGCCCGGCCGCTGCAGGCGAACGCCACGACGTTGATCAGCACGACGAGCGCGCCGGCGACGAGGTAGTAGCGCTTGCTGCGACGTGGCACCTGGTTGTCGGTCGGCATCGGAACAGCTTGCCCGAGTTTCCGCTCAGCTCGCCCGAGGTTCCACCAGACTCTCCCGCCGGAACACCTGGACCGCACCGACGACCGCGTCCAGCGTCGACTCGACGCCCTGGACCATTCTCATTTGACGGAGTGAGCACTCACTCCGCACTATGGGTGCATGACACCAGCATCCGAAACCCGGCGAAGAGCGCCGAGCATGAGCGCGGAGGACCGGCGCGCCATGATCGTGCACGCCGTGCTGCCGCTCTTGATGGAGCACGGCGCGAACGTGACGAGCAGCCAGATCGCCCGGGCCGCCGGCATCGGCGAGGGCACCGTCTTCCGCGCGTTCAAGGACAAGGACGAGCTGTTCGACGCCTGCACGGCCGAGGCGCTGCGGCCCGATCACGTGCTCGACGCGATCGCCGAGATCCCCCTCGACCAACCCCTGGAGGACCGGCTCGTCGAAGCCGCCGAAGCGCTCGGCGCGCACCTGGAGCGGATGGGCGCGCTGATGAGCGCGCTGCACGCGTCCGGCCGGACCAAGCAGCGCGACCCAGGACAACGACGCGGCACGGGGAAGGGCGGGCGCCGCGAGTCGATGGCCGCCATCCGGGGGGCGATGGTCGAGCTGTTCACCCCGGAGCAGGACCGGCTGCGACTGCCGCCGGAGCACCTCGCCTCCCTCTTCCTGACCTTGCTGTTCGGTGGCCGCAGGCTGGCCTCCGACGTCGACGCGCCCACCACGCGCCAGGTGGTCGACTTCTTCCTGCACGGCGCCGTGGAGGCTGGATGATGCCGGGTGGCCTGGAGTCCGTGCTGGGCCGGCGCGGACGGCGGCGGCGCGCCACGACGGTGCCGGACAGCGGGCTCACCGGGCCGGTCGACATCCCCGAACCGAAGCAGGACGACGAACCCAAGGACCTGCGCTCCCGGCTGAAGCGCACGAGGACGTCCGTGGTGGGCACCGTCCGCGGCCTGCCGAAGGTCGCGAAGCTCACGTGGCAGGCCAGCCCGGTCCTGACCGTCCTGCTCGTGCTGATCACGCTCTTCTCGGGACTCCTGCCGACCGCGACCGCGTACATCGCGAAGCTGCTGCTGGACTCCGTCGTCGCCGCGATCGGGCACACCGGCACCACCGGTGACATCGCGAAGGTCGCGCTGCTCCAGTTCGGCGTGCTCGCCGCGACCGCGGTCAGCGGCGCGCTGACGTCGATCGCGCAGTCGCTGCTGCAGGAACGCATGACGCTGACCATCCGCCACCGCGTGATGGCGCACGCCAGCGAACTGCACCTCGCCTACTTCGAGGGCTCGACGTCGTACGACATGCTGCGCCAGGCCGCGCAGGAGGCGCCGACGCGGCCGCTGTCGATGATGAACTCCGCGCTGGGGCTCCTGCGGACGCTGATCACGTTCACCAGCATGATCGCGCTGCTCGTCTCGATCAGCCCGCTGCTGGCCCTGGTCGCGCTGGTGGCGCCGATCCCGGCGTTCATCTCGCAGTCGAAGTACGGCTCACGCGCGTTCTGGCTGACCTTCGTGATGTCGCCGATCAAGCGGCGGATGGACTACCTGTCCTCTTTGGTCACGACGGACACCTACGCCAAGGAGACGAAGCTGTTCGGGCTCGGCCCGTACTTCGCCGACCGGTTCCGCCGGCTCGGCGCCGTCTCCTACGAACGCCAGCGGAAGCTGACGGTCAACCGCAACGTCAGCTCGACGTCCTGGGGGCTGTTGAGCACGCTCGCGGGATCGGCGATCACGTTGTACATCGCACTGGAAGCGGTCGGCGGACGGCTCACGCTGGGAGACCTGGCGCTGTACACGGCCGCGGCGGCGTCCGTGCAGACGTCGGTGTCCGGGCTGTTCACGGCGTTCGCCGGGATGTACGAGAACAACCTCTACCTCGACACGCTGTACCGGTTCCTGGACACGAAGCCGGAGATCACCGCGCCGCCGTCACCGCGGCCGATGCCGTCCACCGTGGAGGGTCACATCGAGTTCGACTCGGTGACGTTCCGGTATCCGGGCGCCGAGGAGGCCGCGCTGGACGAGGTCAGCTTCGAGATCCGGCCCGGCGAGACGGTGGCGGTGGTGGGCCGCAACGGCGCGGGCAAGTCGACGTTGTTCAAGCTGCTCTGCCGGCTCTACGACCCGACCGGCGGCCGCATCCTGCTCGACGGCGTCGACATCCGCGAGTACGACCCCGTCGAGCTGCGCACGCGGATCAGCGCGATGTTCCAGGACTACGTGACCTACCAGGGCACGGCGGCGGAGAACATCGGCCTCGGCGACCTGACCCGGCTCGAGGACCGGCCGCACATCGAGGACTCGGCACGCCGCGCCGGCGCGGACGAGCGGATCGAACGGCTCCCCCGCGGCTACGACAGCCCGCTCGGCCGCTGGTTCGACCAGGGCGTCAGCCTGTCCGGCGGTGAGTGGCAGAAGATCGCGCTGGCCAGGGCCTTCCAGCGGGAGGCGCCGATCCTGGTGCTCGACGAACCGACGTCGGCGCTGGACGCGCGGGCCGAGCACGACCTCTTCGCGCGGCTGCGGGAGCTGTCGGAGGGCCGGACGACGCTGTACATCTCGCACCGGTTCTCGACCGTGCGGCAGGCCGAGCGGATCCTGTTGCTGGAGCACGGGAAAGTCGCCGAGTACGGCACGCACGAGGAGCTGATGGCGGCCAAGGCCGGCTACGCCGAGCTGTTCACCCTGCAGGCGCAGGCGTACCTGGACGAAGTGCCCGGCTGAACTCCCCCGGCGCCAGGACCCGGGTGGAGTTGTGCTCGCGGATGATCCGCCACCCGTCCGGCGTCCGGTGCCAGACCAGCGAGGACGTGGTCCGGATGTCCGTGACGCCGGCGGGTGCGGCGATCCGGGCCACGAACCTCAGGGTGGACGCGGCCAGATCGCCGCCCGCGACGACGTGCGGCCCGTCGTCGATCGCGTGCTCCGCCGACACCATCTCGCGGAAGGCGGGCTCCCAGATCGCGCCGTAGCCCGCGGCGGTCGTCGCCACCCGGTGTGCGGGGTCGAAGTCGTCGTAGAGGCGGACGTCCGGTGAGCCGAAGTCGTAGAACTCGCCGAAGACGCGCTCGAAGTCGAAGGGCGTGTCCCCTTCACGACGGTCCCAGCCGAACACCCACCGGCCGTGCAGCTCCGAGATCACCTGTTCGTCGTTCATGATCTCGACGCTAGGACCGCACGGGGATTTCAGGCAGGGTGCGTCACACCCACCCGAGCGCCCGCGGCCGTCACACGACCGTGTTGTCCACGAAGCACCAGCGCCAGGTCTCCCCCGGCTCGAACGAGCGCATGATCGGGTGCGCCTCGTCGGCGAAGTGCTTCGAGGCGTGCTTGGCGGGCGACGAGTCGCAGCAGGCGACCTTGCCGCACCCCAGGCACAGGCGCAGGTGCACCCATCGGCCGCCCTCGGCCAGGCAGTCCTCACACCCCTCCGGTGTGGTGGGGGCGGGTTCGGCGCCCAGTTCGGCGACGTGCTGGCAGGTAGTGGTCACGGCTCGACGGTACCTCGGCTGCGGCCGCCGACAACTTCTGGTGTTTGACTGGGCGCATGACGAGTGCCGGTCGCGTCGCGCGGCCTTCGATTCTCACGGTGGACGACGACCCGGCCGTGTCACGGGCGGTGGCGCGCGACCTGCGCCGGATGTACGGCGAGCACTACCGCGTCGTGCGGGCGGAGTCCGGGCCCCAGGCGCTCGAGGCCCTGCACGAGATCAAGCTGCGCGGCGAGGAGGTCGCGGCGTTGCTCGCCGACTACCGGATGCCGCAGATGAGCGGCATCGAGTTCCTCGAACAGGCCATGGACGTGTTCCCCCAGGCGCGCCGGGTGCTGCTCACGGCGTACGCCGACACCGACGCCGCGATCCAGGCGATCAACGTCGTGGACCTCGACCACTACCTGCTCAAGCCGTGGGACCCGCCGGAGCAGAACCTCTACCCGGTGCTCGACGAGCAGCTGCGCGCCTGGGCCGTGAGCGACCGGCAGCCGCCGCAGCGGGTGCGGGTGGTCGGGCACCGCTGGTCGCCGCGTTCCTACGAGGTGCGGGACTTCCTGGCACGCAACAACGTTCCGTTCCGCTGGCACACGCTCGACGAGCCGGAGGCGCGCTGCCTGCTCACCGCGGCGCACCAGGACGGGACGACCCTGCCCGTCGTGGTCACGGCTCAGGGCAAGGCCCTGGTCGGCCCCTCCGACGCGGAGCTCGCCGCCGAGGTGGGCCTGAGCACGCAGCCGTCGGCCGAGTTCTACGACCTGATCGTCGTGGGCGGCGGGCCCGCGGGGCTCGGCGCCGCGGTGTACGGCGGGTCGGAGGGACTGCGGACCGTCCTGGTGGAACGGATCGCGACGGGTGGCCAGGCGGGGACGAGCAGCCGCATCGAGAACTACCTGGGCTTCCCCGACGGGGTGTCCGGCGGGCAGCTGACCGAACGGGCCCGCAGGCAGGCGGTCAAGTTCGGGGTCGAGCTGCTCACCACCCGCGACGTCGTCGCCCTGGAACGCCGGGGAGCCGCGCGCGTCGTTCGGTTCGGCGACGGCACCGAGCTCGCCGCCCACACCGTCATCCTCGCCACCGGCGTGTCCTACCGGCTGCTCGACGCCCCCGGACTCGGCGAGCTGACGGGGCGGGGCGTGTACTACGGCGCCTCGACCACCGAGGGACCCAACTGCGCCGGGCGGGACGTGTACCTGGTCGGTGGCGCGAACTCCGCGGGCCAGGCGGCCGTCTACTTCTCCGGGCACGCGCGCAAGGTCGTGATCCTGGTGCGGGGCGACTCGCTGGAGCAGTCGATGTCGCGGTACCTGATCGACCAGCTCGCGGCGATCCCGAACGTGGAGGTGCGCACGCACACCGAGATCCGCGATGGCTCGGGTGAGGACCACCTCGAGACGTTGACGTTGCTGGACAACAAGACCGGCGAGACGACGACCGTTCAGGCGAGCTGGTTGTTCGCGTTCATCGGCGCCGCCCCGCGCACGGACTGGCTCGACGGCACGCTGGAACGGGACGACCGCGGCTTCCTCCTCGCCGGACCCGACCTCGGCGGCTCACCCCCGGGGTGGGACCTCGAGCGGGCGCCGTACCACCTGGAGACGAACGTGCCCGGTGTGTTCGTCGCGGGCGACGTCCGGGCGGACTCGGTGAAGCGCGTCGCGTCCGCGGTCGGCGAGGGCGCCATGGCCGTCACCCTGGTCCACCGTTACCTGGAGAGGTCGTGATGGAGAGGCTCACCGCGGAGGAACTGCGCGCGCTGTTCCTGTTCGAGAAGCTCGACCAGTCCCAGCTGGACTGGCTGGCCGGCCACGGTCACGTCGAGGTCCGCGAGGCGGGCACGGCCGTGCTCACCGAAGGCGAACCGGCGACGTGCTTCTTCGTGCTGCTCGAAGGCACGGTCGCGCTGTGCCGCACCATCGGCGGCCAGCGGATCGAGGTGAGCCGCAGCGACCTGCGCGGCTCGTACTTCGGTGCCACCCAGGCCTACCTGGAGCTCGACCAGCCGACCTACCAGATGACCGTCGAGTCGATCACCGCCACGTCGATGCTGCAGTTCGACGCCGACGAGTTCGGCCCGATGGTCCGCGCGTGGTTCCCGATGGCGATGCACCTGCTGGAGGGCCTTTTCTGGGGCATGCGCAACACCCAGGCGACGGTGGGCCAGCACGAACGGCTCACCGCGCTCGGCGCGCTGTCCGCGGGCCTCACCCACGAGCTCAACAACCCGGCCGCGGCCGCCGTGCGGGCGACCGCGGCACTGCGCGAGCGGGTCGCGGGCATGCGGCACAAGCTCGCCCTCCTGGCACAGGGGGCGATCGACCCGGCCGTGCTGCCGGCGCTGGTCAAGCTGCAGGAGAAGGCGGTCGAGCGGGTCGCCAAGGCACCGAAGCTCAGTCCGCTGGAGACCAGCGACGCCGAGGACGAGGTCGCCGACTGGCTCGACGGCCACGGCATCACCGGCGGCTGGGACGTCGCGCCCGTCCTGGTCGCGGCCGGGCTGGACGTCGAGTGGCTGGAGGGGTCACTCGTGTCGTGCCCGGCCGCCGTCACGGGGCCCGCCGTGCACTGGCTCAGGTACACGGTCGAGACCGAGTTGCTGATGAACGAGATCGAGGACGCCACGACCAGGGTGTCCACATTGGTCGGTGCCGCCAAGCAGTACTCGCAGATGGACCGCGCGCCGTTCCAGGTGGTCGACGTGCACGAGCTGCTCGACTCCACCCTGGTCATGTTCGGCGGGAAGCTCACGGACGTCCGGGTGGTCAAGGACTACGACCGGACGCTCCCCCTCATCCCGGCCTACGCGGGCGAGCTCAACCAGGTGTGGACGAACATGATCGACAACGCCTTGAGCGCGATGGGCGGTGCGGGGACGTTGACCGTGCGGACCTCCAGGCAGGACAGGCACCTCGTCGTGGAGATCGGCGACACCGGTCCCGGCATCCCGGCGGAGGTGAAGAGCCGGATCTTCGAACCGTTCTTCACCACCAAGCCGGTCGGCGAGGGCACCGGACTCGGGCTGGAGATCTCCTGGCGGATCGTGGTCAACAAGCACCACGGCGCCATCCGCGTGGAGTCGCGTCCGGGTGACACCAGGTTCCAGGTCGTCCTGCCGCTGGACGCGACAGGTCAGTGACGGCCGTGGGGCAGGGTCACGGCGTGAGCGTCTTGGCCCACTCCGCGAAGCTCGTGAGCGGCAGGCCGAGCGCCCTGGCGTACTCCGGGCGGCCCGCCATGCCGGTCTCGTTCAACCGGTCGTGCCCGGCGGCCATCTCCGGCATGCCCGCGGCGAACGCCTGCTCCGTGGTCATGTCCGGTGCGGAGAGCGAGACGCCGAACGCGTCCGAGAGCACGGCGGCGATCTCCGTCATCGAGAGGTGGTCGCTCGCGAGCTCCAGCTCGACCCGGTCGAAGCGCTCCGGATCGGCGACGGCGGCGGCCACCGCGGTGCCGATGTCCCGCACCGCGACCAGCGACAACCGGGTGGTGGGCCGGAGCAGGCTCACCAGGCCGCCCTCGATGCCGCGCGGGAACAGGAACGCCGACGACGGCAGGAAGTTCTCCATGAAGAAGCCGGGCTTGAGCAGCGTCCACCGCTCGAACCCGGCCTCGCGGACCCGGTCCTGGATCTCGGCCTTGGTGTTGAGCGACGCCTCCCTGATGGGGAAGCGCTCGTCCGTGATGCGTTCGCCCGCACCGTCCACTGTGGTCTGGATGAAGTGCGGGACGCCCGCCTCCAGCGCGGCCTGAACCAGGTTGGTGGCCTGGACCAGCTCGCCGGGGAAGTCGAACCCGTCCTCGGTCAGCAGGGCCATCTGCACCGAGAACACGGCCCGGACACCCTTCGCGGCACCGACCAGCGAGTCGCGGTCGTTCAGGTCGCCCACGACGAGCTCGACGCCCAGAGCTCTTGCTCGATCGGCCGACGGATCGCGGACCAACGCGCGCACGGGCACACCTGCCGCCTTGAGGGCGTGCACGGCTGCGCCGCCCTGCTTACCGGTGGCTCCTGTGACCAGCACTGGTGCGGACATGAGGCTCCTCAGCTGCGGAAACGAAAACAGCGGGGTCCGCCGTTTAGACGTCCGCTACGATATGGCGGACCCCGCCACTTAGCAAGCACGAGGTGGACATGGCCGACCGCCAGCGCGCCGACGCCCGACGCAACTACGAGCGGATCCTCGCCGTCGCCGAGCAGGAGGTGGCCGCGCACGGCGGTGGTGCGTCGCTGGAGCAGATCGCCCGCGTCGCCGGGGTCGGTTCGGCGACGGTGCGCCGGCACTTCCCGAACCGGCACGCCCTGCTGGAAGCCGTGTCCGCACAACGGATCGAGGCGTTGTGCGACCGGGCGCGCGAACTGGACGGCGCGGGCGACAGCAGGGACTCGCTGCTCGCCTGGCTGGACGAGCTCGTCGCGTACTGCGTCACAGCGCGTGGCCTTGCCACCGCCCTGGCCTACGAGGGCGACCCGGTGGACGGGAACTCGTGCGCGTCGGTGGTCGCACAGGCGGCGGAACCGTTGCTGCGCCGGGCGGTCCGGGACGGCACGGTCGCGGGGAACGTCACGGCCGTCGAACTGGTGACGCTGATCGTCGGCATCGTGATGGTCACCGAGCACCACCAGGACCCGGCGGCCTCGGCAGGACGGTTGTTCGCGCTCGCCGTGGCGGGCATCAGCCCGGCTCGCTGATCCGGGGACGCGTCAGCTCAGCCGGCGGGGGCGGGGAACGGGATCGTCTTGGTGTGCAACAGCTCCAGCGTTTCCCGGGCGATGTCCGCGACCTCGGCCCTGCCGCCGCCCGAGGTCCACGTCTGCACGACGACCTCGATCACGTTCATGGTGCTCGCGGCGGTCAGCGCGGCGAACAGCACGTCGCCGGTCCCGCCCTCACGCCGGAGGATCTCCTGGGCCAGCCGCTGACGCCAGCTCCAGCACAGGTCGGCCAGGCCGGCCCGCAGCCCCGTGGTCTTGTCGAAGATCTCGTACAGGGCGAGCAGGCGCGCCGAGTTCGTCGCGATCGTCTGCTCGACGCTGCCGATGACGGCGTGCAGCGCCTCGGGCAGCGGAGTCTCGTCGGGCTGGGCGAGGAAGGCCTCCATCGCCGCGTCCAGGCCGTTCTGCACGAAGCTGACGACCAGTGCCTCTTTGGTGGCGTAGTAGCGGTACAGCGTGCGGGTGCCGACCTCGGCCGCGGCGGCGATCTGCTCGATCGTGGTGTCGTCGTACCCCTGCGCGACGAACAGGTCGAACGCCGACTCGGCGATGAACCGCCGGGTGCGTTCCATCTTCGCTTCACGCAAGCCCATAACGCCACCTCACAGCCCTCTCCCGGCGAACCGCACGGTAGCACTGCCACATGACAGCCACTGCCACCTGACACGCCGAGCGGTTGCGGCATTCAGTGTCATCTGGCAGCCTCAGCCATATGACAGCGACTGCCATTTTTTCTCGGGAAGGTGGGCCGGACCATGAGTGAGACCACTGTGGACACGTCCGCTGACCTGGCCACCTTCCCGACCGCACGCGACTCCGGCTGCCCGTTCGACCCGCCCGCCGAGTACGCCGAGCTGCGTGCTCGGGAGGGCACGCCCGCGCTCGCGTGCCCGGTCGGCGTCGAAGCCCGCGTCGTCAGCCGGTACGCCGACGTGCGCGCGATGCTGGGCGATCCCCACCTCAGCTCGCACGCGGCACCGTCCACGCACGTCGTGGCGGGCGGCCTGCTCGACCGGCCGGTGGCGCCCGGCAGCCTGCTGAACATGGACGGCCCCGCCCACGCCCGGCTGCGCCGCCTGCTGACGCCGGAGTTCACCGTCAAGCGGATCCAGGCCATGCGCCCCTACATCCAGGGCCTGGTCGACGACCACCTCGACGCGCTGCTGGCGCGAACCGGGCCGGTCGACCTGGTGGCGGACTTCGCGCTGCCGATCCCCTCACTGGTGATCTGCGAGCTGCTGGGCGTCGACTACGCCGACCGCGACCGCTTCCAGGAGCAGACGGCCGTGCTCATCGGCACGAACAGCGACCCCGCCGCGCTGGAGCAGGCCAACCTCGAGGTCGTCGGGTTCATGACCCAGCTCGTGCTGACCAAACTGGCGGCGCCGGGCGACGACCTGCTCGGCAGGCTGATCGTCCGGGCCGGGGAGAGCGGCCAGGAGCTGTCGGTCGAGGAACTGGTCACCCTCGGCATCACGCTGCTGATCGCCGGGCACGAGACGACGGCCAACATGATCGGCCTCAGCACGCTGGCCCTGCTGCGCCAGCCGGACCAGCTCGCCGCGCTGCGGGCCGATCCCGGGCTCGCGGGCACCGCCGTCGACGAGATGTTGCGGTACCTGTCGATCGTGCAGTTCGGCGTGCTGCGTCAGGCCACCGGCGACCTGACGATCGGCGACGAGACGATCAAGGCCGGTGAGTGGCTCGTCGCCGTGCTGTCCGCCGGCAACCGGGACGAGTCGGTGTTCCCCGACCCCGACCGCATCGACCTCGAGCGTGAGGCGACCGCGCACCTGGCGTTCGGTTACGGCATCCACCAGTGCCTCGGCCAGCAGCTGGCCAGGGTGGAGCTGCAGGAGGTGTTCGCCCGCCTGCACCAGCGCATCCCGACGCTGCGGCTCGCCGTGCCGTTCGAGCAGATCGAGTTCAAGAACGACGCGCTGGTCTACGGCGTGCGCGCGCTGCCGGTCATCTGGGACAGGGAGGAGGACAACCGATGAAGGTGCGCATCGACGTGGACGCCTGCGTGGGCGCGGGCCAGTGCGTACTGGCGGCACCCGACGTGTTCGACCAGCGCGACGAGGACGGCATGGTGGTCCTGCTGCTGGAAGAACCGCCCGCCGAACTGGAGGCGGCGACCGAGCACGCCGCCCTGCTGTGCCCGGCGCTGGCGATCGTGGTCGACCGGTAGTGGGGAACCTCGAACGGGTGGTCGTCGTCGGCGCTTCGGCGGCCGGCGTCACCACCGCCGAGACGCTGCGCCGGGAGGGCTACACCGGCAGGCTCACCCTGGTCGGTGACGAGGAGGCACTCCCCTACGACCGGCCACCACTGTCCAAACAGGTCCTGGCGGGTGCCTGGGAGCCGGAGAGGACGGTGCTGCGGCCGGAATCCGCGTACGTGGACCACGACATCGAGCTGCTGCTCGGGAACGCCGCGTGCGGACTGGACCTCGCTCGTCGCACGGTCGCGCTGTCGAACGGCGAGGAGCTCGGTTACGACGGCCTGGTGATCGCCACCGGGACGACGCCGCGGACACTCCCGTCCGGCCACGACCTCGCCGGGGTGCACGTGTTGCGCACCGTCGGCGACGCGCTGGCGTTGCGCGGTGATCTGCTGCGGTCGTCGGCGGTCGTGGTCGTCGGCGCGGGGTTCCTCGGCACCGAGGCCGCGGCGGCGGCGCGACAGCTCGGGCTGGACGTGACGCTGGTCGACCCGCTGCCCCTGCCTCTCGTCCGCCAGTTCGGCGACCGGGTCGCGGCGGCGATCGCCGAGCTCCACGAGGAACGCGGAGTGCGGCTGCGCAACGGCGTCGGCGTGGTCAGGTTGCACGGCGAAGGCGCGGTGTCGGGCGTCGAACTGACCGACGGAACGGTGGTGCGGGCGGACGTCGTGCTGGTCGCGATCGGCGCGGTGCCCGCCACCGGCTGGCTCGACGGGTCCGGCGTGCCGGTGGACGACGGCGTGGTGTGCGACGCCACCTGCCGCGCCGCCGACGGCGTGTACGCCGCCGGCGACGTGGCCCGCTGGTTCCACCCGCACTTCGGTGGCCTGATGCGGGTCGAGCACCGGATGAACGCCACCGAACAGGGCATGGCGGTGGCCCGCACCCTGCTCGGCGCACAGACCCCGTTCGCGCCGGTGCCGTACTTCTGGACCGACCAGTTCGACGCGAAGGTCCAGGCGTACGGCGTGTTCCCGGCCGGAGCGGAGATGTCGGTCGCCCACGGCCGGCTCGACGAACGGAAGTTCGTCGCGCACTACGTCGTACGGGGCGGGGTCGTCGGTGTGCTCGGCTGGAACATGGCCAGGCAGCTGCGCCAGGACCGGCAACTGGTCTCCGGCCCGCCCGACGGGGTCAGGACCGGTCGAACTCCGGGATCAGCTCCCCGATCAGCCTGATGCTCGTCATCACCTCGTCCGCCCCGATCGGCCCGATCTGCTGCAGGCACATCAACCGGTCGATGCCGAGGTCCGCGTAGGCCCGCAGCTTCTTGCGGCACGTGTCCGGGCTGCCGACGATCAGCGACTGCTGCGCCGACAGCACCTCGAACACCTCGTCCTCGGGCACGTCCTCGCCCTGGATGATCCGGCCGATCACGAGCTGCGCCTCGGTGGGGGCGGCGTCCAGCTCGGCGCGCAGGAACTCGCCGGTGAGACCGTTGCCGCCGGTCGCGAGGATGTCCTGGTGGCGTTGCATGGTCGCGGCGAACTCGGCGGCGGCGTTGAAGAAGCGCAACGCCGTCACCGTGTACCAGGCCGCGGCGGCCGCGGCCCCGTTGCGCATGGCCTGCTCGTCGGTCTCGGCGCAGTGCACGAAGGTGAAGTAGGCGACCTGGTCGTTGACGAACGAGCCGACCGGCGAGGTGCACTGCGCGGCGGCCGCGCGGTAGAGGTCGATCATGCGGGCGACCCGGTCGAGGGACTCCCAGATCGTGGTGCCGAGCACGCCGACGCCGCGGCGGCCGGCCTCCTCGAAGGACGTCGGGGACGCGGCGGCCTGCCACAGCGGCGGGTGCGGGGTCTGCAGCGGCTTCGGGATGATCGAGACGTCGGAGACCTCGTAGTGCTCACCGGAGTGGGAGAAGCGGTCGGTGGTCCACATCTTCGGCACCATCTCGAACGCCTCGGCGGTCTGGGCACGCGCGTCGGCGGGCTCGACGCCGAAGAGGTTCCACTCGGGGATGGTGGAGCGGGTGAGGCCGAGCTCGACGCGGCCGCCGCTGAGGTGGTCGAGGGTGGCGGCGCGTTCGGCCACGCGGATCGGGTGGTTGAAACGGCCGGGCGCGAGCACGGCGGCGTGACCGAGGCGGATGCGGGAGGTCTGCTGCGACAGCGCGGCGAGCACCAGCTCGGGAGCGGACGACAGGCTGAACTCCCCCGCGCCGTGGTGCTCGACCTGCCACCAGCACCCGTAGCCGAGCTCGTCGGCGAGGCGAGCCTGGTCCAGGGCCTGGCGGAAGCGGAACTGCTCGGGAGCAGGGCCGGGGTTCTGGATCTCGTTGAACAGATCGATCTTCATCGGCACACACCCTCACCTCGCGCGGACACCAAGGCTGATGTCTCTGTGAGCGACCGGGTCGTTACGCAGGTGGTACCGACTTCTCAAATGGAGCAGTCCCGGAAGCACGCGTGTCGAAACCGGGCCCGGCCGTTCGTGTAGGGGTGACTTCAACCTTCAAGGAGTGCGGCGATGCGTTCTGTCTCGACGACGATGTTCATGACGCTCGACGGTGTCGTGCAGGGCTTCGGACGCCCGGACGAGGACACGCGTGGCGGTTTCACGCAGGGCGGGTGGGGTGCGCGCTACCAGGACGACGTGCTGGCGGCGGAGATGGCCAAGGGCATGGCGGGGTCCGGGTCGATGCTGTTCGGGCGCCGCACGTGGCAGGACTTCATCGGCGTGTGGGCCTCGGCCACCGACGGGAACCCGTTCACCACGCACATGAACGCCGCCCGCAAGTACGTCGTCTCGTCGAGCCTTCCCGACGCGGACGCGTGGGAGAACTCGGTGCTGCTGCGGTCGATCGAGGACGTGGCGTCTCTGCGAGACGACCTCTCGGTCATCGGCAGCGCGGCGCTGGTGCGGTCGCTGCACGCGGCCGGGCTGGTCGACCGGTACACGCTGGTGATCCACCCGGTGACGCTGGGCGGCGGCGCGCGGCTGTTCGACGGGCCCGCTCCGCTGACGGAGTTCGAGCTGACCGGCAGCGTGACGACGCCGAAGGGTGTGATCGTCGCCCACTACGACCGGGTCGGTCCCGGACAAGGGTGACAACGGCGTGCGCTTCCCCGCCGGACCGGCGGCGCGTGAATCGTCGAATCCTCGTCGAACGACGCGCGGTGGAATTTCGACGGCAGTCGCCGGACCTCGTTGTTATCGCTAACCCGGCGCCAGCACCGCCAAGCGGCATTGCCATCCACAGCAACCTTGCAACATAGTGTTAACGCTCACGTACGGAGCCTCCTCTCAATGGCGCTAGGAGCCGGCCCATGCGTTTTCCCCTGCCGCGTGCCGTCCGTTCGTTCAGAAGGCGCGTGCTCATCGCCGTCACGGCCGCGTTCGCCGCCGGGTCGGCCGTCGTCGCCAGTCCGGTGGTATCGGCGGCCGGCCCCGTGCCGCACTACGTGATGACCGCGTTCACGAACAGCAGCGAGTCGAACATGTACGTCTTCGACTCGGCGAACGCGACCAGCTTCACCCAGGTCAGGGCCAACGCCTACACGCCGCCGTCGGGGCTGATCCGCGATCCCAGCGTCCTGCGGCACACCGACGGGTACTACTACCTCGTCTACACGACGAACTGGACGGGCGACACCATCGGTTTCGCCCGCAGTGCGGACTACGTGAGCTGGACGTTCCTGCGCAACGTCCGGGTAGGACTGAACGGGGCCACCGGCAGCACCTGGGCACCGGAGTGGTTCAAGGACTCCGACGGCAGCGTGCACGTGGTCTTCTCCGCGTCCACGGCCGGAACGGCGGGACAGTTCCGCCCGTACCGGATCACCGCGACGAACGCGGACCTGTCGGCGTGGAGCAGTCCGGCCGCGCTCGGCATCCCGGCCAACTACATCGACAGCTTCCTGGTCAAGGTCGGCGGGACCTACCACAACTTCCTCAAGAACGAGACCACGAAGTACATCGAGCACGCCACCGCCACGTCGCTGAACGGGCCGTGGACCTTCGTCGGCACGGGCAACTGGGCGGGCTGGGGTTCCGGCCTCGAAGGACCCGCGCTCGTGCGACTGCCCGACGGCCGGTGGCGGATCTACTTCGACCAGTACGGACAGCGGCGGTACTTCTACGCCGACAGCACGAACCTCGGCAGTTTCGGCGCCAAGGCCGAACTGGCCGGGCTGTCCGGCACAGCGCGGCACTTCACCGTGCTGCGGGAGGACTCCGGTGACGGCACGGCGGTGGCCACGGGGGCCCGGTCGCTGCGCTCGGCCAACCTGCCCGACCGATTCGTCCGCCACCGCGACAACCTCGGTTACGTCGAGCCGGTGAGCTCGTCCAGCGCGCTGTCGGTGCGCCGGGACGCGACGTTCACCGTCGTGGCCGGGCTGGCGAACGCGGGCTGCTACTCGTTGAGGTCGGTGAACTTCCCCGACCGCTACCTGCGGCACTACGACTTCCGCGTCCGGCTGGACACCAACAGCGGTGACGCGACGTTCGCCCGCGACGCCACCTTCTGCGGCCGGGCCGGTCTCGCGGGCGGCGGCAGCACGTCGTTCGAGTCCTACTCCCACCCCGGGCGTTACCTGCGCCACCTCGACCACGAGCTGCGCGTCGACTGGCGCACCTCCGGTTCGGCGTTCGCCGGTGACGCGTCCTTCACCGTCACCGCACCACTGGCCTGAAAGGACAGTCGATGAAGACCGTTCTCCTCCGCCTGGCCGTGCTGGCGCTCGCCGCCGTCACCTGCGTGGCCGGGATGCCCGTGCCGCAGGCGGGTGCGGCGCCCGCGGTGCGGTACACCAACCCGATCGCGGAACGGCGCGCCGACCCGCACATCTTCAAGCACACCGACGGCTTCTACTACTTCACCGCGACCGTTCCGGAGTACGACCGGATCGTCCTGCGCCGCGCGACCACGATCCAGGGACTGGCCTCCGCGCAGGAGACGGTGATCTGGCGCAAGCACTCCAGCGGTGAGATGGCCGCCCACATCTGGGCGCCGGAGATCCACTTCATCAACGGGAAATGGTACGTCTACTTCGCGGCGGGCCGCAGCGACGACATCTGGCGCATCCGGATGTACGTGCTGGAGACCTCCAGCGCCAACCCGCTGACCGGGTCGTGGACCGAGCGCGGCCGCATCACCACCCCGTGGGACACCTTCTCCCTGGACGCCTCCACGTTCGTGCACAACGGCGTGCGCTACCTGACCTGGGCGCAGCAGGAACCGGGCATCGCCACGAACTCCAACGTCTACCTCGCCCGCATGGGCGCGAACCCGTGGACGATCACCGGCACGGTGACGCGGCTGGTGGTGCCGTCGCTCGCCTGGGAGACCCGCGGGTTCAAGGTCGCGGAGGGACCGGCGGTGTTGCAACGCAACGGAAAGGTGTTCCTCACCTACTCGGCCAGTGCCACCGACGCGAACTACTGCCTCGGCCTGCTGACCGCGTCGGCGTCGGCGGACCTGCTCAACCCGGCGTCGTGGACCAAAGGTGCCAACCCCGTTTTCACCAGCAACGACGCGACCGGCCAGTACGGACCCGGCCACAACTCGTTCACGGTGTCCGAGGACGGCAGCAGCGACGTGATGGTCTACCACGACCGCAACTACCGTGACATCAGCGGCGACCCGCTCAACGACCCGAACCGCCGCACCCGCGTGCAGAAGGTCTACTACAAGGCCGACGGCACACCGGACTTCGGCATCCCGGTCGCCGACGGGCCGACCCCGGTCAGGCTCCGGTCCCATGCCGCCGCCGACCGCTTCGTGCGGCACTGGGAGTACCGCGCGCGCATGGAAGCAGGCGTGGCACCGCTGGCCGACTCCCAGTTCAAGCTCGTCACGGGGCTGGCCGGCTCCGGCACGGTGTCGCTCGAGTCGGCCAACTTCCCCGGCTACTACCTGCGGCACCGCAACAACGAGCTGTGGGTCGACCGCAGCGACGGCAGCGCACTGTTCCGCAACGACGCCAGCTTCACGCAGCGCGCCGGGCTCGCCGCGAGTTCGGCGGTGTCGTTCGAGTCGGTGAACTTCCCCGGCCGCCACATCCGCGCCAGCGCCGGACTGCTCTACCTGCAGGCGGTCGCCGACGCGCAAGGACGGGCGGACGCGACGTTCGTCCTGGAGTGACAACGGTTCCACCCGCCGCCGCGACTCCGTCCCAGAGATCGAGGTGTCTCATGGATCTGAGGAAGTACGCACTGGCAAAAGCCGCACTGGTCGCGGCGGTGGTCCTGACCACCACCGTCGCGACGGCACCGCACGCGTCGGCCTATCCGCTGCCCGGCCATGTCACCGGTGACGTCGGCGTGCACGACCCGAGCGCGGTGAAACGCCCCGACGGCAGCTACCTGGTGGCGCACACCGGCACCAACATCGCGCTGAAGACCTCCACCGACAGGACCGCGTTCCGCAACGCGGGTTCGGCGTTCCCCGGCGGCGCGTCGTGGACCACCCCGTACACCGGTGGCAGCAGCAACCTCTGGGCGCCGGACGTGTCCTATCGCGACGGACGGTACTGGCTCTACTACTCGGCTTCGACGTTCGGCTCGAACCGGTCGGCGATCTTCCTGGCCACCAGCCCGAGCGGCGACTCCGGCACGTGGACCCACCGCGGCCTGGTGGTCGAGTCGCGGACGTCGGACAACTTCAACGCCATCGACCCGGACCTCGTCGTGGACGACCAGGGCCGCTGGTGGCTGAGCTTCGGCTCGTTCTGGTCCGGCATCAAGATGGTCGCGCTCAACCCGGCCACCGGCCTGCGGTCCGACTCGACGGTCCGCTCCGTCGCGGGCAGGAACGGCGGGGCGATCGAGGCGCCGAACATCGTCAAACGCGGCGCCTACTACTACCTCTTCGTCTCGTTCGACCTGTGCTGCCGGGGCGCGTCCAGCACGTACCGGGTGATGGCCGGCCGCTCCACCAGCGTCACCGGCCCGTACATCGCCCGCAACGGCACCACGCTGACGTCCGGCGGCGGCACGGAGGTCCTGGCCGGGCAGGGCAACGTGCACGGACCGGGGCACCAGGACGTCCTCGCCGACGTCGACGGTGACGTCCTGATCTACCACTACTACACCGGCACCGGCGCGTCCCGGCTCGGCGTCAACCTGCTGGCCTACGACTCGGCCGGCTGGCCGTTCCTGCGGTGAGGAGAACCCCTTGACCTCGATCAGCAGCTCGCGTGGCACCGTCCTGGCAGCCACCGTCCTCCTGCTGGGCGGCATCACCGCCGCCGTGCCGACGGTGGCGTCCGCCGCGGTCGTGGACCCCAGCGCGTCCTACGCGTTGGTCAACCGCAACAGCGGCAAGGCGCTGGACGTCTACGACCTGGCCACCGGGGACGGCGCCCGGATCTCGCAGTACGCGCGCAACGACGGCGCCTGGCAGCAGTGGCAGTTCGTCGACTCCGGTGGCGGCTACTACCGGGTGAAGTCCCGGCACAGCGGCAAGGTGCTGGACTTCCCGTCGACCGCGGACCGGGCCGGGCTCGTGCAGACGACGGACGCCGGCCGCACCGGGCAGCAGTTCCGGCTGGCCGACTCGCCGGACGGGCACGTCCGGCTGGTCAGCCGGGCGAGCGGCAAGGCCGTCGACGTCCTCGACTTCTCCGCCGCCAACGGCGCCCAGGTGATCCAGTGGCCCGACACCGGCGGCGCGAACCAGCAGTGGCAGCTGGTGAGGATCGGCGCACCGGGCAACGTCACCAACCCGATCAAGGCCAGCGGTCCCGACCCGTGGCTGCAGTTCCACAACGGCTACTACTACCTGGCCACCACGACGTGGAACTCCACGATCACCATGCGCCGTTCCCGCACGCTGGCCGGCCTGTCGAGCGCGGCGGACACCGTGGTGTTCAGCCTGTCCGGACGCCCCAACGGGTGCTGCAACATGTGGGCACCGGAGTTCCACCTCCTGGGCGGCCGGTGGTACCTGTACTACGTGGCCGGGCAGAACGTGCCCGACTACAACCCGACCCAGCGCCTGCACGTGCTGGAGAGCGCGGGCACCGACCCGATGGGCCCGTACACGTTCAAGGCGGACCTCGGCAGCACGTGGGAACTCGACCCGAGCGTCCTGCAGCACAACGGGAAGCTGTACCTGATGGGCAGCGCGATGGACGGCACCCAGAGCCTCACCATCACCCCGCTGTCCAACCCGTACACCACCAGCGGCGCGCGGCGCACGATCTCCCAGCCCACCCTGGCGTGGGAACGGCAGACCGCGCCGGTCAACGAGGGCGCGGAACCGTTGTACCGCAACGGCCGCACCATGATCGTGTACTCGGCCAGCGCCTGCTGGGGTCCCGACTACAAGCTCGGCCTGCTCACCCTCACCGGGTCCGACCCGCTCAACCGCGCGCACTGGACCAAGTCGCCCGAACCGGTCTTCCAGCGCAACGACGCCCACGGCGTGTTCGGCCCGGCCCACAACGGGTTCTTCAAGTCCCCCGACGGCACCGAGGACTGGATCGTCTACCACGGCAACACGAGCGCCTCGGCGGGGTGCGGCATGGAACGCTCCACCCGCGCGCAGAAGTTCACCTGGAACGCCGACGGCACCCCGAACTTCGGCACGCCGGTCCCGCTCGGCGCCCAGCTCCCCGCACCGTCGGGCGAGTCCACCGGCTGACCATACCGTCCTCTTCGGACTGCCATGAGGTCGAATCGACTGCCGCGGGAGCGAATCCGCGGCAGTCGATTCGACGGTCGAACGCAGGATTTTCAGCACCTTGTAGCAATTTCCGATCCCCGGGCGCCATACTTCGACCTGTTCAGGAAAGCGCTTACCAGACCCTGCGGCCTTGAAAGGACGCCATGCTCCTGAAGCGCACGCCCGCCGTCCTCGGCATCGCCTTCTCGCTCCTCTCCACAGCGGTCGCGGGAACCGGCGCGGCGGCGACACCCGTCACCGTCCACGTCGCGGGGGACTCCACCGCCTCCACCTACACCTCGGCGCTGGCTCCCCGGGCCGGGTGGGGCCAGGCACTCCCGGTGTTCTTCACCCACGGAGTCATCACGGCGAACGAGGCGCTGTCCGGGGCCAGCTCGAAGAGCTTCGTGGACCTGGGCCGCCTCGACCGCCTCCTGTCCAGGGTCAAGCGGGGCGACCACGTGCTCATCTCGTTCGGGCACAACGACCAGAAGAAGGAGGACCCGGCCCGCTACACCGAGCCCTCGACGACGTACAAGTCCTACCTCTCCCAGTACGTCGACCGGAGCCGGGCCAAGGGCGCGAAGCCGGTGCTGGTCACGTCCGTCGAACGCCGCCGCTTCACCGGCACGGGAACCGCCGCCCCCAGCCACGGCGCGTACCCGGCGGCGATGCGCGAGCTCGCGGCGGCCAAGGGCGTGCCCCTGATCGACCTCACCGCGTCCAGCACGGCGTTGTGGAACCGCGCGGGCGTCGAGGGGACGAAGAAGTACTTCCTGCACCTCCCGGCCGGGCCGTGGCCCAACTACCCGGACGGGATCGAGGACAACACGCACTTCCAGGCCGCCGGAGCGATCGAGGTGGCCCGGCTCGTCGCCACCGCCCTGCGCGACCAGCACGTCCTGCCGGCCGGCTCGTTCCGCCGGCTCACCGCCCAGGTCCCGCCGGGCGCGATCGTCTGGCCCAAAGCCTGAGGAACGTCCACATCAGACAACCCCTGCCTGTCTGGAGAACCCTGTGAACAAACGCGCCCTGGCCCTGGCCGCACTCGTCGTTCTGCCGCTGCTCTCCGCCGCCAGCCCCGTGGCGGCCGCCGAACCCGCGTGTGCCCCTGCAGGCACACCGTCGGCCAGCGCGGCGGCCGTGAAGGTCTGGCTCGCCGGCGACTCGACGATGGCGGATCCGCGGACGAGCTGCCCGGTGGGCTGGGGCAACCGGTTCGACCCGCTGTTCACCGGCGACGTGACCGTCGTGAACAGCGCCGTGGCCGGGCGGAGCATCCAGACGTGGCTGTACGAGTCCAACGTGCAGAGCACCAAGGACGCGGCGGGCGAGTGCGTGGTCAGTCCGAGGACGTTCCACCAGCGCTGGCTGAGCATGCTCGACCCGGCCGCCGGCATGAAGGCCGGTGACTACCTGATGATCCAGTTCGGCATCAACGACGGCAGCCGCGACTGTCCGCGGCACGTCGGGAGCGCCCGGTACAAGGAACTCCTCGGGCTGATGGCCAAGGCCGCCAAGGACCGCGGCGTCACGCCGATCTTCCTCACGCCGGTCTCCGCGATCAGGTGCAGCGGCACCACGGCCGTCGGCACCCGCGGCTTCCTCACCGAGACCACCGACGCGGCCAGGGCCGCCGGTGTGACCGTCATCGACCTGCACAAGCTGAGCTACACGCTCTACAACCAGCTCAGGCTGTGCCCCAACGACGGCGACTACACCAAGGGCCCGGTGGGCGCCTTCTTCTGCAACGACCACACGCACTTCGAGGCCGCGGGAGCCGGGCAGATCGCCGCCGTCGTGGCCAAAGCCCTGCGCGACCAACGCATTCCGCTGTCGAACTACCTCAAGTAGGACCTCGCACCCTCCGCCGCCGCACACCCGAAAGGAGAACTCACATGCTCTCGACCAGGTGGCGCATCGGCGCGGCCGTGGCGGTGGCGACCGTGCTCGGAGGTCTCGCACCGGCCACCGCCGCGCCGCAGGTCATGGCCTGCGGTGACGGGACTTTCAACGCCGAGGCGGTGCTCAACGGCAGCACGTGGACCTCCCGCAACGGCAGCCGGACCGTCTACACCGGCTCCGACATGCGGTCCGCCGTCCAGGCCGCCGTCAACAGCCTCACCGGCGGACGCACCTCGAAGCAGTGGGTCGTGGTGCGCGGCAGCGGTTCGGTCGGTGCGGGCTCGCGGATCTCGTTGCCCAGCTACACCGGCATCGACGTCTGCGGCACGATCAACGTGACCGGCACCGGTTCCGGCGACCAGGCCCCGATCTACTCCAGGGGCACCCGCGACGTCGAGGTGCGCCACCTCAGCGTGACGGGCCGCCCGCTGTACGGGATCTTCCTGCGCAACGTCGACAACGTCGTGCTCGGGCAGATCGACCTGCGGCTCTCGAGCGGCCTCGGCGTGCGCATCGACAACCGCGGCAACACCAGCGTGCGCAGCCGCAACATCAGGATCGACAACGTCTTCGCGTCCGGTGCGAGCAGCCACGCCGTCGAGACCTACGGCGTGGACGGCCTCACGGTCGGCACGGTGACCGCGCGCAACGTCGGCGAGTCCGGGCTGCTGCTCAACGACACCATCAACGCCACCGTGGGCACGGTCGACGCGGAGAACGCCGGGGCGGGCACCGGGTACGCGGCGTTCCGCACGGCCAACCGCAACGGCCGCATCGGCACCGGTTACCCGACGAACATCCGGGTCGGCACGGTCCGCGCCCGCGGTGGCGGCCGCGGTGTGTTCTGCGTGTCCGAGAGCGGCGGGCTGGTCATCGACCGGATCGACCTGGCGAACACCGGCAACAACGCGGTCCTGGTCGAGAACTGCACCAACGTGACCCTCGCGGCGCAGAGCGGCACGGTGACCGGCGGCGGCGAGATCCGGCTGGCCGCGCGCTCGGAGTTCCCGAACAACCGCGACATCGTCGTCCAGAACCTGACGGTGACGAACTCGTCGGTGCGCGAGAGTCCCTGTGGGACGAACACGACGTTCCGCAACCTCACGCTGAACAACAGCACGTCGAACGTCTGCTCCTGACGACGGCGGGGTGGGTCGTGCCGCCGGACCGGCGGCACGGCCACCAGCTCCGGTATTGACAGGGCTCGCATCTGCGTCCGACCATGGAAGCGCTCTCATAACCGGTCTGGACCATTTCTCGGACCGGAGGCCGCCGACCGCCCTGAAGCCGGGTCGGGGGACCTGCTGGCAGAGCACCCCTGCACAAGGAGTCAGATGCGCACTCGAACGAAGTGGTTCAGCGCGCTCGCCGCACTGGCGGCGACCGCGTCGGTGGCTACCGCGATCATCCCGGCACAGGCGATCGGCCCTGACCTGCTGCCGATGAACGTCACCAACAACAGCGGCCGGTCCGAGGCCGTGCACCTGTACGTCCTCGGCACCGACATCCGCAACGGGCGCCTCGGGTACGTCAACCAGGCGGGCGCCTTCACGCCGTGGTCGCCGGGCGGCAACCCGCCCACGCCCGCACCGGACGTGTCCATCGCCGGCCCCGGTCCCGGCGGCACCACCACGCTGCGCGTGCCCCGGTTCATCTCGGGCCGCGTCTACATGTCGTTCGGCGAGAAGCTCAAGTTCTTCCTGACGCCCGACGGCCTGGTGCAGCCGGCGCCGTGGGCGTCCGGCGACCCGAACAGCGGCATCCTGTTCGACTGGAGCGAGTTCACCTACAACGACGCCGGCCTGTGGCTCAACAGCTCGCAGGTGGACATGTTCGCGGTGCCGCACGCGGTGACCGTGACGGGCGCGAGCGGTGCCACGAGGAAGACCGGTGAGCTGAAGCCCGGCGGGCGGGACGCCGTCATCAACGGCATCCGCAACCAGGCGGGCTGGGGCGGGTCGGTCATGTCCCGCCCGGACGGCACGGTGCTGCGCGTCCTCGCACCGGGCAAGGCGGCCGACGTCGGCAACTTCGACCGCAACTACCTGGACTCGTACATCACCCAGGCGTGGAACGCGTACACGGGCAAGACGCTGACCGTGCAGCCGTTCGGTGACCGGCCGGACGTGAAGTACTTCGGCCGCACGTCCGGCACCACGATGAACTTCACGAACTCCGCCGGTCAGCAGGTGGCGTCGTTCGCGAAGCCGTCGACGGCGAACGTGTGGGGCTGCGACGGTGCTCTGCACGCACCCAACGACCAGGTGGTCGGCCCGATCGCACGCACCCTGTGCGCCGCCCTGCACCGCTCCACGCTCGGCCGCATCGACGTGCAGCCCGGCGGCGGTCCCGCCGACTTCTACCAGGGCGCGATCACCAACCACTACTCCCGGCTGGTGCACCAGAACATGGTGGACGGCAAGGCGTACGGGTTCGCGTTCGACGACGTGCAGGCGCAGGAGTCGCTGGTGCACGACGGCGACCCGCGCTCGGCCGGGATCATCCTCACCCCGTTCGGCGGGTCCGCTCCCCCGCCCGCGGTCAGCAGCATCGTCAGCGACTGGCACGGCAAGTGCATCGACGTGCCGAACTGGAACTTCGCCGACGGCCAGCGCCTGATCGTGTGGAACTGCACGGGCGGCACGAACCAGAGGTTCGAGTTCGTGGGCGGCACGCTGCGCACCGAGAACAACAAGTGCGTGGACGTGGCGTGGGGTTCGACGGCCAATGGCGCGGCCGTGCAGCTCTCGACCTGCTCCGGCAACCCGGCCCAGCAGTTCGTGCTGACCGGCGCGGGTGACCTGGTCAACCCGCAGGCCAACAAGTGCGTGGACATCGCGGAGTGGAACCCGGACAACGACGCGGTCCTGCACATGTGGGACTGCGTCGGCGGCGCCAACCAGAAGTGGCACCGCGGCTGACGCTCGACGCTCGACCGACGCCGGGGCGCCTGTGCGCCCCGGCGTTTTTCGCGTCCTGGTGACGCGCACTCGTTCTACCGGCGCAATCACACCCTCCCCGGGAGGCGGTACGAGCCCCAGATCGACAATGATTACCATGTTCCTCAATTCACCGCGGGGTTCGCGGCCGATGAGGAGGACACGTGGCTCACCTGTTGATGATCGAGAGCTGGGTCGGCGCGATGAGCGCGCTGCTGCCCAGGGCGATCAACGAGTCAGGGCACCGCTTCACCTTCCTGACCCGCGACCTGCACCACTACCTGCGCGCCACGCCCACACACCCGCACCCCTTGCTGGCCGCGGACAACGTGCTCACCGCGGAGACCAACGACGTGGACGCGCTGCTCGGCCACGTCGAGCGGCTGCACGCCGTGCTGCGCTTCGACGGCGTGATCTCCTCCTGCGACTACTACCTCCCGGCCGTCGCGCGGGTCGCCGCGCACCTGGGCCTGCCCGGTCCTGATCCGCTCGCGGTCGAACGCGCCTGCCGCAAGGACCTCACCCGCACCGCACTGCGCGACGCCGGGGTGCCCGGCCCCCGCTTCGCGCTCGCCGACGACTGGCCCGCGCTCGCCAAGGCGGCCGCGGAGCTGGGGTACCCGCTGGTGGTCAAGCCGGTCGACCTGTGCGCCGGGATGTACGTGCGCAAGGTGGCCGACGAGCCGGAGCTGCGCGAGGCGTTCGCCGCGATGGAGGCGTTCCCGGTCAACGCCCGCAACCAGCCCAGGGTGCGGACCGTGCTGGTCGAGGAGCTGCTCACCGGGCCGGAGGTGAGCGTCGAGACCGTCACGGTGGACGGCACGACGCACGTCGTCGGCGTCACCGACAAGAGCGTCGCGGGTGACCCGTGGTTCGTGGAGAGCGGGCACATGTTCCCCGCCGACCTGCCCACCGCCGGGGCCGAGGCGGTCGCCGTCGCCGCGATCGAGGCGCTGGGCCTGGACCGCGGTGTCGCGCACACCGAGATCAAGCTGACCGAGGACGGCCCGAAGCTCGTCGAGGTCAACCCCCGACCCGCGGGCAACCAGATCACCGAGCTGGTCCGTCGCGTCACCGGTGTCGACCTGCCCGCCGTGTACGCGCAGCTGGCCGTCGGTGAACGACCGGACCCGCGCCCGGCGGACACCGGCGTGCGCAGCGCCGCGATCTCCTTCGTCCTGCCCCGGCGCTCCGGTCTGGTGACCGCCGTCCGCGGCGCCGAGGCACTCGGCACCGCGCCCGGCGTCGTGGACTGGTCGATCAAGCGGCCCGGCCACCGGGCGGGCGACCCGACCAGCAACAACAGCTACCTGGGCCACGTCGTGGTGACCGACTCGGACGGCCTCGGCGCCCGTGCGCGGGCAGAGCACCTCGTGAGCGGCCTGTCCGTCGACTACGCCGAGGAGCTCGCGTGACCCCCGACGGCCTCGTCGCACTCGTCCGGGGCGGCGGGCTGGGCGCCGACCCGGCTGCGTGCACGGTGTCCGTCGGGTTCACCACCCGGCAGGGCGCCCGGCACGCCACGCGCGGGCAGTCGTACCGCAACACCGTGGTCAGCCTGCGCGTGGAGGAGGCGGTCGGTTCCTGCGCGGTGGAGGACATCGCCGACGACGACGTGCACGCCTGCGTCGGGGCGACGGTGCTCGACCTGCTCGGCCACCCGAACCCGGCCATCCGCACCGCCGCGCTCGACGCCTACCTGGCGCACGTCCGCCCGCACCACCTGTCCGCCACCAAGTCCGTCACCATCGGCTCCGGCAGCTCGCTGACCAAGTCCATGGCACGGGCCGAAGCCGTCGTGGACCTGCTCGACCCCGCGCCGGGCGACCGGGTGCTGGTGGTCGGGGTCGTCAACTCGCTGCTGCACCACCTGCGAGAGCGAGGCGCGACCTACGTGCCGTGCGATCTCAAGGGCGGCCACACCGAGTGGGACGAGCCGATCGCCACGGACGCGGAGAGCGCGCTGGACGGTTGCGATCTCGTGCTGGCCTCGGGGATGACGGTCGGCAACGGCACGTTCGAACCGCTGCTGCGCCGAGCCTCCGGCGCGGGCAAGCCGGTGGTCCTGTTCGCGCAGACGGCGAGCGCGATCCTGCCGTGGTTCATCGGGCACGGGGTCCGCGCCGTGTCGGCCGAGCCGTACCCGTTCTTCTGGCTCGACGGCGGTCCCACGACGATCCACCACTACACGGAGCGCCCGTCGTGACGATCCCGCGCCAGAACCGGCACCTGCTCGGTCTGCTCGGCCGGAGCCCGGTCGCCCGCATCGACGCACCGCTGCCGCACCGGCACGGCGGGTTCTGGGCCAAGCTCGAGTGCCTGAGCGCCGGCGGCATGAAGGCGCGGGGCGCCGTGTCCATGCTGCGTGCCGCCCGTGAACGCGGCGAGCTGCGGCCCGGCGCGGTGGTCGTGGAGTCGACCAGCGGCACGCTCGGTCTCGGTCTCGCCTTCGCCTGCCAGGCGTTCGGGCACCCGGTGGCCCTGGTCGTGGACAGCGAGCTGGAGCCGTCGATGCGCGCCCTGCTGCGCGCGCACGGGGCCCGTCTCGAAGTAGTCGACCGGCCACACCCGATCGGCGGATGGCAGCAGGCACGATTGGACCGCCTCCAAGCCGTGCTGCGCGAGTACCCCGACGTCTACTGGCCCGACCAGTACAACAACCCGGACAACCCCGGCGGGTACGCGGAGCTGGCCAGGGAACTGGTGGAGCAGCTGGACCCCGTCGACGTGCTGGTGTGCAGCGTGGGCACCGGCGGGCACAGCGCCGGGGTCGCCAGGGAGCTGCGCCGGTACTGGCCCGGCGTCCGGCTGATCGGGGTGGACGCCGTCGGTTCCACGATCTTCGGGCAGCCCGCGCGCCCCAGGGTGATGCGCGGCCTGGGCAGCAGCATCCACCCCCGCAACGTCGCCTACGCCGAGTTCGACGAGGTGCACTGGCTGGGCCCGGTCGAGGTGGTGGACGCCTGCCGCAGGCTCGCCAGGGACGCCTTCGTCACCGGTGGCTGGAGCAGCGGCGCCGTCGCGCTCGTCGCCGCCTGGGTGGCCAGGGTCGAGCCGGGAGCGGTGGTGGCGACCGTCTTCCCCGACGGCCCGCACCGCTACCTCGGCACGATCTTCGACGACGACTTCTGCCAGGCCCGCGGCCTGCTGGGGCCGGCGGCGGACCGGCCGGTGGAGATCGGCGACCCGCACGGCGCCGAGGCGACGGGCTGGACGCGCTGCCGGTCGGTCGTCGCACCCGCGGCGGCGGTGCTCGCATGAGGATCGATCACGAGGTCTACGGCCTCGACCTGGACACCCCGCTGCGGATCTCCCGGTCGGTGATGTCCCGCCGGGACGCCGTGCGGGTGGTCGTGGAGCACGACGGTTCGCAAGGCCACGGCGAAGTGGTGACCAGCACCTACTACCGGCTCGACGTGGAGGCGATCACGTCGCAGCTGAACCGGTTGCGGCCTGTTCTCGCCGACGCGGACTCGCCGGAGACCGGGCTCGACGCCCTGCACGCGGACGCCACCGTCCCGGAGGGAGTGCGGGCCGCGGTCGACGCCGCGCTGCACGACCTGCTGGGCCTGCGTCACGGCGTGCCGGTGCACGCACTCGCCGGCACGCCGCACTGGCACGACACCCCGACCGCCTACACGATCGGCATCACCACACCCGAGGACGCGGCGGTCCGGGCCGCCGCGCTGGCCGGACGCGGGTTCTCCGTGCTCAAGGTCAAGGCCGGAGCCGATCCGGAACGGGACGTCGCCGTGGTGGCCGCCATCCGCACCGCCGCGCCGAACGCCCGGCTGGTGCTCGACCCCAACGGCGGCTGGAGCCGAGACGAGACGGTTCGTCTCGTGGAGCGGATCACCGCCGCCGGTGTCGTGCTGGACGCGGTGGAGCAGCCGATCCCGCCCGGCGACCCGGACGCGCTGGCGTGGGTCCGCGAGCGCTGCCCGGCACCGCTGGTCGCCGACGAGGACGCCGCCACGGTCGCCGACGTGCGCAGGCTCGCGGGCGCGGTGGACGGCGTCAACATCAAGCTCGCCAAGTGCGGCGGTCTGCGCCCGGCGCTGGAGATCGTCTCGGCCGCCCGTGAGGGCGGGCTGGACGTGATGCTCGGCTGCCTGGTGGCCAGTTCGCTCGGCATCGCGCCCGCGGTCCACCTCGCCGGGCACGCCCGCTGGGTCGACCTGGACGGGCACCTCCTGCTGGCGCACGACCCGTGGTCGGGCATCAGCGGCGAGGACGGCACCCTGCGGTTGTCCGGGGTGCCGGGCCTGGGTGTGGTGCGGCGATGAGCCGGCTCGCGCTGCCGGTCCGGCTGCTGCTGCTCAACCAGTTCGCCGTGAACACCGGCTTCTACATGCTCATCCCCTACCTCGCCGTGCACCTGGGCGGTCTGGGCATGTCCGCCGCGGTGATCGGCGTGGTGCTCGGCGTGCGGACGCTGAGCCAGCAGGGCCTGTTCCTCCTGGGCGGCACCGCGTCGGACCGGCTCGGGCCGCGGACCGTCATCCTCGCCGGTTGTGCCCTGCGCGCGGTGGGGTTCGGGCTGTTCGCGATCGGCGACTCGCTCGCGGTGGTGCTGGCCGCGTCGGTGCTCAGCGGACTGGCCGGGGCGCTGTTCAACCCGGCGGTGCGGGCCTACATCGCGCTGGAGGCGGGTGAGGCGCGAACGGAGGCGTTCGCCCGCTTCAACGTCTACGCCCAGGCGGGCGCGTTGTTCGGGCCGGTGCTGGGCAGTGTGCTGCTGCTGTGGGACTTCCGGGTCTCCGCGGTGGTGGCGGCCGGGATCTTCGCGGCGCTGACCGTCGCGCAGGCCCTCGTGCTGCCCGCACGACCGGCCACCCGCAAGGGCGGGACGGTGCTCGGCGACTGGCGCGAGTGCCTGGCGAACCGCCGGTTCGTGGCGTTCACCTGCGTGCTCAGCGGCATGTTCGTCCTGCAGAACCAGCTCTACCTGCTGCTGCCGATCCAGGCGCAGGAGGCCACCGGGTCGGCGGGCGTCGTCGCCGCGCTGTTCATCGTGTCCACGGTCGCCACGCTGCTGTTCCAGGTCCGCATCACCCGCCTGCTGTCGAACCGCGCGCGGGGCCCCGTGATCGCGGCCGGCCTCGCCGTCATGGGCGCGGGCTTCGCCGTCCCCGCGCTGTGGTCCGGGCTCGTGCCGGTGCTGGTGGCCACGCTCGCGCTGGCCGTCGGCGTGATGATCGCGAACCCGCTCGTCTACGACCTGATCCCCTCGTTCGGCCCGGAAAGCCTGGCGGGCACCCAGTTCGGCGTGTTCTACCTCGGGTCCGGGCTGGCCGCCGCCGCGGGCAACACCGCGATCGGGTGGGTGAGCGGGTTCGGCGACCGGCTCGCGTCGCTGGTGTGCGTGGCGATCGGACTCACCAGTGCCGTGGGCGTGGCCCTGCTGCACCGCCGCGGCGCGCTGACGCCGTCACAGCCGGAGGCCGCCCGATGAACCTGCTGACCGACAACCCCGAGCTCTACGAGCACCAGTTCCCCGACCCCGGGCACGTCGCGGCCCGGTTCGTGCACGACGTGGTGACCCGGTTCGGTGGCGGGCGGGACCTGCTCGACGTCGGCTGCGGCACCGGCCGTGACGCGGGCTGGTTGTCCCGCAACGGTTACCGCGTCGCCGGGGTGGACAGCTCGGAGAACATGCTCGCGCACGTCCGCGAGCACCACCCGGCGGTCGACGTGGCGCTGGCCGACATGCGCGCGTTCGACCTGGGCCGTCGCTTCGACGTCGTGACCTGTCTGGACAGTGCGATGTTGTACTGCCACACCAACGCCGACCTCGAAGCCTTCCTGGGCCGCTGCCGCGAGCACCTGGTGCCCGGCGGTCTGCTCGTCGCGGAGATGCGCAACGGCGCCTTCTTCCTCGGCAACAGAGAACTCCTGGACGGCGTGCGCACCCGTTCGGTGACGTGGCGGGGCACCGAGTACACCTCGCACACCGAGCTGTGGATCGACCACGCCCCCCAGCTGCTGCGCCGCCGTCGCACCTGGGAGTGGGCCGGGCGCACCGAACCGCTCGTGCAGCGGTCGGCGTGGCGGCTGCTGTTCCCCCAGGAACTGCGCCACCTGCTCGACCTCGCCGGGTTCGACGTCCTCGCCCTGTTCGACTCGCCCGGCCCCCGCACCGACCGGCCCTGGACCGCCGGCGCCCCGCTCAGCGGCGCGCTGTCCGGCGACCGCCTCCACGTCGTGGCCCGCCTCCGCCGAAGCGGGTGCCAGTGAAAGGAACCAGCATGTCCCTGAACCGCCGCGGTTTCCTCGGCCTCAGCTCCGGCCTCGCGGTCGTCACCCTCGCCGGGTGCGGCACCAGCGCCACGCCGGCCTCCTCCGCGCCGCGCGCGGGCGGGCGGCTCCGCGCCGCGTTCGCCGGTGGTGGCGCCAAGGAGGTGCTCGACCCGCACCTGGCCAACCTGTTCGTCGAGGCCGCGCGGTCCAAGGCGATGTTCGACAAGCTCGCGGACCTCGGCGGCGACGTGGCACCGCAGCCGCGCCTGGCGGAGAGGTGGGAGCCGAGCGCGGACCTGACGCGCTGGCGGATCACGGTGCGCAAGGCCGTGTTCCACGACGGCAGACCGGTGCGAGCCCAGGACGTGCTCGCGAGCTACGCGCGCATCCTCGACCCGAACCGCGCGTTCCGCGCCAAGTCGAGCCTCGCGCTGATCGACCTGCCCAACAGCCGTGCCGTCGACGACCGCACGGTGGAGTTCGCGCTGAAGCGGCCGTTCGTCGAGTTCCCCAACGCACTGGCGGCGTTCGGCGCGTACATCGTCCCGGAGGGCGCCGAGGACTTCACGAAGCCCGTCGGGTCGGGGGCGTTCGGCTTCGTGTCGTTCGAGCCGGGCAGGTCCGTGCTGCTCAAGCGCAACCCCGAGTACTGGGAGGGCGCGCCGCTGCTGGACGAGCTGGAGTTCGTGATCGCCAACGAGGAGTCGGCGCGCACCAACGCCCTGCTGGGCGGTCAGGTCGAGTACGCGCACGACCTCACCCCGACCACCGCGCGCAGCCACGCGTCCAGCGACCGGATGACCATCCACCGCGCGCCCAACAGCGCCGTGCAGGCGTTCGCCATGAAGCTGGACAGGGCGCCGTTCGACAACCGCGACCTGCGGGAGGCGCTGTTCCTGCTCGCCGACCGGCCGCAGCTGGTGGAGTCGGTGCTCGCGGGCAGCGGCCAGGTCGGCAACGACCTGTTCGGCAAGGGCTACCAGCACTACGCCGGTGATCTCCCCCAGCGCGAGCGCGACGTGGACAAGGCGAAGTTCCTGATCCGCAAGGCCGGTGCCGAGGGCCTGGTGGTCAAGCTCGACACGTCCACCGCCGCGGCCGGCATGGTCGAGGCCGCCACGGTGTTCGCCGACCAGGCCAAGGGGTCCGGGCTGACCGTCGAGGTCGTCCAGGGCAACAAGGACACCTACTGGGCCGACACGCTCAAGAACGGATCGCTCTCGAGCTTCCGCTCCGGCGCCATGCCCATCGAGACCCACATCGCGCAGCGCCTGCTCAGCGGGGCGGGCACCAACGTGACCAAGTGGGCGCGGCCGGAGTTCGACGCGCTGTACGAGAAGGCCGTGTCCACTTCGGACCAGACCGCGCGCAGCCAGGCCTACCAGGAGATGCAGCGCCTGCTGCACACCGACGGTGGCTACCTGATGTGGGGCTTCGCGGACTGGATCGTGGGCGCGAAGCCGAACGTCGGCGGCATCTCCACCGCGCCCGCCAACACGCTCGACTGGGCCCGCTTCGACAAGGTGTGGCTGGGGTGAGCCTCGCGTCCTACGCGGCCCGCCGGGCCGCACTCGGGCTGGTGCAGGTGCTCGCCGTGGTCACCCTCGTGTTCTTCCTGGTCGAGGCGCTGCCGGGAGACGCGGCGGTGGCCTTGGCCGGCGACAACCCGGACCCCGCGCGGATCGCCCAGATCCGCGCGGCGATGCGCCTCGACCTGCCCGCGACCGAGCGGTTCGCGCAGTGGCTGGCCGGGTTGCCCCGGCTGGACTTCGGCGAGTCCCTGGTCTCGGGCCGGCCGGTCGCGCAGTTCCTGTTCGCGGGGATCGGCCCGACCGTCGTGCTGGCGGTGCTGACGCTGGTGCTGTTGCTGCCGATCTCGGTGCTGGTCGGTGTGCTGGCCGCCTTGCGCGAGGGCAGCCTGCTGGACCGGGCGCTGACGTCGGTCAGCGTGGCGCTGCACTCGATTCCCGAGTTCGCGCTGGCCGTGGTGCTGATCGCGGTGTTCGGCGTGCAGCTGGCCTGGCTGCCGCCGACGGCGGTCGGCGCGGACGTGCTCGCCGAGCCCGCGGTGCTGGTGCTGCCGCTGGTGGTGCTGCTGGCGCGGCCGATCTGCTCGATCAGCCGCCTGGTGCGCGCGGGCATGGTGGACGCGCTGGCGTCGGACTACGTGCGCCACGCCCGCCGCCTCGGGATCGGCGAGACGCGGGTGCGGTTCGCCCACGCGCTGCCGAACGCCCTGGCGCCGGCCGTGCAACAGGTCGCGCGCACCACGGACTGGTTGCTGGGCGGCGTGATCGTCGTCGAGGCGGTGTTCGTGATCCCCGGTCTCGGGACCGTCCTGGTGGACTCGGTGGCCGCGCGCGACCTGCCGGTGGTGCAGGGCCTGGCCGTGGTCTTCGCCGTCACCACGGTGGCCGTGAACCTGCTGGCCGACCTGGTGGCGTTCCGGCTGGCGCCGCGCGCGGAGGTGGTCGCGTGAAGCGGGCGGGCATCGGCGGGGTGCTGATCGCGGTGCCGCTCGCGCTGGCACTGCTCGGGCCGTTGTTCGTGCCGGAGGACGCGGCCCGCAGCGCACCCTTCGTGCCGGTGGGTCTGCTGGGCACCGACTTCGTCGGCCGGGACACCTGGCACCAGGTGCTCGCGGGCGGCCAGACGGTCGTGCTGGTGGCGTTGCTCGCCACCGCCTTCTCCTACCTGGTCGGGGTTCCCTACGGCGTGGTGGCCGCCACCGCGCGGCTGCGGCTGGTCGACGAGCTGCTGATGAGGCCGCTCGACGTGCTGCTGGCGGTGCCGTCGCTGCTGGTGCTGATCCTGGTGGCCGCCATCACCGGTCAAGGGCTCGTGGTGCTCGTCGGCATCGTCACGCTCGTCAACTTCCCGGACGTCGCCCGGCTGTCCCGTGCGACGGCGCTGGAGATCGCCGGACGCCCGGCGCTGGAGGCGATGCGCATGCAGGGCGAGTCGTGGTGGCAGACCTCGATCGTCTACACCGGACGGTCGATGCTGCGCACGCTCGCGGCCGACCTCGGCGTCCGGCTCACCGCGGCGCTCTACCTGGTGGCATCGGCCAGTTTCCTCGGTGTCGGCGTGCCGCCCGGCGCGGCGGACTGGGCCGTGATGGTGGACCGCAACCGCGGCGGGTTGTTCCTGCAGCCGTGGGCCGTGGTGGTGCCCGCGCTGCTGATCATCTCCCTGTCCATCGGGTTGAACCTGGTGTTCGACCGCGCGTTGCGGAAGGTGCGGACATGACCCCGGTCGTGCACGTGGAGGACCTGCGTGCCGAGGCGGGCGGGCACGTGCTGCTCGGCGGCGTCAGCTTCGCCCTGTCCGCGGGCCGGGTCCTGGCCCTGGTCGGCGCCTCGGGCAGCGGCAAGACCACCACCGGTCTCGCCCTGCTCGGCGAGCACTCCCCCGGGGTGTCGGTCAGCGGGCACGTCGAGGTGCGCGGACGCGTCGGGTTCGTCCCCCAGCAGCCGGCCTCCGCGCTCAACCCGGTGCGCCGGTTGGGTTCCGTGTTCCGCGAGGTCGCCGCGCTGCACTCCGGTGAACCCGGCGAGCTCGTGGCCACGGCCCTGCGCCGGGCACGGGTGCCGGCCGGCCTGCTGCACCGCTACCCGCACCAGCTCTCCGGCGGCCAGCAGCAACGGGTCGTGCTCGCCCAGGCGCTGATCGGCGACCCCGCCGTGCTGGTGGCCGACGAACCCACCACGGGCCAGGACGCCCTGACCCGCGCCGAGGTCGTGGACGAGCTCGCCGCCGTCGTCGCGCAGGGCGTGGCGCTGGTGCTGCTGACCCACGACGTGGAGGTGGTGCGGGCGCTCGCGGACGAGATCGTGGTGCTGCGCGCGGGAAGCGTCGTCGAGGCCGGGCCCGCTGCCGAGCTGCTGACCGATCCGCGCGAGGACTACACCCGCGCGTTGCTCGACGCGGTGCCGCAGGTTCCGGTCGAGGTTCCCGAACGGGCGCCACGCCTGCGGGTCCGCGGCCTGACCGCCCGGTACCGCAACGCCACCGTCCTGCACGACGTGGACCTGGACGTCGGCGAACGCCTGGCGGTCGTCGGCCGCTCCGGCAGCGGCAAGACCACCCTCGGCCGGTGCCTCGCCGGTCTGCACCAGCAGGCCACCGGCGAGGTGCTGCTGCACGACCGGCCACTCGCGCGGTCGCTGCGCCGCCGGCCGCGGGCGGCGCTGGCCGCCGTGCAGTACGTGTTCCAGGACGCGCGGGGGTCGTTCGACGAGCACCGCCCGGTGCTGGACCAGGTCGCCCGGACGGCGGTGCGGCTGCGCGGCACGCGTCCGGCGCAGGCCCGTGCCGCGGCGCTCGCGGCACTGACCCGTGTCGGTCTGCGCGAGGAGACGGTCCTGCGCCTGCCGCGTGGCCTCTCCGGTGGCGAACTGCAGCGAGCGGCGCTGGTGCGCGCCCTGCTCGCCGAACCGGAGGTGCTCGTGTGCGACGAGATCACCTCGGGCCTGGACGCGGTGACCCGCGCCGGGCTGCTCGACCTGCTCGCGAGCGTGCCGTGCGCGCTCGTGCTGATCAGCCACGACCTCGACGTCGTGGCCCGGCTGGCCGACCGGGTAGCCGTGCTCCACGAAGGACGCGTCGTCGCGCACGGTCCGGTCGCGACCACTTTGGACGGCGCGAAGGAGAGGATGAAGTGAACGAGCACCACCAGGCAGGTTCTTATGAGGTGCGGTTGGCGACCCACGCCGACCTCCCGGGAGCCCGCAGCGTCATGCTGGACACCTTCTACCGCGAGTTCGGCCACGGCTACCGCCCCCAGTGGCACGGCGACGTGATCGACCTGGCCGCCACCTACCTCGACACCCCCAGGCACGCGCTGTTCGTCGCGGTCGACGGGGACGACGTGGTGGGCACCACCGCCGTGCGGGCCCAGGGACCGGCCAGCCCTCCCCACCCGGCGTGGATCGCCGAGCGCTACTCCGGCGACACCACGGCGCAGCTGTTCCGGGTGTACGTGCGGGCGGAGCACCGGCGCCGGGGCCTGGCGCGGGCGCTGGTGGACACGGCGGTCCGGTTCATCGCGGACACCCCCGGTTACGACCAGATCTACCTGCACACCGACACCCGCGTCGCCGGTGCGGAGGCGTTCTGGCGTTCGGTCGCGGTCGAGGTGTGCGACGCCCGCGACGGCGACCCGAGCCGCAACCAGACCGTGCACTTCGAGATCCCCGTCCCGGTCCTCGCCCACGTGGAGTGACGGCCGGTCGTGGGTGGGAACCGGCTTGCGGGCGCGGTTTCCACCCACGGCCGCGGGTGGAGGACTCAGTCGGTCGCCCGGCTCCGGTGGATCCCGGGCGTCGTCCGGCGTTGGCGGGCACCCCAGGTCCACCCCGCCACCAGCGCGCACGCGATCGCACCGGTCATGTGCCCGAGCACCAACGCGACCACGGCCAGCAGCGCGGCGACGACCATGAGCACCGTGCGGACGTGGTGGTGGCGTGCACGCGACGGCCACGGGGCGCCGGCCAGGGTCTCGGCGAGTTTCGGGTCCTCGCCGGAGAGGCTGCGTTCGATCTCGGACAGCTTCTCGCGTTCGCGGTCACTGAGCACGGCGCACCTCCTGGCTCCGCAGGGGCGTCACCGCGCACTTCCCTGGCGCGCCCTCCCGTAGGGCACCGCGTTCAGCACCGTGACGCGGACCGTGGCACCGCTGGGCGTCCGGTAGGTGCGCTGCTCGCCTTGGCGGGTACCGTTCACGGCCGCTCCCAGCGGGGAGTCCGGCGAATAGACCTCGACCGCGCCGTGTTCGGCACCGCGCGCGCCGAGCAGGAACGTCTCGGTCTCACCGGTGTCGTCGAAGCGGACGGTGAGCACCATGCCGGGTTCGGCGACGCCGTCGTCCGGAGGGTCCTCGCCCACGATCGCGTTGGTGAGGAGGTCGTTGATCTGGCGGATGCGCGTCTCCCGGTCCCGCTGGGAGACGAAGCCCGCGTCGCCGCCCTCGTCGTTGCCGCGGGCTGGTGCGAGCAGGGACGTCAGTTCGTTGCGCAGCCGGTGGTGTGCCTGCGGTGACAGCCACACGCGCGGGGCGGTGCTCGTCATGATGCCTCCAGGGCAGGAGTGAGTGCCGTCAGGGCGGAGTTGCCGCCCTGACGGCGGGGGCGTCCGTCTGAGCCGGGTTCTGTCGGCCTGCGACTCGCACGGACAGGAGAAAGGTCAGTGGTGGTGCCGGCCGTCGCGGCGCAGCACGGCTTCGAAGTCGTGGGCGTAGCCGGTGGCCACGCTCATGAGGATGTCGCGCTGGACGCGGAGGAAGTCGTTCTCCTTGCGCAGCCACGCCAGTTCGGCTCGCTCGCCGTCGGTCAGGGGTGGTACGGTGTCCTCGGTGTCCACGGGGCGGTCACCTGAGCGGGTCGAACTCGCGCAGGGCGGCGGGTTGCTTGCCGGTGGTGACCTGCTCGGCCAGCAACCGCCCGGTGACGGGCCCCTGTGCCAGGCCCCACATGCCGTGCCCGCCGGCGACGAACACACCGGGGATCCGGGTCGCGCCGATGACCGCGCGGCCGTCCGGCGTGACCGGACGGGAACCCACCCAGACGTCGGTGCGGTCCTCCCACCGCACTCCGTCCAGCAACGGCCGGACGGAGGCGATGATCGCGTCCACCCGTGCCTCGTCCAGCGGCGCGTCCGGGTCGCGGAACTCCATGGTGCCGGCGACGCGAAGCCCACCCTGGTAGGGCGTGCACGCCACGCGCGCCTCCGGCAGGTAGATCGGACCGTGGACCGGCTTCCGCACGGGCACGGTGAACGAGTACCCGCGCCCGGCACGCACCGAGGTGCGGACACCGGCTCGTGCCGCGAGGCCCGGCAGCCAGGCGCCGGTGGCGACCACGGCCGCGTCGGCGGAGATCGCGTCGCCGTCCTCCAGCCGCACGACCACCCCGGCGTTGTCCGCGCGGACGTCGACCACCTCGGAAGTGCGGATCGCAGCACCACGGGCGGCCACCGCGCGGCCCAGCGCCTGGACGAACTCGCCAGGGGCGACGAAGCGCTGCCCGTCGATGCGCACACCAGCCGCGAGCGCCGACGACGCCAGCGGAACCTGGTCCCGCAGGTCCGTTGTGGACAGTTCCGCGTGTTCGACCGGTTGTCCCGCCACAGCAAGACGTTCCAGCTCTCGCAGGAGCGTCCGCGCCTGCCGGGCGGACGTGAAGGCGGCGGTGAACGGGGCGTCGACGGTGGGAGCTTCTACGCCGTTGGCGGTCAGCACGTCGTAGGCCTCGATGCTCTCCTCGTTGAGGGGGAGGTTCGCCTTCGCCACCCTGCTCCACGACGACCACCGGCAGTGGGCGGCGAAGCGGGTCAGGAACGACCAGAGCTTCGGGTCGGCGGTCAGCGGGACGTGCAGTGGCGCGGCCGGGTCGAACAGGGAGCGCAGCCCGTAGCGCAGCACCGCCGGTTCGTTCAGCGGGATGGCGAGCCCCGGCGCGATCCACCCGGCGTTGCCCCAGGACGCGCCGGCCGCGACACCGGTCCGGTCGACCACCGTGACCTCGACGCCGCGCTCCTGGAGGAACCACGCCGCCGACAGGCCCACGACACCCGCACCGACCACCACCGCTGAACGCGGACCGCCGTCAAGGCGTTCCATCCCTGCCTCCTGTCATCGCTCGTTGCGACTCCAGGATGCTTCGGACACCGTCCGAACCGGTTGTTCATTCCCTACAATCGGCGGTCAGCGATTGTCGGTTTCCGACACCATCGCCGCGAGGTCGATCGTCATCGCGACGCGTTTGGCGGGGTCGTCCAGGCCGAGGGCGGTCACGCCGGACATCTTCCGCAGCCGGTTGCGCACGGTGTTGCCGTGCACGCCGAGGCGTTCGCCGGCGGCGGCCAGATCGCCCTGCGCCTCGAGCCAGGCCCGCAGCGTCGCGACGTAGTCGGTGCCGTGTTCGCCGTCGTACTTGCGCAGGTCGGCGACCGGCCCGCGGGCGGACGCCCGGCCGACCCGTGCCGCGGTGCGCAGGCGTTGCAGCAGGATCTCGTCCCACGACTCGTCGTAGGCGGGCGGCGCCGTGTCCGCGGCCCGCATCTCGTGCAACGCCAGGCACTCGTCCGCCTCCTGCCGGGCCGCGGGCAGGTCCGCGGGCTCGGCGACCGCGCTGATCCCCGCCGACGTGGTGACGTTCTCCGGCAGCGCCGCCCTCAGCGCCACCAGCCAGTCCCGCGCCGCGCCGACCTGCTCGCCCGGCAGGACGGTGTAGATGCTGTTGCCCGCCAGCGCACTGCGCCCGGGCCGCGACCAGCCGAACCCGGTGGTCGCCTGTTCGAACGCCAGCAGCACGGCCGCGTGCCGCTCATCTCCGACGTGCGCGCGCACCGCGACCACCCTGGCAGGTCCCGGTGGCAACCCGAGCTGGCTGATCACCGTCGCGGCGTCCGCCGTGCCCTCCAGCAGCCGGATCACCCACTCCGACTCCACCTGGCGCTCCAGGTCGGCGCTGGCCCGCAGCCGCAGCAGGTGCAGCGCCACGATCCGGGCGCCGTCGGTCAACGCGGTGCGCCGGGCACCCGCCAGAGGCGCCGGGCACGCCACCCAGACCGCCCCCAGCAGCTCCCGGCCGACCCGGATCGCGACCACCATCCGCCCGGTCAGGCCGCGCGCGGGTTCCCCGGCGACGAAGAGCGGCTCGTCGGACGCCAGCAGGTGCGCCCGCACGCCCGCCGCGTCGAACAGCTCCCGCACCCACGCGGGCACCTGCCGTCCCATGATCGTTTCGAGCCTCGCCGCGTCGGCCTCCTCCTGCGGGCCCGAGTAGGCCAGCACGCGCGACAGCGGGTCCTCGATGGTCACGGCACCACCGGTCGCGGCGGCGAGGCTGTCTGCCAGCGCGAACAGGTCCGTGGGACCGCGCCCCGACTCGGTCTCCCGCCCTTCGAGCACCAGGCCGTAGACCACCCCTGCCAGCTGGCTCCACGACAGGGCCGGGTCCGCCAGCACCACCGCGACGCCCTCGGCCTCCCCCACCGCGACCGCGTCCGCCAGCAGCTCCTCACCACCGCGGACGAGCACGACGACAGCACGCGCCACCACCGCCGCACGCACCGCCTCGACCACCGACCCGGCGCCCACGGCGAGGTACACGTCGCCCACTTCGGCCCGGTCGTCCGCGGCGTCGCGCAGCACCACACCGCGCAGCTCGGCCGACCGCGGCACCGGGCAGCAGCACAACCGGACGCCGTACCCGCCCAGCACGTTGACCAGACGGTCCAGCCTCACCATCAGCAAGCTCCCTGTCCCGGCGCTGCCGCCACCGTAGAGGCCGGGGCGGCGGGGAGCACCTCCGGACGGGGGTCCCCGGGTTGAACGCCGCGTCCACGGGAACACCCCGGTTCCACGTTCCATCGTCGGCGAGGTGGCTGTACATGCCGGAAGACCAGTACGCGCAGCAGGACCCGAGGGAGCAGTACCCGCGTCCCGGACGGCAGGAAGGGCGCGAGCAGGAGCATCCCGGCACGGGCAGCCGCATGGACCCGGAGCCGGACCACGGCGAGCTGACCTACCGGGGCAGCGGGCGCCTGGCCGACCGCAAGGCCGTGATCACCGGTGGAGACTCCGGCATCGGCCGCGCCGTGGCGCTCGCGTTCGCCCGCGAGGGGGCGGACGTGCTGCTGTCCTACCTCGAGGAGGAGCAGGCCGACGCCGAACGCACCGCGGAGCTCGTCGAGAAGGCCGGCCGGCAGGCGGTCCTGGTCCCCGGCGACCTGCGCACCGAGGAGGCCTGCCGGCACGTCGCCGAACGCGCGCAGCAGGAGTTCGGGCGGATCGACGTCCTGGTCAACAACGCGGCCTACCAGATGGCGCAGGACGACGGCCTGCTCGGCATCACGACCGACCAGTTCGACCGCGTGCTCAAGACCAACGTGTACGCGATGTTCTGGCTGTGCAAGGCCGCAGTGCCGCTGATGCGCCCCGGCGCCACCATCATCAACACCTCGTCGATCCAGGCGTTCCAGCCCTCCCCCGAACTGCTGGACTACGCCGCCACCAAGGCCGCCATCGTCAACTTCACCAAGGCGCTGTCGGCCGACCTCATCGGCAAGGGCATCAGGGTCAACTCGGTCGCGCCCGGTCCCGTGTGGACCCCGCTGATCCCCGCGACCATGCCCGCCGAGAAGGTCGGCGAGTTCGGCGCGCAGACACCGATGGGGCGCGCGGCACAGCCGGCCGAACTCGCACCGGCGTACGTCTTCTTCGCGTCGCAGGAGTCGAGCTACGTCACCGGCGAGGTGCTCGGTGTGACCGGCGGCCAGCCGCTGACCTGACGACCCCGCATCCGACACCGAGGAGGTGCGATGACCATCAACGACGACGACCTGCGGCGGTTGCTCGACTCGGACCTGCCCGACGCCACGCTCGTGCTCGTCGAGGGCAGGGCCGAGGTGGTGGCGGCGCGGGACCTCGACACCGATGAGTTCCGCGGAGCGCTGCAGGTGACGACGCGCGAGGACCTCCGCTCCCGCTTCGCCGGTCCTGATGTCACCGGACCCGAGCTCAGGTGGATCGCCGCGACGCTCGGCTCCACTGTGGACAACCTCGGCGGCTGACGTGGGCTCGTCCCAGCGCGGCATGCCCTCCGTGGCGGCGTCGAGCACGTGGCGCGACGAGGACGGCGTCCGGCAACCCGCCGGCGACGTCCACACCTGGTGGCCCGGCGCCGATCATGGCGTTGTGCCACCGGTGCGCCGCGGCGGCACGTGCACGGCGCTCCGCCGCCGACCGCGACCGGCGGACGGCCCGCCGCGCACGTCGAGGGGCATGATGGGGACATGACTGAACCGGACTACACCGAGGACGGCGTGCCGACGTTCGACTTCGTCCGAGACAAGATCGAGGGCCGGCACCTCACCACCGAGGCCGCCGCCGAGCTGGTCGGTGATCCGCAGAACACCCAGGACCAGTTCGACCGGCGCGAGGACGCGGGCCGCGATCGCCTGGAGGAGATCCGCAGGTCGTTGCGCGGCGAATGACGCGCTAAGCCAACTCGGCGAGCGCGGCCGTGGTGAGGGCGACGATCTTCTCCTGGGCCTCGGTCCGGGAGACGGTCGGCACACCGTCGCCCGGCTGGTCGCCGTAGTCGCCGAAGAACGCGTGCACGGCCCCCGGCACCTGTTCGAACCGCGTGCCCGCCGGCAGGAGCGTCCGCGAGCCGGCGATGTCCTGCGGTGTCGTGAACCCGTCCTTCTCGCCGTGGATCGACCACGCGTCGAGCCCGCCGCGGCCTGACAGGTCGTCGACCGGGTAGGACGCCCACAGCACCAGGCCCCGCACCGAGGTGTCCGAGGCCACGTCCCGTGCCGCCGCGACGCCTCCCAGGGAGTGGCCGCCGACCGCCCAGACCGGCACGTCCGGGTGTTCGGCGCGCAGTGCCGCGGTGTCGCCGCTCAGCAGTGCGATGTTCAGCGGTTCCCTCACCACCACCACGAGGAAGCCCTGTGCGGCGACGCGGCGCAGCAGCGGGAGGTACGCGCGGTGGTCCACCCTGGCACCGGGGTGGAACACCAGTCCGGCGCGCGGCGGGCCGTCCGGGCGGAGCACCGTCGCGCTGTCGCCGGGCTGGGTGGCACCGAACGGCTGGAGGTACAGCAGCGGCGCGAGCAGGACGACCGTGGACACCACCACCAGCCAAGACGGGGTTCGCCGCCACAGAGCGAGCGCGACGGTCCCACCGGCGACCGCGCCCAGCAGCACCAGGTGGGCGGGATGTCCCGCGGTCAACGGCCCCCACCCGGCGACCAGGAGCACCAGCGGCACGCCGGCGCCGGCCGCGGCCGCCACGCGCTTCGGCCACGCATTGTTCAGCACGCTGAGCATTATGCGGACGCCCGGTGCCCCGGCCAAACCGCCGTGCCGCCCGTCATGCAGGGTCCGGTCGCCGGTGCTTGGCTGGGGAGGTGCCCCAGAGAAGCGTCTCCGCCACCCGGATCGTGCACGCGCCCGCCGCGCGCATCTTCGACCTGCTGGCCGACCCGTCGAAGCACCCGCTGATCGACGGGTCCGGCTCCGTCCGCGCGCCGCGGCCGGGTGCGCCGGAGAGGCTGGCGCCCGGTTCCGCGTTCGGCATGGACATGAAGATCGGCCTGGCGTACCGGATCGAGAACACGGTGGTCGAGTTCGAGGAGGACCGGCTGATCGCCTGGCGCCACTTCAACGGACACCGCTGGCGCTGGCAGCTCACGCCGCTCGCCGACGGCACCACGGAGGTCACGGAGACGTTCGACTGGTCGACCGCCCGCGTTCCGCTGTTCTTCGACCTCTCCCCCGTCCCGAAGCGCAACCTGGCGTCGATGGAACGGTCCCTGGAACGGCTGCACGCGCTCTTCGGTTCGAACGCCTGAGGCGGGAACCTCATGAAGGCCTCGGAGCGGGGACGCGCTCGAGCACGTCCAGCAGCCGCGCGGCGCCCCGGTCAGGACCGGAGGCTCGCACGGCGTCACGCAGCGCCGCGAACGGATGTGACTGCTCCAACAGGGAACTCAACGCCTTCGTCACGTCCTCAGGCGCGGCGGCGTTGGGATCGAGACACACGCCCGCGCCCGCCCGTTCGGCGTCGTGGGCGATGCAGAACTGGTCGCTGGAGAACGGCAGCACCACCGCGGGAACCCCCGCCTGGAGGCATTCCGTGAAGGAGTTGTTGCCACCGTGGTGAACCATCGCGGCGACGTGCGGCAGCAACGCGCGCTGTGGAACGACGGAGTCCAGCACCACACGCGGATCAGCGGCCAGGTCAGCGAGTTCGGCCACCCGGCCGCCCGCGGCGACCACCACGGTCACGTCGGGAACGCGCAAGGCTCCGCGCACGACCGTGCGCAGAACGTCGTGTCGTGCCGACAGGAACGTGCCGAGCGCGACGAGGACCACCCGCCGGCCGCGCACGCGGTCGAGCCACGTGTCGTCGAGCGGTTCGGGAGCCGTGCAGTGGCCGAGGAAGATCTGCTCCTGCTGTGCCGGCAACGGTGGCAGCCACGGCAGTTCCGGGTAGTTCACGACGGCGGCGTGGGAGGAGGTCATGGCGAACGCGCGAGGCGGCATCGGTCGCCGCGGAGCGAAGTCGCGCAGGAACTTCGTGAACGCGGCGGTGAGAGCGTGATCCGTGAGCCGCACCTCCGCGGTCAGTTCCGCGAGTTCCTCCGGTGACGGGCGCACCGCGGACGGCCACGCCTGCGGCAGTCCGAAGAACTGGTCGTCCCGTGTCACCAGGTAGGTCGGGTGCCCGGTGACGTAGGACACGAACGGCAGATCGAGTGCGTGCAAGGCAAGTGTTGTGGCGTAGTCGATCTGGTCCACGACGTACCAGTCCGGCCGCAGACGGTCCTGCAGCGCACGAAGAGTGCGCGACACCTGACCCGGCGCGGCCAGCGGATCCGCCCTGCGCCGCCGCGTCTGCGTCAGCAGCGCCGACGCCGCACCTCCTTTCGTGGCCTCGAGGAAGTCGGTGAGGTCACGGGCCGAGCGCGCGTCCTGCTCGGTCCCCTCCGCGATGCCGCTGTTCGAGTCGCGCGTGCTTCTCAGTTCCGCGAAAGGAACTCCGGGTGCGAGATCGGCGAACTCCGCACCGCAGGCGAACGTCACCTCCCGCGCTCCCGCCGTGTTCAGGGCGGTGGCGAACACCGACATGGGCTGGGCGTGCGAGCGGAAGGGCGGACTGACGACGACGAATCCCGGCACCGGGCTCCTCCTTGTTGCTGTGGCTGAAAAGTCGTTCGATCCGAGCAGGCCGTTCGGTTCGAACACCAGAGGTGCGGACACATCACGAGGTACAGCGAGCACTGGAATCCCGGCAGGCCGAGCCCGCGGTGGCGAGCCCTCACGCGCTGGTCACGGCCCTCCTCCACGACCCTCGTCCCATCACCTTCTCCCTGACCTGCGAACGAATTCCCGCGACCGTGCGCACGCACGGCCGTGAGGCGACGACCGCCGAGCTCCGCCGGGCGATCCTGTCCACACAGGACCGCGCCGTCACCGCGTGGTTGCTCGACGCGGCCACGCTGCACCGGCTGACGCCGCTGAACCCCGGCGAGGCATGCGCGATCGCCACGGGACCGGTGCTGTGGCGCTACCTGGACGCACTCGGCGAACCGGTCGACGCCGATCCCCGCTCCCCCTATGAAAAGCTGATGCTCGACGTTCTGCATGACGACATCGCCCTGCCGGTGGCCGCGCCCGCCGGCGGGCCGACGGTCGCCCAGTCGATGCTCATCGGCGGAACGGCCCAGCCGGGAGAGGGCGCGAGCGGTGGGTTGACCGTGTTCCTCGCCTCCCTGGCGGGCGCGCTGGTGCGGCGCCAGGACATCGGCCGTGTGGTCACGGTGGTGCTCGCACCGGAGCCGACCACCGTGACCGTGCGGAAGGACCCCGAGCTCGACCACTGGACTGTGCACGTGCCCGTCGACTCCCCGGTCGCGCCGGCCCAGCCGGACATGGCGCGTCATCGGGCGGGGATCACCTGGTGGCTCACGAGACTCCTGCGGCAGTGCGGTCTGTCACCGGACGTCGTGCACGTCCGCTACTCCGACGACGGGTCCCTCGCGGTGGCCGACGCCGCCCGGCTGCTCGGCGCGAAGCTGGTGTTCACCGTCACCCCGGACCCGCACCGGCACCTGGCCGAACGGCACCTGGAGGACACCGCGGACCTCGCGGCCATGAGGTTCGACCTGCACCGCGTGCGCGCCGCCGACCACCTGGTCGAACGCGCGGACCAGGTGATCACCATCGGCGGGAAGCAGGACGAGGTGCTGGCGCACTTCCCGCGCCTCGACCCGGCGGCGTTGTGCGCGCTGGAAGAAGGAATCGCACCGTCTCCGGCCCCCACCGGGCGGCCGCTGGTGCGGGAGTTGTTCACGCCGGCGGTCCTCCCCCGGCTCGACGCCTCCGCCGAAGGCCTGCCCGTCCTGCTCAACGTGGGGCGGCTGCACCCCATGAAGCAGCAACCGCTGCTGGTGCGCGCCTGGCTGGAGGCGGGCCTGCACCGCTCGACCGCGCTGGTGATCATCGGTGGCTCCTCCACCGCCCGGACACCGGACGAGCAGGCGGTGCTCGACGAAGTGCTGGAACTGTCCCGTTCGGTGCCCTCGGCACGCGGACGGCTCGCGGTCCTGTCCGCCTGGTCGAACCACGACATCAGGCGGCTGCAACACGAACTGGCGGCCACGCCGCCGTCCTCCGGCGCACCGCACGTCTACGCCTGCGCCAGTGCCAAGGAGGAGTTCGGCATCGCGGTGCTGGAGGCGATGGAGGCCGGGCTGCTCGCGGTCGGTCCGCAACGCGGTGGTCTGCGTTGCTACATCGACCAGGGGCGCAACGGTTTCCTGATCGACACCTCGGCCGCACGGTCGCTGGGCGAGGGCCTGGCCGAGGCCGTCGGCCTCGGCCAGGCGACCGCGCGGATCGCGGCGGCCGGGCAGAGGACCGTGCGCGAGAGGTTCCAGATCGACGCCGTCGCGGACCCGTTCGCAGCGCTCTACCGCCGGCTCTCGGCCACACCGTCATCCTGAGGGGACCGCGGTGACGATGATGTTGTCCACATAGGAACGTGCCGTGCCGTCGAACTGCCCACCGCAGGTGAAGAGCGTGAGGCGGGCCGACCCCTCGGCGGAGAAGTACGGCGTCAGGTCCAGGCCCTTCTTCGGCACCTGCTCCTTGGCCACCACCCGGAACGCCCTCGTGGTGCCGTCCTGTCCCACGAGGGAGATCTGATCTCCCGAGGTCAGGTCGCCGAGCCGGTGGAAGGCACCCGGCCCGGACCTGGCGTCGTCCACGTGTCCCCCGACCACCACGGATCCCGCGGGTTCACCGAGCCCGGCACCGAAGCGGTACCAGCCGACCTCGTCGACGCTGGGAGGAACGGAGAACTCGCCGTTGCTGTCCACGCCGGTCGGCACGACGCGGGCGGTGAGGCCGATCGCCGGGATGGCCAGCCGGACCGGCGGCACCGCCACGCGGGCGGGCGCCAGTCCCTGCTGCACCGGAACGGACGGGACCGCGGTGACCGGCGGGGCCGGGCTCGTGGTCGCGAGCCCCTGGACGACGTCCTCGCCGAAGGTTCCGGAGTCGGAACGCGCGCACGAGGGGATGAGCGCGACGGCGACCGCCACGACCACGAGCCCGGCCCAGCGCCTCACCGCGATCCGTGCCTCACCACGCGGCGGGTGACGAAGGCGACCCCACCCAGCGCCACACCCGCGAGGAGCAGCGAGGAGATCGAACCCAAGCCGTCGGAGACCGGGCCACGGCCGGCGGGCATGCCGGTCGGTGCGCCCGCGAGACCGGAGATGGTCTGCGCGGCGAGTCCGAGCGTCTTGCCCTCGGCGGACCCGACGGCGTACACGATGGTCGAGGTGCCGGCCTTGAGGTCGACGTCCTTCGGCCCGATCGCGACGGTGCTGGTGCCCGCCAGCACGACGTCGGCGTTGACGGTGCCGGCCGGGAGGTCGGCCTTCACCTCGTTCGGGTTGGTCAGCGCGGAGAAGACGGGCTTGCCGCCCGCTCGCACGTCCACCGCGGGTGCGGCGGCGAGGTGGCGGACCACCAGGCGTGCCTTGCCCGCCGCGATCATCGCGGTGTCGTTGACGAACGCGGTGAGGACCGGTTTGCCGGCCGCGTCGAGGTGCGCGGCGACGGAGAGGTTCTTCCCCGCCGGGACGGCGAGCGACTTGTTCTGCAGGAGGGCACTGGTGACGGCCTCACCCGGTTTGGTGAGCGCCACGTCGTAGTTGCCCGCGGCGAGTTCCAACGGCCCCGCGACGGTCGAGGGCTGGAAGTTCTCCACCGTCTTCTTGCCGTTGACGTACACGTCGACGGGCTGCCCGGGGATTCCGTGCACCACCGAGACCTGCGAAGGCTGCTGGGCGAAAGCGGGAGAGGCGATGCCCGCCGTGGACGCCACCACCACGGCGGCGACGGAGGCGATGCGGATCAGCCGACTGCTCACGGTTGTTCCCTTCGTCGAGAACGGATGTCACACCCGTTACGACCGCGGGGAAGGCGGTGGATGCACCTGCCCGGCACTTTCTCGTTCTCCTGGCACCGCCGAGAAAATCTCGCGGCAGGTGCATCCGCGGAGGCAGCGCCGGTCGTACCCCTCATGAACTGTTCCGCACGACGAACGAGGAGTGCTTTCGATGCGCAACCGCATGATCGCCGCCGCAGTCGCCTTCGGCATCGCCCTCGCCGGTGGTGCGGCGGTGGCGGCCCCCGCCACCGCCGCACCCGCCTCCGCGGCGACCTCGAACAGCAAGGCGTGGGGCAACTTCTTCAAGGGGCGCACCGACCTGACGCTCGACCCCGCCGCCGCGGCGGCGCTGACCTCGCTGGGCGTCAAGGTGAAACCCGTCTTCGCGGGCAAGACCGGATCGGCGATCAGCTTCGCCATCGTCGGCGACCCGACCGACGGCACGATCGAGCACGTCGGCGGGCTCGTGCTGCAGGCGGGGCACACCCGCCTGTACCTGACCAACTACACGATCGACCTCAACCGCGGGGTGCTGTCCGGGCTGGTGAACTTCCGGCAGCGCGCCGACCTGTTCACCATCGGCGCCGCCACACCGCAGGGCGTCACGCTCGCGCTGACGCCCGGCGCCGCGTCGGTGCTGAACAGCACGTTCGGCGTCACGGCGTTCACCGCGGGACTCGTCATCGGCTACGGCAACCCGGTTCTGCGCTGAGATCCGTCCGGGCCCGCCCGCGGCGACGCGGGCGGGCCTGCCCCGGCCGTTGAGCGAACCCCGTCCGCTGCCCCTAGATTCGGTCAGGTGGTGCGATCTTGCCCGCGGTGGTCACCGTGATGACCGGCGCCAGCGACACCGTCGACGAGACGACCAAGTCGTTCGCCGCCGGCGACGAAGGCGCGCTGCGCGCGGTCTACGAGCGCTACGCCCCCGCCGTGCTGCGGGTGGCGGCGGCGAGCCTGCCGTCGCGCGCGGACGCCGAGGACGTGGTGCAGACGACGTTCGTGACGGCGTGGCGCAGCAGGGAGAGCTTCGACCCCGCCAAGGGCAGCCTGCTCGTCTGGCTGCTCACCATCGCCCGCCGCCGTGCGATCGACCTGCTGCGCTCGCACACCCGCGACGAACACGTCGTCAAGGTGCTGCACAGCACCGGCGGCGGTTCACCGTCCGGCGAACCCGTGCGGCCCGAACGGATCGTCGACCGGATGGTGGTGCTGGAGGCACTCGGCGAGCTGCCACCCCAGCAGCGGCAGGTGCTGCTGCTGGCCTTCTACGATGATCTCACCCACGAGCAGATCGCCGCGGCCACGGGCCTGCCCCTGGGCACGGTGAAGAGCCATCTGCGCCGCGGGATGACCAGGCTCAGGCAGCGTTGGGAGGTGGACGGTGGCGCACGCTGACCCCGACCTGCTCACGTTGCTGGCCCTGGGCGAGCCGGTGCCCGACGAGTCCGTCGAGGACCACCTGCGCACCTGCGCGACGTGCCGCTCCGAACTGGCGGCGCTGCGCGAGGTCGCCGGCATCGGCCGCGAGACCCGCGTCGAGCGCGACCTGCCCATGCCGTCCGAGGACGTCTGGAGCCGCATCGCCGCCGAGACCGGGCAGGACACCTCGTCCGTCGTCCCGCTCCGGCCCCGCCGCTGGCGTGCGTTCCTCGCCGTCGCCGCCGCGGCGGCCGTCATCGGCGCGGCGGGCGCGATCGCGGTCGACCGGGTCACGACCGCTCCGGTGGCCGCGGAGCAGGTGCTGGCCCGGGTGGACCTGGCCCGGCTCGCGGCGGCACCCGGCTCCGCTCGCGGCAGCGCACGGGTCGTGCGCACCGACGGCCGCACGGTGCTACGCGTCTCCGTCGACGGCATGCCCGCACCGGACGGGCTGTACCAGGTGTGGCTGTTCGACGGCGCCGCCACGATGATCCCGCTGGGCGTGCTCACGAACGGACAGGCCGACATGCCGGTACCGGACACCGTCGACCTGAACACCTACCGCGTGGTCGACGTGTCCGCGCAACGGTGGGGTCAGCAGGAGCACGGGACCAGCATGCTCCAGGGACAGCTGAGCTGAGCGGGCCGATCGCCGACGGGCGTTAGCCGCAGGGAAGCGCGGGTAACCGGAGGCGTCAGAAGCCGAGTTGAAGGAGAACGATGAGCGACACGACCACGGTCGACCGGCTGCGCAACGTACTGGCCGACGTGACCTACCCGGCGGACAAGGGGCAGCTGGTCGACCACGCGTCGCGCAACAACGCCGACGAGGACACCGTGCACGCGTTGCACGCCGTTCCGGATCGCCTGTACGAGTCGCTCGACGACGTGCTCGGCGTGATCGCCGTCGACCAGGACCGCGAAGCCTGACCATGAAGGATCGCAAGGCGGTGCGCATTCCCGCACCCGCGGGACGTCCGGGGTTCGGCGACCACGTGCCGGTCGTGGCCGTGGTGGGCGGCGGCATCGCGGGGCTCGCGGCGTCCACGCTGCTCGCGGAGCGCGGCGCGCGGGTCGTGCTGTACGAACGCGAGTCCTATCTGGGCGGACGGGTCGGCGGGTGGCGCACACGCCTGGCGGACGGCAGCGAGGTCACGATGACCCGCGGGTTCCACGCGTTCTTCCGGCAGTACTACAACCTGCGCGCGTTGCTCAGGCGGGTCGACCCGGACGGCCGCGCGCTGACCCCGATGGCCGACTACCCGCTGTGGCACGCGCGGGGCGACCGCGACTCCTTCGCCGGCATGCCGACGACGGCACCGTGGAACGTGCTGGCGTTCCTGCGGCGCAGCCCGACGTTCCGCTGGCGCGACCTGCCGGACATGAACCCCGAGGCGGCCCTGAAGCTGCTGGACGTGTCCGTGCCGGGGGTCTACGAGGAGCTCGACGGCATCGACGCAGCCGAGTACCTGGAACGCGTGCGGTTCCCTGAGGCCGCGCACGCACTCGCGTTCGAGGTGTTCTCCCGCAGCTTCTTCGCGCATCCGCGGGACATGTCGGCCGCCGAGCTCGCGGTGATGTTCCACATCTACTTCCTCGGTTCGAACGAGGGCCTGCTCTTCGACGTCGCCGCAGACCCGTTCCCGCACGGCCTGTGGGACCCGCTCGGCCAGCGCCTCACCGACCTGGGCGCCGACGTGCGCACGGGCGTGGACGTGGAGTCGGTGCAACGGGGTGGGGCAAGGCGTTTCACCGTCACCACCGGCGACGGCGTGGTCGACGCCGACGCCGTGGTGCTCGCCGCCGACGTGAAAGGACTGCACGGGATCGTGCGGTCCTCACCGGACCTGGGCGATGCGGACTGGCGTGCCCGGGTGGCCGCGTTGCGGACCGCACCACCGTTCCTGGTGTCGCGGTACTGGCTGGACCGGCCGGTCGACCGGCCCGGCTTCATCGGCACCAGCGGATACGACCTGCTCGACAACGTGAGCGTGCTCGACCACTACGAACACGAGGCGAGGGCCTGGGCGGCGCGCACCGGCGGTTCGGTGGTGGAGCTGCACGGCTACGCCATGCCGTCCGATGTGGACGAACGGGAGGCCCGGCTGCGGCTCTGGGAGCAGCTGACCGAGGTCTACCCCGAGACCAAGGGCGCCACCGTGGTCGACGAGCGGCACGAGTGGCGGTCCGACTGCCCGCTGTTCCCCGCTGGCGGCTACGAGCACAGGCCGCGCGTCAGCACGCCGGACGACTTCCTCGTGCTGGCGGGAGATCTCGTGCGCATCGACCTGCCGGTGGCGTTGATGGAACGCGCCGCCACGACCGGTTTCGCCGCCGCCAACCAGCTGCTCGGCCGCTGGGGTGTGACCGGGACCGACCTCTGGACGGTTCCGGTCGAAGGCCGTGTCCCGCTCCTGCGCGCGGCCGCGCGCCGGCGGAGGTCTGCGTGAACGTCGGCGTGGAACGTGGTGCTGCGAGCGTCGCGGTGCGGAAGTCCGCCGGTGCTTTGCGCGCTGTGGCGTGGATCTGCGGTGCGCTCGTCGTGCTGGCGCAGATCGTCTACTCGATGACCGAGCCGGAGGCCAGGCTCTTCACGACGGTGGCGTCGGTGATCGCGTTCGCGGTGGCGTCGGTGTGCGACGCCCTGGCCCGCTTCGGGCCGCGCGCGGCGGGCCTGCTGGTCGCGATCGCCGGAGGCGGCGGCCTGGTGGCCGAGACCATCGGTGTGCACACGGGCTTTCCGTTCGGGGACTACCGCTACACGGGCTCGCTCGGCCTGGACGTCGTCGGTGTGCCGGTGGTGGTGGCGTTGGCGTGGGTGATGATGTGCTGGCCCGCGTTGCTCGTCGGCCGGGCGCTCGCGGCCCGGTTGCGGGTGGACCGCCCGGCCTGGCTGGTCGTCATGATCGGCGCGTGGGCTCTGGCGTCGTGGGACGTCTTCCTGGATCCGCAGATGGTCGACGCCGGGCACTGGGTGTGGGCCGATCCCAGCCCGGCACTGCCCGGTGTGGACGGTGTCCCCCTGACGAACTACGCGGGCTGGCTGCTGGTCGCGGTGCTGATGATCACCGCCCTGCACTGGAGCGTGGGCGCTCCGCGCGTCGCCAGGGAGCTCGACCTGCGGGCGGGACCGGCTCCGGTGCTGTACCTGTGGACCTACGGTTCGTCGGTGTGGGCGCACGCCGCGTTCTTCGGCCGGCCCACGGTGTCCCTGGTCGCTGGTCTGCTCATGGGAGTGGTGGCGGTGCCGTTCGCGTGGACGTTGTGGCGGGCACATCGGTGAGGGGACTTCTTGGCGCGGCGGTGCGTTCTGCCGCCGTCGGCTCTGTTGTGGCCGCAGCGCACGCTCTGGTGAACGCGCGGCTGATGCGGGTGCCGGACGCTGATCCGCCGCAGTGCCGGGAGAAGGTGTCGGTGCTGGTGCCGGCCCGGGACGAGGCGCACCGGATCGCACCGACCATCAGGTCGCTGCGGGCCCAGCGCGGTGTGCCCGAGCTGGAGATCATCGTGCTCGACGACGGCTCGGCCGACGGCACCGCCGACGAGGTGCGCCGGGTGGCGAGCGACGACCCACGATTGCGTGTGGTCACCGGCGGTGCGCCACCGGCCGGGTTGCCCGGCAAGCCCCACGCCTGCGCGCAGCTGGCCGAGCTGGCAGAGGGTCACGTGCTGGTGTTCGTCGACGCGGACGTGGTTCTCGCGCCCCATGCGATCGCCGCGGCTGTCGCGTTGTTGCGCGAGAACGACCTCGACGTGGTGTCGCCGTTCCCGCGCCAGCTCGCCGACGGGGCCGGGGCGCGTCTGGTCCAGCCGCTGCTGCAGTGGTCCTGGCTGGTGTTCCTGCCGTTGCGACTGGCCGAACGCTCCCCCAGGCCGTCGTTGTCCGCGGCGAACGGGCAGTTCCTCGTCGTGGACACCGCGGCCTACCACCGCAGCGGGGGCTTCGCGGGGATCGCCACGGCGGTGCTCGACGACATCGCGCTGATGCGGGCCGTCAAGCGCAGTGGCGGCCGCGGCGTGGTCGTCGACGGAAGCACGGTGGCGGCCTGCCGGATGTACGACGACTGGGCGGAGGTCCGGGACGGGTACGAGAAGTCGCTGTGGTCGGCCACCGGTAGCCCGGTGGCCGCCGCGGCGCTGTCGGTCGTGCTCGCGTGGCTGTACGTCCTGCCGCCGATGGCCGCGCTCACGGGATCGCGCGCCGGTGCCGTCGGGTATGCGGCGGGTGTGCTCACCAGGGTCGTGACGGCGCGGCACACCGGTGGACGGGTGTGGCCCGACGCGCTCGCCCACCCCGTGTCGGTGGGTGTCCTGCTGACCTTGATCACACGGTCGTGGCGAGCCCGGCGGGCGGGGCGGCTGCACTGGAAGGGCCGATCGTTGCGGGAGAGCAGCTGACATGGCACGGGTAGCGGTGATCGGCGCGGGCATGGGCGGACTGGCCGCGGCCGCGCGGCTGGCGAGGTCCGGGCACGCGGTGACCGTGTACGAGCAGGCCTCCGGCCACGGCGGCAAGCTCGGCACGTTGCAGCGCGACGGGTTCACCTTCGACACCGGACCGTCGCTGCTGACGCTCCCCCACGTCTACCGCGACCTCTTCGCGTCCACCGGCGCACCGCTCGACGACCTGGTCGAGATCGTGCCGGTGGAGCCGACCTGCCGCTACCGATTCCCCGACGGCTCCGAGCTCGACATGCCCCACGCCGAGGAGCACGTGGACGCCACGTTGACCGACGCGTTCGGTCCCGAGGCGGCACGGCAGTGGCGGGCGGTGCTCACCGACGCGGAACGGTTGTGGGACCTGGTCGGCGAACCGGTGCTGCAGAACCCGCTGAACGGCGTGCGCGATCTGCTGCGCCGGTCGGCGAGCGTCCGCGACCTGATGGCGATCGCGCCGTGGCGCACGCTGCGCGGCGTGGGCGACCGGCGGCTGACTGATCCGCGGCTGCGCATGCTCCTCGACCGCTACGCCACCTACAGCGGCTCCGACCCACGCCGCACGCCCGCGTTGATGACGGTGATCCCGTTCATCGAGCAGCGGTTCGGCGGCTGGTACGTGCGTGGTGGGCTGCGCGGGCTCGGAGACGCCGTGTACGGCCGCTGCGTCGACCTCGGCGTGAACTTCCGCTTCGGCGAGACCGTCACCGCCATCGACTCCGGCAGCGGCGGGGTCACCGGCGTGCGCCTGAGGGACGGGGAACGGCGGTCCGCCGACGTCGTGGTGTCCGATGTGGACGCCGAACACCTCTACGGCGACCTGCTCGCCGACCGGCGCTCCCACCGTCCACACCGGATGCTGCGCAAGACCCAGCCGTCGCTGTCGGGCTTCGTGCTGTTGCTCGCGCTGCGGGGGAAATCCCAGGATCCCGTCCACCACCGCGTGCTGTTCCCCTCCGACTACGACGCCGAGTTCGACTCCCTCTTCGGCCGCCACCCGCGACCCGTACCGGATCCGGCGGTCTACGTGTGCGCACCGGACGACCCAGCCGTCGCACCCGACGGGGACGAGGCGTGGTTCGTGCTGGTCAACGCGCCGCGCCACGGCGACGTCGACTGGACCGCGCCGGGTCTCGCCGACTCCTACGCGGACAGGGTTCTGCGGGTGATGGCCGATCGCGGGCTGGACGTGCGGCACCGGGTGCGCTGGCGCGTGATCCGCACACCGGCCGACTGGGCGCGGGACACGGGAGCCGTCGGCGGGTCGATCTACGGATCCTCGTCCAACGGACCGCGGGCGGCACTGCTCCGGCCCGCCAACCGCGCTCCCGTCCCCGGTCTGTTCCTCGTCGGCGGCTCGGCCCATCCCGGCGGCGGGCTGCCGCTGGTGGCGATGTCAGCGCGGATCGTCGCCCGCATGATCGGTCCGGCCTGACGCGAACGGCCCCGTCCACGGCCGGCCAGCGAGCTCGCGGCGGATGCCGGCCGCGAGCTGACCGAACCCGGCGACGGCGCACGCCGCCCACACCAGGGCCGACACGACGGCCCAGCCCCACCCGGTACCCGGGGTGCCACCCGGCGCCAGTCCCGTTCCCGCACAGGCGATCGCGACCACGATCACCCTGATCGGGCGTTCCGCCACCGTGATCGCGCCCGCCGAGGTCATGCCGACGGCCTGGGCCTTGGCCCGCGAGTACTCGTGCAGCAGCACCGCCACCCCGATGGCGGTGCACAGCCAGGCCTCGGCCCCGAGCACCAGCAGGACGAGCAGCAGCAACAGATCGGCCAGCCGGTCGGCGACCGCGTCCACCACGGCTCCCAGCGGCCGCGCCCGGCCCGTGCGCAGGGCGACCGCACCGTCCAGTCCGTCGAGGACTCCGGTCGCCACCACCAGCAGCAGCGCCAGCAGGGCCCACCGCCCACCCGCGGCGGCGACGGCGACCGCGCCTCCCGCGACCACCACACCGGCCAGGGACAACACGTCGGGGTGAACGCGGTCCAGCGGACGGGCCAGCGCGTGCACGAGACGCAGCCAGCCGACGACGAGCCTGTTCGCGGACACGTCCTCGCCGTGCAGCCGGGACCAGCCGTCGACTGGGTTCACCTGGTCACCGGTCACGCCACCACGGTAAGCCGATGGATGACTTCACGCAGGTTTGGGTACGTCCTGATCATGCACGTACTCCGCGCCGTCGCAGCGGCCACGTCGAGCGCGCTGCGCGGCCGGGACCTCCTGCTGTGGGCGGCCGGGCTGACGTTCTTCTCCGCGCTCGGCCTGGTGCCGCTGCTGCTGATCGCGCTGCGCGGGGTGGCGTTGCTCTTCGGCCCGGAACTCGTGGTCGACGGCGCCCGAACGGTCGGCGGGTCGCTGCCGCAGGCGCACAACGCCACCGGCGCACTCGTCCAGCTGGCGGAGACCGCGACGAACGCCTCGTGGCTGTTGCTCGCCGCCTCGCTGTTCCCCGCGTCGCTCTACGGCGAAGGACTCCGCCGCAGCCTCGTCCAGGCGGCCGGGGAACGGCCGACGAAGTGGACCGGCTGGGCCGGGCGGATCGCGTTCCTCCCCGTGCTCCTCCTGGCGCCCCTGCTGGTCGCGCTGCCGCTGGCGTTCGCCTCGGTGGTCGGCCCGCTCTACGAGGCCGGGGGCTGGTCCCGGGTGCTGGGAGTCGTGCTGTCGTTCCACCTCGACATGGTCCCGATCTGCGTGACCGTCGGCCTGGTGTTCGCGTTCGTCGGACCGGTCGCGCTGCCGGTCAGGACGGTCCTCGCGGCCGGGGTCGGCGTGGGAGCGGTGCTCACGGGCTTCCTGCACGGGTTCGCGGTGTTCCTCGCGATCCCCGTGGACTGGGCGATTCCCTACGGTGGCCTGGCGGTCCCCGGCGCGGTGGCGGCGCTCGGGCTGTGGCTGTTCCTGGTGCACGCCCTGCTGTTGTTCGGCTACCGGGCCACGCTCAGCACGCATGACGTGCTTCGTCAGAGGTAGCGCGCATGGATCTTCCTCACGTGCGCGACGGTGTCGCGGCGCACACTCCTCGCCGCTCGTCATGCAGCCCGCGCCAGGTGTCTGCACCCTTGACTGATCAGCATGTCGCGGCGTGGCGAAAGGAACGGTCGGTGGGGCGCTATGACGACAGTGGACACGAACTCGACCGCTCCGTGCTCACCGACGTGTTCGCCGAGGACCCGGAGATCGGCCGCGACCTCGCCGCGGTGGACTGGGCCGCCACCCCGCTCGGCCCGCCGGACGCCTGGCCGCAGAGCCTGCAGACCGCCGTCAGGGTCCTGCTGTCGTCCAGGTTCTCGATGTGGCTGGCGTGGGGACCGGAGCTGACCTTCTTCTGCAACAACGCTTATCGCCGCAACACGCTGGGACGCAAGTACCCGTGGGCGCTGGGCAGGCCGGCCGCCGAGGTGTGGGCGGAGATCTGGGAGGACGTCGAGCCCAGGGTCGACAACGTGCTCAGCACCGGACGGGCGACCTGGGACGAGGCGCTGCTGCTGTTCCTGGAGCGTTCCGGGTACTCGGAGGAGACCTACCACACCTTCTCCTACAGTCCGCTGCGTGACGAGCACGGTGCCGTGGCGGGGTTGTTGTGCGTGGTCAGCGAGGAGACCGAGCGCGTCATAGGTGAGCGGCGGATGGCGACGCTGCGCGATCTCGGCTCGGATCCCACCGTCGCGCGCGAGGAGCGGGAGGTGCTGGCGTTCGGCTGCACGCAGCTCGAACGCAACCGGCGGGACCTCCCGTTCACCCTGATCTACCTCTGCGACGGCGATGACGCCCGGCTGGCCGGGGCGACGGGGATCGAGCCGGGGCATCCGGTCGCGCCGGAATTGATCCCGCCCGCGGACCCAGCGGTGTGGCCGGTGGCGGCGGTGATGGGCGGCGACCCCGTCGTGGTCGACCTCGACGGGGAACGGTTCGCCGGTCTTCCCAGCGGCGACTGGACCAGGCCTCCCGCCCAGGCGCTGGTGGTGCCGCTGCAACGGCCGGGCGGCGCACCGCACGGGTTCCTGGTCGCCGGCCTGAACAGGCACCGCCCGCTCGACGACGGCTACCGCGGGTTCGTCGACCTGGTGGCGAGCCACATCGCGTCGGGCATCGCGGGAGCCCACGACTTCCAGGCCCAGCAACGACGTGCCGAGGAGCTCGCCGAGCTCGACCGCGCCAAGACCGCGTTCTTCTCCAACATCAGCCACGAGTTCCGCACCCCGCTCACGCTCATCATGGGCCCGCTGCAGGACCTGCGCGACCGGCTGGGCCAGGCGGACCCGCAGGCGGGCCAGGAGCTGGAAGTCATCCACCGCAACGGTCTGCGGCTCGGCAAGCTGGTCAACACCCTGCTGGACTTCTCCCGGCTCGAGGCGGGCCGCATGCAGGCGCACTTCCAGCCCGTCGAGCTCGCGACCGCCACCGCGGAGCTGGCCGGCGTCTTCCGCTCGGCCGTGGAGAAGGCGGGGCTGGACTTCGAGATCGACTGCTCCCCGCTGGCCGAGCCGGTGCACGTCGACCTCGGCCTGTGGGAGAAGGTCGTGCTGAACCTGCTGAGCAACGCGCTCAAGTTCACCGTCGAGGGCTCGGTCGGCATCGCCGTGCGGGCCGGCGCGGGCAGGGCGGTCGTGACGGTCAGCGACACCGGCGTCGGTGTGCCGCGGCACGAGATCCCCAGGCTGTTCGAACGGTTCCACCGCATCGAGAACAGCTGGTCCCGGTCGAGGGAGGGCAGCGGTATCGGGCTCGCGCTGGTGCAGGAGCTCGTCCACCTGCACGGCGGCACCATCCGGGCCGACAGCGCCGAGGGCGAGGGCACGAGCTTCACCGTCGAGCTGCCGTTCGGCACGGACCACCTGCCCGCAGAGGCGCTGTCGCAGGAGGCCGCGCCGCCGACCGTGTCGGACATCGCCGCCCCCTACGTGCAGGAGGCGCTGCGGTGGCTGCCGGACACCGGCCCCGCCCCCGAGGACCTGCTGCCCACCGCGGCCGCCGGCGTCGCACCGCAGGTGCCCGCCACCGTGCTGGTCGCCGACGACAACGCGGACATGCGGGAGTACCTCACCCGGCTGCTGGCCAGGGCGGGGTACGAGGTCCGTGCCGTCAACGACGGCCAGGCGGCGCTGGAGACGGCGCGCACCCACCCGCCGGACCTCGTGGTCAGCGACGTGATGATGCCGCGCATGGACGGTCTCTCCCTGGTCACCGCGCTGCGCGCCGACCCGCGCACCATGGCCGTGCCGGTGCTGCTGCTGTCGGCCCGTGCCGGGCAGGAGGCGTCCGGTGAGGGACTGCGGGCCGGCGCGGACGACTACCTCGTCAAGCCCTTCGCCGCCGCGGACCTGCTGGCGCGGGTGCGGGCGAACGTCGACCTCTCCCGGTTGCGCGGCCGGCACGCCCGCTGGCGCGACGCGCTGATCGACTCACTGCAGGAGGCGTTCTTCGTCTGCGACGACGACGGCACCGTCGTCGAGGTCAACGCCGCGTTCACCGACATCCTCGGTCACGGGCCGGAAGGCCTGCCCTACCCCGTCCCGCACCCGTGGTGGCCGGACGAGCGGACGGATCCCGAGGCGCACCGCCAGTTCGCCGCCGCGTTCGAGGCCCGGTCCGGGCGTGACCAGCGCAGCCACACCGTTCCGGTCACGCACCGCGACGGCAGGAGGCTGTGGGTCAGCGCCCTGATGAACCCCGCCCGCGACCCGGACAGCGGCCGCACGGTGACGGTCGGCACCTTCCGCGACGTCACCGCCGACCACCACGCCCGCAGGCGGGAGGCCGCGCTCGCGGAGCTCAGCGTGCGGTTGTCCCGCGCGACCAGCGCCTCCGAGGCGTTGTCCGGTGCGCTCGAGCACCTGGAGACCCTGTGGCGGTCCGAACAGGTGCTGGCCGCCGTCTTCGGCCGCCACGAGACGCCGTGGGTCACCACCGTCACCGAACACATCGCCTGGGACGACCTGCCGGCCCGCAGGCGCTCGACGCTCACCGCGCTGAAGGACCACAGCGCGCTGACCCCCGTCGCCCTGGAGGACGGCAGCACCGCCGTCACCGTCGAGCACCCCGACGGGCCGATGGTGCTGTGGCTGCGGCTGAGCCCGCACACCCACTTCACCGAGCAGGACGAGCTGCTGTTGTCGTTGCTGGCCGGTCATCTCACACAGGGCCTGTCCCGGGCACGGCAGATCGACCAGCAGCGGGAGACGGCGCTGGCACTGCAACGGGCCATCCTCGGTCCGTCGCACCTGCCCGGCGGGTTCGCCGTGCGCTACGAACCGGCGGCGCGTCCGCTCGAGGTCGGCGGTGACTGGTACGACACGTTCCCGTTGCCCGACAAGCGGATCGGCATCGTCGTCGGGGACTGCGTCGGCCGTGGCCTCAGCGCCGCGGCGGTGATGGGCCAGCTGCGCAGCGCCTGCCGTGCGTTGATGCTGCAGGAGACCGGACCCGCACGCGCGCTCATGGCACTGGACCACTTCGCCGCCGGCGTTCCCGGCGCGTTGTGCACCACGGTGTTCTGCGGTGTGCTCGACCCCGCCACCGGGCACCTCGTCTACTCGAGCGCCGGGCACCCGCCCGCGATCCTGGCGCTCCCCGACGGCACCACCCACCTCCTCGAAGGAGGCCGCTCCATCCCGCTCGCGGTCAAGCTGGGCGTGCGGCGCACGGAGGCCGAATGCCACCTGCCGCCGCGCTCCACGCTGCTCACCTACACCGACGGGCTCGTCGAACGCCGTCGCAGCTCGCTCACCGAGGGCATCGACAAGGCCGCGAGTGCGGTTCTGGAAGGCCGCGCGAGCGGGCTGGAGGACCTCGCCGGGCAGGTCATGGCCGCCCTGGCCCCGGAGGGGGGCTACGACGACGACGTGGCCCTGCTGCTGTACCGGCATCCGGCCCCGCTGGACATGACCTTCCCCGCGGAGCCCGGCGAGCTCGGCGACACCCGGCACACGTTGCGCACCTGGCTGCGGCAGTGCGGGCTCTCCACGAAACGCGCCCAGAGCGTCCTGCTGGCCGTCGGGGAGGCGTGCACCAACGCCATCGAGCACGCCTACCGGGACACCAAGCGCGAGGACGTCCGGGTCCGGGTGGAGACGGCGGGCGGCGCCGGGCTGCTCGTGACCGTGGCCGACACCGGCACCTGGAAGACACCGGTCGCCGACCCCGCGACGAAACGCGGCCGGGGCACCTCGATCATGAAGACGATGATGGACGAAGTCACCATTCTCCCCGATCCATCCGGCACCACCGTGACGATGCACGTGAGGATTCTCGATGACGACACCGCTGACGCTGACCAAGACCGTCGACCCTCAGGGCAGGTCCGCCATCAAGGCGGTGGGTGAGATCGACCTGAGCAACGCCGAGGCCTTCGCGGCCGCGTTCGCGGACACCACCGGACCGCTGGTCGTCGACCTCACCGAGGTGCACTACATCGACAGCGCCGGGATGAGCGTGCTGTTCACCCACGCCGGGCGGGCCGAGCTGATCGCGACCTCGTTGCTCGCGCCGATCCTCGAGATGTCCGGGCTCACCTCGCTGACCACCGTCCGGACGACGGAGGAGTGACAGCGGGTTCAGGCGATGCGGTCGGCGCAGCTCATCGGCACGGCCGGAGAGGCCTCGCCCGGTGAGCGCCGCAGGTGGGTCTCACCCCACACCCTCACCCCTTCGACGACGGGCAGAACCGTTACCCCGTAAGGCGTGAGCCGGTAGAGGACGGGTGCGGGCACCGGTCCGGTCTCCGCGCGTTCGACGAGTCCGTCGGCCTCCAATTCGCGCAGTTGCTCGGCCAGCACCTTGGGCGTGATCGGGGCGGCGCGGCGGCGCAGGCCGGCGAAGTGGGTCTCGCCGTGGGCGAGCCAGTAGAGCAGGGTCAGCTTCCACTTCCCGCCTATCGCGGCGAAGGCGGCGGCCATCGGGCAGCCGGGCAACGGGTTGGGTCGCGAGGGGTTACCGGGAGGTGCCTTCTTGTCCATGGCCGCACTCCGCTCCGATAGTCAGGCCATGACCTTGCCACACAAGCGAATCCTCGTCGCGGTCCTCTCCGTCGCACTGGTGGCCGCGACCGCCGCCTCCGGGAACGCCTCGCAGACCACCGGCGGCCAGTACGACTTCGACTGGGAGATCGGCAGCTGGCGCACCACCGTGCGCGTGCTCGCCGAGCCGTTGTCGGAGTCCGCCGACGAATGGCTCCAGTTCAGCGGGACCAGCGTCGTGCGTCCGTTGATGGATCGGCGCGCGAACGTCGTCGAGCTGAAGATCGCCGGCCCGAGCGGGCGCGTCGAGGGCCTGAACCTGCGGCTGTACGAACCTCAGGCCGAACGGTGGAGCCTGAACTTCGCGAGCATGCGCGACGGCGTCCTCACACCGGCGGTCTTCGGCGGGTTCCGCGACGGCGTGGGCGAGTTCCTCGGCGACGACCAGCTCGGCGGCCGCCCGATCAAGGTGCGTTTCCTCGTCTTCCGCCAAGGGCCCGACCAGGCCAAGTTCGAGCAGGCGTTCTCCGGCGACGGCGGAGCGACGTGGGAGACCAACTGGATCGCGATCGACCGCCGGAACCGCTGATGACGGCCGTCCGCACGGGCACCGCGACCCCCTCGCCGCCGCCATCACCCCGGACCTCGCAAAACGTGAGACAGTGGACATGTACGCCCGCCTCGGGTCCACACCCGCGGGCGTCTTCACCCCGGAGCGGACGCCGCCTCATCCAGGCGCGTTTCACCGCTCCCGGTCAGTTCGCACCACTCCACGCCCAGGACCGGGTACAGGCACCACCCCACGAGGGAGATCTCCCATCACCGCTTCCGCGCTCACGCCGACCCCGGCCGCCCCCCGGACCCTCACCGACATCTACGGCCCCGACATCGCCGTCTGCGCGCGCCCCGCCCAGGAACCGACCGTGCCGTCGAGCAGGCACCGCAACACCCGCGACGTCCTGTCCGCCCGTCCCCTCGCCATCGCCGCCGACACCCCGGTCATCAGCAGCGCGGGCGGCACCGAACCCAACCTGATCGCCGCCATGCGCGACGGCGGCCTGCCGGTCGGCACCGACGCGCGCGAGTTCCGCAGCGAAGCCGAGTTCGCCCTGCGCGTCACCGAGGCGCTCAGCGACGGCCTGCGCCTGTCCATGGAGTACCCGCAGCCCACCAGCCTGTACCCGGACGAACGCTCCGTGAAGAGCGCCGAGCTCGTCGGCTACCTCAACAACAAGGCCAGCATCAGCACGTTCGTCGACCCGCGCTTCCAGGCCCGCCGCCAGATCGTCACCACCGACGAGCTCGCCCTGGCCGCTCCCGCCGAGAAGTCCTGGGTCCTCAAGGCCGCCACCAACGCCGCCCACGGCGCCAGCCTCGACGTCTACCTGCACCGCGCCGGGGACCCGGTGAACCTGCCCGCGTTCACCGACATCCTCAGCGAGGTCGTCGTCGAGGAGTACCTGAGCATCCACCGCAACTGGGGCGTGCAGCTCTACGTCGCCGCCGACGGCCAGGCCCGCCTGCTCGCCGTGACCGACCAGCGCATCGACGCCGACGGCGTCTACACCGGCGGCCGCTTCGGACTCGTCGTCCCGCTCCCCGCCGACCTGCTCACCGAATGCCTGGCGATCGCCCAGCGCGCCGCCGACGTCGGCTACCGCGGCATGTGCAGCCTCGACTGCGCCCAGACCCACGACGGAAGAATGGTCATGCTCGACCTGAACTTCCGCATCACCAGCGGGTCCATCCCCCTGCTGGCGCTGCACACCATCCGCCCCGACGACCTGGACCGCCCGTCGGAGTCCACGAAGCTCACCACCTCCGCCCCCATCTCCGCGCTGCTGGCCGCGCTGAGGCCCGCGCTGCTGCGCGGAGGGCTGCTCGTCACCGGCGGCCACGACACCCGCCGCACCGACAACCCGATCAACCAGACCACGGTGCACCTGATCGTCTTCGGTGACGACGCCGACGACGTCGCCGCCCGCCGCACGGCGCTGGAGACCATGTACGACCACTGATCGCGGCCCGGTGTCTCAGCCGCGGTCCAGCTGGTCGGCCCTGTCGTGGAGGTAGCGCCGTTCGAGCTGGTTGTCCGTGAGGGAGGCTGCTTCGCGGTAGAGAGCGGCAGCCTCGGCGGTGTCGCCGGTCATCTGGAGCAGATGAGCGCGGACGGCGCGTTCCCGTTGGTGCGTAAGAGGATTCCGGTCGAGCCCGTGGCGCCGGTCGAGGTCGTCGAGCAGGGCCAGCCCTCGGGCGGGGCCGTAGGCGTGGGCCACCGCGACGACCCGGCTGAGCTGGACCGGCGCGGTGGGGGTGAGCCGCTCCAGCCAGAGGTAGAGCGCGGCGATCTGCGGCCAGTCCGTCCGCTCGGGTGACCCGGCGGCGGCGTGGACGGCCGCGATCGCGGCCTGCAGCTGGTAGGGGCCGGCCTCCTGCCGGTTCCAGACGCCGTCGATCAGTGCGGTGCCTTCCTGGACGAGTTCGGCGTCCCACCGCGTCCGGTCCTGCTGTTCCAGGGGGACCAGGTGGCCGTCGGCGCTCGTGCGGGCCAGTCGCCGTGACTCGGTGAGCAGCATCAGCGCGAGCAGACCGGTCACCTCGGCGGTCGGCAGGGTGGCGTGGAGCAGGCGGGTGAGCCGGATCGCCTCCCGGGTCAGGTCGACGCGGGTGAGCTCGGTGCCGGAAGAGGTCGTGTAGCCCTCGTTGAAGATCAGGTACAGCACCTGCGTGACGGCCGCCGTGCGGCTCGTCCAGTCGTTGTCGGCGGGCGGCGTGAACCGGGCTCCGGCGCGGGCGAGTTGCTGTTTGGCACGGCTGATCCGCGTGCCCATGGTGTTCTCGGTGGTGCCGTAGGCGTGCGCGATCTCGGCCGTGGTCAGACCGCCCACCGCGCGCAGGGTGAGCGCCACCTGTGACGTGGCCGGCAGTGAGGGATGACAGCACAGCAGCAACAAGGTGAGGCTGTCGTCGACGTCCGGCGGCGGGCCCGCGTCGCGGGCCGGTTCGCGCGAGGCCAGTTCGGCCAGACCGGCTTCCTGCTCGCGCCGGCGGCGGGCCTGGCCGGAGCGCAGCAGGTCGACCATCTTGCGGTAGGCGATGCGGATCAGCCAGCTGCGCGGGTTGTCCGGAACGCCGTCGGCGGGCCACGTCCGGCTCGCGGCGAGCAGAGCCTCCTGCACGGCGTCCTCAGCGGTGTCGAACTGGCCGAAGCGCCGCACCAGCGCACCGAGCACCTGCGGCGCCTCGGTGCGCAGCAGGTGCTCGACGTGCCCGGTCACGCGCCGAAGTCCTCACCCATGATCGGGCGGATCTCGATCGGCTCACCCAGTGCGCCGACGATGCGCGCGACGATCTCGACCGCGCGCTCGTGGCTCACGACGTCGATCACGGCGAAGCTCGCGAGGACCTCCTTGAGTTCCGCGAACGGCCCGTCGGTCGCCACCACGCCGCCCTCGGTCCTGCGGACGGTGGTGCTGACCACGGGGTGGCCGAGGCCCTCACTGCTGACGAACTCGCCGCTCGCGACCAGTTCCCGTTCGAACTCCTGGTAGGCGGCGAACGCGGCCAGTGCCTCCTCGGACGGGACGTCCGCGGTGGCGGCGTCCCACGCGGCGGCCGGGGTGTAGCTGAGCAGCAGGTACTTCACGACGTTTCCTCTCGATCAAGCCCCGGGCAACGGTACGACGGTCAAGCGGCGGCACGCAGCGACAACGCGACGACGGTCGTCCAGCTGAACGCCACCACGCCGTTCACCGCGATCTGGATGCTCATGAACTCCGGCGACATGGGCAGCACCAGCACCAGTGCGGCCACCCCGCTCAGCACCGCCGCCCGCACCCGCCGTTCACGGGCACACCGCACCGCCAGCACGATCGCCGCGACGGCCAGCGCGGTGAACGCCACCGCCGCCGCGGCCGAGTGCACGACGCTGTGCCACGACATTCGCGCCACCGGCCCATCGGGAGTCCCCGCGGGAAACCCGTTCTCCGGGTCCATGGGGAACAGTCCCGCGACGACCAGCCCGGCACCGAAGACCGCCACGAGGACCGGCACGGCGAGCCTGCCGATCCCGTCGGCGAGCACGCGCCGGCACCCCACCGCCAGTGCCAGCGCCCCCAGACCGGCGAGCACGAAGGTCAGGACCTGGAGCCGGCCGTGGTCACCGGTGGCGAGCAGGCTGAGCGGGTGCCGGGTGATGTCGAATCCCTCCCGCACGAGCGCCTGGGTGATCGACGAGGCGAAGAAGAACGGCCCGGCGAGGGCACCTGCCAGCAGCAGGTGCCGGCGTCCGGCGTGAACAGCGGGGGCGGTGCGGGTGGTCATGACTCCTCCTTGACGAGTGCTCACCGCGACCACGTCGCCGGCTCCCCCGCCTCGACACGATTCGAATGTGACCTGAGTCATAGCCGTCGGGTGTCGAGGCCGGTGCGGCCGCTCCGAGGTTCCGGTGCACGACAACCGACCTCGAGGAGAACGAGATGACCGAATCGACAGTGCGGCCGAGTGCCGGTCTGCAGGCGCTCGACCGGCTGGTGGGCGCGTGGACCGTGACCGGTGGAGCGGAGGGAACCGTCCGGTACGAGTGGATGGCCGGCCGGTTCTTCCTGCTCCAGCACGTGGAGCTCACCCAGTACGGCCAGCCCGTCACCGGGATGGAGGTGATCGGCACCCTGCGCCCGTTCGGCGAGCCCGCCGGCGCGGACGTGGTGTCCCGGTTCTACGACTCGACCGGCAACACCCTCGACTACGTCTACGAACTGGACGGCGACACGCTGACCATCTGGGGCGGTGCGAAAGGCGGCCCCGCGTACTACCGGGGCACGTTCAGCCCTGACGGCACGGCGGTGACCGGGGAATGGACCTACCCCGGAGGCGGCGGGTACCGGTCCACCATGACGCGGATCTGAGGGACGAGGCCGGGCTCCACGAAGCACCGCCCCGGTCTCCGATGACCCGCCGGGTCAGGCGAGGAGAGTCCGGACCCGGTCGAGCTGCCGGAGGAACTCGTGCGGCCGGTGGCCGCGTTGCTTCCACAGCACCGCGAGCCACCGGAGCGCGATCGTGCGGCGGGCAGCGTCGAACCGGGCGCGATCGCGGTCGCCGAAGGCCTCGGTGAGCGGGAACCAGCAGGCGTCGGGCACGTGGCAGGCGCTGATGTGCTCGACGTGGTCGGCCGCATCGACGGCGGGATCGCTGAAACCGGCGAACTCGAAGTCCACCACGTGCAGCCCGGTGTGGTGGTGCAGCCAGTTCAGCAGATTGGCGTCACCGCGGCTGAACACCTTCGGTGCGGGCTGCGCGAGCAGGCAGGCGTCGTTGCCCGCTCGCCAGCGCCGCAGCAACGTCAGCATCTGCGGGGTGTGCTCGTCGCCGGGGGCTTCGGAGAGTTGGACCGGCCACTCGTCGGTGAGGCGGGCGACGTACCGGGCGATGGAGTCGACGCGCGCCATCGCCGCGAGAGGTTCGGTGAGCGGAAGTGCCTGCATCGCACGGGTCGCGCCGGCCAGATCGGTGAGCAGGGCCGGGGGAAAGACGCCTTCGTCCGCGGGGCTGCCGGGAACCAGGGTCATGCCGAGGGCGGGCCGGCTGGGGTGCTCGTCGAACCACAGAGGCCGGGGTGCGACACCCAGCTCCGCGACGTGGCGCAGGCCGTGCCACTCGCGTTCGACCCGGTTGCGGTCGGTCCTGCGGTAGAGCTTGACGCAGATTCCGTCCCAGGCGTACACGTCGTTGTTGCGGCCGCCGGTCAAGGGCCGCAACGACCAGGAAGCCAGGACTGCGGCGAGTTCTCCGGGGTGGCTGTGGCGGGCGCCGCGCAGGTCGGCCAGCAGTGCACCGGGAACGGTGTGACGGGTGCCGGACGGCGCCGGCCGCACGGGTCGCCGTTCCTCGGCCATGAACTCCTCGATCCGGTCCCGTGTGGACAGTCCGCAGGCGGTGAGGCCCGGACGTCCGCGCGTTCCCGCTTCACCTCGGCGAGCCGCGTCGCGTCGCGTCGCGTCGCCAGCATGGCAGTTCCACCAGCCACCATTGCCGCGCGCTCCTCCCCCACTGCCCGGCAGCGTCGCGGCGCGACACGGGCGGCGGAGGAGGATCCACGTCATTCGACGGCGCTCACCTCACGGTGATGTTGGAGTTGCCACTGCTCCGGTACCCCTCGGTCGCCATGATCATGTAGTAGCTGAAGTTGCCCAGCCGCATGTTGGCGCGGCCCCACGCGTCGAAGTGGTTCCCGGTGGTGATGGACCCGCCCGTCCGCTTCTGCTGCCGGACGCTCCAGAACTGCGGGAACGTCTTGTTGTTGCCCTCCACCGAAGGCGCGTTGTACCGCATCGTCTGGTAGATGTCGTACGTGCCGCCGTCGGTGGTGACGGTGCCCTTGTAGGTGCCGGTGGGCCGGTAGTTCCCCCAGTTGTCGACGATGTAGTACTCGACGAGCGGGTTCGACGTCCAGCCGTACAGCGTCAGGTACGCGTTGCCGGACGGGTTGAAGCTGCCGGAGTAGTTCACGGTCCGCCGTGAACCGTTGCTCCAGCCCTTGCCGCCGACGAAGTTGCCGACGTTGCTCCACGAGGTGCTGTAGTTGCCGCCGGACCCGAAGTCCATGCAGACCCTGCCGCCACCGTCGGTCCAGAACGAGTAGTAGTAGCCGCCGTTGTTGCCAGTCTGGCTCGAGCACGTGGCGGCGATGCCCACGTCGGCGCCGGCGACGACCGGTGTCAGCGCCATGACCAGCGCGGTGCAGGCACCGCTGACGAGCACTGCCGTGCGGCCGCGTTCGCGGCTCCGCGGGCGGGAACTGGATTCAGCCATGTTCGGTACTCCTCACTCCTCTGATGGCGTGACTCACCGTTGCAGCGTCAGCAGACCCGGCCGGTACGGCAGCAGGCCGTAGTCGCCGCCGGAGTTCGGGTTGCGACCCTGGTAGAGGAGCTGCAGGTTGCAGGGGTCGATGGTCTTCGTCTGGTCGGGGTTGGTGCGGATCAGGTCGCCGTGGCTGATGTCGTTGGTCCAGGTGGCACCGCTGTTCGCCTTGCCGGCGAACGGGTTGCGCTCGGTGGCGGCCTGCGGAGTCCAGGAACCGTTGAGGCTGCTCGACGTGAACGAGCGGAAGTAGCGCCCGTTGCTGCCGATCGCCTCGACGATCATGAGGTACTGGTTCTGGCCCTGGACCTTGTAGACCTCGACGCCCTCGAAGAGGTTGTTCGTGGTGTCGCTCATGATCTCCGTGTAGGACGACCCGAAGCTGCCGGGGAAGTTCCCGATCGGCATGCTGGCGCGGTAGATCTTGCCGTTGTCACCGGCGAAGAACAGGTACATGTTCTGGCCGTCACCGATGATCGTCTGGTCGATGGCACCCGTGCCGGAGTTGGGGATGCGCCCGGTGAACAGCGTCTGCGCGGACGACCAGCCGTTGGCGTTGGTGGGGTCGCTCGACGTCTTGTAGCTGAAGGTGGTCGGGCCCCACTGGTAGGCCAGCACCCAGACGTTCTTGGGTGCGAAGTAGAACAGCGTGGACGCGACCGCGCCGCTGTTCATGCCGTTCTGACTGGCGGAGGCCATGTCGGACCAGTTCGTGAACGGCGTGAAGTTCATCGAGCCCCAGCTGGTGCCTGTGTCGTGCGTGGTTGCGTAGACGATGTGCTTGCCGTTGTGCATGACGTGGGTGAAGTCCTTGAGCGACACCCAGCCCTGCTTCGGCTGCGCCAGCGGGCCCGTGGACGACCAGCGGTAGGTCGACGGGAGCGAGCACCCGCCGGGCGGGTTGCTCGTCGTGGTGGTCGGGCCCGTCCCGCCGCCGACGCGGACGAGCTGCCACTGCTGGTTGGTGCCGCCCCAGTCGCTGTACTGCACGACGTTGCCGCCGTCGGCGGTGGAAGCGCCCTGGACCTCCACGGCCTTGTTGCTGTTGCGGTTGACCAGCCGCACGTGCCCGCCGTCGGAGTCGGCGAGGCGGAACTGCTGGTTGGTGCCGTTGGAGTCGGCCCACTGGACGATGGCGCCGCCGTCGGCGGTGGAGAAGTTGTGGACGTCGAGGACCTTGCCCGACAACCGCGACTTCAGCCGGTAGTAGCCGCCGCCGGAGTCGACGAACTGCCACTGCTGCTGGTTGCCGTCGTTGCGGGCCCACTGCGTGATGCGCGCGCCGTCGTTCGTGGCGAGGTTGTAGACGTCCAGGGCCTTGCCGCTGTTGCGGTTGACCAGGACGTACCAGGCGGTGGTGTCGACGGTCGCCGCCGACACGGGCGCCGCGCTGAAGGCCGCCACCAGACCGCCGAGCAGGACGGCCACGGCGGCGGTGATGCCGGCCGCGCGTCGTCTGCGGGCGCGGGGGGCGGGGGTGGAGGGGTGGCCTGATCCGGCCATGGGCGTGCTCCTCTTCATCGAGGTGAGGATCGCGAGCGGGCGGCATCTGAAAGACCGCTTGCGCCGAGCGGTCATTCACACCCGTTCAGAGCGACAACCATTACGTGACAGAGATGCCATTACGGCGGATATGGCCGCCTTCAACAACTGTGAGGGATGATCTCCGCGCGGTCAAGAAGAGTCGAATGCGTTCGACTGGCCGGTCCCGCGCATTGTTGGTTGCTAAAAAAGACGAATTCTTTGAGCGCATTCGAACCGCCAGGGCCGGTAGGGTCGTCCTCGTGGATCTGGAGGACACCGCCGCCCGGCTCGGCGTTCCCGTCTCGGAAGTCGAACGCGTGCAGCGGCTCGCCGGTGACCGGCCGTCAGCCCCGCTGCCCGCCAAGGCCGGCGCGCCCGCGATCCTCGAACGGCTCGCGGTGTCGCCGGACGACGCCGCGGAGGTCATGGAGGGCTGGCCGGACGCCGACTCTCCACTGTGGACACCCGAGCTGCGCTGGCTGCTGGACCGCTCGATCGCCCTGGTCCAGGCCGATCTCGGCGGCCACCAGTGGTTGTCCCCCGGCCCGGAGCTGCCGCGCGAACGCGGCCCGGCCTGGCGGCACCTCTACGTGTACGCGTATCTGGCCCTGACCGGCGTCGTCACGAGGTACCACCGCGAGCACGACATCGCCGACGCCGTGTCGTGGACGACCCTCGCGGACATCGGCCGCAACCTGGCGGTCGACAGGCGGATGCAGCGCGAGGGCTGGCCGGTCATGCAGAGCTGGCTCACGCTGCACGCGCGCGGAGCCGTCTACGAGCTCGGCCGGCTGCAGCACCACCGCGGCGGCACCGCCATTTCCCTGCACATCCCCGATTCGGGCCCGATGACCCCGGAAGCGGTCACGGCGTCACTCGACGAGGCCCGCGCGTTCTTCCCCCGCCACTTCCCCGGCGAGCACTACACGGCGTTCTCCTGCGGCTCGTGGCTGCTCGACCCGCAACTGCAGGAGTACCTGCCGGCGGACTCGAACATCATCCGGTTCCAGCAGCGGTTCGAACTGGAGCCCTACGAGGAACCGGAAGGACTGGACGCCGACGTCGAGGTGCGGCGGTTCGTGTTCCGCACCCTGAGCACCCCGCTCGACCGGCTGCCGCGCGACACGCTGCTCCGGCGCGCCGTCGTCGACCACCTGCGGGCGGGCCGCCACTGGCACTGGCGCAGCGGTCAGTTCCCGATCTAGCGGCACCCCCGGTCTCCGCCTCGTTGACACCAGCTAGCTAATGCCATTAGCCTCTAGCTAACGACATTAGCTTTGTTTCGGAGGACGGCATGACCGAGTACCTGAACATCGACGGCGGCACCATCGCCTACGACGTGACCGGGCAGGGGCCGCTCGTCGTGCTGGCGCACGGCATCGGCGACAGCCGCCACTCCTACCGCTTCCTCGCCCCGCTCCTGGCCGCGCAGGGGTACCGGGTCGCGAACGTCGACATCCGCGGTTGCGGCGACTCGAGCGTGGAGTGGACCGGGTACAGCCGCACGGACATCGCGGGCGACCTGGTCGCCGTCGTCCGCCACCTCGGCGGGCCCGCCGTGATCATCGGGCAGTCGATCAGCGGCGGTGCCGCGACCATCGCGGCCGCCACCGCACCCGACGTGGTCACCGGCGTCGTCGAGCTCGCGCCGTTCACGCGCGCGCAGTCCGTCGACCTCGGGGGCATGGTGCGCGTCAAGCGCTTCCGCGCGGGCTACACGCAGCTGCTGAAGGTCCTGCTCGCGGGAAGCCTGGACAGCTGGAAGCGCTACCTCGACCTGGCGGTTCCGGCCAAGCCCGCCGACTGGGACGCCGAGCTCGCCCGCATCGAGTCCAAGCTGCGCGAACCCGGCCGGATGAAGGCCCTGCAGGCCATGTGCAAGACCAGCCCGGCCGACGCCGGCACGCAGCTGGCCAACGTTCCCTGCCCGGTCCTGGTCGTCATGGGCACCGCGGATCCCGACTGGGCCGACCCGCGCGCCGAGGGCGAGAAGATCATCGCCGACCTGCCCCGGGGACGCGGGGAGCTGGCGATCATCGAGGGAGCCGGGCACTACCCGCACGTGCAGACGCCGGACGAGGTCCTCGCGCACTCCCTGCCGTTCCTGGCCGAGACGCTGGCCCGCGCCTAGAGGCCATCCACGCGATGGATACCGGCAGTCAGGATTAGTGATTTCCGCACGGCGTCCCGGCGCACCAAAACTAGGGCCACTGTTGCCGGTCATCGGAGATCGGCAGGTGCACCTGACCGGAGACGCCTGTGTCGCAACGAGCCTCACGTCCCGAGAAGCCGGGCAGACGCCCCGGCGGCAGCCTCCTCATCGACGGCGAGCGGCCCGCGGGACGTTCCCAAGCTCTGGTCCTGCTGCTCGCGAGCTGCCTGCCGGTGCTCGGGTCGGTGCTGCTCGCACCGGTGCTGCCGGCCATCCAGCAGGCGTTCGCCTCGACGCCGGGGGCTTCGGTGCTCACTCCGATCGTCCTGACGGCGCCCGCGCTCATGATCGGGCTGACCGCTCCCTTCGCGGGGCGGGTCGTGGAACGGACCGGGCGCAAGAGGCTGCTGGTCGCAGGGCTCGTCGCGTACGGGATCTTCGGCACCGCGCCGCTGTGGCTGCCCACGCTGGAGCTGGTCGTGGCCAGCCGGGTCCTCGTCGGGGTCGCCGAGGCCGCCATCATGACGTGCTGCACGACGTTGCTCGCCGACTACTTCCACGGCAAGCAGAGGCAGCGGTACTTCGGGCTGCAGACCGTGTGCACGACCGTCGCGGCCACGTTGTTCTTCGCGTTGGGCGGGCTGCTCGGCGCCCAGGGCTGGCGGACGCCGTTCTGGCTCTACGCCGCGAGTCTGCCGCTCGCGGTGATGGCGGTCCGGTACCTGTGGGAGCCCGCCGACCGCCAGGACCGCGGCGGGACGGTCGCGCTCGCGTGGCGGCTGCTGGCGGCGCCCATCGGCGTGACGCTGGTGGGAGGCCTGGTGTTCTACACGCTGATCGTCGAACTGCCGTACGTGCTGAGCGGTGTCGGTGTCGTGTCCACCGCCACCATCGGCATGATCAGCGCGCTGGCCTCGCTCGCGACGGCCGCCGGCGCGTTCCTGTTCACCCCGCTGGCGCACCGGGGTCCCGGGGTGACCGTGACCCTCGCGTTCCTGCTGTCCGGGATCGGACTGGCCGTGCTCGCGTTCGCGCCGAGCACGCCGGTGGTCGTCGTGGGCGCCGCCGTCACCGGGCTCGGCAACGGCCTGCTCCTGCCCGCGCTGGTCACCTGGGCGCTGGGCCGGCTCACCTTCGCGCAACGCCCTCGCGCGTCGGGCCTGTGGACGGCGGCGCTGTTCATCGGGCAGTTCGTGTGCCCGCTCGTGGTGCTGGCCCTGTCCGTGGCGGTCGGCGGCCTCTCCTCCGCGCTGCTGGTGATCGGTGCGCTCGCGGTCCTGCTCTCCGTCATCACCCGAGCGGTGAAGTCGACCGACGCGAAGCCGGTGCCGGCCGATGGGTGATCTGATCGACCTGGTCGTGACGGAGAAGTCCGCGGTGGCGCACGGCGTCACCGCGGTGACCCTGCGCCATCCCGAAGGGCGCCGGCTGCCGGACTGGTCTCCTGGCGCGCACCTCGACCTGGTGCTGCCCAACGGCATGGTCCGGCAGTACTCGCTGTGCGGTGACCGGTGGGACAGCGGCAGCTACCGCGTCGGAGTCCTGCGGGAACCGTCCGGGCGGGGTGGTTCGGCCTTCGTCCACGACCGGCTCCGGTGCGGTGACCGCATCGCCGCGAGCGCGCCGCGCAACAACTTCCGGCTCGCGCCGTCACCGGGCTACCTGTTCCTAGCGGGCGGCATCGGGATCACGCCGCTGCTGCCGATGATCCACCAGGCGGCGCTGGTCGGCGTCGACTGGCACCTGCTCTACGGCGGCAAAAGCCTCGGCAGCATGGCGTTCCGCGACGAGCTGGCCGGTCACGGCGACCGCGCCACCGTCGTGCCGCAGGACGAGCTCGGCCTGCTGGACCTGCCCGCGCACCTGCCTCCGCCGGGATCGGACACCCGGATCCACTGCTGCGGGCCCACTCCCCTGCTCGAAGCCCTGGAACGGCTGACCGCCGGCTACCCGGCGGGCCAGGTGCGCACCGAACGGTTCGTGCCCGCCGCGGAGACCTCTGCCGCCCGCGACGAACCGTTCGAGGTCGAGCTCCGCCGGACCGGTGTCACGGTCGTCGTGCAGCCGCGGCAGTCGGTGCTCGACGCCATCAACGCCGTGGGCGCCAACGTGTTGTCGTCCTGCCGTCAGGGGACGTGCGGCACGTGCGAGACCGCTGTCATCGAAGGCCGGCCGGAACACCGCGACTCCATTCTGGACGACTCCGAGCGCGCGGCGGCCGACTGCCTGTTCCCCTGCGTGTCCAGGAGCGGTTCGGGCCGGCTCGTCCTCGACGCGTGAACCCCCAGGAGGCTGTCGTGCTCACCCTTCCCGTGTCCGAAGTGGACCCGTTCTCCTCCGAAGTGCTGGAAGACCCGATTCCCTTCCAGCGGCAGTTGCGCGAGGCCGGACCGGTCGTTCACCTCAGTTCCTGCGACGTGTACGCCCTCGGGCGGTACGAGCAGGTCCACGCCGTCCTGCGCGACTGGCAGGACTTCCAGTCGGCGGCGGGCGTCGGCCTGAGCAACTTCCGCCGGGAGAAGCCCTGGCGTCCGCCGAGCCTGCTGCTGGAAGCCGATCCCCCGCACCACGACGCTCCGCGCGCGGTCCTGGAGAAGGTCCTCGGCCCCAGAGCGCTGCGCAAGCTCCAGCAGGCCTGGTTCGCCGACGCCGAGAGGCTGGTCGACGAGGTGCTCGCCGAGCGCGAGTTCGACGCGATCACCCGGCTGGCGCAGGCGTTCCCGTTGCGGGTCTTCCCGGACGCGGTGGGCATCCCCGGCGAGGGCAGGGAGCACCTGCTCCCGTACGGCGACCACCTGTTCAACGCCTTCGGCCCGCACAACGACCTCGTCGCCCGGGGTACCGGCGGCATCGGCGCGTTGTCCGCCTGGGTCGACGCCCAGTGCACCCGCGACGTGCTGAGCGACAACGGTTTCGGCGCCACGATCTGGGCAGCCGCGGACCGCGGCGACATCACCGGCGAGCAAGCCCCGCTGGTGGTGCGCTCGCTGCTCTCGGCAGGCGTCGACACCACGGTGCACGGGCTGGCCGCCGTGCTGTACGCCTTCGCCACCCACCCGGACCAGTGGCAGCGGCTGCGCGCCGACCCGGCCCTGGCGAAGGTGGCCTTCGACGAGGCCGTGCGGTGGGAGTCGCCCGTGCAGTCGTTCTTCCGGACCGCCACCGCGGACGTCGAGATCGCCGGCGTCACCGTTCCGGAGGGCAAGAAGGTCCTGATGTTCCTGGGGGCCGCGAACCGGGATCCTCGGCGGTGGAGCGAGCCCGACGTGTTCGACCTGGCTCGTGATCCTTCCGGCCACGTCGGGTTCGGCATGGGGCTGCACCAGTGCGTGGGGCAGCACGTCGCACGTCTGGAGGCGTCCGCTCTGCTGACGGCGCTGGCGAAGCGGGTGGACCGGATCGAGATCGCGGGACAGGCGAAGCGGCACCACAACAACACGTTGCGTGCGTGGGAGTCGCTTCCACTACGCGTGCGGCTCGCATAGAAAACAGGGCCGGTTCCGAACGGCACCGGCCCTGCTCTTGTTCCAGTTACGGGGTGATCGTGCGGCGAGGCCGCCGGCGGGCTCGTGGCAGCGGCTTGACCTCCGCTCCGGGGACCACGGTCGTGCTGACGGCGCCGATGCCCTCGACGGTGAGGGTGACGACGTCGCCGGGGCGCAGCGGGTGCCGCTCGGCTCCCCTGCCCCACAGCTCGGCCAGGCAGCCGCCGTTGCCGCAGGTGCCGGAACCGAGCACGTCACCGGGACGCACGGCGGTGCCGCGGGACGCGTAGGCGACCATCTCCTCGAACGTCCAGCTCATGTTCGACAGCAGGTCGGAGCCCACCACCCGGCCGTTGACCTCGGCGGTCAGCTCCAGGTGCAGCAGGCCGTCGGCGTCGCGGTGGTGCTCCAGCTCGTCGGGCGTGACGAGCCAGGGGCCGAGCGTCGTGGCGGTGTCCTTGCCCTTGCACGGGCCGAGCCCGACCGCCATCTCCGCGGTCTGCAGGTCGCGCGCGGACCAGTCGTTGAAGATGGTGTACCCGGCGATGTGGTCGCGGGCCTGTTCCGGTGTCAGGTCACGGCCTTCGCGGCTGATGACGGCCGCGACCTCCAGTTCGAAGTCCAGCAGTTCCGAGCCGGGCGGCACGGGCACGTCGTCGTGCGGGCCGATCACGGCGTAGGGGTTGCCGAAGTAGAACGTCGGCGCGGCGTACCACTGCTCGGGCACGCCGGATCCCGCGCGCATGCCCTCGACGTGCTCCTCGAAGGTGACGAAGTCGCGCACGGTCGGCGGCTGCAGCGGCGCGAGCAGCCGCACCTCCGACACGTGCGGCCCCGCCGGACCGGCGAGGGCCGCGGCACCGGGCAGGTCGCCGAGCACGTCGATCAGCGAAGCCGTGCCGAGGGGACGCAGCCGCTCGTCGTCCAGCACGCCGGCCTGCTTGCGTCCGTCGTGGAGGTAGGTGGCGAACCGCATGTCACACCGGAGGGGCGACGAAGCAGCCGCGGTCGGGGTCGTTGAAGGACTCCTTGGCCACCAGCTCGTTCATCGGGTTGGCGGTGCCCCACTGGTCGGTGACCTCGGGCTGCGAGAAGTCGTGGACGCTGGGGTGCCAGGTGTCCTCGTCCAGCATCTCGAGCTCGGTCGTGTACTCGACGGTGTTGCCGTGGGGGTCGAGGAAGTAGGAGAACGTGTTGTCGCCCGCCAGGTGGCGGCCCGGTCCCCAGATCTTGCGCACACCGGCGCGCATCAGGCGGCCGGTGCCGCGCATGTACTCGTCCACGCCGCGCAGCTCGAACGAGATGTGGTGCAGCGCGGTGTGCGGGCCCTTGGCCAGCGCGAGGCTGTGGTGCTGCGGGTTGATGCGCATGAAGTGCATGACCTCGCCCATGTGCGGCGAGCTGAGGGTGTCCGACAGCGCGAACGACAGGTGCTGCTCGTACCAGGCCCTGGTGCGGTTGAGGTCGGGCGAGTTGAGCACCACGTGCGAGAGCCGGACCGGAATGGCCTCCTTCTCCTCGACGCGGCGGTGCTGCCGGGTCGCCACGCCGGCGGAGACCTCGACGGTGCGGCCGTCGACGTCGAAGAACCGGAAGCCGTAGCCACCACCGAGCGTGCCGAGCTCGTCGGGCGTGCTGATGAGCGTGACCCCGGCGGCGATGAGCTGGTCGGCGAGAGCATCGACGTCGGCCGCGTTCTCCGCGCCGAACGCGACGAGGTCCAGTCGCTTCTCGTCGGCCTTGCGCAGCCGCACCACGTACTGCTCGGGTGAGCCCTCGGCGGCCAGGAAGCTCAGGCCCGAGTCGTTCGCGACCTCGGTGAGGCCCCAGACGCCGGCGTAGAACTCCAGTTGCTTGTCGTAGTCGGGCACGGCGAGGTCGACGTGCCGCAGGTGGGTGAGCAATCGCCTGGTCACCGGATCTCCTTCAGGTTGAGCAGTGCGGCGGCGTTGCCACCGCGGACGGCGTCGAAGTCGGGGTCGTTCAGCTCTGCGGCCCGCAGTGCGGCGACCGGGTCGTCGGTGCCCATGTCGAACGGGAAGTCCGAGCCGAGCAGCACGCGGTCCGCCCCGGCGACGCGGACCAGTTCGCGCAGCACCGCGGGGTCGTGGACCAGCGAGTCGAACCACAGCCGCCGCGCGTAGTGGCTCGGCGGGTGCGCGCAGTTCCCGGCGTCGGGGCGCACCCGCCAGGCGTGGTCCGCGCGGCCGAGGTGGGTGGGCAGGTAGCCGCCGCCGTGGGCGGCGACGATCCGCAGGCGCGGGTGGCGGTCCAGCACACCGGAGAAGACCAGGTGGGACAACGCCACGGCGTTCTCCGTCGGCTGGCCGACGCTGTTGGACAGGTACCAGCGGTCCAGGCGCTCGTCGAGGGTGCAGCCGAAGGGGTGCAGGAACACCAAGGCACCGGTCTCGGCGGCCCGTTCCCAGAACGGCTCGTAGGCCGGGTCGGACAGCTCACGGCCGGGTGCGTGGCTACCGATCTCCACCCCCGCCAGGCCTTCTCCCAGCGCGTGGTCGAGGGCCTGCACCGCCAGGTCCGGGTGCTGCAGCGGCGCCAGACCCAGGCCGCGCAGCCGTTCCGGCGCACGGGCGCAGTGCTCGGCCGTCGCGGTGTTGGCCGTCTCCCACACCGTCCGGGCCAGGCCGCGGTCCGCCCAGTAGTGGTAGTGCGACGGCGAAGGGCTCACCAGTTGCACGTCCACCCCCGCACCGTCCATAGCGGACAGTCGTTGCGCGACGTCGGTCAGCACCCCGAGCCGCTCACGCACCATCTGGCCGTTGACGGCCAGCGCGTCGGGACCGTTGCGGCGGGCGTCGAGTTGACGGGCGGCGGCCAGGGCGGGCTCGCCGGCGACGAGCCGTTCCACCTCGGGCAGCAGGACGTGGGCGTGCACGTCCACGGTCGGGGCGGTCACGGGCGACCCGCCAGCATCGCCATCGTGCGGCCCATCAACCCCGGTACGTCGGCGTCGCGCACGCCGTCGAGCAGCCACTGGCCGATCTGGACGGAAGCGTCGACCACCGCACGCACTCGTGGATAGCGGCGGTCGCGGTACTCGGTGAGCACGGCGTCGCCCCAGGTGTCCGTTGTCGACAGCAGTTCGGCGAGGACGAGGGCGTCCTCCAACGACATCGCGGCGCCCTGGGCGAGGGTCGGCGGGCACGCGTGGGCGGCGTCGCCGACGAGCACGACCCGGCCGCGGTGCCACGGACCGTCCACCAGCAGTCGGTCGAACCAGGTGTAGTTGACCACCGCGGAGTCGGTCAGCGCGGCCTGGATCTCCTGCCAGGGCCCGCCGTACCCCTGCGCCAGTCGCAGCATCTCCTCGGCGTGGGCCGACGGGTCGATGGTGTCGCGGTCGCGGTTGCGTTCGACCAGGTACGCGTAGGCGGTGTCCGGGCCGGTCGGGCAGCAGCCGGCGATGAAGCAGTGCCCGCCGTAGATCATCTGGGTGTGTTCGAGGCCGGTCGGTCGAGGCACCGGGGCGCGCCAGATGGCCATGCCGGTGGGCACCGGCCGTTCCTCGATGCCCATCAGCGCGCGGGTCGCGGAGTTGAGGCCGTCCGCGCCGGCGACGAGGTCGTAGCGGCCGGTCGTGCCGTCGCTGAAGCCGACGTCCACGCCGTCGCCGTCCTGGTCGATGGTGGTGGCGGTGAGGCCGAGGCGCACCGAGGCGCCGGACGCGCGGACGGCGTCGATGAGGATCTGCTGCAGGCGCGGGCGTTGCATGCCGAGGGTGCCGGGCAGGTCGTCGCCGCCGATGCGGGCGGTCGGCTGCACGGTCAGCACCGCGCCGGTCGGGGCGAGGATGCCCAGCTCGTCGAACGGGAACCCGTCGCCGAGCACCTCCTCGATCACGCCGACCTCGCGCAGGACGCGCAAGGCGTTGCCCTGCAGGGTGATGCCGGATCCGGCGGTGGCGTTCCAGTCGGGCCTGGCCTCCACCAGGTCGACGGCGAGTCCGGCGCGGCGCAGCAGGACGGTCAGGGCGTTGCCGGCGGTACCACCGCCGAGGACGAGCACGGTGCGGGTCATCAAGGCTCCTCGGTCACTTCACGGCGACGGGGTTCACCGGCGAGCCGACGGCTCCCGTGATCGGCAACGGCGCGGCGGTCAGCCAGAACTCGTGCACGCCGTCCTCGGCGCAGTCCGCGGCCAGCGCGTCCAGGTCCCACATCTCCCCCACCAGCAACCCGATGTGCGGGATGACGACCTGGTGCAACGGCTGGAAGGCGTCGTCGAACTCGTTGGGCCGCACCTCGAAACCCCACGTGTCGGTGGCGATCGCGGCGATCTCGGTGCGGTGCAGCCACGGCGCGGTGGTGAACGACAGGCCGGGCGCCGGCCCGCCCGCGTAGTCGCCCCAGCCGTCCCGCCTGGCGCGGGCCAGTTGCCCGGTGCGGACGAGCACGATGTCGCCGGGTCCGACGTCGACGCCGTGGGCCTCGGCGGTGGCGGCGAGGTGGGTCTCGGTGATGGCGAAGCCGTCGGGCAGTTCGCCACCACCGACGACTCGGCCGACGTCGAGCAACACGCCGCGGCCGGCCACGTGGGCGGCCATGTGCTCGATGCCGGTGATCAGGTCACCCGCGGACGTCACGGTGGTGGCGGCGTCCCGGCCGTTCCAGGCCCTGCCGTGGTCGAAGATGTGCCCGAGGCCGTCCCACTGCGTCGAGCACTGCAACGGCATGGAGATCACGTCGTCCGCGCCGCCGATGCCGTGCGGGAAGCCCTGCAGTCCCGCGGCCGCGTCGGTCCCGGTGTCGAGCATCGTGTGCACAGGGTTCGTGCGGCGGCGCCAGCCCTTCTGCGGGCCGTCCACGTCGAACCGCTGGGACAGCGAGAAACTCACGCCCCTGCGGATCAGCGTGGCGGCGGCACGACGCTTGTCCTCGGTGAGGTGGTTCAGCGTGCCGAGGACGTCGTCCTCGCCCCAGCGGCCCCAGTTGGAACACTTCGCGGCGGCCTCGGCGATGGCGGACTCGGGATCGGCGCGGTTCACGCCCGCTCCTCGGCGACGCAACGGGTGCGCTGGGCGCCCAGGCCGGTGATGGTGCTCTCCATGACGTCGCCGTCACGCAGCAGACGTCCGTGGTGCATGCCGTTGCCGGCCGGAGAACCGGTGAGGACGAGGTCGCCCGGCAGCAGCGTGGTGGTCTGCGAGACGCAGGAGACCATGCGGGCGACGTCGAAGATCATGTCCTTTGTGGACTCGTCCTGCATGGTGTCGCCGTTGAGCTTGAGGGTCAGCCGCAGGTCCGACGGGTCGGGCACGAACTCCACCGGCACGAGGTACGGGCCGAGCGGGGTGAAGCCGGGCGCGTTCTTCGACCGCAGCCAGTCGGTGCCGATCTCCCGCATGTCCTTGCGGAACACCAGATCGCGGGCCGTGAGGTCGTTGGCGATCGTGTAGCCGGCGACGTGCCGCAACGCTTCCTCCGGCGACACGCGGTGGGCCGGAGTACCGATCACGGCGGTCAGCTCCAGTTCCCAGTCCGGCTGCTCGCACCACGACGGCAGCACGACGTCGTCGTGGGGTCCGGTGATCGCCGACGGCAGACCGATGAACACGTACGGCTGGTCTTCGCGTGCACGACGGTCCATCAGCTCCGCCGCCCGCGCCCGTGCCTGCTCCTCGCTCTCGGCGGAGTCCGCCGGGCGGTGCGCGACCACGAGGTCGATGACGTGCTGCCGGTAGTTGGCCCCCGACTGGAAGACCTGCCGCGGCGCGACCGGCGCGTGCACGCGCAACCCGTCCAGCGGCAGCCACTCCCGCGCCTCGCTCGCCAGGCGGCGCAACGAGGGCAGCACCTCCGTCCACCGCTCGAGGACGTCGAGCGTCGAGGCCGGCCGCCACTGCAGGGCCTGGCCGAGGTCGGCCACGCGGTCGTCCACCACGAGGCCGGGGAACGGCGAGCCGCCCGCCGCGGAGAAGGTGCCGAGCGCGAACCGGACGGGTTGCGGCGGTGTTGCCATGAGGTGTCCTCCCGTGTCGTGAGGACTACTGTGGCCGCCACCCGAGGATCACGGAAATGAATGTTCTTGATGCTCTCCATCCACAGCGTGGATGACTGGAGGTGCGGTGAACCTGTCGAATCTCGACCTCAACCTGGTTGTGGCCCTGCGGGCCCTGCTGGAGGAACGCAACGTCACCAGGGCGGGGCAGCGGATCGGCCTGACGCAGCCGGCCATGAGCGCGGCCCTGGCGCGCCTGCGCCGCCACTTCGACGACCCGCTGCTCTCCCGCACCGGCTCGCTCTACAGCCTCACCCCGCTCGGCGCGGTGCTCCGCGACCGCGCCGCCACCGCCTGCGACGTGCTGGAACGCGTGTTCACCAGCCAGGCCACGTTCGACCCCGCCACCGACACCCGCGAGTTCACGCTCGTCAGTTCCGACTACGGCGCCACGGTCCTCGGCGTACCTCTGGCCCGAGTGCTGCACGACGAGGCGCCCGGAGTGCACCTGACCTTCCACCAGACGTCCCCGACGTTGCTCGACAGCCTCGGCACGCTGCTGAGCACGGTGGACGGACTCCTGCTCCCGCACGGCGTCATCGACGGCTTCCCCGCGGTCGAACTGTTCAGCGACCAGTGGGTGTGCCTGGTGGCCGCCGACAACCCCGAGGTCGGCGACGAGCTCACCCTCGGCCAGCTCGCGGACATGCCGTGGGCGGTCTACCAACGCGCCTACGACGCGCCCGTCACCCGGCAGCTCAGCATGCTCGGCATCAGTCCCCGCGTGGACGTCTCGGTCCCGTCGTTCCACCTGCTGCCGATGCTGGTCGCCGGCACCAGGCGGGTCGCCCTCGTGCAGCGACGGCTGGTCGAGCTCTCCCCGATGCCCGGTGTCCGCGTCCTTCCGTCGCCGTTCCCCTCGGTGCCGCTCCAGGAAGCCATGTGGTGGCATCCGGTGCACGCCCAGGACGCGGGACACGCGTGGTTGCGCCAGGTGATCAAGGAAGTCGGTCAGGCCGTGGACAAGGGGTGAACCGCTACCTCAGCGGTGGATGCGGCGCGTACGGTGTGGCCGTGGCCGACGCCGTACTGCGAGGGGTGACCCTGGACTGTGCCGACCCGCGGACGCTGGCGGGGTTCTACGGCGCACTGACCGGGATGCGCGAACTCTTCAGTTCGGACGAGTTCGTCGCTCTGACGGGCGGCTCCGGTTGCGACCTGGGATTCCAGCGAGTCGACGGCTACCGGGCTCCGCAGTGGCCGGGTCAGGACGTGCCGCAACAGTTCCACCTGGACCTCCGCGCCGACGACCTCGACGCGGCGGAAGCGCTGGCGCTGGAACTCGGAGCGGCCAAGCCGGACCACCAGCCCGGCGACGGGCGCTGGCGGGTGCTCCTGGACCCGGCCGGCCACCCCTTCTGCCTGACGTCGTCCTGACACCACGGCCCGTCAGACGCCGGAACCGCAGGGCTTAGGGCGTGTCCCGTAAGTCCGTTCGATGAGAGTCACGGTCGAGAGACCCGGAGGCGGTGCCGCCGCAATGCCCTCATACCGGGCGTATTCGGGCTCTGCGGCGGTGCCGCCTCCGGGGCCCTCGACCACGACTGTCGCGGACGAGACTTACGGAACGCCCTAGCCGACCTCCGGCCACACCAGCACGGCGGAGCCCCAGGTGAGGCCGCCTCCGAACGCGGTCAGCAGCACCTTCTCCCCGGCGTGGATCTCCTGACGTGCCACGGCATCCGCGAGTGCGAGCGGGATGGACGCGGCACCGGTGTTGCCGACCCTCTCGATGTTGCCGACGACCTTCTCGTCCGGAATGGACAGCCGGCTGCCGACCGACGAGAGGATCCGGGCGTTGGCCTGGTGTGCGACGACACGATCGACGTCCGCCGTCGTCCACCCCGCGCTCTTCAGCACGGCGAGGGAAGATTCGGTCATCCGGGCGACGGCGTGCTGGTAGACCTCGCGCCCGCTCATGCGGAAGTGGCGGTCCTGCTCGCCGAACCGGCCCGGCTCCGCCCGGTCGCGCGCACCGCCGCCCGGCACGGTGATGAGGTCGTGGCCCGTGCCGTCGCTGCCCAGGTCGAAGCCGAGGACCTCGCCCGGTTCGCCGCGCTCACCCGCGCGCAGGACCACCGCACCGGCTCCGTCGCCGAACACCACGCCGGCGCTGCGGTCGTCCGGGCCGATCAGCGTCGAGTAGACGTCGGCCGCGACCAGCAGCACCCGTTGGGCGATTCCCGACGCGATCATCCCGCTCGCCGTGGCGAGCCCGTACACGAAACCGGTGCACACCGCGGAGACGTCGAACGCCGCGACGCCGGCCAGCCCCAGTTTCGCGGCCAGCGCGGGTGCCATCGCCGGGATCGGGTGGTCGGGCGTGGACGTCGTCACGAGCACCAGGTCCACCGACCTGGTCTCGCACTTGGCCAGCACGGCTTCGGCAGCGGTCAGCGCCAGGTCGCCCGTGGACGTGCCCTCCCCCGCCCAGTGCCGGGTGCCGATCCCGGTGCGCCTGCGCACCCAGGCGTCGCTGGTCTCCCAGTGCTGCGGCAGTTCGTCGTTCGACACCGCCCTGGGCGGCACGCAGCCCGCTACGGCTTCCAGGACGGGAATCGGGCGCGGGGCGTGCTCGGTCAACGGGTCGTCTCTTCTCAGCATGTGGATGAACCAAGGCCGAAAGTACCCGAGCCGGACGGGGTGGGGGCACGCCCGGTGCGGTTCATCACGTGGCGACCGGTGGTTACTCGTCGGTAGCGAATCCGTTGGCGCACAAGGAATGCCGACATGAAAGCCACTCAGGTTCGTGTCGTCCACAGTGCGACAGACACCCCTACTCGCCGGTACGACTCCCTGACGTGCACGCCTGCCCGCCGGTCACACCTCGGCGCCTGCCCGGGCGAGTGCCAGGCAGCACCGGACGAAGTCGGCGACGGTCTCGTCCGCGTCCGGTTGCCACGCCACACCGGCCTCGCTGGGGCTGACGCCGGTTACCGGGCGGTACACCACACCGGGCCGCGCGTAGAAGCGGGCGGCGGACGCGGGAACCAGCGCGACGCCGTACCCGTGGGCGATCGCGCTCAGGAACTCGTCGGGTTGTTCCGTCACGGCACCGACGCGCACTTCACGACCCTCCCTTTCGGACATCGCGAGCCAGTGGTCGCGCCAGACCCCGTCGCCTCCCGGCGCGGCGACGACCGGCTCGTCCAGCAGCTCGGCGAAGGCGATCTCGTCGCGTCCCGCCAGCGGATGCGTGGAAGACAAGGCGGCACAACGAGGTTCGCGGAACAGCGACCGCACGCCGAACGACTCCTGGCCGGGGAAGGGCAGGCGCAGCAACGCGACCGGCACCTCCGCGGCGGCGAGACCCGCCGTCGGATCCGACCACGGCGCCTGCCGCATGTCGACCCGCCAGCCCTGCCGCCGCTCGCGGAACGCCGCGACGATGTCCTGGGTCGCCTCGTTCGCCGCGCTGGACAGGAACCCGACGCGCAGCACGCGGGCGGCCGTCCTCGTCTCGGCCACCGCCTCGTCCCAGGCACCGAGCAACGCCGGCACACGGGCGGCGAGCGCACGGCCCGCGCCGGTCAGCGTCATGCCCGTGCTGGACCTCGTGAACAGCCGCACGCCCAGGTGGGACTCCAGGTGCTTGAGCTGCTTGGTCAGCGCCGGTTGTGACACGAACAGGCATTGCGCCGCGCGCGTGAGGTTGCCCTCCTCGGCGATGGCGGTGAAGTAGCGCAGCAGCCTCGTGTCCACGTCCATTCCGCCAGGTTATGGCGGCGGGTATTGGACGGGCACCTGATCCCCCGCCGACAGTGGGACCATGATCGTCGAACTGGTCACCATCGCACTCAACGCGGCCGCGGCCACCGCGGACTTCGCGGGCGCCGAGTTCGTGCGGGACAACGCGAGGAAGCTGGACCTGCCGTCCAGGTGGATCCTGCCGCTCGGTGTGCTCAAGGCCGCCGGCGCCCTGGGGTTGGCCGCAGGACTGGCCGGGGTGCCCTGTGTCGGTGTCGCCGCGGCGGGCGGGCTGACGTTGTTCTTCGTCGGCGCGGTGGCGTTGCACGTGTGGCGCAAGGCGCTGCGCGACATCGGCTACCCCGCCGCGTTCCTGGGGCTCGCCATCGCGTCGCTCGTCAGTCAGTGGTGACGTCCACCCGGTCGGAGCGACGTCGCGGAGCTACCCTTCGCCGATGGAGGTTGCCGACCGGGACGCCGGGATCCACCTGGCCGAGCTGCTCGCGGCGTTCTCGCTGGCGACGGACCTCGGGCTGGGTCAGCCGATGGAGCACGTGCTCCGGTCGTGGCGGATCGCGGAACGGCTCGCCGGGCGCATGGGCCTGCCGGAGGACCAGCGGCAGTCGCTGTTCCACGTCTCGATGCTCGCCTGGGTCGGCTGCGTCGCGGACTCCCCGGAGGTGGCCGCGTCGTTCGGCGACGACATCGCGTTCCGCGCGGACAGCTACGGTGCCGATCTCGCCGGGCTGGAGGGGTTCGGCTTCTTCCTGCGCCGGGCCGGTCGCGGCGGGCCGACGTGGCACCGGCTCCGGGTGGCGGCGACGATCCTGACGACCGGCGGCCAGAACGTCGTGCGGGGCATGCAGTCGCACTGCACGACGACGTCGACGCTGGCAGATCGGCTCGGGCTCGGCCCGGACGTGGTGACGGCGCTGCGGCAGTTCTTCACCCGCTGGGACGGGCGCGGGGTGCCGGACGGGGTGGGCGGCGAGGACATCGCGCCGATCGTCCGCCTGCTGCACCTGGCCGACGTGGTCGAGGTCCGGTACCGGACCGGCGGGATCGACGCCGCGCTCGAGGTCGCCCGAGCACGGCGGGGCCGCCAGTTCGCGCCCGGCGTGGTCGACGCGTTCGTCGCGCACGCGCCTGAGGTTCTGGCCGGCGCCGGTGCCGGGATCGACGTGCTCACAGCGGATCCACGGCTGCGGCGCCCGCTGACGGAGGGCGAGCTCGACACGGCGCTGGAGGCGTTCGCCGACTTCACCGACCTGCGCTGCGCCTCGCGGGCCGGGCACTCCCGTGGTGTCGCGGACCTCGCCGGCGCGGCGGCCCGGTCGATGGGGCTCCCCGCCGGCGACGTCATCGCCATCCGGCGCGCGGGCCTGCTGCACGACATCGGCCTGCACGGCGTACCGGCGACGATCCTGGACCAGCCGGGACCGCTGTCGGCCACCGACTGGGAACGCGTGCGGCTCAGCTCGTACTACACCGAGCGCGTCCTCGCCCGTCCGGCGGCGCTGGCCAGGCTGGGCGCGATCGCGGCGACGGCCCACGAACGCATGGACGGCAACGGTTACCACCGCGGCCTGTCCGGCGCGGCGGTGCCGATGACCGGGCGCCTGCTGGCCGCGGCGTGCGCGTACCGGGCGATGCTCGAACCGAGGGCGCACCGACCGGCGTTGACGGACAAGCAGGCCGTCAGCGCGGTGCGGGACGCGATCCGGAGCGGCGCACTCGACGGTGACGCGGCCGAGACCGTCCTCGCCGCCGCGGGCAACGGCGCCCGGCGGCGGGTGTCGGGCCCGGCCGGGCTCACCCCGCGCGAGGTCGAGGTGCTGGTCCTGATCTCGCGCGGCGCCCAGACCGGCGAGGTCGCCGAGCGGCTGGGGATCTCGCGCAAGACGGCGGGCACGCACATCGAGCGGATCTACACCAAGACCGGGGCGTCCTCCCGCTCGACCGCGACGTTGTTCGCGCTGCGCAACGGTCTGCTCGACCCGCTCGATCTGTAGGGAGAACGCCCGACGACACGGGGTCTTCCCACTCCTAGCGTTCTGCTTCCGACGAACGACGAACCAGGGAGCGGACCATGTCGAACAAAGCAGTCATCAGCCTGTCGACGGGACTCGAGGACGCGGAGAAGGTGACCGTCGCGTTCCTCGTCGCGATCGGCGCCGCCGAGACCGGCCGCGAGACGCTGATGTTCCTGTCCAAGGAGGCGGCACGCCTCTCGGTGGCCGGCACCGCCGCCGGCGTCGCGTGCGACGGCTGCCCTCCGCTGAGAGACCTCTTCCAGCGCTACGAGGCGGCCGGCGGGCGCTACTACGTCTGCCCGCTCTGCTTCAACGCCAAGCAGCTCGACGCCGGGCAGCTCATCCCCGGCGCGGAGGTCAACGGCACCATCCCGCTGTGGAAGTGGATCGGCGACGAGCCCGCGACCACGTTCAGCTACTGAAGGTGCCGGCAGCAGGCGGAGAGGCCGTCGTGCGGACGGCTTCTCCTCTTCGTCGTGACCGCGCGATTCGAGTTGCCTATGGGGCTGAATGCGAAGGAACCACACATCGGGGTCAGGCGTCATGAGCGCCATGGGAGAGAAGTTCCACGTCGAGCCGGACGAGCTGCGTGGCTACAGCGGGCTGCTGGAACGTCAGGCCGAGCACTTCCTGACGATCCGGGAGCACGCGATCGTCAAGGGTGGGGACACGTCCGGGTTCACCGGGCTGCTGTCGCTGCTCGACCCCGTCGTGACCGGGGTCGCGCAGTTGTACGGGGAGACGCTCGAGGCCGCCAGCAAGAAGATGGGCCAGGACGCCGAGGCGTTGGTCAAGTCGGCACGCGCCTACGAGAAGGCGGACGAGGTCGGGGTCTGCCTGATCGACGTCGCGGGCAGCAGGATGGAGCCGCCGTCCTGGCTGGAGCGGTTCCTGGGGGTGGGCGAATGACCGGCGGGGTCTGCAACGGCTACCAGGACGTCGAGGATCCGAACGTCGCGCTGCGCGCCGCGCCCGACGACCGGCCCGGCCGGCAGTCCGTCAAGGAGCTGATCGAGGCCGCCGGGTGGAAGATCCAGGGCGTCAACTGGATCTACCAGCAGGTCACCGGCGACGACCTGGTGCGCGACCTGGTCATGCCGCTGGCGGGCGACTTCGAGAAGATCGACGCGAACGCCGCGGCGTGGGACCGGATCGCCAAGTCGCTCGACAACGTGCGGCACAACGTGAACAACGGCATCGAGGAGCTCTCGCCGAGCTGGGACGGCGGCGCCGCGCAGAGCTTCGAGAACCGCATGCGCCGCACGTGGACCACGGCGATCGAGTGGGACTCGCAGGTCGCGAAGTTCATCGGTGACCGGTTCAAGAACATGGCGAGCTCCTGCCGGTCGGCCGCGAAGCTCGCGCTGACCCTGCTCGACAAGATCTGCGACAAGCTGATGAAGGCCGCGATGACCGCGTGGATCCCGCTCGTCGGCTGGGGCCGCGCGGTGTGGATGGTCTACGACGTGGTCAACATCGTCGACCAGGTGCGCAAGCTCATCCAGTCCATGAAGACCCTCATCGAGGGCGTCCAGGGCATGATCAACGGCATCAAGCTGATGGGCACCGCGCTCGCCAGGATCCCGGACGTGCGGGACGTCAACGACTTCTTCGACGTGGTCGACACCTGGCAGGACGGCACGGAGAAGTTCGGCGACGGCGCGGCCGCCGCGGGCAGTGGCGCGTGGGGCATGGCCAAGGGCGCGTACAAGGCGCACGACAAGTACGTCGACGCGTCGAAGGAGAAACGCTGGGCGGAGCCCAGTCCTTCGAGTTCGGGTGGTGCGGAATGACGTTCCCGTACGACAGCGCCCGCCGGCAGGTGCAGGCGTGGCAACAGGATCTCGACGCCAAGGGGGCGCGACTGGAGAAGGTCGCCCTCGAAGCGTCCCAGGTGCAGACCCGCGGCGGCGACCTGTCCCCCGCGGACATCGCCGCGATCGAGAAGTTCGCACGCTCGAAGGACGCGCCGAACGCGCTGAAAGACCTGCAGCGCAAGGTCGACTCGGGCGCGATGTCCTGGCAGGACATCGCGTCGGGCAGGGCTGTCGGCGATCCCGACGTGCAGCGTGCGATGCAGACCAGCATGCCGTCGCTGAAGCGGGCGTACACGGCGATCAAGGAGGGCCAGAACCTCGACGAGGTCGTCGCGGCGGGTCAGCAGCGCACCCGGCGGTCGCACGGCGACTTCGACGACGACATGCCGAGCGACTTCACCGAGGACGCCTTCTAGGCCGAGCGGTACAGCTTCCGCGTCCCACGCGCGCCGGCCCGTCGTCACGGGATGGCGCGCGTGGGACGTTTCCGCGACGCTCAAGCGCTCCGTCCCCGGGCCGGGTCAGATCTGGTTCTCGCCACCGTCGACGTAGAGGTTGGCGCCCAGCATGAAGCTGCTGTCCGCGGAGGCGAGGAAGGCCACCGCGGCCGCCACCTCGTCCACGTGCCCCATCCGCCCGATGGCGATCCGGGCGGCCTCGCCCGCCTTGAACGCGGTCGCGTTCTCCTCGCCGACGAGCTCGGTGATCCCGGAGGTGTCGGTCGGTCCCGGCGAGATGGCGTTCACCCGGACACCGCGCCCCTTGAGCTCGTTCGCCCAGGTGCGCGTGAACGTCCGCAGGGCCGCCTTGGAGGCTGCGTAGGCGCCGAACGACGCGGTGCCCCGGTCGGCCGCGGTGGAGGCGTTGATGATCACCGAGGCGCCTTCGTTGAGCAGCGGCAGCGCCTTCTGCAGCGTGAACAGGGTGCCCTTCACGTTGACGCCGAAGACCTGGTCGAAGTCCTGCTCGGTGATCGTCTCGATGGTCGCGAACGACGCCGTGGCCGAGTTGGCGAACAGCACGTCCAGCCCCTGACCGCGAGCGGCGACCACCTCGTAGAGCCGGTCCAGGTCGGCCATGTCCGTGATGTCGCCCGGCACCGCGGTCACGTTCTCGCCGATGACCTCCACCGCCTCGTCCAGCTCGGTCTTGCGTCGGCCGGTGATGAACACGTGCGCGCCCTCGGCCACCAGCCGCGCCGCGGTGGCCCTGCCGATCCCCCGCGTGCCGCCACCGGTCACCACTGCGGTCCTGCCTTCCAGCCTGCGCATTCCCTGACCTCCACGCTTTTGTGCACCGATCGGTGCATAATCCGACCGTAGCACTTCAGCACCGATCGATGCAGAAGGGTAGGATGCGGAGGTGGAGAAGGCGCAGATCGGTCGGCCGCGTGAGTTCGACGCCGAACAGGCCCTCCAGAAGGCGGTGGTGGTCTTCTGGGAGCAGGGCTACGAGGGCGCGAGTCTCGCCGCCCTGACCGAGGCGATGGGCATCTCCCGCAAGAGCATGTACGCGGCCTTCGGCAACAAGGAGGAGCTCTTCCGCAAGGCGTTGCAGCGCTACTCGGAGGGCACGGTCTCCTACATCGTCGACGCACTCGAGGCGACCACCGCACGTGAGGTGGCGGAGGTGTTCCTCACCGGCTCGGTCCGCGCCAACACCCGGCCCGGCTGCCCCGCCGGCTGCCTCGGCGTGCAGGGCGCGCTGGCCGTCGGCGAGACGGGCCGGGTCGCGCGCGACGTGCTGACCGAGTGGCGCGCCGGGGGCCAGGAGCACCTGCGCGACCGGTTCCAGCGGGCCGTCGAGGAGGGCGACCTGCCCGCGGGCTCCGACCCGGACCTGATCGCCCGCTACGTCATGACGATCGCGAACGGCATGGCCGTGCAGGCGGCGGGCGGTGCGACGCGCGAGGAACTGCTGCGCGTGGCCGGCGCCGCCCTGCTGAACTGGCCGCCTGCCTGAGCCCTGGTCAGACCTGCTTCTCGCGCTCCCGCCAGACCCGGACCGCGAACCCGCCGAACACCCCGAGGACCACGCAGGCGCCGACCGCGACGAGCACCACGGAGGACGTGGTCACCCCGGCCATCACGAAGAGCAGGCCGATCACGTGCAGCGCCAGCAGTCCGCCGACGACCATGGTCCGGCGCGGCACCTTGGGCGCCGGGCGGGTGAGCTTGGCGGCCAGCTTCGGGTCGTCCTCGGCGAGACGGCGCTCGATCTCGTCCAGTTCCTGCTGCTCGTGGTCCGGCAGTTTCACGTCCGGTCCTCCCGCTGGGTTGCTCAGGGCTTCACCAGAGTCAACGCACGGGACCGGCCAAGGTTCCCGGCCGCACGTGACTGTCACGCTGCACATCGGTCCGGCAGCGGCGGACGCTACATTCCGCGGTAGATCCTTCGTCGTCGGAAGAGCCCCATGATCGATGTCCTGCCCACGGTCCTGACCGTGCTCGCACTCCTCGCCGCCGCGTGGTCGGTGCTGCTGATCGCACTCGACACGCCGTTGCTGCCGCTGAAGAAGCTGTCCTGGACCCTGGTGGGCGGCCTCGCGGTGCTGGAACTGGGCCTGCTCGTCCAGGCCGTCGCCGGCATCGTGTCGTTGCTCGGCACCGACCGCGACATCGAGCGCTGGTCGTTCATCGGCTACCTGGCCGGCCCGGTGGTGATCCTGCCCGTCGCGGTCCTCTGGTCGGCCGCCGAACGCACCCGGTGGAGCGCCGGTGTGCTGGTGGTGGCGTGCCTCAGCGTTCCTGTGATGATCCTGCGCCTCGGCCAGATCTGGGCAGGTCATGCCTGACACCCGCCAAGGCCCCGGCCGGATGCTGATCACCGTCTACGGCGTCTTCGCCCTGGCCGCCGCGTCCCGTTCGGCCGTGCAGATCGGCACCCGCTTCTCCGACGCACCGGTCGCGTACGTGCTGTCGGCGTTCGCCGCCGTCGTGTACGTGCTGGCCACCATCGCCCTCGCGCGGGACAGCCGCCGGATCGCGTACGTCGCGTGCTCCGTCGAACTGGCCGGCGTGCTGCTGGTCGGGGTGGCCAGCCTCCTCGTACCGCAGGCGTTCCCGGACGCGACCGTGTGGTCGTCCTTCGGCATCGGGTACGGGTTCGTGCCGCTCGTGCTGCCGGTCCTCGGCCTGTGGTGGTTGCGGAAGACGGCCTCGTCCGCGCCGCCTGTTCGAGGAACTCGGTGAAGCAGACGTAGAGGCCACCGGTGAGCCGGGAGTACCCGCCGAGGTAGCGCCGCCGGAGTGGGCCGTCGTCCACAGTGCACCGGCCAGCGCGCGCCTCTGGGTGTTCTCTGTGAATGCGCCGGCACGACCGTGACCGGGAGCGGATTTCTCCGGGTTCTCACAGGACTTCCCAGGAATCGGTCAGGCCGGGTGGCGAGGCTCGGTGCCATGACGATGATCGACGTGCGGGGGCTGACCAAGCGGTACGGCCTCGACACCGTGGTGGACGACCTGTCGTTCACCGTGGAGGCCGGCCAGGTGACCGGGTTCCTCGGGCCGAACGGCGCGGGCAAGTCCACGACCATGAAGATGATCCTGGGGCTGGCCGCGCCCACCGGGGGTTCCGTGACGGTCGGCGGGCGCCGTTACCGCGACCTGCCCGTGCCGCTGACCGAGGTCGGCGCACTGCTCGACGCGGGTGCCGTGCACGGTGGGCGAAAGGCCCGCGACCACCTGCTGGCGCTCGCCGCCGGCAACGGCCTGCCGCGGCGCCGGGTGGACGAGGTGCTCGCCAGGACAGGGCTGGAAGGCGTGGCGCACAGGCGTGCGGGCGGGTTCTCGCTCGGCATGCGGCAGCGGCTCGGCATCGCGGCGGCGCTGCTCGGCGACCCGCGGGTGCTGATCTTCGACGAACCGGTGAACGGGCTCGACCCCGAGGGCATCCGCTGGATCCGCGACTTCATGCGTTCCCTGGCCCGCGAGGGTCGCGCGGTGCTGGTCTCCAGCCACCTCATGAACGAGATGGCGCAGACCGCCGACCACCTGGTCGTGATCGGCCGCGGCAGGCTCATCGCCGACACCGGCGTGGACGAGTTCCTGCGCGGCCGCGGTGAGGGCACGGTGCTCGTCCGCACTCCCGAACCCTCCGAGTTCGCGCGGCGGCTGACCGCGACCGGCGCCACCGTGCGGGAAGGACCGGACTCGTCGCTGGTGGTCTCCGGCCTGGCGAGCGAGGAGATCGGCAAGCTCGCCGCCTACCACGGCACCGTGCTCGGCGAGCTCACCCCGCAACGGCCCTCGCTGGAGGAAGCCTTCATGGAGCTGACCCAGGACAGCGTCGAGTACCACGGGGTGACCGCATGAGCGCGCGAGTGGTGTTCTTCGGCCATGCCCTGCACGCGGAATGGGTCAAGCTGCGCAGCCTGCGGTCCACTTGGTACACGCTCGCGTGCCTGTTCGGCGTCGGGCTCGGCATCACGGTCCTCGCGACGGGACGGGCGGGCGAGGTGTACGGGAGCGCGTCGGCCGCCGAACGGCTGGCGTGGGACCCGACGGAACGCAGCCTGACCGCGTACCTGGTGGCACAACTGGTGATCGGCGTGCTCGGGACGCTGGTCGTGACCTCCGAGTACGCGACCGGGCTGGTGCGGACGTCCCTGGCCGTCACTCCGCGCAGGCACCGGTTGCTGGCGGCCAAGGTGGTGGTGGCCGCCGCGGTCGCCGTGGTGGCGGGCCAGGTGCTGATGTTCGCCACTTTCCTCGTGGGCCAAGGGCTCTTCGCCTCTCAGAACGTGCCGCACGCGCGGCTCGGCGATCCCGGTGTGCTGTCCGCCGTCGTGGGCGGCGGGCTCTACCTCGCGGCGATCGCGGTGCTCGCGATCGGTCTCGGCACGATCATGCGTGCCACGGCGGGCGCGCTCACCGCGGTGGTGGGCATCGTGTTCCTGGTGCCCGCCCTGGCCGGTCTGTTCCCGTCGTGGTTCCAGGGCCTGCTCGACTTCTGGCCGTCGCAGGGCGCCGCGGCGGTGTTCGCGACGGTGCCGAATCCCGCCTACCCGCATCCCTGGCTGAACCTGGGCGGCATGTGCCTCGGTGTGGCCGTCGTACTGGCGTCCGCGTTCGTCGTCTTCCAGCGGCGTGACGTGTGATGGTGACGAAGAGGGACGTGGGGCACGGCGTGACGGCGGCGGTGGCGGCTCTGGGAGCCATGGCCGCCACCGCCGCGGCCGGGGTGCTGCTCCTCGACGCCGGCCGGTTCGGCGGGTTCGGCAGGGTGACGGCGGCGATGGTCGCCGTGGCCGTGGGCGGCTCGGCCGAGTTCGGCGCCGTCCCGGCTGGTGGCACGCCGGTCGCGGTGAGCGGCAGCGTCGACGTGATGCCCCTGGGCGTCGCGCTGGCCGGCGCCGTGGCGCTGGGGTGGCTGTTGCTGCGGCACCGGGACGGGCTGCTCGTGCGTGGCGCGGCGGCGGCCGTGGCGTTCCCGGCCGGCGCGATGGCGGTCGCGATGGCGGCTCGGGGCGAGGTGATACCGCCCGGTGCGGCGGCGGCGGGTGGGATCTCCGGTGTCTGCGGGCTTCCCGCGATCGGGCCGTTGGGCCGTGGCAGGTCCGTGGACGCGCTCAGCGTCGGGGTCTCCGTCCCCGTCTGGCCGGTGCTGGCCGGCGCGGTGGTCGGGGTGCTCGCCGTCGTCGGCGTGTGCCGGCTGGTCGTGCGGTTCCAGATTGCCGCGCATCGTGCTTTGTGGACGGTGGGCGGGCTCGTTGCCGCATGCCTGCTCGTCGCGTGGGCGTTGGGCGGCCCGGCGGTGGCGGGCGGCGTCCTGCTCCTGTTGCCGCACATCGTGTTCGGTGTGCTGTCGCTCGGGCTGGGCGTGCCGTGGACGGTCAGTTCGGAGGGCGCGCTCGCGTGCGTCCTCGACGGTGTCGCGCCGCCCTCGCCGGGTGGACCGCTGACGTGGGTCGCGGCTGCTTTGTTGCTGGTCCTCGGCGCTCTGACCGTCCGGGGTGGTCGTCCGCTGCACCGGGCCGCGTGGCTGGGCGCGGTGGTGGGTGTGGTGCTGGGAGGCCTGGCGTTGTTGTCACGGGTGTCGGTGCGGCTGGGCATCGGCGCGTTCGGGTTCTCGGTGCCGGTGCTCGACGCAGGGGTGGCGGCGAACCCGCTGGCCGCGCTGGCGCTGGGGGGTGCGGGTGCTGCCGCGGCGGGTCTGCTCGCCGGAGGGCTTCTCAGGTTGGCGTCCGTATCGTGGCCCGCGTGGAGGGATCGGGCCAGGTGACGACGCTGCTGGTGGTGGACGACGAGGCCACGGTGCGCGAGCTGCTGTCCGCGACGCTGCGCTTCGCGGGGTTCCAGGTGACGTCCGCGGCGACGGGTGCGGAGGCGGTCGCCGCGGCCGTCGCGGAACCGCCCGACCTCGTGCTGCTCGACGTGATGCTGCCCGACGTGGACGGGTTCGAGGTGGTCCGGCGGCTGCGCGAGCAGCGCGCACAGGGGCGCCGCGGACCCGTGCCCGTCCTGTTCCTCACCGCCAGGGATCGCAAGTCGGACAAGGTGACCGGCCTGTCGCTGGGTGCCGACGACTACGTGACCAAGCCGTTCGACCTGGAGGAGCTGATCGCCCGGATCCGGGCGATCCTGCGCCGCACCTCCGGCCACCGGGAGGGCCTGCTGACCGTGGACGCGCTCGCGCTCGACACCGAGGGCCACCGGGTGACCAGGGCCGGGTTGCCCGTCCGGGTGTCGCCGACGGAGTTCCGGCTGCTGCGCTACCTGATGGAGAACGCCGGGCGGGTGGTGTCCAAGACGCAGATCCTCGACCGGGTGTGGCGCTACGACTTCGGCGGTGACGCCGGCATCGTGGACACCTACATCTCGTACCTGCGGCGCAAGGTCGACGCCGAGGACCCGAAGCTGATCCACACCGTGCACGGCGTGGGGTACGTGCTGCGGGACCCCGCGTGCTGAGCAGGTTCTCCCTGCGCACCAGGCTGTTGCTGCTCACCGCGAGCCTGTTGCTCGCCGGGCTCGGCCTGGTCGGTGCGGTCGTGTCCGACCAGCTGGAGCGCTACCAGCTGGACCGGGTCGACGCCCAGCTGCGGTCGCTGGGCGAGATCCTCTCGCGCGTGCCCGCCGCCGGGCCGCCCGGCGCCGTCGGTTCCACGCCCCGGCCCGACCTCCTCGACCCCGCCCTGCGGCTGATCGGCGCGCCCTACCTCGTGTACCTGGGCGCGGACGGCACCGTGGCGGGCGGGCTGCACTCCAGCCGCCTGGACGGCGCCTCCCTGCCCGGTCCCGGTGAACTGCGCACCGTGCCCTCCAGCGGCGAGCCCGCCGACCTGCGCGCCGCGGACGGCTCGGGACGCTGGCGCGCGACCGCGCGGCCCACCACCGGGTGGGACGGGGTGGTCGTCATCGCGGCATCGCTGGCCGAGGCCGACGCCACCACCGCCCGGCTGCGGACGACGAGCCTGGTCAGCGGCGCGGTGCTGCTCGCGCTGCTGACGGCGGCCGGCTGGTTCGCCCTGGGGCGGGGCCTGCGGCCGCTGCGCCGCATCGAGCACACCGCCGCCGCGATCGCCGACGGCGACCTCACCCGGCGCGTCCCCCTGCTCGCGGCGCCCACCACGGAGGTCGGGCACCTCGCGACCTCGCTCAACACGATGCTCGGCCAGCTCGAACGAGCCTTCGCCGACCGGTCCGCGTCCGAGGCGCGCATGCGGACGTTCCTCTCGGACGTGAGCCACGAACTGCGCACCCCGTTGTTCGGCATCAAGGGCTCGACCGAGCTGTACCGGATGGGCGCGATGCCCGAGCGCGCCGACGTGGACGAGGCGATGCTCCGCATCGACCGCGAGGCCACCCGGCTCACCAGCCTCACCGAGGACCTGCTCCTGCTGGCCCGGCTGGACGAGGCGCCGGAGGCCCAGCTGGACCCCGCGCCGATGGACCTGCGCACCCTGGCCAACGACGCCCGGCACGACCTGCGCGGCCTCGACCCGTCCCGCCCGGTCGAGCTCACCGGACCGGGCGGCCTCGGACCACCGGGGCCCGCCCCCTTGCACGCCGACGAGGACGGCCTGCGCCGGGTCGTCACCAACCTGATCGGCAACGCCGCCACGTACACCCCGCCGGGCTCCGCGGTCCGGATCGGCGTGGGCACGGCGAACGGCCGCGCGGTGCTGGAAGTGGCCGACCGCGGTCCCGGCCTGCCCGCCCACCAGGCGGCCCGCGTCTTCGACCGCTTCTACCGCGCCGACCACTCGCGCAACCGCGCGGACGGCGCCAACGCCGGACTGGGCCTGGCGATCGCCCTCGCCCTGGCCCGTGCGCACGACGGGACCGTCGAGCTCGACACGACCCTGGGCGAGGGCGCCTGCTTCCGCCTCGTCCTGCCGCTGCTCGACCGGCAGTGATCAGGAACAGGGACTTCCCGCCGGCCTCGGCGCGATGTCGCGGGCGAACTCGGGCAGGACCGTGCGGTGCGTCCCGCTGTTCGCCTCGGGTGGACGAGGAGAGGGGACGGCCGTGTCCCAGGCCGGCAGACGGAGCAGCCGGGGCCCGTTCGCCGCCGGCGGCGAACGGAAGGTCATCCGGTGGTCGCCGATCCAGATCGTGTCGCCGTCGTGCACCACGGCGCTGTCCACCGGGATCCGGTTGAGATAGGTGCCGTTGAGCGAGTCGAGGTCCGAGAGGACGACCACGCTCCCCTCGCGGCGCAGTTCCGCGTGCCGCCGGGACACGGTGATGTCGTCGAGAACGACACCGCAGTCACCATCACGCCCGATGACGACGACCGGCTCGGTCAGCGCGACGGTGACCGGCTCGTGGCCCGCGATCGTCAACGACGGCGTCGCGACGCCGGTAGGCCCTGTCTCCGTGGCTTCACCGATCATGCCGTGCTCCCCGCGGTTCGCTTTCTGGCACTCTCCACGTTCGAGTGCCAAGCGTAGTCGACGAAGACCGGTTCCAGGTGGATCGGGGTTGACCCTCACACGGTGTCAGGGCCGAGGGTGATCAGCCGGACGACCCAGCCGCCACCAGACCTCCGGGGAACACATGATCATCGACAACGTCTCGTTCCCCGGCGGCCGGCACTGCGAGACCACCGCTCTCGGCGCCGTGCTGCACCACGCGGGCGTCGAGGTCTCGGAGCCGATGCTGTTCGGCCTCGGCGAAGGCCTGGGCTTCGTCTACTGGGACGCCAAACACCTGGACTTCCCGTTCCTCGGTGGCCGCGTCAAACCGATGGCGATCACCCGGACCGCGGCCGACCGGCTGGGCCTGACGCTGCACGTCCAGCAGACGGCCTCACCGCGCAAGGCGTGGCAGAACGTCACCACCGCGCTCGCCGAGGGACTGCCCGCCGGCTTGCAACTGGATTCGTACCACCTGGACCACTTCACCGAGAAAGTCCACTTCGGAGGCCACTTCGTCGCCATGTACGGCTACGACGACGAGCACGCGTTCCTGGTCGACACCGCGCAGCAGGGTGGTGCCGTGAAGACCACGCTGGCAAGTCTGGAACGAGCCCGCGGCGAACGCGGACCGATGACCGCCCGCAACCTCTCCTACACCGTCACCGGTGCCGGCAGCCCGCCCGACCTGGCCGCCGCCGTCCGGACCTCCATCGCCGCCAACGCACAGACCTTCCTGAACCCGCCCATCGCGAACCTCGGCCACCGCGGCATCGGCAAGGCCGCCCGGCAGGTGACGCGGTGGCTCGACCGCTCCGGCGACCCGGCGCGCGACCTGCCGCTGACCGGGACGCTGATGGAACGCGGCGGCACCGGCGGCGCGCTGTTCCGCGCCCTGTACCGCGACTTCCTCGCCGAGTGCACCGAGATGGTCGACGACGACAACCTCCGTCTGGGACATCGGCTGTACGCCGAGATCGCTCCACTGTGGACCGAGGTCGCACGCCTCATCACGGCCGCCGGCCGAACAGAGGACCAGGAGCCGCTGACGCACGCCTCGGCGATCCTCTTCGACCTCGCGGACCGGGAACGCCGTGCGATGCAGGTCCTGGCCGGGATCACGAGCTCGGCGTGACCTCGCGGAGACGACTCAAAGACCACCTCGGTCTTTCGGGATAAAACCGCGGCACCGGCCACGAAGAAGTCCCGAAGATTCACGTTCATGAACCGGAAATAGTCCTTTCAAGGACCTCGACGGCCGCGACCTGTTCACAAGTATGACCATTACTAATTCGTCGAACGAGCCGGAGATCAATTCGACGCGCACTGACCTGACCATTCGACTCATTCGACTTCGAGCGGTCACCGAACTCGGCCGATCTCGCCGTTGACCAGCACTTGGATAGCCTCCTAGCATCCGATGAGAAATGGCCTTCACCTCCGGCCGGAACTCTTTCTCACTCAGTGTTGGAAGCGGAGTCTCCATGGGAATTTCAGAACAGCCTGCCCGCCTGGCGAGAAAACGCCGCGTGCGCGCTGGACTGGTGTCCGGAGGCGCGGTCGTCGCGCTGGTCACCACGCTCGCGGCCTGGCCGGGCACCGCCGCACTCGCCAACGCGGCGGCGGGCACGTACGTGCTGAAGAACGCCGGCAGCGGGCAGTGCCTCGACGCGGGGACGAGCCCGGCGAGCGGCACGCAGCTCCGGCAGCAGGCGTGCGCCGACCAGGCGTGGGTGCTGACCGAGGTCAGCGGCGGGTTCCGGATCACCGCGGGCGACCTGTGCGTCGGCGTGCGCGACGGGTCGACCAGCGCGGGCAAGCCGGTCCAACTGGAGGCGTGCAACGGTTCCGCGAGCCAGGTCTGGGCGCTCACCGCCAGCGGCGGCAACCACCGCCTGGTCAACGCCAACGGCGGCAAGTGCATGAACGTCAAGGACAACGCCACGACAGCGGGAGCCTTGGTGCAGACCAACTCCTGCGATGGCGCGGCCACCAAGCAGTGGACTCTCGCACCGGCCGGCGGCGGGCCGACCAGCACCACGACGTCCACCACCACGACCACCACGACAACGACCACCACCACGAGCGTGCCGCCGTCCGACGCGCTGTACGCGGCGCCGACCGGTCGTGACGCCGCTTCGGGCACGCTCGCGGACCCGACGACGCTGACGTCCGCTCTCACGCGGGTGGCCACCGGTGGCACGATCTTCCTGCGCGGTGGCACGTACAGCTTCTCGCAGACGGTGACGATCCCGCCCACCAACAACGGCACGGCGAGCGCGCGCAAGAAGCTGACGGCCTACCAGGGCGAGAAGCCGGTGCTGAACTTCTCGGCGCAGGCCGAGGACCCGGCCAACCGCGGCCTGGCCGTGAACGGCTCGTACTGGCACGTCCAGGGCGTCGTCGTCGAACGGGCCGGGGACAACGGCATCTTCGTGGGCGGCAGCAACAACATCTTCGAACGCACGATCACCCGCTTCAACCGCGACACCGGTCTGCAGCTCTCCCGGATGCTGTCCACCACGCCGAAGGAGCAGTGGCCCGCCAACAACCTCATCCTCGGCGCCGAGTCGCACGACAACGCGGACTCCGACGGGGAGGACGCCGACGGGTTCGCCGCCAAGCTCACCTCCGGCCCCGGCAACGTGTTCCGCTACTCGGTGGCGCACAACAACATCGACGACGGCTGGGACCTCTACACCAAGTCGGACACCGGCCCGATCGGCGCCGTCACCATCGAGGACTCCCTGGCGTACGAGAACGGCACGCTGAGCAACGGCGGCCAGGCGGGCAACGGTGACCGCAACGGCTTCAAGCTCGGCGGCGAGGACATCGGCGTCAACCACGTCATCCGCCGCACCATCGCCTACGACAACGGCAAACACGGCTTCACCTACAACCGCAACCCCGGCACCATGACCGTGTCGAACAACCTCAGCATCGACAACACCGAACGCAACTTCTCCTTCGACGCGGGCAGCTCCGTCTTCCGCGGCAACACGTCCTGCCGCAGCGGCAGCGGCAGCAACGACAAGACGGTCGGGAACGCCGACACCTCCAACCAGTTCTGGGCGGGGACCAACGGCTCCCGGTGCGCCTCCTACACCGGCGCGCTCGGCTGGTCGTTCGCCTCCGACGGCAGGCTCGTCGTCACCCTCGGGGGCAAGACCGTCGCGCTCTGACCTTCCACACCGCCGCCACCCTGAACCAGGCCGGGTCCGCACGTCAGCCGCGCGGGCCCGGTCTGGCCGTCGCGTGCCGGCTGAGCCAGCCGCCGTTAAATGGATGGTGACCGGAGGAGGCGACCTGCAGGATGAGTCCCGTATCGACGGACCGGTTCGAGCGGAGACACAGTGGCCGGCACCTTCGCCATCCGCGAAGCGCAAGAAGACGACTGGCCGCAGATGTGGCCGATCATCCAGGACGTCATCACCGAAGGGCGGACCATCCCCTACGACCCCGCCATGAGCGAGCACGACGCCAAGCGGATGTGGCAACTGCCCGCACCGGCGCGAGTGGTCGTGGCCGCCGACGAGCACCGGGTGGCCGGTACCGCGAACATGTACGCCAACCGCCCAGGCCCCGGAAACCACGTCGCTTCCGGCACCCTGATGGTCGCCGAGGGAGCACGGGGCGCCGGCGTGGGGCGGGCCCTCACCACCGACATGATCGACTGGGCCAGGCGGACCGGGTTCGCGGCCCTCCAGTTCAACGCCGTCGTCGACACGAACACCGCCGCCGTCCGCCTTTACGAGGATCTGGGGTTCGTCACGCTCGGCATCGCTCCCGGAGCGTTCCGGCATCCCGCGCAGGGAATGGTCGGTCTGCGCATCATGTGGCTCGACCTGTGACAGAACGGCCCATCAACGCCGTGAATGCTCCTATAGGACTTCCCACTGGTTCGGCCATCCCGAACCGCCGACCGGCGCGCTCGCCCCGTGGTTCGATCAAGGTTTCGCCGAACGCGGTAGTGGAGCACGGATGTCGATTCAGTTCTTGGGGAACCACGCGATCCCGCCCGAGGTGACGGTCGCGGCCTCCAACAGGGGGTTGGGCCAGGCCAAAGCGGTGCACCGGGTGCCGCACCGGATCGGCACCGAAGAGGAGGCCGCGAAGGAGAAGGGTGCCGATCGTCTCAAGGCCGTGCTCGTCCTTGCCGCGGCCGCCACCCCTCTGACGATCGGCCTGCTCCTCTGGTGGGCCACCGAGATCCCCGGCCTGGGCATCGGCGTGGCCGTGGTGCTGGTGCTCGTGGGGTGGGGCGCGAGCGTCCACTACATGGATCGGGACGACGACGAAGGCAACGAGGACCGCGAACGCGTCTACGTGTTCAGCGAGGGTTTCGCGCTGCCGCCGCGGGACGGGGCTCCCGCCCGCGCGTTCACCTGGGACGAGGTCGAGGCGATCCACCGCTTCGTGACCGACAACTACGTCGCCGGCCGGCTCGTCATCACCGTCCACTCCTACCGGCTCGTGCTGGCGGACGGCGAACTGGTCGTCTTCCGGGGCACCGAACAGCCGGACGAGGTGTCGACCACCGAGGTCCTGCAACTGGGTCCGCTGCTGCAGGAGAAGATCTTCGAGCGGCGCCTGCCTCCGGCGGTGGAGGCGATCAACGCGGGCCGGACCGTGACCTTCGGCCCGCTGGCCCTCTCCGCGACCGGCATCACCACCCCAGGCGGTCTCGCGCCGTGGGACACGGTTCGGGACCTGTCGACCAGCGCGGGTCACGTGGTGATCGCCGCGGGGGGCAGGCCGGGGAGCTACGCGATCGGCGACATCCCCAACTTCGAGGTGTTCTGGACACTGGCGCAGAACCTGCACGCGCAGAACTGACCACGTCGCTCACCCCTCCCACCGACCGGCGAGGGCGCCTCCCGCCGCCGAGAGCCAGCGGGCGGGCTCCCGCCGGGCCAGGTCGCCGTCCCCCGCGAGTTCGGTGAGAGACGCGCACGCAACGCCGGCGGGCACCGCCGTGGCGCACGACCCGACGACCAGGGCCACGTCGTCGAAGCACGCCAGGGCGTGACCCACCACCTTGCCGGACCAGCTCTGCTCGTCGAGCCTGCCCTCCCCGGTGATCAGCAGATCGGCCCACTCGAGTGCGGCGGGCAGTCCGGCGAGGTCCGCGACGAACCGCGCACCCGGCACGAGACGGGCGCCCCAGGCCGCGGCCAGTCCGAACGCCGTGCCTCCCGCCGCACCGGCACCGGGGGCGTCGCGGTCGCCGCCGAGCACAGCGGCGAACCTGGCCAGCCCTGCCTCCAGCAGTGCGACGGCGCCGTCGTTCGCGCCCTTCTGCGGAGCGAACCTGCGGGCGGCGCCGGTGGGGCCGAGCAACGGGGTGTCGACGTCCACTAGGCACACGACGTCGCCCGGCGGGATCAACGCGGACAGGTCCGCCGAAGCGATCGTGTTCAGGCCGCCTGAAGCGATCGGGATGCCCTCGGCGGTGCGGAACACCGCGCCGAGTGCGGTCAGCGCGCCCGCACCGCCGTCGGTGGTGGCCGAACCTCCCAGTGCGGCGACGATCCGCCGAGTGCCGGGGTGTCCGGCCGCGGCGCGCAGCAACTGCCCGAAGCCGAAGGTGCTCGCGGTCAGCGGAGCGGGTTCCGCGAGCAGGGGCAGACCTGCCGCCGAGGCCAGCTCCACCAGGGCGGTCCCGTCCCGTGTCAGCGCCCACTGGGCGTCGATCGCGCGACCGACCGGATCGAGCACACGAGCCGCAACCAGTTGCGTACCGACAGTGGTGAGCGCGGCGAGCGTGCCCTCTCCCCCGTCCGCAAGAGGAAGGCACCGGAGCTCGTCGTGTGGCCGCACCGCACGCCAGCCCGCGGCGATGGCTTCAGCGGCTCCGGCGGCGTCGATGGTGCCCTTGAACGAGTCCGGGGCGATCAGGACGCGCATGTCGCCGCGAAGCGTTCGGCGATCAGCGGCACCACCACGCCGGCCGGCTGCGCCCACAGGTCTGCGTTGAAGATCTCCACCTCGACGTCGCCGGTGTAGCCGGCCTTCGCCACGAGGCCGGCGATGTGGCGGAAGTCGATGTGGCCATCGCCCATCACGCCGCGGGCGAGCAGGGTGTCGGCGGGCAGCGGCGTGATCCAGTCGCACACCTGGAACGACGCGATGCGTCCTGCCGCGCGGTCGATCTGGCGTTCCAGGTCCGGGTCCCACCACACGTGGAACGTGTCGACCACGACGCCGACGACCCCGGGGTCGAACCGCTCCGCCAGGTCGAGCGCCTGCCCGAGCGTCGACAACACTCCCCGGTCGGCGCAGTAGATCGGGTGCATGGGCTCCAACGCGAGCCGCACGGACCGTTCCGCCGCGTAGGGCGCCAGTTCTCCCAGCACCTCGGCGACCACGGCCCGCGCACCGGGCAGGTCGCGCGACCCGTCCGGCAGGCCGCCGACCACGAGCACCAGGCAGTCCGCGCCGAGTGCGGCGGCCTCGTCGACGGCGCCGCGGTTGTCGGCGAGCACGGCCGCGCGGTCGGGGCCGGTGAAGAAACCACCGCGGCACAACGACGACACCCTCAGCCCGGCCTGCGCGATCAGCTCGGCGCCGCGTTCGACGCCCACCGAGGCCAGCGGCTCGCGCCACACCCCGATCGACTCGATGCCCGCGGCGACGCACGCGGCGACCGCCTCGGGAAGGGTGCTGGTGTCGATGGTCTTCTGGTTGAGCGACAGGCGGTTCATCTCACGACTCCGTGGAGGTCGAGCAACAGGGACATCCGGTGCTCCGCCAGCGACGGGTCCGGCAACAGGCCCGCCGCATCGGCCAGCCGGAACGTCTCGACCAGGTGCGGCAGCGACCGCGCGCTCTGCAGGCCGCCGACCATGGAGAAGCCCGGCTGCAACCCGGAAAGCCAGGCGAGGAAGGCGATCCCGGTCTTGTAGTAGTACGTCGGGGCGCCGAACACGTGCCGCGCCAGGGGAACCGTCGGTTCGAACGCCGCGTCGTACGCGCTCAGGTCACCGGCGTCGAGCGCCCGCAGGGCCGCTGACGCCGCCGGCGCGATCGCCGCGAAGATGCCGAGCAGCGCGTCACTCGCCACCTCGCCGTCACCCCTGATCAGCTCGGGGTAGTGGAAGTCGTCCCCGGTGTACAGCCGCACTCCCGCGGGCAGGCGCGCTCGCAACGCCTTCTCGTGCCCGGCGTCGAGCAGCGACACCTTCACCCCGTCGACCCGCGACGCGTGGTCGTGCACCAGCTCCAGGAACGCCTCGGTGGCGGCGGACAGGTCGGTGGTGCCCCAGTACCCCGTGAGCGCCGGGTCGAACATCGGCCCGAGCCAGTGCAGGACCACCGGTTTCTCCGCCTGGGGCAGGAGCCTGTCGTACACCCGCCGGTAGTCGGCCGGCCCGGTCGCGACACGTGCCAGCTGCCTGCTGGCCATCACGATCACCTGCGCGCCGGCCTCCTGCACGACGTCGAGTTGTTCGGAGTAGCCGCGCAGCACGGAGTCCACATCGGACACGTCGGCGGCGAGGTGGTCGGTACCGGCACCGGCGGCGATCCGTCCGCCCGCCCCCACGGCCTCGGCCGAGCTCAGGCGGATCAGCTGCCGCGTCGTGGCCCAGTCCAGGCCCATGCCGCGCTGTGCGGTGTCCATCGCCTCCGCGACCCCGAGGCCGTAGGACCACAGGTGCCTGCGGAACGCGAGCGTGCTGTCCCAGTCGACCACGGCCGGTTCCCCGGGAGCGTTGTCGCCCGACGGATCCGCGACGACGTGCGCCGCCGCGAACGCCACGCGTGATCTGATGGGCGCGGAGGGCTTGCCCCACGGGGTCGGCTCACGCAGCACGTACGGCTCTGGGGAGCCGGGCAGGAGGATGCTCATACCGCCAGGTCTCCCAGCACGATCCGCTTGCCCGCGTCCGACGACTTCAGCCCCGCCTCGGCGAGCCTGATGCCGCGGACGCCCGCGAGGAAGTCGTACGGGTGCGGGGTGCCCGCGACGACGTGCCGCACGAACTGCTCCCACTGCGCCTTGAAGCCGTTGTCGAACTCGCCGTTGTCCGGCACCTCCTGCCACTGGTCGCGGAACGACTGCGTCTCGCGCAGGTCCGGGTTCCACACCGGCCGCGGCGTCACCTCGCGCGGCTGGATCCGGCACCCGTGCAGGCCCGCGACCGCGCTGCCGTGCGTGCCGTCGACCTGGAACTCCACGAGTTCGTCGCGGTGCACCCGGACGCACCACGACGAGTTCAGCTGGGCGATCACCCCACCGGTCAGCTCGAAGATCGCGTACGCCGCGTCGTCGGCCGTGGCCTCGTACTCGGCACCCTGCTCGTCCCAGCGCGCCGGGATGTGCGTCGCGGTCCGCGCGGTCACGGCCTGCACGGCACCGAAGAGGTTCTCCAGCACGTAGTTCCAGTGGCAGAACATGTCCACGGTGATGCCGCCGCCGTCCTCGGCGCGGTAGTTCCAGCTCGGCCGCTGCGCCTGCTGCCAGTCACCCTCGAACACCCAGTAGCCGAACTCGCCGCGCACGCTCAGGATCCGGCCGAAGAAGCCGCTGTCGACCAGCCTCTTGAGCTTCAGCAGGCCAGGCAGGTAGAGCTTGTCGTGCACCACGCCGTTCTTCACCCCGGCCGCCGCAGCACGGCGGGCCAGGTCCAGCGCACCCTCGACCGACTCGGCGACGGGCTTCTCGGTGTAGACGTGCCGGCCGGCGTCCATGGCCTTGATGATCGACTTCTCGCGCACGGCCGTCAGCTGGGCGTCGAAGTACAGCGGGTACGCGTCGTCACCGAGCGCGGCGTCGAGGTCGGTCGTCCACTTGGTCAGGCCGTGGAGCTTCGCCATCCCGGCGAGCTTGTCCTCGTCGCGGCCGACGAGCAAGGGTTCCAGCTGCACGCGTGACCCGTCCGGCAGGAGCACGCCTCCCTGCTCGCGGATCGCGAGCACCGACCGCAGCAGGTGCTGCCGGTAGCCCATCCTGCCGGTGACTCCGTTCATCGCGACGCCGAGCGTGCGCACTGTCATCCTGCCTCCTTGGAAAGCGCTTTCCGCTTTACCGTACATGGTGCGAACCGACTGTCCACTAGGAAGGTAAGCGCTTTCCCGCTACAGTCCGCACCGCCGGGGGCACGCCGGCCTGGAGTCCTGCCGTGCCCCTGGCCCTCGATCAGGTGCCGTTGATCAGCCGGATGGCGAGATCAGGGTTGAACGTCCCGGCGGGCGTGTTCGGCGCGACGCCGCAGGGGCCGTCCGAGACGCCGGGCGTCTTCACCCACAGCAGCATGTCGGCGCCACCACCCCGCTGGGCGGTCACCCCGAGCCCGGCGCCCGCCGGGTTGCACCAGCCGTCCGGGTCGGAGTTGCGCCCGTTGGCGTTGCGGCTGGTGTCGATCACGAACGACCTCGCGGCGGGCAGGAAGCTGTTCACCGAGCCGGCGTAGGTGATCGACTGACTGGTCGTGTAGTAGTTCGACACGTTGACGGAGAACCCGCGGATGTCGGCCACGCCGGCCTCGTTCAGCCGGTACGCGATGGTCGACGGGGTGCCCCATCCGGCATTGCCCGCGTCCAGGTACGCGTAGGTGTTGGGCGCCTTGGCTTTGAACTGTTCAGTGGCGTACCTGAGCAGCCCGGCCATCTCGGTGCGCTGCGCCGCCGTCAGGCAGTCGTAGGCGGCGAGCGCGTCCGGTTCGATGATCACGACCGCCGGCTTGGTCCCGATCCCGGCCGCGAAGCCGGAGATCCAGGTCCGGTAGGCGGACGCGCTGCCGGCGCCGCCGCCGGAGTGCCCGCCGCAGGCATCCCGGTTCGGGATGTTGTACGCGACGAGCACGGGCAGCTTGTCCTGCCCGTCCGCCGCGCCCGCGTAGTTCGCGACGGTCGAACCGATGGCGGCGTCGTTGCCGAACCAGCGCGCGATCGGCTTGGAGCCGATCGAGGACTGGATCCGCGCGGACCTCGAGTCGTTCGGGTTGTTCCGGGCCCAGGTGGCGGGCGCGGAGTTCGGGTTGACGTGGAAACCGCTGGTCAGGTCGAGCGGGTTGGCTGCTGTGGCAGGGGTTGTCGGAGACAGCAGCAGGACCGCGCAGGCCGCGACCGCGCAACGGGCAATCCACCGCACTGTGGATCTCCTCTCGATGGGACTGTTCGTACTTCCTTCCGCCCACCGCGGGCCCGCCCGCACAGCACGGTGCGGGGGGGCGGCGGTGGGAGTTCCCGGGTGTTCGGGGCAGAGGGGTCAGCGGGTGTCGGCGAAGGCCGCGACCCAGGCGAGCGCCGAGTTCCAGTTGACGGCGACCTCGTTGGTCGACCACGAGCCCAGTTCGTCGACGTAGCACTTGGCGGGGGCGCAGCCGGGCAGGTTCTGCTGCGCGACGGGGTCCTGCAGACCCGAGTTCGGGCCACCGGCGAGCGACCCGGCGGGCGGGTTGGGCATCTTGGCGTCGACCTGGTTCGCCCAGTGCCGGTGGTGCTGGTTCCTGCTGGCCTTCTCGCCGTAGCCGCTGATGAACGACTGGTTGAGGCCGTTGCGGCCGAGCAGGTAGTCCATCGACTCCAGCACCGCGTCGCTGTACTTGCGGTCGAACGTGGTGTCGTAGGCCATCGCCATGATCATCGACGCGGTGAGCGTGGCACTGGTCGAACCCCAGGCGTACTGGCCGTCGGCGGGCTTGGACGGGTTCGGGTAGCCCTGGGACCGCAGGTCCCGCAGGTGGCCGTCCGCGACGTTGATGATCCGCGAACGTGCGGTGATCACGCGGTCGAGCGGGAACTTCAGCGGCAGCCGCATGATCGTGAGGTCGGCCAGGCCGCCGGTGTCCTTCCAGGAGAACCCGGCCGACGTCAGCTTCGTGGTGACCTTGCTCAGGTACTCGCGCTTGCCGGTCGTCGCGTAGAGCTCGGCTCCGGCCCAGGAGAACTCGTCGGTGACGTTCGTGTCGTCGTAGGCGCCGCCACCGACACCATCCTCCCGCGGCGCGTACTTGGCGGGGCTGGCCAGCGCGGCCTTCCACGCGGTCTCGGCCGCGGCGAGGCACCTGTCGGAGAAGGCGCGGTCCCAGATCCGGTAGACGCGGGCGCACTGGGCTCCGGCGGCGGCGAGGTTGAGCGTGGCGGCCGTCGACGGGGCGTGCAGGTACCGCGGCTGCGGGTCGTTGTGCGGCAGCATCGGATGCGCCGTCCAGGCCAGGTCGTGGATCTTGTGGTGGACCATGCCCGCGAGCGGCTTGCCGGCCGGGACCTGCATCTTCAGCAGGAACTCGACCTGCCAGCGCGCCTCGTCCAGCACGTCGGGCCGCTGGTTGTCCTGCTCCGGGACGGACAGCAGGCCGTCCCGGAAACCCTCGACGTCGAGCGTGTGGAGCGACCGTTCGTAGGTGTCCATCAGCTGCCACGCCGCCAGTGCGCCGTTCACGACGTACTTGCCGTGGTCGCCGGCGTCGTACCAGCCTCCGCTCACGTCCAGCGAGTAGTCGCACTCCCCCGGCAGACAGGGAACGGACACATCTCCCTTGTTCGGCGCCACACCGACATGTCCGGCCGGCCGCGCGTACGCCTCACCCACGTACTTCGCCTCGATCGGGATGCCGCTGCGGTTGTGGTAGAAGTACGCCAGCGAGTCGCGTCGCAGCTGGTCGTAGGGCTTGTCGGTGATGTCGAACGGGTAGCTGCTGTCGGTTCCGACGGTCAGTCTGTAACCGCTTCCAGCTTTCCTGTGGAGCGAGAAGTCGGCGATGTGCACGTCGTCGCGCGTCATCGCGTCCTTGCCCTTGACCTGCGTCTTCCCCGTCCTGACGACGGTGCCCGCGGCGTCGCGCAGCTGCCAGTCGAGCGGGGTCGTGGAGCTGTTCACGATCGAGGCGCGCTTGGTACCCACCGTCGGGTAGGCGTACTGGTTGGTGCGGACCGGTGAGCCGTAGTCCCACCCACCGCCGGGCGGAACGACGCCGCCGGTCAGCGACACGTCGTCGATGCACAGCGTGTACGGCTCGGCCGACGCACCGCCCGCCTGGATCGCGACCTGGCCGCCGGTGCGGGTGGCCACTGTGGACGTACCGGTGAACTCGAACGTCTGAGGAGTACCGGTCAGCGCGGCCGCCTTGTTCAGCACCGTCGTGTTCGGTGCCACGCCCAGCGCGACCGCCGCCCGCACCGTGACGTTCCTCGTCGCGGTCGCGGTGAAGCGCAGGGTGTAGGGCTGCCCCGCCTCCAAGGGGATGTCGTTCTGGCCGATCATCGCCGTCCACGGGTTCGCCGTGCCACCCGGGATCTGCGCGCACAGCCGGCCGCCGGCCACTGTGGACGGAGCGATTCCGCTGCTCCACCACGGGCTCTTCACACTCTCGAACTTGCCGTTGAGCACCCGCTCGTAGGCCTCGGCCGCGTTCGCCTGAGGCGTGATCGTGACGAGCAGGACCAGCGGCAAAGCGGCTGAAACCAGCCTGGTCTTCACGGACATACCGGAGCCCTCTCGGGTCGAAGGTCGTCCGGCACCACCGCAGCGTCGGAGCGAATGTTCACCCACCGGGCTCCCCGTGTCAACGACCCCGCGTCATCGAAATGTGACCGGCGCTACCTCTTCACATCCGGATGGCGTCGTGGTTACAGTCCTGTAAGCGCTCACAGTCTCCCCCGATCTTGATGGGCGCACACCGGCCGAAGCCGCAGCGTCGCAGCAGGTGAACGGTGTTTCAAGTGGTTGCGGAGCGCTCAAATTGTCTGTTAGCGCTTGCGGACCATCGCCAACTGGAGGTTCTTCGATGGGCGTTCGACCCAGGCGCGCTCTGCTCGCCACAACCCTGCTCAGCTCGCTCGTGGCCGTGTCCGCGTGCGGCGGCGGTACCGCCGATTCCGCGTCGGGGGACGTCACGCTGGTCGTCAAGACGTTCAGCCAGTTCGGCTACGACGAGCTCTACAGGGAGTACGAGGCGAGCCACCCCGGCATCAAGATCAAGGAAGAGAACATCGGCAAGCTCGGCGACTACACGCCGAAGCTGCAGCAGTGGCTCGCCACCGGCAAGGGCGCGGGCGACGTCGTCGCGATCGAGGAGGGCATCCTCTCGCAGTTCATGGCGAAGCCCGACCAGTTCGTGAACCTGCTCGACCACGGCGCCAAGGAACTCTCCGGCAACTTCCTGCCGTGGAAGTGGCAGCAGGCGTCCACATCGGACGGCAGCAAGGTCATCGGCCTCGGCACGGACGTCGGCGCGCAGGGCATGTGCTACCGCAAGGACCTCTTCGAGGCGGCGGGCCTGCCTGCCGACCGTGACGCGGTCGGCAAGCTCTGGCCGACGTGGGACGCCTACATCGCGACGGGCAGGCAGTTCAAGGCGAAGTCCCCCGCCGTCGGGTTCTACGACTCGACCGGTGGCCTCTACCTGAACATGCTGATGCAGTCGGGCGACCACACGTACTACGACGCCTCGAACAAGCTCGTGATCGACTCGAACGCGGCCGTGAGGTCGACGTGGGACAAGTCGATCGAGATGGTGAAAGCCGGCCTTTCGGCCAACATCGAGCAGTGGAGTCCGCAGTGGAACGCGGGCTTCAAGAACGGCACCTTCGCCACGATCCCGTGCCCGTCCTGGATGCTCGGCACGATCGAGAAGCAGGCCGGCCCGGAGAACAAGGGCAAGTGGGACGTCACGAAGGTGCCGGGCAACGGCGCGGTGCGCGGTGGTTCGTTCCTCGCGGTCCCCACGCAGAGCACGCACCAGGAGGAAGCCGCCGAGCTGGCCAAGTTCCTGACCAGCGCCAAGGGCCAGACCGCGGCGTTCAAGGCGAAGAACAACTTCCCGTCCTCACCGCAGGCCATCGACGACCCGGTGGTGCAGGACTTCAAGAACCCGTACTTCAACGACGCGCCCGTCGGCAAGATCTTCGGCGACAGCGTCAAGGCGCTCGAGCCCGTCTACCTCGGCCCGGACAACAACGCCATCGGTGACCGCGTCGGCAACGCGCTGCTCGCCGTGGAGCAGGGCAAGCTCCAGCCCGGCGAGGCCTGGGCCAAGGCCGTCGACGACGCCAAGCGCCTGGCCAAGTAACGACCTGGCGGCCGAGGCGAGGGGCACGCGCCCCGGCCGCCATTCCCACCTCGTGAGGACACACGTTGGCGACTGATCTGCGGCCGAGGACGGCCACGAGCACCCCGCTCGGGAGCACACCTCCCGAGCCACCACGCACCGGGCTGAAGGACCGGATCTCGCGCGTCGAGGTCAGGTGGTCGCCCTACCTGTTCATCGCGCCGTTCTTCGTGATCTTCGCGGTCTTCGGCCTGTTCCCGCTGGTCTACACGGCCTGGGTGTCGCTGCACGACTGGGACATCACCGGTGCCGGCGCGTTCGTCGGGCTCGACAACTACGTCACGCTGTTCGCGGACCCCGACTTCTGGAACTCGGTCTACAACACCCTCGGCATGCTCGTGCTCGCCACCGTGCCGCAGCTGCTGATGGCACTGGTGCTCGCCAGCCTGCTGAACCAGAAGCTGCGCGGGGTGACGTTCCTGCGGATGGGCGTGCTGCTGCCGATCGTCACCTCCGTGGCCGCCGTCGGCATCGTGTTCAGCCAGATCTTCGACCGCGACGCCGGCATGGTGAACGGCCTGCTGGGCCTCGTGGACGTCGACGCGGTCGACTGGCGCGCCGACAAGTGGTCGTCCTGGACCGCGATCGCCACCATGGCCAACTGGCGGTGGACCGGCTACAACGCGTTGATCTACCTCGCCGCCATGCAGGCCATCCCGAGGGACCTGTACGAAGCGGCCACTGTGGACGGTGCGGGCAAGGTCCGGCAGTTCTGGAGCATCACCGTCCCGAACATCCGGCCCGCCATCGTCTTCACCGTCGTCATGTCCACCATCGCGGGCATGCAGCTCTTCACCGAACCGCTGATCTTCGGCCAGGGCAGCTTCGCCATCTCCGGCGGCAGCCTGCGCCAGTTCCAGACCGTGTCGATGTACATGTTCGAGAAGGCGTTCCGGGACTTCGACTACGGCTACGGCTCCGCCGTGGCGTGGATGATCTTCCTGCTGATCACCGTGCTCGGCGTCGTCAACTTCCTGATCACGCGGAGGTCGAAGTAGCCATGCGCAAGACCCAGCCCCTCCTCTACGCCACGCTCCTGGTCGGCATCGCGCTCTCGGCGTTCCCGCTGTACTGGCTGTTCGTCGTCGCGACCCGCTCCAACGACGTCGTCGGCGACTGGCCGCCCCCGCTCGCGCCCGGCCCGAACCTCTGGGACAACCTCGGCAGGCTGTTCGGCGCCGAGGACGCGAACTTCCTGCTGGGCATGTGGAACTCGCTGCTGACGTCGGCGGTCGTCACCGTGTCGGTGGTGTTCTTCTCGTCGCTGGCCGGGTTCGCGTTCGCCAAGCTGAAGTTCCGCGGCCGCAACGGACTGCTGCTCGTCATCCTCGCCACCATGATGATCCCCGTGCAGATGGGCATCATCCCGCTGTACATGATCATGGTTGAGCTCGGCTGGCAGAACCGGATGGAGGCCGTCGTCGTGCCGGCGCTGGTGTCCGCGTTCGGCGTCTTCCTCATGCGCCAGTACGCCGAACAGGCCGTGCCCGACGAGCTCATCGAGGCCGCGCGCATCGACGGATGCAGCACGTTCCGCATCTTCTGGACCATCGTGCTGCCCGCGTTGCGCCCCGGCGCCGCGGTGCTCGCGCTGACCACGTTCATGGGTACCTGGAACGAGTTCCTCTGGCCGCTCGCCGTGCTCGAGGCGGACAACCCGACGGTCCAGTTCTCCCTGTCGCAGCTCTCGACCACCTACTACACCGACTACACGCTCATGTTCACCGGGGCGCTGGTCGCCACCGTTCCGCTGCTGCTCGTGTTCATCGCGTTCGGTCGCCAGATCATCGGCGGCATCATGGAAGGGGCCGTCAAGGCATGACCACGTTCGAACCCGGCTTCCTCTGGGGCGCGGCCACCTCCAGCTACCAGATCGAGGGCGCCGTCGCCGAGGACGGCCGCCGTCCGTCCATCTGGGACACCTTCTGCGCGACCCCCGGCAAGGTGGACAACGGTGACACCGGCGCGGTCGCCGCCGACCACTACCACCGCTACCCCGAGGACGTCGCGGTCATGCGCGAGCTCGGCCTGGGCGCCTACCGGTTCTCCATCGCCTGGCCACGGGTGCAGCCGCTCGGCTCCGGTGCCGTCAACGAGCGCGGCCTCGACTTCTACCGGCGGCTCGTGGACACGTTGCTGGACAACGACATCCAGCCGTGGCCGACCCTCTACCACTGGGACCTCCCGCAGCCGCTGGAGGACGCCGGGGGCTGGCCGGAGCGGGACACCGCGCTGCGGTTCGCCGAGTACGCGCAGATCGTCCACGAGGCACTGGGTGACCGCGTCGCGCACTGGACGACGCTGAACGAGCCCTGGTGCTCGGCGTTCCTCGGTTATGCCACCGGCCGGCACGCACCCGGCCGCCAGGACGCCGCCGCGGCGGTCCGCGCCGCGCACCACCTGCTGCTGGGCCACGGACTCGCGGTGCGGGCGATGCCGGACGCACGCATCGGCATCACGTTGAACCTTTCCCACGTCACCGCGGGTTCGGACTCCGCGGACGACCTCGACGCGGCTCGTCGCGTCGACGGCATGCAGAACCGGATCTTCCTCGACCCCGTCCTGCTCGCCGAGTACCCCGCCGACGTCGTGCGCGACCTCGAACCCGTCACCGACTTCGGTTTCGTGCGGGAGGACGACCTCAAGACCATCGCCGCGCCGATCGACTTCCTCGGCGTCAACTACTACTCCCCCATGCTCGTCGGCCACGGCGCGGAGACCCGTCCGTCCGCGTACGTCGGTTCCGGGCACGTCCAGCACCTCGACGGCGGCCGGGCACGGACGTCGATCGGCTGGGAGATCGACCCGCGCGGCCTGCTCGACCTGCTGCTGCGGCTGGACCGCGAGTACCCGGACGTTCCCCTGTACGTCACCGAGAACGGCGCCGCGTTCGACGACGAGGTGCACGACACGGGCCGCGTCGCCTACCTGGACGGGCACGTGCGGGCGTGCGCCGAGGCGATCAGCCGGGGTGTCGCGCTGAAGGGCTACTTCGCCTGGTCGTTGCTCGACAACTTCGAGTGGTCCTTCGGCTACGCCCAGCGGTTCGGCCTCGTGCACGTCGACTACGACACCCAGCGGCGCACCCTGAAGGACAGTGCGCGCTGGTACGCCGGCGTGATCCGGCGCGGCGGACTGTGAGCGCTTACAGAATTGCTACGCTCGACGCACGCCGACGCAAGCAGGGAGATCGCCAGTTGACTTCCTCTCCCTCGTGATCGAGGGAGATTCCCACGGCTCGCGCCGCGGGGTTTTCTGCTTCGTCGCCGACTGCCCGCCCGGAGGGTTCCGTTGAGGTCTTACACCGGCTCCACAGACTGTCGCCGCCGGCCCGGCGGCCAGGATGTTGCGTGCCGCGTTCACGTCCCGGTCGTGGTTCGTGCCGCAGTCGCAGGTCCACGTGCGGACCTGCAGCGGCATCGCCGCCGCGAGTGCGCCGCAGACCGAGCACAGCTTGGACGACGGGAACCAGCGATCAACAACGATCACGTCCCGCCCGTACCAGTTCGCCTTGTACTGCAGTTGTTGCCGGAACTGCCGCCAGCCCGCATCACTGATCGCACGGGCCAGGCGGTGGTTTCCGGCCATGTTCGACACGGCCAGGTCCTCGATCACGAGCGTTCGGGTGTCACGCACGAGCCGAGTAGTGATCTTGTGCAGGAAGTCGGTACGCCGATCGGCGATGCGAGCGTGGACACGGGCGACCTTGACGCGGGCCTTGTCCCGGTTGCCGCTGCCCTTGTGCTCACGGCACAACACCCGCTGGGCCTTCGCGAGCGCCGTGCGGTCGCGGCGTTCGTGCCGGGGATCGCCGATCTTCTCCCCGGTCGAGAGAACCAGCAGGTGGTCGAGACCGACATCGATACCGACGACCGCATCCGTAGCGGGCAACGGTGTCACGCCGGGGTCCTCGCACAGCAGGGACACGAACCAGCGCCCGGCCAGGTCGCGCGACACGGTCACCGTCGACGGCGCCGCGCCCTCGGGCAGTGGCCGGGACCAGCGGATGTCCAGCGGCTCGGCCATCTTCGCCAGCGTCAGCACACCATCACGCCAGTGGAACGCCGAACGCGTGTACTCCGCGCTGGCACGCGACTTCTTCCGCGACTTGAACCGCGGAAACCGCGCACGCTTCGCGAAGAAGTTGCCGAACGCGATCTGCAGGTGCCGCAGCGCCTGCTGCAGCGGCACCGACGACACCTCGGCCAGAAATGCCGGCTCCTCGGTGCGCTTCCACTCGGTCAGCAACGCCGAAGTGGCCTCGTGACCGACCCGCTCCCCACGCTTCGTCCGCGCCTCCGCGCGGGCCTGCAACGCCAAGTTGTAGACCTTGCGGACGCACCCGAACGTGCGCGACAGCTCCGCCGCCTGCGCCTCGCCCGGATGGAAGCGGTACCGAAAAGCCCGCTTCACCAGCCCGTTCACCGTTCACAGATCACCGAACCAGCATGTGCCCCTGTACGACCGGGTCGTGGACGCCGTCTCGCCCCGACGGCGACGCGGCTGTTCCCGCCCTGCATTACAGGGCTCCGATCCCTCCACGTCCAGAAGGACGAGATCTCCCCGAAGGACTTCAGATGAACACCCGACCTCCGACCCTGGAGGAAGTGGCGCAACGCGCAGGCGTCTCGACCGGCACCGTGTCCCGCGTCATCAACAACGCGCGCCACGTCAGCGAAAAGTCGAAGCGCGCGGTCCAGAGCGCCATCGCGGACCTGGGCTACGTGCCGAACACCGCCGCCCGCTCACTGGCGAGCCAGCGGCGCGGCGCCGTCGTCCTGGTGATCTCCAGCGACGACCCGGCGCTGTTCGCCAACCTCTTCTTCGCCGAGGCGATCACCGGGGTCAACGCGGTGCTGGAGGAGACCGACCTGCACCTGATGCTGCTGCTCGCCGCCTCCCAGCGCGGCAGGGACAGGTTCGCGCAGGTGCTCCAGTCGCGCGGCGCGGACGGCGTGATGCTGCTGGCGCTCAAGGAGAACGACCCGCTGTCGAAGATGGCGGAGGACAGCGGCCTGCCGGCCGTCCACGGTGGACGTTCGCTCGACCGCGCCCCCCAGTGGTACGTCGACGCGGACAACCGGGGCGGCGCCCGCACCGCCGTGGAGCACCTCATCTCGACCGGCCGTGCGAACATCGCCACGATCACCGGCGAGCTCGACACCCACGCCGGCATGTCGCGCTACATGGGCTTCCGCGAAGCGGTCGTCCTCGCGGGGTTGAGCGACAAGCGCGTGGCGCACGGCGACTTCAGCGAGTCCAGCGGTGCCGCCGCGATGAAGCTCCTGCTCGACGACCACCCCGACCTGGACGCGGTCTTCGTGGCTTCCGACGCCATGGCCACCGGGGCGCTCGCCGTGCTGCGCGAACGCGGCAAGCGCGTCCCGCAGGACGTGGCGGTCGTGGGGTTCAACGACATCGTCACCGCGCAGCACACCCAGCCCGCCCTCACGACGGTCCGGCAGCCCATCGAGGCGCTGGGCCGCGAGATGACCAGGATGCTGATCCGGTTGCTGAACGGCGAGCAGCCGACCTCGCTGATACTGCCCACCGAACTGATCATCAGGGACTCGGCCTGACCCTCGGCGCGGCTCTGCGCACGAGGTCCGCGGCGACGCCCGGGTCGTCGTGCTCCACCACGGGGAACCCCGCTCCCTGCTCGCCCACCCACTTCAGCTCGATGCCGGGGTTGTGCACGTCGTAGCCGTCGGCGAAGAACAGGTGCGGGCTGCCCTGCACGGCGTCGCGGTTCGCCCGGTAGTCGCGCATCATCGGGCCGCGGGCCCTGCCGTCGTCCAGCGCCTCGCCGAGCGCGCGGGCGTCCACGTGAGGACAGCCGCCGGCGATGTCGAGGATCTCGTGCCGCAGTGCGATGCACCTGCTGTCGCGGAAGAACGCCACCCGCAGCGCCATGTCGAGCTCTTCCGCGGCCTCGGGCGACTGCTCCTTGGCGGCGTGCACCGCCTCGTTCGCCGGCGCGGTCGTCACCGGCCACTCCGACGGGTCGGCCTGCCAGTTCTTCCACCCCATGTCCGGCTCCAGCGCGCCGACGACCGGGATCTCGGAGTCGAGGAACTTCTTCGGGATCGGGAAGGAGTTGACGTCCTCGAGCAGGAAGACCCGGTGGTCCAGGTGCACCTGACCGGTCAGCCCGAGTTCGGCGCGTGCCCGCAGCAGGCGGGCGATCAGCACCGTCGACCACGCGCACGCGATGTCGGTGTAGACGACGATCGTTCCCTCTCGCACCCCGGGTCGTGGCACGACCTCACCTCCGGCTGGTCACGCGACGTCCAGGACGGTCTTGAGCCAGCCGTCCTCGCGCCGGTCGAACATCTCGTAGGCCTCGATCGCGTCGACCGGGTCCTCGTGGCGGGTGATGAACGCCGTGGGGTCGACGGTGCCGCTCACGACGAGGTCCAGCAGTCCGGGCAGGTAGCGGCGGTGGTTGCAGTTGCCCATGTTCAGAGTGAGGTTCTTGTTCATCGCCTCCCCGATCGGGAAGCGGTCGAACCCCGCCGGGTAGACACCGATCACCCCGATCGTTCCCGCCTTCGCCACGGCCTGCACCGCCCACCGCAGCGCCAGGCTCGGCGCGTTGCCCGGCACCCACTGCTCGCCCCGCGGAGCTGCGTCCGGTGCCGCCTGGGCGCGTTCCTGCTCGAACTGCTGCGCCTGCTGCTCGTACTGCTCGGCGGCCGGTCCGCGTGCCGGGCGTTGCGCGTCCACACCGACCGCGTCGATCACCCGGTCCGCCCCGACGCCGCCAGTCAGCTCCTTCACCAGTGCCACCGGGTCCTCGACGTTGAAGTCGATGGTCTCCGCGTTCTGCTCGCGGGCCTTGTCCAGGCGCGACGCGATGCCGTCGACCACAAGCACGCGGCCCGCGCCCTGCCGTTTGGCCGAGGCGATCGCGAACTGGCCCACGACGCCGGCGCCCAGCACCAGCACGGTGTCGCCGTCGCCCACCTCGGCGAGCCGGGCGCCGAACCACGACGTCGGGAAGATGTCCGACAGCAGGATCGCCTGGTCATCGCTCACCGCATCGGGCACGCGCACCAGCGTCGTCATCGCGAACGGCACCCGCGCGTACTCCGCCTGCAGGCCGTCGACCGGGCCCGTCGTCTCCGGACCGCCGAAGAAGCACGTGCCCGCCGACGGACCGTTGGGATTCGCGGTGTCGCACTGGGCGAAGTACCCGGCACGGCAGTACGAGCAGGTGCCGCAGCCGACGGTCGAGGTCACCACCACCCGGTCGCCCGGCGTGAACCCGCGTACCGCCGGGCCGACCTCCTCCACCACCCCGACCGCCTCATGGCCCAGGATCGTGCCCTGCACCATCCCCGGCATCGTGCCGCGCACCATGTGCAGATCGGTACCGCAGATCGCGCTGCGGGTGATCCGCACGATCGCATCGGACGGTTCCAGGATCTTGGGATCGGGCACGGTGTCCAGACGGATGTCACCGATGCCGTGCCACACCACTGCCTTCACTGCGCTTCCCCTCGTTCGCCGGCGTCCTACTGGGCGAGTTCCCGCTGAAGGGCCGGCAAAACACGGTCCACAGTGGAGTGATCGCGTCAGCCCGCCGGCCAGGCGATGGTGGACAGCAGCGCCAGCTCGGCCTGGCGGGAGTCGAGGCGGCTGTGCTGGACGACGACCGGGACGTCGCTGTGCAGCACCGTGGCGAAGTCGGTGTCCCGCGGGATCGGCTCCGGGTCGGTCAGGTCGTTGAACCGCTGGTGCCGCGTGCGTCGCGCGGGGACCGTGAAGCGGTAGGGGCCGACCGGTTCCCTGTCGGTGAAGTAGACGGTGATCTCCACCTGCGCGTCCGTGTCGGACGCGTTGAGGATGCACGCGGTCTCGTGGCTTTCGAGGGCTGGGCCTTCACCGTGGCCGCTTCCGGGGATGTGCCCCTCCGCGATCACCCAGGTGCGCTGTCCCACTGCGTTCTGCAAGTGTGCTCCTTCAGTTGATGGTGGAGAGCAGGTCCCGGCAGGCGGTCTCACACGCGCGGCAGGCCTCGGCGCAGATCCGGCAGTGCTCGTGCATGTCGGCGTGCGACCAGCACTCGTCTCCACATGCCTTGCACGCCACCGCACACGCCTCCAGCAACGCCCGGCTGACGTTGGCGTCGTAGGCGGTGTGCCGCGACAGGACACGGGCCGTGGCGCCGCAGACGTCCGCGCAGTCCAGGTCCGTGCGGATGCACTTCGTCAGCTCCGCCACCGAACTTTCGCTCAGACATGCGTCGGCGCAGGCCGTGCACGCCTCGGCACAGGCGATCAACGCGTCGATCGCCGCTGCCAGCTTTCCCCGGTCCACGTTGATCTCCGCCGGGTAGCTCTCCAGCATCGGCAGCGTCGTCGTGGTCACGTCAGCCCTCCTCGGTCGGCATCGCTCCCGACACGGCTACCCCGGGACGTACCGCCGAACCACGCGACGACGTCAGGCGACGGCGACCAGGCCGGCGCCCGCGTGCTGCGGAGGCTGCTCCAGCAGGGTGGTCAGCAGCCCTTCCCTGGTGGACCACGGGCAGATGTCCACGACGTCGTGGCCGGTGGCCTCCATGAGCGCCCGCGCGGCGATCGCACCCGCCAGCGACTGGTGGGCGCGGTGCTCGGAGATGCCGGGGATCCTTGCGCGCTCGGCCGCCGGCAGTTTCGCCAGCCGGGGAATCCACTTCTCCAGGTCGGCGGCACGGAGCTGGCGCGCGACGAAGAGCCCGTCGCGTTGCGGGCGCGCGCCGGTCATGCGTGCCAGCTGCTGGAAGACCTTGGAGCAGCCCACGGCACGGCACCGGGCGCCGTCCGGAAGGCCGGCGGGGAGGTCGGCGTTGATCATCTGGACCAGGTCCGCCGTGGTGCGGCGCAGCCTCTTGCCGGTGAGCTTCTCCGACTCCCACTGCCTCGTCAGGGTTCTCGCTCCCAGCGGCAGCGAGTGTGCCGCCACGGGTTCCGTACCCTCGCCGACGGCCATCTCCACGGTGCCGCCGCCGACGTCGAGCACGGTGAGCGGTCCGGCCGACCAGCCGTACCAGTTCCGCGCGGCGAGGTAGGACAGTCGAGCCTCCTGCAGTCCGGACAACGTGCGCAGCTCCACACCGGTCCGCGCCGCCACCAGGTCGACGACCTCTCCGGCGTTGGCCGCGTCCCTGATGACCGAGGTGGCGAACGGGACGACGGTCGCCACACCGGCACGGCGGACTGCCTGCTGCGCCTGTTCGACAGCGGCGGCGACGCGCTCCATGCCCGCCGCGCTGATCCGCCCGTCAGAGTCGACGGCCTGGTCCAGCCGCAGCCTCACCTTGTGCGACACGACCGGGTGCAGCAGCGACCCCTGGTGGCGGTCGACCACGACCAGATGTGCGCTGAAGCAACCGACGTCGAGAACGCCGACCCGGCGGGGCTCCTCGGACACGCGCCATCACCTCGCACCTCGTCGTCAGGGCCCACCAGATACCCGGGATCGGGGCAGGCAAACGGAACTTCCTTTCACAGAACCGAAGTGGTTCGTTCCGCTTTCGGCGAGAATTCGCGGACCACGGTCGTCCCGCCGGCAGGACACGCGACGAGGCTGGTCGAGGCGGCACGGAGAACCGGTGGCGAGCACGCCTTGGCCGCCGTGCTGGACATCCCCCGGATGCTGCGCGATCCGGTGTGGCGGCGAGAAGACCCGGAGCTCGGCCGGGGATCGGGTGCGGTGCTCGTCCCCGGCTTCGGTGCCGGCGACACCAGCCTCGCACCGACCCGGATCTGCTTGCGGCGCCGGGGGTTCCGTCCCGCCGGCACCCGCATCGGCCTCAACGTGGGTGCACCACCGAGCTGGTGCACAAGGTCGACCGCAGGCTCGAGCAGCACGTCCGCGAGATCAGCGCTTGCGGGCCACCACCCGGAAGGACTTGAGCTCGGAGTCGGCGGGGTCGGGCAGTTCCATGCCGGCGTCCAGGCCGCTGCGCACGTAGTCCACGACGGCCTGGGTGATCACCTCGCCGGGCAGCACGGCCGGCGCTCCCGGCGGGTAGGGGGTGACCATCTCGGCGCTGATCCGGCCGGCCGCCTTCTCCGCCGGCACCTGCTCCACCTCGGCGAAGAAGGCGTCGCGGGGCAGCATCGCCGTCTCCAGCCGCAGCTCCTCCGGCGTGGGCAGGTCGACGGGCGGTGGCTCGGGCATGTCGTCGGCGGCCTTGACCAGTGCGCTCAGGGCGTCCAGGAGCACGGTCGCGGTCCGGTGGTCGTCCGCGTGGGTGAGCTGGGCGACGATGTGGCGGTGGTCGGACAGGCCGACGGTGACGCGCTGGTGCTCGCGCAGCCAGTCGGCGGCCTGGTAGCCGCTGATGTTCAGGCCGGCCAGGTCGACGACCACCTTGAGAGGGTCCAGGGCGTGCGCCAGGCCGGGGCCGGTGAACTCCTCCTCGCCCATGACGCTCAGCCCGGGAAGCTCGTTGATCGAGGCGCGGGTGGCGTGCGCCAGAGCCAGGGCGGCGGTGAACATGGCCTTCCCCTGCTGGACCATGTGGCGGCGCCAGCCGTCGAGGGTCGCGTACACCAGCGACGTGGGACTGGTGGTGCCCAGGAGGTCCTCGCGGTTCTTGAGCGCCGACGGGTCGACCAGGTCGCCCTGCAGGTGGAACACCGAGCTCTGCTCCACCGCGGCACCGGACTTGTGGACGCTGGTGACGACCACGTCGGCGCCCGCGTCCATGCCCCACTGCGGCAGGTCGGGGTGGAACGGCAGGTGCGCGCCCCACGCCTCGTCCACGATCAGCGGCTTGCCGAACTCGTGGCAGACGTCGGCGATGGCCTTGATGTCGCCGCACGTGCCGTAGTCGTTCGGCGTGACCAGCAGCATGCCCTTGGCCTCGGGTTCGGCCTCGAACAGCTCGCGCACCTCCTCAGCGCCCGGCGGGTGGGACAGGTGCCGCTCGGCGTCCCAGTGCGGGGACAGCCACACCGGCGACACGCCGCTCAGGATCAGGCCCGCCACCGCGGACTTGTGCACGTGCCGCGGAATGATGATCTTCTCGTGCGGTCCGGCGACCGACAGCATGGCGCTCTTGACCGACAGCGAGCTGCCGCAGGTGGAGAAGAACGCCTGGTCGGCGTCCACGGCGTCGGCCATCAGCTGCTGGGCCCGCTCGATGACGCCGTCCCGCATCAGCCGGTCGTCCAGGCCGTTGACCGAGATGACGTCCGAGGCGAACACCGCCTCACCGACGACGTCCAGCACGCGCGGGTCCACTCCCCGCCCCTGGCGGTGGCCGGGCGGGTTGAACGGGGTGAACCCCAGGTCGCGAAATGCCTGCAACGCTTCCAGCACGGGTGCTTTGCCGTGGTCCATGCGAACGGAGTAACCGGAACACCACCACTTGAACACTTCCCGCGCCATGATCGAGGCGATTGGGCGAACGCCTGCCGGGTACACGACGGTCATGGCGACACATGACATGGATTCGGGCGACGACCTGGCGTCCTACGCGCCGCCGCACGACACGGGACCACCCGACGCCGTCGAGACCGACCCGGCGGCGCTCAACAGCGCGGAGGACCTCGACGAGGACCGGCTGCGCCTCGACCCGCTCGAGGCCGGAATGGACCCGCCGGAACGGTGGAGCGGCGTGGACAAGTACGGCATGACGCCGTACGAGCAGGCCCATCCCCGTCCGCTGGAGGACCGGCTCGCCGAGGAACAGCCCGACGTGCCGGTCGCCGAGGCCCCGCTGGACGAGGAGGTGCGGTCGGAGGCCGCCGGACGCGGACAGCTCGCCGACGAACCCGGCGGCTCGGTGGCCGGCGCGGCACGCACGCCCGAAGACCCGATCTGACCTCGTTTCCGGGCGACGAGCACGGTCCCGTGTGGACGGAACCGTGCTCGTCGCGGGCGTGCACGTCGTCCGATCAGCTGTGAACGGGCTCGCGGGTGTGGCGGATGACCTGCACCGGCACCACGGGTCCCACTTCCTGCGCCTCCTCCGGCAGAGGACACAGCAGCGGTTCGGTGTCGGCCAGGAGTGCCTGTGCCGCACGGAGGTCCGCGGCGATGCGGTCGCGCTGCCCGCGCAGCGCGTCGATCCGTGTCTGCACGCGCCGCTGTTCCTCGGCCAGGGCGCGCATCGCTTCCGCGCGGCGCTGCGCCATAGCCTGCTCGAAGTCTGCCTCGATCTGCTGACGCAGCCGCGCGGCCTGTTCGTCGAGCTCGCGCCGGCGGCGTTCGGCCTGCCGGGTGGTCGCGTCGATCTGGCGGTGCGCGCGGTCCATGAGCTCGCGGTGCTCGGTCTCCACCTCCGCGCGCCGCCGATCGAGGTCGGCCACGAGCTGTTCGGCCCGATGCCGCACCCGGCCGGCGGCCCGCTCGGCGTCCGCCCAGTGCTGCTCGGCGGCCGCGCGGGCGCGGGTGGTGATCTCGTCCGCTTCGGCGTGGGCGAGTTCGGCCCGGCGGCGCAGGCGATCGGTGAGCGCGGCCGGATCGATCGGGGTGCGGCAGATCCGGTCGACGAGGGCACGCAGCTCCGCGTTCCGCGTGCGGGCTTCTTCCAGTTGCCGGGCAAGGGACTCCGCGTGGGCGAGGGCGGCGTCGCGATCGGCGGCGAGCAGCCTCAGCTCCTCCTCGGTCCCTCGTACGTAGTCCTGGACCTGGTCGCGGTCGTAGCCGCGCCGCCGCAGGTCGAAATCGGTGCGCAGCGGCAACAACTCCACTGCTGTCCTCCCTCCGGTCACCGGTGGCGTCCGGTGTCACTTGCCGAGAGCCCAACGATTTTCCGATCTTCTAGACGCACTCGCGCTCGCCGTTGTTCCCGGACGTGAGCCTCTCGGACTCGGTCATCCGGGTGATCCGTGCCACGGCCCGGGCGAAGCGCGGTGAGTCCGGAGTGGACGCTGCCGTGGCCGGCCTCGTCACAGCCCCGGTTCGCCGCTCTTCATCCAGCGGGCCAGCAGGATGGACGCGTCGTCCCGCAGCGCACCGTTCTGGTGCGCCAGCACGGCTTTGACCAGCCGCCGGGCCGTCTCCGGCGGTGGGTTCTGCGCCGCGGCCTCCCGTTCGAGGAAGTCCGTCAGCCGCCGCTCGCCGAAGAGCTCCCCGGCGTCGTCGCGCGCCTCGGTGATGCCGTCGGTGTGCAGGACCAGCCAGTCGCCGGGCTGCAACGTCTCCTCGGCGATGGTGAGCTCGCCGGTTCCCCGGCCGAAGGGCAGGCGCCGTCCGCCGGTGAGGCGTTTGACGACCTTGCCGGACCGCAGCACGAGTGGTGGCGGGTGGCCGGCGTTGAGGTACCGCAACCGCCCGCTGCCCAGGTCGAGCTCGGCCAGGACACCGGTGGCGAACGCGCCGTCGGGGAACTGGCCGGAGATCGTCTCGTCGATGGCGCGGGCCTGTTCGAACAGGCCGTGGCCCACGCGGCGGTTGCTGCGGCAGGCGGCCAGCGCCGCCGCGGCCACGAACCCGCTGCGCAGCGTGTGCCCGACGGCGTCGAAGATGGCCAGTGACGCCGTCGTCGGCGACAACGTGTAGTCGAAGGCGTCACCGCCGACCTCGTAGCAGGGCTCCAGCACGCCGGCGAGGACGAAGCCGTCGGTGGCCGCGGTGAGCGGGGGCAGCAGCTGCCAGATCAGGTCCGCCGCCGGGGCCCTCTGGCGCTGGAGGCGGATCGCGTCCAGGCCGTCGCCGTAGCCGGTGCTGATGGTGACGAGGTGGCCGATGAGCGTCGACAGCCAGCGGCACCACAGGTGCAGCTCCGGGTCGTGCAGGTCCGCTCCCCCCGTCGGAGTCACGCCCAGCACGCCGAGTCGTTCCACCCCGTCGAGCAGAGGCACCCACAGCTGTGGGTGGCCGCCGGAGTCGCTGGTGAGCGTCTGCACCGTGCGGAACGCCCGCCCCGGCAGGCTCGTGTCCACTCCGAGAGGGACGCGGTGCGGGTCTTCGGGATCGTGCAGCGGATGCAGGGTCTGCTGGTCGTAGTCGACGAGGTAGATCGCGATCCGCAGCCCCAGCGCCCTGCCCGCGCGCGCCGCGGCCGCGGGGAGGCGCTCCGGTGGCGCCTTGTGCATGCCGTCGAGCAGGCCGACCAGGCCCGCCAGCGGTCCTGTCCGCGGACTGCTGCCCCGTGCCGGGAAGGTGTAGGGCACCCGCTGCGGCCAGGTCAGCTCGTCGAGGCGCTCGTTGATCGCGTGCGCCAGCATGTCGCGTTGTAACGCGGGCAACGGCATCAGGCCGTGCAGGTACGCCTCGACCTCCATCAGCCCTGCCGCTCCGCCGAGAGCGAAGTACCGCGTCCACAACTGTTCCGGTGTCAGGCCGGCCCTGCTGAAGGCGAGCGCCAGCGCACGGCGCTGCTCGTCCTGGTGTGACGCCTGCCGGTCGGAGGACATGGCGATCAGCGGTCCCACCGGACGGTGGAGCGCAGGAGGGTGCCGGCCAGGTCGCGGAGCTTCCCGTTCTCCTCGCGGGCGTTGCGCGCCAGCAAGGCGAAGGCGGCTTCCTCGTCGACGTGTTCGCGCGCCATGACGATCCCCTTGGCGATGCTGATCATGTCACGGCCGCGCAGCGCGTCCGCGAGTGCTTCACTGAGCTTCGTCGCGTTCTCGAACGTCCGCACGTTGGCCACCAGGATGGCCGACTGCGCGGCGAACATCGTGAGCAGGTACTCGTCCCGTTCGCCGAACGCGCCCGGCTCGCGGCCGTAGACCTTGATCGCACCCAGTGCGTCGCCTCCCGCGACCAGCGGTGCGCTCAACGCCGACCGCATGGCCGAGTCCCCGGCAGCGGCTGACCAGCGCGGCCACCGGTCGTCCCCGGCGATGTCGTCGACCCTCAGCACGTGACGCCCTTCCCACGCCGTCAGGCACGGTCCCTCCCCCATCTCGTACTGCAACCCGTCGAGGTGTTCCACGAGCGGGTCGGTGGCCGCCGCGGTCGTCCTGCGGCCGTGCTCGTCGAGCAACGACACACCGGCGCCCGTCGCGCCGGGAAGCGCTTCCCCCGCCAGGGACGTCACGAGGTGCAGGGCCGTGCCGACCGTCTCCCGCGACAGCAGCAGGCCCGACATCCGCGCGGACACGGCCGCCAGTTCGTCGGCCAGCGGCAGGTCGTGGTTCATGGGCGTCGCACCTTCGGCACTGACTGGTCGCCTCTCCGGTGAAGGACGTGCACCGATGCCCACGGCTTCCCAGCCCCCACAGCTCCAAACCGCCAGGCGGCGCAGCGATGCCGGGCGCGCTAGGGTCGTGAGGTCTGTGGCCCTCCGTGCGCCGAGTCGCGGCACACGCCCCGGATGCGTTTTGCGGTGGACGAGCACACCCGACGTCGTCGCACGTGTTGTCCGGTTCAGCCATGTGCCGGTGGGAGCAGTCCCGCCGTGTGTTTCGTCTGGGAGTCCTCGTCAGTGGACGGGGAAATGACCATGGAGACGTCGAACCACGTTGACCGGCCGCTGCCGGTCGTGCTGGACGAGGTGACGACCGCACTGGAGCGCCTTTCGGAAGCCCTCAGCCGCGAGGACGACCTGCGGGTGCTGATGCACCAGGTCTGCGAGCAGGTCGTGCAGGCGGTGCCCGGTCTGGACGAGGCGACCGTGACACTGCTGGACGGCGGCAAGCCCTTCACCGCCGCGAGCACCAGTGAACTCGTGACCCGCCTGGACGGTGTCCAGTACGGCGCGGGCGCGGGCCCTTGCCTCGACGCCGCCGCGACGAGCCGGTTGGTACGGGCGACGATCGAAGAGGCGCAGGACCGCTGGCCCGCCTTCGGCGCCGAGTCCCGCGCCGCCGGGATGGGCAGTTTCCTGTCGGCGCCGCTGACCGTGGACGACGAGCACTTCGGTGCCATCAACGGCTATTCCCAGCAGGGCCACGGCTTCCACGAGCTGGACGCTCCGCTGCTGACCCTCTACAGCACCGCCGTCGAGACGGCCCTGCGCAGCCACAGCATGTACCTGCGGGCGTTCAAGCTCACCGAGCAACTGCGCTCCGCGCTGCGTTCCCGGGCCGTGATCGACCAGGCCAAAGGCGTTCTCATCGCCGTGCACGCGATCACCGCGGACGAGGCTTTCCGGCTGCTGGTCGAACGGTCGCAACGCGAGAACGTCAAGTTGCACGTGCTCGCCGACCGGTTCATCAACGACCTGATCGCCCACCGCGGCTCGACGGAGGCCGGATCCGGGCAGGAGGTGTGATGGGCATGCGGATCGCACTGGTGACCAGTCACATCGGCAGGACCTCCCGCGGAACCGTGGTCACCGGGCTCGCACGCGCGTTGGTCCACGGTGGGCACGACGCCGTCGTCTACACCCGCAGGGACGCGACGTAACTCGCAGAGCGTCAACTCACCGCTGACGGCTACGAACTGGTGCGCGTGACTCTCGGACCCGCCCGTCCGATGTCGGACCGACCTCCTCACGCTGCTCGGGGCGGTGCCTCCCGGCCACGTCCTGTTCGGCAGCGACGTGCCGTACTCCACGCCGACCTGGGGAGCGCATGCCACCGCCCGCGGTGCCCGGTACCTGGGGCTGAACCGCGCCCAGATCGCGAGCGTCATGGGCGGGCAGGCCCGCAGGCTCGTCGCCCGTGCCGAACCGGCGGACCTGGGCCCGGCTCTGCTGCCACGTCCGGCCGGATCACCCGCACCACGCCGTCTTCGACTCCGGAACGAACTGCTCGACCGCTACGAGAAGCACGTCCCACACCTCGACACCGGCAACGAGTACGCCGGGTGGGACCTGATCGCCACCGCGGCTCTGATCGTCCGCACCCCGGGCCCGCCCCTGCCCACGACCTGATGGTCGTTCACCGGGATGGGTGGTGCGCGGCGGGGTATCCGCAGCCATGAACCTTCATGAGGTGTTGCGGAAGGTGGAGGACCTGCGGGCCGCTGACCGGCCGGCGGCCTCGGTGGCGGCGGTCGCCCGGCGGCTGCTGCGGCCACCAGGTCTCCGTCAGGTGTTGCGCGGGTCCTGGCTCGGCCATCCGCTGCATCCGCTGGCGGTCACCGTGCCCATCGGTGCCTGGGCCTGCGCGTCGGTGCTGGACGCCCGAGCGGGCAACGAGGGGGCGTCGCGGCGGCTCACCGGCATCGGACTGGCGGCGGCACCACCGGCCGTCCTCCTGGGGCTGGCGGACTACGACCGGTTGAACCGGCGGCAGCAGCGGGTCGGCGTGGTGCACGCGATCGCCAACACCGCCGCGCTGGCCTTCTTTGCCGCGTCCTACGCCGCGCGACGGCAGGAGGCGCACGCCAGGGGGAAGGTGCTGAGCCTGATCGGCATGTCGGTGCTGGGCGTCGGTGGCGCGCTCGGCGGGCACCTCGCCTACGCCCAGGGTGCCGGTGTGTTCCGCTGGCAGCGCCCGGCGGAGGACGACAACGTGTACGCCTTCGAGACGCGGCGGTCCGCGCGACGCGTCCGATGACCGTGTCCGGACGCGCCGTTCTCGTCCTGAGCAGTGGTCAGCCGTCGTCGTCGCCGTAGCGGCCGCCGCCGTCCAGACCGGCGCCCGGACCGCTCGACGCCTGCTTCGACGCCTCCTCCTCGGTGGGCGTCAACGGCGCACCGCTCTGCTCCTCCGCGGCGCCGCGTTCGACGTCGTCATGCTCTGGTTCGGTCACAACGCACTCCTTTCCTCGGTGTCGGCCTCGTCCGTCCCGCCTCCTCCAATGAGGTGCGGCTCGCTTCGTCGTGGTCCTGCTGAGGGTTCTGCCGTCCGGTGTTCGTGCCGGTCGGCTACCCCGGCACCGCCCGGGTGAACGTCCGCCCGGGGTCGAAGGCGGAAGACCGAGCGGACGCAGTCGTCCTCCTTCGCCGGCCGGACGCTGACTCGACCTACCGGGCGCTGCTGAGAAGTGCCCGGCGGCAGCGGTCACAGATCGGTGAGGGACGGGAGGAGCTTGGCGGTGATCTCGCGGAGGCGGGCGACGTCGTCGTCGGTCAGGTGGTCGAAGACGAGGCGGCGGACCTCGGCGACGTGACCGGGTGCGGCGGAGCGCAGGAAGTTCCAGCCTTCGTCGGTGAGTCGCGCGACCTGGCCGCGCTTGTCGGTCGGGCAGGCGGACCGCTCGACCCAGCCGCGTTCCTCCAGCACGGACACCGCGTGCGAGAGCCGGGTCGTGGTCGTGCCCGCCCTGCGCGCGAGCTGTGTCATGCGCATGCTGCCGTCGCGCTCGGCGCTGAGCATGGTCAGGACGCGGTAGTGGGCGTGCGGCAGGCCCGCGTCGTCACGCAACTGCCGGTCCAGCGCGGTCGGCAGCAGCATCAGCACCTGCGTGACGTTCAGCCAGGCGTCCATCTCGGCGCTGGTGAGCCATCGTGGTTCGGCTGCGGGTCGTGCGTCGGTCACCACGTCATCCTGCCTGCTGTGGCCGCACCGGGAGCAGCAGCTCGCCGACGGGCAGGCGCACGCGTGCGGCGGTCTCCCTCTGTGCGAACGGTTCGGTGAGCCGGGCGGGCTCGCTGCGCAGACCGATGGCGACGACGACCAGCGGCGTCACGCCGGACCCCGCGAGCACGGCGGCGAGGCGGTCGCGGTCGAACCCGCCCATCTGGTGCACCGCCAGCCCTTCGGCCTGGGCCTGCACCGACAGGTGCGCCACGGCCTGGCCGGCGTCGTAGACCGCCCACGGTTGCGCGGCGCCGTCGGCGCCCGTGGTGCGCGCCGCCACGACGACCAGTGCCGACGCGGCCCGCGCCCACACCTGGTTGCCGCCGGCCAGGGTGTCGAGCACCGCCGCGTGCTCGGCGGTGCCGCGCCTGGTCACGGCGAAGCGCCACGGCTGGGTGTTGGACGCGCTGGGCGCCCAGCGGGCGGCTTCCAGCAACGCGGCGAGCTGCTCGTCGGTGACCTCGTGGTCCGGGTCGAACGCCCGGGAGCTCCACCGCGCCGCCAGCAACGGGTGCAGCGGCACCACCGTCGGCGCGATCTTGTCGAGCGTGGTCATGTCGTTCCCTCCCAGGGGTGGTCAGCCGGCCAGCGGCAGGTCGATGGTGTGGTGGGTGTGGGCGACCTTGGCCGACAGGTAGGCGGCGTTGGCGGCGGTCAGGTGCACGCCGGTCGGGACGCGGCCGGCCACCCGCACGCCGAGCGCGTCGAGCTGCAGCGCCTTGTCGGGGTTGTTGCTCAGCAACCGGATCCGGTCGGCACCCAGCGCGTGCAGCATCTGCGCCGCCGCCGAGTAGTCGCGCTCGTCCTCGCCGCGCCCGAGCGCCAGGTTCGCCTCGTAGGTGTCGAGCCCGGCGTCCTGCAGCGCGTACGCGTCGAGCTTGGCGTACAGCCCGATGCCGCGGCCTTCCTGCCGCAGGTAGAGGAGGAAGCCGCCCTCGCCCGCGATCCGTTCCACCGCCTCGCGGAGCTGAGGACCGCAGTCGCAGCGCTGGGACCCGAACACGTCGCCGGTGAGACACTCGCTGTGCGGCCGCACCAACGGCGCGTCGCCCCCGGCCACCGCCGTCCGCCAGTCGCCGAGTCCCAGAGCCAGGTGTTCGAGGCCGTCGACGAGACCGGTGAAGGTGAAGACCTCCGCGGTGGTGGCGTACCCGTCCGGGAACTCCAGCGGCACCGTGACCTGCGTGCGCACCGTCGCCTTCAGCTCCGTGCTCGTCATCCAGGCCTCCGCGTTGTTGAAGCTTCACGTACTAGTCTGCGACCTCACTATTGAAAGTTCAACAAACTCGGGCATGGTCCTGATCACAGGACTTCAGGCCGCGCAGGACGGAACACCGAACCTGGCCTGCACGCCCGGCGAGTACAGAACACTCATCGGCTCGCCGAAGACCTGGATCGCCGCCGAAGCCACGAGGTCGTCGTCGCAGCGGACGATCGTGGCGCGACTCAGGTCCCACGGAGCGTGATGGCTCGGCAGGTATGTGGTCCGGCCGAGCAAAGACGTGTGCAGGCCCCACCTGGCCGTCAGGAACTCCTCCAGCGGACTCGGCCGGACGATCCGCTCCCCCGCCCGCACGGTGAACGTGCTCGTCACATCCGGACGATGAGGCCACCTGCGCCTGCAGGTGTAGGTGACCTCGTCGCCGTCGCGGCGCACCGCCATGTCCGACAGCATGTACGGCAGTCCCGCGAGAGCCCGTGCACCCAGAACGAACGGCAGGCTCGAGGCGTCCATCGAGAGGAACACGACACCACGCCGTCCCCGCCGGTCGACCGTGTACAGCCGGACGTTGGTCTCCGGGAAGCTCCAGCGCCCGGTCAGCGCGGGCCAGCCCAGCGGGCACAGGCGGAAGGCGACCAGCCCGACGAACGTGTCACCGCCGACCACGTCCGGGCTCGTCCCCGCAGGCAGCAGATGTTCCACCGCCACAGGACAAACCCGCCAGTGCAGGAACGTCACGTCGGTCCACCACTGCGTCAGCACCGACCGGTCGACGCGCCGCGGTGAGCCGAAGGTCATGCGCTGATTGAAGCGCAGCACAGCTGAGAGTCCGCGCCGAATTCCTCAAGCGACGCAACTGTTCCGGTCAGCGGCGTCCCGCAGCCAGGACGACGAGGAACTGGCCACCACCCGGCTCGACGGCGGCGGTCACCGGCAGCCCCGGCACCAGCCGGGAGAACCGGTCCACCAGCCACTCCGCCACCTCGTGAGCGTCCTTTCTGGTCGGACAGCGGCCCACCATCTCGCGGCCCCCCTTGCGTTCCAGCCGCCCGGCCACGGTGATCAGCGGCGCGGGTTCGGCCACGTGCAGGTGGTCCGGCCAGGCGATGACGACCTTGACCGCGCCCTTGCGGCTGTTGCACCCGCGGTGCGCCAGCCGTTCGGCGACCTTGGCCTTGCGGTCGGCCGTTCTGCTGTCGACGCTGGGTCCTCGCCCGTCGTTCACCGACATGTCGGGGTCGACCGGTTCGTCGCACACCCAGCACCGCCAGTTGTCGCGCTCGGCCACGTCATCGAGTTGACTCACCTGCGCAAACTAGCCTGCCCAACCCTCGCGACCCCGCGGCGACCTGCGCTTTAAGTCAGTCGCTTGACTTAAAGTCGCCTGATCTCCAAGCTGTGGGTGAGCGGCCGAACACGGGCCGCAGCGAGAGGAGGCGTTCGTTGACGCAGGTGGAAGAGCCGTTGCGGTACCCGATCCCCGCCGGGAACGCGTTGGACCCGCCCGAGGAGTGGGCACGGCTGCGTGATCGGTGCCCGGTCGCGCACGTGACGCTGCCCAGCGGTGACGGGGCCACGCTGGTGACCCGGTACGACGACGTCAGGCAGGTGCTGTCCGATCCTCGCTTCACCAGGACGGGGCCGGGCCGCGGCGCCAGGGTCTCCGCCGAGGACGGCGGGGTGTTCGACAGCGAGATGGCGTCGGTGCTGCCGCAGCACGGTCCGGAGCACCTGCGCTGGCGGCGGATGATCGGCAAGTGGTTCACCGCCAAGCGGATGAACGCCCTGCGGCCCGGCATCGAGGCGATGGCCGAGCGGCTGGTCGACGACATGGTCGCCCAGGGCGGACCGGCCGATCTGAAGGCAGGCCTGGGTTTCCCGCTGCCGGTCTGGGTCATCTGCGACATGCTCGGGGTCCCGGACGCCGACCGCGACAGGTTCGCGCACTGGTCGGACATGTTGCTCAGCATGACCCGCTTCTCCCAGGAGGAGATGAGGGCGGCGCACGCCGAGTTCGGTGCCTACCTGGCGGCGCACATCGCGGCCAAGCGGGCGGAACCCGGCGACGACATCCTCAGCGCGCTCATCGCGGAGACCGACGCCGAGGGCAACCCGCTCTCCGACGTCGTCCTCATCTCCACGGGCATCGGGCTGCTGGTGGCGGGGCACGAGACCACGGCCAACATGATCGCCAAGATGGTCGCGATGCTGCTCGCCGACCGGAGTCGCTGGGAAAGGCTACTGGAGGACCGGTCGCTGGTGCGCACCGCCGTCGAGGAGGCGTTGCGGATGGACGCCAACTCCGGTTTCGGCATGGTGCGCTACTTCGACGAGGACGTCGAGCTCGCCGGAACGGTCCTGCCCGCCGGTACGACGGCGGTGTGCAGCATGGCCGCGGCCAACCGGGACGAGAGCGCCTTCGCCGACGCCTCGGAGATGGACCTGCACCGCAGCCCGAACCCGCACCTGGCCTTCGGCGCCGGCGCGCACGCGTGCATCGGGCAACCGCTGGCGCGCACCGAACTGCAGGCCGTGCTCGACGTCCTGCTGCGCAGGCTGCCCACCCTGGAACTCGCCGTAGGCGCCGAAGACCTGCGCCGGGTGGAGGGGCTGGTCGTCGGCGGGCTCACGGAGCTGCCGGTGAGGTGGTGACCCGTGACGAGTGAGGCCACCAGGACCGGGCGGGCGCAGCCGACCAGGGAGCTGATCCTGACCGCGGCCGAGCGGCTGTTCGCGGAACACGGCGTTCTCGCGGTGTCCAACCGGCAGATCAGCGAGGCCGCCGGGCAGGGGAACAACACCGCGGTGAGCTACCACTTCGGCACCAAGGCCGACCTGGTGCGGGCGATCGCGCGCAAGCACTCCACCTCGATCGAGGAGATCCGGCGGCGCTGGGTGGCCGAGACCGGCGACAGCACGAACGTGCGGGACTGGATCGCCTGCCTGGTGCGCCCGGTGGCCGAACACCTCGAGGCGGTGGGCAGCCCGACGTGGTTCGCCCGGTTCGGCGCGCAGGTGATGACCGACCCCACCTTCCGGCCGATCATGATCGACGAGTCGCTGTCGTCGCCGTCGCTGGTGCGCATCCTCGAGTCGCTGAACCGCTGCCTGCCGGGCCTGCCGCCGCAGGTCCGGGCCGAACGCGCCGACATGGCGCGCCAGCTGATCGTGCACATGTTCGGCGAGCGCGAACGTTCCCTCGCCGAAGACACCACCACACCCCGGCACACGTGGAACTCCGCCGCGGCCGGACTGATCGACGCGCTCGCCGGGATGTGGCTCGCACCCATCTCCCCCAGCGGGCCGCGGGGGAAGGACGAACGATGAAGGTGACCGTTGACCAGGAGAAGTGCTGCGGCGCAGGCACGTGCGTGCTGCTCGCACCGGACGTGTTCGACCAGCGGGACGAGGACGGGATCGTCGTCCTGCTCGACGAGGCGCCGCCCGTGGAGCTGGCGGACGTCGTCCGCGAGGCCGCCAGCGTGTGCCCCGGCGTCGCGATCACGGTGAACGAGTGAGCGCTCCGGACGGCGTGCTCGTCGTCGGGGCTTCCGCGGCCGGTCTCGCCACCGTGGAAGCCCTGCGGCGCAAGGAGTACCGCGGCCCGATCACCGTGCTCGGCGCCGAGCGGCACCTGCCGTACGACCGCCCGCCGTTGTCCAAGCAGGTCCTCGCCGGCACCTGGCTGCCGCAACGGGCTCGGCTGCGTCCGTCCGAGGTGCTGTCCACCTTGGACGCCGATTTCGTCCTCGGCGACGCCGCCGCGGGTCTGGACGTCCCGGCACGGACCGTCCGCACGGCCTCGGGCCGGGAGTTCACCGCGGAAGCCGTCGTCGTGGCCACCGGGTTGCGGGCGCGCACTCTGCCGGGCCAGGACGGCCTCGCCGGAGTGCACGTGCTCCGCACGCTCGACGACGCCCTGGCCCTGCGTGAGGACCTGCTGGCCGGCTCGCGGGTCGTGGTCGTCGGCGACGGCGTGCTGGGTACCGAGATCGCTGCCACCGCAAGGATGATGGGACTCGCCGTCACGATCGCCGGACCGCAGCGCGCACCACTGGCCTACCAGTTCGGCGCGCTGCCGGCACGCCTGCTGGCCGGCCTCCACACCTCGAACGGCGTCGAACTGCGGCTCGGCGCCGGTGTCACCGGCCTGTCCTCGCACGAGGGCCGGGTGACCGGCGTGCGCCTGGAGACCGGCGAGGTGCTGCCGGCGGACGTCGTCGTGGTGGCGTTCGGCGCCGCTCCCGCCGTGGACTGGCTGGCGGGCAGCGGGGTGCCGCGTGACAACGGGGTCGTGTGCGACTCGCGTTGCCGGGCGGCGGAGGGGATCTACGCCGCCGGTGACGTGGCGCGGTGGCACCACGAGACGCTGGACGTCCTGCTGCGCCTGGAAAATCGCACCAACGCGACCGAGCAGGGCATCGCGGTGGCCGGCGCGATCCTCGGCGAGGACAGGCCGTACGCGCCCGTGCCCTACTTCTGGACCGACCAGTTCGACGTCAAGATCCAGGTGCACGGCGTGCTCGGCGCCGGCGCCGAAGTGACCGTTGTGGACGGTGATCCGGCGGACCGCCGCTTCGTGGCGACGTACCGCCGCGACGGCGTCGTCACCGGCGTGCTCGGCTGGAACATGGCCAAACAAGCCCGTCTGCTGCGGCAGGAGATCGGGAAATCGGTACTCGTGGGAGGAAAGTCGTGACGGGCACCATCGAGACCTTTCCAGGGGTGCGGGCGGAGCAGTGCCCGTTCGACCCGCCTCCGGCCATCCAGTCGTTGCAGCAGGAGACGCCGCTGACGCGGGTCCGGCTGCGCAACGGCACCGAGGCGTGGCTGGTGACCAGGTACGCGGAGCAGAAGGCGCTCCTGACCGACGCCCGGCTCAGCTCGGACGCCACCCGGCCGGGCTACCCGATCGAGGTCGACGTCTCGGCGGGCGGGGGCACCCCCATCAGCTTCATCCTCATGGACGACCCCGAGCACGCCCGGCTCCGCCGGATGGTGACCTCGTCGTTCACGATCAAGCGGATCGAGGCGATGAGGCCGGGCGTGCAGAAGATCGTCGACGACCTCCTCGACGACCTGCTGGCCGGCCCCAGGCCCGTGGACCTGGTGCAGGCGTTCGCGCTTCCGGTGCCGTCACTGGTGATCTGCCGGCTGCTCGGCGTGCCGTACGACGACCACGAGTCGTTCCAGGAGAACAGCTAAGGTCCTCATCAACCGCGATGCGACCGGGGACGAGCGGCGCGCCGCGGGCGGCAGGCTCTTCCAGTACCTGGACGGCCTCGTCGGCGAGAAGATCGAGAATCCCGGCGACGACCTCCTGTCCAGCCTGGTCGAGCGGATCGAGAAGGGCGAGCTGACCCGTCCGGAAGCGGTGCAGATGGGCGTGCTCATGCTGCTCGCCGGCCACGAGACCACCGCGAACATGATCGCGCTCGGCACCCTGGCACTGCTGGAGCACCCGGACCAGCTGGCGAGGCTCCGCGAGTCGGACGACCCCGCTTTCGTGTCGTCCGCCGTCGAGGAGTTGTTGCGCTACCTGCACATCACCCACAACGGCCGCCGCAGGGTAGCGCTGCAGGACGTCGAGATCGCCGGCGAGACCATCCGTGCGGGCGAGGGCGTCATCATGGCCGGCGACATCGGCAACCGCGACCCGTCGGTGTTCCCGGACCCGGACCGGCTCGACCTCGGCCGCAACCCCCGGCAGCACGTGGCGTTCGGCTTCGGTGTGCACCAGTGCCTCGGCCAGCCGCTGGCCCGGATGGAGCTGCAGGTCGTGTACAGCACGCTGTACCGGCGGATCCCGGCCCTGCGGCTCGCCACCGGGCTGGAGAACATCCCGTTCAAGCACGACGGCTCGGTGTACGGCGTCTACGAGCTTCCCGTGACCTGGTGACGGTGGCACGAGCCCGTCAAGCGACGGTGACGAGCATCCGGCCGCGGTCACCGGCGTCGACCCGGTCATGGGCCGCCGCGATCTCGTTGAGCGGGAACGACTTCCCGACCTCCACCCGCAGCGCGCCCATGGCGGCCGCGGCGGTGAGGTCTCGAGCTGCGGCTCGTTTCGCGGCCGCCGGGAAGTCGTCGCTGCCGAACAGCCGCACGGTGACGTTGGCGAACAGCAAGGGCCAGAACGGCAGTTCCGTGCGGTCGGACCGCGTGCCGTAGGCGGCGATGATCCCGTCGTTCGCGACGACGGCGACGTCCAGGTCCGCGTTGTCGGACAACGACACCTCGACGATCCGGTGGACCCCGTCCGGCGCCTTCGCGCGGATCTCCTGGGCAGCGGCGGGGTCGTCGAGCGCTACCGCGTGTGCGACGACCGCGGGGTCCACCAGGTCGAGGTCGCTGGTCTTCCTCACCGTTCCCAGGACCGTGGCGCCTCCCCACCGTGCGAGCTGCGCGGCGAGTGAACCGACGCCGCCGAGGACGCCCTGCACCAGCACGGTCCGCCCGTCGACCGGGCCGTCGGCGAACACCGTGCGGTGGGCCGTGATGCCGGGGATGCCCAGGCTCGCGGCCAGTTCGTCGGTCACGTGGTCCGGCAACGGCACGGCCAGGTGTTCGGGCACCACCACGTACTGCGCGGCCGTGCCGAACGCCCGGTACGACTGTGCTCCGTGGACCCACACCCGCCGGCCCACCCGGCCGGTGTCGACTCCGTCGCCGACCGCGTCCACCACGCCGGCGGCGTCGCTGTGCGGGACGACGCGCGGGAACGGCATGGAGGAACCCAGCCAGCCACGCCGCTTCTTCGTGTCGCCCGGGTTCACCCCGGACAGCCGCACCTCGACCCGCACCTCACCGGGACCGGGCTGCGGGTCGGGCAGTTCCCCGAACTGCAGGACCTCGGCGGCGGAGCCTTGCCGGTCGTACCAGGACGCGAACATGGTTGCTCCTCAAAGCGCGTTCGGTCCTTTTCAGACGGTCGGACCGGTCAGGCGCCACCCACTCTGCCAGGTCCAGCCGTTGCGCGCGTTGAGGGTGATGTTGAGGAACGCCAGCTCCTCCAGCGAACGGGTCATCCGCAGACCGCCCGCGTCGATCGGCCGGAAACCCAGCGAGGTCAGCAGTTCCGCCACGACCTGCTTCGCCTCTTCGTCGTCACCGGCGTAGTAGCCGTCCAGCGGCAGGCCGTCCTCCCTCGCGGCACCGAGCCGGGAGGCGAAGACCGTGTTGAACGCCTTGACGAGCTTCACTTCCGGCGCGACGGCGGCCAGCTGTTCGGCGTGGCTCGTCCCGCTGGTCGTCAGGTCGCTGTAGGTCTCGTTGACGGGGTTGGTGGCGTCCACGACCACGGCGGTCGTGCCCTTGAGCTCGGTCAGCACGCCGGCCGCGACGGCGGCGGGCACCGCCAGCACCACCACGTCCGCGCCCCGGGCGGCGTCCGCGGCGGTGGCCGCTGCCGTGCCGCCCACCAGCTCGGCCACCTTGACCGCGTTCTCCTCGTGAGCGGCGGCGACGGTGACCTGGTGTCCCGCGGCGGTGGCAGCCCCGGCGAACCCTGATCCGACGTTGCCCGCACCGATGATCGCGACGCGCATGACAGCCTCCAATTAGTTCAAATTTGAACTTTCTGCCACCGACACTAGGAGCGAATGGTTCAAGCGTCAAGTAAATTGGGGATGTGACCCCGGACGCGAAGGGCCCGCGCTGGCTGACGGCGGAGCAGCGGCTGGCCTGGCTCGACATGGTGCGCGTGCTGACGCGCTTGCCCGCGACGCTCGACGCCCAGCTGGAACGCGACGCCGGGCTGTCGTTCTTCGAGTACCACGTGCTGTCGATGCTGTCCGAGGTTCCCGGCCACACCCTGCGCCTGAGCCGGCTCGCGCAGCTCACCAGTTCCTCGCTGTCACGCCTGTCGAACGTCGTGAAGCGACTTGAAGGCCGTGGCCTGCTGTGCCGGGAGCCCGATCCTGACGACGGCCGGGCCAGCCGCGCGGTCCTCACCGCCGCGGGCACGGCCGCCGTCGAACGAGCCGCGCCCGGTCATGTCACCGCGGTCCGCGAGCTGGTCGTGGACCCGTTGGACGCGACGCAGCTGAGCCAGCTGCACGCCGCCCACGAACGCATCCTCGGCCGGCTCGACCCCGCCTCCTCCAGCCGGCCGGAGTGGCTGGAGACCTGACCGCGGTTCAGCGCGCCCGTTCCTGCCACTGCACCAGCAGGCCGAGCGCCCTCGCGACGACCGGCGAATCGTCGCCGACCCGCACGGCGGCCACGAGGTCGATGCCCCGGTTCCCGGCCAGCGGCCGGTAGGTCGTGCCGGGCACGCCGAGCTCCGCCACGGGTTCCGGGACCACGGCCACGCCGAGTCCGGCGGCCACGAAGGTGACGAGCGTCGAGGTTTCCGCCACCTCGTGGCGGATCCTCGGTTCGAACCCGGCCGAGCGGCACAGCTCCGTGACGATCCCGTGCATGACGGAACGGCCGCGCGACGCGTGCACGATCAGGTCCTCCTCGCGCAGGTCCGCGATCTTCAGCCGCTTGCGCCGCGCGAGCCGGTGGTCCACGGGCAACGCCACGATGAGCCGGTCGCGCCGCACCACGCTCACCCGCGCCGCCTCGTCCTCGACCGGCGGGCGCAGCAGGGCGAGGTCGATGCGGCGGGCGAGCAGGGACTCGAGCTGGTCCGGTGCCAGCATCTCGCCCCGGAACACGAAGTCGACGGCCGGCAGCGCTTCGCGCAGGGCACGGGCGAACGCGGGCAGCAGGCTGTAGGTGGCCGAGCCGACGCACCCCACGACCAGGCGGCCCTGCATCCCGTCGGCCACCCGCCGCGCCTCCGCCCCGGCGGCGTCGACGGCGGCCAGCACGGCTCGGGCGCGTCCGAGGTAGACCGCCCCGGCGTCGGTCAGGTCGACCTTGCGGGTGGTGCGGTGCAGCAACGTCACCCCGAGCTCGGCCTCCAGCTGCTGGATCTGCTGGGAGAGCGGCGGTTGCGCCATGTGCAGGCGTGCGGCAGCACGGCCGAAGTGCCGTTCCTCGGCGACCGCGACGAAGTAGCGCAGGTGACGAAGCTCCACTCGTTGATACTCCCAGAGTCTCAGTGTTCGCCAAATGAGTATTTCTGCATATGACCGAACCGCACTAGCGTCGAGGGCATGACCGACGTCGTGATCTGCGAACCCCTCCGCACCCCGGTCGGACGGTTCGGCGGTGCGCTCGCCTCCCTGAGCGCCGCCGACCTGGCCACCGCCGTGCTCACGGAACTGGTGCGGCGCACGGGCCTGCGGGAGGGCGACGTCGACGACGTGGTGCTCGGCCAGAGCTACCCGAACGGCGAGTCGCCGGCCATCGGCCGCATCGCGGCCCTGGACGCGGGCCTCGGCACCGGCGTCCCCGGCCTGCAGATCGACCGCCGCTGCGGGTCGGGCCTCCAAGCCGTGCTGTACGCGGCAGCGCAGGTCGCGACCGGCGCGGCGAACGTCGTCGTGGCGGGCGGCGCCGAGTCCATGTCGCAGGTGGAGCACTACGCGCTGGGACTGCGCACCGGCGTCCGCAGCGGTGGCGTCCAGCTGGTGGACCGCCTCGACCGGGCCAGGGAGACGGCCGGTGGCCGGTTCCACCCCGTGGCGGGCGGCATGCTCGAAACCGCGGAGAACCTCCGCCGCGAGTACGGCATCTCACGCGCCGAACAGGACGAGTTCGCGGTGCGCTCACAGCAGCGCTGGGGTGCCGCCGACAAGGCGGGCCGCTTCGCCGACGAACTCGTGCCGGCGACCGTGCCCGGCCGCCGCGGCAAGCCCGACCTCGTCGTCGGCCGCGACGAACACGCCCGCCCGGACACGACGCTCGACGACCTCGCCGCGTTGCGGCCGGTGAGACTGAAGCTCGACCCGGAGTCCACGGTCACCGCGGGCAACGCGAGCGGCCAGAACGACGGCGCCGCGCTGTGCGTGGTCACCACGCGCGCGGAAGCCGAGAAGCGCGGCCTGCGGCCCGTGCTCGCTCTCAGGTCCTGGGCCGTGGCCGGGGTCGGACCGGAGGTCATGGGCATCGGCCCCGTCCCGGCCACCGCCGCCGCGCTCGGCCGGGCCGGACTCACCCTCGACGACATGGACGTGATCGAGCTCAACGAGGCGTTCGCCGCCCAGGTGCTCGCCTGCCTGCGCGAGTGGAAGCTCGATCCAGCCGACGACCGGCTCAACCCCAACGGTTCCGGCATCTCGCTCGGGCATCCGGTAGGTGCGACCGGAGCGCGGATCCTGGCGACGCTCGCGCACGAGATGGGCCGCCGCGGCAGCCGCTACGGCCTGGAGACGATGTGCATCGGCGGCGGTCAGGGGCTGGCCGCCGTCTTCGAGGCGGTGCGCTGATGAGCGTCACGGTCGTTGAGGCGGTGCACTGATGAGCGCTGCGGTTGTCGAAGCCCTCGCCGGCGATCTCGTCGGGCTGCCCGGCCGGCTGGACGTGGAGGAGGCGCACCTGGCCGGACTGTCGCTGGAGGACACGACCGTGCTGCGCGTGGACATCGGCAACCCAGGACGCATCGACCGGCTCGCGGTCCCGGTACGACTCGACGCCGGCGATCCTCTACGACCTGCCCACCCCGCAGCGAGTCGCTCGACTCACTGCTGCCCGCGCGATTCCTCCTGACGCAACGCGCGATCCCCGGTTTTGGTTCCCGCTCTGTCCACAGGCTACCGAAGTCCGGATAACCGCAGGTCAGCCAACAACCAGCCTGTGGACAACTCACGATCATGCCAAGAAGGAGATCCACTGATGAGCCTGGACAAGGTGGTCGGCGGACCGGCCGAAGCCGTGGCCGGCATCCGGTCCGGCGCGAGCGTCGCGGTCGGGGGGTTCGGGCTCGCGGGCATTCCGTGGTTCCTCATCGAGGCGCTGCTGGAGCAGGGGGCCGACGACCTCACGATCGTGTCCAACAACTGCGGTGTGGACGGCGCCGGGCTCGGGCTGTTGCTCGAGCACCGCCGCATCAGCCGGGTCGTCGCGTCCTACGTCGGTGAGAACAAGGAGTTCGCGCGCCAGTACCTGGGCGGAGAGCTGACGGTGGAGCTCACTCCACAAGGGACGCTCGCCGAACGGCTGCGCGCCGGGGGGTCCGGGATCGGCGCCTTCTACACGCCTACCGGCGTCGGGACGCTCGTGTCCGAGGGTGGCCTGCCCTGGCGCTACCACCCGGACGGCACCGTCGCGCTCGCCTCTCCGCCCAAGGAGGTGCGCACGTTCCACGGCAAGGAGATGGTGCTGGAGGAGTCGATCGTCACCGACGTGGCGCTCGTGCGCGCCGCCGTTGTCGACCGGGCCGGGAACTGCGTGTTCCACGCTGCCGCGCGCAACTTCAACCCCGCCGCCGCGATGGCCGGGCGGTTCACCGTCGTCGAGGCCGAGGAAGTGGTCGAGGTCGGCGGGATCGATCCTGACCAGGTGCACCTGCCGGGTGTCTTCGTGCAGAGCGTTGTCGCGCTCACCCCGGAACAGGCGACCCGCAAGGACATCGAGAAGCGCACCACCCGCGCACGCCAGGAGGAGAACTGACATGGCCTGGACCCGCGACCAGATGGCCGCCCGTGCCGCGCTCGAACTGCGCGACGGCGAGTACGTCAACCTCGGCATCGGCCTGCCCACGCTCATCCCCGACCACCTGCCGGCGGACTCGGCGGTGACGCTGCACGCGGAGAACGGCATCCTCGGCGTCGGGCCGTTCCCCTACGACGACGAGGTCGATCCTGACCTGATCAACGCGGGCAAGCAGACCGTCAGCGTGGTGCCGGGGGCGTCGTTCTTCGACTCCCCCACCAGCTTCGCGATGATCCGCGGCGGCCACATCGACACCGCGGTGCTCGGCGGCATGCAGGTCTCCGCGCACGGCGACCTCGCCAACTGGATGGTGCCCGGCGCGATGGTCAAGGGCATGGGCGGGGCCATGGACCTCGTCAGCGGCGCCCGCCGGGTGATCGTCCTGATGGAACACGTGTCGCGCGCCGGTGAGCCGAAGCTGGTCGGCACGTGCACCCTGCCGCTGACCGGACGCGGGGTCGTCTCCCGCGTCATCACCGACCTGGCCGTGCTCGACGTCGCCGACGGCGCCTTCCGGCTGGTCGAACTCGCGCCCGGCAGCACGGTCGAGGGCGTGGTGGCGAGCACGGGGGCACCGGTGCTGGCCGGAGAGCTCAGCGTCAGCTGAGCTCCGACCGGCGCGCGGTGAGGCCCCAGGTGGCGTACGGCAGCGTGACGGTGCCGCCCATCCCGTCGACCGCGGTACCCAGGGCGGCCACCACCTCGGCCAGCCGCTCCGGTGGCAGGGTGGTGAGACCGCCGGAGGTCGGCACCAGGTCCAGCAGTTCTTCGCGGCTGTACGTGCGTTGCCAGTCGTGGCGCCACAACTCGGGCTCGTCGAACCCGCCGGCCTCGCGGATGCCTTCGGCGGCCCGCGCGTACAGGCCCTGGTATGCGTCCAGGGCCGGCACCTCCGGCCGGCCGGTGAAGCTCAGCGGCGAGTCCGGTGCCACCCGCCGGTACGCCTCGTGGAGGGCATCCGCCAGGGCGGGTGGAAGCTGGTACACGTGTCCGAACGGCGCCAGCACGCCTCCCGGCCGCAGGACCCGTGCCGCCTTGGCCGCGCCCGCCACCGGGTCGACCCAGTGCCAGGCCGTGCCGGAGACGACCGCGTCGAAGGTGCGGCCCGCGGGCTCCCACTCCTCGAACGTCGCCACCTCGACGTCGAGGCCGGTGCGTCGGGCGAAGCCGGCCATGCGCCGGTCGGGCTCGACACCGAGCACCGTGCGGCCGGCGGCCCGGAACTGGCGGGCCTCGATGCCGGTCCCGCATCCCACGTCGAGGAAGCCGGGGCCCGGGCTCGCGGAGACGATCCGCTCGATCATCGCCTCGGGGTACTCGGCCCGGGTTCGGTCATAGCGTTCGGGATCCACCCCGAACGACTCCGCCACGCGACGGTGCCGATGAGGTTCCGGTGCAGGTGACGACGGTAGAGTGACCATGTGCCCACTCTAGTGGGCAACCGCCCATTAGAGTGCCGCAGTTCGCTCTCAGCGATCCAAGAGGAGGCGTGGTGCCGACTGGCGTTGCGTTGCGCGACCCGCGTCAGCAGCTGTTCGACGCCGCCGGCCGCGTCCTGGTCCGGGACGGGGCCAGCGAGCTGACCAGTCGGGCCGTCACCACCGAGGCGGGCGTCGCCAAGGGCGTCCTGCACCGGTACTTCGCCGACTTCGACGCCTTCCTCACCGAACTGGTGCTCGACCGCATCGCACAGGTCGAGGTGCAGGCCGCCGCGCTGCGGGACGTGGCGGGCACCGGCACGGTCGCCGGCAACCTGACCAGCGCCCTGATCACCGGTTTCGACCCGGTCGGGGTGGCCGTCGTGGTGCTCGTCATCGCGCGGGACGAACTGCGCACGCGGCTGCGTGCGGCGGGCACGGCCCGGTTCCCGCTCGTCGGCGAGGTCACGGCCATGGTCGCCGGGTACCTGACGGCCGAGCGCGACCTCGGCCGGATCGCGGCCGACGCCGACGTCGACGTGCTCGCCCCCACGGTGATCGGCGCCGCGCACCTGCAGTTCACCGAGCACGAGGACGACCCCGCGAAGTCCGAGGCCGTGCGGAAGGTCGTGACCGCGGTCCTGGCCGGCGCCGTGCGCTGAGTGGACGGACGCCGGCGGGGGTACACGGGATCATGAGTGAGATCAGTGCGACGGACGTGCTGCTGGACGGGTTCGACCGGGTCCGGCAGGCGGTCACGCGACTTCTCGAAGGCCTGTCCGCCGACCAGCTCGCGCACCGGGTGAACGACTCGGCGAACTCGATCGCCTGGCTCGTCTGGCACCTGACCCGAGTGCAGGACGACCACGTCGCCGACCTGGCGGGCAGCGAGCAGGTGTGGACCGGCGGCGGCTGGTCCGAGCGGTTCGGCCTGCCGCTCCCCGCCGAGGACACCGGCTACGGCCACGACGCCGGACAGGTCGCCGCGGTGGTCGCACCGGCCGGCCTGCTGCTCGGGTACCACCAGGCCGTGCACGAGCGCACCGAGAAGTACCTGCGCGGCGTCGAGGCCGGAGATCTGGCGGTGGTGATCGACGAGTCGTGGGACCCGCCGGTCACCCGCGCGGTGCGACTGGTCAGCGTGCTCGAGGACGACCTCCAGCACGCCGGGCAGGCCGCCTTCGTGCGCGGACTGCTCGACTAGCTCATAAACCGTTGGTGCTCAACGCTTTCAGCCGCAGATGCAGCCTCGCGTGAGCGCGGAGACCGTGGTCGCCGTGCAGTAGCGCGCACCGAGCGGGTCGTGCTCGCGCCACAGGTGGGGACACACCACGCAGGTCGCGTCGTTGTCGAGAGAGCTCACATCGTTGTCGAGGGTGGTGGTGGTGACTGATTCAGGCATGCGGTTGCTCCGATGATCGGCGCTGGAACGGAAGAACGGACTCGTCAGCGCGTACGCCTGGCCGGGGAGCAAGGCGCGGTGGTGCAGAGCTCGGCCGAGGTCATCTCGGCGCTCCCGCCTCCAGCCTGACCGGCCGGGCTTGCTGATGCGCCCAAGGCGGCACCAGCTCGAGCGCTGCTGCACGAAGAACCCTCGGTAGCCCCCACCGTACTCCGCCACCGGTGGAGCCCGCTCAGCGCCACGTCGGTGCCAGGTCCTCTTCCGCCTGGACCACCATCGACTCCAGCAGCGGGCCACCGAACGTGGTGACCATGGCGACGTCGGCCGCGTCCCGGCCCCGGCCGATGACGACGCGGCCCTTGCGGGGCTCGTTGTTGCGCGGGTCGAAGGTCCACCAGCGGTCGCCCAGCCAGACCTCCATCCACGCCGCGAAGTCCATCGCCGCGTCGCCGGGCGGCACGTCCAGGTCCGGCAGGTAGCCGAAGACGTACCGGGCGGGGATGTTGAGGGCGCGGCAGAACGAGATCGCCAGGTGCGTGAAGTCGCGGCACACGCCGAAACCGGCCGCGTTGACGTCGGCCGCGGTGGACAGGGCGGTGGAGGTGCCGTAGCCGAAGCTCAGCGACTCGTGGACGTGCCGGCAGATCTCGCGCACCCGGCCGTAGCCCGGCGGATGGGCACCGAACCGCGACCAGGCCTCGTCGCCGAGCACGTCGGACACGCAGTACCGGCTCGGCAGGGTGTACACCAGCACGTCGTCCGGCAGGCCGTCGGGCAACGTCTCCGGCACGGTCTCGTCCACGTCCTCCGTCCGGTCCGGCACGTCCACCCACGCGTTGTAGTGCACTGTGGACAGACCGGCGGGAAGCACGACGCGGGTGTTGCGGTTGCCGTACAGGTCCAGGTGGTGCCGCATGGGCACGTCCGGCTGCACGTCCAGGTGCTCCTGGCTCACCCGCACGTCCGCGTTCCACAGCGGCCGCACGAGGAACACCGCGGGTGTGGGCACCTCGGCGCGGTAGGTGAACGCGCAACCGACGCGGAGCAGCCGGGTGCCCCACGTCAGCTGTGCCGCGCCAGTGCCGTAATGGCGCGAGTTCAACGCACCCGCTCCGGTATGTGGTCCAGGGCGCGCAGGACGCGCGTCGCGAGATCCCGTGCCGCCTTGCCGTCGAGCTCGGCCTGGTCGGTCAGCACGTCCTGCACCATCTGGAGCCTGCGCTCGTACGCGGATGTGTAGGTCGGTGTGGTCATCGAACTCCTCGGAACGTCTGTTCGGGTATGCGGGTGCCGCCGGCTGCCACGACGTCCACTGTGGACTCGCTCACCTCGGCACCGCGGAGCAGGACCTCGACGGTGTCGGTGTTCTCGCGGTGGGCGGCGCGCATCATGGACCGGTGGGCGGCGGAAGGGTCGGTGTCCGGCGGGACGAGGAGCAGCGTCAGGCGGCGCCGGTCTCCCGCGACGACGTCCACGGTGTGCGGGGGCCTGGACCAGAACCCGCCGAGCCGCACCCGGACGCCGCCCACGGCGATCTGGCGTGGCGCGGTGTCCCACTCGGTCAGGTTGTAGCTCACCCGCGGGATGTCGCCCAGCCGAACTGCCAGCACCGCGAGCAGCGCCGGCAGTTCGGCGGCGAGGTCCCGGGAACGCGGCCACCACGCACCGTCGACATGCCCCGCGGAGAGCGCATTCGGCCGCAGCCGCAATCGCAGCGGAGTCCGGAGCTGCTCGGTGGCCGTGACGGCCTGAGGGGTCATGGAAAGGTGAGGAGCCGACGTCATGCCGGGACTCCCGTCTCCGGCCCGATGAGGACCGGTTCAGGTTTCGCCGAGTGCGACGTGAGCTTGAGTGCTCAGGTGCGAGATGCTCTCAGCAGAATCGACACTACACCGTTTCCCGCATGATCGGCCGAAAAAAGACTTTCGTTTCCGAAAATGACGATCCGCCATTCGCGCGAAATCTTCCGGCAAAAAACGCGCAACATCAGGGTGCGTAGCGTTCCATGCACTCCGCGAGGTCCGACCACCCCATGAGGCTCGGGCTCGCCACGGGCACCTGACGGACGCCGGGGCGCGTCATGGACTCGGCCACGAGACCGGCCACCGCCTCCGGTGCCTGCACGATGGCCCCGGACAGGCGGCCGAGCACGATCAGCGGCTCGGCCGGGTCGGTCTCGATCGACACCGCCCAGCCGTGCGTCGCGCTCCAGACGAGCATGACGTCGCGATCCGGATGAGCCACCGCACGGCAGCCGAGCGCGATGTACGCCGTGGCGGTGTCGGTGACCTCGAAGCTGGCGCCTTCACGCGGCACGCCGAGGGCCTCGGCGACCTTCCACACGTACCGCTCGAGGGCCCCGGCCAGCAGGTGAGTGCCCTCCGACGTGGCGGCCGGCGCGACGGTCCGGCGGCGTGAGACTCGATCATCACTGATGGGCGCGGTCACTGCCATGCGACTCCGTGTTCCTCAGATCGCTGCGGACCCACAGCGGGCGGACTCACAGACCGCGGAGGTGACGAAGCGAGTGGACGAGCCGATCAACGACTCTGCACCCCCACTGTAACCGCTCGGAACGGAGCGGAGCATTCTCCGGCGGCCGTTCCGGCGTGTGTCCTCGGCCTCCGTCGCCGTCGCACGGCGGCTCGCCTCCGCGTGGCCGGCGTCGCCGCGGCGTCGATGTGGACGTCCCGGCGCCCGTCGGCCGCAACGGAAAAGCAGTCGATTCCCGACAATGAACAGAGGCGTTTCCCGTCGCGAGTGATTTTTGTGCCGCGCCGCCGGCGAGCAATGGTCATTGCGCGCCGGAAACCGCGCGAACCGGTCGGCATGGCTGGACGACGAGCCGCTGGGCACGAACTCCTTGGCGGCGTCGCGCTCGATCTCCTCCCAGGTCTCGCCCAGCCGTTCGCCGGCGCCTGGTTCGTCAGCCACTCGCGGACCGAGTCGACCATGATCGCGCCCGGTGAGACCACGTTGGAGGTCACGCCGGTCTCCTCGAGCTCTGGCGCCAGCGAGACGGCGAGGCTGTGCCGGGCGGCCAGGGTTGCGCCGCAGTGGGGCTGGATCGCGATCGGCTGGGAGCCGAGGCCGCCGCCGATCTGGACGACCCTGCCCCGGCCGCGGGCGCGCATGCCGGGGACGAAGCGCTGGATCATCCGCACCGCGGACAGCACGTTGGTCTCGTAGATGTCCCGCCACACGTCCGGGGTCGCGTCCTGCCGGCCGACGTGGCCGCAGACGCCGGCGTTGTTCACCAGCACGTCGATCTCACCGGCTGCCGCGGCGACCGCGCCGGCGTCGGTCGCGAGGTCGCCGATCGCCGCCGCCGCGGCACCGATCCCGTCCGCGACGGCCTGGGCGCGGGCCTCGTCGCGGCCGTGCACGACGACCTCCGCTCCCCCCGCGGCCAGCAGCCGTGCGATCGCCTCCCCAGGCCCGAACTCGAGCCCGTGACCAGGGCGCGCTTGCCCGCCAGGCGGCCGGGGTCAGCGCGATGCTGGTGAACCGCTGCTTCGGGTCCAAGGAGGGGCTGTTCGCCGAGGTCGCCGAGGTGTCGATGACCGACCGCACGGTGTTGGGCGGCGACCCGGAGACCCTGGCACGGGACATCGCCGCCGCGCTGGTGCGCCGCACCGGACCGGCGGCGGACGACCTCTCCCCGTTCCTGCTGATGCTCAGGTCGGCGGCCAACCCGCGCGCCGCCGAGGTCCTGCGCGAGAACATCGAGCGGCACGTCGAGACCCACCTGTACGACGTCGCGCCCGAGACCCGCGGCACGGAGCGCGCTGGCCCTGATCGCGGGATTCTGGTTGCTGCGCAAGGTGATCGGCAGCACCACGTTGAACGAGACCGACGAGGAGACTCTCGCCGTCACCCTGCGGCAGCTCTTCGAACTCCTGCTGCCCTGACGCCCCCTCGCGGGTGCGGCGGACGCTTGTGGCTACACCCGCTCGGACTCGACCGTCGTCACGGTCTGGTCGGCGGGCGCCTCGCGGCTCTCCAGCGAGATCCCGCACTTGCCGACCAGCGCGACACCGGCACCGATCGTCGTGACCACCGGGGCGGCGAACGCGGCGATCAACCCGAGGGCCACCGGCACCTCGAGCACCACGTCGTCCTTGCTGTCCCGCACGACGACGCGACGGTTGAAGCCCTCGCTGACCAGCCCTCGCACGGCGTCGACCACCGAGTCGACGGAGGTCTGGGTGGACTCGGGCCTGGATTCGCTCATGATTCTCCTCGCACTGCGGATGTCCCTTGACGACTCCAGGGTGCCCGCGGCGGAGAGCCGTGCCATCAGGGTTTCCCCCTGACCTCCACCTGATCTATCCCCCACCCTCGGCGGCCACGAGCATGAACTCGGCGCGTCCGGAGCGCACTCCGTTGACCTGCAGTTCGACGGCGTGCTGACCGGGGTGGTATCGGCGCGTGGTCAGCACCCGGAACGAGTGTGCGCGGCTGAGCTCGTAGGTCTCGCCGGGTTCGACTGTCCTGGTGGTGAGCTTGAAGGTCTTGCCGGTGAGGGTGCCGTTGGCCTTGAGGTGGTGCACGACGTAGTCGATCACCAGCCGGGCGGGCTCCTGGCCGAGGTTGCGCACCGAGCCGGTGAACGACAGCGTCTCCCCGATCGCCACGGTGCCGGAGGTGAGCAGCGGGCCGGTCACGTCCAGGTGCGCGGAGGTGAACCCCAGCAGCGCCAGCGCGCCGGGATGGCCTTGCTTGACGAGCGTGCGCAGACCGTGGCGCACGACGCGTTCGGTGTTGGCGTCGGGCGCGGCCATCCACGCGGCCGCGGTCGCGACGACGAGGTCGGGGTCGCGGCGGCTGATGTCGTTGAGGTGGTTGGCGACCGAGCGCCGCACGTACTCGCTCTCGTCGCGGTACAGCGCGTCGAGGATCGGCAGCGTCGCCTTGGGGTCGGCCAGGACACCGGGCACGCGGACCGCCCACGGCAGCAGCGGGCGCGTTCCCTCCGAGGCGAGCCGGCGCACGTCCGCCGACTCCGAACGGGTCCACGGCCCGATCGCGTCCAACGCCCGCCCGAGGTCCTGGTTGAGCAGGGCGCGCAACGCGAACTCCGAGGTCAGCCGGGGCGTCAGCTCCGCCAGCAGTGCGAGCGCGTCGTCGAACGCCTCCACGCCGCCCTCGCCGATCGCCTTGGCGGCGACGGCACTGGTGACCGGCCAGATCAGCCATCCGGTGAACGACGGCGCCCCGGCGGCCGCGGCGCGCACGGTCTGTGCGAACGAGGCGTAGTCACCCGGCAGGTCGGCGAGCAGCGCGTCACGGACGAGGTCACTGCGCTCCCTGAGCGCCAGCGGCGCCAGGGCGGTCTCGGCCGCGCGCAGCCGGGGCAGGCGCGCTCGCGGCACCGCGGTGCGCAGGGCGGCGGTGAGGGCACGAACGGTCTGGGCACCGATCAGCTCATCGGCGAAGGGCATGTCGTTCTCCGCCGGAGACTGGTCCGGAGCAGGGGGAAACCAGGCAGGGCAACGCTTTCGCGCTGCGGCGGCCAGGAGCGGCGGGCATGGCCGGGATCCTACCGGCACGAACGCGGAGATGTGATCTTCGCCGGATCGGTCTCCGCGCCTTTCCGCAGGCGTGCGCGACGAATCGCGCAGGCTCTAACATTCCCTGCGAGCGCGTTGAGCGACCAGCGCCGCGAACTCGTTTCCGGCGAGAGGACCGGCGCAATGGACGACCTGACGATGCCACCGAGCCACGACGGCGCACCCACCGCCGGAGCGGATCGGCAGGACCCGGTGGAGCGGCTCGACGACGCGACCGACGCGTTGACGATGCTGCGGGACGGTTTCTCCGGCGAGGAACCGCTCGACGACGTGCTGCAGCGGCTCAGCGAGACCGCCACGAGAGCGGTGCAGGACGCCGACGCGGTCACCGTCACCGTGAACCCAGAGGAACCGAGAACCGCGGCCGCCAGTGACGCAGGGCTGGTCGACATCGACGAGAAGCAGTACAGCTCCAACCGCGGTCCGTGCCTGGAGGCCGCCCGCACGCGCCGGGCCGTGCGTGCGGTGGTCGGGGACAACAGGGACAGCTGGCCCGAGTTCGACGCGGCCGCCGAGCAGCACGGCGTGCGCGCCTACCTGTCCGTGCCGATCCTGCTCCCGGCTTCGGACGACAGCGACGCCAAGCACGTCGGGTCGCTCAACATCTACAGCTACAAGGCCACGGCCTTCGACCCGTTCGACGAAGGCGTGATGCGGCTGTTCACCACCGCCGCCAGCGCCGCGATCGACAACGCCCACCGCTCGCAGCGCTCCCGCGACCACATCGCGCACCTCGAGACCGCGCTCGTCTCGCGCGCGGTCATCGACCAGGCCAAGGGCGTGCTCATGGCGGTGCACTCGTGCACCGCGGACGAGGCCTTCGCCATGCTCGTGCAGGACTCCCAGAAGCGGAACGTCAAGCTGCGCGAGGTCGCGCAGGGCCTGATAGACAGCGTCGCCCCGCACTGAGCCGCCCGCCGACGTTTGGCGGGCCCCCGCGCGGCAAACCCGTCCGCCATGACGGAGATGCAAGGGCCCGCACGCATGCGTCCGGCGAACCTCGGACGCGTGCGGTTCGCCGCGCCGTCGCCGGCGTGACAGGCTTTTGACATGGGCACCGCCGGACACGAGATCGACTCCGACCGACTGCGCGGGCTCGTGCACAACCTCGGTGTGGTGTTCTGGGCGGCCGACGCCCGGATCCGCGAGCTGACCTTCGTGTCGAGCTACGTCGAGCAGCTGCTCGGCCATCCCGTCCGGCGCTGGCTCGAGGAGCCGGGGTTCTGGCGTTCGGTCGTGCACCCCGACGACCGCGAGAGGTCCGAGCGGGAACGGTGGCAGCGAGCCGCCGACCGCGACGACTACGACCTGAGCTACCGCGCGCTCACCACCAAGGGCGAAGTGGTGTGGCTGCACGAGAAGGTCCACGTGGAGCGGGACGAGGCGGGCGTGCCGCGAGTGCTCCAGGGCGTCGTCATCGACGTCACAGGCCAGCGCGTCGCCGCCGAGAGAGAGCGGTTCCTCGCCGTGCTGGACCGGGAGTCGCAGCGGCTCGACGACGCCGACGACCTCATGGCGCTGGCGACGCGGCTGCTCGGCGAGCACCTCGCCGTCGACCGGTGCGCGTACGCGAGGACGGAGGAGGACGAGAACCACTTCGTCATGAGCGGCGACCACGCCACCGGGCTGCCGCCGTTACCGGGACGGTTCGCCATGCGCGCGTTCGGCGCGGGCGCGCTGGAGGCGATGCGGGCGGGAGAGCCGTGGGTGGTCGTGGACAGCGGCAACGACCCGCGGCTCGACGAGGACGACCTGGCCGCCTACGCGGTCACGGGCATCCGCGCGGTGATCTGCCTGCCCCTGCTGCGCGGCGGCCGGTTCGTCGCGGCCATGGCCGTGCACCAGGCGCACCCGCGGCAGTGGACCCAGGACGAGATCGACCTCGTGTCCGTCGTGGTCAACCGTTGCTGGGAGTCGTTGCAGCGTGCGCACTCCGACCGTGCTCTGCGTGACAACGAGCAGCGCCTGCGCCTCCTGATCGAGCGGGCCGTCGACTGCATCTGGGTCCTCGACGGCGAACGGCGGTTCGTCGAGATCAACCCGGCGGCCTGCACGTTGCTGGGCTACCGGCGCGAGGAGCTGATCGGGCGCCGCGCCGAGGAGCTGTTCGTGCTCGGCGACGACGGCCGGGAACCGCCGCACGACCAGGAGCAGGCCGGGGTCTGGAACCTGCGCTGTGCCGACGGCTCGATCGTCGCGCTGGAACTCAGCGTCCAGGTCACGCCGGGCGGGCTGCAGGCCATCGGGCGCGACGTGACCGAGCGGCAGCGCACCGAGGCCGAGCGCGAGCTGCTGCTGCAGCGCGAACACGAGATCGCCACCACGTTGCAGCGCAGCCTGCTGCCCCGCGAGCTCCCGGCGCTGGAGCGCCTCGCCACCTCCGCCCGCTACCTGCCCGCGTCGAGTCACGCGCAGATCGGCGGTGACTGGTACGAGGTGCTCCCGATCGGCGGCACGGTGGCCGGGATGTCGGTCGGCGACGTCGTCGGCTCCGGCCCGACTGCCGCGGCCGTGATGGGACAGCTCCGCAGCGCCCTGGCCGGTTTCCTGGTCGACGGGCACTCCCCCGCCGCCGCGCTGGAACGACTCGACGCCTTCGCCTCGAGGGTGAACGGCGCCACCGGCAGCACCTGCGTGTGCATCACCTTCGACTGGGCCACCGGAAGGTTGTGCTGGGCCAGCGCTGGGCACCCGCCGCCGCTGGTGGCCGACCAGGGCGGGGCCCGGTTGCTCGCGAACCACACCGGTGCGGTGCTGGGCACCCCGGGACGTGCCCGGTACGAGGAGCACAGCACGGTCCTCGCCCCCGGCGGGTCGATCGTGCTCTACACCGACGGCCTGGTCGAACGCAGGGGCGTCGTCGTCGACGAGGGTCTCGACCGGCTGCTCGCCGTGGTGGCGCAGGCGCACCACCAGGGGCCCGCCGAACTGACCGGCACGATCGTCGGCGCGCTGCTCGCGGACGGCCACAGCGACGACGTCGCGCTCGTCGTCGCCCGCCACCTGCCGGCGCCCCTGCGCGTGACGTCGCCCGCCGAGCCGGGCCGGCTCTCGGGCCTGCGGGGTGCCGTGTCCGAGTGGGCGGTCGCCGCGGGGCTCTCCGACGACCTCGCCTACGACCTCGTGCTGGCTTACGGAGAGGCCACCGCGAACGTCGTGGACCACGCGTATCCCGGCGCCGCGGGCACTTTCGACACCGAGATCGCGCACCGGGACGGCGCCGTGCACGTCACCGTCCGGGATCACGGCGCGTGGCGTCCGGAGCCCGAGGACCCAGGTCATCGCGGCCGCGGGCTGAAGATGATCCGGGCCATGGCCGACGAGGTCGAGCTCGACGCGGACAACACGGGCACGACGGTCCGATTCCGGTTCTCCACCTCACCGGCGGCCGCAGCCCCGGCACCGCCGCTCGCCGAGCCGTCCGACGTGATCGGGCTCGACGTGCGGGAGGCTCCCGACGGCACGCAGGTGCTCCACCTCACCGGCGACCTGGACACGCACACCTCCGGCGGCCTGCGCGCACCACTGCTGGCCCACATCGGCGCCCGGCCCGACAGCCCGGTCTGCATCGACCTCACCCGTCTCGGCTACCTGAGCAGTTGCGGCGTCGCACTGCTCCTCGAGGCAGCGGACGGCGCGCGGCGAGCCGGGCGGACGATCAGCGTGACCTGCCTGTGCGGCAGCGCTCCGGACCGCATCCTCGCGTTGTCGGGCCTGCGCGACGTCCTCTCGGTGAGCAGCCGGCCCGGGGGCTTCACGTGACCGAGAAGGCCGAGGCCTGGAACGCCGCGTTCCGCCACATCATCAACGGCGCCCACCTGTCGACGGCCGGCGATCTCGCGGCACTGCTGGACGAGGCCGCCGCCCAGGTGGACATCACCGCGCAGCTGTACGTCGTCGACATGGGACAGCAGTGGCTGCGCTCGATCCGTCCCGAGGGAGGACCGCCACCGTTGCGGGTGGAGGCGACCACGGCCGGACGCGCGTTCCAGCGGACCGACATCATCGCCGTGGGCGGCTCGCCCCCGTCCCTGTGGCTGCCGTTGCTGAACGGCACCGAGCGGCTCGGCGTGCTCCAGACGACGCTGCACGGCGACAGGGACCCCGACGACCGGTCGATCCGCGAGCACTGCTGGGAGCTGGCCGGGCTGCTCGGGCATCTCACCACGAGCAAGCTCCACTACAGCGACTTCCTGCACGTCCTGCGCCGCACCACGCCGTTCTCGGTGGCGTCCGAGCTGCTGTGGCAACTGCTGCCACCGCAGACGTTCGCCTGTGACCAGCTGACGGTGACGGCGTTGATGGAGCCCTATCACTCCGTGGGCGGCGACGGCTACGACTACGCCGTCGACAACGGACGCGCGCACGTCTCGATCTTCGACGCGACGGGTCACGACGTGCACGCGGGCCTCACCACCGCGGTGGCGCTGGCGGCGACCCGCAACGCCCGCCGCAACGGCCTCGGGCTCCTCGAAGCGGCCGAACTGGCCGACCAGGCCGTGCGGCAGCAGGCGACCGAGGGCCTCAGGGCTCCGTTCGCGACGGCCGTGCTCGCCGATCTCGACCTCGCCACCGGGGCGTTGCGGTACGTCGTCGCGGGGCATCCGCCGGCCCTGCTGTTGCGCGGCGGCAGGATGGTCAAGTCGCTGAGGAGCTCGATCCACGTGCCGCTCGGGCTCGGCCACCTCGCCAGGACGCCGCGGCAGCTCGGGCGTGAACAGCTCCAGCGCGGCGACCGGATCCTGCTGCACACCGACGGCGTCACCGAGGCACGCGACCCGCAGGGCGAGGAGTTCGGCGTGGAACGCCTGGTCGACCTGACCGAACGGCACGAGGCGGCCGGCCTGCCCGCCCCCGAGACGCTGCGCCGGGTGTCCCGCGCGGTGCTCGACCACCAGCACGGGCACCTGCAGGACGACGCCACCCTGCTCCTGCTGGAGTGGAGCAGGACCGCGGCGCGCAACGTGCTCCCCTGAGCTCGTGCGATGCCGCCGCCTGGCTGTGTGACGGCATCGCACGAGGTCCACACTGGAGGGCCTACGACTCCGCGGAGCCGGGTTCGGACATCTTGCGGTGAGCCTTGGCCTTCACCGGGTCCGGCAGCGCCCGTCCCGCGACCGCCTGCGCCTTGTTCTTCACCGAACCGGCGACGACGTGGTCCTCGCCCTTCATCAACGCCTCGAACCCCTGGCGCGCGACCTGAGCCGGATCGTCCTTGGCGCCCTGGGCGACCTTGGTGTCCTGCATGCCCGCGCGGTCGAAGAAGTTCGTGTCCGTCGGACCGGGCATCAGCGTGGTGACGCTGACACCGGTGTCCTTCAGCTCCTCGCGCAGCCCCTGCCCGAACGAGGCGAGGAACGCCTTCGACGCCGCGTACACCGTCTGGAACGGCCCCGGGGTGGTGGCCGCGATCGACGACGTGAACAGCACGCGCCCTTCCTTGCGGTCCACCATGTCCGCGAGCACGCGGTGCGTCAGGTGCACGGCGGACGTGACGTTCAGGTTGACGATCTCCAGGTTGTCGTCCACCGACGTGTCGCGGACGAAATCACCGCCGACGCCGACCCCGGCGTTCACCGCGAGCGCGTCGACCGGCCGCCCGCTCGTCCTGATGCGCGCCACGAGGTCCTCGACACCCTGGTACGACGTGAGGTCGACCTGCACGGCGTCCACCTGGACACCATGGCCCCGAAGCTCCTCGCCGACCGTGTCGATCGCGTCGTCCTCCGCCGCGATCACGAGATCGTAACCGTTGTCCGCGAACACCTTCGCGAGCTCGAGACCGATACCGCTCGACGCTCCCGTCACGACTGCCTGTGGGTTCACCGATCCTCCTCCAGAGCGCGTGGCCAACACCACCGAGGTACCCCGGAAGGGGCACGGCATTCACCCGGTGCCGGGCTCATCGCCGCAGGAGCTGTGCGAGCCGGTGCCGGGCGAAGTCGATGAACGGCACGGCCTCGACCACCCCGCAGCGGGCGGCGCCGACGGCCTGGCGCCGAGCCGGACCGCGCTCGGCCGACTCGGCACCGATGCGCGAGTAGTGGTGCCGGAAGGAGTCGCGGTTGTGGCCCGCGCCCAGCAGCGAGGACCAGGGCCGAAGCACACGGACGGTGACAGCGGCGTTCCGGCCGCAGCCGGTGGGTGCGGTGGCCGCGGACATCGCCGAGGGCTGAGTCCTCACCCTGCCCACCTCGGCCCTCGTCGTCGCCGCCGCGTACGGCGTGGTGGTGTTGGTGCGAGTACGGCCCGGCACCGATCCCGCTGTCCACTGTGGACAGCGAGATGTTCCTGTTCTGACAACGATCACCGCACCATCGCCAGCGACTGCCGGACGACGCGCAGGTACAGGTGCTCGGTCCTCCGCGCGACCTCGCCCCAGGTGTAGCAGGCGGAGACCCGATCGGCCCCGGCGGTGCCGTAGACGTGGCGCCGGGAGCCGTCCGCGAGCAGCACCCGCAGTTCCTTCGCGAGCCGTTTCGGGTCTCGTGGCGGCACCAGCTTCCCGGTGACGCCGTCCACCACGGTGTCGAGGAGCCCGCCGACCGCCGAGGCGACCACCGGCAGGCCGCACGCCATCGCCTCCAGCGGCACGATGCCGAACGGCTCGTACCACGGCACGCAGGCGACGACCTCGGCCGAGCGCAGCAAGTCCGGCATGTCCTGGCGGGCCACCTGGCCTGCCAGCTCGACGCGGTCGCGCACCCCGAGGGCCTCCGCGTGCGCGAGCAGTCGCTGCGCCTCGGGATCCGACCGCAGCTTGCGGGCGGGCGGTCCTCCCGCGATCACCAGCTCGGCGTCCGGCACCATCCGCAGGGCGGTGATCAGGTCCTCGAAACCCTTGCGCGGCACCAGCCTGCCGACCGACACGATCCGGCGCGGGCGCGGAGAGGCCGCGGCCGGGTGGAACAGCTCCGGATCGACGCCGCACGGCACGACGGCGGTGCGCGTGCGGCGGATTCCCATCCGCACCAGCTCGTTCACCTCGTCGCCGCAGGTCGCGGCGATCAGATCGGCGTTCTTGCCGATCATCCGCTCGATCGCGATCCGCTGCGCAGGGCTGGTGTCCGCCTCGCTCTGGTGGCGGCGTTTCACGGTGCCCAGAGCGTGGAAGGTCTGCACCACCGGCACTTCGACGTCACGCGCCGCCATCGCCGCGGCGAAGCCGGACATCCAGAAGTGCGCGTGCACGACATCGGGCGGCGCGGCACGCCAGTCCGCGGCCAGAAAGCGGGCGAACTCCCCCATGAACGGCAGGAGTTCGTCCTTGGGCACGTGTTCCGCCGGTCCGGCGGGCACGTGCACCACTTCGTAGCCGGCCTTGGCACGCACCCGGTCGGGGATTTCGCGGTTGTCACGCCGTGTGTAGACCACGACCTCGTGTTCGCGCGCCACCAGCGCTTCCGAAAGCGCGGCCACGTGCACGTTCTGCCCACCGGCGTCGACCTCGCCCAGCACCGCCAGCGGGCTGGCGTGCTCGGACACCATCGTGATCCTCATGCCCCTCACCTCCGTCGTACAGCCGGTCGCCGACCGATCGGCAGCTGCATCGCGTCGTCACGATCGAAGTGCCCTGCGGCGGAAGTCCGGTCCACAGAGGAGATCTATCCCCGGAAAACGCTTCGAAACACCTCTCACCGAAGCGCTACCCGGCGTCACCGCGTCCCGTGCGTCCGACGTCAGCGCCGCCCGTCCGGGTGTCCCACGCTGAGCAACCGGAAGCCCGCCTCGCGGACCTTGGCGGCGGGAACGACACCTCGGGTGTCGACGAGCACCGGGGTCGTCATCCGGTCCGCGAGCGCGGGCCAGTCGAGCTCGGCGAACTCCGGCCACTCGGTGAGCACGACCAGCACGTCGCGGCCGTCCGCCAGCTCCTCCGGCGTGCCGACGACGGTGATGCCGTCGACGTCGTGCCTGATCGCCGGGTCGTAGGCGCTGACCTCGCCGTCCAGCAGCCGCGCTATCGCGAGCGCCGGCGAGTCGCGCAGGTCGTTGGTGCCGGCCTTGAACGTGAGTCCGAGCAACCCGATCCGGTCGCCCTCGATCATCTGCGCGATGCGGCGGACCTGGTGGTCGTTCGTGTCGACGGCGGCACGCACGGTCGCGAACTCGACGTTCTGGGCGCTTGCGGTGCTGAGCAGCGCACGGGTGTCCTTGGGCAGGCAGGAGCCGCCCCAGCCTGGACCGGGCCGCAGGAACGCGGCGCCGATGCGCTCGTCCAGGCGCATGCCCTCGGTGACGCCGTCGATGTCCGCGCCGACGTGCTCGCACAGTTCGGCGAGGGTGTTGACGAAGGACAGCTTCACCGCGAGGAAGCTGTTGCAGGCGTACTTGACCAGCTCGGCCGTGGTGTTGTCGGTGAGCACGACCGGCACGTCGCCGTAGAGCGCGGCGACCCGTCTCGCCGCGTCCTGGTCGGCCGAACCGACCACGACCCGTTGCGGACGCAGGAAGTCCTCGACCGCGTGGCCCTCCCGCAGGAACTCCGGGTTCGACACCGCCGGCTGGTGCGCGATGCCCCGCGCGGTGCCGACGGGAACCGTCGACTTCAGCACCAGCACGGTGTTCTCCGGCACTTGTGCGACGACGTCGTGCACGGCCGTGAGATCGGCTTCACCGTGCTCGCCCGACGGCGTGGGAACGCACACGAACAAGAAGTCCACATCACGCGGAAACACCGTGGTGAACTCGATGTCGTGCTGTTCCAGCAGCTCCGCGAGTCCCGGTTCGACCAGGTCGACCTCGTTGCGCCGCAACCGTTCGACCTTGGCCTCGTCCACGTCCGCGCAGACGACGTCGTGACCGAGGTGCGCCAGGCAGGCCGCCGTGGTCAGGCCGACGTACCCGGCGCCGACGACACCGATTCGATGCACGTTCGCCCTCCCGACATGTCTCGTGCCTCGGCCTGCTCGTTCTGGGTCACCCGCACCTGGAGCTCGCCGCGGACTCGGTGCACGCAGGCGGCGGGCGGGATGACCGCACTCGTCACGATCATCCGCACGACCTCCGGCGCCGTACGCGGTCCCGGGGCGATGCGCTGCACCGCGAACCGCGTGGTCATGGCGGCCCACCCGAGTGCCGCGACGGCCGCGGCGCGCCTCTCACCCAGAAGTCCACAGAGGACGGAGGCGACGGCGAGGCCGGTGGTGAGCGCGTGTTCGCGCAACCTGCCGCGATGACCGCCGATCTTCTCCCGCCATCGAGGACCGTGCACCTTGCGCATCAACGCGTCGTCTGCGTTCCCGCGCTGCTGCTTGACACTGGTGAAGAAACCGGTGCGCCGCACGGGGTGGGTGGTGACCCGGTCGCCGAGCACGACGCGGTACTCGAGTTCGATCACCCGCAACGCGAGGTCGGCGTCCTCCCGGTAGGTCCTGGGGAAACGCTCGTCGAACCCGCCCGTCTCCAGCAGCACGGACCTCCGGTAGGCCATGTCCGCGGTGATCCACTTGGCGCCGGCGAGACCGGAGGTGTTGCGTTCCCAGTCGGTGGGCCTGCGGTCCGGCGGCAGCGGCACCTCGATGCGCGCCTGGCTGGCCGCCACGTCGTCGCCTGCCGCCGCGAGGTCCTCGACGAGCCGTCGTTTCCAGTCCGGTGGCGGCAGCACGTCGTCGTCGAGGAAGACCACCCACTCGCTGGTGGCCCGCCGCCAGCCGGAGTTGCGCGCGGCCGCCGGTCCGCGGCCGAACCGGTCGTACACCACGATGATCTCGTCCGGCGGCGGTCCTTCGCCGTGCCGGATCGCGTTCATCACGACGTCGAGGCTCTCGCGGCCGACCGTGGGGATGACGACGGTGTAGCCGGTCATCGCCGCACCACGAACGGGCCGATCGCGAGCAGGTCGATGGGCGAGGAACCGAAGCACTCCAGTGCGTCCCGCGGGGAGTCGACCATGGGCCGCCCTGCCGTGTTGAGGCTGGTGTTGACCACGACCGGCACACCGGTGCGGCGGTCGAACTCCTCCAGCACCCGTTCCAGCAACGGGTCGTCCGCCACGGTCTGCGCACGGGCGGTGCCGTCCACGTGCACCACGGCCGGGATGCGGTCCCTCCACTCAGGACGGACGTCGTGCACGAAGAGCATGTAGGGACTGGGAACCGGTCCGCGCTCGAACAACTCGTGCGCCCGGCTCTGCAGCACCATCGGCGCGATCGGCCGGAACTGCTCACGGCCCTTCACGTCGTTCATCCGTTCCAGGTTCGCCGCGTGACAGGGGTTGGCGAGCAGCGACCGGCGGCCCAGCGCGCGTGGCCCGTACTCCGACCGCCCCTGGAACCAGGCGATGATCTCGTCGTCCGCCAGCGCCCGCGCCACCACCGCGGCCAGGTCGGTCGGCTTCTCGTACACGACCTTCGCCGTCTTCAGGACCTGCTCGACCTCGTCGTCGCTCCAGCTCCGGCCGAGGTCCGCGCCGGGCATCGGCGCCAGCGGCTCCCCCGACGCCACGTGCAGCGCGGCCCCGAGAGCGGTGCCCGAGTCGCCGGCCGCGGGCTGCACCCACACCTCGTCGAACGGTCCCTCGGCGAAGATCCGCGTGTTCGCGACGCAGTTCAGCGCCACCCCGCCCGCCATGGCGAGCCTGCGTTCCCCCGTCTGCTCGTGCAGCCACGTGGTGAGCTCCAGCAGCACCTCCTCCAGCCTGCGCTGCACGCTGGCGGCGAGTTCGGCGTGTTCCCGCAGCAGTTCGCCGTCCGGCGCCTTGGCCAGGGTGTTCCACTCGATCGGCACGATCTGGAAGCCGCCGTCGCCGGTGGTCGTGATGTGCTCGCGCATGAGGTCCAGGTGCACCGGTTCCGCGTGCGAGGCGAGTGCCATGACCTTGTACTCGTCGCTGGACCGCAGGAAACCGAGGTGCTCGGTCAGGTCCTCGTAGAGCAGGCCGAGCGAGTGCGGCAGCCGTTGCTCGGCGAGCCTGACCAGCTGCTGGTCGTCGTACCGCCCGGCCAGGTAGGAGCCGCACTCGCCGCGCCCGTCCGCCACCAGCACGGCGCAGTTCCCGCCGAACGGTGCCGCGAGCCCGGTCGAGGCGGCGTGCGCGGCGTGGTGCGGCACGAACCGCACGATGTCCGGGTCCAGGCCGGGCAACGCGGTGGCCAGGAACTGCGGGGCCCGCCGGGCGTAGGTGGTGCGCAGTTCCTCCCACGGCGCGGTGCCGTCCTCCGCGAGGGCCGGGTCGTAGGAGTACGCGACGGCGTCGAGGTCGGCCGGCGTGAGCCCGGCCTCCTCCAGGCACCACCTCGCCGCCATCTCCGGCAGCTCCCAGGCCGAGAACGGCACCGGCCGCTTGCCGTGCTTGCGCCGGGAGAACCGTTCCTCCTCGGCGGCCGCGACCGTGTGCCCGTCGATCACGAGGGCGGCCGCGGGGTCGTGAAAAATCGCGTTGATGCCCAGAACCCGCATCACGTCTCCCTCGCCATGAGTCGTAGTCCTCGTTCCAGCGGGATCTCGGGCTCCCAGCCGAGCAGCTCCCGCGCTCTGGTGACGTCCGGCCTGCGCCGCCGGGGGTCGTCGGTCATCGCGCCGACGTGCACGATCTCGGAGTCGCTGCCGGTCACCTCGATGACCTGCTTGGCGACCTCCAGCACCGTGACCTCCTCGGGGTTGCCGAGGTTGACGGGACCGGCCTCGCCGCTGTCCGCCATGGCCAGCACGCCGCGCACGAGGTCGGACACGTGGCAAAGCGACCGCGTCTGCGTGCCGTCACCGTGCACGGTCAGCGGTTCGTTCTTGCGCGCCTGAGCGAAGAACGTGGGCAACATGCGGCCGTCACCCGGCTTCATCCGCGGCCCGTAGGTGTTGAAGATCCTGACCACGCCGACGTCGAGCCCGTGCTCCCGCCGGTACGCGAACGCGAGCGCCTCGCCGAACCGCTTGGCCTCGTCGTACACGCTGCGCGGCCCGATCGGGTTGACGTTGCCCCAGTAGGTCTCCCGCTGCGGGTGCTCCAGCGGATCGCCGTACACCTCGCTGGTGGAGGCGAAGACCACCCGTGCGCCGAGCCGTCTGGCCTCCTCCAGCACGTGGTGGGTGCCGAACCCGCCGGTCTCGAGCGTGCCGACCGGTGACGCGAGATAGGCCGGCGGCGACGCGGGGCACGCGAAGTGCAGCACCAGCTCGCTGGGCGGCAACCGGAGCGGTTCGCGCACGTCGGCGTGCATGAGCTCGACGGCGGGCGGCACGTTCGCGGGTTCTCCCGTGCTGAAGTCGTCCACGCAGGTCACCCGCATGCCCCGCTCCACCAGGGCGTCGCACAGGTGCGAGCCGAGAAAGCCCGCTCCTCCGGTCACCACAGCGCGCTCTGCCATGGACATGAGCTACCCGGCGAAACGCTCCCTACACCGCTCCCGGAGAAGTAGGGGACTCGCTGATCTTCGCTTCACCGCAACGAATCTTGGTGCCGCGAGCCGCAGGGTCGCCATTCCCCGTGATGATGAGGAGGAGGCTGGGGACATGACCTCCTCCAGCCGCGGTTCCGGCGATGCCTCCGCGGCACAGCACCTCGTCGAAGCGATCACGAGGCGAGCGGCGCTGCACGAAGCCATCGGCGTCGTGCAGGCCTGGAGCGGCGACCAGGACGACGTGCTGGGGCGGTTCTGCGACCGGCGCACCGAAGCCGAACGCGAGGCGGAGGTCGAGCGGGTCAACGCGGTCGTGGACGCCGCGGCCGAGCGGCGCACCGACCCCGACTGGGACGACTAGGGCGTGTCCCGTAAGCCTCGTCCGCGACAGTCGCGGCCGAGGGCCCCGGAGGCGGCACCGCCGCAACACCCGAATACGCCCGGTATGAGGGCGTCGTGGCGGCACCGCCTCCGGGTCTCTCGACAAGTGACTCTCATCGAACGGACTTACGGGACACGCCCTAGGACGCCGCCAACTCAGCGACTTCGAGGTTTCCGCTGGTGAGGAGGCGGGACACGTCTCGGACCGGGCTCCCCAGCGTGGCTGCGTAACCGAAGATGAGGCGGCGGGCCTCGTCCGTGCCGATGTCGAGAGCCCCGGCGACCATGCCTATGGCGTGCGCGAGCATCACGCGGTCGTTGAGCGTCGTCAGCGTCTGCTCGGCCAGCCGTTGCGTGCGCGCGGGGTCGTCGTCCTGCGACAGGCCCAGCACCGCCAGATCGCCCAGCACCTGCCCGAGTCGTTGCTGCCACTCCTCCCACGGGGTGACGGCCGTGTAGAACACGTTGAGGCCGCCGACCGCGCCCCCGGCCAGACGCATCGGCACGGCGTGCACCGCGCGGAACCCGGCACCGAGCGCGGCACGGGTGAACGCCGGCCAACGGCCATGCTCGTCTTCCAGGTCCGGGCAGGCGATCGTCGTGTCGTGACGCACGCAATCCACGCACGGGCCTTCGTCGATCCGGCTCTGCAGCAGTTCCAGGAACCGGGCCTGCTCGTCGGAGGCCGACACCACGCTCAGCCCGCCCCGCGGATCGGCCATCAGCACCCCGGTCGAGGACGCCGACAGCAGGTTCTCGCACGCGGCGGTGACCAGGCGCAGGACCGACTCAGCGTCATGCCTGCCGACCAGACTCGCCGTGAGTTCGCTCAACGTGACGGCGATCTGTTCTTGGGGACCGGGCACTCCCGCAGCATACGACCCACCACCTCGCGGTGCTCGCGACACGGTCAGTCCGCCAGCCTGTCCAGCGGGATGCGCAGCTCCAGCAGATCACGCGCCACGTCCAGTACAGACCGGCCCGACGAGAACGCGTGCGCGCGCAACCGGGCGAACGCGTCCTCAAGGCTGATCTTCAACTTCGCGGCCAGCATCCCGGTCGCCATGTTGACGTCCTGGTACGACAGCGTCATCCGCAACTGGTCGTCCTCGTCCGCGGAGTCGTTCTGCTCGAGCAACGCGCAGGTCGCCACGTCGGCCAGGATCGCCGCGTCGGCGACCACCGCCGCGGTCAGGCCACCGGGACGGCGGCGGTACAGGTCGAGCGTGCCGAGCCTGATGCCGCCGACCTGCAGCGGGAACGCGAACATCGCCGCCAGGCCCTGCGCCGCGGCCGCCGCGTCGAAACCCGGCCACCGCACACCGTCCGAGCCGAGGTCCGCCACCAGCACCGGCGCGGCGTCCCGGAACGCCACCACGCCCGGCCCCTCACCCAGCGTGTACTGGATCTCCTCCAGCCGGGCCGCCCACTCGTCGCTCGCGCCGACCATCTCCTCAGCGCGCGCACTGCCGCGCAACGTCAGCGCCGCGGCATCCACACCGGGCAGGACGTGCAGGCACGCGGCGCACAACGCCTGCGCCAGACCCGTGCGCCCGGAAGCCTCGGAGGTGAACTCCTCCACCGCCCGCTTGAGCCGTTCCCGACGCTGCCCGTCCAACACCTGTCCTCTAACCCAGCGGTCGCGCGGTCAGCCCCACCCGATCCGACTCCAGGGTACGAACCTAGACCGGATCGCGGCTCGTCCGCACCACGGAACGGCTGAGCGGGGGCCGCACCCGGCCTACGGCCAGGACGGTTCCTCCGCGTGGGCCACGACGAGTTCGCGCACCTCACACCCCGCCGGCTGGCTCAGCGCGAACATGATCGCGGCCGCCACCCGGTCCGGCGGGTTCAGCTTCGCCGTGTCCGACGGCTTGTACTGCTCGTCGCGGTCGTCGAAGAAGTGGGTGCGCATCCCGCCGGGCACGACCAGTGTCACGCCGGTCCGGCCCGCCGTCTCGGCCGCCAGCGCCCTGGTGAAGCCGACGACGCCGAACTTCGACGCGCAGTACGCCGTGGCGTCGCTGACCGCACGCACCCCGAGGGTGGACGCGATGGTCACCACCCGGCCGTTCTCCAGGTGCGGCAGCGCGGCGCGCACGACCGCGACCGTGCCGAACAGGTTCACCCGCACGACGTGTTCCCACTCCGCCGTCGGCACCTCGTCGAGGCGTCCGCACCTGTCCACGCCCGCGGCGGTCACCACGGCGCTCAGGTCGCCGTTGCGGGAGACCAGGGCTCGCACGGCCCGTTCGGCGGCGACGGTGTCCGACAGGTCGACCGACTCGAAGTCGGCCACGTGCGGTGCCGACGGCGCCGCCTTGTCCAGCACGAGGGGCCGTCCGCCCGCCTCGTGCACGGCGTCGACCACCGCCGCACCCAGTCCGGACGCACCTCCGGTCACCAGCACAGCACCCAGCATCAAGCCCTCCTCGACAGGATCTCGGTCGTCGAACGGCCGCGGTGGTACGGCACGACGACCGTCCGGCCGCCCCAGTGCCGCACCACAGCCGTCTCCGGCAACAGCTCGGCGGTGTAGTCACCGCCCTTCACCCACACGTCCGGACGCAGGTCGCGCAGCACGCGTTCCGGTGTGTCCTCGGGGAACACCACCACCTCGTCCACGCAGCCCAGCGCGCGCAGCACCTCCACGCGGTCGGCCTGCCGGTTCACCGGGCGCTCCGGCCCTTTCAGCCTGCTCACCGACGCGTCGGAGTTGAGGCACACCACGAGGCAGTCGCCGAGCTCCCGTGCCGCCCGCAGCATGCGGACATGACCGGCGTGGAGCACGTCGAAGCACCCGCCCGCAGCCACCACGACACCGCCACGAGCCCGCACTGCGTCCACTGTGGACATCGTGGCACCGGCCATTCCCGAGACACCGCCATCAGCCAGGAACCGTGCGGCCGAGAGAACGGCGTCCGCCACGGCCTCGTCAGGTGTGGCGCCCGCGGCCAGTCGCACCGCCGCCGTCACCGCGAACCTGTCCCCCGCACCGCAGGGGTCGAGCACGGACACCTTCGACGCGGGCACCGCGACGGGCGTCCCTCCACAGTGGAGCAACGCACCACCGGAGCCCTTCGTCACCACCACCGCACGCGCACGCCACCGCGACAACAGCTCCTCCGCCGCCTCGAACGGGTCGGCGTGGCCGCTGAACGCCGTGGCCTCGGCGAGGTTCGGCGTGACCAGCCGGGCGCCGGGCACCGGCGCGGGACCGCGGGGGTGCGGGTCCCACACCACGGGGACGCGGGTGAGCACCGACCTCAGCCGTTCGTCGCGGAGAAGTCCGCGGCCGTAGTCGGACGCCAGCACGAAGTCTGCGGACAGCACCGCGTCGAGCATGTCGTCGGTGGCCTTGGGCTCCGCAGGACCGCCACCGCGGTCCATGCGCGCCAACGAGGTTCCTCCGCAGCGCAGACGCGTCTTCACCGACGTGGGTGCGGCGGAGGGCCCGAACACCCCGGGCACGTCCAGCAGTGAACGGATCCGGTGCCCGTCCTCGTCGTCGGCCAGCGCGCTGACCAGCGTCACGTCCACGCCGTCGCGCGACGCCATCGTCGCCGCGAGCGCGGCACCTCCCGGCCTGGCCCGTTCGGCGGACACGTCGAGGACGGGAGCGGGCGCGTCCGGGCACAGCCGCTCGGCCGTGCCCTCCACGTCGACGTCCAGCAGCGAGTCGCCGACGACCACCAGCCTCATGAGACCCTCCGCAGGGTCGCGGGCAGGGCGGCCTCGAAGGCCTCGCACAGGGCGTGGACCGCGACGAGCTGCGCCTCCTGCACGTGACACGGGTCGCCGGGCAGGTCCAGGACCTCGTCCGCCAGCTCGGCGAGCGGGTTCGGCGCCGGGCCGGTGAACGCCCAGACCTGCGCTCCCACCTTGCCGGCCGCGCGGGCGGCCTCCAGCAGGTTCGCGCTGCGGCCGCTGGTCGACAACAGCACGACGATGTCCCGCGGCCGTGCGTGCGCCGCGATCTGCCGGGCGAAGACCTGGTCGTAGCCGTAGTCGTTGGCGATCGCGGTGACGCTCGACGTCTCGGAGCACAACGCCAGCGCCGAGAACGGCGCGCGGTCGTGCCGGTACCGGCCGACGAGCTCGGCGGTCAGGTGCTGGGCCTCGGCGGCGGACCCGCCGTTGCCCGCGGCGAGCAACCTGCCGCCTTCGGTGAGCCTGCCGGCGAGCGCGGCACCCCAGCGGGTGAGCCGCGGCGCGTGGGCCCGCAGGGCGGTCAGCGTGCCGGCCAGTCCGTTCAGGTGCTTCTCGACGCTCATGGCGCCACCGCCAGCGGGCTGGCATGCCCGAAGACCATCGCGAGCCTCATCCGGCCACCTCCTCCACCACGTCGTCCCAGCTCCGCAGGAACGCATCGAGTCCGTACCGGGCCAACGCGAACTCGCGCGCCCTCTTCCCCTTTTCGTGCGCGAGCGCGGGATCAGCGATCAGCTCCCGCGTCGCGCGCACCAGTTCCTCCACGTTCGTCGAGACCGTGCCGGCCTGCTCGGGCACCGCGCGCACGACCTCGGTGCACGCGAGCGCCACGACCGGCATGCCGATGTGCATCGCCTCGATGAGCGACAACCCCAGCGAGGTCCAGCGCACCGGGTGGACGTACACGCGCCGGCGAGCCAGTTCCCGGTGCAGCGAAACGAGGTCGTGGTCGCCGAGACCGCCGATCGGCTCGGTGTTCATGCCGAACACGTCGACCGGGTCGAACCGCGGCAGCAGGTCGGTGCCGACGATCCGGCCGCGCCGGACGGGGTCGTTGACGACCGCCGCCGCGCGGGCGAGCTCTCCGGTGTAGAGCGGGCCTGGATCGGCGACGCCGTGCTCGACGACGACCGTCCGGGTGGACCCGCAGTCCCACATCAGGTCGTTGAAGTGCGTGACGTGCACCAGGATCCCGTCCCAGTCCGCCATCGGGTGCTTCTGCCCCGGCGCACCGGGCGTGTTGTGTTCCAGGTACACCACCGGGATTCCGCGCGGTGCCCGGTCGAGCTCCTCCGGTCGTTGCACCACCGCGATGTCGGCGTCCACTTCGGACAGAGAGGTCTCGGCCGCACGCCAGGGACGTCCGGCGAGGCCGATGCCGTCGGGAGGGCCGACGACCAAGTAGTCGTGGTCGCCCTGGACGAAGGAGTTCGTCCAGGAACCGTGCACGTGCCAGAGCAGGATCCTCATCGGGTCACCTCCGCGACGGCCGCGACGACCTCGGCGGGTTCCACGAGGTCCAGACACGGGTGGCCAGGTATCGGACACTCACGGGCACGGCTGTCGCGGCACGGCGCGTGCTGGTCGCCGAGCAGGACATGCCTTCCGTGCGGTGCCCATCGGGCGGCGGGCACGACGGGAGCGAACAACGAGACGACCGGCGTGCCGACCGCGGCAGCGAGGTGAGCCGGACCGGTGTTGCCGACGACGACCGCCTCGGCACCGGCCAGCACGCCGCTCAGCTCGCGGAAGGTGGTGCGCCCGCCCAGATCGGTCCCGCACGCGCCGGCGACGTGCCCGGTCAGGCCGGTCTCCGCCGGTCCGCCGGTCACGACCACGCGATGCCCTGCCGCGTTCAACGCGACCACGGCCTTCGCCCACCGGTCGGGCGACCAGGTGCGGGCGGGCGCCGTCGCACCTGGGTGCACCACCACGTAGGGGTGGCGCAGTTCCTCGTGCACCAGTTCGGCTCCGGGCGGGCCGAGCACGGCGAGCCCGCCGTCGTCGCCCGGCGGCAGCTCGAACCCGGCGGCGCGCGCGACCTGCAACGCACGTTCGGCCTCGGGCACGTCCGGGTCACCGGTCAGCCGCACGTCCAGCAGCGAACCGGGGTAGTCGGTCGAGCGCGCCACGACCTCCGGCACCCCGGCGAGCCGCAGCAGCAGGGCCAGCGGCAACGGGCTCTGGTGGAACGAAGTCAGCACCAGCGCCACGTCGGCCCGGATGCCGTGCACCAGTGCGACCACGGCCTCGATGTCGATCGGCCGGACCGCGGGCGCCGGGTGGACGATCCACGGGCACTCCCATTCGATGATCCGGTCCACGCCGGGCAGCAGTTCGGCCGCCCGCACTCCCCCGGGCCCGCACAGCAGCACGACCTCACCGGACGCGGCCGCCGCGCGGATCGCCGGCCCCGCGAGCAGCACGTCGCCGTCACTGTCCAGCCGCGCCACCAACGTCCTCACAGGATCATCTCCATCGCGGCACGCAGGTCCGCGGCGGTGCGCGGTGCGCGTTCGACCTCGTCCGGCCGGGTCACGCCGGTGGGGACCAGCACGGACGTCGCACCCGCGTTGCGCGCGGCCACCACGTCGGCCTCGATGTCTCCCACCACCACCGTGCGTTCCGGCCTCACGCCGAGCGCCTCGCAGGCCCTGAGCACCAGACCAGGGGCGGGTTTGCGGCACGCGCAGCCGTCATCCGGGTGGTGCGGGCAGATCTGCCACGTGCCGAACGGCCCGAGCAGCTCCTCGACGCGGGCGTTGACCGCGCGCACCTGGTCTTCGGTCAGCAGTCCCCTGCCGATTCCGGACTGGTTGCTCACCACTCCGGTGCGCAGACCGCGTGCGCGCAGGTCCCTGACCGCTTCGCGAGCGCCGGGCATCAGCTCCACACGAGCCGGGTCGCCGTTGTACGGCACATCACGGACGAGCGTGCCGTCGCGGTCGAAGAGCACCGCCTCGATGGTCCGATCCATAGAGGAGACTTAGCCGAGAAAAACGGCTTGAAACGCTGTGGGGAGAAGCGATTCCCGACACGCCGAGTCAGAGCCCGTCGCCCGCGGTGACAAGGGTCTTCACGACCGGGCGGCCGCCGTCGCCCGGTCGTTCGCCTTGCCGATCGCCTCGACCAGCTCGTCCTTGCTCATCCGGGACCGGCCGCCGATCTTCAGCCGCTTCGCGATGTCGTAGAGGTGTTCCTTGCTCGCGTTCGCGTCCACCCCACCGGCGGTCTCGCCCTGCTCCGGCGTGCTCCTGGCCGCCTGGGGATCGGACGGTCCCTTCTCGTCCTTCGCTTCCCAGTGGTCGCCGACCTTCTCGAACGAGTGCTTCAACGCGGAGAACGCCGTGCGGTGTGCACGTTCACCCTCTCCGTACGTCTCCACGGCCGAGTCGTGGGCCGCGATCCAGGTCCGCTGCGCCTTCTTCGACGAGCGCGCCAGGGTGCTGGGGAGTTCCTCTCGTCCGGGCATGCTTCCTCCATGTTTCGACCGGGACGTCCGGGTACCCGAACCGCATGACCGCCACCCACGCCATCGACGTCCACAGCCCACTCGACGGTCAGCTGGTCGGCTGGCTCCCGGCCGCCTCCGAGACCGAGACGGCCACGGCGGTGGCGGCCGCCAGGAAAGCGCAGACCGCCTGGGCCGCCACGTCCGCGGCCGAACGCGGTGCGGCGGTGAAGGCGGCCGCTGCGGACCTCCGGTTGCGGGCCGGTGACCTGGCGACCGTGGTGCAGACCGAGACGGGCAGGCCGTTCGCGTCGGCACGGGAAGGTGTGCTCGCGGGGGTGTCCACGCTGGAGCAGTACGCCGAGCTCGGCCCGGTCCACCGCGGACGGTCGCTGCTCGGTTCCGCCGTGGACTTCATGATCCCGGAACCGCGCGGTGTCGTAGTGGCGCTCACGCCGTGGAACGACCCTGTTGCCGTCGCGTGCGGACTGCTCGGTGCGGCACTGGTCACGGGGAACGCCGTGCTGCACAAGCCGAGCGAACGCTGCCCGCACACCGGCATGCTGCTCGACACGGTGCTGCGGCCCCACTTCCCGGAGGACGTGCTGCGGACGTTGATCGGAGACGGAGCGACGGGCGCGCAGCTCGTGCGTGAGAACGTCGACCTCGTCGCCCACGTCGGCAGCACCAGGACGGGCCGGGACATCGCGCAGGCGTCGCGGGCGAAGTTGTTGCTGGAGAACGGGGGCAACGACCCGCTGCTCGTCGACGCGGACGTCGATCCGGAGTGGGCGGCCGAGCAGGCGGCGCTCGGGGCCTTCACCAACGCGGGCCAGCTCTGCACGTCCGTGGAACGGATCTACGTGCACGAGGCCGTCGCCGAGGCGTTCGTCACCGCGCTGTGCGCTCGCGCGAAGGAATGGACGGCCGGCGCACAACCGTTGGTGGACAACAGGCATCGCGAGTTCGTGCACGCCCAGGTCGCCGAAGCGCTCGAAGCCGGCGCGCGGGCGCTGACCGGCGGCGAGGTCCCGGCTGGACCGGGTGCGTTCTACCCGGCCACCGTGCTCACCGGCTGCACGCCGGACATGCGGATCATGCGCGAGGAGACGTTCGGCCCGGTGGCGCCGATCTGCGTGGTGCCGTCGTTCGACGAAGGCCTGCGCGAGGCGTGTTCCGGCGAGTACGGCCTGGCGGCGACGGTGCTGACCCGGTCGATGGAGCACTCGCAGAAGGCCTGGCGTGCGCTCCCGGTCGGGACGGTGAAGGTGAACGCGGTGTTCGGTGGTGCTCCCGGTGGCGCGGCTCAGCCTCGTGGCGCGTCCGGCACGGGGTTCGGCTACGGGCCCGAACTGCTCGACGAGATGACCACCGTCAAGGTCGTGCACCTCGGCCTGCCGTGACCAGCCGGAAGTCCCTCACCGCGGCCAGGACCTCGTCCACCGTGATCCGCAGCAGACCGGGGTCCGGCTCGGAGGCGAGCGTGTCACCCGTTCCGCCGTGCCACAGCACGTGGTGCGGCCCGGACCGCGGGCCCCACAGGCTCGGTGACATCGGGCCGAACAGCAGGACGGACGGCGTGCCGTAGGCGGTCGCGACGTGCGCCACCCCGGTGTCGCCGCAGATCACGAGTCCGGCCGTGGCTACGAGGTCGAGCAGCTGGGCGAGGCTCCCGCACACGGGTTCGGGCACGACCCGGCGAGCCGCTTCCAGTTCGGGCGGGCTGGCCGTCACCACGACGTCGTGGCCGTCCAGTTCCCCGACCACCGCCGCGAACCGCTCCACCGGCCACCGGCGCGCACCGTGGCTCGCCCCTGGGTGGACCACGATCCGTTCGGTTCGCGGTCCGGTCGCGGGCAGCCGCAGATCATCGGCGTCGCATGGGATTCCGTGCTGTTCCAGCAGATCGCACCACCTCAGCACCTCGTGCCGATCCTCCGGCCACCCATCGTGGGTGATCAGCTGCCGGGGCCGCGTGGCCATCAGCCGCTCGACGCTCTGCGGTCCGCGTCCGTGCAGGTTGACGGCGAGATCAGGGCTGTCGTACTCGATGTGCGTGAGGCCGTCGGTCGGCAGCAGCCGGTCGACCGCGTCGATCCTCGCCACCGCGCCGGCCAGCCAGGCGGGCGCGGCGAGCGTGATCTCGGCACCGGGGTACGCGCGGCGCAGCCCGCGCAGTGCGGGCACCGCGGTGAGCAGGTCGCCCAGTCCGAGTGCCCGCAACACCAGGATTCGCATCGATGTACCTCCCGGCGACGCATACCCGCCGCGCGCCGGGATACACCTGCGCCTACAACCCGTGCCCGAACGGGAAGAGCGGGTCCTCGTAACCCGCGACGTCCTCGGGGTGCCGCCGCACCTGTTCCATGGAACGCGGCAGGTCGAACGGCAGCCTGCCCTCCGGCGGGACGACCCCCGACAGCGCGTCGGCCAGGGCCTCGTCGGTGGTGCCGTAGCTGACCAACAGCGTCGACGCGACCTGCAGCAACGGTGTCAGCACCGCGGCGCGGTCCAGCGTCACGTCCACGACCAGCGGGCAGGCCGCAGAGATCCGGGCCAGGCGCGCGCCGAGGCCCGGCGGGAACTCCAGCGAACCCTGGTGGAACCACGATTCCAGGAACAGGTCCGACCGCGGCTCGAACGGGGCCATCAGCCGCACCAGCGCGACGTCCGCCTCTTCCGGTGTGGCGACCACGGTTCCCAGCCGTGCGGCGACCTCGGGCGAGACGTTCTCCACGTAGAGCTTCAGGCCGGGCCTCAGCGGCAACCGTGCCGCGTCCTCCCCCGCCTGCAGGACGGTGACCGACCGAGCCTGCGCGGCGTGGCCCTCGTCGCGGAAGTCCTGCCGGCCCACGATCTCCGCCGCGCGGTCCTCGTCCACGAACGGGTCGTCGAAAAGACCCAGGCGGAACTTCACGCTGAGCAGCCTGCGCGCCGACTCGTCGATGCGGGCCTCGCTCACGCGTCCCTGCGCCACCAGTTCCAGCAGCACCTCGACGCATTCCTCACCGCCGAACTGGTCGGCACCCGCCTCGAGGATCAGCTCCATCCGGCCGTGCGCGTCGAGGTGTTCGACGCCCCAGGCGCGGGCGGGGAGAACCTTGTCCCCCACGTGGTTGTCCATGACGAGTTCCCAGTCGGTGAGCACCACGCCGTCGAAGCCGAGGCCCTCGCGCAGCATCCCGGTGACCACCTGGCGGTTGTAGCCGAACCCGACCTCCGCGATCGCCTCGCCGTCCACCTCCAGGCCGATCGGCATGCCGTAGTACGGCATCACGGCCGCGGTGCCCGCCTCGACGACGGCGCGGAAGGGGGCTAGATGGTCGGCGAACCGGCCACCGGGGTAGACCTGCTCGCGCCCGTACGGGAAGTGCGCGTCCTCGCCGTCCTTCTGCGGGCCTCCGCCGGGGAAGTGCTTGCTGGTGCAGGCGACCGACTCCGGACCCAGTGACGGGCCCTGGAAACCGCGCACGTACGCCACGGCCAGGTCCGCCGTCAGGGCGCTGTCCTGGCCGAACGTGCCGGCCTGCCGGGCCCAGCGCGGTTCGGTGGCCAGGTCGATCGCCGGGTGCAGGGCGCAGCGGATGCCGGCCGCGACGTACTCCTGCCGCGCGATGTCGGCGAACCGTTGCACCAGGGCCGGGTCGCGCAGCGCGGCGAGTCCCAGCGACTCGGGCCACTGGGAGAACGCCTTGGCGCTGAACGACACCCCGGCGTTCTCGATGAACGCGTGCCGCGGGTCGGTGGAGATCGTGACCGGGATGCCGTGCGGTGTGCTCTCGGCGATGAGCTGGAGGTTGTTGTACCAGCGTGCCGCCATCCGTGCGTCGTGCAGCGCGTGCACGTTGAAGTGCGACAGGTGTTTCTGCGTCACCACCACGCTCGTCGGCGACTTGCTGATGTCGCCGGGGGCCTCCTTCACCGTGCCGTCCGCGCCCGCCTCGATGACGGTGTGGAACAGCAGGCCCGCCTTCTCCTCCAGCGAGAGACGGCCCAGCAGGTCCTCGACCCGTTCGGCCACGGGCAGCCGCGGGTCCTCGAAGGGGTCCATGACGCCGTTGCCGTTGAGGTCGCGGTACCCGACACCGTCCTCGGAGATCAGCCGAACCGGCCGCATGCCATTACCTCCACCACTCATCGAACTCGGCTCGCGCCGAACTCCTCGACACCGATCACCGGGCGCAGTGCGCGTTCCACCGCCGGTGTCGAGAACGCCCTGCGGATCACGTCGCGGCACAGCACGTTCCCGATCGCGCCCATGACCATCGCCTGGTCCAGCGAGAGGTAGCGGCGCGCGATGGTGCCCGACCGCACGGCGACCGCGTCGAAGAACCCGCCCGTCCCGTAGGCGCGAAGGTCCTCCTGGATCTTCACCAGGTTCGTGTACGCCTCGTCGCGTTCGTGCATCATCGCCAGGAACGCCGCGTGCGGGGTGACGACGCCGTCGCCGAAGACCGGTGTGGGCGCGGTGGCCGGGCGGCACGTGCCGAAGCCCGCGTCGTAGTTCGTCATCTCCTGGTCGGAGAAGTAGCCGCTGGCGGGGTTCCCCGGCTCGCCGCCGGGTCCCATGCCGAGCGCGTCGACGCCGTACTCGCGGTACCCGCCGGCCGGGTTGCTGGACGGGCTGAAGCCCCAGAACCCGTACTTCGCCTCGAGCAGCCCGTGTTCGCGTTGCGCGCGGACGTGCAGCGGGTGGTTGCGGCCCCACGACCGCGGCGCCCACCTCGCCTCGGGCACGAACACGTCGGGCATGAGCTCCTCGAACATCGAGCCGCCCCAGCCCGGCACGATCCGCATGCCGCGGTAGGTGTAGGCGCCCTCGAAGACGTCGATGCCGTAGTAGTTCCGGTTCTCCCCCACCGGCTGCATCTCGTGCCACGACCAGTCGCACGAGGCCGGCAGGGTCCGCCACATCGCGAAGTACTGCTTCGGCGGGATCTGGCCCGTGATGATGCCGAGGTAGCTGGTGATGCGCGTCTCGGACACCGTGGTGTCGTAGTGGTGCGTGGTCAGCCACACGGGGTCGCCGCCGATGTGCGTGCCCTGGTACACCCCGCCCGGCCGGTCGTGGTCGAACGGGAAGAACCCGCCGTGGATGAGTCCACCCGGCCGCACGGGGTGCGCGGGGTCGTCGCCGGGGTTGTAGAAGGCGTCCCACCGCATCCGGGCGAAGATCCGCCGCGCCAGGCCTGCCGCGGCGCGGTCGGACTCCGCCACGACCAGCAGTGCCGCGCCGAGCCAGCCGTTGTCCACGCTGGAGCAGAACGGGTGAACCGTCGCACCGGTGCCGGGCCAGGCGCGCAACGCCTTCCCATTCGCTTCGTCGTACCAGTTGAAGTACATGCCGCTCGCGGTGTGGTGCTCCATCCGTTCCACTGTGGACAGCGTGCGGACGAGCCGGGCGGACGCCTCCCCCTGCGTGATGAAGCCGAGCTCGCGGGCCACGACCGTCGACCACAGGTAGCCGCCGACGTTCGTCGGCGAGGTGTAGCCCGAGCGGTCGGCCGGGGCGAGCGACTCGGGGATGTTGTCGGCGGGCAGGCCCGTGCTCGCCGGGGTCATGGCGACGAGGCTGCGCCAGGTGTCGCGGGCCCAGCCCCGGATCCGGACGGGGTCGGCGTGCCTGGGCGCGGCGACGGCCGAGGCGGGAACGGCGAGTGCGGCCGCGCTCGCGGCGAGCAGGGTTCGGCGGCTGATCCTGGCTGGCGATGTCATGTGAGTCCCCTTCGGACTTCTCACTTGATGCCGGTGGTCGCGATGCCTTCGATGAAGCGCCGCTGGAAGACGAGGAACACGAGCAGGACCGGGACGACGACGATCGTGGCCCCGGCGAGCAGCAGGCCGTACTGGATCGAGTTCTGGCCGGTCGAGTAGAGGGCGAGCGCGACCGGGAGCGTGTACTCGCTCTCCTGCTGCGCCACCACCAGCGGCCACAGGAAGTTGTTCCAGCTGCCCAGGAACGTGAGGATGCCGAGCGTGGCGAGCGCCGGGCCGCACAGCGGCAGGATGATCCCGGCGAAGATGCGCACCTCGCCGGCGCCGTCCACCCGTCCGGCGTCGAGCAGTTCCTTCGGCAGGCCCACGATGTACTGGCGCATCAGGAAGACGCCGAACGGCGAGACGAGGAACGGCAGGATCAGCGCGGGCAGCGAGTTCGCGAGGCCCGCGTTGACGACGAGGACGTACAGCGGCACGAACGTGACGACGCCGGGGATCATCAGGGTGGCCATGACCACCACGAAGAGCGCCCGCTTGCCCCGGAACTCCAGCATCGCCAGTGCGTAGCCGACCATCGAGCAGAAGATCAGGTTGCCGGCGGTCACCAGCACGGCCACGATCGCCGAGTTGAGGAAGTACGTCCCGAACTGCAGGCGGGCGAACAGCTGCGTGTAGTTGTCCAGCGAGGCGGCCTCGGGCAGCCACGTCGGCGGGTTGGCCCGGATCTCGCCCTCGCCCTTGAAGCTGCCGAGGACCATCCAGGCGAACGGCGAGACGACGGCGACGAACGCGACCGTGAGCGGAACGTAGATCCACCAACGATTCCTCGTGCGGCTTGCGGTCATGTCATCCCCTCTCGCGCAACAGCCGGAACTGCAGGAACGTGACGACCGCGATGACGACGAAGATCAGGTAGCTCATGGCGGAGGCGTAGCCGTAGTTGCCGAACCCGAACTGCCGGTAGGTGTACATCGACGCGGAGATCGTCGAGTTGAGCGGGCCACCGTTGGTCATGACGTACGGCTCCTCGAAGAACTGCAGGTAGCCGATCGCCGTCGTCACCGAGACGAACAGCAGCGTCGGGCGCAGCAACGGCAGCGTGATGTAGCGGAACCGCCGCACCGGACCGGCGCCGTCGATGGACGCCGCCTCGTGCAGCGACGGCGGAACGGCCTGCAGCCCGGCCAGGAAGATGATCATCGCGGTGCCGAAGTTGCGCCACGCGGCCATGAGGATCAGCGCGGGCATCGACCAGTCCGGGTCGCCGAGCCAGTTCGGGCCCGTGACACCGACCCAGCCGAGCACGGTGTTGATCAGCCCGAACTCGTCCTGCAGCAGGAACCTCCACACCACGGCGACCGCGACGATCGAGGTGATCACCGGGGTGTAGAAGCCCAGCCGGAAGAACGCGCGGAACCGCGTGATCCCCTTGTCCAGCACCACCGCCGCGGTGAGCGCGATGACCAGCGTCAGCGGCACGCCGACCAGCACGAAGTACGCGGTGTTCGCCGCCGCCGTGCGGAACAGCGGGTCGGCGAACGCCTTGACGTAGTTCTCCAGCCCGACGAACTCCACCGCGAACGGCGAGCGCAGGTCCCGGTTCCGGGTGTCGGTGAAGCTCATGAAGAGCGACTGGAGCACCGGCCACGCCGTGAAGATCCCGAACAGCAGGCAGAACGGGAGGACGAGGAACCACGCCGCCCGTTCCACTCCACGGCGGCGCACCGCGACGGGCGAGCTCACTTGCCGGTACCGATGGAGTCCGCGGCGGACTGGGCGGCCTTGAGCGCACCGGCCGCGTCGGCGCCCGAACGAGCCACCTTCTCGACCTCCGTGTCGAGCGCGGTGATCGCCTGTTCCCACGTGGCGAAGGTCGGCGGCGACTGCGCCGTGTCGAGCTGCCTGCCGAACGTCGCGAGCTTGGTGTCGGCGGTGAGTGCCGGGTCCTGCCAGGCGCTCTTGACCGACGGCAGGTCGGTCGACCGCTGGTACCACTTCACCTGCGTCTGCGGGTTCGCCAGCCACTGCACGAACTTCCAGGCGGAGTCGCGGTTCTTCGTCTCCTTGAACACGACGAAGTCCGAGCCGCCGACGAAGCTCGACGAGGTCTTCTTCGTCGGCATCGGCATGACGTCGTACTTGTCCTTGAAGCCCTCGCCGCCGACCTTCTCGACCGCGGACATCATCCACGGGCCGGAGATGAACATCGGCACGCGCCCGCTGGCGAAGTCCGGCTCGGTCGTGGGCTGCGCGGGCGCCTCCTTGTCCGCGATGCCCTCGGCGAAGAACGAGCCGTAGTACTCCAGCGCCTCCCGCATCTCCGGGCTGTCGAAGTTGTAGGCGCCGCCGCCGTCCTTGGTCAGCGAGGCGCCGTTCGACCACGCGAAGGGCAGCAACGACTGCCATGAACCGGTGCCCCCGGGCTGCAGTCCGATGCCCCACTTGGCGCCGGCCTTGGCCTGCATGGCCTTCGCCATCTCCTTCAGGCCCGGCCAGTCCTTCGGCGGCGTTTCGTACCCGGCGGTCTTGGCGAGGTCCTTGCGGTAGTAGAGGAGCCTCGTCTCGACGTACCAGGGAATCCCGTAGGACGTCCCGTCCACTTCGGTCGTTCGTTGGGCGCCGTCGAAGAACGAGCCCTTGTCGATCGAGGACGGCGTCGGGTCGAGTGCGCCCATGCCCGCGAACTCGCCCATCCACGTCGACCCCACCATGGCCGCGTCGGGCACCTGGCCCGCGGCGATGGCCGAGGTGAACTTGTTGTGGGCGGCGTCCCACGGGATCGCGGTCACCTGGACGTCGACGCCGGGATTGGCCTTCTCGAACTCCTCCGCGAGCGCCGGGAGCTTCTCCCCCTCCGCGCCCATGGCCCAGACGGTGATCGTGCCGGTAGCGGGCCCCTGTGCGACGTCGGTGCCCGCCTGGCCACCGGCCGGGTCGTCACCGCGCCCACAGGCGGCGAGGACCAGCACCAGGGCTGACACCCCCGCGAGCGTCTTGGAAGTCCTGCGCGCCATTGCTTCTCGCTTCCTCTCGGCCTTCGTCTTCGGAGTGATCAGGCGCAGCCGCACGAGGAGCGCACGACGAGCTGCGTCGGCAGCGTCTGCGCGTCCTCCCGCGGCGGCTCACCGCTCACGAGTTCGTGCAGGCGGCTCGCGGCCAGCGCACCCAGTTCGTGCACGGGCTGACGCACGGTCGTGAGCCCGGGCCGCACGTACCGCGACGTCATGACGTCGTCCCAGCCGACCACCGCGATGTCGCCCGGCACGTCCCTGCCCGCGTCCTGCAGCGCCGTCATGATCGACAGCGCGAGCTCGTCGTTGGCGCACATGAGGGCGTCCGCCTCGTGCTCCCCCGCGAGCAACCGCCGTGCGAACGCGGCACCGTCGGCCTCGCTCAGCGCGACCCGGACCGGTTCCGCCGCGTCGAGCCCGCGGTCCCGGTGCGCGGCGACGAAACCGGCGTGCCGGTTGCGGACGTCGGGCCCGCTGTCCGGGTCACCGACGAACAGCACCCGCCGCCGGCCGTGGTCCAGCACGTGCCCGGCCAGTTCCCTCGCGCTGCCGAGGTTCTCCGCGGCGACCGCCTCGATGCCGTCGTGCGGCTCGCCCGCGATGACGACGACCGGCTTCTTGGCGCGCAGCATCCGCACCACGTCGGCCGGGATCGCCGCCGATCCGAACACGGCGATGGCGTCGACCCTGGTCGCGAGCTGCCGCACCGCCGCGACCAGGTCGGTACGGCTGCCGGTGAGGACGAGCACGACGGACTGGTCGAGCTCGGCGGCGCGTGCCTCGAAACCCATGAGCAGCTCGGCGTAGTACGGCCCGGACAGCTCCGGCAGCACGAGCCCGTGCGCCTCGTGGTGCCGTACCGCGAGGCTGCGTGCGGCGCCGAGCGGCGTGTAGCCGAGCTCGTCCACGGCGGTGAGCACCTTCTGCCGGGTGGCCTCGGCGACGACCGCCGCGCCCTGCAGCACCCGCGACACGGTGGCGATGCTGACGCCGGCGTGCTCGGCGACCGAGTAGATCGTCGCTCCCGGCTTGGCCTCGGGTGCTGGCTTTCCCATCTGCGCTGCTCGCCGCCCTGTTCGTCACCGACTGGTTGATGTAAGCGCTTACATGTCACTCTGTGTAATGTAAGCGCTTACATTCTGGTGTTTCGGCAAATATAGGCACGAGCGGGCGGAGGACACAAGGGCCGGCCGCTGCGGCCGCCCTGCCGTGGCTCGAAGAACGTGCAGGTCAGAGCGTGCTTGAACGTGGCGGATTTCTGTCGAGCAGCTCGCGGGCCAGTGCGGCGAGTGGGTCGGTGCCGATGCCGTAGTGCGCCAGGACGTCCAGTTGCGGGCCGTTGACGATGGGCTCGTCCGGGATGCCGAGCGCTCGGAACCGCACCGGGATCCCCTCGGTCATGAGCGCCGCCGCACACGCCTCGCCGAGGCCTCCGTGGACGCTGTGCTCCTCCGTGACGACCAGCCCGCGAACACGCCGCGCGACGTCGAACAACGTCGCGGTGTCGAGCGGTCGCACCATCGGCATGCTGACGACCGTCGTCTCGACTCCGTCGAGCGCCAGCGCCGTCGCCGCGCCGAGGGCGATGCCCACCGTCTCGCCGGTCGCGATGATGCCGAGGTCGGCCCCGGTCCGCAGGCGGGTGGCACGGTCGACCGCCACGGGTTCGGACGCGGACCCGTGCACGCACCGCAAGGCCCGCTTCCCGAGCCGGACGTACAGGGGGCCGTCGACGGCCGCCGCCAGCCGGATGGCCGCCTCCGCCTCGCAGTTGTCGGCGGGCGCCACGACGGGGATGCCGGGGGTGGCGCGCAGTGCCGCGAAGTCAGCGATGGAGTGGTGCGAGGCACCGAGCGCGCCGTAGCTGATCCCCGCGCTGATCCCGATCAGCCGCACGGAGTTGCCGCTGTAGCCCACGTCGACCTTGATCTGTTCGAGCGCCCTGGCCGTCAAGAAGCAGGCGGGCGAGACCACGAACGGCTTCATCCCGCACGACGCGAGCCCGGCGGCCACGCCGACCAGGTTCTGCTCGGCGATCCCGAGCTCCACCACCCGGTCAGGGAACTCCAGGGCGAACGGCCCGAGCCTGCCCGAGACGCGCGAGTCCGCCGTGAGCACCCGGATGGCCGGGTCGGACCGCGCGAGGTCGCGCAGTGTCGCGTCGAGCACCTCGAGGTTCGCGAGCCCCGGCCCCGCGGTGGGCCGGCTCATGCCCGCCCCCTCAGTTCCGCGATGCGGTTCTCGACGTCCCGGCGCGCGATGGCGTACTCCTCGTCGTCCGGCACCCTGTGGTGCCAGCGGATGTCGTGCTCCATGTAGGAGATGCCGCTGCCCTTGACGGTGTCCGCCAGCACCACCGTCGGGCGGCCGGGCACCGCGGGCGCCGAGGACAGGGTGCGCTCGATCTGGACGAGGTCGTGCCCGTCGATCTCGTGCACCGTCCAGCCGAAGGCGGCGAACTTCTGCGCCAGCGGCTCGGAGTTCATGATCTCCGCGGTCGGACCCGCGATCTGGTGGCGGTTGCGGTCGACGATCGCCACCAGGTTGCCGAGGCCGTGGTGGGCAGCGGACATCGCTGCCTCCCACACCGACCCCTCCGCGAGCTCGCCGTCCCCCAGCAGCACGAACACGCGGTAGCCGAACCCGTTCTGCCGTCCCGCGATCGCCATGCCGACACCGATGGACAACCCGTGCCCCAGCGCCCCCGTGGACTGCTCGATCCCCGGCACGGAACTGGTCGCGTGGCCGACCAGCTTCGTGCCGAACCTCAGGTAGGTGCCCAGCAGGGCGCGGTCGAGCAACCCCGCTCCCGCGAGGACCACGTACAGCGCCTCCACCGCGTGACCCTTGCTCTGCACGTACCTGTCCCGCTCCGGGTGCCGCAAAGTCTCCGGCGAGATGCGCAACACCCGTTCGTACAACACCGTCAGAACGTCCACACAGGACAGACTGCCCGCCGTGTGCCCACCGCCCGCCGAACGGATCAGGTCGAGGACGTCCAACCGGTACCGCGCGGCCCGGACCGCGAGCCCGACATCGGCCCGCACGTCGTCGTCACCGGTGGTCATGGCGGAGCACGTCGTCGTGCAGCGCCCGCAACTGCTCCAGAGCCGACCCCAGACCCTGCGGCGAGTGCGTCAGCGCCGCCAGCGCGTTCTCGACCCTCTCGGCAAATCCCGCGGGCGCCGCCGCGAACCCGTCCGCCATGGCCACCGAACCCTTCTCGTTCGTCAGATACCGGCGTTCGGCGGCGAAGACGACCTGCGTGAGACACGAGACCGTCCGGAACGCGCAGCCCGTCACGTACGCGACGTCACCGCGCTCGGCCGCGGACTTCGCGGTGGACAACGAGAAGCCCGACTCCCAGCCGAACCTCTCGATCACCGCCGCCCGCAACCGCTCCGGGTACGGGTCGACCAGTGAGCGCAACCCGGCCAGCATGCCCTCCGGGTCGTGGAACGGCACGTTCTGGAACACCTCGCCCGCGTAGATCGCGGTGCAGAACCCGTGCGGATGACCGATCTGGTAGTGGATGTCGATCCGCCCGGCAGCACAGTCTTCGAGCACCTGACGGGTCTTGGCGACGTCGCGCAGCAGGACGTCGACCTTCGTGTCCGCCATCCGCAGCCACACACCGCCGTTGATCCACGGCCCCCACTCGCCGTACCGGCCGAAGCCGTCCACGGCGCCTCGGTCGTCCAGTTCCGCCATCGCGCTCAGCAGGGTGTCGAAGTCGACTCGGTCGGCCGGGTCGTAGTACAGGCCCACGTCGATGTCCGAGTTCGGGCTGGCGGTGCCTCTGGCGCGGGATCCGCCCAGTGCCAGGCCGATTGTTCCCGGTATCCCTGCGAGACCTTCGCGGATCCGGTCCAGGACGGGCCGCAGGTCAGCGTTGTCCATGCACACCCCCAGGTTGCATACAGGACGAGGCTACCGGATCGCGCCACTGCGCATTCGAGTCCATTGTGGATTGTGAGGCGCTTCGGGTTGCCGTCCGGTGCGGCGGGGGTTTCGGTAGCCGCTGAACTGCGCGGCTACCTGGACGGCCTCTGCCGGCCGCTTTGATCGAGTCGAAGCTCCGAGGGAGCCGGAACAGATGAACGCACCGTGGACCTCGGCCCTGGGCCAAGTCCTCAAGGACTTCTACCGGCTGGCCGCCTGTCCCGGCGAGGTCGCTCGAATCTTCATCTACGTCGAGAGCCACCGCTTGCGCCATTACACGGCCGGCATCGCGCGACGCCACGGAGTCGGCCTGGACACCGGCACCCTGCTGCTCGCCGTCTACCGGGTCGACCCGTTCATCCACCCGCAGAGTCCTGAGCCGGTCTGTGGGTCGTGGCGTCCACCGGTTGACAAGGCACTGAACGATCACCCGATAGGGTGGCGTCGTCCGCAGTACGATCTGACGCATCATGGGCCAGCGCAGGAACGACCCCGCACGCAGTGGCGGCGCCGCCATCAACGACCCCCTGCTCACCACGCCGACGGCCAGACTGATGGCGCTGGCGATGGGCACGGACATCCGCGTGTTCGAGGTGCCCGTGGCGCACAGCGCGGGCCTCGCGGGCCTGGTCGGCGTCGGCTCCGGTGCGAACGGCGAGCCGCAGTGCAAGATCGGGCTCACCGACGACCTGGACGACGACCTGCGCGCCGACGTGCTGGCTTTCGGCATCGCGGTGCTCGTCGGCACGCCGGAGGTCCTCGAGAAGAGCCCGGACGGTGTGCTCGGCATCAGCAGGCAGCGGCTGCCTCAGGCGGACAACGGTCCCGGCAACCTGGCCTGGCACATGGTGCAGACGTGCGGGCGCGAGTCGCCGTCGACGACGTTCCGGCTGCTGGTCATCGAGCCCGAGTAGCCCGGACCACACGACCGGGTGAAGCACGGAAAGTCCACACTGGACTACCGGAGCGCCGGCAGCGGGGTGTGGGTGGGCGAGGCTTGGAACGCCTGGATCACCAGTGCCGCGAAGCGCCGGGAGGCGGCGGCGCGGGTGGTCTCCGAGGTGGCGTGGATGCCGCCGTTGGCCATGAGGACCAGGATCAGGTCGTCCAGCACGAAGTCCGGGCGCAGCCCGCCGGCTCGCTTGGCGCGGCGGGCGAGTTCCGCGATCGAGACGAGCGAGCGTTCCCTGTGCGCCGCGAAGTCGATCGCGTGGGGGAAGTTCGCCGTGAAGGCCGTGGTGAAGCCGCGGGCGTGCACCTCGCAGATCTTCTCGATCACCGTGCGGAAGGCTCGCCACGGATCGGGGTCCGCGAGCCCTTCCGCCAGGATGGCGTCGCACGCCTGCATCTGGTCGGAGAACGCCTCCGTGGCCAGCGCCTCCTTGGTCGGGAAGTGGCGGTACAGGGTGGCGGGGCCGACTCCGGCGCGCCGGGCCACCTCGCGCATGGGCGCGTTCAGGCCTTCGGCGGCGAACACCTCGCGGGCCACGTCCAGGATGTGGTCGCGGTTGTAGCGGGCGTCGGAACGCACCTTCTGAGACAAATGGCCGGCCATGCTCTCACTTTAGCCAAGCGGACGGGTGCGTCCGTTTAGCTTCGGTGTCATGAGAGCTGTTGTGGTGCGGGAGTTCGGTGGTCCCGAGGGCATGGAGGTCGTCGACCTCGCGACGCCGAGTCCCGCGAACGGGCAGGTGCTGGTCGAGGTCGAGGCGACCGGGGTGGGTGGGGTCGACGTCGTGATCCGGCGTGGCGATCTCGCCGCGTACGGCTTCCGGGAAGGCCATGTCCTCGGCAGCGAGGTCGCGGGCACGGTGACGGCGGTGGGCGACGGTGTGGACACGTCGTGGGTCGGCCGGCGGGTGTGGGCGCACACCGGCCTCGGCGGCGGGTACGTCGAGCACGCGGTGGCCGCGGCGGAGGAGGTCGTCGCTCTTCCCGCGGGCCTGTCCGCCGCCGATGCCGTGGCGCTCGGGAGCGCCGGGGTGGTGGCGCACTTCGGGCTCGCGCACGCCCGCTTCGCTCCCGGCGAGTCCGTGCTGGTGCGGGGCGCGTCCGGAAGCCTTGGCATCATGACGGTTCAGCTCGCCGCGCAGGGTGGCGCGGGCGCGGTGGCCGTCACCACGTCGTCCGCCGAGCGCGGCGACCGGCTTCGCGCACTGGGCGCCACCCACGTCCTGGACCGCTCCGGCGCCGGCCACGACTCCCCCGCCGGCTACGACGTCATCATCGACGTCGTGGCGGGCGAGGACCTGCCGTCGTTCTTCGACAGGCTCGAGCCGAACGGGCGCATGGTCGTGGTCGGCGCCGTCGGCGGCGAGCCGCCGGACCCCTTCGGCTCGCGGATCGTCGAGCTGTTCCAGAGGTCGTTGTCGTTCGCCACTTTCAGCGCCAACACGGTGCCCGAGTCCAGCAAGCGCGCCGTGCGCACCGCACAGTTCGCCGCCGTCACCCGCGGCGAGCTGAGTGCCCTGGTGCACGAGCGGTTGCCGTTGGAGAAGGCCGAGCTCGCCCACCGGAAGATGGACGCGGGTGAGGTGTTCGGCCGGATCGTGCTGTTCCCGTAGCGGTGACCGGGCGAACTCCGGACTTTGTGACACGCTTCCCGACCAGGACCGATGAGTTCACGCGGCCACCGCGGTCTGACCATCGACACCTGGGAACGGAAGGATGCCCCATGACCCAGCTGGTGAAGGTCCAGAACTTCGTCGTGTCGAGCGACGGGTTCGGTGCCGGCGAGGACCAGACTCTCGAAAGGCCGTTCGGCCACGCCGACCCCGGCACCATGTTCGCGTGGGCGGGCGCCACCGCGAGCTGGCCCAACCGCACCGATCCCGGCGGCACCCGCGGCTTGGACGACTACCTCACCCGCGACTTCGCGCACAACATCGGCGCGGAGATCATGGGCGCCAACAAGTTCAGCCCGCACCGCGGACCGTGGGAGAACCACGACTGGCAGGGCTGGTGGGGCGACGAGCCGCCGTTCCACACGCCGGTCTTCGTGCTGACGCACCACGAACGGCCGTCGTTCACGCTGTCCGACACGACGTTCCACTTCGTGAACGGTGACCCGGCCGGCGTGCTCGAGCTCGCGAAGGAGGCCGCGCGGGGCAAGGACGTCCGGATCGGCGGCGGCGCCACCACGATCCGGGCGTTCCTCGACGCCGACCTCATCGACACCCTGCACGTCGCGGTGTCCCCGGTCGAGCTCGGGCACGGCGTGCCGCTGTGGAAGTCGCCCGACGAACTGCTCGACCGGTTCCACCTCGACGTCGTGCCCAGTTCGAGCGGCGTGACGCATCACCTGTTCTGGCGGAAATGATCTGCAGCAGCCAGCGGAGCCGGGCCGGCGAGCGGCGCGGCTCCGGGCTTCACTTTTCGAAACTTGTTTCGAAACTTTAACACAATTGGCCGCGAAACACCCCGCAGAACGCGCTGAATCGCACCGAATTCCACCATGCCGAACAGGTGGTCTCACCTGCGCGTTCGACGGGCATTCGAAAAGGCATTCACCTCCCTGCCGATGATCGTCCAGGTCAGACGTGCTGCGGCAGAGATCCGAGAAGCACACCTTGATGGGTCGACCGGCGTCGGCTAATACTGGTCAGCGTTTCAGTCGAGCGATGTGGACATGGCGCAGTCCGCACCGTCCGAACCCATTCCACTCGCGTTCTCGCGAGTGCTTCTCAGAAAGCGCCGAACATGACGCTGACAGTGAAGTCAGTAGCACGGGTTTCCCTCGTGTCCACCCTCGTCCTCGCCGCGGCGGGCGCCGCGCTCCTCTCGGCGTCCCCCGCCAGTGGCGCCGCCTCCACGCTCGCCGCGGCGGCCCAGCAGAGCGGACGCTACTTCGGTACGGCCGTGGCCGCGAACAAGCTCGGGGACTCGACCTACACCGGGATCCTCAACCGCGAGTTCGACATGGTCACGGCCGAGAACGAGATGAAGATGGACGCCACTGAGCCGAACCAGGGGCAGTTCAGCTACGGCAACGCAGACCGGATCGTCAACCAGGCGCGCAACCAGGGCAAGCGGGTGCGCGGGCACGCGCTGGCGTGGCACTCGCAGCAGCCCGGCTGGATGCAGAACATGTCCGGTACCGCGCTGCGCAACGCGATGCTGAACCACGTCACGCAGGTCGCCACCTACTACCGGGGCAAGATCTACGCCTGGGACGTGGTGAACGAGGCCTTCGCCGACGGCAGCAGCGGCGGACGCCGTGACTCCAACCTGCAGCGCACCGGCAACGACTGGATCGAGGCGGCGTTCCGCGCGGCACGGGCCGCCGATCCCGGCGCGAAGCTCTGCTACAACGACTACAACACCGACAACTGGTCGCACGCCAAGACCCAGGGCGTGTACCGGATGGTGCAGGACTTCAAGTCCCGCGGCGTGCCGATCGACTGCGTCGGCTTCCAGGCGCACTTCAACAGCGGCAACCCGGTGCCGTCCAACTACCACACCACCCTGCAGAACTTCGCCGCTCTCGGCGTGGACGTGCAGATCACCGAGCTCGACATCGAAGGCTCCGGCAGCAGCCAGGCCCAGCAGTACCAGGGCGTCACGCAGGCCTGTCTCGCCGTGGCGCGGTGCACCGGCATCACCGTGTGGGGCATCCGCGACACCGACTCCTGGCGCGCCTCCGGCACCCCGCTGCTGTTCGACGGCAACGGCAACAAGAAGGCCGCCTACACCTCGGTGCTCAACGTCCTGAACGACGGCACGGGCGGCACCACGCCGCCCACCAGCACCACGACCACGACGTCCAACCCCGGCGGCGGGGGTTGCACCGCGACGTACTCCGAGGGCGAGAAGTGGAGCGACCGCTTCAACGGCCAGGTCACCGTCTCGGGCTCGGACAACTGGATCGTCACGGTCACGGTGAGCTCACCCCAGCGGATCATCGCCACCTGGAACACCAGCGCCAGCTGGGAGTCCGCGAACGTGATGACCGCACGCCCCAACGGCAGCGGCAACAGTTTCGGCTTCACCATCTCGCACGGCGGTAACTGGAACTGGCCCAGCGTCTCCTGCCGCGTCGCCTGACGACGGCTCCGGAGAACGTACCGGCACGGGCCCCACGCGAGCGGGCCCGTGCCGGTACGGCGCTCAGCGCTTCCGGGAACGCGCTGCAGCGAACCTGTCCGCTGCTTCGCGCAGGTCCACGATGGGCGCCGGGTAGTCCAGCGCCTTCCGTTCCTCCTCGGGCAGCGTCCACGGTTCGTGGACGTGCTGCGGGGCCAGATCGGCCAGTGCGGGCAGGTAGCGCTTGACGTAGGTGCCGTCCGGGTCGTAGCGGCGAGCCTGCGCCAGCGGGTTGTGCACGCGGTTCGGGCGGGTGTCGGTGCCCGTGCCCGCCACCCACTGCCAGTTCATCTGGTTGTTCGCGAGGTCGCAGTCCACCAGCAGGTCGACGAAGTGCTGGGCACCGCGCCGCCAGTCCAGGTACAGGGTCTTGCACAGGAAGCTCGCCACGATAAGGCGGGCCCGGTTGTGCATCCAGCCCTCCCGGTCGAGCTGGCGCATCGCCGCGTCCACGATCGGATAGCCGGTGCGGCCGTCCCTCCACGCTTCGAAGTCGCGATCCGAGCGGCGCCAGCGGTCGTTGCGGGTGCGGTAGTCCTTCGTGGCCGATTCGGGGCGGGCGGCCAGCACCTGGTGGTGGAAGTCGCGCCACGCGAGCTGACGGGTGTAGGCCTGGGCGCCCTCGGACGCGGTGCCGGCGCGGTCCAGCAGTTCGGTCACCGACACCGTGCCGAAGTGCAGGTGCGGGGACAGGTGCGAGGTGGCGTCGTCGGCCAGGGCGTCGTGCAGGTCGGCGTAGTCCTCCACGCCGGTGCGCACCCAGTCCGCCATCAGCTCGCGTCCCACGGTCTCGCCGCCCGCGGCCAGTTCCGGTGACGGGGTGCCGTGGTGGAGCCTGCCCGGCGCCTCACCGCTGATCTCGGGCACGGTCAGCCGCCCCGGTGCGCGCAGGACGCCGCGCCGGTGCATGGTCTCCCACCTGCGGAAGTACGGCGTGAACACCGCGAAGTGGTCGCCACCGCCGGACGGGGTGAGCGACAGCGGCGGGACGGCGTTGATCGACTGGTCGTGCACGTGCAGGTCGGCCCCCAGCGCCTCCAGGGCCTCCTCCCGGCGGCGGGCGTACCGGCTGACGTCGGCGGCGACGTGGATCTCGGTGACGTCGTGGGCCCGCACCACCCTGGCGACCTCGTCGGCGAGCTTCCCGCGGCGCACGACCAGTTCGCCGCCGCGGTCGCGCAGCGAGCGGTCCAGGTCGGCGAGGCAGTCGGACAGGAACGCGGCGCGGTTGGCGTTGAAGAACGCCGACGAGACGATCGCGTCGTCGAGCACGAACAGCGGGATGCACCGGTCCGCGGCGGCCGCGGCGTGCAGCACCGGGTTGTCGTGGACCCGCAGGTCACGGGTGAACAGGGCGATCGACGTCGTCACCGGTGAGCGGTACCCGGCGGCCCGGCGCGGCAACCACGTCATCATCCGTTCGTGGGTGGACGGTTGCGTTCGCCCAGGAACGGGCACGTCATGCGGGTGACGACCGACGAAGACGGGCACCCGACGAGGTGCCTCGTGATGGGCGCGACCGGGCACCTCGGATCGCGCCTCGTGCCCGAGCTGCTCCGGCGCGGCCACCAGGTGGCCGTGCTGGTTCGAGACAGCGCGCAGGCGGCGCGGTTCGCCACGAGGGTGATGGTGCACACCGGCGACGCCACGGACCCGCACGCGGTCCGGGAGGCGTTGGAGGGCAACGACGTCGTGTACTTCCTCGTGCACTCGCTGGAACGGCCCGACTTCGCCGGTGTCGACGCCGATGCGGCCGCCGTGCTGGCCGAGGCGGCGGCGGACGCGGCGGTGCGGCAGATCGTCTACGTCGGCGGGCCCCGCCCCGACTCCCCCGGCCTGTCCGCGCACCTCGCCTCCCGGGCCGAGGTCGGTGATGTCCTGACCGCGGGACGGGTGCCCGCACTCGTGCTGCAGGCGTCGATGATCATCGGTGCCGGTTCGGCGAGCTTCGAGCTGCTGCGGTCGACCGCTCGGCTCACGCCGTGGGTACCGGTGCCGTCGTGGATCCACAACACCAGCAGGCCGGTCGCGGTCGCCGACGTCGTGCACCTCCTGGTGGCCGCCGCGGACCTCCCGGAACCGGTCGACGGCGTGTTCGACGTGCCCGGTCCGGAGCGGCTCAGCTACCTGGAGCTGGTGCAGCGGTGTGCTCGGGTGCTGCGGCTCCCGGTCCGAATGCCCGTGCCCGCCCCGTTGTGGTCGCACAAGCTCGCCGCACAGGTCGCCGGTCTGGTGACCCCGGTGCGCGCGGCGGTCGCGGAACCGCTGTTCGCGTCGCTGGAGCACGACCTCGCGGCGGACGGTCCACTCGCCACCGACGTGCTGCCCGCACCGCCCGGCGGCATGACCAGCGTCGACAACGCCATCCGCGCCGCGACCGCCCCGGAGGCCGAGCCGGAGGGCGGCGAGGTGTTCACCGAGGAACGCACGGTGCTGACGGAGGCGTCACCGGAAGACGTCTGGCGCACCGTGAACACTTTGGGCGGCAAGGACGGCTGGCACACCATCCCTCTCGTGTGGACGGTTCGCGGCGCGATCGACCACCTGCTCGGCGGCATCGGGCTGTACCGCGGCCGGGCGCCCGAGGTCGGCGAAGGCGACGTGGTCGACTTCTGGACCGTCGTGCACCGCGACGACGAGGCGAGGCAGCTGGTGTTGCGAGCGGACATGAAGATGCCCGGCCGCACGCTGCTCGACATGCGCGTCGATCGCCAGGGTGACCGCACGCGCTACCGGCAGAAGATCACGTTCACCGCCGACGGACTGCTGGGCCAGTTGTACTGGGTGGCCCAGAAGCCTTTGCACGACGTCGTGTTCGCCACCATGGCGCGCGGGATCGTCAGAAAAGCGTCTGCGGCATGATCTGACCATGCGCAGCTCACTGTTCAACCACGAAGAGCGGGCCGTCGAGCCCGGAAGCTTCCAACTGCAGAACGAACGCATGCTCAAGGTGGACCTCACCGGCAGCGGCGGCTTCTTCTTCGCCAAGCAGGGATCGATGGTCGCCTACCAGGGCGACGTCGACTTCGCCTACGAGGGCAGCGGTGGTCTCGGCAAGCTGTTCAAGAAGGCCTTCACCGGTGAGGGCATGTCGCTGATGAAGGTGTCGGGCAGCGGCGACGTCTTCCTCGCCCAGGACGCGGACGAGATCTTCGTGCTGCACCTGGAGGACGAGGGCGTCACCGTGAACGGCAAGAACGTGCTCGCCTTCGACAGCACGCTCAAGTGGGACATCAACCGCACCGAAGGCGCGTCGATGCTCAGCGGCGGCCTGTTCAACACCACGTTCACGGGCACCGGGGCGCTGGCCGTCACCGCCTACGGCACCCCGGTCGTGCTGAACGTGGACCAGCCGACGTTCGTCGACATGCAGTCGGCCGTCCTGTGGTCCACCTCGCTGCAGTCCACGATCCGCAAGACGGCGAAGCTCGGTGCCGTCATCGGCCGCGGCTCCGGCGAGGCGTACCAGCTCGCGTTGTCGGGTCAGGGCATCGTCGTGGTGCAGGCGTCGGAAGGCCACCCGGTACCGACCGCCCAGTAGTGCTCGAGGTGAACGCAGCCGGGGGCATTCCTCGGCTGCGTCGCTCATCGGACGCGGTCTCCGGCGATCCAGACGCCGGCGATGTTCCGCGTGCCCCCGGACGCCGGGTCGCCGTCGACCAGGAGCAGGTCCGCGCGCAACCCTGCCGCGATCGCACCTCGGCCGCCGAGGCCGAAGACCTGCGCGGGCGATGATGTCGCGCTCGCGAGTGCCTCGATCCGGGTCAGACCGGCGGCCACCAAGAGGTCGAGCTCGTGGTGCAGCGACTCGCCGTGATTCGGGGCGAACGGCGCTCCGGCCGCCGAGTTCGCGTCCGTCCCGGCCAGCACCCGGATGCCGGCGTCGTGGAACGCGGTCACCGTGTCCCGCGCGTACTCGTAGCGGAAACCGGCGGCAGCGAACAGGTTCGCCGTGCCCTCCATCATCGTCAGGGTCGGCACCGACACCATGCCGATCTCCCGCATCCGCGCGATGGTGTCGTCATCGAGGACGGCGTCGAGCGGCGCGTGCATGCTGACGTCCACACCGGACTCCACGGCGACGCGGAACGCACCCGTCGTGACGGAGTGCGCCACGACGAGCAGGCCGTGCTCGTGCGCCGCCTGCACAAGGGCGTTCACGGTCGCCTGATCCATGCCCTCGGGCGGTGCGGCCTCGGTGACGATCTTGACGTAGTCGGCGCCGTCGGCGACGCGCCGTCCGACGAACGCCCGCGCCTCGTCCGGGTTGTTCACGATCCCCTCCGCCGGGAAACCCGGCATCCTCGCGTGGTGACCGCCGGACCCCACCGCCGGGATCGTGGCGCTCAGGATCTGTGCCACGCCCTTCTGCCGTCGCATGTCGTCGACGAACGCGAGCGGCCAGGCGCCCATGTCCAGTCCTGTCGTCACGCCCCAGCGCGCGAGGTCCTCAAGATCGGCCCGGCCGCGCACCGTGTGCACGTGCGCGTCGATCAGACCCGGCAGCAGCACACCTCCCGCCGCATCGACGACTGCGTCGGCGACAGCGGCGTCGTCCGCGAAGACGGACTCCCCGAACACCACCCGCCGCGGCTCGCTCATCGCCGAGCCGTCGAACACCCGCACGTTCTCGATCGCCGTCGTCATCGCGCCTCCCAATTTACCTTTTGCGAAAGCTATCATGAAAGCGATCTGATAGGATCCGCGCATGTCCTCGCTGTCTCTCGCCCAGCACGCCGTGAGGCTGCAAACGTTGCTGGAGCGGCACATCGCCGAAGTGCTCAAGAAGCACGGGCTCTCCCGCAGCGAGCTCGACGTGCTGGGAGCCTTGGCGTCGTGCGGTGATGCCGGCGCACGCCCGCAGGAGCTCTCCTCACAGCTGCTGCTCACCACGGGCGGTATCAGCAACATCCTCCGCAGGCTCGAGAACGACGGTCACATCACGCGCGAGGCGAACCGCACCGACGCACGAAGCAACATCGTGCGCCTTACCCCGCAAGGACATGACGTCGCACGAGAGACCGGGGCGGCCGTCGCCGAGGTGATCGATCGGGTGCTCCACCCCGTCGACCGCTCGTTGATCGACACGGCCGCCGAACTCCTGCACCAGGTCCTCGTCGCGCTCGACGAGGACTCGCCGGTGCACCGCGACCTCTCCCCCTGACCGGTCAGCCGGCCGCCCGTGCCGCGCGCCCGGCCAGTTCGGCGAAGGCGTCGCGCAGTTCCGGCGGCCCGACGACCTCGATCTCGGTGTCGAAGCGCGCCAGCCGGGCGGCGAGCGCGGCCCAGGACCAGGAACCGGCGATCAGCCTCGTCCGGCCCGGCGCCACCTCCTCGGCGGTGCCGTCTCCCGCGAACAGCGCCACCTCGGCCATCGGAAGACCGAGGACGACCTCACCCTGGCAGGGCCAGGCGTCGGCGCCGCCGGAACCCTTGAACCGGGCGGACAGGAACGCCGCGACGTCCCCGCCGGGCACCTCGCGCCGGGTGAAACGGGGACCCGTGGGCACGCGGAGCGTCATCCGGTCCACGCGGTAGGTGCGCCAGTCCTGGCGTTCGTCGCTCCACCCCAGCAGGTACCAGCGTCCACTTCGGATGACGAGGTGGTGTGGCTGCACGCGGCGAGGGGGGTGCGGCTCCGCGTCGTCCGGACGGCCCGGCGGGTGGTAGTCGAACCTCAGTTCCTCGCGGTTGCGGATGGTGGTGCTCAAGGTGAGCAGCACCTCGGTGTCCACCTGCGGAGTCGTGGCGCCGGCCGTGGTGATCTCCAGGGCGCCGACGCGGCGGCGCAGCCGGGACGGCATCACCTGGCGCACGGTCACCAGGGCACGTGCGGCGGCTTCCTCGATGCCGGCGCCCGCGCTGACCGCGATCCGCAACGCCACGGCGAGTGCGATCGCCTGCTCCTCGTCGAACAGCATCGGCGGCATCTGGCTGCCGGCTTCGAGCCGGTAGCCGCCGTCGGGTCCCTTGACCGCGTGCACGACGTAACCGAGCTCGCGCAATCTGTCGACGTCACGGCGCACCGTGCGTTCGCTGACGGCCAGGCGTTCCGCGAGCAGGCCTCCCGGCCAGTCGCGGCGTGCCTGCAGCATCGACAGCAGCGCCAGCAGGCGCGCGGAGGTGGTCGTCGAGGAAGCCGTCGGCATGGTTCTCAGTCTGGCAGGAGAAGCGGACGTTCCCTGTCCGCTACCGCTGACATCGTCGTTCGTGTCGCCGGAGACCTCCAGCGGCGAGAACCACTCGTGAAGGACCGGACACCATGTCGCTCAACGCAGTCACCCACCTCAACTTCCGCGGCCAGGCCAGGGAGGCACTGGAGTTCTACCGGTCGGTGTTCGGCGGCCAGGCCACCATCGCCACCTACGCCGACTTCGGCATGCCCGCCGACCTGCCGGGCGCCCGGAACGTGGTCTTCGGCCAGGTCGTCGCCGGCAACGGCTTCCGCGTCATGGCCTACGACGTGCCCGGCGAGAACGTCCCGTTCGTCCAGGGCGAGCCCACCACCCACCGGGCGAACGGCGCCACGATCACCACGGAGCCGTTCTTCCTGTCCGTGCGCGGCGAGTCCGTCGAGGAGGTCGCCACTCTTTGGAAGGGCCTCGCCGACGGTGCCTCAGTCATCGAGGAGTTCGGCCCCGCGCCGTGGGCGCCGGGCTTCGGCATGCTCACCGACCGGTTCGGCGTGACGTGGATCCTCGACGTCACGGCCGATCACGCGCAGGGCTAGAACGCCGACAGGATCTGGTGGTTCCACCACAGGTCGAGCTTGTCGAGGGTCTCGACGTCGCCCGGTTTCTTCAGCGTGCCGATGGTGAGGTTCCTGGTGTCGACCCACCAGACCTGGGCGTTGCCACCGTCGAGGAAGCAGGTGGTGAACTCGTTCGGCAGCGGGCCGGAGACGTCGCGGTAGAAGAGCGCGTAGTGGATGGGGTCGGACTTGGGCCGGCATCCGCCGCGCTCGTCCATCCGCGGGATGCCCCGGCTCGTCACCACTGCCAGGAAGAACGCGTTCTGCTTGGCCTGGTCGGCGAACAGGCGGAACTCGGCCTCGGCCGGCGGCGGGGCGTACGGGTCGTCGACGGTCACGGTGGTGCAGCGGACGGTGGCGACAGTGTCCTGGTCGGGAGCGGTGGGCACGCAGGACTTGGCGTTCTGGTAGACGAGCGGCAGGGCGGCCAGCAGCGCGTCGTCCTGCGGCGTCCGGGTCCGGGTGGCGCTCGTGGTCGTGGTGGTGGTCGTCGTCGTGGTCGTGGTGGCCGGGGTGCTGCTGAACGTGCTGGACCCGCGGGTCTTGTCGCGGTTCCCCCAGATCACCATGGTCGTGACGAACGCCACCGCGACCGCGAGGACGACGCCGGCGATGGCGATCCGCTGGGCAGGGCGGGGCCGGACGCGGGCCGGTGGGTACGGCGGTGGGTTCACGACCTGCTGAGGGCCGGTCGCGATGTGCTGGGCCGGCGCCCAGGGCCGGGGTGTGGGCGGCTGGGGGAACTGGGGACGGCCCTGCGGGACCGGAGCGGCGGGCCGTGGCCAGCCGCTCGGGGGTCCGGCGTGCCCGCCCGGCGGAGTCGGAGGGCCGGAGGGGCCGGGCTGTCCCGCGGGAGCGGCGAACCCTCCGGACGGGGTGGCGGCACCGGGCGCGGGAGCGGAACCCGCGAGCCCTGCAAGCGGAGTCGCGCCGCCGGCCTGCCCGAACTGCCCTGCGGGTGGAGCCGTGCCGGCGGCCGGCCCGGGGTGTCCTGCGGGTGGAGTCGTGCCGGCGGCCGGCCCGGGGTGTCCTGCGGGCGGCGTCCCGCCAGGTCCGGAACCGGCCAGTGCCTCGGCTGCCGCCCGCGCGAACGCGCCCGCCGTGGCGTAGCGGTCGGCCGGGTTCTTGGCCATGCCCTTCGCGATGACGTCGTCCAGCGCCGCCGGGACCGCCGGGTTCAGCGGGGACGCCTTGGGCGGCGTCTCGTTCAGGTGTGCCCAGATCTGGGCGGCGGTGCCGTCCGCGCTGAACGGGCGGCGGCTCGTCAGGCAGGCGAACAGGACGCACGCGAGGGCGTACACGTCCGCGCGGCCGTCCACCGGGCCGCTCTCGAAGCGTTCCGGGGCCATGTAGTCGAGGGTGCCGACCACGGAGCCGGACGCGGTCAGGCTGGTCGCGGCCGGTGAGACGCTGCGGGCGATGCCGAAGTCCACCAGGTACACGAAGTCGCCGGAGGTCACGAGGACGTTCGACGGCTTCACGTCGCGGTGCACGAGGCCGTCGGCGTGCGCGGCGTCCAGGGCGCTCGCCACCTGGTCGACGATGCGCACGGCCCGTGCCGGCTCGACGGTCCCCTCGCGGATCACGTCCGACAGGTCGGCGCCCTCCACGAGCCGCATGTCGAGGTAGAGGCGGTCGTCGATCTCGCCGTAGGCGTGGATGGGGATGACGTGCGGTTCGCGCAGGCGGGCGACGATCTGCGCCTCGCGGCGGAAGCGGGCGCGGTAGTCCTCGTCGTCGTGGTAGCCGGGCGACAGCCTCTTGAGCGCCACGAACCGGTCGTGCGCCGTGTCGTAGGCCCGGTGCACCTCACCCATCCCGCCGCGACCGAGCAGCTGCTCGATCCGGTACGGCCCGAACGTCTCTTCCGTCATGGTCCTCGTTGTCCCGAGCGTCGCGTCCGTTCGAGTCGACGCGCGCCGGCCGCCGCGCGTTCCACCGGACAGCAGCCTACAAATCCGCGAGCCGCCTGGTTCGCGGAGGAGGCGCTCGGACGTTCGGACGCCGCGCCGGTCCTACCGGGCGGGAAGCGGGAGAACGCGCGACAGCACGGGCACCGTGGCAGCGGCGACGACGGTGTGCATCGCGATCAGCGCGACCGAGTTCGCCACCGCGGCGCCGCCCGCGAGGATGCCCAGGTCCGGGATCCAGGAGAGCACGACGACAACGGGCACGAGGACGCGCAGCACGCGCCTCGGGTCACGGGCGGAGCGGCGTACGAGGTACCAGCCGAGCGTGCCGAGCAGGACGCCGATCACCGTGGCCGGCGCGTACTCCGCGAAGGCCAGGCCCATGCGTTCGGTGCCCGCGGGGACGAACTTGCCCGCGACCAGTGCGATCAGGGCGTTGACCGCGATCGAGACCGCGGCGGCCCCCAGGAGGCCGACGACGACCTCTCCGGCGCTGGGCGCGAGCACTGAGGAGCGAGCCGGGAAGCTGGTGTCGGCCATGAGCCCTGTCCTTCGATAGGATTAATTGCAAGCGGTCACTTGCAAACAAGGTAGCCATCCGGTCACGCTGATGCAAGTGCTCACTTGCATATACCGAGGAGGGTGCGTGGCCGGCCGGGTGACCGACGAGACGGTGTTCGACGCGGCGCTGGCGGTGATCGCCGAACAGGGGTACGAACGGGCGACCACCCGCGCGATCGCCGACGCCGCCGGGATCAACGAGGCGACGCTGTTCCGCCGGTTCACCTCGAAGCAGAACCTGCTGCGGCAGGCCGTGCGCAGCAACTTCACGGGCTTCGCGCTCGACCTCGACGCACCGGGCGACGACGTGGCCGCCGACCTGACCACGATCGTGAGCTACTACTCCCGGCTCTACGAGACGCGCGGCGGCGTGGTGCTCACTCTGATGCGGGAGGCGAAGTTCAGCCCGGAGGTGGCCGCGGTCCTCTCCGAACCGGAGAGGCTGCTGGAGCGGGTGGACGCCGTCATCCTCCACCACCAGCGGCGGGGCGCCCTCGTCGTCGAGCCGCCGCGGCACACGTTCTTCGCACTGGTCGGGCCGGTGATGATGCGGTCCATCGCGCGACGTGTGGACCAGCGGGCCACCCAGGCGCCCGCCGATCCCGAGGCCGTCGTGCGCCGGTTCCTCGACGGGCACCGGCCGGACTAGTGCGGTGACCACGAACCTCCACCGGGTCTTCCGGCGCTCAGCAGGGCGCCTCGCGGCACCGCCCCCGCGCCCTCGTACGTCCAGTACCCGGGACGCGGGGACGGCACCGCGATGCACCCGTCCGACCGGCGAAATACCAGGTGAAGGTTAGTGGCCACCGCACTGGGCGCCGTCCAGGACGGACGTGATGGCGGCGAGCAGTTCCTCGGACGTCTCGACCTGCGGCAGGTGGCCGGTGCGGGGAAGCAGGGTGAACGTCGCCGACGGGATCGCGGCCGCGAAGGCCTTGCCGTAGGCGGGGTCGACGATGCGGTCGCTCTCGCCCCACAGCACGTGGACGGGGATCTTCACGTCGGCGAGCCGGCCGAGCAGCGACGGATCCGCCATGGACGGTCCGGCGTACCCGATCAGCGCCCGCACGTCCGGGCTCGGACCCGTGCTGCCCGCAGGCGGCACGGGCAGCCTGGAGGGGTCGTGGAACGAGAACGAGCGGATCTCGGCGGCGCTCAGGCCGCTGACGTCGGTCATGGGGTGGCCGTCGACCACGGCGCCGATCCCGTTGACGATCACCGCGCCAGTGACGCGCGGGCTCCCGCACAGCGCGATCTCGGCGGCCAGCCAGCCGCCGAACGAGTTGCCGACGACCACGACGTCCGTCAGGTCCAGCTCGTCCAGCATCGCGACGTAGTACCGCGCCAACTCGCGGATGCCGGTCAACTCGGCCGGTCTGGGAGTGCCGCCGAACCCGGGATGGGTCGGCGCGAGGACTTCGGCTTGCGTGCGTTCGGCCAGCAGCGCGGCGAACGCGGTCATCGTGGGGGCACCGCCCCCGCCGTGCAGGAGCAGGTACGTCTGAGCCATATAAGCAACCTTAGATAAGGATACTTATATAAGCAACGTTGGTTAAGCTGGGCGGCGTGAAGCACCACCCAGCCGACGTCGCGCTCGCCGTGAAGCGCCTGCAGCACCGCCACCACCGCTCGCTGACCCAGGTGCTGGCGCCGCTCGGGTTGTCCCTCGTGCAGTGGGACACCCTGCGCCACCTGCACCGTCGGCCGGACGCCTCGCTGCACGACCTCGCGGTGCTGACGTTCCAGACCGACCAGTCCTTCGGCTCGCTGGCGGTGCGCATGGCCGAACGCGGACTGATCGAACGGGTTGCGGGTCCGGGCAGGGCCGTGCGCCACCGCCTCACCGAGGAGGGCGCCCGGCTGCGGGCCGAGGGACAGGCCTTGGCCGACGGTGTCGTCGAGTCGTCGTTCAGCGCACTGTCGCCCGCCCAGCTCGACCAGTTGGGGGACCTGCTGCAGGTCGCGCTCGGGAGCGACTGAAAGTCCCTTGTGGACGATCATGGCGTTCGCCATGACGGCCGTTCGGGTGGTTTCTCCTCGCCACACTCGAAGTTCATTTGGTTGCTCATTGACAGATCCGGCGGATCCTCGACACGCTGCACCTCCCTGTGATCGAAAGGTGCCGCTTGTCATGAAACTCCGTTTCCTCTTACCGGTCCTCGCCTTGCTCTCCGCCGTGGTCGTCACCCCCGCCGCCGCAGCTCAGGCGGATCCCATCTCGGCCGCCGACGCCTGCTACACCTGGGGCCGCACCCTGTCGGAGGGAGCGTCGGGCGAGGACGTGCGCCAGCTGCAGATCCGGGTCGCCGGCTACCCCGGTTACGGCGGCGTGCTGGGCCTCGACGGGCAGTTCGGGCCCGCCACCAAGGCGGCCGTGACCCGGTTCCAGCAGGCCTACGGCCTCGGCGCCGACGGCATCGCCGGGTCCGCGACGTTCACGAAGCTCTACGCGTTGCAGGACAACGACTGCACGCCCGTCAACTTCTCCTACGACGAGCTGAACAACTGCAACTCCGACTGGTCGGGCGGCAACGTCTCGGCGGCGACCGCACGCGCCAACGCCCTGGTGTCCATGTGGAAGCTGCAGGCGATGCGGCACGCCATGGGCGACAGGCCGATCGACGTCAACGGCGGCTTCCGCAGCGTCTCGTGCAACAACGCCGTCGGCGGCGCGACCGGAAGCCGCCACCTCTACGGCGACGCCGTCGACCTGGGCGCCGGCCCGCAGGGCTTCTGCGCACTGGCGAAGCAGGCCCGCAACCACGGCTTCAACGAGATCCTCGGCCCGGGCTACACCGGCCACAACGACCACGTGCACGTCGCGCACAAGTCCAGCCGCTTCTGGTCCGCACCGAGCTGCGGCATCTAGTCACACCGCTCGACCAGCCACACCACACGACGGCTCCCGCACGGGAGCCGTCGTTCACTCCCCCACGGCCTGCGCCCGCGGGGGCACCGCGAGCCAGTCCAGCTCGGCGGCGAGCACGCCGAGCTGGAACCTCGACTGCACTCCGAGCATCGACTGCAGGCGCGCGATGCGCCGGTTCAGGGTGCGGAGGCTGACGTCCAGCTCGCGGGCGATCGCACGGTCGGTCGCGCCGGTGCGCATGAGCCGCAGCAGGCGCTGAGTCGCCATCGTGGGCTCCTGGCCCACGGACAGGTGGGTGACCACCCCCGGTGTTAAGCGGGTCACAGTCATAGGGCGACTGTATGCCGGACTATTGGCGATCGTCAATCAAAAGTCGGCACTTCGCTGTCACATCACAGCTATCTTCAGGCTGAACGCCGCCAATACCAGGGCGTGCATGATCGCTGCCCCTCGCCGGAGCAGACGGACAACCGGTGGATGGCGCGCCGAGGCAGGCGCCGGAAGACGGTTCGAGAAGACGCACAGTCAGAAGCTCGAAGACCGCGCCGCAGCACCCCTCATACCGAGCCGAGACGCCATCGCGGCGAGACTCGAACGACGGCGCCTACGTGGCGCTGGAAGAGAGCTGCACCTCAGGCGCGGCGGCACCGGCGGCGACCTCGCCCAGCCGTGCGTCCAGCACCTCCGGCGACAGCACGTGCCGCACCACCATCGCCGCGGCGCCCAGCGCACCGGCGGTCACACCGGCACCCGAGGCGACGATGCGGAGGTTCTCCGTGGCCAGCGGCAGCGAGCGGCGGTAGATGGACTCGCGCACGCCCGCCAGCAGCATCTCGCCCGCCTCCGCGAGCAGGCCGCCGATGACCACGAGCGACGGGTTGAACATGCTCACGCAGCCGGCGAGCACCTCACCGATGTCCCTGCCCGCCTGCCGCACGACGCGGCCCGCCTCGAGGTTGCCGGCCCTGACCAGGCCGACCACGTCGGCCGTCGAGTCTGCGGGGTGGCCGAGGTCGCGCAGCTTCGCGGCCAGCGCGGGGCCGGCGGCGACCGCTTCCAGGCAGTCGGTGTTGCCGCAGCGGCAGAGCGCCTCGCCGCCCTGGGGCACCCTGATGTGGCCGAGGTCGCCCGCGGCGCCCGCCGCGCCCCGGTGCAGGACGCCGTTGCTGATCAGGCCCGCGCCGATGCCGGTCGCCGCCTTCACCACGATCATGTGCCGCACGTCCGGGTGCGAGGCGGTGTGCTCGCCCAGGGCCATGAGGTTGACCTCGTTGTCGACCAGGACGGGCACGTCGAACTCCGCCGCGATCGCCGCGGGGACGTCGAAGCCGTCCCAGCCCGGCATGATCGGCGGGTTGTTCGGGCGGCCACTGGAGTGCTCGACCGGGCCCGGGAGGCCGATGCCGACGCCCGCGATCTCCGCAGGACCGACCGTGCGCAGCAACGAGCGCCAGGTCGTGACGAGGAGCGGGAGTATCGCCGCCGGGCCGTCCGCCACGTCGAGGTCCACCTGCTCGACGGCCAGCAGCCGGCAGGCCAGGTCGGAGATGGCCACGGTGGCGTGGGTGGCGCCCACCTCGGCGGCGAGCACGAGGTGGGCGGACGGGTTGAAGCCGAACCTGCCGGCCGGGCGGCCGCCGGTCGACTCCCCCGTGCCGCTGCCCGTCACCAGGCCGGCGGCCACCAGCAGGTCCAGCCTGGCGCGCACCGTGGAACGGGCGAGGCCGGTCGCGGCCACGATCTCCGCTCGGGTGCGCGGGCTGCCGTCCATCAGCATGCGCAGCACTGCGGCCGGCGAACCCGCCTCGACACCCAAGGTGCTCTCCATCGAACAATTGTCACATCGGCACGGGAAGGTGGTTCGCGGTCGTCACCCGCCGGAGCTGAACGCGGCGTCGAACGAGGCCGACGGCGGGTCGAAGGCGTTGCGGCGGATGAACTCCAGCGCCTCGGGGGCTCCGGTGAGCCGGTCCATCCCCGCGTCCTCCCACTCGACGCTGATCGGGCCGGAGTAGCCGATGGTGTTGAGCATCCGGAACGACTGCTCCCACGGCACGTCACCGCGTCCGGTGGAGACGAAGTCCCATCCGCGCCGCGGGTCTCCCCACGCCAGGTGCGAGCCCATCCGGCCGTTGCGGCCGTTGCCGACCTGGCGCCGGGCGTCCTTGCAGTCGACGTGGTAGATCCGGTCGCGGAAGTCCCACAGGAACCCGACGGGGTCGAGGTCCTGCCAGACGAAGTGCGACGGGTCCCAGTTGAGGCCGAACGCGGGCCGGTGCCCGATCGCCTCCAGCGCCCGGACGGTCGTCCAGTAGTCGTAGGCGATCTCGGACGGGTGGACCTCGTGCGCGAACCGCACGCCCACCTCGTCGAACACGTCCAGGATCGGGTTCCAGCGGTCGGCGAAGTCCTGGTAGCCCGCGTCGATCATCGAGGCGGGGGCCGGCGGGAACATCGCGACGGTCTTCCAGATCGACGAGCCGGTGAACCCCACGACGGTGTCGACGCCGAGCTTGGCCGCGGCCCGCGCGGTCGCCTTCATCTCCTCCGCCGCCCGCTGCCGCACCCCCTCGGGGTCCCCGTCGCCCCAGTTGCGGGCGGACAGGATGCCCTGGTGCCGCTCGTCGATCGGGTCGTCGCACACGGCCTGGCCGGTGAGGTGGTTGGAGATCGTCCACACCTTCAGGTCGTGCTTGGCGAGGATCGCGAGCCGGTCCGCGACGTAGTCGTCGTCCTCCGCGGCCCGCCACGGGTCGAGGTGGTCGCCCCAGCAGGCGATCTCCAGGCCGTCGTAGCCCCAGCCCGAGGCCAGCCGGCAGACCTCCTCGAACGGCAGGTCGGCCCACTGGCCGGTGAACAGCGTGATCGGACGTGCCATCTCAGTCCTTCCTCAAACCTGCTGCCACGTGCGGGATTCAGCACTCGCCTCGACTGCGGCCAGGACGCGCTGCACCCGCAGTCCGTCGTCGAACGTCGGCGTGGGGTCGGTGCCCGCGGCCACCGCCCGCACGAGGTCGACGGCCTGGTGGGTGAACGCGTGCTCGTAGCCCAGGCCGTGCCCGGCGGGCCACCAGGCACCCACGTACGGGTGCTCCGGCTCGGTGACCATGATCCGCCGGAACCCGGCGACGGCGGAGTCCTCGGTGCCGTCGAAGAACTGCAGCACGTTCATGTCCTCGAAGTCGAACGCCAGGCTGCCCTTCGAGCCGTTGATCTCGATGCGCAGCGCGTTCTTGCGGCCGTTGGCGAAGCGCGTGGCCTCGAACGAGCCGAGCGCGCCGCCGGTGAAGCGCGCCAGGAACAACGCGGCGTCGTCCACGGTGACGGGACCGGTCTGCCCGGTCGCGGCGGTACCGGACAGACCGGAGTGCGCGGAGGCCAGGGGACGCTCCGGCACGAACGTCACCAGCGTCCCCATCACCTCGCTGATGGTGTCGCCGAGGACGAACTGGGTGGCGTCGACGATGTGCGCGCCGATGTCGCCCAGCGCGCCGGAGCCCGCCTTCTCCTTGTCCAGCCGCCAGGACAGCGGTGCGGCCGGGTCGACGATCCAGTCCTGCAGGTACTGGGCGCGCACGTGGTGGATGCGCCCCAGCCTGCCCTGGGCGACCAGGTCGCGGGCCAGGCCCAGGGCGGGCACCCGCCGGTAGCTGAACCCGACCATGGCCCGCACCCCGCGCTGCGCGGCGCGTCCGGCGGCCTCGGCCATGGCGACGGCCTCGGCGACGCTGTTGGCCATCGGCTTCTCGCACAGCACGTGCTTGCCCGCCTCCAGGGCGGCGACCGCGATCTCGGCGTGCGTGTCACCCGGCGTGCAGATGTCCACCACGTGCACGTCGTCGCGGTCCAGCACGGACTTCCAGTCGGTCACGGCCTCCGCCCAGCCCAGGCGTTCGGCGGCGGCCGCGGTGCGCTCGGCGTCGCGGCCGCAGAGCACGGACATCACCGGTCGCAGCGGCAGGTCGAAGAAGCGCGGCGCGACCCGCCACGCCTGGGAGTGCGCGGCTCCCATGAAGGCGTGGCCGATCATCGCGATGCCCAGCTCCGGCGTCGTCACAATGCGGTCCTCTCGGTTTCTCAGGACTCGAAGGCGGTCGGCAGGTAGCGGTCGACGTTGTCCTTCGTGACGACCGGTGCGTAGAGCTGGACCTGCCGGGGCACCTCCACCTCGACCAGGTCGCCGAGGGCCTTGCCCTGCACGGCGAGCCGCGCGAGCCGGATGCCGTCGGCGCCCTGGGTGGACGGGTAGATCACGGTCGCCTTGTGCGGGCCGTTGTCCGCCTTGATCTCACGCATCACGTTGGCCGATCCCGCGCCGCCGACCATGAAGAACTCGCTGCGGCCGGAGTTCTTGATGGCGGCGGTGACGCCGACGCCCTGGTCGTCGTCGTGGTTCCAGAGGGCGTCGATCTTGGGTGCGGCCTGCAGCAGGTTCGCGGCGGCGCGCTCACCGCTCTCCACGGTGAACTCGGCGGCCACGCGGTTGCCGACCTTCAGCCCGCAGCCCGCGAGCGCCTCCGCGAAACCCTTGCTGCGGTCCTGCGTCAGCGGCAGCGAGTCGATGCCGGCGATCTCCGCGACCACGGAGCCCGGCTTGTCCTTGAGCCGCTCGCAGACGTACGTGCCGGCGGACACGCCCATGCCGTAGTTGTCGCCGAGCACGGTGGACCGCGCGGCGAACGGGCTGTCGAACTGGCGGTCGACGTTGATCACGGTGATGCCGGCCTTCATGGCCTTCAGCGCGACCGGGGTGAGCGCCGCGCCGTCGAACGGCAGCAGGACGATCGCGTCCACCTTGTCGTTGATGAACGTCTCGACCTGGCTGATCTGGAGGTTGGGGTCGTTGGTGCCCTCGACGACGCGCAGCTCGACGTCGGAGTACTTGCCGGCCTCCTTCTTGGCGGCGTCGGTGATCGCGGCCATCCAGCCGTGGTCGGCGGCCGGTGCGGAGAAGCCGATGACGACCTTCTTGCCCGGCTCGTCGTTGGCGACCTTCACACCGCCGCCCTGGTTCCCGCCGCCCTGGGGCTCGGGGGTGTTGCCCGTGCACGCGGTGAGCGCGACGCCGAGTGTCAGCACGGCGGCGAATCGGACGACTCTCTTGTGTTGCATGGGTTTCTATCTCCTCGGAGTGCGGCGGTGGTGGTCGCGGCCTCAAGCGCCGCTGCGTCGGGCGAGCCGCTGCTGGAGGAGGACGGCGACCACGATGATCGCGCCCTTCGCGACGGCCTGGGCGGAGATGGAGAGGTTGTTGAGGGTGAAGACGTTCGACAGCGTGGTGAAGATGAGGACGCCGAAGACGGTGCCGGCGATCGTGCCGCGGCCACCGGAGAGCAGCGTGCCCCCGATGACGACCGCGGCGATCGCGTCGAGTTCGTACAGACCGCCGTGGGTCGCGCTGCCGGTCGTGGTGCGGGCGATGAGCATGACGGCGGCGAGCCCGCAGCACAGGCCGAGCAGCGAGTAGAGCATCACGGTGTGGCGCCGCACGTTGATGCCGGCGAGGCGCGCCGCCTCCGGGTTGCCGCCGACGGCGAACGTCCGCCGCCCGAACGTGGTGCGGTTGAGCAGCACCCACCCGCCCACGGCGACCAGTGCGAAGATCACCACGAGCACCGGCACCCCCAGCACCGACGCGTCGAAGAACGCGGCGAAGCCCGGCACGTTCACGATCTGCGTCTTGCGGTTGGAGATGATCTCGGCGAGACCGCGGGCGGCGGCCAGGCTCGCCAGCGTCGCGATGAACGCCACGACCCGGCCGTAGGCGATGAGCGCGCCGTTGACCAGTCCGCACGCACCGCCCACCAGCAACGCGGTGAACACCATGACGATCCAGTGCGTGTCGTTCGCGATCCCCTGCGTGGCAAGGGTCGTGGCCCACACCGAGGAGAGCGCGACGATCGCGCCCACCGACAGGTCGATGCCGCCGCCGGTGATCACGAACGTCATGCCGATGCTCACGACGCCGATCACCGCCGCGAGCCGCAGGATGGTGAGCAGGTTGTCGACGTCGGCGAACCGGTCGCCGGCGGTGACCACACCGCCGACGCACAACAGGACCAGTGCGACCACGAGACCGGTGTTGCGCCCGGCCGCGGAGCCGAGCAGCGCCGAGATGCCGGACTCCTTCGCGACCGGTGTTCTCTGCTGCGTGGGCACGGCGGTGTCCTCGCTCATGCTGGCTGTCCTTCCATGACCAGGTCGAGGACCCGGGACTCGTCGATCTCGTCGGCCGGGCCGTCGTGGACCACCCGGCCCTCGCGCACCACCAGGACCCGGTCGGCCAGGCCCAGGACCTCCTCGACGTCGCTGGACACGACGACCACGGCGACACCGGAGTCGGCCAGCTGACGGACGAGCTCGTAGATCTCGCTGCGCGCGCCCACGTCCACGCCGCGGGTGGGTTCGTCCAGCAGCAGCACCCGGCACTCCCGCAGCAACCACCGCGCGAGCACGACCTTCTGCTGGTTGCCCCCGGACAGTCCGCGCACCAGGCGGTCGACGCCGGCCGGCCGGACGTCCAGCGCCTCGGTCAGCTGGCTCGAGCGGACCCGTTCGGCGCGGTCGTCCAGGAACCCGAACTTCGCGAACGACGACATCGACGAGACGGTGATGTTGCGGTACACGGCTTGGTCGAGGAGCAGGCCCTGGCTCTTGCGCTCCTCGGGGCACAACCCCATCCCCGCGCGGACGGCGGCGCCGACGCTTCCTCGTCGCAGGCGCCTGCCGTCGACCTCCACGGTGCCCTCGGCGGCCTTGCGCGCGCCGTAGACGGTCTCCAGGATCTCCGAGCGGCCGGATCCCACGAGACCCGCGAGCCCGACCACCTCACCGGCGCGGACCGTGAGGTCCACGCCGGCGAAGCGGTCGCCGTCGGCCAGTCCGCGCACCACCAGCACCTCGGGTGCGGCCGGGTCGAGAGGCGACCGCTGCGGGTACACGTTGTCCAGCACCCGCCCGGTCATCAACGAGATCAGCTCCGAGGTCTTCACCTCACGGGCGGGCAGACCCGTCGCGACCGTGCGGCCGTCCTTGAGGACGGTCACCCGGTCGCCGATCTCCCTGATCTCGGCCAGCCGGTGCGAGATGTAGATCACCGCCACCCCCTGGGCGGTGAGCTCCCTGATGACGCCGAACAGGACCCGCACCTCGTCCGGGTCCAGCACGGCCGACGGCTCGTCCATGATCAGCAGCTGCCCGTCCAACGACAGCGCCCTCGCCATGCTGACGACCTGCTGGTGCGCCACGGACAACCGGCCGACGTCGCGGTCGGGCGAGATGTCCCTGTGCCCCAGGCGATCGAGCAGCGCGCGGGTCCTGCGGCGCGCCTCCGCCCGCCGGCTGAACCCCGCCGTGGACAGTTCGTGACCGAGGAACACGTTGTCGGCCACGGACAAGCCGGCCACGAGGTCGAGCTCCTGGTAGATGGCGGCCACACCGCTGCGCATCGCGGCCGTCGGGTTGCCGAACTCCACGACCTCGCCCCGCCAGCGGATCTCGCCCTCGTCGGGGCGGTGCGCGCCGGACAGCACCTTGATCAGCGTCGACTTGCCGGCGCCGTTCTGCCCGAGCAGGCAGTGGACCTCCCCCGCGCGGACGTCGAAGTCCACACCTCCCAGTGCCGTCACACCGGGAAAGCGCTTCACCAGCCCCTGCACGGACAGCAGCGCGTTCGCACGCGCGGGCGAGCTCACCATCGAGTCCTCCGGGGGGCTCCGGCAACCGTTGTGCCAGAAGGGAATTCGGCCTTACCGAAATTGACGCTAATGAGACGTTCCGCCTGCGACAAGGTGGTCGGGGTGGCACATATCGGCCAACTTTTCCCTTGACCGGGGCATCCACATCCGGTCGCCACGTGCGGCCGAACGGACTCCTGTCGCCGGCGCCCGCCCGCTAGTAGCGTCCCGGGCATGAGACGACTGCTCAGCGTCGCGTTGTCGTTCCTCCTCGTGTCCGTCGTCGCGCAGCCCGCGGCGGCCACCGGTGGCGATCGGCCGTTGCCCGGCTACACGATCGTCAACCCGCCTCTCGCCCCGGCACTGGTCGGCGGCAAGCCGACCAGGGTCCTGCAGGGCGTGCACAGCCACGCGGGCTACGTCATCGAGGTGCCGCCGCGCTGGAACGGGCGGCTCGCGATGTGGGCGCACGGCTACCGCGGTGACGGCAAGGTCCTCACCGTCGACGCTCCGCCGTTCGGGCTCCGGCAGCGCTGGCTCGACGAGGGCTACGCGTGGGCCGCGTCCTCCTACTACAGCAACGCCTACGACGTCAGGGCCGGTGTCACGACCACCCGAGAGCTCGCGGCGTTGTTCGGCCGGAAGGTGCAGCGGCCGTCGAAGGTGTTCCTGGCCGGTGTGTCCATGGGCGGGCACGTCATCGCCCGTTCGCTGGAGCAGTACCCGGGGTTCTACGCGGGCGCGTTGCCGATGTGCGGCGTGCTGGGCGACCACGAGCTGTTCGACTACTTCCTGAGCTACCACCTCGCCGCGCAGGCGCTGACCGGCATCAGGGCCTATCCGCTGCCACCGGACTACGCGACCGTCGTCGTACCCCGGATCAGGGAAGCGCTGGCCGGTCGCGACGCCCAGTTCAAGGCCCTCGTCGCCACCCTGTCCGGCGGCGCGCGGCCCGGCACCGAGGCGGCCTACGCCTACTGGCAGGACTTCCTGTTCGGCCTCGTCACCAACTCCGCCGCCACCGGCCTCGCGGAGAACCCGCTGCAGATAGCCACGAACGTCACCACCCGCTACCGGCCGAACTCGCCGGTGGACGTGAACGCGGCCGTGCAACGGGTCCGGGCCGCCAACCCCGTCGCACGCAACACCTGGGCGCTCACCCAGATCCCTGCCGTTCAGGGCCTGCCGAGTGCTCCCGTCGTGTCGCTGCACGGCATCGGCGACCTGTTCGTGCCGTTCTCGATGGAGCAGGACTACCGCGACGACACCGCCCGCTTCGGCCGCACCCACCTGCTGGTGCAGCGCGCCATCCGCACGGTCGACCACTGCGAGTTCTCCCCCGCCGAGGCCGGGACCGCGTGGCGCGACCTGACCACGTGGGTGGACCGGGGCAAGCGGCCGGCCGGTGACGACGTGCGCCGCACGGACGACCCGCGGTTCGGCTGCCGGTTCAGCGACCGGCAGGCCACCGGCGGCACCAGGGCGTTCTTCCCCGCCTGCTGAAGTGGTGTGGCTCGGAACGTTGGCGAGCGTATTCACGCTCAGCAGGGCGCCTCGCGGCACCGCCCCCACGCCCCCATACGTCCAGTATGAGGACGTGAGCGGCGCCACGATGCACCCGTCTGACCGCGAATTCCCCCGGCAACCTTCCGAGCCACACCACTTGGTCCCGCCTGGCCAGGCCTCAGGGCTTGGTCAGGCGGACCAGGAACCCGGGGTGGTCGGTGTAGCGCATCGAGTACTTCTGCGTGCTGACGAACGCGAGGTCGTTCGAGAACACGACGTGCTGCACGCTGCCGTCGCCCTTGCGGACGTGGCCGGGCGGAACGCAGTTCTGCGCGTTCTCCGGGTCGGAGGTGTCGTACTCCAGGTTGAAGTCGCCGCCGACCACCGTCCTGCCGGTGACCCCCTCCGCCGCCCTGATCTGCGGGATCACGTCGAACAGCAGGGACCGGCACTGGGCGAGCGCGACCGGTTCGCTGGACGCCGACAGGTGGGTCGTGCAGCCCAGGTGGTGACCGATCGCGTACACGCACGCGTACGTCCGCTGCTCGTTGCCGGTGTCCTGGCTCGTGTACCTGCCGGTCCACGTCTTCACGCCCTGGTAGGCCGCGGCAGGCACGCGGCCGATCACCGCGTTGCCGTAGTCCTGGCCGTTGGTGCACTTCACCGGCGTGCCGGTGTCCTTCCTCAGCGCGGGCGCGAAGAACTGGTGGATCCGGTCGCCCGGCCAGGCCGTGACCATGGACGGCACCAGGCGGTCCGGCAGGTCGTTGCGGCAGATCTCGTTCAGCGTCACGAGGTCAGGTCGCAGGCGGACGATCAGGTCTCCGGCCTCGGGGACGGAACGGCCCTGCTGGTAGCAGCCGGCGATCCCGCTGTTGCACAGGTTCAGCTGGAGCTCCCAGAACCGTTCGGCCGCCGCGGCGTTCTGTGCGGGGACGACCATGCTGGCCAGCACCGCGAGTGCCGCCGTCATCAGCTTCCACATCAGGCCGACCGTAGGGATCACGAGGCCGTGGCGACACCAATTGCGGGAGAACGCAATGCCTCAGGCCGGTGGCGCCAGCACCACCACCGAGTTGTGGCCGCCCATGCCGAGCGACGACTTGACCGTGAGCCCGCCGCGCAACGGCGTCGGCCCGTCCAGCAGCCGCGGGTGTGCCGGTGCGACGACCGGTGATGCCGGGATCGTTCCCTTGTCGTAGGCCATCGCCGTCACCGCGACCTCGATCGCCGACGCCGCGCCCTGGCAGTGCCCGGTCAGCGGTTTCACGGAGTAGATGCCGGTGTCCGGACCGAAGAGCTGGTCCAGCACCGCCGCTTCGGCGGTGTCGCACTGCGCGGTGCCCGGGCCGTGCGCGTTCAGGTAGCGCACGTCGGCCGCGCTGACCCCGGCGTTGTCGAGCGCGTCGGTGAAGCAGGCGGTGACCTGGTCGAGCCGGGGATCGATCGACGTCACGTGGTACGCGTCGTGGGACATCGCGCCACCGAGGGTGAGGGCGTAGGGGTTGACCGCGTTTCGTGAGAGGACGAACGCCACGGACGCCTCGCCCATCACGAAGCCCCTGCTGCCCTCCTGGAACGGGCGGCACGCGTCGAGCGGCTCCGCGTCCACGATGGCCACTCCCAGCCGGACGAAGTGGGAGACGTTCTCCGGGGTGAGCGACAGATCCGTCGCGACGAACACGACGTCGTCGACGATTCCCGCGTCGAGCCACGCCTTCGCCGTGATCAGTCCGGCGTTGCCGGACGCGCACATGGCCGAGACGTTCATGGCGGGGCCGTGGAAACCGTATTCCTGCATGAACGTCGACATCGGCGTGGACGGCATCAACGCCAGGTAGTCGTGCACGGGTAACTCGCCACCGCGCGTGACGTAGAAGTCGCGCCACAGGTCGACCTCGCCCAGCACGACCGCGTGCAGCAGGCCGACCCTCCGGCCGGGACGCCAGCCGCGAGCGCCCGCGTCGTCGATCGCCTCCCTGGCGGCGGCTCGCATGGCACGGGCGAACCGGCTCGGCCCGTCGACCGGGTCACCGCCCTGCGCGACGTACGCGGCCCAGACGGTGTCGCCCGGGAACCGGTTCAGTTCCGGGACGATCGACGCGGCGGGTTTGCCGCTCATCAGTCCCTCCCAGAGCGACCGGCGGTTCCACCCGTACGCGCTGACCACGCCGATTCCACAAATGCCCATGCTTCGCGCGACCATATCCAGATCCCCCAGACTGAGGGCCGACACCTCTTCGGGAAAGGATAACGGTGTAAACCGGCTTGCGAAATGCCACCCGACCGTCCACAGTGGACTGTCAGAACCGAACCCTGATCATCGGGCGGTCCCGCCGACCGGATATAACGGCTCACCATGTTCACGCCAGGCGGATGCGGCTCTGGTCGAGTGTGTAGTAGGACTTCACAGTGCCAACACCCGGATCTGGGGGCCGAGACGTGAGCGGCCTGATCGGTGACGCCGGGTTCGACCAGGAACTGCTGGTCGAGCTCGCGCTCTCGGTCGGGGCCGCCGTCGTGTGGTGGCTGGACCTCGACGCCGGCGAGCTCGGCTGGATGCCCGGCCTCGACGCGGTCATCGGCGTGCCCGGCGCCGACGAGGACACCGTGCGCGCCCGGCTGGCCGAGCTGACGGCCCCGCTGGACGTGGCCACGAAGGCGGCGGCCTGGCAGGACTTCGAGCTGGAACAGCCCCTCGAGACCTCGATCGGCACCCGCTGGCTCCAGTTCCGCGCCCGCGTCTCGACCCACGAGTCCGCCCGCGCCCTGGTCGGCGTGGTCGCCGACGTGACCCGCCGGCACGTCCAGCAGCAGGAGCTCGCGGACCTGGCCGACCGCTACCGGCTGCTCGTGGACCTCGCCCCCGAGGCGATCGTGGTGCACGAGGCGGGCCTGCTGGTGTACGCGAACCCGGCGGCGGTCCAGTTCGTGCGGGCGCGATCGGAGTCCCAGCTGATCGGGCGCCCGATCACCGACTTCGTGCACCCGCACTCGCAGCAGGACATGATGCAGCGGATCTCGAAGCTGACCGAGCCGGGCGCGACGAGCGACCCGGCCGACGCCGTACTGGTCCGGTTCGACGGCGGCACCACCGACATCGAGTCGGTCTCGGTGCGCACGACCTGGGAGGGCCGGCCAGCGTTCCAGGTGATCATGCGGGACGTCACCGAGCAGAAGGCGGCCGCGGCGGCCCTGCGCTACCAGGCCGCCCTCGCCGCGCACGTCAGCGACGCGCTCATCGCGACCACCTCCGACGGCGTCGTGACGAGCTGGAACCGCAGTGCGGAGAACGTCTACGGCCGGCGTGCGGCCGAGGTGCTCGGGCAGTCCATCGGTCTGGTGGTGGGTGCGCCGCTGGACCCGGAGGAGGTCCTGGACGCGGGAGGCGTCGTGCACGCGGTGCACCGGCGTTCCGACGGCGGTGCCCTGGCGGTGCGGGTGTCGGTGGCCCGGATGGACGACGGCTACGTGCTGGTCTGCGCGGACGAGACGGCGCGCAGGCGGGCCGAGCACCACTTCACCTCGGTGGTCGCGGCCATCGAGGAGGGCGTGCTGGTCGTCGGCGCCACCGGTCTCGTCGAGTCCGTGAACCCGGCGGCCGAGCGGATCCTCGGCGTGCGCGCCCAGGAGGTGATCGGTCAGCCCGCGTCACTGGCCGAGCTGCACGACGAGTCCGGGCAGCCGGTCCCGCACGAGCAGTACGCGTCGGCCATCACCCGCGCCACCGGCAAGGCGCAGCACGGCCGGATCCTCCGCGCGCTGCGGCCGGACGGCACCCACGTCTGGCTGTCGCTCAGCGCCCGCGCGCTGACCCAGGACGGGATGACGCCCTCGGCGACGGTCATCTCGTTCACCGACATCACCGAACGCCGCATGATCGACAGCCAGCTGGAGCACGAGGCGACGCACGACGCGTTGACGGGCCTGTGCAACCGCACGGTGACGATCAACCGCCTCAGTCCCACCGCCAGGGCCCACCGGTCGGGTCTCACCGCGGTGCTGTTCATCGACCTGGACAAGTTCAAGGTCATCAACGACTCCCTCGGCCACAGCGCCGGTGACGAGGTGCTGCGGGTCGTCGGGTCGAGGCTGAGCCGCAGCTCCCGCCGCGGCGACGTCGTCGGCAGGCTCGGCGGTGACGAGTTCACCGTCATCGCCTACGGCGTGACCGGCCCGGACGAGGCGACCTCCCTGGCGGACCACGTCCGCGCCGAGCTGAACCGGCCGATCTTCGTGGACGGCCGCCGGCTGCACGTCGACGCGAGCGTGGGCATCGTCCTGGCCGAGCCGGGAGACCCGCGCAACGGAGCCGACCTGCTGCGCGACGCCGACCTGGCGATGTACCACGCGAAGACCAGGGGCCGCGGCCGCATCGCGTTCTTCGACGTCGAGCTGCGCGACCGCATCCAGCGCAGGCTGCAGCTGGAACAGGACCTCCGCACGGCACCGCTGAGCGACCAGCTGTGGGTCGCCTACCAGCCGATCGTCGACCTCCGCACGGATGAGCGCACCGCCGTCGAGGGCCTGCTGCGCTGGACGCACCCGCGCTACGGCCTCATCTCCCCGGCCGAGTTCATCACGCTCGCCGAGGAGAGCGACCTGATCAACATCGTGGGCGCGCACATGATGCACACCGCCACCCGCGAGATCGCCGACCTGGCACCGGGCCTGGAACTGACCGTGAACCTGTCGGCCCGTCAGCTCGACGACCCGTGGCTGGTGTCGGCGATCCGGCACGCCACCCACCAGGCGGGGCTCGACCCCAGCTCGTTGTGCCTGGAGATCACCGAGAGCGCCCTGACCCGCGACCCGGCGCTGGCCGCCCGCACCCTCGCGGCGTTGCGCGACCTGGGCGTGCGGCTGGCGATCGACGACTTCGGCACCGGCTACTCGTCCCTCGCGCAGCTGCTCACCCTGCCGCTGGACACGCTCAAGATCGACCGTTCCTTCACGACGGGGCTGGGCCGGTCCGACGAGGCGGAGGCGATCGTCACGAGCATCATCGCCATGGCGCACGCGGTCGACATGACCGTGATCGCCGAGGGGGTGGAGCAGGTGGAACAGCTGGAGATCCTGCGGACGCTCGGGTGCGACCAGGCGCAGGGTTTCCTGCTGGGCAGGCCCGTGCCGCTGGCCGACCTGTGACGGCCCGCCGGCGAAGCCAGTGGTGTGGCTCGGAAGCTCGGCTGGGTGATTCACGCTCAGCAGGGCGCCTCGCGGCACCGCCCCCACGCCCCCTACGTCCGGTATGAGGACGTGGGGGCGGCACCACGACGCACCCGTCTGACCGCGAATTCGCCCGGCAACCTTCCGAGCCACACCACTGGCCGGCGGGCCGCGGGGGTCAGACCAGCGGGGCGAAGAAGAACGTGTCCCGGCGGGCGAAGTGGCCGTCCTCGGTGAACTCGAAGAAGTCGGAGAACCTGAGGTCCACGTTCCTGCCGTCGTGCAGGACACCGGCGAACGTCCCGTAGACCGCGACCTCGTCCTCGCCCTCCACGACCTTGTCGACGGTGTGGCGGCCTTCGCGGATCACGCGGGCGCCGCCGTAGAAGGCGGTCATCTCCTGGTGGCCGACCATCGGGGCGTAGCCGGGGCGGCGGTAGGTGGCGTCCGGGCTGAACATGTTCACCAGGCCCGTCACGTCGCCTGCGTCGACGAGCTCGTAGTAGCGGTGGACGGAGGTGACGTGGGTGGTGTTCAGGACGGCGGTCATGAGCGGGGCTCCTCGCTGGAGAGGTGGGTGGACAGGACGGCGCCGATGGACGCCAGCGGTTCCGGGGCGGTCAGGCCGCCGTGGGTGCTGTGCACGCGGTGGACCTCGACGTGGCCGGTGAAGTGCGGCAGCCACGAGGCCGGGGTGGGGTCGGACGGGGATTTGCCCTCGGTGGCCTCGAACACGTGCGCGCCCGCGGCCAGCAGTGAGGGCTTGTGGCGGTTGTGGAGGTTGACGTTCGACGCGAACACCTCGGGCAGCGCGGCCCCCGCGAAGCCGGCCAGTGGACCGGCCTGGTCGCGGATCGCCGCGTCGAACTCGGCGCGGGTGCGGACGGGCTGGTCGAGCTCGTAGCCCAGGGACAGCAGCAACGGGGTGAGCAGGTCCGGGTCGTCCGGTGACACCGGCGGGTGCTCCTCGGTTTCCGGGTAGCCGTCCAGCAGGGCCAGGAGACCGATGTCGGACGGGGCCAGGAGGGTCGCCATCTCGTGCACGACGACCGCGCCGAACGACCAGCCGAGCAGGTGGTACGGGCCTTCCGGCTGGACGGTGCGGACCAGGTCCAGGTAGTCGGCGGCCATCTCCGCGAGGCTGGCGGGCATCGCGGACGGGTCGGTCAGTCCGCGCGCCTGCAGGGCGTAGACCGGGCGGCGCGGGTCGACGTGCGGCAGCAGGCCGTAGTACTCCCAGCTGATGCCGGCGCCGGGGTGGACGCAGAACAACGGCGCGAGGTCTCCCTTGGTGCGCAACCCGATCAGCACGCCCAGCGGATCACCGGCGGCCGAGCTGCCGAGCCGTTCGGCCAGGCCTGCCGGGGTCGGGGCGTCGAACAGCAGGCGCAGTTCGGGGCGCACGCCCAGTTCCGCCCTGATCCGGGAGACGAGCTTGGCCGCCAGCAGCGAGTGGCCGCCCAGGGCGAAGAACCCGTCGTCCGGCCCGACCGACTCGCGGCCGAGCACCTCGGCGAACAACGCGCAGAGCGTCGCTTCCAGTGCCGTCGCGGGCGGGCGGAACTCTGCCGTCACCACCTCCGGTGCGGGCAGGGCCCGCCGGTCGAGCTTCTCGTTGGGGGTCAGCGGCAGGGCGGGCAGGACGACGAACGCCTCGGGCACCATGTACCGGGGCAGGAACTCGGCGAGCCGGCGCCGCACCGCCGCCGGGTCGATCCCGTCCGGCGCGACGAGGTACGCGACCAGCCGGTCCTCGCGGACGACCACGGCCGCCTGGACGACCTCCGGCAGGGCGCACAACGCGGCCTCGACCTCTCCGGTCTCGATGCGCAGGCCGCGGATCTGCACCTGCTGGTCGGCGCGGCCGTGGAACGCGAGCCGCCCGTCCGGGAGCCAGCGCACGAGGTCGCCGGTCCGGTACATCCGCCCGCCGGTGGGCGAGGCCACGAACCGGGTCGCGGTCAGGCCGGGGTTGCCCAGGTAGCCACGCGCGAGGCCCGCGCCCGCCACGTACAGCTCGCCGACCACACCCGGCAGGACGGGCCGCAGGTGCTCGTCCAGCACGAGCGCCAGGTAGTTGTCGATCGGCGTGCCGATCGGCGGCAGGTCCGCGTCCGCGCCCGGCGACACCAGGCCGCACGTCGAGTTGACCGTGCATTCCGTCGGGCCGTAGGTGTTGTACAGCTCGAACGGCATGCCGGCGGGCGGGCGGCGGCGCAGCACGTCCCCTCCGGTGTGCATGACGCGCACCGAGGACGCGGCCAGTGCCGGTTCGTCGAGCATGGCCTCCAGCCGCGGGGTGGCCAGGGACGACACCGTGATCGCGCTCTCCGCGATCCACTCGGCCAGGGCCTCGGTGTCCTCCAGCACCTGCTGCGACGGCAGGTGCAGGGCGGCGCCGGACACGAGCGTCGGCCAGATCTCCGCGACCGCGGCGTCGAAGCCCTGCGCGGACAGGTGGCTGGAGCGGTCGGACGGCACGAGCCCGAGCGCGGGCACCAGCCAGGCCGTCTGGTTGGCGAGCGCGCGGTGCTCGACCACCACGCCCTTGGGACGGCCGGTGGAGCCGGACGTGTAGATCACGTACGCGGCGTCGCGCGGGTCGCCCGCGACCACCGGCGCGGTGGCCGGACACTCCGGGACCTCCCCGTCCAGCACCACCTTCGCCGCGTCGCTGGACGCGACCAGGTGCGCCAGCGCCCGTTGCGTCACCACGACCGGCGCACCCGCGTCGGCCAGCATGTAGACCAGCCGCTCCGGCGGGTAGGTGGGGTCGACCGGCAGGTAGGCCGCGCCGGTCCTGAGCACGGCCAGCAACGCCACGACGCTGCTGGTGTCCCGGTCCGTGCAGACCCCGACGACGGTGCCGCGGCGCGCACCGAGCGCGATCAGGTGGTGCGCCAGCCGGTTGGCCCGTTCGTCCAGCTCGCGGTAGGTGAGCATCCCGTCGTGCGCGACGACCGCGGGTGCATCGGGAGTACGTGCTGCGACATCGGCGATCTGCGCCTGCACGGGCCTCTCGACGTCGTGCGCGACCGCCGTGTCGTTCCACCGGCGCAGAACGGCTTCCCGCTCGGCCGCGGTCAGCACCTCGATCCGGCTCAGCGGCGCCGACGGGTCCGTGACGAGCGTTTCGACGAGACCGACCAGCCGGGCCAGCAACTTCTCGGCGCTGGCGCGGTCCCACAGGTCGACGGCGTACTCCAGGCACACCTGCAGCCCGGCCTCGCTCTGCCCGAAGCCCAGGGACAGGTCGAGCTTCGCGCCGCCGGTGGTGGTGCGGACGGTCCGCACGTCCAGGCCGGGCAGGCCGAGCGCGTCGTCCTCGACGCCGTCCACCCCGTCCTGCAACGCGAGCGACACCTGGAACAGGGGGTGCCTGGCGCTGGAACGCTCCGGGTTGACCCGCTCCACGACGCGGTCGAACGGCACGTCCTGATGCGTGTACGCGGCCAGGTCGGCCTCGCGGACGCGCGCCAGGATGGTGGTGAAGTCCGGGTCACCGGACAGGTCGACGCGCAACGCGAGGGTGTTCACGAAGAGGCCGACCAGGTCGTCCAGGTCCTCGGGGCCGCGGCCGGCGACCACGGTGCCGAGCACGACGTCCGTGCCGGCGCCCAGCTTGGTCAGCAGCGTCGCCACGGCCGCGTGCAGTGCCATGAACACCGTGGCGTTGTTGGCCCGTGCCAACGCGACGAGCTTCTGGTGCGTGCCGGCGTCGACCTGTGCGCGGACCTCGTCGCCGATGTTGTCCGACACCACCGGACGCGGGCGGTCGACGGGCAGCCGCAGTTCGTCCGGGACGCCGTTCAGCGTCTCGGCCCAGAACTCGAGCGACTCGGCGGACAGCTCCTGCCGCAGGCTGTGGTCCGGGTACTGGATCGGCAACGGCTTCCAGTCCGGTGCCACGCCGGCGACACGAGCCCGGTACGCCTCGGCGAGGTCGCGCAGCAGCACACCGGTCGACCAGCCGTCCGTGGCGATGTGGTGCAACGCCAGCAACAACATGTGGTCACGTGCACCGACGCGCAACACGTGGACTCGCAGCGGGATGTCGGCGGCGAGGTCGAACGGGCGCGCCACCAGCGCGGCCGAGGTGGCTTCCAGCTCGGCTTCGGCGCAGTCCTCGACCTCGAACACCAGCTCGTCCGCCGGTAGCACGACCTGGTGCCACCCGGAGGCGTCCTCGGGGAACACCGTCCGCAGGGCCTCGTGCCGTTCGACGACGTCGAGCAACGCGGTCCGCAGGGCCTCCAGGTCCAGATCCCCGTGCAGCCGCATGGCGTGCGGCGCGGTGTAGGCGTGGTCGGCGACCTCCATCGCGAGCCGCACACCCAGCTGGGCGGACGACAGCGGCACCCGTTCCGGGCGGTGTTCCGGGCGGGGCGCGGTGCGCACCGGTGCCGTGCTGTCCAGGTGTCCGTCGAGACCGCGGGGTGTGGGGTCGCGGAACAGGACGCGGATGCCCAGCTCGACGCCGAAGACCGTGCGGATGGAGGCGAGCAACCTGGCCGCGAGCAGCGAATGCCCGCCGAGGTCGAAGAACCCGTCGTCGAGACCGACCGCCTCGAGCCCCAGCACCTTGGCGAACAGCCCGCACAGGATCTCCTGCCGGGGCGTGCGCGGCTGGCTGCCGCCGACGGTGTACGACGGCGCGGGCAACGCGCGGCGGTCCAGCTTTCCGTTGGGCGTCAGGGGGAACGCGTCCAGCGTGACGAAGGCGGCGGGCACCATGTGCTCGGGCAGCCGCTCCAGCAGGTGTTCCCGCAGGCGCCGCGGGTCGGCGTCGCCGACCACGTAGGCGACGAGCCGCTTGCCGCCGGGCCCGTCCTCGCGCGCCACCACGGCCGCGGCCGTCACGTCCGGATGCGCGGTGAGCACCGCCTCGACCTCCGCGGGCTCGACGCGGAACCCGCGGATCTTCACCTGGTCGTCGGCGCGGCCCAGGTAGGTCAGCGTGCCGTCGGCGCGGCGGCGGACCAGGTCACCGGTCCGGTACAGCCGTGCCCCGGCGGCGAACGGCGAGGCGACGAACCGTTCGGCGGTCAGTCCGGGCCGGCCGAGGTAGCCGTGCGCGAGGCCCTCTCCGCCGACGTACAACTCCCCCACGGCACCGGTCGGCACGGGTGAGAGCCGGTGGTCGAGCACGACCGCGCTCTTGCCCGCCAGCGGGGAACCGATCGGCACCACCGTGCCGTCCCAGCCCTGCGGCACGGTGAACGAGGTGGTGAAACCCATGCTCTCGACGGGTCCGTAGCCGTTGACCACGCCGATGCCCGGCACGGCGGCCAGCACCGCGCGCACGTGCCCGGCCGAGGCGGCCTCACCGCCGGTCAACGCCCAGCGCAGCCCGGTGAAGATCTCCGGGCTGGTGTCCCAGAGGTGGTTGAACAGGCTGGCCGACGCGTCCAGCACCGTCACGCCGTGACGCACCACGAGCCGCGCGATGACCGCGGGCTCGGGCCGCTGGCCGGGGTACAGCACCGACGTGCCGCCGGCCAGCAACGGGCCGAACAGCTGGGTGGCGAAGGCGTCCCACGACACGGAGGCGCACTGCAGCCACACCTCGCCGGGGCCGAACCCCGCGTACCGCTGGCCGGCCAGCGTGCCGGTCAGCGCGCGGTGCGGGGCGCCTGCTGCCTTCGCGGCACCGGTGGAGCCCGAGGTGAACATGACGCACGCCAGGTCGTCGGGACCGGTTTCCGGTGCGGTGAACGGCATCGGCCGGACGTAGTCGAGCGCGACCACGGGCACGTCCACGTCGAACGGCCGGTCGGTCAGGACGAGCCGCACCGGCGGGGACGCCACCATCGAGGCCAGCCGTGCGGGCGGGAAGTCGACGTCGAGCATCAGGTAGGCCGCGCCCGCCTTGAGGACGGCCAGCAACGCGGTCGCCATCTCGACGCCGCGTCCGATGTGGACACCCACGACGTCACCACGCCGGATCCCCTGCGAGAGGAGGAAACCCGCGAGGCTGTCGGACTCCGCGTTCAGCCTCGCGTAGGTGATCTCGGTGTCGTCCGACACCAGGGCCACGGCCTGCGGGGTGCGCGCGGCCTGACGTGCGAACAGCTCGTGCACGGTGGCGGCGGGCACGGGTGTCTCCGTGGTGGCGAGCACCGCGGCGCGTTCCTGCGCGGACAGCACCTCCAGGTCCCACAACGGCCGGTCGGGGTCGGCCGCGGCCTGGTCCAGCAACCGGACCAGCCGCTCCAGCAGCATCTCGGCGGTCGCGTCGTCGAAGAGACCGGTGAGGTACTCCAGCGAGCACGCCACCCCGTCCCGTCCCTCGCGCAGCGACAGGGTGAGGTCGAACTTCGCGGAACCCGCCCCGAAGGGCTCCACCGCGGCGGTGAGGCCGGGCAGTTCGAGGGCGCCCTCGGAGTCCGTGTCCACGAGCACCATGACCTGGAACAGCGGGTGCCTGCCCGGCGCCCGCACCGGGTTCAGCTCCTCCACCAGCCGGTCGAACGGCAGGTCCTGGTTCCCGTAGGCGTCCAGCGACTCCTCGCGCACCCTGGCCAGCAGCCCGCGGAACGACGGGTCGCCGGACACGTCCACCCGCAGCACCAGCGTGTTGACGAAGAACCCGACCAGGTCCTCCAGCGCCTCCTCGCCGCGGCCGGTCACGACCGTGCCGATCGGGACGTCCTCGCCGGAGCCGCTGCGTGCCAGCAACGCGGCGAAGGCGGCCTGGGCGACCATGAACAGCGTCGCGCCGGACTCCTCCGCCAGCACGGCCAGTCCCCGCGCGGTGCGGGCGTCGAGCAGCGCGGTCACGGCGGAGCCCGCGGTGCCGGTGTCGCCGTCGCGCGGACGGTCGACGGGCAGCGGGATCTCCTCGGGCAGACCGGCCAGCTTCGCCCGCCAGTGCGCCAGCTGGGCGCTGAGCACGCTGCCCGGGTCGTCGGCCGAGCCGAGGACGTCCTGCTGCCACAGCGTGTAGTCGGCGTACTGGACGGGCAACGGCTCCCAGTCCGGCGCCTCGCCCTCCAGTCGCGCGGTGTAGGCGGCGGTGAGGTCGCGCAGCAACGGTCCGAGCGACCAGCCGTCGCTGACGATGTGGTGCATCACCAGCAGCAGCACGTGGTCCCGCGGCCCCTCCTCGAGCAGGTGCGCCCGGAACGGCGGGTCGGCGGCGAGGTCGAACGCCTCCCGCGCCGCGCGGCCCAGCACGAAGGCCGGGTCGCCCGGTTCGAGCACGGCGAGCACGACCTTCGCGTCGTCCAGGACCTCCTGGTACGGCTCGCCGTCGCGGCTGGGGAACGTGGTGCGCAACGCCTCGTGCCGCGCGACCACGTCGGTGAGTGCGAGCTCGAGCGCTTCTCTGTCGAGCACTCCGTGTAGCCGCAGTGCGAGAGGGATGTTGTAGGCGGCGCCGGTTCCCTCGTGCCGATCGAGGAACCACAGCCGTTGCTGGGCGAACGACAGGGGGATCACAACGTCTCCTTGGACATCGGACGGGCCCGCAGCACGGGCCGTGGGGCGGGACGGGCGGCTGCCGGCAGGTGGGCGGCCAGGCCCGCGACCGTCGGGTTCTCGAACACGGTCCGCACGCCCAGTTCCGCGCCGAAGACCGAACGAACGCGACTGACCAGGCGCATCACCAGGATCGAATGGCCGCCGAGCGCGAAGAAGTCGTCGTCGACGGTCACCTCGGGGGCGTTCAGCAGTTCCGCGAACAGGCCGCAGAGCAGTTCCTCGTGCGGGGTCTGCGGCGCACGGCCGGCGACCCGCCGCACGTCGGGCACGGGCAGTGCGGCGCGGTCGAGCTTCCCGTTGGGCGTGCGCGGCAACGACTCCAGCGCGACGACCGCGGCCGGCACGAGGTAGTCGGGCAGGTGCTTCGCGGCGAACTCCCGCACACCTTCGGCACGGCCGACGACGTACGCGACGAGCCGCTTGTCGCCGGGACTGTCCTCGCGGACCACGACCTCGGCCTGCCGCACGCCCGGATGACGGGCGAGCACCGCCCGCACCTCACCGGGCTCCACCCGGAAGCCGCGGATCTTGACCTGGTCGTCCGCGCGGCCGAGGAAGTGCACGACGCCCTCGCGGTCCTGGCGCACCAGGTCGCCGGTGCGGTACATGCGCTCGCCGGCCACGCCGTACGGGTTGGCGACGAACCGTTGCGCGGTCGCGGGGGTCTGGCCCAGGTACCCGTGCGCGAGGCCGTCACCGGCCATGTACAGCTCACCGGGGGTGCCCGGCGGCACCGCACGCAGCCACCGGTCGAGCACGAACACCCGCTTGCCCGTCACCGGGCGGCCGACCGGCACGCTGATCCGTTCCAGGTCCCGCGGCTCGACCGCGTGGCAGAGCGTGAAGATGGTGTTCTCCAACGGCGAGTAGCCGTTCACGACCCGCAGGAACGGGTGCCGGTCGAGCAGGGTGCGCAGGTGCGGGAGGGAGGCGGGTTCGCCACCGGTCATCACCTCGCGGACGCCGTCGAACACCTCGGGCATCTCGTCGATGAGGAAGTTGAGCAGGCTGGCCGAGACGTGCAACGTCGTGACGCCGTGCTCCTCGGTCAGGCGCTTGATCTGCGCCGGTTCCGGGGTCTGGCCGGGCTGCAGCACGCAGGCGGCGCCGGAGAGCAGCGGGCCGAACAGCTCCAGCGCGAACGCGTCCCAGGACACCGGCGAGCACTGCAGCCAGACCGCGTCCTGCGCGAATCCGACGTAGTCCTGGCCGGTCAGCGTCGTGACGAGCGCCCGGTGCGACACGACGACGCCTTTGGGACGTCCGGTGGAGCCCGAGGTGAACATGACGCACGCCGGGCTGTCCGCGGTGATCACGCGGGTGAAGTCGCCGGACGGGTAGTGGCCGCCGTCGACGTCCTCCAGCACGAACACCGGTCCGGCCTCGTCGAGCAGCGCCTGCCGGCGGTCGGCCGGGTGGTCGGGGTCGAGCAGGACGTAGGCCGCGCCCGCCTTCAGCACGGCGAGGATGGCGACGACGAGGTCCACACCGCGCGGCAGGCACACCGCGACCGTGTCGCCGGCTTCCGCGCCCTGCGCCGCCAGCCTCCTGGCGAGCCGGTTCGCGCGAGCGTGCAGCTCGGCGTACGTGACGGCCTCGCGGTCGTCGATCAACGCGACGGCGTCCGGCCGTCCGGTCATCAGTTCCGGCAGGGTGGCGTCCCGGTGCGGGCTGTCGCCGGAGGAGTTCCACTCCCCCGTGACGACGCGCAGTTCGTCCGCACCCAGGACATCCACTGTGGACAGTGGCTGCCCGGGGTTCGCGGCGACGGTCTTGAGCAACCGGGCCAGCCGGGTCACGACGGCCTCGGCCGTCTCGCGGTCGTAGAGCTCGGTCGCGTACTCCAGTTCGCCGGTCAGCCCGGCCGGAGTGCCGTCCTGCGCGAACGCCTCCCGCAGGCCGAGGGTGAGGTCGAACTTCGCCGCCCCGGTCGCCGCGGGCAGCGTCTCCACCTCCAGACCGGGCAGCACCGACTCGCCCTCGGCGTTGTTCTGCAGCACGACCATGACCTGGAACAGCGGGTGCCTGGCCGTGGTGCGAACCGGGTTCAGTTCCTCCACCAGCCGTTCGAACGGCAGGTCCTGGTGGTCGTAGGCGGCGAGGTCGTGCTCGCGGACCCGGTCGAGCAGCTCCAGGAACGTCGGGTCGCCGGAGAGGTCGGTCCGCAGCACGAGCGTGTTGACGAAGAACCCGACCAGGTCGTCCAGCGCCTCGTCGGCCCTGCCCGCGACCGGGGTGCCGATCGGGACGTCCGTGCCCGCGCCGAGCCGGGACAGCAGGGCGGCGAACGCGGCGCGCAGCACCATGAACGGCGTCGCACCGGCGGCCCGAGCCAGCGCCGTGAGGCTCTGGTGCACGTCCGCGCCGATGGTGAAGGGCACGACGTCGCCCTGGTGGGCGGGACGGGCGGGGCGGGGCCGGTCGGCCGGCAGCGTCGCCTCCTCCGGCAGGCCGTCGAGGGCCTGCCGCCAGTGCGCGAGCTGGTCGTCGATCGGGAACCGCTGCTGCCACAGCGTGTAGTCCGCGTACTGGACCGGCAGCGGCGTCCACTGTGGAGCTCTACCTGCGATGCGGGCCGTGTAGGCGTCGGCGAGGTCGGTCAGCAGCGGCCGCATCGACCAGCCGTCGGCCGCGATGTGGTGGACCACGATGAGCAGCACGTGGTCGCGTTCACCGGCACGGATCAGCCGCACTCTCAGCGGGCTCGCGGTGAGGTCGAACGGCCTGCGGGACTCCTCCTCGATGGTGCCCTGCGACTCGGCGAAGTCGACCGTCACCGGCAGGACCTCTTGGTGCACAACGCCGTCGCGCTGGAGGAACACCGTCCGCAACGCTTCGTGCCGGTGCACGACGTCCTCGAGTGCCGCGCGGAGTGCCGCCACGTCCAGATCGCCGGTCAGCCGCAGAGCGATCGGGACGTGGTAGGCGGCACCGGGCTGCTGGACCTGCTCGACCGTCCACAACCGTTGCTGTGCCGAGGAGAGCGGCACGAGCTCCGGCCGTTCGGCCGGCACGACCCGTTCCCTGGCGCGGCGGCCGGTGTCCAGGCGTGCTTCGAGTGCGGCCACGGTCGGTGCGTCGAACACCTCGCGCAGTCCGATCTCGGTGTCGAACGCGGCACGGATCCGGGCCACCAGCCGGGCGGCGAGCAGCGAGTGGCCGCCGAGTGCGAAGAAGTCGTCGCGCAGACCGACCTTGGGCGTGCCCAGCAGGTCCGCGAAGATGCCGCACAGCACTTCCTGGCGGGCGTTGCGCGGTGCGTCGTCGCCGGTCTGCACGACCGGTGCGGGCAGTGCCCGGCGGTCGAGCTTGCCGTTCTGCGTCAGCGGGAGCGCGTCCAGCACCACCACCGCCGCGGGCACCATGAACGCCGGGAGCAGCGCGCCTGCGTGCTCGCGGGCCTCCTCGGCGGTGACCTGGCACCCGGTCACCGGCACGACGTAGCCGACGAGGCGCTTGCCGGTCGCCGGTTCCTCCCGCACGACCACGACCGCGTGGGCGATGCGGTCGTGGCGGGTCAGTGCCGCCTCGATCTCCCCCGGCTCGACCCGGAAACCGCGGATCTTCACCTGGTGGTCCGCGCGGCCGAGGAACTCGATCACGCCGTCCGCGCGCCGGCGGGCCAGGTCACCGGTCCGGTACAGCCGGCCGCCCGCACACGCGACGAACCGTTCGGCGGTCGCGCCGGGCTTGTCCAGGTACCCGAGCGCGAGGCCGTCGCCGCCGACGTAGATCTCGCCGGGAACGCCGGGTGGCACCGGGTTGAGGTCACCGTCGAGCAGGTGCACGGTGGTGTGGGCGATCGGCGCACCGATCGGCACCGGCCCGGTCACCTCGGTGATCTGGTGCGTGGTCGCGAAGACCATGCTCTCCACCGGCCCGTACCCGTTCACCAGCCGGACGTCCGGGTACTCGCGCAGCACTCGGGCGATGTGGGCGGGCGACGCGGCGTCGCCACCCGTGACGACCTCGTCGACCTGACCGAACACCTCGGGATGGGTGTCCACCAGGGCGGCGAACAGGCCCGCGGACAACCACAACCTGTCGACGCCGTGCCGTGCGACCTGCTCGGCGATCAACGCCGGATCGGGCACCTGGCACGGTGCGAGCACACAGGTCGTGCCGTGCAGCAGGGGCTGCCACAGTTCCAGGGCAGCCGCGTCCCACGCCACGGGCGCCGCCTGCAGCCAGACTCCGCCCCTGGCGGCGAACCGCTGGCCGAAGAACATCCGCACGGCCGCGCGGTGCGTCGTGACGACACCCTTCGGCACACCCGAGGATCCGGATGTGAACATCACGCACGCCACGTCGTCCCCGCCGACCGGGAACCCCGGCCTCGTCGGGGATTCGTCCCGCACGTCGTCCACCCGCACGACGTTCAGGTGGCCTGGGAGCAGGCCGGCGACGGACGGGTGGCTGACCACGAGGTCCAGCCGTGCCTCGTCCACGATGCGCGCCACCGGGTGCGTCGGGTCGAGCGGCACGTAGGCCGCCCCGGTCTTCAGCACTCCCAGCAGCGCCACGACGAACGCCGGCGACCGCTCGACCAGCACGCCGACCAGGTCGCCCCGGCCCACACCGCGTTCGAGCACCTTGTGCGCCACCTGGTTGGCCCACGAGTCCACCTCGGCGAACGTCAGCCGTTCGTCGCCGAAGACCAGCGCCACCGCGTCCGGACGGAGTTCCGCCTGCTCCTCGAACAGGTCGGCCAGCGACCGGTCGCGCGGGTAGTCGGCGGCGGTGTCGTTCCACGCGGCGAGCAGGTCGTGCTCCTCGGCGGACAGCACGTCCACCCGCGAGACCCGAGCGTCCGGGTCGAGCCCGGCCGCGACGCGTTCGAACCGCGCGGTCAGCGCTCGGGCCGTGGTGGGCTCGAACAGGTCCGCCGCGTACTCCAGCGTGCCGGTGATCCCCGCCGGGCCGTCCTCGTCCACGGTCTCGGCCAGCATCAGCGCGAGGTCGAACTTGGCCGCGGTCACCGCGATGTCGACCGGCTCACCGTCCACCCCGGACAGTTCGGCGGCGGGCGTGGCGGGCTGGACGGTGACGAACACCTGGAACAGCGGGTGCCGTGCGGGCGAACGGACCGGGTTCAGCTCCTCGACGACCTGGTCGAACGGCAGGTCCTGGTTCGCGTACGCCGCCAGGTCCGTCTCCCGGACCCGGCCGACCAGCTCGCGGAAGGTCGGGTCACCGGCGAGGTCCGTGCGCAGCACCAGCGTGTTCACGAAGAACCCGACCAGGTCGTCCAGCGCCTCGTCGGTGCGGCCGGCCACCGCCGTGCCCAACGGCACGTCCGTACCCGCGCCCAGCCTCGACAGCATCAGCGCCAGCGCGGCCTGCACCACCATGAACAGCGTCGCGTCGCACTCGCGGGCGATCGCCAGCAGCCTGCGGTGTGCCTCGGCGTCGAGCGACACGGCCAGCTGCTCGCCGCGGTGGCTCGGGGTCTCAGGCCGCGGCCGGTCTGCAGGTAGCGTGATCTCCTCCGGCAGACCGGCGAGCGCCGTCCGCCAGTGCTCGACTTGAGCGCTGGTGTCGAGTTCCTGCTGCCACAACGCGTAGTCCGCGTACTGGACCTCCAACGGCGGCAGGTCCGGCTCGCTACCGGCTCGGCGGGCGTCGTAGGCGGCGCCGAGGTCGCGCAGCAGCGGTCCCCACGACCAGCCGTCGGTCACGATGTGGTGCATGACCACGAGCAGGACGTTGTACTCTTCGGACAGGCGGAACAGCACGGCCCGCAGGGGAAGGTCGGTCGCGAGGTCGAACGGCCTCGCGGATTCGGCCGCCAGCAACGCCTCCAGCTCGGTCTCATCGCACCTGGAGACCTCCAGCGCGCACTCGGCGTGCGGCAGGACGACCTGCTCGGGCACGCCGTCGCGGTCGGGGAACACCGTCCGCAGCACCTCGTGCCGCGCGAGGACATCACCGAGCGCGGCGTGCAGCGCGGTGGTGTCGAGCGGTCCGCGCAGCCGGCGCGCGATCGGCACGTGGTAGGTCGTTCCCGGACCCTGCATGCGGTTCAGGAACCAGAGCCGGCGCTGAGCGGCCGACAGCGGAAGCCGGTCGGGGCGTTCGGCTGCGCGCACGGATGGCCTGGCCGCGGCGAGGGAGTCGACGCGGGCGTCCAGACCGCGCACGGTCGGTGTGCGGAAGACCTCCCGCAGCGCGAGCTCCACGCCCAGCACCACGCGCACCCTGCTGATCAGCCGGGCGGCCAGCAGCGAATGCCCGCCCAGTGCGAAGAAGTCGTCGTCCAGCGACACCTCGGGCAGGTCCAGCAGGCCGGCGAAGATGCCGCAGAGGATCTGCTGGCGCGGCGTGCGGGCGGCGTCCCCGGTGGACGCGGTGACGCCGGGAACGGGCAGGGCCGCGCGGTCGAGCTTGCCGTTGGCGGTGCGGGGCAGTTCGCCGAGCAGCACGAAGGCCGACGGCACCAGGTGGTCCGGCAGCCGGGCCGCGGCGAACCCGCGCAGCGCGACCGGGTCAGCCGCACCCACGACGTACGCCACCAGCCGTGGCCCGTCGAGCACCACGACCTCCGCCTGGCGGACGTCCTCGCAGGCGTTCAGCACGGCCGCGACCTCGGCCGGTTCCACCCGGAACCCGCGGATCTTCACCTGGTCGTCCGCGCGGCCCAGGAACTCGACCGTGCCGTCCACGTCCTGCCGCACGAGGTCACCGGTGCGGTACATGCGACCGCCGAACGGGCAGGCGACGAACCGCTCGGCGGTCGCGGCCCCCTGGCCGAGGTAGCCGTGCGCCAGACCGGTGCCGGCCATGTAGAGCTCACCGGGGGTGCCCGGCGGGACCAGCCGCAGGTGCTCGTCCAGCACGTAGACCTGCTTGCCGGCGAGCGGGCGGCCGACCGGGATGCTGCGGCGCGCGGTGTCTTCGAGCCGGATCCGGTGGCACAGGGTGAAGATGGTGTTCTCGAGCGGCGAGTAGCCGTTGACCAGCCGGACGTCCGGGTGGCGTTCCAGCAACGTCCGCACGTGCGCCTTCGACGCGGCCTCACCGCCGGTCATCACCTGGCGCACGCCCTGGAGCGCGGCCGGGTACTCGTCCAGCACGAAGTTGAGCAGGCTCGCGGACAGGTGCACGGTCGTGATGCCGTGTTCGGCGATCAGCTCGACGATCCGCGCGGGTTCGGGTGACTGACCGGGCTGCAGCACGCAGGCCGCGCCGGAGAGCAGCGCGCCGAACAGTTCGAGTGCGAACGCGTCCCACGAGACGGGTGCGCACTGCAGCCACACCTCGTCAGCGCCGAACGCGACGTAGTCCTGGCCGGTGAGGGTGGCGACGATCGCGCGGTGCGAGGTCAGCACGCCCTTGGGCCTGCCGGTCGAGCCCGACGTGAACATCACGCACATCGCGGCGTCCGGCCGCACGCGGCGGTGCACCGGCTCCGCGCTCAGTTCGGACGCGCCGTGGACGTCGACCAACCGGCCGGGCAGGGGTTCCTGGCCGCCCACGACCGTCAGCGCGGGGTCGGCCTGGCGCACCAGCGCGGCCAGCCGTTCCGCCGGGTGGTCGGGGTCGAGCAGAAGGTAGGCCGCGCCGAGCTTGAGCACGGCGAGCACGGCCGCGACCAGTTCCGGTCCCCTGGGCAGGCAGATCGCGACGAGCGCGCCGGCATCGGCGTCGATGTGCCGCGCGAGCCGGTTCGCCTGCGCGTCCAGTTCGGCGTAGGTGGTGCGGCCGTTCTCGTGGATCAACGCGGTCGCGTCCGGTGTCCGCAGCGCGTGGCGGGCGAAGATCTCGTGCAGGCACTCGCCGGACTCGACGACGCCCGTGTCGTTCCACTCCACGGCGATCGTGTGCCGCTCGGCCGGGGTCAGCAGGTCCACTTCGGACAGTCGCAGGCCGGGGTTCTCCGCCACGGCGGTGAGGAACCGCACGTAGCGGTCGAGGATCGCGGTGGCGGTGCGGTCCTCGAACAGGTCGGACGCGAACTCCAGGTGACAGGTCAGGCCGTCGCCGGTCGCGTGCAGGGTCAGCGTGAGGTCGAACTTGGCGGTGTGCCGGTCGACCTCGACGAGCTCGGTCTCGCAACCGGGGAACTCGGCTTCGGCCTCGGCGTTGTTCTGCAGCACGACCATCACCTGGAACAGCGGGTGCCTGGCCAGGGTGCGCGCGGGGTTCAGCTCCTCGACGACCCGGTCGAACGGCACGTCGGCGTTCGCGTAGCCGGCCAGGCCGGTCTCCCGCACCCGGTCGAGGAGTTCGCGGAACGTCGGGTCGCCGGACACGTCGTTGCGCAGCACCACGGTGTTGACGAAGAGCCCGACCAGGTCGTCCAGCGCCTCGTCACCTCGTCCGGCGACCGGCACGCCCACCGGGACGTCCGTGCCCGCGCCGAGGCGGGAGAGCAGCGCGGCGAACGCGGCCTGCACGACCATCGCCTGGGTCGCCTGGCCGGAACGGGCGAGCCCGGCCACGTCGGCGTGGACGTGCGCCGTCACGAGACCGCCGCGGTGGCTGGGCGAGGCGGGCCGCAGGTGGTCCGCGGGCGGGCTCGCCTCGTCGGGAAGGCCGGCCAGCGCCGTGCGCCAGCGGCCCAGTTGCTCGCTGAAGTCCTGTTCCTGCTGCCACAGGACGTGGTCGGCGTACTCGACGGGCAGGGCCTTCCACTGCGGCGCCGTGTTGTTGCGACGTGCGGCGTACGCGGCGGTCAGGTCGCGCAGCAGTGGCGCGACGGACCAGCCGTCGGCAGCGATGTGGTGCAGGACCAGCAACAGCACATGACGGTCGGGTGCCTCAGCGGCGAGGTACGCCCGCAGCGGCGGTTCGGTGCGCACGTCGAACGGCCGGGTCGCGCTCTCCTCCAGCGCCGCCGGGTCCAGCGGGATCAGGTCGACCTCAGCGGGCAGCACGACCTGGTACGGCTCGCCGTCCACTGCGGGGAAGACCGTGCGCAACGGCTCGTGGCGTGCGACGAGGTCCACCAGGGCGACGCGCAACGCGTCCCGGTCGAGCGATCCGGTGAGGCGCAGGGCGATCGGGACGTTGTAGGCGGCGCTCGGGCCGTGGACGTCCTCGAGGAGCCACAGCCTGCGCTGCGCGTGGGACAGCGGCATCCGTTCCGGGCGCGGCATCGGGGCCACGGCCCGGCGTGCGGTGCCGAGCGAGTCGAGCAACGCGTCCAGCGCCGCCGGCGTCGGCCGGTCGAACACGTCCCGCAACGCCATCTCGACGCCGAACGCGCTGCGCGCCTTGGCGACCAGCCGTGCCGCGAGCAGCGAATGCCCGCCCAGCGCGAAGAAGTCGTCGTCCAGCGAGACCCGTTCCGCACCGAGGAGGTCGGCGAAGATCCCGCAGAGGACCTCCTGGCGTGCGGTCCGGGGCGCCCGCCCACCGGCCTGGGCACGCTCGGGTTCGGGCAACGCACGCCGGTCGAGCTTTCCGTTGGGCGTCAACGGGAACGCGTCGAGCACCACCACGGCCGCCGGGACCATGTAGTCGGGCAGCCGTTCCGCGAGGTACTCCCGAAGGCCGTCGGCACTGCCGACGACGTAGGCGACCAGACGCTTGCCGGTGCTGCCGTCCGCACGCACCTCGACCGCCGCCCGTTCGACACCGGGGTGGCTCAGCAGCGCGGCCTCGACCTCCCCGGGCTCGACCCGATAGCCGCGGATCTTGACCTGGTCGTCGGCGCGCCCCAGGAACTCGACGGTCCCGTCCGGACGCCACCGCCCGACGTCACCCGTGCGGTACATCCGTTGACCGCCGGCCCGCGCCACGAACCTCTCGGCCGTGGTGCCGGCCCGGTTCAGGTAACCGTGCGCGAGCCCGTCACCGGCGAGGTAGATCTCCGCCGCGACACCCGCCGGCACGGCGTAGAGGCCGCCGTCCAGCAGGTGCACGGAGGTGTTCGCGATCGGCCCGCCGACCGGCACCGGGCCGTTGACCTCGGTGATCTGGTAGGTGGTGGCGAACACCATGCTCTCGACCGGCCCGTACCCGTGCACCAGCCGCACGTCCGGGAACTCCCGCACGACACGGGCGAGGTGCGCGACCGACGGGCTCTCGCCGCCGGTCATCACCTGCCGGACGACGTCGAAGACCTCGGGGTGGGTGTCCAGCACGGCCGCGAACAGCCCCGCCGACATCCAGAGCGTGGTGATCCGGTGCCGGGCCACCAGCCGTGCGATCACCGCCGGGTCGGGGACCTGGCCGGGGGCGAGCACGCAGGTCCCGCCGTGCAGCAGGGGCGGCCACATCTCCAGGGACAGCCCGTCCCAGGAGACCGGGGCGGACTGCAGCCAGGAACCACCGAAGTCCACATAGGACTGGCCGAAGAAGGTCCGCACCGTCGCGCGGTGGGAGGACATCGCGCCCTTGGGCACACCCGAGGAACCGGACGTGAACAGCACGCACGCCACGTCGTCCGCTGTGATCTGCACTGCGGGTCGCGTGGTGGGCTCGTCGCCCGGTCCGGCCGGCACCGCGACGCAGGCCACGCGGCCCGGGTCGTCGGTCACCACCAGGTCCAGCCGCGCCTGCCCCACCACTGACGCGATCCGGTCGTCCGGGTGACCGGGGTCGAGCGGCACGTACGCCGCCCCCGCCTTCAGCGCGCCCAGGATCGCGGCCACGAAGTCCGGCGAGCGCCGCACCAGCACACCGACGAGATCACCGCGCCCGACCCCACGGGCGACCAACCGGTGCGCGACCTGGTTCGCCAGCGCGTCCAGTTCCGCGGCCGGCACCTCCACGCCCTCGAACACCAGCGCCACCGAGTCCGGGTCCCCGTCCACCCGCGCCTCGAACAACTCCACCAGCGTCCGGTCGCGCGGGTAGGCGACATCGGTGGCGTTCCACTCCGCCAGGGCGACCTGCTCCTCGGCGAGCAGCGTGGAGACGCGCGACAGGGGCACGTCCGGCTGCGACGACCACGTGTCCAGCAACGCCGTGAAGCGGCGTGCCAGCAGGGTTGCCGACTGCTCGTCCCACAGGTCCAGCGCGTAGGTGAGCCAGCCGCGCACGCCGTCCGCGGTCTCGGCGAGGTCGACGGTGAGGTCGAACTTGGCCGGGTGCAGCTCGACCGACCCGGTCTCGACGCTCAGGCCGGCGAACTCCGGCGCGTCCTCAGGAGCGTTCTGCAGCACGAGCATCGTCTGGAACAGCGGGTGCCGCGACCGCGAGCGTTCCGGGTTGAGCTCCTCCACCAGCCGTTCGAACGGCAGGTCCTGGTGCGCGAACGCGGCGAGGTCCGTCGCACGGACCCGGCCCACCAGCTCGCGGAGAGTCGGGTCACCGGTCAGGTCCGTGCGCAGCACGAGGGTGTTCACGAAGAACCCGACCAGGTCGTCCAGCGCCTCGTCGGTCCGTCCGGCCACCGCCGTGCCCACGGGGATGTCCGTGCCGGCGCCCAACCGCGACAACAACGCCGTCAAACCGGCCTGCAGCACCATGAACAGCGTCGAGCCGGTGCCGGCCGCGAGGTCCGAGAGCCTGCGGTGCACCACGGGGTCGACCGAGATCTCCACCGCCGCGCCACGATGGGTCGCCGCGGCCGGACGAGGGCGGTCGGTCGGCAGGACGACCTGCTCGGGCAGTCCGGCGAGGGCGTCGCGCCAGTACGCCAGCTGACCGGCCATCTCGCTGTCCGGGTCGTCGGCCGAACCCAGCACCTCCTGCTGCCACACCGTGTAGTCGGCGTACTGGACCGGCAACGGCTCCCAGTCCGGCGCCTCCCCCGCCAGCCGCGCGGTGTAGGCGGCGGAGAGGTCACGGGTGAGCGGGCCCCAGGACCAGCCGTCCGTGGCGATGTGGTGCATGACGAAGAGCAGCACGTGGTCCTGTTCGGACACTCGGAACAGCGTGGGCCGCCACGGGTGTTCGGCCGCCAGGTCGAAGTCGTACCCGGACGCCTCGGTCATCGCGTTCCACAGGCCGGCCTCGCCGGACTCCTTGCGGAGCGCCGGAACCGTGTCCAGCACCAGCTGGTGCGGTTCGCCGTCGACGTCCGGGAACACCGTGCGCAACGTCTCGTGCCGGAAGGCCACGTCGGCCAGGGCGGACTCCAGCGCGGGCACGTCGAGCGGGCCGCGCAGCCGCAGGGTGTGGGTGGCGTTGTAGAGCGCGCCCGCCGGGTCGAGCCGGTGCAGCAGCCACAGCCGGCGCTGGGCGAAGGACAGGGGGCTCACAACGTCTCCTTTTGGCTGGCCCGCGCCCGCAGAGCGGGTCTGGCCTTCTTCGCGAGTACGAGTCGGTCGGCCAGATCGGCCACGGTGGGTCCGTCGAACACGGTGGCGACGGACAGTTCGGCGTGCAGTTCCCGGCGGATCCGGCCCAGCAGCCGCATCACCAGCAGCGAGTGGCCGCCCAGCCGGAAGAAGTCGTCGTCGATCGACACCGACGGCACGCCGAGGACTTCGGCGAACAGCGAGCACAACGCGCGTTCGTTCGCGGTGCGCGGGGCACGGCCCTCCACGACCACCGCGTCGGGCGCCGGGAGCGCCCGCCGGTCGAGCTTGCCGGTGTCGGTGCGCGGCAGGGCGTCCAGCACCACGAACGCCGACGGCACCAGGTGTTCGGGCAACCGTGCGCGGGCGTGGTCGCGAAGCCCTCGAGCACCACCGACCACGTACGCGACGAGGCGTTTGTCGCCCGGCCGGTCCTCCCGCACCACGACCTCGACCTGCCGCACGTCCGGGTGCGCGGCCAGCACCGCGCGCACCTCGCCCGGCTCCACCCGGAAGCCGCGGATCTTCACCTGGTCGTCCGCACGGCCCAGGAACTCGACGGTCCCGTCCGCGTCCTGACGCGCCAGGTCGCCCGTGCGGTACATCCGCCCACCGCCGAAGGGGTTCGCGACGAACCGCTGGGCCGTCGCCGCACCCTGCCCGAGGTAGCCGTGCGCCAGCCCGTCGCCCGCCATGTACAGCTCACCGGGCGTCCCCGGCGGTACCGGCCGCAGCCACCGGTCCAGCACGTGGACCTGCTTGCCCGCCAGCACCCGGCCGACCGGGACGCTGCGCCGCCCGGTGTCCTCGACGGTGATGCGGTGGCAGAGCGTGAAGATCGTGTTCTCGACCGGCGAGTAGCCGTTGACCAGGCGGAGGTCCGGATGACGTTCCAACGCCGTCCGCACGTGCGCCGGTGACGCCGCCTCACCGCCGGTCATCAGCTGCCGCACGCCGGCGAACGCGTCCGGGTGCTCGTCCAGCATGTAGTTCAGCAAGCTCGCGGAGACGTGCACGGTCGTGATGCCGTGTGCGGCGATCAGCTCGGCGATCCGTTCCGGCTCCGGCGACTGGCCGGGTTGCAGCACGCACGCCGCGCCGGACAGCAAGGCGCCGAACAGTTCCAGCGCGAACGCGTCCCACGAGACGGGCGAGCACTGCAACCACACCTCGTCCGCGCCGAACTCGACGTAGTCCTGGCCGGTCAGCGTTCCGGTGAGAGCGCCGTGCGAGGTCAGCACGCCCTTGGGCCGGCCGGTCGAGCCCGACGTGAACATCACGCACGCCGAATCCGCCGGTGTCACCGCGACTTCGGGCGCGGTGTCCGCGGTGCCGTCCGGCACTGTGGTGATCACGGTGCGAACGCCCGCAAGCGCGGTCACGGCCTCCAGGCGGGCGGCGGGGAAGGCGACGTCGAGCACCGTGTAGGCGGCTCCGGCCTTGAGCACCGCCAGGATCGCCACGACGAGCGGGATGCCGCGTTCCAGGCGCACCCCCACCACGTCACCCCGGCGGACGCCTTCGGCGACGAGCTGGTGCGCCAGGTGGTTCGCCCTTCCCTCCAGCCCGAGGTAGTCCACTGTGGACTCGCCGCAGATCAGGGCGGTCGCGTGTGGCCTGCGGGCGGCGATCTGCGAGATCAGGCCGTGCAGGGTGGCGGGAACACGCGTGGGTGCGGCGGCGACCACTGCCCGTTCGCCCGGCAGCAGCAGGTCCACGTCCGAGACGCGAATGTCCGGCGCCTGCGCGACGGCCTCGAGGAAGCGGACCATCCGGCCGGCCATCGCCTGAGCCGTGGCCGCGTCGAACAGGTCGGTGGCGTACTTGAGCGTGCCGCGCAGTCCGTCGCCCCCGGTGAAGTCGAACACCAGGTCCGCCTTGGCGGCGCCCACTTCGAGCGGGACGTCCGCGCAGGACAGTCCGGGGAAGTCCGGCACGGTCGCAGGTGGCTGGAGCACCAGCAACGTCTGGCACAGCGGGTGCAGACCTTGTGCACGGGCCGGTTGCAGTTCCTCCACCAGGCGGTCGAACGGCAGCTCGCCGTGCAGGTGCACGGCACCGTCCTGTTCCCGCACCCTGGCCAGCAGTTCCCGGAACGTGGGCTGCCCGGACAGGTCGGTGCGCAGCACGACGGTGTTGACGAAGCACCCGACGAGGTCGGTCAGCGACTCGTCCTCGCGGCCGGCCACGATCCCGCCGACCGGCACGTCCTCCCCCGCGCCGAGCCGGGACAGCAGCCCGGCCAGCGCGGCGCGGAGCACCATGAACAACGTCGCCCTCGACTCGCGGGCCAGCGTCACCAGCGCGCCGTGCACCGCCGCGTCGAGGCTGATCCCGACCTCGCCCGCAGCACGGACTCCGGCCGACCGGACCGACCGGTCCGCGGGCAGCGCGATCTCCTCGGGCATGCCCGCGAGCTCCGCAGTCCAGAACGCCAGCAGGTCGCCGTCGGCAGACAGCAGGTCGCGGTGCCAGCTCGTGAAGTCCAGGTACCTCACCGGCAACGGGGCCCAGTCCGGCGCACGGCCTTCGAGCCGAGCGGCGTAGGCCTGGGCGAGATCGCGCCACAGCGGGGTGATCGACCACCCGTCCACCGCGATGTGGTGCACGACCAGGACCAGCAGGTGCTCGTCGTCCCCCTCGACGAGCAGACCGGCCCGGATCGGGATCTCCGTCTCCAGGTCGAACGGCCGCGAGACCAGGTCGTCCGCTGTGGACAGCCGGATCGAAGGCGCGTCGAGAACCTCCTGGAACGGCTCGTCCTCGAACGTCGGGAAGATCGTGCGCAACGGCTCGTGCCGCGCCACGACGTCGGCCAGCGCCCAGGTCAGCGCGGGAACGTCCAGCGGGCCACGCAGGCGCATCGCCATCGGCACGTTGTAGGCAGGCCCGCGTTCCGACTGCTGCACGAACCACATGCGCCGTTGTGCGGCCGAGAGCGCCGGGCGTTCGGGCTGTGCCACCGGCACCGGACCGGACCGGGCAGCGCCGGCCGTCGCCATGACCGAGGCCAGCAACGCGGGCGTGGACGCCTCGAACACCGCCGGTGCGGGCACCTCGATCCCCGTGACCGCCCGCAGCCTCCCGACCAGCCGCGCCGCCGCGAGCGAATGGCCGCCCAGCGCGAAGAAGTCGTCGTCCACGCCGATCGGCGAGACGCCCAGGACCTCGGCGAACAACGCGCAGACAGCGTCCTCCGCCGGAGTGCGCGGCGGTCCGCCCAGGGCAACGCGTTCCCTGACCGGCACGGGCAGAGCCCGCCGGTCGAGCTTTCCGTTGGGGGTCAGGGGCAACGCGTCGAGGAACACCACGTCCCCAGGCACCATGTAGCCGGGCAGGATCGACGAGCAGTGCTCCCGCACCTCGGCCTCGGTGGGTGCCGGACCGTCCGCCACCGCGTACGCCACCAGCGACTTCTCGCCCGCCGGCGTCGTCAGCACGGTCACCGCCGCCTGCCCGACCCGCGGGTGCGCCGCGACCACGCCCGCCACCTCGGCGGGTTCGATCCGGAAGCCGCGGATCTTCACCTGGTCGTCGGTCCGCCCGGCGAATTCCAGGTCGCCGTCTGGCCGCAACCGGCCCAGGTCGCCCGTGCGGTACATGCGCTCGCCCGGTGCCCCGAAGGGATCGGCGACGAACCGCACCGACGTCTCCCCCGGCCGCCCGAGGTAACCGCGAGCGAGCTGGACCCCGGTCAGGTACAGCTCACCGACCTCACCCACCGGCACCGGCCGCAGTTCCGCGTCCAGCACTCGGATCCCCGCGCCGGAGGTGGGACGGCCGATCGGCATGAGCCCGCTGCCCTCGACCTCGCGGCACGGCAGGCACGTGACGCCGACGGACACCTCGGTCGGCCCGTACTCGTTGTACAGCACCACGTCCAGGCTCTCGCGGAACCGGTCCGCGACCGCGATCGGCAGTCCCTCGCCCTCCGACGCCACCAGCCGCAACGGGCCGTCGGCGCCGTGCCGCAGGTACTCGTCCAGGAACAGCGGGATCATCGACGCGACGAACCGGATCATCGTGATCCGCTCGGCGCGCACGGTCCTGGCCAGGTAGGCGGGGTCCCGATGGCCGCCGGGGCGGGCCATCACGAGCGTCGCCCCGGCGGCCAGGGTCAGGAAGACCTCGACGACGGACGGGTCGAACCCCGACGGCGTCTTCTGCAGCACCCGGTCGTCCGGCCCCAGGCCGTAGTGCGCCTGGACGTCGGCCATCCGCTGGAGGATGCCGCGGTGGGTGATCACCACGCCCTTGGGCTTGTTGGTCGTGCCCGAGGTGAACATGACGTAGGCGGGGTGGTCGGGCGACGGCGACACGGCGTGCTGCCCACCCGCGCCCTGCGACCACTCCGCCACGTCGGTGAGGCCGAGCGTCAGCGCCGGCCGCGCCACGTCCACCATGTGCGCGGTCCGCTCGGCCGGGTAGTCGGGGTCGAGCGGCAGGTACGCCGCTCCCGCACGGACGATCGCCAGCAGCGCGACGACCAGCTCGGCCGAGCGCGGCACCGCGACGGCCACCACGTCCTCCGGTCCGACGCCCTTGTCGGCGAGGACGCGGGCCAGGCGGCCGGCGCGGGCGTCGAGCTCGGCATAGGTCAGCACCACACCGTCGCACTCGACGGCGGGCGCGTCCGGCGCCGAGCGCACGGCCCGGTCGACCGCGGACGGCAGGGTCTGGAGATCGTCGAGCACGGTGGCACCCCCTTGGCGGGTAGGGAAGGTCAGGTCAGGACATCGAGGCGATGAGGCTGGCGGGCCGCAGGTCCGTCCAGTGCTCCTCGACGTAGGCCAGGCAGGCGTCGCGGCCGTCCGGGCCGAAGGTCTGGGTCCAGCCCTCGGGCACGGGGATGCGCTGCGGCCAGAGGGAGTGCTGGTTCTCCTCGTTGACCAGCACCAGGTACACGCCGTCGGCGTCCTCGAACGGGTTGGTGGTCATGGCTCGTCTCCTCAGTGGGTTCGGGCGTCGTGCAGGTGCGCGACGCGGTGCAGGGCGGTGAGCAGGCTCGCCGAGTCCGGTGCCGGGCCGGAGCGGTCCACCGAGGACCGCGGGATCGGCATGGCGCCGACGGACGACCACCGCAGCCGGCCGGCGTCGTCGATGTGGCTGCGGGAGTGGCCCGCGTTGTCGGGGTGCAGGCAGTACGGCACGTCGAGCAGGCCGCGCCGGAACGCGGCGAGCAGCGCCTCACCGGGATCGCCCGGTAGTTCGAGCACCGCCTCGACGAGCGCCGTCGCCTCGGCCAGCACGCCGGTGTCCACGAAGGACTGTTCGGGCTCGGCCAGTGCCGCGGCCTCGGCGGCGCTCTCCAAGGCGTCGACGTTCTCGGCGACGGTGGGGATGCGGTGCGCCTCGGCCACGGTCTTGACGATCAGCCGCTCGGCGCCCGCCCGGACGGCCAGCCGGGCGGCGTTGTCGTTCAGCAGCCGCGCCCCGGCCGGCGTGCGCGGGAACACGCCCATGTACGCGTAGACCACGACGTGCCAGTCCACATCGGACAGGAAGCGGGCGGCGAGCACGCGCAGGGCGCGGATCGCCTCGGCGTCCTGGTCCGCGTTGGTCTGCTGCGCGTAGCTCAGCGAGACGCTCCGCACTCCGTGGAAGCGGAAGAACACCGCCTCCAGGACGCTGAGGGCGACCAGCAGGCCCGGCGGGCACAGCTGGCCCATCATGCAGCCGCCGAAGGTCTCCAGGTGGCCGGAGAAGTTCTCGCACGCCTCGGTCCAGTGCTCGACCGAGTCGCGCAGCGGTTTGCGGCTGTAGGGCAGGCAGTACGACACCGGCCCGCCCTCGGTCGCGTCCAGCCCGGCCGCCGCCAGCGCGCCGAAGATGGCGCGCGGGTCGGCGGATCCGTGCCGCACCTGCACGGGGAACCCGGTCAGCCCGTCCAGCACGGCCCGCGTGGTGTCCGGGTGGTGCGAGACGATCGGGTAGCCGTTGAGGCGGGCGCCGTCGTGCAACGCCGTCAGCGCCGCCCGGTGGTCGCCGACCCTGGTGTAGCTGTCGACGGTGAGGGTGCCGACCGTGGTGGCACCGGCACCGCGCACCGCCAGCAGCCCGGCCCGCATCTCCAGCGGAGACGCCATGCCCATGCGGGGCTGCACCACCAGCCTGCCCGCGGCCGCGGCCCGCGCGACCGCGTCCGCGAACCCGGTCATGACGCCGTGCCCGCCGTGCGGCACAACGCGTTCGTCGTGATGAACTCCCGGAACCGCGTGATGGCCGTGTCGTCGTCGAAGACCTCGGCGAAACCCGCTGCCCGCAGGGCATTCGCCTGCACGGGCTCCGGGCCGCCGGTGCCGAGCTTGCCGCCGATGACGACCGGCATGGCCACGAGGCCGGGCCGGCTGCGCAGCTCGGCGAGTGCGCGCGGCCCGTCCTGGTAGCCGTGTCCGTTGACCGTGCTGAGGACGACGAGATCGGGCTGTTCGGCCTCGCACTCGTCGGCGAGCAGCACGGGCGGCACGCACGCGCCGAGGTTGATCACGCGGTGTCCCGCCTCCTCCAGCAGCAGCTGGAGGTAGACGAGGTTCCAGGTGTGCGAGTCCGAGGCGGTTCCGGACAGCAGGACCAGGTTGTTCATGTCAGGTGAGGCTTTCTCGATGACGGGGTGCGGGGTCGGCGGCACCGGACCGGCCGGGGAACCAGACGTCCTCGCCGCTCAACGCGGCAGGGGTGTACTTGCCCAGCGCGCTGGTGAGCAGCTGGACCTCGAAGGCGAGGCACTCGACGAGCCTGCGCAGGCCGTGTTCGGGATCGGTGTCCACGGCGGTGAGCGCGGCACGGCCGAGCCCGACGGCGGTGGCCCCGAGCGCGAGCGCCTTGACCGCGCGCCCGCCCTCCCACATGCGGCCGGTGGCCAGCAGGCAGCCGGGCGGCGTGCCGATCCGCCGCAGGCACTCGGCCAGCGGCAGTCCGACGTGGTCGAGGAACGCGCGCGGCGCCCACCCGGTGCCACCCTCGGCGCCGTCCACGGTCACCGCGTCCGCGCCGGCCTCCCACGCACACGCCGCGGCCTGCGCCACGTCCCGGCCGGGGTGCAGCTTCACCCAGATCCGGGCGCGCGGGAAGTTGTTGCGCATGAACCGGATCTGCTGGCGCAGGATCTCGTCGGTGAACGTGCCAGGGCTGCCCGAGCGCAGCACACCGGGACCGGACCACAGGTCGTCGATGGCGAACTGCTCGGACACCCGTGCGGCCGTGGCGCGGTCGAGCACGGTCAGGCCGCCGAGTCCGGGCTTCGCGCCCTGGCCCACCTTGAGCTCGAAGCCCAGCCTTCCGCTGGCGAGCAGCGGTTCCGCGGCGGGATCGCTGTAGACGAGGTTCCACACCTCCGCGTCCGCGTCCTCGGTGCTCTGCTGCACCACGACCCCGCCGAGCGACGGGCCGGCCTCGTCGAGGTAGGCGCGGACCCTGGCGAGCATCCCGGTGGTGGCGTCCGGCTCGCGCCGGTACCCGGTGACGGGCACGACGTTCTCGCCGATCACCATCGGGATGCCCAGCGCACCCGCCTGCCTGCTGGCCGCGACCGACACCTCGGAGCTGCCGATCCGCGTGGAACCGAACGCGGACAGGAACACCGGCAGTGCCGAGGTGAAGCCGCCGACCGCGGTCGTCAGGTCCACATCGGACTGCAGCGGCTCGCGGCCGAGGTCGATCAGCTTCTCCAGCCGCAGCGGCATGAACACCGGCGGCACCAGCCTGGCCGTGTCGAGCTCGTCCGCCGGTTGTGCCTCGCCGGAGGCGTTCTGGCCGAACACCTCGTGGCCGTAGGACTCGACGGGAGGGAACGCCTCCGCCGCACCGGTGCGGGCACGCGCCCGCACCTGTTCCTCGGGGAACCCGCCCGCCCTCACGGTGCCATCTCCCCTGGCACCTTCGGGTACGCGTTGACCTGCCACACCGCGTCCAGCCCGGTGAGGAACCGGGTGAGCCGCTCCAGGCCCATCCCGAACCCGGCGCTGCGCGGCACGCCCTGGCGCATGACGTCGAGGTACCAGCGGTACTTCGCCGGGTTCTCCCCGGTCTCGCGCATCCGCGTGACGATCGTGGCGTAGTCCGACTCGCGTTCGCTGCCGCTGACCAGCTCGCCGTAGCCCTCGGGCGCGAGCAGGTCGAAGTTGCGCAGCCGGCCCGGTTCGGTGGTGCTCTCCCGGTCGTAGAAACCGCGCGAGCCCTTCGGGTAGTCGGTGACGAAGAACGGGCGGTCCTTCTGCCGCGACAACAGTTCTTCGCCGGTCCAGGCGATCTCGGCGTCCGGGCTCTGCGGGTGGCCGAGCAGGTGCAGCTCGTCGACCGCCTCGCGGTGGCTGAGCACGCCGAACGGTCCGGACAGCAGCCAGGCGAACGCCAGCGGGTCGCGCTCGAGGAGCTCGAACTGCTCGGGCACCGCGGTCAGCGCGTGCCGCACGACGTAGGTCAGCAGCCGTTCCGCCACGCCCATCGCGTCGGCGCGGGTGCCGTTCGCGATCTCCACGTCGATCTGGTGGAACTCCGCGAGGTGGCGCTGGGTGTTGCAGGTCTCGACCGGTTCGGCCCGGACGTTGGGCGCGATGTAGAACAGCTTCTCGAACGTCAGCAGCGAGGCCTGCTTGTAGAGGATGCCGCTGCTCATGACCTTGTACTTGTGGCCGTAGTAGTCGACGTCGACCTGCTTGGAACCGCGGGCTCCCGGATCGGTCACCGGGCCGATCACCGGCGGCAGCATCTCGACGAAACCCTCACCGCGCAGGAAGGCCCTGGCGGCGCCGAGCACCTCCTGCTGGATCAGCATCGCGGCCCTGGTGACGTCCGAGTTCAGGTGCTCGGCCAGTGGCGGCGGACGCCGGTCGGCGGCAGGCTCGATCACGACACTCGTTGCGTGCTCCATGTTTTTCTTCCCCACCCTTGGTTTTCCGTGATCGGGACGGTCAGAGGCCGGACGCGGGGACGATCACGCGCCGCCAGCCGCCGGGGTCGGGCAGGACGCCGCGCTGGGTGTCGACCAGCGCCTGGCGCAGCTCGCGGGTCACCGGTCCGGCGGTGCCGTCGCCGATCACCCAGTCGCCGTCGCGGTCGCGCACGGTGCCGACCGGGGTCACCACGGCCGCCGTGCCGCAGGCGAAGACCTCCGTGATCAGGCCCGCCGCGCACTCCTCGCGCCACTGGTCCACCGAGATCCGCTCCTCGCGGACGGTGTGGCCGAGCCGGGCAGCGAGCACGAGCAGCGACTCGCGCGTGACGCCGGGCAGCAGCGTGCCGGTCAGTCCGGGCGTGACGACCTCGGTGCCGGAACCGGTGCGGCGCACGAAGAACAGGTTCATGCCGCCCATCTCCTCGACCCACCGGTGCTCGGCGGCGTCGAGCCACACGACCTGCTGGCACCCCGCCTGGCGGGCGAGGTTCTGCGCGACGAACGACGGGCCGTAGTTCGCGGCGCACTTGACGTCGCCGGTGCCGCCCAGCACGGCGCGGCTGTGCTCGCGGCTGATCAGCACCGAGACCGGTTCGAGGGCCTTGACGCCGAAGAAGCCGCCGGCGACGAACGCCATCAGCAGGAACCGGTACTCGTCGGACGGGCGCAGCATCAGGTTCGGGTCCGTCGCGAACATCAGCGGCCGCAGGTAGAGGCTGATCGACGGGTCGTCGGGCAGTCCGGCGCCGTCGAGCAGCACCAGGTCGTCAATCGCGGTCAGGAAGTCCTCGACCGGCAGCTCCGGCATCGCGAGCCGGCGGGCGGAGCTCTGGAACCGCAGCGCGTTGCGGTCCGGGCGGAACACCGACACCGAGCCGTCGGGGCCGCGGTGGGCCTTGAGTCCCTCGAAGATCACCTGGGCGTAGTGCAGGCCGATCGTCGCCGGGTGCAGCGGGAGCGGCTCCAGCGGGCCGACGCGGCGGTCGTGCCAGCCGTCGACGGCGTTCCAGGAGAGGCTGACCATGTGGTCGGTGAAAGCGTCGCCGTGGCCAGGGTTGCTGGTGGCGGGCGAGCTGAGCTGCGTGGTCATCAGGAGTTCCTTTCGTCCGGGATCCGCAGGTCCCGCACGTGTGGGCGGGAAAGGGCGTAGAGGAGCAGCGCGATGAAGCCGCCGGCGAACAGCAGTGCGGCGGTACCGAGGCCCAGGAGCTGGGCGAGGAGGCCGAAACCGACCATGGTGAGAGGCATCAGCGCGTCGTCGGTGAGCGAGAGCACGGAGCCGACCCGGCCGATGTACTCCTCGTCGACGGTCGCCTGGAAGGCGCCGGACAACATCGGTGAGGCCAGTCCCGCGACGACACCGACCACGACCATCCCGCCGAGCGTCGCCGCGTAACCGGCGTTGCCGACGAGGGCGAGTGACGCGGCCTGACCGAACAACAGCAGCACGGCGGCGCGCAGCGGTCGTTCCGGGCGCCACTTCAGGACGATGAGGGTGCCGATCGCGGCACCGCCGCCCATCGCGGCGGTCAGCCAGCCCAGGCCGACCCCGCCCCAGCCGCTGCCGACGGCGTGCAGTGCGAGCCCGACCGCGACCACCGGGCTGACGAAGACGTTGAGGCCGGACAACGTGATCACGAGGTCGCGGACCTTCGGTGTGAGCCTCAGGTAGTTGAGTCCGTCGCGGATGTCGGTGCGGACCGTGCTCCCGGTGGACCGCGCCAGCGGCCACCGCGGCCGGACCGCGACGAGCACCACGAGGACCACCGCGAACGAGATGAGGTCGAGCAGCATCGCGCCGCCCAGTCCCCACGCCACGAGCACCAGACCGCCCAGCGGTGCGCCGAGCACGCCGGCCAGCCGGTCGAGCAGCTGCCGCAACGCCGACAGCCTGACCAGTTCGGTCCTGCGCACCAGCTGCCGGGGGAACGCGCCGGACGCGGGTCCGTAGAACGCGTCCGCCACACCGAACAGCAGGCCCACGACCATGAGCAGGCCCGCGGACACGCCGGTCGCGGCGAGCGCCAGCAGTGCTCCCGCCAGCACGACGATCCGCGCCAGGTCCGCGCCGATCATCATGCGGCGTGCGTCGAAGCGGTCGGTGAGCGCGCCGCCGAGGATCGTCAGCAGAGCACGCGGGATGGTGGCGCAGGCCAGGACCAGGCCGGCCAGTGCGGCGTTGCCGAGCTGGGCGGCGGTGAACGCGAGGGCGACGTACCAGATCTCGTCGCCGACCGCCGAGACGCCGGTGGCGAACGCCCAGCCCAACGCCCGGCGGTCACGCCACAGGGAGCGCGGGGCCTCGGTCGTCACCCCGGGGTCGTCCACCTCGGGCACCGCGGTCACCGGAGGATCCCGGCGGGGACTGTCGGTCGATGATCGCTGGCGGACATCATTCCTCCGAGACGGTTTTCCTGCGCTGCCGTGGCTGGACAGGCACCAATCTCGGATATCCCGCTATCCCGGCGGCATCTCAGAGCAATCCGCTCGGACAAATCGCCCTGAACCTCGTTGCCCAACGCGAGCAGAAACGCCCTGAGCTGCTGTTTTAACGCCCCCTATCGCCCATCGGACAAAGCTGCCGGTCGCGATAGCGCCGGGATTGCCGACGAGATAGGGGCGGGAATGCCGCAGCCAATAGCGTTTTGGACATCAGCCGGAAATAGCCGCTGAAATCTCGCACCGAACACCTGAGGAGAATCTCATGACGCACGCCGCGTTCACCCGGATCGCCACCACCGTCGCCGGTGCCGCCCTCGTGTTCGGTCTGGGTGCCGCGATCGTGGGCACGGACGTGCCGGCCGCCCCCTCGCACGTCGCGGCGGAGAGCAACCCGTGGAACTCGGTGCAGGACGACAGCAACCCGTGGAACGGCGCGCCGGCCGACAGCAACCCCTGGAACGGTGTGCCCGCCGACAGCAACCCCTGGAACTAAAGCTCCGTCTTCGACACCTAACGCCCTGCCGTCAGAACGGTGAGCGCCTCCTCGGCCGCCACCCGCTCCCGCTCCATCCCCCGGTCTCCGAAGATCTGCACCGCGTGCAGCACGAGCTCCGACGCCCGGTTCGAGTCACCGAGGCGAGCGAGCACCGGCGCCAGGTCCACCCGGATCGCCGCGGCGCCGACGAGGTCCATGATCCGCTCCCGCGCCGCCAGTGCCTGCTCCAAGTACGCCCGCGCCTCGCGATCACGGCCGAGCCTCGCGTTCACCTCACCGAGGTTGCGCAGCAGGTGCCCTTCCCCGATCACGTCGCGGCTCTCCCGCACCATGCCGAGCACCCGCGTGAACGTGACGAGCGCGTCGTGGTCCCTGCCCGCCCGCACCTGCACCTGGCCGATCCGCCGCAGCGCGTGCGGGATCCCGTTGCGGTAGCCCGCTCCCTCGAAGATCATGATCGCTTCGAGCAGCTGTGCCGTGGCCTCGTCCGTCCGGCCGCGCCGGCACAGGACGTCCGTCTGGTGCGTCAGCACGATGCCCCTGCCGACGAGGTCCTTCGCCCGGTCCAGGTCGCGCATCGCGTCCGCGTAGAGGACGAGCGCCTCGTCGTCGTCCCCCGCCCAGCGCGCGAGCAGCCCGAGGTCGCGGCGGCAGAGCGCGAGTCCGCGCGGGTCGTCCAGTTCCTGGAACGTCGCCAGTGCCGTCGTCAGCGCCTCGTGCGCGCGGGCGGTCTGGCCGCGGTTGATGTGCAACGTCCCCAGTGAGCTCAGCACCGCCGCCGTGCCGCGGGCGTTCCCGGCGGCACGGGTGGCCTGCAACGCTTTCTCGTGCGTCTTCTCCCAGTCGTCCAGGTAACCGTGCGACTCGAACAGCGTCGCGGCGGTGACGGCCAGGTCCCAGCAGGCCTCGTCGAACCCGGCGTCCGCGGCCTGGGAGATCGCCGCGCACAGGTTGGCCTGCTCGCCGTCCAGCCACTCCAGCGGGTCGGCTGCCACCTGCTGGACGTACGTCGACGGCGGCAGCCACCGCATCGAGGTGCCGTGCAGCACCGCGTAGTCGCCGCCGTAGATGGAGCGGTGGGCCTGCTCCGCCAATGCCAGCCATCCGCCGAGGAGACGTTCCACCGCACGCCGCCGCATGTCCGGCGACACCTCGGCGTTGAGCTTCTCGAGGGCGAACAGCCGCACGATGTCCTGGTAGCGGTAGCGGAACTCGCCGGTGCGTTCGACCGTGGTCACGTCCAGCATCTGCACGTCCACCAGCGGTTCCAGCAGATCCGACGGGTAGCGGGAGTCGTCGTCGAGCACCGCGCCCGCGACCCAGCCGGGCAGTTCCGGGCCCTCGGCGAGGCCGAGCAGGCCGAAGAGCGTCGCCGAACGCCGGTCCATTCCGTTGTGGGTCAAGGAAAGGCTCGCCCGGATGGTCATCTCGCCGTGCGCCAGCTCGTCGAGCCGGTGCCGTTCGCTGGCCAGCCGGTGCACCATCGAGGCGAGCGACCAGTGCGGCCGGGCCGCCAGCCGTGCCGCGATGATCCGCAACGCCAGCGGCAGCCCGCCGACGGTCCGCACGAGTGCCGCGGCGGCCTCGGACTCCCGTGCCACCCGTTCGGCGCCGATCACCCGGCCCAGCAGGTCGAGCGACTGCGCCGCGTCGAAGACCTCCACCTCGACCTGACGCGCACCCGGCACGCCGGTGAGCCGCGACCGGCTGGTCACCAGCACGGCGCACGTGTTGCTGCCGGGCAGCAGCGGGATCACCTGGCTCTCGGCGGACGCGTCGTCCAGCACCACGAGCGTGCGGCGTTCGGCCATCAACGTCCGGTACATCTCGACGCGCTCGTCCAGGCCCATCGGGATGACCGTGCCGGGGATGCCGAGCGCCAGCAGGAACCGTCCGAGCACGTCGGCCGCGGCGGTCGGCTCCTCACGGGTGCCGCGCAGGTCGCAGTACAGCTGGCCATCGGGGAACCGGTCGGCGACGCGGTGGCCGATGTGGGCGGCGACGGTCGTCTTGCCGCTGCCCGGTCTGCCGATGACCACCACCACGCCCACGGCTCTCCGGTCACCGCCGACGAGCACGGCCTCGGCGGTGCGGATCAGGGCCTCGTTGCCGATGAAGTCCGCGGTGTCGGCGGGCAGCTGGCGCGGCCGTTCGAAACTGGGCGCGGGCGGAGGAACGGGCGGGCCCTGCTCGGGCCGGCCGCCGATGGTGTCCCCGGCGAGGATCGCGGACTCCAGCAGCCGCAACTTTTCCCCCGGCTCCAGGCCCAGTTCCTCGACCAGCAGGTGCCGGCCCGTCCGGAACACCTCCAGCGCCTCGCCGGGCCTGCCCGCGCGGTGCAGCGCGAGCATCAGCACGGCACGCATCCGTTCGCGCATCGGGTGTTCCTGGACGAGACGGGCGACCTCACCGACGATCTGGTGGTGGCGGCCGAGGTCCAGTTCCAGTTCGAGGTAGTCCTCGGTCGCGGTCAGCAGGTCCTCGTCCAGCCGCAACGCGCGGGCGCGCAACGCGGGGTTCGGCAGTCCGCTCAGACATGGACCGCGCCACAACGCCACGGCAGACCGCAGCAGGCTCGCCGCCTCGGCCGCACGCCCCTCCTTGACCAGCACCCTGGCCTCGGCGAGCTTGCCGGCGAAGACGTGCATGTCGAGCGTGTTGCCGCCGAGCAGCAACTGGTAGCCGGGCATCCGCGTGACGATCGGCAGGTCGACACCCGCGTCGGCCAGCTTCTTGCGCAGCCGTGACACGCAGATCTGCACCTGGGTGCGCGCGGTGTCCGGGGGGAGCTGGTTCCACAGCGTGTCCACGATCTGGTCCGTGCTGACGACCTGGTTGGCCTCCATCAGCAGCAGAGCGAGCACGACCTGCTGGCGGCCCGGCGTCACCCACACCGGCCCTGCGGGCCCCTCGATCTCGATCGGCCCGAGGATCCGCAACACCGAATCCCCAGACCTGCGCAGCACCGCACTCACGTCCGCCGCCCCTCCTCGTGTTCCCCCAGCGACCGACTTCTTCAATGTATGCAACCCGGGATGTACTTGTATATCCGGCGGATGCTCGATCATCCCGTCATCCGGGAGGATTTCCACGGCGATGAGTGGCGGGAAAGCGCCGTGATAGGCCTGGGTTATCGGCAGATGAAACTCTGGGCATTGCATTCTGAGCGGCCCGAAGGAGTTCGCCATGACGGGAGACGGCCGACGCACGCCCCCCAGCGCGGCGACGCTGGCCGCAGGCGTCGACCACGTCCGGTTGTCCTACCTGTACCTGGACGAGGGCGACCTGGACGCCTACGCGTCACTGCTGCACGAGGACATGCAGGTGCGCACACCAGACGCACCGGCCTGCCACGGCCGCGCGGCCGCGTTGCACCTCGCACGCACCACCACAGGCACGCACGAACTGTTCAAGGTGATCGGCGACGGGCATTGCGTGGTGGCCGTCGGCCATTACTCGCCACCGGGTACCGGGCAACGCCTCGAACCCCGCGAATTCGATTTCGCCGACTTCTTCACGCTGTCCGACGACTCGCTGCTGCTGAGCCGGCGGCGGTTCTACTACCTGCCGCCTCCAGCCTGACGCCTGTTCCTCGAGGACGGCTTCGAGTCCTCAGTGGACTGGCCTGGAAGTGGACATGCTCTGGCTACCGCGGAACGGCTGTACGAGTGATGTCGAGCGGCAAGCGGCCTAACCCGCGCGGTAGGCCTGGATCGGGACCACACCCGGCCCTGAGCATGTTCTGCCATGGCGGATGATCCTCGCTCCCTGCTCGTGGCCAGGCAGAAATCGCTTCGAACACGGCTCGACGCGTTCATCGCGACGGCGCCGGACGACCCGCATTGGGCCAAGATCTCGGATGAGCTGCATGGCGAGGTGGAGGCGCTCCTCAAGACGCGGCGGGACATCGATGCGGACAGGTTCCTCCTTCTCAACCGGGTTCTCGGCGCGGCTGCCGCTGTGGCCGCGATCGTGGTGCTGGTCCTGTGGTTCAGCGCGTGGAACGTGGTGCCTGCCCTGCTGGCCCTTGCCGTCGGCGCCGCACTCCTGATCAACCCCGCCGTGCGCGGCGACGGGGAACCGAGTGCGCGCGGATGGGCGGGGATCGCCGCTGTGCTCGGCGCCGCGTCGACGCCGCTGCTGAGCGGCTGGGCGGCGTTGGTGGTGCTGGCGGGAATCGGTTGGTGGATCTGGAGGTGCCTGAAGTGAGGAACGACCCGATCCACGACCTGACGGAGACGATCGACGAGCACGAGCGCCGCCTGAGCTCGATCGACACCGCGCTGAGCACCAGGTCGAAGACCATCGACGAGATCCGCAGGCGAGTCCGCGAACTGGAGGACAAGGTCGGCAAGCACTCAGTCGGGTCGGTGCTGGACAAGGTCAAGACGGTCGAGACGAACCTCGGCAATGCGAACAAGCGACTCGACGCGCAGTCCGCGGAGATCGCGAACCTGCGCCTGGACGTCAGGGCTCTGAGCCGCAAGGTGCGGTCGAGCGGTGACCTGCCCCGGGCGGACTTCCACACCTGGCAACCGGACATCACTCCCGAGATGGTCCAGTTGATCCGCGCGAGGCTCGCTGCCGCACCCGTGTCCCCAGCGAAGGTCCAGCAGTTGCAGACGAAGCTCGAGCAGGCGCAGGAACAGGTCGCGGGCTGGGACAGATCGCGAGAAGCCGCGATCATGGCTGTTCAGGCGATGACCGAGCTCCCTCAGGGCGCGGAACGTGCGTGGCGGAAGGAAAAGCGGACGTGGTCGGCGTTCCGTGCCAGTGGCTCGCGTCCGACCGGGGAGGAAGCCCTCGCACGCCACAGGCACGACGAAGCAGTACGCGCTCGGCGATCGGAGACAGTGGCTCTGGCCCAGTCGAAGGAGGCGGACGAGGCCGCCTGCGCGACGATCCGCAGGCGCGTCCAGGACGCCGTCGCCCAAGATCTGGTCCTCCCCCACTGGTGCGACATCGCGCTCGGCCTCTTCTCGCCGGGAAAGCCCGACCGGATCAAGCCGTGGCTCGACGCGGCCACGAAGCTCATCCGCTACCGCCTGCTCGCCGACATCCGGGACTCGCTGCACGCGTACGGCGACCGGCCATCCGACGAAACGCTCGCCGCCGAGTACGACCGGGTGGTCGGGCACTGCTCGGACGTCCGGCGGTGAGCGCGCGGGAAATCCGGCGCGCCCGCGCTGCGCCGTCTGCGGTGCTCCCCGCTGTGACCAGGGCGCGTGGCTCAGTCGACCGGCTGGCGGTGCACGCTGCGCACCGCCGCCACGTCCGCGGACACCGGCGGCCGTGCGGGGATCGCGGCACTCAGCGCGTCGAGCCTGCGCCGGATGCTGCCCGCGACTCCCTTGCCCAGCACGAAACGGGTGGGTGTCGCGGCGCGCTGGGCACCGTCGAGCAGCCGGTGGGCGGCCTGGCTGCCGAGGCCGGTGTTGCTCAGCACCAGGTGCCGCAACCGATGTGGCCGCTCCGCCAGCGCGTCCGCGATGGCCGTCGTGGCCTGGGCGTCCAGCCGGTTGTCCTCGGCACCCAGCACCCCGGCGGCCTTGACCCGGCCGAGATCGCACACCTCGACGCCCGCGGTCGCCGCCGCGGCCACCAGGCGGGCGGCGGCCTGCGGGCCGATTCCGTTGCTGGCCAGCGAGATCCGCCGCAGCCGGCCGGGGACGAGTGCGTCGGCGACGGTGCGCGCACCGTCGTCGCCCAGCCCCGCCGCGGACACGTACAGCTCGCTCACCGCTTCGGCGGCCAGCAACGCCGCCAGGTGCGTCGCGCCGGCCGGGCCGAGCGGATTTCCGCCGAGGTAAAGGCGTTCCACGGGCCTGTTCGCGGCCGCCGCGGTGATCATGGCTGCCACCAGCCGTTGCACGGCGGCGGCGTCGAGGCCGGTCTGGACGAGGTCGAGCGTGCGCAACGACCGGGCGGACTCGACGAGGCCGGCCGCCGCGTCACCGTCGCCGATCGGGTTGCGCTTGAGCCAGATACCGGTCACGCGGCTCGCCTGCGGCGACATCCGCAGGTTGTCCGCGATGCGGCACGCGCCACCGGCCGTGATCCCGTTGCAGCCCAGGTAGAGCGTCTCGACCTCGCGCTGCACCGCCTCCCCCGCCACCTCGGCCGCGCCGTCGCCGAGACCGCCGGTGCCCAGCAGCAGGTGCTTGACCACGCCGGGCCGCAACGCCTGCGCCACCAGCGCCGCACCACCGGGCCCGAGGTCCTGCTTGCACAGGTCCAGCCTGCCGTCGGGAAGCGCGGTGCCGGTCGGGAAGTCCAGCCGCTGCACCGCGGTCGTCCCGGTGCGCAGCCAGGCCAGCAGCGGTTCCAGCGAGTTCACCACGCCGCCTCCCGGTAGTCCTTCAGGAACACCCCGGCGAACGGCTCTCCCGCCTCGCCCCGCACGATCGGGTCGTAGACCCGTGCCGCACCGTCCACGACATCCAATGGCGTGCGGAAACCGACCTCCGCCAGTCGCGCCTTCTTCGGCGCCGGGTTCTCGTCGGTGATCCAGCCGGTGTCGACGGAACACATGTAGACGCCCTGCTCCGCGAGGTCGGGCCCACTCGTGCGGGTCAGCATGTTGAGCGCGGCCTTCGCCATGTTCGTGTGCGGATGACCGGAAGTCTTGTTCCGCACGGCGAACCGGCCCTCCACAGCGGTCACGTTGACGACGTACCGGCGCGGATGCGGCGACGCGAGCAGCAAGGGCAACAACCGGTCGCACAACAACGTCGGCGCGAGCGCGTTGACCAGCTGCGTCTCCAGCACCTCGGCCGCGTCGAGCTCGCCGACCCTGGCCGACCACGAGTTGACCGGCGCCGTGTCCGGCAGCAGCCCGGCCTCGTCGATCTCCGCGAGCGCCAGCGCGCCGCTGTTCTGCTCCAACGCCAGCATCGGGCTGAAACCGGGCGCCAGCAGGGCGTTGTGCGGTTGTGCACCGCCCTCGCCGGCGATCAACGCCGCGTACGACTCCGGCGGCCGGCGCACGGTCTGCGCCGCGTTGTTGACCAGCACGTCGAGCGGCCGGCCGTCCTCGCGCAACGACTCGGTGAGCCCGAGCACCTGCCGCGGATCACGCAGGTCGATGCCGACGACCGTCACCCGGTGCAGCCACTCCGCACTGCCGGGAGCCTCCTCGAACCGCCGCCGGGCGTCCTGCGGGAACCTGGTCGTGACGAGCAGCTCGGCCCCGTCCCGCAGCAGCATCAGCGCCACCTGGAACCCGATCTTGACCCGCCCGCCGGTGAGCAGCGCCCGCCGTCCGGTCAGGTCGGTGCGCGCGGTGCGGCGCTCGGTGTTCTCCCGCGCACACGCCGGGCACAGCCGGTGGTAGAACGCGTCGGCGCGCCGGTAGAACTCCTTGCACGCATAACAACGGCGGGCGCGCGCCAGCTCCAGTTCCCGCGCGTCCTCGACCGGCGGCAGCGGCGCGTCCTCACGGCGGTCCAGCGCACCCGTGGCGGACGCGGCGTCGACGGCGGCATCGGCCAGGGCGTGCTCCGCCTCGCGCACCTTCCTGCGGCTCTTCCTGCCCTCACGCGCGAACGACTCGGCGACCCGTTCCGCCTTGAGCCGCACCGGATCGTCGGCCGCAAGCGCGCGCAACCGCGCGACGGCCTCGTGGAACGTCGCGAGATCGGCTTCGGTGGTCCTGTCCGTCATGGTGTGGTCCCGGCCGGATTCGAACCGGCGTGTTCCACCCTGCAAAGGTGGCGCGACTGCCTCTGCGCTACGGGACCTGGCCTGCCGGGGCGGCCGGATTCGAACCGGCGTGTTCTGGATTGGGTCCGGAGCGACTGCCTCTGCGCTACGACCCCGGCATTGGCGTCATCCTAACCAGCGCGTCCTCCGTCCCAGGGGACGTCCCTACCGGGCAGCGAACGGTCCGGCGAACGCGTACCGCGCGAAGCGCTCGCCGATCAGTTCGTGCGTGGCCGTGTCGGGGTGCAGGGCGTCGGGCAGCGGGTGCGTGGCGGCATCCTGCTCGCCGTAGAGGCGCGTGCCGTCCAGGTAGTGCAGGTTCGGGTCGTCCTCGCGGCGTTCGGCGAGCGACGCCAGTGCCTCGCGGATGATCCGCAACGTCAGCTGCGGCGCGTCGCCGTGCGGGCCGGTGGCGGTGAAGACGATCTTGCCCGCGCCGAGGGCCTCCAGGTCCATGCCGCCCGGTCCCGGTGTGTCCTCGTAGGCGCCGCAGAAGATCGGCGACATCAGCACGAGCGGCGTGGTGGGGTGGCCGTCGCGGATCGTGTCCAGGAAGCCGTGCACGGCCGGCACGAAGGCGCGCAGCCGCATGACGTCGAAGTTCACGACGTTGATGCCGAACTTGACGCTGATCAGGTCAGCGGGGCGGTCCCTCATGACCCGCGCGACGAACGGGTCGACCAGCGCGCTGCCGCCGAAGCCGAGGTTGTGCAGCTCGACCCCACCGCGGCGGGCGGCGACCGCGGGCCAGATGCGGGCCGGTGTGGCCGCGTTGGACCCGCTGCTGATCGAACTGCCGTGGTGCAGCCAGATTCGGCGGTCCGCGCCGGCCGGACGCACCGGAGCGTCCGTGCGCAGTGCGACCAGGTCCACCACCTCGTTGTGGGGCAGCCAGATCTCGACGACCTTGTCGCCGGCGGCGAGACCGGAGAACCGCGCGGTGAACGGCGGGCCCTCGCGGAACTCGCGTGCCCCGGTCCGCACGTCGAGCTCGGCGTGGTCGCCGCCGTCGAGTTGCTCGCCGGCGACCAGTTCTCCGTCGACCACCAGGTCGACGCTGCCCCGCAACCGCTCGACGCCGCTGTAGGAGACCGAGCTCGGGTGCAGGACCAGCTCGATCGTGCGGGCCTCGGTGGCCAGCACCAGGCGCACGCCGGAAGGCCTGCTCTCCGCGGTCATCAGCTGCGGGTCGGGGAAGCGTTCGCGCACCCGGGCGGGCAGGCGATGCGGGCGCACGCCACGTGCCGTGGCCTCCAGTTCGGCGGCGCCACGCACGAGCTCGTCGGTCAGAGGTGTGGTGATCATGTGCCCACAATGCTCGCACCGGTGCGGGCGGCGCGCCCGACACCCCAGTCGTAGAGGGCCTGCAGGGCGGGGCCGAGGCTGCGGCCCTCGTCGGTGAGCGAGTACTCGACGTGCGGAGGCACCTCGGTCCGCGCCACCAGGCCCGACTCCTGCAGTTCGCGCAACCGCTGCACGAACATCTTCTCGCTGATCCCGGGCACCTTGCGGCGCAGGTCGCCGTAGTGGTGCGGCCGTTGCTTCAGGTGCGCGAGGATCACCGCGCGCCACTTGCCGCCGATGACGTCGAGGGCCAGCTCGACCGGGCAGTTGTACATCGGCGCTCCTCACCGAAAAGTGCGTACTTGCCGGGCATTTCGCGTGCTGCTGGAGTGGCGTCGTGATCAACGACCAGTCAACACCTTCTCTCTACACGTGGGCCGGGGGCGCGGAGGCGCTGCTCCGGCTGACCGAGGCGTTCTACCGCAGGGTCGCGGACGACGCGCTGCTCGCGCCGGTGTTCGCCGGCATGGACCCCGGCCACGCGCGGTACGTGGCGCTGTGGCTGGGCGAGGTGTTCGGCGGGCCGGCCGCGTACACCGGGGAACGCGGCGGCTACGAGTTCATGCTCTCCCAGCACCTCGGCCGGGCCATCACCGAGGAGCAGCGCCGCCGCTGGCTGAACCTGATCATGGACGCGGCGGACGAGGTGGCGCTGCCGGACGACCCGGAGTTCCGTGCCGCGTTCGTGTCCTACCTGGAGTGGGGCACCCGGCTCGCGGTGCAGAACTCCGCGGCGGACGCCACGCCGTTCCACGGGGCGCCGGTGCCGAAGTGGGGCTGGGGCGAGGCGCCGCCGTACCTCGCTCCCTGAGCCCTCCGTGGCGAGCACCACACCGCACTGACGGCACCTTCATGAGACAGTTTGTTCAGAACGTGACACTTCGTTCAGAACAGGAGGTCGAACGTGCCGGACACCACCGCGGACGCCGTGTTCGCCGCGCTGGCACCCGTGCTCGACGGCATCGCGGCGACCTTCGGCCGCAGCTGCGAGGTCGTGCTGCACGACTACCGCGACCCGGAACGGTCGGTCGTCGCGGTCGCGGGGTCGGTCACCGGACGCGTGCCCGGCGACGCGATGAGCGAGATCGGGCTGCGGGTGCTCGCCGCGGGAGCCGGCGCCGGCAACGAGGTCGGCTACCTCACCCGCGCGCAGGACGGGCGGGTGCTCAAGTGCACGACGCTGCCGTTGCGCGACGTCGACGGGACGCTCATCGGCGCGTTGTGCATCAACATCGACGTGTCGGCCATCAACCGCGCCACCGGCGTGCTGTCGGACCTGCTCGGGTTGTCGCCGGCGCAGGAGATCAGCGCGACGACCAACTTCTCCGGCGACCTGGACCAGGTGGTCGAGTCGCTGATCGAGCGGGCCGAACGCGCGCACGCGGTACCCGTGACGGCACTGGGGCGCGACGAACGGCTGGTGCTCGTCCGGTCGCTGAACGAGGCAGGGGTGTTCAGCCTGCGCGGCGCCCCCGCCCGCATCGCGAAGCGGCTCGGCATCTCCCGCACCGGCCTCTACAACGACCTCTCCGAACTCAAGAAGGACAAGCCGTGACCACCTTCATCAGCGAAGCCGAGTCGGCGGCGCTCGTCGACGACGACCTGGCGCTGGAGGCGGCGAGGGAGGCGTTCCTCGCCACCAGGACGGGTTCGACGTTCCCCGTGGTGATCGGGCACACCTCCTTGCCGCACACCAGGTTCACCCTCAAGTCCGGTTCCGCGGGCGAGCTCGCCGGGGTGAAGATCGGCAGCTTCTGGCCGGACAACACCGATCTCCCTCGCCACAGTTCCACGATCGTGCTGCTCGACCCGGCCACCGGACGGCTCAGCGCCGTGGTCGAGGCGGCGGCCGCCAACGCCCACCGCACGGCCGCCGCCGACGCGTTGGCCGTGGACACGCTGGCGCGCAAGGATTCCCGGACGCTGACCATCATCGGCACCGGTCACCAGGCGCTGCACGAGGTGCGTGCGGTCAGCCGGGTGCGCCCGATCGAACGAGTGCTCGTCGTCGGCCGACGCGCTGACGCGGCGCTGGAGTTCGCCGCCGCCGTGACCGCGCAGACCGGTCTGCCGGCCGAACTCGCCGATGCCGAAGCCGGAGTCTCCGCGGCGGATGTGCTCGTCACGGCCACCACGGCACAGCAGGCGTTGTTCGACGCGAACTGGGTCACGCCCGGCACGCACATCTCCGCCATGGGCGCCGACGGTCCGGGCAAGCAGGAACTGCCCGTCGCGCTGTACGGCCGCGCGTCGCTGTTCTGCGACCTGCCGGAACAGTCGCGTGCGATCGGCGAGTTCCAGCACGCCGGGTCCGCGACGCCCGTCGCGCTCGGGGCGGTGCTCGCCGGTGCCGCCACGGGCCGGAGGTCGCCCGAGGAGATCACGGTGTTCGACAGCTCCGGCTTCGCCCTGCAGGACCTCACCCTGGCCGCCGCCCTGCTGCGCCGCCTCTCGTCAGGAGCCTCCGAGTGACCACTGTGGACACCCCGTTCGCCGTGCTGGACACCGACCGGCTGGACCGCAACGCGGCACGGCTGCGCGACCACCTGGCCGCGCTCGGCGTCCCACTGCGCCTGCACGTCAAGACGTCCAAGTCGGTCGAGGTCGCGCAGCGCGTGCACGCGGGCGGACCGATCACCGTGTCGACGCTCGCCGAGGCCGAGCACTTCGCCGACGCCGGCTACCGGGACGTCCTGTACGCCGTGGGCATCGCCCCGCACAAGCTGCCGCGCGTGGCCGAACTCCTCCGACGCGGCGTTCGGCTCACCGTCCTGCTCGACTCGCTCGCCCAGGCCGAGGCCGTGACCTCGTTCGCACGCAAGGAGAACCTGCGCGTGCCGGCGTTGGTCGAGATCGACTGCGACGGCCACCGCGGCGGCGTCGCGGCCACCGACCCCGCGCTGCCCGAGATCGGCCGCGCCCTCGGCGACCACCTCGCCGGTGTCCTCACCCACGCGGGTGAGTCCTACTTCGCCTACACACCAGAGGCCCTGCACCAGGCCGCGCAGAACGAACGCGACACCGCCGTCACCGCAGCCGAAGTCCTGCGTGCCACCGGCCTCCCGTGCGAGATCGTCAGCGTCGGCTCCACCCCCACCGCCCACGCCGCGAAGGACCTGACCGGCGTCACCGAGGTCCGCGCGGGCAACTACGTCTTCTTCGACCTCGTCATGGCGGGCATCGGCGTCTGCACCACCGACGACCTGGCCCTCACCGTGGCCGTCACGGTGATCGGTCACCAGCGCGACAGGAACTGGGTGATCACCGACGGCGGCTGGATGGCGACCTCGCGGGACCGGGGCACGCAGGCGCAGGCGGTCGACCAGGGTTACGGCCTGGTCGCCGACGCCGGCGGCACGCTGATCCCCGGCCTCGTCATGACCGGGGCGAGCCAGGAACACGGCGTCCTGAGCACGCGGGACGGCGCGCCGGTGCCCGACCTGCCGATCGGCACGCGCCTGCGGATCCTGCCCAACCACGCCTGCGCGACGGCCGCCCAGCACGACCGCTACCACCTGGTCGGCGGCGAGGTCTGGTCCCGGCATCGCGGCTGGTGACCGCTGGAGGGCGCCGAGCCAGGAGTGGCCCGGGTGCACGCGGTCCAGCCACTCCCGCAGCGACCGAAGCCGTTGCGGGCCCTACCACCGTCATGCGGCTCGCGGAAGACGTCGCACCGCCAGTCGCCGGCCGCCGGGTCCCGCACCCAGGTCTGGTGCGTCGTCTCCAGCACGTCGGCTCCCGCGTCGAACCAGACGCGGCCACCGGACGCGACGTCGAAGGCGTGGCCGGGAAGGCGGTCGCGGACCTCCGCGCGGCCCGAGACGGGCACCGCGATCTCCAGGTCGCCGTGCGGACGGGTCTGCTCCCCCCCGGAACAGGTCGTGTGCCCAGCCCGCCGCGGCGTACCGGGGAGTGCCGACCCCGGCCAGCCGCCCTGCACCTCGGACGTGCCGTGTACCGAGGCACCTCGCACGGAGTCGGTCCCCTGGCACGATGGCGGCCATGACCCGCACCGCGCGTCGCATGTTCGAGCTCCTGGAGCCGATCTGCCTCGTCACCTTCTTCGCCGACGAGTGCAACGAGGAGCTGGCCGCGCTCGGCCACCGCGGTTACTGGGACGGCTACTTCGCCAGCCGCGCCGCGCCGTTGGGGCGCGTGCCGGCGGAAGTAGTGCACGCGGCGTTCTACAGCTTCGCCGACGGTGAGGCCGCGCGGCACGTCCCGAAGGCGTGGGAGAAGATCCCGCCCGAGGCGTCCGTGGCCGCGCGGGAACGGGGCAGCGCGGCCTCGCTGCGGCGGATCGTCGGCGCGGAGATGGCCGCCTCGCCCGGTCTCCTGCGGGCCGCCGACCTCACCACCAAAGCCGCGATCAGCGCGCCCACCGAAGGCCGGATCATGTACGCCGGCATGCGCACCCTCGAGGTGCCGGGCGACCCGGTGGCGCGGCTGTGGCACTCCGCGACCATGCTCCGCGAGCACCGCGGTGACGGGCACATCGCCGCCCTCGTCGGTGCGCGCATCGGCGGTACCGAGGCCCACGTGCTCTCCGCGATCGCGATGGGGATCCACCCGCCGGAGTCGTTCGGGCGCATCCACCACCTGCCGGAGGAGCGGCTGGCCGCCGTCATGAACGGCTTGCGCGAGCGCGGGATCGTCGACGCGGGCGGTCGGTTCACCGACGCCGGAGGCGAGCTCCAGCAGCGCATCGAGGACCTCACCGACGAGCTCGCCGCCGCGCCCTACGAGGCCCTCTCCCCCGCCGAGCTCGAGGAGCTGACGGCCGTGCTCGAACCCATCACCGCGAAGCTGGTGGCCGCGGCGTCGAAGTGACCAGACGGGCCCGCAGCATGTTGGGGTCCGTCCCGGTGAGGTAGGCGGCGCTCGGCACGTAGACGTCGCGCCCGCGCACCGCGACCGTGGTCGGGCCCTGCAGTCCGTCGGCGGCGGTCAGGACCACGGTGTGCGTGCCGTCCGGCCGGACCAGCGCGACCTGGTTGACGGTGTCCAGCGCGGCGATGATCTCGGTGCCGCGGCCCGTGAAGACGAAGTCGTCGATGCCGGTCAGGCCGGTGGCGACCACCTGCGCACCACCCGCGGTCCCGTTGGCGCGCAACGGAATGCGCACGATGGTCCCCTGGTCGAGGTTGGTCACCCACACCGCGCCGTCCCGCAGCCTCAGACCGTTCGCGCCGAGGAACCCGGCGGGAGCGAGCGCCTGGTCGGACGACCAGACCGTGGCGGTGCCGCCGGACGCGGGCACCTGCCAGACGGCACCGGTCGAGTCGGCGACGTAGAGGGTGCGCTGGCCGAGCGCGATGCCGTTGGGCAGGCTGCCGGCCGGCAACGCCGCGATGCGCCGCGGCGTGCCTCCGGGCCGGAGGCTCCACACGCCGGTGAGGTCCGCGGTGCCGGTGGCGTACAGGAAGTACAGGGTTCCGTCGGCGGCCCGCTCGATGCCGACCGTCAACGGGAACCCGAGTGCGGGCGTGTTCACCCCGCCGTCCGCGGGCGCGGGCAGCGTGGCCAGGACCCTGATCCTGCCGCCGGGCTTGATCTCGGCGATCTGCCGGGCCTTGGCGAACGTCACGTACGCCGTGCCGTCCGGGGCGAACACCATGCTCTCCGGCGTCTGTCCCTGGTCGAGGTCGAAGTGCTGCACGACGCGGGCCGCGCACAGCGGGTAGGTCGCGGCCGAGGCCGGAACCGCGAGCGGGACGAGGGAACTCGCGGCCAGAACGGCGGCGACGAGTGCCTTCCGGGCAGATTTCGCGGACATGCTTTCCTCACTGTTTTCGGGCATGCGGCAGCGCCGCGCCCTGCTTGTCGGGTTTTCCGGTGGGGTTCAGGCCGTGGCTTGGGCGAGCAGCGCCAGCGCGGTGTGCGAGGACGAACCCGGTCGCGCGGTGGCCACGACGACGCTCGGACCGAGGCCGTTGCTCAGGGTCTGCTGGGTGACGGTCAGCGGGCCGACGAGCGGGTGCCGCATCTCGTAGACGGCCGTGGCACAGGCCTTGACGCGGTGATCGGCCCACATCGAGGCGAAGTCGGTGCTCTTCGCGCTCAGCTGCCCGACCAGCTCGTGCAACGCGGCGTCGTCCGGGTGGCGGCCCACCACCAGGCGCAGGTTCCCCACCACCGCCCTGGCCTTGCTCTGCCAGTCCGCGTAGAGCTCGCGGGTGTGCGGGTCGAGGAACACCAGCCGTGCCATGTTCGGGCGCACCGGCCGGCCGATCGCGGCGAAGTCCAGGTGCCCGGCGAACAACGCGTGCCCGAGCCTGTTCCAGGCCAGCACGTCGCTGCGCAGGCCGAGCACGACGGCGGGGACGTCCGCCAGTGCGGCCAGCAACTGGGCGGTCGCCTCGTCGACGCGTTCGGGAGCCGGCCTGCGCACGCGTGCCTGCTTCACCGGTGTGGCCAGGACGTGCAGGTGCTGCCGTTCGGACTCGTCCAGCCGCAACGCGGTGGCGAGCGCGTCCAGCACCTCCGGCGAGGCGCCGGTGGAATGCCCCTGTTCGAGCCTCGTGTAGTAGGAGCTGCTCACCCCGGCCAGCCGCGCCAGTTCGTCCCGGCGCAGACCGGGCACGCGGCGCCGTTCGTCGTACGTCCGCACGCCGACGTCCTCGGGACGCAGCTGCGAGCGCCGCGTCTTGAGGAACTCTCCGAGCCGTGCGATGTCGTTCATGGGTTCGAGTATGTGCCCGGCCCGCGCGCTTTACGTGTCCCAGCCAGGGATACGCAGAGCTGGGAGTGGTCCGGGCCCGCGACGGCCGGTCAGATGGGTGTCATGAACGACATCGATCTGACAGACCTCACCTTCACCCGCCGCGCGTGGGTGGACGCCGCTCCCGCCGACGTCTACCGGCTCGTCAGCGACGTGTCCGCGATCGCCCGCTGGAGTCCCAACGCGAGCGACGTCGCCTACGACGACGGCGCGAGCCCGGCGGTCGGCGCGTGGTTCAGCGGCCACAACCGCAAGGACGGCAAGGAGTGGACCAGCCGTTCGCAGGTCGTGAAAGCCGAACCCGGCACCGTTTTCGCCTTCGTGGTCGGCGGCGCCGAGGACGGCATCGTCGAGTGGAGCTGGACGCTGCGGGGTCAGGGCCGGGGCACCGTCGCCGAGCAGTCGTGGCGGCTGCTCCGCACCGACCCCGTCCTCGGCCGCACCAAGGCCGACCTGGTCGCGTTGCGCGACTACATGGCGGACAGCGCCGAGACCACGCTCACCGCACTCGCCGAGTGGGTCACCGGCCGGCGTTCCAGGTAGGTCACGCCGCGAGCGCCGCGGCCTTCGGCGCGGGACGGCGGGCGCGCGGTTTGCGGCGCTCCAGGATCCAGTCCGTGAGCAACAGCAGGAGCAGAGGGCTGAGCCAGACACCGATGCTCGTCGCGGTGTTCCGCATCAGTTCCTCGTTGCCGCCGAACGCGGTGTCGACCTGGGGCGTCAGCACGATCACAGCCGGGATGTTGATCACTCGACTCAGCGCGATCGACATCGCGAGGGCGAAGCTGCGCGACATCCACCTGCGGTGCTCGTCGTAGCGCCGCAGCAGAGCCATCCTCAGTCCGATGATCGTGATCGCCAGCCACAGCGCCGATCCCACGAGGTTGGCGACCAGCACCGACGGGCCCGCCACCGTGTGCCAGCCGATGTACAGGCCGAGCACCCCGGCGGGCAACGCCCCCGCGTAGACGTAGACGCGCCCGGTGATGCGGTGGCCGGTCCGGTGCCGCGCGCGGAACGCCGGCCAGACCTGGAAGCAGGCGGTCGCCATCGCGACGGCGCCGAAGAGGACGTGCGCGACCAGCAGCGGGTAGTAGAGGTCGTTGCCCTCCGGCGGTTTCAGGCGCGAGTGGGCCGGGTCGAAGGTCAGGTACGGCGGCACGGAGAACGCGAGGAACGCCGCCACCACCAGCATCAGCGGCACGATCCAGGGCCGGCGCCACCAGCCGGCCTGCTGCCGTGGCGGAACCGGTGCATGCGTCGAGGTCATGACGAATCCGTTCGAGGTGGGGACCAAGCCGAAACTATGTACACCATACATAAAAACGTATGATGTACATAGTTTTAGGATGACACCGGGCGACCGGACGGGATGGCGAATGACGACACGTGACAGCAAGGACTCCGATCTGCAGCGCAGCCTCACGCTGCTGTGGACGGAACGCCGCCGTGGTCAGCGCGGGCCCCGCTCACGGCTCACCGTGGAGCTGATCGCGCAGGCCGCGGTCCGGATCGCGGACGCGGACGGGCTGGAGGCGGTGTCCATGCAGCGGGTCGCCACCGAGCTCGGCTACTCGACGATGTCGCTCTACAACCACGTCCCGAGCAAGGACCTGCTGCTGGAGGTGGCCGCCGACGTCGGCGCGGGCGCTCCCCCGGACCTCGGTGACACCGAGGACTTCCGGGAGGCGGTCCGGCGGTGGGTCGGCGCGCTGTGGGCCGGTTTCCACAGCCGGCCCTGGATCCTGCGCGTGCCGCTCGACCACGCACCCGTGGGCCCCAACCAGCTCGCGTGGCTCGACCGCCTGCTGCGCGCCCTGCTGGCGGCCGGACTGCCCGGCGGCGAGGCGAGGGCGGCCGCCCTGCACCTGACCGCGGTCGTCCGCGGCACGGCGCAGATCAGCATCACCATGGCCGGCGAACACAAGCGCGACAACGGGATCCCGCGCTCCGACGCGGATCTCACGCACGCCGTCGCCGAGCTCCTCGACCCGGAGGACTACCCGGCGCTGACCGCCGTCCACGCGGCCGAGCTCGCCGGCGCCGAGCGGGCGGACGGGGACGCGCTGCCGTTCGAGCTCGGCTTCGGCGTGGACCGGTTCCTGGACGGGATCGAGGGCTGGGTGGCATCGAAATCGCGTGACTAAGCCCTTGCGGGCCCTGCTACGGTGTCCGCGATGATCACCAACTCGAACAGATCGGGGGTCCCGTTCACCAAAGGTGAGTGCTGATGCACCACTCGACCGTGAATGGATCCTCCCGCCTCACCTTCTGGTCGCACGTGCGCGAGTTCGCCGTGCCGGCGTCGATGATCGAGTCCGCGACCGCCCGCCGTCTGGCCGGTGACTGGTCCGGAGCCTGCGCCACCGCGCGGGTCGATGTCGATTTCACCCTCCGCGCCCTGAGTCGCACGAGGGGCAAGCAGTGCGCGGACCTGGTCCGCGCCGATCTGCGTCACCTGGCCCCGGACCTGCTCCGGTGGCACTTCCCGAGGATCAGGCCGGAAGGCGTGTTGCGGCCCGGCCTCACCGTCTCCCTCGCCCGGTACCGACCACCCGACGGTGGCGACGAGGTGCATCTCGTCGCGCGCACACCGCCTGCCTGGGCCGATGCGGGGCAACGGATCAGCCTCGCGCTGTGGGAGCGGTCCGGGGCCTTGAGCAGGGCCGGCGGTCATCCACATCCCCGGCCCGACCGGCGTTTCCGGCTCGATCTGCACCGCCACCTGTGGGATGCGCGCAGAGCCTCCGAACTACGAGAACGGTGCGGGGCAACGCAGTGGCCCGGCCGATCGGACGGCCGCGCCACGCACCGGTGGGCGGCCGAGGCCGCGCTGCTGCTCCGCGAGGAGGGGCAGACGGACAGCTCCGTCGTGGTCCGGCTCGGCGCCAGGCAGCGCGTCCTGCTCGACCTGGACGCGCCGGGTGTCACCTCGACCGTCCCGCGCAACAACACGCTGCCGGTCCTGCCGGACGCGGCCACCTGGGTACCGCCCGACCTGGAGCTGTGGCACGCCGGCGCGATCGACGCCGACCGGCTGCACCCCCTCGTCAGGTCGGCGCTGCTACCGGAGCACCGGTCAGCGGACGCACCGCAAAGTCCTGACAGCACAGGGAGTTCGCGCCTCGTCGACTGTCGTGGTGCCCTGCACCGGATCGGCGTGGTGGACGGGGTGCTCGTCCCGCTCGACCACGGCCCCGACGAGATCCGCCGGGAAGAGCTGCTGGCCGCGCTGGGCGGACAGAGCCTGCCGTGCATGCACGCGATCGACACGACGCGCAGGCACCCCGAGGACCTCGTGGACATCCGTGCCCGGCTGGACCACGGCGACGTCGCCGCTGCCCTCGCCGTCGTCGAAGGCCTGCTCGGACCGGACGCCCTGCTGCTCAACGGGGCGTTGCGCGACGAACTGGAGACGGCGGCACGGCGCAAGGTCCTGCACGGGCTGTACCGGGCGGAACTCCACGACCTCCGGCCACTTCCGTCCACGAAGGACCCTCGCCGGCTGAGCACCCGCGCTCGCCGGTTGCTCGCGGAACTCCGCCTCCGCTGACTCCCCGTCCCTCTCCTCGCCCGGCCGGCGCACGGCCTCCGACTTGAACCAAGGTGATCGACACATGCCCACGATGACTGTCCACAATGGATCGACACGCACCCGGCCACTGGACGTGGCCGCCGACCTGCTCGCCCTGCTCGGCGACACGTCCACCGAGTGGCGGGCCGACCCGCAGCTGGAAGCGCTGACGCTGGCGGTGTCCGCCGACCTGCCGGTGCTGCTGTGGGGTGAGCCCGGGATCGGCAAGACCGCGGCCCTCACCCAGCTCGCCGACTCCCTCGAGCTGCCGCTGACCACGGTGATCGCCAGTGTGCACGAGCCCTCGGACTTCTCCGGCCTGCCGGTGGTCGGCGACGACCCGGCGACGCAGGGCGTGCCGATGGCGCCTCCCGACTGGGCGGTGCGGCTGGTCAGGGCCGGGCGCGGACTGCTGTTCCTCGACGAGCTGTCCACCGCGCCGCCCGCCGTCCAGGCCGCGTTGCTGCGGGTCGTGCTGGAACGCCGGGTCGGCGCCCTGCGACTGCCGCCGGGCGTCCGGATCGTCGCGGCCGCCAACCCCCGCTCCTCGGCCGCCGACGGCTGGGAGCTGAGCCCGCCGCTGGCCAACCGGTTCGTCCACCTCAAGTGGACGTTCGACCACGAGGTCGTCGTGCGTGGGCTGGGCGGGACCTGGCCGACCGCCTCACTTCCGCGGCTGTCCCCTGAACTGCTGCCCGACTCGGTGGCGTTCGCCCGCCGGGCGGTGTGCGAACTGCTGGCCGCCCGGCCGAACCTCGTGCACCAGATGCCCAAGAACGAGGCGCTCCGCGGCGGCGCCTGGCCTTCGCCGCGCAGCTGGGAGATGGCGTTGCGGCTGATCGCCTTCGCGACGGCGGCCGGCACGTCCCGGGAGGTGCTCTCCATGCTGGTGCGGGGCACCGTGGGCGACGGTCCCGGGCTCGAGTTGCTGGCGAGCCTCGACCGGATGGACCTGCCGGACCCCGAGGAGCTGCTCGCGGATCCGGCGGCGGCCGTGCTGCCCGAGCGCGGCGACCTGCGGCAGGTGGTGCTCGACGGAGTCGTCGCCGCGGTGCGCAACCGGCCGGACGAGGCCCGCTGGAACGCGGCGTGGGCACTGCTGACCCTCGCGGTCGAGACCGGCCCGCCGGACCTGGTGGTCGTCGCGGCGTCCACGCTCGCCACCCTGCGGCACGACGACTGGCAGGTCCCGGCGGCGATCGAGCAGCTGGCCGGAGCGGTGTCGCTGTCGCAGCGGGCGGACCGGGCCAAGGCCCGCACCAAGACCGTCGCGGGTGTCCGCTGATGACGCCGACGCGAACGCTGGACGAGGAGAAGCTGTTCGCCGCCCGCCTGTACGCGGTGCACTGCCGGCCGTACCTGGCGACGGCGTTGTTCGCCCTGAAGGTCGTGGAGTCACGGCAGGTGCCGACGATGGCGGTGGACCGGCACTGGCGTTGCTACGTCTCACCGGCGTTCGTCGACAGCAGATCGGTGGAGGAACTCGCCGGGATCTGGGTGCACGAGGTGTCCCACCTGATCCGCGACCACCACGGGCGCGGCGACCGGTTCGCGGCGCGCCACGAACTGAGCGGGCCCGGCGAACGGCTGCGGATGAACATCGCGGCGGACTGCGAGATCAACGACGACGTCTTCGGCGACGGCCTGGTGTGCCCCGACGACGCCGTGCAGCCGGCGGCACTCCGGCTGCCGCCGGGTCAGCTGATGGAGGACTACCTGCGGCAGTTCCGGCTCGGCCCGCACACCGGCGCGTTCGCCTGGCTCGACTGCGGCAGCGGAGCGGACGGTCTGGAACGGGCGTGGGACCTCGGGGCGGGCGGCGCGCACGGCCTGACCGCGCACGAGCAGGACGCCGTCCGATTCCGGGTGACACAAAGCATCACGGGCCACCCGGGCTCCCTGCCGCAGGGCTGGCGGCGGTGGGCGGAGGAGGTGTTCCACCCGCCGCAACCGTGGCGCGACCTGCTGGGAGCGGCGGTGCGCTCCGCCGTCTCCTGCCCCGGCGTGGGCGAGGACTACACCTACGGCAGGCCCGCCCGCAGGTCGGCCGGCGTGCCGAAGGTCGTCCTGCCGAGCCTGCGGCGCAGGCCGCCCAAGGTCGTCGTCATAGTCGACACCTCCGCGTCCGTGAGCGACGCGGAACTGGGCAGCGCGCTCCTCGAGATCACCGCGATCGTCCGCGCGGTGGGCGGTCGCCGTGATCTCGTCTCGGTGCTGTCCTGCGACGCCGCCGCGCACGTCACCGGCCCGCTGTGCCAGGCGGAGGGAATCCCGTTGGTGGGCGGCGGTGGCACCGATCTGCGCGAGGGCTTCGCCAAGGCCGTGCGCACCCGTCCGGACGTGGTCGTGGCCCTGACCGACGGCCAGACCCCGTGGCCTGACGCGGCACCGCCCTGCCGGACGGTGGTGGGCCTGTTCCCGCGACCACGTTCGTCCGGAACGGACGACGAGGACGATCCCGACTACGTTCCGGACATCCCGCCCGACTGGGCGAGGGTCGTCACCATCGGCTGACCGTTCAGGCAAAGCAGCGCCTGGGCGACCGTGATGCGGGACGCCGTGGCCGTGGGCAGAATGCGGTGATGCGGATCAAATTCCAGGTCGTCGCCTTCGACGCCGCCGATCTCACGCGGGAGAGCCGCTTCTGGGCGGGCGTGCTCGGCGGGGAGGTGCAGGAGGACGACGACTGGCACATGGTGATCGTCGACGGGACTCCCCGGGTCGGCGTGCAGCTCGCGCCTGACCACACGCCGCCGGAATGGCCGGACGGGCCGACCGAACAGCAGGTCCACCTCGACCTGTGGGTCGAGGACTTCGCCGAGGCGCACGAGCAGGTCATGGCCCTGGGCGCCAAGGTGCTCAAGCCGGCCGGCGGGAACACCACCGGGGACGACTTCCAGGTGTACGCCGATCCCGCCGGGCACCCCTTCTGCCTGTGCTGGCTGGTGGCCGAGCAACGCAGGTGACCCGTTGGTCGCAAGTCGTTGCGGCAGAAGGCGCAATTTCCCGCGGCTGACATCCCCGGTGCCGCTCCGCGCGTCTCTAGGCACGAGAGGCCGCGCCGAGCGGCCTGCCGAAAACTGGGGTTCTCATTTGCGTGCTTTGACCATCGGTGCCGCGGTCGTGCTGACCGCGGCACTGGCGCCCGGTGCCGCCCAGGCGGCGCCTCCGGTAAACGACGACTTCGCCGGCGCCACCGCCATCACCTCGCTCCCGTTCTCGTCCACTGTGGACACCCGAGAGGGCACCGCGGCGGACGACGACCCTTCCCACTGCTGGTGGAGCACCAGCAGCGTCTGGTTCCGCTACACCGCACCAGCTGACGGTTTCGTCCGGATGACGACGGACCGGCCGGACGACCAGAAGCCCGCCGTCTCCGCCTACACGGGCGAGCGCGGCGCGCTGACCTGGACGCCGGGTGCCTGCCAGTACCCGCACGGCGGCGGTTCGAACACGTTCGCGGTGACCGCCGGCACGACCTACCACTTCCTGGCGCAGGACACGAGATTCGCCGGGCCGGTGACGTTCGGGCTCGAGCTCGTGCCGCGGGCGGCCAACGACGACCTCGCGTCCGCCGCCGACGTCCGGCTGGACACCGACGCCACCGGTGACACCGGGCCGGCCACGCTCGAGGCGGGCGAGACGAGGCCGGGCTGCGACAGCCACTCCAGCCGTTCGCTGTGGTTCCGCTACACGGCCGACCGTGCGCTGATCATCGCGGCGAAGGTCAGCGACAGCCGGAGCAACGCGGGTGTCGCCGTGTTCCGCGGCAGCGCGCTGGCCGAGGTGGACTGCCGGCAGAGCGCGCACGACCCGGCGATCTTCGCCGCGACGCCCGGTGAGACCTACTACCTCCGGGTCGCGGACGACGTGTACGGCGCGGGACCGCTGACGTTGCGGCTGGCCGAGGCGCCGCAGATCAAGCCCACCGCCTGGTGGGTGTCGCCGCAGCAGCCCGGTGTCTTCGACGACGTCCGGTTCGGCATCGATCCGGGCGATCCGGCGGGGCGCTGGCTCGCGGGTGGCGAGGTGCGGTTCGGGGACGGCACGTCCGCCCCGATCCCGGCGGTGCAGGGCACGCCGGAGGTCTGGCACCGGTACGCCGCTGATGGCGAGTACGAGGTCACGATCACCGGCTACACGGCGGACGGCCGTTCCGGCTCCTCCACGCAGAAGCTGAAGGTCGAGACGCACGACGTGACCGTGGCGGACGTCGTCGCGCCCGCGACCGCGACGGCCGGCGAGACCGGGCGGGTCGAGGTGTCGGTGAGCGGCACCCGCTACGCCGAGGGCATCGTCGTCGAACTGCTCCGCCGCAGGCCGGACGGCTACCACGACGTCGTCGGCACTGTACGGGGTCAGGTGGCGAAGGACGGCACGGTGGTCCTGCCGTTCGCGTACACCTACTCCGCTCAGGACGCGGCGCTCGGCAAGGTGACGTTGAAGGCGCGAGTCCGCCTCGACGGCCGTGACGACAACAACCCGGGCGACAACGAACGTCAGGTCGAAACGACCGTCGTGGCAGCGAAGTAGGCCCGAAGGGCCGGGCAACGTCCTATGAGGACGCTGCCCGGCTTTCCAAGGCGGATCAGGAGCCGCAGCCCTCCGGCGACCAGTCCCGGGAGCTCGCTCCGCCGCCGCCTGCCCGGACGATCCGCACCTCGACGCACAGCGTGCCCGACGCGGTCAGCTCGACCGACGGTTCGCTGACGGTGCCGGTCTTGAGTTCGTCGTTGGTGCGCCAGACGAACGTGTCACCGGGCTGCGGTGCCGGGTAGGTCCACGAGAAGCGGAGCGTCTGCGGGGTCACGCGGGTCACGGTGACCACGACCTTGTCCGCGGATCCGCCCTCGGCCGCGCTCTGCGGCTGCGCCCCGGTCGGCATCTGCACAGAACCCTTTTCCTGCAAGAGAAGCGCGCTGCTGATGCCGACCACGGCGACGGCCCCGGCCACTCCGGCGTACAGAGGCCAGCGGGACTTCCGGCGCGCGGGCGGAGTGGGCGGACCGGCCGGGACGACGACCGCCGCCAGCGCGGCGGTCGGAGCCGACTCCTCATGGATCCGCCGGAGCCGTTCGGCGAACTCGCCCGCCGACGCCGGTCGAGCGGACGGATCGGCGGACATCGCCTGGCGCAGCAGTGTTTCCAGGGAAACAGGTGCCCTGCCGGACGGCGGCGCGGCGCTGAGCAGGATGCGCTGTGCGATGGCCACGCGGGAGTTGTCCCCGCGCGGCACCACGAACGGCGAGTGGCCCGCGAGCAGGTGCCACAGCGTCGCGCCGAGCGAGAAGACGTCCGCACGGACGCTGTGCGCACCGCTGCTGAGCACCTCGGGCGCCGTCCACAGCAGGTGGTCTCCGCCGGTGGTGCCGAAGTCGGTCAGGTACACCTGGCCGTGCTCGTCGCGCAACACGTTGGCGGGCTTCACGTCGCGGTGCAGGACGCCGGCCTGGTGCGCGGCGTGCAGGGCGTCGGCGACGCCCATGCCGATCTCCAGCACGCGCGCGAAGGGCAACGGTGCCGCGGCGGCCAGATCACCGTCCGGGAAGTACCTCATCACCAGGTACGGCATGCCCGCGCGGGTCCGTCCGGCGCGGTCGACGCTCGCGATGCCGGGGTGCCGCAGACCCGCCACCGTCCTGATCTCGGCCACCCGCGGCGGGTCGACGAGCAGCTTCACCGCGACCTCACCGTCCGCGGCGCGGTACAGGTGGACGTTCCTGCCTAGCGGTCGGGCGTACCGGAAGCCGGGGATCTCCGGTAACTCCTCTGTCATTCGCCACCTCGAAGCCGGCGGCGCCGGTCGGGTGGCCCCGCCCACCAGACCGCGCCGGACACTCTGCAAGGCTTGGAATATTCCACCCCTGGCCTGAGTGTCAACCGTCAAACCACCAGTTGAGACGTGGCGAGGCCCTGAAACTGCGGACGGGCGCCCTACGAGGGCGCCCGTCACTCACCTCAGTGCCGGCCCCAGTTGGGGACGTCGTAGCCGTTCATCGTCACCTCGAACTGGTCGTACTTCGCCATCAGGGCCAGCAACTCGTCCTCGGAGGGCTGGTTGCCGTCCGCGTACATCTCGGCGAGTCCCCTGAAGTACTCCTCGCGGTTGAGCGCGGGGGTGAAGATGATCAGCATCGTCGCCTGGTCCTTGTACGGGTTGTGGAACCCGTGCGAGACCCCCATCGGCACGTTGACGTAGGTGCCGGGTGGCGCGGCGAACGACTTGCCGTCGAGGTGGAGCTCCACCATGCCGTGCAGGACGTAGAACGCTTCGAGCTGCTCGTTGTGGACGTGCGGCGAGGCGCCGGGCGCTCCGGGGGCCATCCGGTGCTCGTACAGACCGAGCCTGCCGTCCGTCTCACTGCCCCTGGCCTTGAAGGTCGTGTGGGTGGTCGTGCCGATCTGCACCGACTCGCCCTCGCCGGGAAGCAGGATGTTGGAGACTTGCGTCATGTCTGTTCACTCCTCGTTGCTGGCGATGTCGTCCTGGTCGAACCACGAGAGGTAACGCTCGCCCGTGTCCGGGAACACGGTGATCAAGTTCTTGCCCGCGTACTCGGGCCGTGCGGCCAGCACGCGGCAGGCGTGCGCTGCCGCGCCGGAGGAGACGCCCACCAGCAGTCCCGCCGTCCTGGCCAGTTCCCGCGCCGTGGCGTAAGCGTCCTCATTGGACACCGCCAGGACCTCGTCGATCAGGTCGACGTCGGTCGTCGCCGCGACGAAACCGCCGTTGAGACCGGGGATGCGGTGCAGGCCGCCCCATCCCTGGCTGAGCACCGGTGACCCCTCGGGCTCCACGGCGACCACGCGGATGGCGGGGTTGCGCTCCTTCAGGTACTTCGCGGTGCCGCTGAGCGTTCCGCCGGTACCCACACCGCAGACGAAGACGTCCACCTCGCCGTCGGTGTCGTTCCAGATCTCCGGGCCGGTGGTGGCGTGGTGCGCCGCCACGTTGTCGGGGTTCTCGTGCTGGCAGGCGAACCACGAGCCCGGCCGTTCGCGGTAGATCTCCTCGGCCTTGGCGATCGCCGCGACGTAGCCCTCCTGGTACGGGGTCAGCACGATCTCCGCGCCGAACGCCCGCAGCAGCTGGATGCGCTCGCTGGTCGCGCTGTCCGGCAGCACGATCACGCACCGGTAGCCGCGCGCGGCGGCGATCGCCGCCATGGAGATGCCGGTGTTGCCGGACGTCGCCTCGACGATGGTGCCCGAGCCCCTGGTGAGCTGCCCGCGTTCCTCCGCGCCGTTGATCATGTAGAGCGCGGCGCGGTCCTTCACGCTGGACAGCGGGTTGGCCATTTCCAGCTTGGCGTAGAGGTTCGCGGTCGTCACGCCGAGGTCGAGCTTCACGGTGGGCGTGCCGCCGATCAGGTCCACGAGCGACTCGGCGGGTGGTCGTTTGGTGAGCGGCTGACTGAGCCGGACGTTCACGAGCTCTCCGATCGGTTCGGTGTCACCAGCTGGGGAACACGGCCGCACCCTTGTGCTTCTGCCCCGCGACCACGACGGACTGGCGAGTCCTGGCCGCCTTCGCGACGCTGCGGCTCGACTTCAGGTTCGGGATGGAGAACGGTGCCAGGACCCGGGAGTCCGCCGGCACGTCCCGGATGACGAGCGCCTGGGCGCCCACCACGGAGTCGTGGCCGACGGTGACCGGGCCGAGGATCGTCGCGTTGGCGCCGACGACGACCCGGTCGCCGAGCTTCGGGTGCCGCCGCGAGCCCTCCGGCCGCTGGTTGTCGTGCCACCACCCGACCGCGCCGAGCGTCACCTGGTGGAAGATCGTGACGTCCTCCCCGATGACGACGGTCTCGCCGATCACCACGCCCGCACCGTGGTCGATGAAGAAACCACGGCCGATCGTCGCGCCGGGGTGGATCTCGATCCCCCCGGTCAGCAACCTCGCGACGACCATCACCAGCCGGGCGCCGCGCCGGTGTCCTCGCAGGTGCAACCAGTGCGACACGCGGTGGCCCCAGATCGCGATGACCGTCGGGTGCAGCAACGCCTCGCTGCGCGAGAGGATCGACGGGTCGCGGTCCATGACCATGTCCAGGTCGGCGGTGATCACGCGGAGCAGCGCCCTCGCGTTCACCGGACCGCTCCCGCGGTTTCCTTGTCCTTGCGCAGCTGCCCCATCCTGTTCTCGGCGTAGGCCACGCCGACGAGCACGACCAGGCCACCGGCCAGGAGGTTCCACGTCACGTGTTCACCGAGGAACAGCACGCTGACGAGCACCGCGAACACCGGCACCACGTAGTTCACCGCGGAGGCCGTCGTGGCACCGACGTCACCGATGAGGCGGAAGTAGAGCACGTAGGCCAAGCCGGTGCTGAAGAGCCCGAGCAGCACGATGCTCAGCGTCACCGGCCCGGTGAAGTCGGGCGTCCGCCAAGCCAGGAACGGCGTGACGACCGCCTGCAGCACGGCCGCCGACACGAGCTGCGACGCGGCCAGCGACAACGGGGCCAGGCCGAGCGGCGACAGGTACTTCCGCACGTACACGAAGCCGATCGCGTAGCTGACGGCCGCGCCGAAGCAGGCCATCCGCCCGCTGAGCGAGCCCAGCGACTCGTGCCACGGGCCGATCAGCAGCACCACGCCGACGAAGCCCAGCGCCAGGCCGACGGCCTTGCGGGAGGTCGCCCGCTCGGTCGGCAACGCGGCCGTGGCGAGCGCCAGCGTCAGCAGCGGGGTGGCGCCGATCAGGACGCCCGCGATGCCGGCTCCGGTGCTCTTTTCGCCGTAGGACAACAACAGGAACGGGATCACGTTGCCGAACAGGCCGGCGGCCGCGATGTGGCCCCAGACCTGGACGGACCTCGGGAGGGCGACCTTGCGGATGGCCGCGATCGAGAGGAGCACGGCCGCGCCCAGGATGAGTCTGCTCAGCACTAGCTGTCCCGGTGTCAACCCTTCGAGGGACACCTTGATGAACGTGAAGCTGCTTCCCCACAGCAGCGCCAGCAGCAGGAAGCGCGCGACGGATGCCTTGTCCATTGCTTCTCGATTCGGATCATCAGTCAGTAGTCGTTTGGACACTTCAGCAGAGAGGGCTCGGGGCGTACTAGAGCGAGCCGCACGCGGGGCAACCATTCGCGGCACCCGACTGGTAGTAGCAGTGACGGACACAGTGGAAAGGCCGTGGAGTGCTGCATTCACCTGAGGGGTTCGAGGAGTTCGTGGCGGTCGCGTCGCCACGGCTGCTGCGAACGGCTTTCCTGCTGACGCGCGACATCGGGCACGCGGAGGACCTGCTGCAGACGGCGCTGGCGAAGGCGTGGCGCGCGTGGAATCGCGTCGACGGCGACCCCGAGCCCTACGTCCGGCGGATCATCGTGACGTCCCACGCCACCTGGTGGCGGCGCCGGTGGAGAGGCGAGGAACCGACCGGTGAGCTGCCGGAACGACCGGGCGAGTCACCGCAGGAGGCGGTCGGCGAACGCGAGTGGCTCTGGCAGGCGCTGGGCCGGTTGCCGCGCAGGCAACGCGCCGTGCTGGTGCTGCGGTTCTACGAGGACCTCACCGAGGCGCAGGTGGCCGGACTGCTCGGCTGTTCCGTCGGCACGGTCAAGAGCCAGGCGAGCAAGGCACTCGCGAAGCTGCGGCTCGACGACACGATCACGTTCGAAGGTGTGTGGCGATGAACCTGAGCGACCTCACCGAGGTGCTGCGCGAGCGCGCCGAGATCACCGACTCCGCCCACGAGGCACGCATGGCGGGCGTGCGGGCACGGGTGTCGGCCACCAGGCGCCGTCGTGCCGTCGCGGGCGCCGCCGGTGTGGTGCTCGTGCTCGTCGGCATCGTCTTCGGACTGCTCCCCCGCATCGTGCAGCCCGAACCCGCCGTGCCACCACGCAGCCTGCCGGAGTACCAGGACGGCGCCCGGATCGTCGCCCAGGCCTGGGGTGACCTCCCCTCGACCAGCACCACCCTGCGTTTCGTGCCGAGGTCGCTGGACCTCGTGCTGTTCACCCACTGCGAGACCGGAGGCAACGGCCTGCTCCTCATCACCCTGGTCGTCAACGGCCACCCCTACACCGAACGCAACGGGTGTGGCGGCTCGCGCAGGGTGAGGGACTGGGGCGCTTTCGGCATCGTGGTGGGGCAGCCGTCCGTCATCACGCTGACCGTGGAACCCCAGCGCACGACGGCCAAGGGCACGTTCGCCGTCGCCATCGGCGAGGAGGTACCGGTGAGCGAGTACTCGTTCCCCCCGCGCCCCCAGACGCTGGAGACGTTCCCCCCGCACCCCCAGAAACTGGAGACGTTCCCCGCCATCCAGCCGGAGCCGGCGATCGTGCTGCGGCCCGACCCGGCGGCTCCGGCTGCGCAGAGGGAGTTCACGATCGAATGGCCGGGCATCAACATGATGGAGTTGCGGTCGAACACACCCGGCAGGATCCGGGTGCTCGTCGATGACGTCGTCGTCCTGGACTACTCGCACTGGTCCTACGGCGTGGGCACCTCGTGGCTGGAGGCCTCCGACTGGAAGAACATCAACGGGCTCGATCTCGCGAAGGGGCAGGTCGTCAAGATCACCGTCATCCCCGAGCGGGTCACGGGCGACTGGGACGTGACGCTCAACCCTCGGTGAGGATCCGCGTCTGCTCGCGCAGCACGCCGATCGTGTTCGCCACCCAGTCGGCGATCACCGCCTGCTCGGCGGGCGTGTAGCGATCGGTCAGCTCCTCCATCGCCTTGGCGAGCCCCGCGAAGGTGTCTCCGAACGCGCCGGGGACCGCCGTGATCACCAGCCGGCGGCGGTCCTCCAGGTCCGGCTCGCGGCGGGCCAGTCCGGCCCGCACGAGGCGGTCGACCACGCCTGTGACCGCACCGGGCGTCAGACCGATCTCCCTGGCCAGCTCCCCCGCGGACACCGACCCGGCGCCCATGATCACGGCCAGCGCGCGCTGGTCGACCGCCGTCACCCCGAGGCTCGCGCCCACCGCCTCGTGGAACGCGACCACGGCGGTGCTGAGCTCACGTCCGGCATCTCGACCTTCCACACCGCCACTTTACCGCAGTGAATATTTCAGTATGCTGAACTAAATTGTTCAGTCAACTGAAGCATTGGGGGGACCGTGAGCGAGTGGAAGCTGGCGCTGGAGGTGCCGAGGTGGACCTGGTGGTGCTACACGCGTCACCTGGGGCTGGTGGTGGGACTGTCCTCGATCGCCTCGGTCCAGCGGCTGGTCACCGTGAACTGGACGCAGGACATCGACCCCGTGGTCGCGACGGCCTCCGAGGTCGTCGTGCTCGCCGCCCGCATCGCACTGGTGGTGCTCGTGTGGAGGATCGCCATGGCCGGGCGGACGTTCAGCTGGAGCACGGGCCGCGAGTTCGCGCGCCGGCACTGGCGCAGCCTGGTGTGGCAGGCCGTCTTCCTCGGCGTGGCGTTTGCGGTCTTCGAGGTGTTCGCCGAACACGTGGTGTCCGCACTGCTGCCCGCGTCGGCCCGGCAGACCTACCTGGCCGTGCTGTTGTTCCTCAAGAACCCGACGATCATCGCGCTGACGTTCCTCTGGTGGATCGGCATCGTCCGGCAGACGTTCACCGATGCGTTGCAGCAGCCTGCTGAACGGGAGTTCTCCAGCTGACGGTCAGAGGCACGGCACTGAGCTCCGTGCCAGTTGGCCGGCTGCGGCGGTGACCCGGCTTGCGTGGCCGGGTCACCGCCGCAGCCGGCCGTACCTGCTGGGGGTCACGCCGAACCAGCGGCGGAACGCGTGGATGAAGCTCGCGGCCTCGGCGAAACCGAGCCGTTCGGCGACGGCCTCGACCGACAGCTCCCCGTCGGTGAGCAGCCGCACGGCCCGTTTCGCGCGGACCTCGTCCAGCAGCGCCTGGTAGCTCGTGCCGGACGTGGTCAGGCGGCGGCGCAACGTGCGCGGACTGACGCCCAGCGCCCGTGCCACCGAAGGCATGCTCTCCTCGAACCTCACCGAGGACTCGAGCAGGCGGCGCACCTCCTGGGCGACCCCAGGACTTTCCCTGCGGCGCGCGGCCAGCGTCCGGCACTGCTCCTCGCACAACGCCGTCGTCTCCGGACTGGCCAGGCGCAGCGCCTCGGCCAGCACTGAAACGTCCACAACGGACTGGTCGGCGCCCGCCCCGAAACATGGCCGGACGCCGAAGACCTCCTCGTGCTCGCGGACGTCCCCGGGTTCCGCGTGGGCGAAGTCGACGCCGAGGACAGGCACGGCACCGGTCAGCAGCTCCCCCACGACGGTGTGGATCGCGGCGAGGTCGCGTTCGACGAGGAACGACGCCACCTCGTCCGGCAGCGCGCCGCCGTCGAGCGCCAGCACGAGCCGGTCGCCGTCGATCACGGCGGTGGGCGCGGTGAACGCGAAGCTGAGGTCGAGGTAGCGCAGAGCGGTGGTGATCGCGTCCTGGAGGGTGGCCGCGCTGAGGAACGCGTAGCCCAGCACGCCGAACGTGGTGGCGTGGTAACGACGTCCGACGGCGATGCCCGCGTGCGGCAGCAGACCGGCGAGGTTGCGCACGACCGCGAGCTCCTGGCGGGCCTCGATCTCGGCGACCGGGTCGGTGAGCAGCGCGGCGTCGATCTCGCTGCCGTCGAGCAGGCTGCCCGCCGGCAGGCCGTGCTCGGCGCCGAAGCGCAGCAGGAGTGCGACGCTCGCGACGCCGCGGGGGAAGTCCCAGTGCCGGACGACCGGCTCGGCCAACGACCTCATGGCCGCGATTGTCAACTGCGCGGCCGGTGTTGTCCTGGTGCGAACGGGTGGTTGTTCCTACCGTCGACCACGTGAGAGCACAACCCGAGGTGGTCGTCATCGGTGCCGGTTTCGGCGGGCTGGGCGTCGCGTTGTCGTTGCACAGAGCCGGGTTCGGCCGGTTCACGGTGCTGGAGCGGGCAAGTGGGGCCGGCGGCGTCTGGCGGGACAACACCTATCCCGGCGCGGCCTGCGACGTGCCCTCGTCGCTCTACTCGTACTCCTTCGCCCCCAGCACCTCGTGGCCACGCCGGTACTCGGCCCAGCCGGACATCCTGCGCTACCTCCGCACCACGGCCGCCCCGGTGCGCGACCGCATCAGGTTCGGGGCGGAGGTGGTGGCGGCGTCGTTCGACGAGACGCGGAACCGGTGGCGGGTCGGCCTGGCGGACGGCGGCACCGTCGAGGCCGACGTGCTGGTCTGCGCGGTGGGACAGCTCAGCACGCCGTCGGTCCCGGCACTGCCCGGCCTCGGCCGCTTCACCGGAGAGGTCTTCCACAGCGCCGCGTGGCGGCACGACGCCGACCTGCGCGGACGGCGGGTGGCCGTGGTGGGCACGGGTGCGAGCGCGGCCCAGTTCGTGCCGGAGATCGCACCCGTCACGGGCCACCTGACGGTGTTCCAGCGGTCGGCCCCGCACGTGCTGCCGAAGCCCGACGCCCGCCTGACCGGCCGGTCGCACCCGTCGAGGTTGCGTGCCGCGCGCGGCGGGGTGTGGCTCGCGGGCGAGGCGCTGACCGGGCTGCTCAACGCCGGGCGGCCGTCCCGCGCGCTCGTCGCGGCCGTCGCCGCCGCGCACCGGCGGGTCCAGGTCCGCGACCCGGCGCTGAGAGCGGCACTGCGGCCCACCACGCAGCCGGGGTGCAAGCGGGTGTTGTTCAGCAACGACTGGTACCCCACCCTGAGCAGGCCGGATGTCAGTGTGGTGACCGAGCAGATCACCGAGGTCACCGAGCACGGTCTGCGCACCGCCGACGGCCGCGACCACCCTGCGGACGTGCTGATCTGGGGCACCGGGTTCACGGTCTCCGGCTTCGGACTCCCCCTGCGGATCGCCGGACGCAACGGTCAGGACCTCGCCGAGGCGTGGGCCGGTCGTCCCCGCGCCCACCTGGGCCTGACCGTCCCGGGCTTCCCGAACCTCTTCCTGGTCTACGGCCCCAACACCAACCTCGGGGGCAACTCGGTGGTCACCATGATCGAGGCGCAGTGCCGGTACGTGGTGTCCGCCGTGCGCCACCTCGCGGAGACCGGAGCGGTGCTGGAGGTGCGGCGCGACGTCGCGGAGGCGTTCGACCGCGAGATGACCGCCAGGCTGGCCAAGGGCGTGTGGAGCACGTGCTCGTCGTGGTACCGCACCGCCGACGGGGCGATCACGACGAACTGGCCGGGAGGAACGCGGGAGTACCTGCGCCGCACGGCACGGCTGCGGACGGCGGACTTCGAACCCGCCCACACCGCTGTGGAGGTGTGAGCCGTGGACTACGACGTGCTGGTCATCGGGTCGGGGTTCGGCGGTGCGGTGACCGCGTTGCGGCTGACGGAGAAGGGCTACCGGGTCGGCGTCCTGGAGGCGGGACGGCGCTTCGCGGACCACGAACTGCCCGAGACGTCCTGGCAGGTGCGCGACTACCTGTTCGCCCCGTCCCTCGGCTGCACCGGCATCCAGCGGATCACCGCGCTGCGCGACGTCGCCGTGCTCAGCGGAGCGGGTGTCGGCGGTGGGTCCCTGGTGTACGCCAACACCTTGTACCGGCCCCCGGCGTCCTTCTTCCGCGACTCCCGCTGGGGCCACATCACCGACTGGGAGGACGAGCTCACCCCGCACTACGACCAGGCGTCCCGGATGCTCGGCGTGACCGGCAACCCGTGCCGCACCGCCGGTGACCGGCTCCTGCGGGACGTGGCGGTCGACCTCGGCGTCGAACCCACCTTCCGGGCCTCCCAGGTGGGAGTCCACTTCGGACCCGGCGGCACCGATCCCTACTTCGGCGGCGCCGGACCGACGCGGGACACCTGCGTCGGTTGCGGCTCGTGCATGACCGGCTGCCGCCACAACGCGAAGAACACGCTGCCGAAGAACTACCTCCACCTCGCCGAACGGGCGGGCGCGCAGGTGTGGCCGCTGACCACGGTCGTGGACGTGCGGCCGCATCTGAGCGGGTACAAGGTGGTGGCACGACGCACCGGAGGACGGGCGACGCGTGCGTTCACCAGCTCTCAGGTCGTGTTCGCCGCGGCGTCACTGGGCACGCAACGGCTGCTCCACCGCATCCGCGACCGCGGTGGCCTGCCCGGTCTCTCGCCACGGCTCGGCTTCCTGTGCCGCACCAACTCCGAGGCCGTGGTGGCCGTGCGGACGCCCGGCGGCCGGGTGGACCACTCCCGCGGGCTCGCCATCACGTCGTCCATCCACCCGGACGCCGACACGCACGTCGAGGTGGTCCGGTACGGCAGGGGCAGCAACCTGATGGGGCTGCTCATGACGACGCTGGTCGACGGCGGTCCCGCGCGGTTGCGCCGCGGCCTCGCCCAACTGTTCCGCGAACGCGGCTCGGTGCTGCGGATGCACACGCCCCGCGCCTGGTCGGAGGAGACGATCGCCCTGCTGGTCATGCAAAGTCTCGACAACTCGCTCACCACCGTGTCCCGGCGCGGGCGGATGACCACGATCCAGGGCGAAGGCGCTCCGAACCCGTCCTGGATCCCCGCCGGGCACGACGTGGCGCGCCGCCTCGCGGCCAAGGCGGGCGGAGTGGCCAGAGGGGCGTGGACGGACCTGGCGGACATCCCGCTGACCGGGCACCTCATCGGCGGCTGCGTGATCGGCGACTCCCCCGCGACGGGCGTGGTCGACCCGTACCACCGGGTGCACGGCTGTCCCGGCCTGCACGTCGTCGACGGGTCGGCGATCCCGGCGAACCTCGGCGTGAACCCGGCGCTGACCATCACCGCGCTCGCGGAGCGGGCCATGTCGTTGTGGCCCAACAAGGGCGAGCCTGATCCACGCCCCGAGCCGGGCGCCGCATACTTGCGCCTGAACGCCGTGGCACCGCGCAGTCCGGCGGTCCCGGACGGCGCGCCCGCCGCGTTGCGTCACGACGTGGAGGTGCACGATGCCGAGTGAGTGGCCCGCCGAGCCGTGGGACCTGCACGGACGGGGCTGGCTCACCCTGTGGACGGCACCACGTTCGGCCGTGCCCCTGCCACCGCCGGACGTGGTGCCGTTGAGCCTGTTCGGCCGAGTGCTGGTGGTGTCGGCGTTCGTCGACTACCAGCCGCCCGGTGTACTGGCCTACCACGAGGTGATGGCCGCGGTCCTGGTGCGCAGGAAGGCCCGTCCCGGTCTGTCCATTCTGGACATCCTGGTCGACGACAGCACCTCCCAGCGGGGCGCGCGGGCGCTGTGGGGAATCCCGAAGCTGCTGGCGGGCTTCACCTTCTCCGCCGAACCGCACCTCGACGCGACGGCTCACGACGACGGCGACGTCATCGCCGCCGCCACCGAGACCCGCAGGTCGTCGCGAGCTCTTCCCGTCCGGCTGACCACTTCGGTCTGGCAGACCCTGCACGGCAAAACACATCGCACGGCCCTACACACGTCCGCTCGTGTCAGCCTCACCCGCCTGCGCTGGCGCATCACGCCGGACGGCGAACTCGGCTGGCTCCAAGCGGCGCGGCCACGCCTGCACCTGGCCGTCTCCACCCTGCACATGCGATTCGGATCTCCCTGACGATCTCATGAGGAGAAGCTCATGCGCGTTCTCGCGATCACGCTCGCCCTGGTGGCCTCCACCGTGGCCACGCCTGCGTTAGCCGCGCCACCGGACTACGGCCTGCCAGGCACGTACCCGGTGGCGTACAGCGATGTAACGGCCGTGGCGGGCGGCAGGTCCGTCCCGGCGCGGGTGCACTACCCGGCGACGGCCTCCGGTGTGAACCAGCCGGTCGCCACGGGCAGGTTCCCCGCGATCGCCTTCGGGCACGGCTTCTTCCAGGCCACGTCGAAGTACACCAGCACGAGCACGCACCTCGCCTCGTGGGGCTTCGTCGTGGTGGTGCCCACGACCCAGGGCGGCCTGAGCCCCAGCCACAGCGCCTTCGCCGACGACCTCAACACCGGGCTCACCTGGCTCGTCGCCCAGGACGGCACAGCGGGTTCCCGGTTCCGGGACCACGTCACCACCACGGCGCTGGGCGTCTCGGGGCACTCCATGGGCGGAGGCGCCGCCGTCCTCGCGGCCGCGCGCAACCCGAAGATCACGGCGGTCTCGACCTACGCGGCGGCGGAGACGAACCCCTCCGCGAAGGCGGCGGCCGCAACGCTGCGGGTGCCGGCGCAGTTCCTCGCCGGATCGCAGGACACGATCACCCCGGTCGATGAGCACCAGCGGCCGATGTTCGCGGCCAAGCCACCGTCGAAACAGCTCCGCACGATCACCGGCGGCTTCCACTGCGGCTTCATGGACTCCTCGGGATTGTTCTGCGACAACGGTTCCATCACCAGGGCCGCTCAGCTCGTCGCGGCGAAGCGGGTGCTCACGTCGTGGTTCCGCCACTACCTCGCCGGGGACACGGCTGCCCGTGACTTCGTCTGGGGCACTCCCGCCCGCACCGACTCGGCGGTCACCTTCGAGGGAACCGAGTGACCGTCACGGCCGGAGCGCTGCCGCCGCCGTGCGGACGAACGACGCCAGGGCCTGCGACCCGGTGCCCGGCTGCCACGCGAGCACAGTGGTGACGTCGGGAGCGTCGAGAACGGGCACGGCGACGTGCTCCGGCCACTGCCAGGCGCGGCTGGAGGCGGGGATGACGAGCAACGTCCTGCCGAGGGCCACGAGCTGAGCGAGTTTCGACTGCGTGCGCACCTCGGGGCCGGGTCCGTCCGGATAGGACCCGTCGAGCCGCGGCCACCGGGCGATCGGCAGGCCCGGCACGTCGCGGACCTCCTCGAACGTGAGCTGGTCACGTGCCGCGAGGGGGTGCGCCGCGGGAAGGATCGCGACCTGGCCCTCCGTCAGGAGGTCCTCGGTGTAGAACCCGTCGAGGTCGTCGAACGGCCGGTGCATGAGCGCCACGTCGGCACTCCCGTCGCGCAGCAGCCCCGCCTGCTCGCCGACCTCGCACAGCAGCACCTCGACCGGAGTCTCGGCCTCGACCGCGCCGAGCAGCCGTTGCAGCAGTGCGTGGGACGCCCCCGCCTTGGTCACGAGCACCAGTGGCCGGCGGGGGTCTCCCGCGCGGCGCGTCCGGCGTGCGGCGGCCGCGACCGCGTCGAGCGCAGGGCGTGCCTCGTGCAGCAGCACCCGGCCCGCGTCGGTGAGCGCCACGCCCCGGCGGTCGCGGTCGAGGAGCCGGACGCCGAGCCGGTGCTCCAGCTGCCGGATCGCGCGGGACAGCGGCGGCTGGGCGATCCCGAGCCGTTCGGCGGCGCGGCCGAAGTGCAACTCCTCCGCGACGGCGACGAAGTAGCGGAGTTCGCGGGTCTCGAGATCGTGCACGCGCTTCAGCGTACTGATACCCGTGGAGTATCACAGGGTACCGAATCGATCTTGGACAGGCGGGCTAGCCGCACCGAGCATGGATCACGTGAGCGACAACAGGACCGCGCTGATCACCGGCGCGAACAAGGGAATCGGTTTCGCCATCGCCCAGGGCCTCGGGGCGATCGGGTTCACGGTGGCGGTGGGGGCACGGGACGACGGCCGGCGGGCGGAGGCCGTCGAACGCCTGCGCGCCAACGGGATCGACGCGTTCGGGGTCGCACTCGACGTCACCTCCGACGACAGCGCCATCGCGGCGGCGAAGACCATCGAGCAGACGACGGGCCGGCTCGACGTGCTCGTCAACAACGCGGGCATCGCCGGACGCACCGACGGCGGCGCCCAGAACGCGTCCACATTGGACTTGGACGTCCTCCGCACCGTCCTGGACACCAACGTGTTCGGCATCGTGCGCGTGACGAACGCGATGTTGCCGCTGCTGCGCGGAGCGGAGTCGCCGCGCATCGTCAACGTGTCGAGCAACATGGGTTCGCTGGCTCTGCAGACCGGGCCGCCGCTGGCCGCCTACGCACCGTCGAAGTCGATGCTCAACAGCATCACCGCGCAGTACGCCCGCGACCTCGCGGACACGGACGTCATCGTGAACGCCGCCTGCCCCGGTTACGTCGCGACCGACTTCACCGGCTTCGCCGCGCCGCGCACGGCGGAGCAGGGTGCCGCGATCGTCCTCCGGCTCGCCACGCTGCCGGAGGACGGGCCGCGCGGCGGCTTCTTCGACGACGAGGGCGTCGTTCCCTGGTGATCCCCGGTCACAACCCGGCGAGGCGGACGACCGCGGCGAACCCGTCGTCGGTACCCGGCCAGTGCGCGCGGACCGCGTCGATGCCCGCGCGCCGGACCACTCCGCGCAGCACGGCCGTGACGATGATGGCGTCGTCGGCGTACCCGAGCACCGGGATGAAGTCGGGGATCAGGTCGATCGGCATGGCGAGGTAGACCACCAGGAGCCAGAGCCGGACCCGGACGCCGCGCGGCAACGACCTGTCCGCGGCGAGCCTGCGCACGAGGCGGAGCACGTCAGGTAGCAGGCGCAACGCCTCGCGCAGCAGGCCTCCGCGCGGGCGCACGACCACCAGCGCGACGACCAGCGCCACCCAGGTCAGCGCCAGTGCGACCACCACGCCGATCAGCAGGTCCCACCAGAACGAGCCGGTCATGTCCGGTCGGTCACGTCTCGTCCGCGAGCCGTTCCACGTCGGCGACCTTCCCGGCGAGGATCAGCACGTCACCGCTCTCGATCACGGTCTCCGCGGTGGCGTAGGTGAAGTCGTCCCCGGGACGCTTCACGCCCACCACGGTCACGCCGTACTTGGCCCGCAGCTTGCTCGTGCCGAGCGGCTTGCCGATCGCCTCCTTCGGCGGCCGGGCCTTGATCATCGCGTAGTCGTTCTCGATCTCGATGTAGTCGAGCACGCGGCCGGCCACGACGTGCGCGACGCGTTCGCCCATCTCGTGTTCGGGCAGCACGACGTGGTGGGCGCCGATGCGTTCGAGGATGCGGCCGTGTTCCCGGCTGATGGCCTTGGCCCAGATGTCGGGGATGTCGAAGTCGACCAGCACGGCGGTGGTCAGGATGCTGGCTTCGAGGTTGTTGCCGATGCCGACGACCGCGCGCTGGAACTCGTCGACTCCCAGTTGGCGCATGACCTCGGCGTCGGTGGTGTCGGCGACGACGGCGTGGGTGACGTCGTCGGCGTAGCGCTGGACCAGCTTCGGGTCCGAGTCGATCGCCATGACCTCGGTGCCCAGGGCGACCAGTTCGAGCGCGACCGACCTGCCGAAGCGGCCCAGTCCGAGCACGACGACGCGGGACGGGTGCTTATCCGACAATGGGTCGCTCCTCGGGTAGTTCGTAGCGCCGGCGGCGTTCCCGCAGCGCGAGGGACGAGACCAGGGTGATCGGCCCGACCCTGCCGATGAACATGAGCACGATGATGACCAGCTGCCCGGTGGGCGACAGCTGGGGGGTGATGCCGGTGGACATGCCGACGCCGCCGAACGCGGCCGTGGTCTCGACCAGCACGGCGTCGAGGCGGAACGAGGTGGTGGCGAGCAGGACGAGCGTCGAGACCATCACCACGCCCACCCCCAGCAGGGCGACCGTGACCGCCTGGCGCTGCACCTCCGCGCTCAGCCGGCGGCCCATGACGTGCACGCTGGGCTCGGCGCGGACCTCGGCCAGCAGCACGAACGCGAGCAGCGCGAACGTCGTGACCTTGATGCCGCCCGTGGTACCCGCGCTGCCGCCGCCGACGAACATCAGCACGTCGTACGCGAGCAAGGTCGCGGGTTGCAGCTGGGCCACGTCGACGGTGTTGAACCCGGACGAGCCGGGCATGACGCCGTGGAACAGTCCGATCAGGAGCTTGTCACCGACGCCGTACGGCCCGAGAGTGCCCGCGCGGGCCCATTCGACGACGAGCACGACCAGCATGCCGAACGCCATCAGCCCCAGGTACACGGGCACGGTGATCTTGGTGTGCAGCGACCACCGCTTGCGGTGCCGGCGCAGCAGCTCGAACAACACCGGGAAACCCAGCCCGCCCGTCACCGAGAGCGCCGCGATCGGCAGGCACACCCACGGATCGGTCGCGTACCGCATGAGGCTGTCGGGGTAGAGCGCCAGGCCGACGCTGTTGAACGACGAGATCGAGTGGAACACCCCGGAGTACAGCGCCCGCCCGAACGACTCGCCGTAGCCGAGCCAGAACCGCAGCGCCAGCACGACCGCGCCGATCGCCTCCACCACCAGGCTGATCGTGACCACCCCCGCCACGACCCTGCGGACCTGGCCGAGGTTCAGCGTGTTGGTCTCGGTCTTCACCGTGAGCTGCATCTGCAGGTTCAGCCGGTGCGAGACCAGCAACGCCAGCACCGACGCGAGCGTCATGATGCCGAGACCGCCGACCTGCCACAGCACCAGCAGCAGGACCTCGCCGAACACCGACCAGTGCGACCCGGTGTCGACCACGGCCAGCCCAGTACCGGTGATGCCGGAGACCGCCGTGAACAGCGCCTGCATGAACCCGGTGGTCCGGCCCGGTTCGGCGGCGACCGGCAGCATGAGCAGCACCGTGCCGGCAGCGGTGGCCGCCAGGAAGGCGAGTACGACGAGGCGGGCGGGGTGCCGCCACCCGGTGATCACCGCGACAGCCTAGAACGTCCACCCCGGACACGTCGGGAGACTCCCGCACGTGGCGGGTGCGGGCCCGTCGGGGAGGGGCGGACGCGCCTGCACGCTGCAGGTAGCGCCTCGCCGGGCATGGCGGGCACGGGCACGGCGGCCTCGCCGGTGCCAGGCCCGCCGGGCTCAGACCACGCCCAGCCGCCCCAGGCACAGCCACGCCGGCCTCACCGGAGGTGCGAGACCCGCCGGGTTCAGTCCAAGCCCAGTCACCCCATGCACGCCCAGCCACACCGGGCACACCGGGCACACCGGGCAGGCCGGGCACACCGGGCAGGCCGGGCAGGCCGGGCAGGCCGGGCAGGCCGGGCAGGCCGGGCAGGCCGGGCAGGCCGGGCAGGCCGGGCAGGCCGGGGACAGCCTCACCGCGATCCGTCGCGACGCGACCGCACCCCCCGGCCACACCTGCACCAGCCTCGCCGAGACCCGCCGGCCGCAGCCCGCGAGGTTCCGGCGAGGCACGCCCGCACAGCTGCGCCGGCCACAGCCACAGCGCGGGCACAGCTACGTCGGGCACAACCGCTCAGGCCAAGCCGGCCACGTCCGGCGCGGCCTCACCGGAGTCCGGGGAGGCCGCGCCGTCCCGTCACCTCCCGGCGGCCTGCCGGTCCAGCTGGTCCCGGACGCTGCGCGGCCGCATGTCCGTCCAGTGCTGGTTCACGTAGTCGAGGCAGGCCTGCCGGGTGTCCTCGCCGTGGGCGACGGTCCAGCCGTCGGGAACGGTGGCCAGCGTGGCCGGCCAGAGGGCGTGCTGGCCCTCGTCGTTGACGACCACGAAGAAGCGGCCGTCCTCATCGTCGAAAGGGCTCGTGCGCATGGGATTTTCCTGACTAGTAGATGGTGCGGTCGTCGGCACTGCGGCGGTGGGCACGCGACTTGCGGAGGTCGCGGGCGATGTTCAGACGGGTCAGCCAGCGGTCGGTGCCGTCGAAACGGGCCGTGAACGGCTCACGGCCGTGCGTGCCGCGGTAGTTGTCGAGGAACAGGACCTCGCCGGGCTTGAGGGCGTAGCCCGCGATGTTGGCGTCGATCGCCTTGACGATCGTGTCCAGCGCGGCGGCTGCCTCGGGGTCGGAGGCCGGGACCTCCATGAAGTACGGGTCGAGGCGCAGGTACGGGTTCTCCTGCGGGCCGAACAGCACCGCGATGGGCTCCGGGTTCGCGTCCAGCCCGGTGATCCACTCGTAGCTGCGGTCGCGCAGGCGGCGCAGCTGCTCGTCGCCGTCGTTCTGGCGGTTCTCGGCGAGGTGCGAGCGGTCCGGGCGGATCGGGAAGCGCTCCTGGCGCAGCACCTCGACCACGTCGGCGGGCAGGTCGATGCCTTCCAGCGAGCCGTACGTGGTGTTGACGCCGTCGGGGTTGCGCAGGCACATGAGGCCCACGTAGTCCGTGCGCATCGGGTGGAACGCGTCCTCGATGTGCCACGTGAGCAGCTCCTCGCTGCCCGAGCCGAGCTGCTCGTACTGGTGTTCCTTGATGGGGAACACGTCGTGCAGCAGCCGGCCGTCCTGCTGGGTGGACCACGCGATCGGGTCGCCCAGCAGCGACGCGCAGAGGTAGAAGAACAGGTCCTCCGCCAGGGTCGGCCTGCCCTCGCCGCCGCAGTCCTTCCAGTGCGCCGGCGTGAGGCCGATGCGCTCGTCGTCGATCGGGTAGCCGCCGATCACGCACAACGGGTGGGGCTCGGTGAGGCGGAACTCCAGCAGGCCGGCGCGCAGGGCGCGCGGCAGCTCGTGGGCGATGATCGTGGCCTCGCGCACGAACGCCGGGTCCTCGACGGTGCGGTAGCGCTCGGCCAGCGAGGCCACGAGTGCGCGGGCCTCGGCGATGTCGGATGCGGACAGGTCAATTCTGAACACGGGCCTTCTCCCCTGCGAGTGCGAGCGTTTCGAGGCCTCGGGTGAACGAGGCGGTGGGGCCGCCGTAACCGAGCCGGACACGGGTCGGGTCCCCGAAGCACGACCCCGGGACGAGGAGCGTGCGGTGCTCCCTGGCCAGGTCGTGGCAGAAGCCGGTGGTGTCGGTGTGGCCGAGCAGCTGCGGGAACGTGCTGGCGCTGCCCATCGGCAACGGCAGGTCGATCAGATCCGGGTGATCGGCGGCCCACTGGCGCAGCAGCCCCAGGTTGCGGCGGGCCTGCTCCATGCGCGGGCCGACCAGCAGGCCGGCGTTGCGGGCGACGCGGGTGGCGAGCAGCTCGACCAGCGGCGAGAGGTGCAACGTCATGCGGTCGCGCAGGTCGAGGGTGCCGCGCAGGACGTCCTCGGGCCCGATGGCCCAGCCGACGCGCAGGCCGGGCAGGCCGTAGCCCTTCGACAGGGTGCCGATGGAGATGGCCTTGTCGTAGTCGTGCACGGGGTCGACGAGCGGCTCGCCCTCGATGACCATCTCGCGGAAGGCCTGGTCCCACACCAGGTACGCGCCCGCCTCCGCGCAGATGGCGACGAACTCGTCGCGCTGCTCGGGGGTGAGCGACGCGCCGGTCGGGTTGTGCGGGAAGTTCACGACGACGGCCTTGGCACCGTCGACGACCGCGCGCAGGTCGTCCAGGTCCGGGCGGAAGCCGTTCTCCGGGCGCAACGGCCACACGCGCAGCTCGCACCCCATGGACCGGGCGATCGACGTGTGCGTGTGGTAGGTCGGCTCGGTGACGACGATGGCGTCGCTCGGTTCGAGCAATGTGCTCAGCACGAGGTAGATCGCCTCGCTGCCGCCGTGCGTGACCATGACCTTGTCGGCGTCACCGGTCCCCCACTGCGCGGCGATCGCGGTGCGCACCTCCTCGCTGCCGAACGACGTGCTGTCGCGGAACACGACGGCGTCGAGCTCGTCGCTCCCGATGCCGAGCAACGCGCGCAGCTCCGCGAGCGAGTAGTCCTCGACCCCGCTGCTGCCGATGTCGTCGTCCACCGCGAAGTAGTACAGACGCATCCAGTCCTCGAGTGGCGCTGGTTCGAACTTCATAAGGGCGACTCCTTTCAGCGGTAGGCCGAGGACTGCAGGTCGTACAGCTCGGCGTAGAGGTCGGGGTGGGCCATGAGGTGTTCGTGACTGCCGATCTCGCGGATGCGGCCGCCGTCGAGGACGACGATCAGGTCGGCCATGCGCACGGTCGAGAAGCGGTGCGACACCAGAAGAGTCACCGTTCCCCGCTGCTTGCCTTCCCGGGCGGCCTCGGCGAAGCGCTCGAACAGCGCGTGCTCGGTCTGCGGGTCGAGCGCGGCGGTGGGCTCGTCGAAGACCGCGAGCAACGGGTCGGTGCGCAACAGTCCGCGGGCGAGTGCCAGCTTCTGCCACTGGCCTCCGGACAGCTCGACGCCGCCTTCCCACGACCGGCCGAGCTGGGTGTCGAGGCCGCGCGGCAGACCGTCCACAACGGACGTCGCTCCGGCTCGGGCAAGAGCCCCGTACAGCGCGGCGTCGTCGTCGATCCGGCCGATGTCAGCCACGCCAATGGTTTCGCGGGCCGCGAACTGCAGCTCGACGAAGTCCTGGAAGGCACCGGTGAGCCGGGTCCGCCAGTCGGCGCTGGGGATGGTGCGCAGGTCGACGCCGTCGACCTGGATCTCGCCGCCGTCCGGCTGGTAAAAGTCGCACAGCAGCTTGACGAGCGTCGACTTGCCGGCACCGTTCTCCCCCACCAGCGCGACCACGGACCCGGCCGGCAGGTGCAGGGACACGCCGTCGAGGACGGTCCGCTCGCTGGCCGGGTAGCGGTAGGTGACGTCGACGAGGTCGATGCCGTGGCTCAGCGACGCCGGCGGCGCGGCCGGCTCTTCCGTCCGCTTGACCTCGGACGCGGCGAACCGCTCGAGCCAGACGTAGCGCCGGGCCTGCTTGAGGCACCACAGGAAGTCGCCGCTGTAGCCCACGGAGGAGGCGACGACCGCGGCCATCTCGATGGTGAGCGCGACGACCAGGACGACGTCGCCGGGGGTGGCCCTGCCCTGGACCGCGAGCCAGACCACCAGTGCGATGGCGCCGAAGAACCCCGCCGCGTTGATCACCGCGTCGATGCTCTTGAGCACGGCACCGCGCCAGGCGGCGGCGTTGCGGGTGTCGAGCACCTCGTCGGAGACCTGGTGGTGCCGGCGGACCAGTTCGCGGGTGAGCCCGAAGACGCGCAGTTCCTTGCCCGCACCGGCGGTCGTGCCGATGTCGAACAGGTGGCGGCGCAACCGCTCGGGTTCGCCGGTGTCCTCCTGGGCGTCGGCCGCGATGTCGTTGGCCCGGCTGGTGATCCACAACGAGATGAACGCCAGCAGCGCCAGCGAGATGAGCGCGGGGTGCACTTGTGCGAGCAGTAGCGCCGTCGCGCCGAAGCCGACGAACGCACTGATCAGACCGGCCGTCGCGTTGGTCATCTCGGCGAGGCTCTCGCGCTCCTCGCGCAGGAGCTGGATCTGGTCCAGGTACTTCGGGTTCTCGTGCGGGGCGAGGCTTCCGATCCCGCCGAGCAGGCGCATCAGCGTCCGGTCGGACAACGCCTGGGTGCGTTCGAGGACCGCGAACACGCAGTGCGCGTTGTAGTACTGGGCCACGATGAGCAGCCCGGTGGCGGCGGCGATGCCGAACCCGGCGGTGAGCGCCGTGTCCAGGTCGCGATCGCGGGCGGCGTCGACGAGGGTGCCCGCGCTGTAGGCGATCAGGGGCCCGGTGAGCGCGAGCGCGATCTCCGTGAGGATCTGGAAGACCGCGTGCCAGCGCGCCGCGCGGAACCCGAAGCTGATGGTGGTGACGAAAGCCCGCCAGGTGTCACGCATCGGTGCCTCCTCCCGTCGGCTGGAAGCGCTCCGCCTGCAGGCGGAACAGGTGGGCGTAGCGGCCGTCGCGATCGATCAGCTCGTCGTGGCCGCCGGCCTCGATGACGCGTCCGTCGGACACGACCACGATCCGGTCGGCGCGCCGCACGGTGGAGAAGCGGTGCGAGATGATGATCGTTGTGAGCCCCTGGGTGAGGTCCAGGAACCGTTCGTACAGCTCGGCTTCCGCCCTCACGTCGAGTGCCGCCGCGGGCTCGTCGAGCACGAGGACCTTGGCGCCTGCCTCGACGGCGAACATCGCGCGGGCGAGTGCGACGCGCTGCCACTGCCCGCCGGACAGGTCGACGCCGTCGGTGTAGGTCTGCGACAGGACCGTGTCCCAGCCGTTCGGCAACGACTCGATAAGGTCGCCGATTCCGGCCCGTTCGGCGGCGCGGCGCAGCATGTCCTCGTCACCGGCGTGCTCGACGGCGCCGAGGCCGATGTTGTCGCGCACCGGCAGGTGGTAGCGGGTGAAGTCCTGGAACAGCACCGCTACCCGCCTGCGCCACTCCTCGGGGTCGAGGCCGGCGAGGTCCGCGCCGTCGACGCTGATCTTGCCGCCGGTGGGTTCGTAGAAACCGGCGAGCAGCTTCACGAGCGAGGTCTTGCCCGCGCCGTTGTCACCGACGATCGCGAGCGACTGCCCGGCGGGGATCACCAGGTCCAGTCCTGTCAGGACGTCGCGTTCCCCGCTGGGATATCGGAACGACACCCCTTCGTAGCGGATCTCCCGCGAGGGCACGTCCGCACCGACCGGGAGCCCTGACTGCGGTGGCGCACCGTCGGCGAGCCGCTTCTCCAGGGAGAGGAGCTTCGGCACGGTGACGGCGGCGTTCGACAGGTACAGGTGCTCGTCGCCGACCGCGTACTCGTTGGCGTTGGCGAGTGCCTCCACGAACACGGCCAGGGCGGCGAGCGTCAGGTCGCCCTGCACCGCCGCGTAGGCCAGCAGGCCGTAGGAGAGCACGTTGATCACCAGGATCACGGACGCGGAGCCGAGCACCATGCCCGGACGCGGGCGGCGCGCCTTGCGGATCGGGCCGATCCCCGCCTGCCACAACGTGTCGAACCGCGTGACGAGCCAGTCGAGGGCGCCCCAGAGGCGCACCTCCTTGGCCGGGCCCGGATCGAGCGCGAGGTCCCTGGCGTACTCGGCCTGGCGGAGCTGGGCGCTCTGCCCGAACCCCTCCTCGCCGACGCGCAGGTAGTCGCGCTGCATCCGGTAGACGATGATCGGCCAGATCACCAGCCACGCCAGGCCGAGCCACCAGTGGAACCAGGTGAGCACGGCCGCCGAGCCGATGGCCCGCAGCCACGACGTGAGCACCTCGGGCAGGGCCTCGACGGTCTGGCCCGGCCGGTGCGCGCTCATGCCGAGACCCCGCACGATGCGGACCTCGTCGAGCACGTCGGAGTCCTCGAGGTGGGCGATGCCCCTGGGCTTGCCCAGCGCGGTGAGGACGGTCTCCTGCAGGTACCGGTCGAGGTCGCGGCCGAGCGTGGACACCGCCGCCCGCAGCAGCGGGGACGTCAGGCGCTCGAGCAGGATCGTGATCGCGACCGCGACCAGCAGGGTGCCCACCCGGCCGGCGGCGGCCGAGTCCGCACCGTCGCGCGCGGCGTCGGGGATGGCACCGATCAGCAGACCGGTGAGGACGGCGATCCCGATGGGCAGGACCGCGCCCACCACCACGCCGACCGCCAGGAGCACCGTGCGCGGCCGGCTGACCCGTGGCAGGACCCGCAGGACGGCGAGGATGCCCTTGGCGGTGGGCGGGAGGGTGTGGAGCGGGTTCGGCATGACTTCCGTATCCGTCAGATGAGGCGGGCGGTCGCCGAGGCGCGCCGCTCGTGGGACTTGCGCAGGTCGGTCGTGATGCTGACCCGCTTGAGCCAGCGGTCCGTGCCGTCGTAACGGGCCTGGAACGCCTGCCTGCCGTGCGCGAGACGGTGGTTGTTGATGATCAACACGTCGCCCGGCTCCAGGGCAACATCCAGGCAGGACGCCTCCAGGAGGTCGCTGACCGCCTGCAGGGCCTCGCGCGCGGCGGGGTCCGTGGGCGTCTCCATGAAGTACGGGTCGATGCGGATGTACGGGTGCTCGCGCGATCCATAAAGGACGGCGACGCGGTTGTCGTCGGCCTTCATCTCGGCGATCTCCGAGAACTCGGCGTCGACGCCCTTGGTCTCGTTGTGCTTCGCCAGGTGCGAGTCGTCCGGCCGGATCAGGAAGTTCGGCTCGTGCAGGAGCTCGAGGTGCTTGGCGTCGAGCGACCGCAGGTCGGGCTCGGACACGATCGTCGCGACCTTGTCGGGGTTGCGCAGGCACTCCAGCAGCAGGTAGTCGGCGCGCCACGGGTGGAACGCGTCCTCGGTGTGCAGCGTGAGCGTGTCGGTGCTGCCGATCCCCATCTGCTCGGTCTCGAACCCCTGGATGGGGAAGATGTCGTGCACGAGCCGGGCGTCCTGCTGGGTCTTCCAGCCGAACGGCTCACCGAGCAGGGAGCCGTGCAGCAGCAGGAGGATCTCCTCGGCGAACTCCGGGGTCGGCGTGGGCCGGCCCCGCCAGTGCTGCGGCGTCGGGCCGATGCGCGCGTCGTCGATGTTGTGACCGCGGACCACCGCGTAGCCCAGCTCGTCCTCCAGCGCGAAGTCGCGCAGGAAGCGGCGCTGGCCCACGGGCAGCTCGGCGGCGAGCAACGGCAGGTCGCGCAGCAGCTGCTCGTCCGCCGGGCCCGAGTACTCCTTGGAAATGCGCAGTGTCAGGTTCTCGGCCTCGGCGGCTTCGTCTGCCGACAGGGCGTAGATCCGCTTGGGTGTGGACAAGGACTGCTCCCCCTATTTCAGGTTCAGGTGTGCGATCAGGGCCTCTGCGGCTTCCCGGAAGCGGGACGCGACCCGTCGCACGGTCTCGGTGCGGTGCAAGTTGGTGCTGTGGTGCCATTCGACGAGGAGCTCTCCCTCGCCGGTGCGCTCGATCTCCAGGTGCAGCGCGTACGGACGCAGTCCGCGGCTGGTGCTCTCGCCGCACAGGTCACCCGGTAGTTCGTCGACGATGAGGCCCCTGACCTCGTCGTCGTTCACGGAGTCCATTCCGCCCGTGAAGTTGATGTTGATCTGACGGTCCGGCGCGGCACGGAGGCGGAGCACCTCCGGGTCTTCGGCCGTCAGGTGGCGCAGCGCGCCGTAGCCGACTCCGTGCCGTGGCACGGCTTTCAGGCTTTCGCTGGCCGCGGCGACGACTCCGGCGGAGTCGCCCAGGTCGTCGTGCCGGAGCACCACCGGGTAGACAGAGGTGAACCAGCCGACCGTGCGGGACAGGTCCGTGCCCGGTGCCAGGCTTTCGCGGCCGTGGTGTTCGAGGTCGACGACGACGGTGCCGGTGCCGGCCCACTCCCCCAGCGTCTGCAGCAGCGCGGCCAGGACCACGTCGAGGACCTTCGCGTTCGGCAGCCCCGCGGCGCCGACCGTGACCTCCTCGACGGCGGCGGACTCCTCGGTGTTGGCACCGGTGGCGTCGACCGGCAGCGTGAACGCGGTCTCCGCCTGCTCCAGCCAGTACGGCAGCTCGTCGCGGACCTCGGTGCTGTCCGCGAAGGTCACGACGGACTCGGCCCACCGCCGGAACGACGTCGTCTTCGCCCCGAGGGGTTCGCCCTGGTAGGCCGCGTCGAGGTCTTCCAGCAGGATGTTCCACGACACGCCGTCGACCACCAGGTGGTGCACGACGAGGCCGAGCCACGACGGTTCCTCGCCGCGGTCGAACAGGACCGCGGCCACGAGAGGACCGTTCGCGAGGTCCAGCGAACGTTGCAGCGCGTCCATGTGCTCCTGGACATCGCCCCGGACCACCGTGAACGCCGCTGCCTCGCCCGGCTCGACGACGTGCTGCTGCCAGCCGTCGGGCCCTTGGTGCAGGCGGGTGCGCAGGGCGTCGTGGTGGGTCACGACGGTGTTGAGCGCGGCGGCGAGCCTGGCGGCGTCGACGTCCGGCTCGAGCTCGAATAGCCCCGACCAGTTCCAGTGGTTCCGGTCGTCGATGGTGGCCTTGGTGAACCACCGCTGGATGGGCGTCAGCGGCACCGGTCCGGTGACCGGGCCCTCCTCGACCAGCACGGGGGCGGTCGTGGTCACGGCGGCCAGTTCGGCGACCGTCTGGTGGGTGAACAGGTCTGCGACCGCGAGGCCGAAGCCCGCGGCACGCGCCCGTGCCACCACCTGGAGGCAGGCGATCGAGTCGCCGCCCAGGTCGAAGAAGTTGTCGTGCAGGCCGACTCGGTCGGCGCCCAGCAGCTTCTCCCAGATGCCCGCCAGCGCCCGTTCCGCGTCGGTGCGCGGCGCGACGTGCACGCCGTCCGACTCCGGCGCCGCCGGTTCCGGCAGGGCCCGGCGGTCGAGCTTGCCGTTGGGCGTCAGGGGAAGGGCGTCGAGCTCGACGAACGCCGAGGGCACCAGGTAGTCGGGCAGCCGCTCGCGCAGGAACGTGCGCAGTTCGGCCGTTCCGGCACTGGTGACCACGTAGGCCACGAGGCGCTTGCCGGTTCCGGACGACGTGGCCACGACAGCCGCGGCCCGCACGTCCTCGTGAGTGCCCAGCAGTGCCTCGACCTCGCCGGGCTCGACCCGGAAGCCCCGGATCTTGACCTGCTCGTCGGCCCTGCCGAGGAACTCGAGCGTTCCGGCGGCGCGCCAACGAGCGCGGTCACCGGTGCGGTACAGGCGATCCCCGGATCCCGTGGGGTCGGGGACGAACCGCTCCGCCGTGAGGTCCGCGCGGCCGACGTAACCACGGGCCACGCCGGGGCCGCCGACGAACAGCTCGCCCGCCACGCCGGCCGGCACGACCTGCAGCCACGGGTCGAGGACGTAGGCCCGCATGCCCGCGAACGGCCTGCCGATCGGCACCTGCGCGCCGATGTCGTCGAGCGTGTGGATGGTGCACGTCATGGTCGTCTCGGTGGGCCCGTAGGCGTTCACGATGCGCAGGTCCGGACGGCGTTCGCGCGCCGTGCGGGCGTGCTGGGCCTGCAGGGCGTCACCGCCGACCACGAGCAGGCGCAGGCCGTCGAGGACGTCGGGCGAGGTCTCGACCAGCTGGTGGAAGAGACCGGTGGTGAGCAGTGAGGCCGTGATCCCGTTCTCCCGCAGGAACTTGCCGACGTCCATTCGCTCGGCGATGTCCGCGGGACCGACGACGAGGGTGGCACCGTTGAGCAGCGCCAGCCAGATCTCGAACGCGCCGGTGTCGAAGCCGATGCCGGCGAGGTGCGAGACGACGTCGCCGGGCTCGACGCGCACGGCGGGGTCGGTGCAGACCCTGGCCACGCCCTCGTGGGTCAGCGACACGCCCTTCGGCACGCCCGTCGATCCCGACGTGAACAGCACGTACAGCTCGCTGTCCAGCCCGCCGGCGACGGGCAGGGATCCCTTTGCCTCAGGCACGTCGAGCACGTTCGCGTCGAGCACGCGCACCCGCGGGATGTCGAGAGGCCACTCCCCAGCCGTGACCACGAGTCCGACCCCGGCCGTGCCGATCATCTGGGCGAGCCGGGCGGTGCCCTGGGCCGGGTCGAGCGGGACGTAGCTGCCGCCCGCGCCGATCACGCCGAGCATGGCGATGATCAGCTCGGGGCCGCGGTCCAGGTGGAGTCCGACCCTGCTGCCCGCGCGGACACCGTTGGCGCGCAACCACTCCGCGACCCCCGCGGCCCTGCGGTCGAGCTGGGCGTAGGTGAGCTCGGTGCCGCCGCGCAGTGCGGGGCGGTCCGGGTGCGCCGCGACCTGACGGCCGAACAGCTCGGCCAGGTGGGCCGCCGGGATCTCGCGGGACTCCGACGAGCTCCACCCGAGCACCTCGGCGCGCTGGGCGGCGTCGAGCAGGGCGATCTCCCGCACGGACGTGCCGGGCAACTCGGCGACCGTGGTGAGGACGCGTTCGAGCTGGTCCAGCAGTGCCTCCACGGTGGCGTCGTCGAACGCGCCGGTGGAGTACTCGCACAGCAGTGCCAGCTGGCCGTCGACGTCGACGACGAGCTTCAGCGGGTAGCGCCCCTGCTCGAGCAACGCGGGTGAGTCGAACTCGTCCGCGTCGTCGTCACCGTCACCGTCGTCGAACCCGCCGGGCAGGTTCTGGACCGCGACGATGCTCTCGAACAGCCTCGGCACACCGGCCACGCGCTGGATGTCGACCAGCGGCGAGTGCTCGAACCGCTGCGCGGCGACCTGGCCGTCCTGCACGGTCCGCAGCCACTGGTCGAACGGCGTGCGGTCGCCGGGGACCTTGATCCGCACGGGCAGCGTGTTGATGAACAGGCCGACGATCGACTCGACACCGGCCAGCTCGGCGGGGCGTCCCGAGACGGTGAGGCCGAAGACGACGTCGTCGTCACCGCTGTGCGAGGCCAGCAGCAACGCCCACGCGGCCTGCACGACGGCGCTGATCGTGACGCGCTCCCGTCGTGCCAGCCCCTCCAGTGCGAGGGCCACGCTCTCGGGCAGTTCGCGGTGGCGCCTGCCCTGCTCCCAGTGCACACGGGTGGTGCGGTCGACCGGCAGTGCGGTGGGCGAGGTGAAGCCGTCGAGGTACTCGCGCCAGAAGTCGTCGGCGGAGGGCTGTTCCTGGAGCCAGGCGATGTAGTCGCGGTAGGGGCGCACCGGCGGCAGCGACTGTCCCCGGTAGGCGGCGAACACCTCGTCCCAGACCAGCGGGATGCTCCAGCCGTCGAGGTACAGGTGGTGGAACGTGAACACGACCCACTGGCGGTCGCCCCGGTCTGCCACGTACACCCGCAGCAACGGCGCCGTCGTGACGTCGAACCCGCGCCGCTGGTCGGCGTCGAGCAGGTCGTCCAGTGCGGCGGTGGGATCGGCGACGGTGGTCCAGTCGAGCACCTCGAACGGCACGTCGACCCCACCGACGACGACCTGCAGCGGTTCCTCGACGCCTTCCCACACGAACGCGCTGCGCAGCGCGGGATGGCGGCCGACGACGGTGCGCCACGCTTCCCGCATGGCCGCCACGTCGAGCGTTCCGCGCAGTTCGCGCACGTCCTGCGCCCAGTACACGGCGGTGTCGGCGGGCGCTTCGAGGACGTGGAAGAGCATGCCCTGCTGCATGGGGGACAACGGGTAGGCGTCGACCAGGTCCGGCACCCGTGCCCGCAGGGGCTCCAGGTCGGCCAGTGGCTTCGCGGTGACCGCCGTGGTGGTGGCGACGCCCGTGTGAGCGGCGATCTGCTGGATGGTCTGGTGCGTGAAGATGTCGGCGATCTTCAGTTCCAGGCCCGCTTCCCGCGCCCTGGCGACGATCTTGAGGCTGACGATCGAGTCGCCGCCCAGTTCGAAGTAGTTGTCGTGGACGCCGACGCGTTCGACGCCGAGCACCTCCGACCACACGGCGGCCAGGGCGCGTTCGACGTCGGTGCTGGGGGCCTCGTGGCTCGCGGAGTCCGGTGCCTCGGGCAGCGGCAGCGCGCGCTTGTCGAGCTTTCCGTTGCTGTTCAACGGCAACTCGTCGAGTGGCACGATTGCCGACGGCACCAGGAACTCGGGCAGCCGCTCGCCGAGGAACGCGCGCAGATCGGCCGGCTCGGCGGTGCCCACGACGTAGGCGACGAGACGTTTGCCCTGCGGCAGCTCACGAACGACCACGGCGGCGTTGGCGACGTCCGGGTGGCCGAGGAGCACGTGCTCGACCTCGCCCGGCTCGACGCGGAAGCCGCGGATCTTGACTTGGTCGTCGGTGCGACCAACGAAGTCGACCGCGCCGTCCGCACCCCACCGCACCAGGTCACCGGTGCGGTACATCCGCGCGCCAGGCACGTGGGGGTCGGGCACGAACCGCTCGGCGGCCAAGTCCGCTCGCCCCGCGTACCCGCGGGCCAGGCCGGTGCCGCCGATGTACAGCTCTCCCGGCACGCCGACCGGCGTCGGCTGCAGCCAGCGGTCGAGGACCGAGAAGCGCAGGCCGCGCAGGGCGTCGCCGATGGGCACGGTGGCCGGGCCGAGCCGTCCGGTGTGCATGTCGTGGAACGACGCGTACACAGTGGACTCGGTCGGCCCGTACATGTTGTAGATCGCCACGGCCGGGTTCGCGTCGACGACCTTGCGCGCCTGGACCGGAGACATGCCCTCGCCACCGGCGAGGACCTTGCGGTGCCCCGAGAACACACCGGGATCGGTGTCCGCCAGCTGGTGGAACAGACCCGTGGTCATGAACGACAACGTGACGCCGTGCGCCGTGTAGAACGTGGCGACGTCCAGCCGTTCGGCCAGGTTCGCGGGTGCCACGGCGAGCGTCGCACCGCTCAGCAACGCCGTCCAGATCTCCCAGGTGGAGGCGTCGAACGACACCGCGGCCATGTGCGCCACGACGTCGCCGGGGTGAGCGGCGACCGCCGGGTCGAGCACGACCCGCACGACACCCTCCTCGGTGACCTCGACTCCCTTGGGCACACCGGTCGAGCCCGACGTGAACATCGTGTAGACGAGCCGCTCCGGCAGCGACTGCACCAGCCGGTCTTCGGGTTCCGCGGCGAGATCGGCCAGCTCGGCCACGCCGAGGCGCGGTGCGTCCAGGGCGTAGTCGCCACGGGACACCACCAGTTCGACCCCGGCGGCGGTCTGCACGTCACGCAGCCGCCCGTGCGGCAACGCGGGGTCGAGCGGCACGTACGTGCCACCAGCCTGCGTCACGGCGAGGATCGCGACGACGAGGTCCGCGGACCGTTCGAACCACAGCCCGACCCGCGTCTCCTCACGCACACCGGCGGCACGCAGACCCGACGTCACGCGAGCCACGCGCTCGCCCAGTTCGGCGTAGGTCAGCTCCCGGTCGCCGTCACGCACGGCCACCTCACCGGCGAAGCGCGCGGCAGAGAGACGGAACCGCTCGGCCAGCCCGATGAAGGGTTCGTCCAGCACCGGCCCCAGGCCCCACCCGGTCACGGGGACGGGAGTCACCTTGCGCACGGCGGCGGCGGGCCGGCGGGCGACGGCGGTGAGCACCTCGGCCAGCTGACCGAGCAGACGCTCCACAGTGGACGTGTCGAAGGCACCGGTGGAGAAGTTGGCCTCCACCTTCAGGGTCGCCTCGAGGTCGACGGCGAGGATCATCGGGTAGTGCATCTGCTCGACCGAGTCGGTCGAGGCGAACAGCTCCTCCGGGTCCTCCTCGCCCTCCTCCGGCGCCTCGCCCTGCGGGTAGTTGCCGAAGACGAGCATGCTGTCGAACAGGCCACCGGTGGCCACGCGCTGGATGTCGGCGAGCGGCGTGTGCTCGTGCCGCTGCACGGCGACCTGGTTCTCCTGCAGGTCTCCGAGCCAGTCCGCGAACGACCGCTCCCACGCCACCCGCACGCGCACGGGCAGGGTGTTGATGAACAGGCCGACGATCGACTCCACCCCGGCCAGATCGGCCGGGCGCCCGGACACGGTCAGGCCGAACACGACGTCGTCGTCGCCCGAGTAGGCCGACAGCAGCACGGCCCACGCCGCCTGCACGACGGTCGACAGGGTGACCCGCCGGTCGCGGGCCAGGGCGACCAGTGCCGTCGTGACGTCGCGGGGCAGCGCCAGCTCGCGCCGGTCCTGGGCCCAGTGCTCGCGCACCGCCCGGTCGACCGGCAACGGCGTCGCCGAGTCGAACCCGGCGAGGTACTCGCGCCAGAACTCCTCGGCCTCGGCGGAGTCGCGCTGTGCCAGCCACGCGATGAAGTCGCGGTACGGCCGCACCGGCGGCAGCGACTCGCCCTGGTAGGCGGCGGTGACCTCGTCCCACAGCAGCGGGATGCTCCAGCCGTCCGCGTAGAGGTGGTGGAACGCCAGCAGGATCCAGTGGCGGCCGCGTCCGCTGGCGACGTGCACGCGCAGCAGCGGCGCGGTGGCGAGGTCGCACCCGCGAGCGCGGTCGTCGGCGAGCAACTGCTCGACGGCGGCGTCGGGATCGGTGACGCCGGTCCAGTCGTGCACCTCGAAGGGCACCTCGACGTCGCTCACGACGACCTGGAGCGGTTCGCGCACACCCGACCAGACGAAGCCGGTGCGCAGCGCGGGATGCCGGTCGAGCACGAGCTGCCAGGCCGCGCGCATCGCGTCGACGTCGAGGTCGCCGGTCAGCTCCCGCACGTCCTGCGTCCAGTAGACGCCGCTGTCCGGTGACTCGACGGCGTGGAAGAGCATGCCCTGCTGCAACGGCGACAACGGGTAGGCGTCGGTCAGTCCGGGCGTGCGCGCGACCAGGGCGTCCAAAGAGGACTGGTCGAGGGCAGCCAGGGCGACGTCGGACGGCGTGAGGCCGTGCGCGCCGGACCTGCAGTGGTCGACGATGCCGGCCAGCGCGGCCACGTAGGCCTCGGCGAGCCGTTCGATCGTCGAACGTTCGTGCAGGTTGGTGCTGTACTGCAGTTCCACCGACAGGGTGCCGTCGGCGGCTTGGACGACCTCGACGCCGAGCACGTGCGAGCGCAGGCCGCCATCACCTTCGGCGGGACCGCACAGGTCTTCGGAGAGTTCGCGGGCGAACAGGCCCACGGCGTCGTCCTCCGCGGCGTCGACACCACCGAGGTAGTTGAAGACGACCGGGCGCGCCAGGGCGTTCTGGAGCTGCTCGTCCCGCTCGCGCAGCACGGTGTAGCCGACACCGCGGCGCGGCACGGCGCGCAGCTGTTCCTTGACCGCCTTGATGACACCGGCGACGTCCCCGAGGTCGTCGTGGTGCAGTCCGACGGGGTGGATCGCGGTGAACCAGCCGACGGTGCGGCTGAGGTCGATGCCTTCGGCGATCGCCTCGCGGCCGTGGCTCTCCAGGTCGATGGCGGCGGAGCCCGTGCCGGTCCACCGTCCGAGGACCTGGAGCAGTGCGGCCAGGAGAAGTTCGTGGCCCTGGGTGCGGTAGGCGCGGTGGGCCTGGGTGAGCAGGACCGAGGTGCGGTCCGCGTCGAGCGCGATGCGGACGGACTCGGTCGAGTCCTCGGTGTTGGGTCCGTCGAGGTCGGTGGGCACGGCCGTGGCCGTCCGGACGACCTCACGCCACCACGGCAGCTCGTCCTGGGGGTCGAACGCCTCCAGTGCGGCGGCCCACTCCTGGTACGACGTGGTCTTCGGCGCGAGCGCGCCGGCGGAGTACGCGGTGTCGAGGTCTTCCAGCAGGACGTTCCACGAGACCGCGTCCACGACGTAGTGGTGCACGGTGAGGCCGAACCACGCGGGCTTGTCGCCGCGGTCCACGTACACGGCGCGCAGCAGCGGCCCTTCCGTGAGGCTCAGCGACGTCTGCGCGGTGGTCATGGCCGCGGTGACGGCCTCGTCCAGCGCCGTGCCGTCGAGGTCCGCCCTGAGCACGGTGACGAGCTCGGCGGTCTCGGTGGGCGCGTTCTCCTGGGTGTCGCCGTTCAGGCGCAACCGCAGGGCGTCGTGGTGGGCGACGACGGTGCCGAGCGCGGCCCGCATCGCGTCCGCGTCGGTTCCCGGTGCCAGCTCGAACATGCCGGACCAGTTGAAGTGGTCGCGTTGCGGCAGGTTCTCGCGGAGGAACCAGCTCTGGATGGGCGTGAAGGCCACGGGTCCGCTGACGGTGCCCTGGTCGACGGAGCTGGGCTCGGACGTGCCGACGCGAGCCGCGAGCTCGTGGACGGTCTGGTGGGTGAAGAGGTCGGCGATCTCCAGCCGCAGCCCGGCGGCACGGGACCGCGAGACGATCTGGAGGCTGACGATCGAGTCGCCGCCCAGTTCGAAGAAGTTGTCGTGGACGCCGACCCGTTCGACGCCGAGCACCTGCGACCACACCTCGGCGAGCGTGCGTTCGGCGTCGGTGCTGGGCGGTTCGTACGCGGAGGTGCTCTCGGGTGCGCCGGGGTCGGGCAGCGCGCGCACGTCGAGCTTTCCGTTGGTGTTCAACGGCAACTCGTCGAGCGGCACGATCGCCGACGGCACCAGGAACTCCGGCAGGCGTTCGGCGAGGAAGCGCCGCAGGTCCGCCGGTTCGGTGGTGCTCACGACGTAGGCGATCAGGCGCTTGTCGCTCACGACCACGGCGGCGTTGGCGACGTCCGGGTGTCCGACGAGCACGTGCTCGACCTCACCAGGCTCCACCCGGAACCCGCGGATCTTGACCTGGTCGTCCGTGCGACCGACGAAGTCGACCGCGCCGTCCGCACCCCACCGCACCAGGTCACCGGTGCGGTACATCCGCGCACCCGGCACGTACGGGTCGGCGACGAACCGTTCCGCCGCCAGGTCCGCCCGGCCCGCATAGCCGCGGGCGAGGCCGGTGCCGCCGATGTACAGCTCTCCCGGCACGCCGACCGGCGTCGGCTGCAGCCAGCGGTCCAGCACGTAGAAGCGCAGGCCCCGCAACGCGGTGCCGATCGGGACCGACGACGGCCCGAGCCTTCCGGTGTGCATGTCGTGGAACGACGCGTACACAGTGGACTCGGTCGGGCCGTACATGTTGTAGATCGCCACGGCCGGGTTCGCGTCGAGCACCTTGCGCGCCTGGAGAGGCGACATCGCCTCGCCACCGGCGAGGACCTTGCGGTGCCCGGAGAACACGCCGGGGTCGGTGTCCGCCAGCTGGTGGAACAGACCGGTGGTCATGAACGACGACGTGACGCCGTGGTCGGCGAAGAGCTTGGCGACGTCCAGCCGTTCGGCCAGGTTCGCGGAGGCCACGGCGAGCGTCGCACCGCTCAGCAACGCCGTCCAGATCTCCCAGGTCGACGCGTCGAACGACACGGCGGCCATGTGCGCGACCACGTCACCGGGCACGGCGGTCACCGCGGGGTCGAGCACGACGCGGACGACACCCTCCTCGGTGACCTCGACGCCCTTCGGCACACCGGTCGAGCCCGACGTGAACATCGTGTAGACCAGACGTTCCGGTGTGGCGACGAGTTCCGGCCATTCGGCCGCCCCGGTCACCAGGTCCGCGAACTCGACGACGCGCGGGCCGTCCAGGGCGTAGTCGCCGCGGGACACCACCAGCTCGACGCCGGCAGCGATCTGCACGTCGCGAAGCCGGCCGTGCGGCAACGCGGGATCAAGTGGCACGTACGTCCCGCCCGCCTGCGTCACAGCCAGGATCGCGACGACCAGGTCAGCGGATCGCTCGAACCACAGGCCGACCCGCGTCTCCTCACGCACACCGGCGGCACGCAGGCCGGACGCGACCCGCGCCACCCGCTCACCCAGCTCGGCGTAGGTCAGCTCCGAACCGCCGTCACGAACGGCCACCTGGTCGCTGAACTCGTTGACTGCCGTTCGGAACCGCTCGGCCAGGCCGACGTACGGCTCGTCGAACGCGGGTCCGGTGCCCCAGCCGGTGGCCGGCGCCGGCGTCACTTCACGCACGGGCCGGTCAGGAGCGGCGACCGCGGCGGCCAGCACGGCCTGCAACTGGTCGAGCAGCCGGTCGACGGTGGCCTCGTCGAACGCGCCGGTCGAGAACTCGGCCTCGATCTTGAGCGTGTCCTCCAGGTCCACCGCGAACGCGATCGGGTAGTTGACCTGCTCGATGGAGTCGAGGGCACCGAAGCGGTCCTCGTCGCCGTCGCTCTCCTCGTCCTCTTCGGACAGCAGCGCCTGCGGGTAGTTGCCGAACACCACGATGCTGTCGAAGACACCGCTGCCGCGCGGCAGTTCCGACCACCGCTTGATGTCCGAGAGCGCGGTGAACTCGTAGCGCTGCACCGCGACCTGGTTCGCCTGCAGCTCGCCCAGCCAGTCGGCGAAGGAACGCTCCCACGCCACCTTCACGCGCACGGGCAGCGTGTTGATGAAGACGCCCACCATGGACTCGACGCCGGGCAGGTCCGCCGGGCGGCCGGACACGGTGAGGCCGTAGACGACCTCGTCGTCACCGGAGTAGGCGGACAGCAGCAGCACCCACGCGGCCTGGATCACCGTGGACGGCGTGACGCGCCTGCGCCGGGCGAGGTCCATGATCGAGGTGGTCAGGGCCTCCGGCAGCTCGGCGCGGCGGCGTCCCTGGGCCCAGTGGTCACGGACCGAGCGGTCGACGGGCAACGCCGTCGGGGCGTCGAAGCCGGCCAGGTAGTCGCGCCAGAAGGCTTCCGCCTCCGCGCGGTCGCGCTTGCCCAGCCAGGCGATGAAGTCGCGGTAGGGGCGGACGGGTTCGAGCTCGGGGGTCGTGCCGCGGCACAGGGCGTCGTAGGTGGCGCCGACCTCTTCGAGGACGACGGGCACGCTCCAGCCGTCGCACAGCCCGGAGTAGAGGGCCCACACCATCCGGTGGTGGCTGGTGCCGTCGACGATGACGTGCACGCGCATGAGAGGCGGCCGGGTGAGGTCGAAGCCTTGGGCGCGGTCGTGGGCGAGCAGCTCGTCGAGCGCGGCCTGCTGGTCGGTCACGGTGGTCCAGTCGTGCACCTGGAAGGGCACCTGGAGATCACCCATGACGACCTGGAGCGGCTCGGGCACGCCCTCCCACACGAATCCGGTGCGCAGCACGGCGTGGCGGGCGACCACCAGTTCCCACGAACGCCGCATGGCGTCGAGGTCGAGCACCCCGTCGAACTCGTAGAGCCCCTGCGCCCAGTAGACGCCCTTGTCCGATTGCGCTTCCAGGACGTGGAACAGCATGCCCTGCTGAACGGGCGCCAACGGATACATATCTTCGATCACAGATAAGCCCCTCCCCTGGCGTCATTTTTACACAATCTTCATTTACCCGGTCAAGCCATTCCCCATGACCAGTCATAAGACATTTGCATGAGGGTCATTCGGAGTGGACATGATTTATTTAAATTGGCACGCCGAATAGAACCGTTCATCACCGTGTAATTCATTCCCCCAGATGCGCAGACCCCAGTGCGCTAGATGCCCCCGAGCTTTACTAGATCACCCTCCCATCTGCTCGAGCACGGCGGCGAGACTCGCTTGATCGATGTTGGCCAGCGGGAAGTCCGACGGAGTCACGCCGCCGGCTCCGGACTGGCAGTGCTCGACCAGCTCCTTCAGCACGGTCACGTAGCGGGTCGCGAGCCGCTGCACGGTCGCCTCCCGGTGCACGTTGGTGCTGAAATACCACTCGACCAGCAGGCGCCCGTCCGGCGTCTGCTCGGCTTCGATGTGCAGGAGGTGCGAACGGTTCCCCTGTTCGTTCTCCGTCGGTCCGCACAGGTCAGCGGAGAGTTCTTCGCGAATCAGGCCGACCGCGTCGTCGCCTGCCGCGTCAAACGCTCCAAGGTAGTTGAACAGAACTGGCCGCGCAGGCGCTTCGACAACATTGTCGTCGCGTTCCAGATAGCGGAGGATTCCGTAGCCGACGCCACGGCGCGGCACGGTGCGCAGCTGTTCCTTCACCGTCTTGATCAGCTCGCCGTCGTCACCGAAGCGCTGGTGACGCAGGCGCACGGGGAAGATCGACGTGAACCACCCGACGGTGCGGGACAGGTCGACCCCGTCGGCGATCGCCTCACGGCCGTGGCTCTCGAGGTCGATCGTGACGTCGCCGATGCCCGCCCACTCGCCCAGCGTCCTGACCAGAGCGGCCAGCAGCAGGTCGTTGATCTGCGTGCGGTAGGCCTTGTGGGCCTCGCCGAGCAACACCTCGGTGGACTTCGCGTCGAGCCAGGTGCGGACGGTCTCGGCCGACGCCTCGGTGTTGGCACCGTGGTCGTCGACGGGCACCGTCATGACCCGCTCGGTCTGCGCGGCCCAGTGGGCGCGTTCGGCTTCCGGGTTGTCGGCGCGCAGCACTTCGGCCCACTGCTGGTACGACGTCGTCTTCGGCCCGAGCGGTCCACCCCGGTAAGCGGTGTCCAGGTCCTCCAGCAGGACGTTCCACGCCACGCCGTCCATGACGAAGTGGTGCGCGGTGAGTCCCAGCCAGGCCGGTTCCGCGCCGCGGTCGAAGTAGAGCGCGGCGACGAGCGGACCCTCCGCCAGGCTCAACGACGTCTGCGCCCGCGTCATGTGCGCGACGACCTCGTCGTCGTCCCCGGCGGTGACGACGCGCAGCACCTGCGCCGGCTCGCCGTCGTTGTCCTGCACCCAGGTGTCCCCGTCCTGGCGGAACCTGATGCGCAGGGCGTCGTGGTGGGCGATGACGGAGTCGAGCGCCCGCGCGAGCTTCTCCGGGTCGGTGCCGGAGGCCAGTTCGTACACGCCGGACCAGTTCCAGTGGTCGCGGTCCGGGATGTCCTGCTCGACGAACCAGTGCTGGATCGGGGTGAGCGGGACGGGACCGGTGACGACACCCTGCTCCGCCAGCATGGCGGTCGGGGTGTCCCGCACGACAGGGGCCAGCTCGGCGATGGTCTGGTGTTCGAACACGTCCGCCACGTCGACGCCCAGGCCGGCGGCACGGGTGCGTGCCACGATCTGCAGGCTCAGGATCGAGTCGCCACCGAGCTCGAAGAAGTTGTCGTGCACGCCAACGCGTTCGAGGCCCAGCACCTGCGCCCACACCTCGGCCAGCACGTCCTCGACGGACGTCCGGGGTGCCTCGAAGACCTCGGACGTCGTCTCCGGCTCGGGGTCGGGCAGGCCCTTGCGGTCGACCTTGCCGTTCGGCGTGAGCGGCACCGACTCCAGCGCCACGAACACCGACGGGACGAGGTAGTCCGGCACGCGCTCGCGCAGCCAGGTCCGCAGTGCCTTCGAGCTGAACTCGCCTTCCGCGACGACGTACGCGACCAGGCGCTTGCCACCGTGCGGGCCGCCATCCCGTGCCACCACGACGACATCACGCACGTCGGGGTGGTCGCCGATGACGACCTCGACCTCACCGGGCTCGACCCGGTAACCGCGGATCTTGACCTGCTCGTCGACCCGGCCGAGGAACTCGATCGTCCCGTCGGCACGCCACCGAGCCCGGTCACCGGTCCGGTACAACCGGCCACCGTTCGTGCCGAAGACGTCCGGCACGAACCGTTCCGCGGTCAGGTCGGCCCGGTTCACGTAGCCCCGCGCCACACCCGGACCGCCGACCAGCAGCTCGCCGGGAACACCGACGGGGGCAGGCCGCATCGCGTCGTCGACGATGACGGCGCGGGCACCGGCCAGCGGGGTGCCGATGGGCACCACGGCCTGCGGGTGGTCGTCGCCGACCGGGTGGAAGATCGAGTCGATCGCCGCCTCGGTCACGCCGAACACGTTGCCCGGCACCGCGTTGGGCGCCACCTCGGCCACGGCGGTGGTGAGCGCGTCGTGCGTCCACATGTCCGTACCCGAGATCACCAGCCGCAGGCTGTCGATCGGGCCGGCCGTGCGGCAATGTGCCGCCAGGTCGCGCAGGAGCATGCCCGGGACGATCTCGGCGATCGCCACGGCGTCACTGGAAAGCGTGCTGTGCAACGACTCCACGGACACGTGTTCGTCGTGCGGCAGGAACACCACCGTCTGCCCGAACGCCAGCGCACGGGTCATGTCGCCGATGGACACGTCGAAACCGGGGCCCGACATCGACAACACCGCGCCAGGACCGCCCAGCTCGGCCAGTCCGTCACGCCATCCCGCCACGTACGACGAGAGTGCGCCGTGGGTCACGGCCACTCCCTTCGGTCGTCCGGTCGACCCCGACGTGTAGGCGATGTACGCCAACGCGTCCGGGTCGATCCGCACCGGCGGACCGTCGAGGACCGTGCCGTCCAGCACGAGCACCTCACCGGCGAACCCGGCGAGCTCGCCCGCGAGGCCTTCGGTGGTGACCGACGCGACCACACCGGCGTCGGCGAGCAGGAACGCGAGGCGTTCCTGCGGCAGGCCGGGGTTGACGGGCACGTACACGCCACCGCTGCGCAGCACGCCCTGGAAGGCGATCGCCAGGTCGATCCCGCGCGGCACCAGCACCGCCACCGGCGACTCCGCCGTCACGCCGGCGCGCTGGAGCCGTGCCGCCAGTCCGGCGGAGCGGGCGTCCAGTTCGGCGAACGTCAGGCGCTCGTCGCCGCACTTCGCGGCCACGGCACCGGTGCGTGCCCAGCTCTGGACCAGCTCGGGCACCGGCAGTTCGGCGATCGGCGCCGCCGTCTCGCCCTGCGCCACGAGCTGTGCGGCCTGTTCCGGACGCTGCAACGGCAGGTCGGCGACGGCCAGTCCGGGCTCGTGGGCGACGGCGGTGAGGACGACGACGAGCTGGTCGAGAACGCGTTCGACCGTGGCGGCGTCGAAGGCCGCCGTGGAGAACTCGGCCTCGATCTTGAGCGTGGCCTCCAGGTCGACCGCGAAGGTGAGCGGGTAGTTGCCCTGCTCCACCGACTCGACCGCGTCGGCCCACTCCTCGCCGCTGTCGGCGGGTGCCTCCTCCTGCGGGTAGTTGCCGAACACCACGATGCTGTCGAACAACCCGCGTCCGTGCGGCACCGCGGACCAGCGCTGGACGTCGACCAGCGGCGTGAACTCGAACCGTTGCAGCGCGACCTGGTTGTCCCGCAGCTCGTGCAGCCAGGCCGAGAACGGCGTCCTGCCGGGGATCTCGGCCCGCACGGGCAGCGTGTTGATGAACAGGCCGACCATCGACTCGACCCCGGCCAGATCAGCCGGACGACCCGACACGGTCAGGCCGAACACCACGTCGTCCTCACCCGAGCCGGCGGACAGGACCTTCGCCCACGCCGCCTGCACGACCGTCGACAACGTGACGCGCTCGCGCCGGGCCAGCTCGACGAGTCTGGCGGTGACGTCCTCCTCGAGGTGCGTGCGCCGCCGGTCCTGGGCGTAGTGGCTCGCGGCCAGGCGGTCCACCGGCAGTGTGGTGGGCGCCTCGAAGCCGTTCAGGTAGGTGCGCCAGAACCCTTCCGTGGCAGCGGGATCACGCTGGCCGAGCCACGCGATGTAGTCGCGGTACGGCCGCACCGGCGGCAAGGCCTGCCGCTGGTACGCGACGGACACCTCGTCCATGACGACGGGCAGGCTCCACCCGTCGCACAAACCCTGGTACAGGCCCCAGACGAGCCAGTTCCGACCGTTGCCCCGCTCGACGAGGTACAGGCGCGTCAGCGGCGGCCGGGCCAGGTCGAAACCGAGCGCGCGGTCGTCCGCCAGCAACTCCTGCAGCCGCAGCTGCTGTGCGGCTTCGTCAAGGTCCGACCAGTCATGGGCGGTCAGCGGAACGTCGACACCGGCCAGCACGATCTGCACCGGCTCGCTGACGCCTTCCCACACGAACCCGCTGCGCAACGCGGCGTGCCGGGAGATCACCTGACGCCAGGCACCGGCCAGCCGTCCGGCGTCGATCGAGCCGGCCAGGTCGTAGACGCCCTGACCCCAGTAGAGCCCGTCCCCCTCGTCGGGAGCGCCGACGACACCGAACAACATGCCCGACTGCACCGGCGCGAGCCGGTACACGTCCACAAGCGACGGATGGCGTCCCGTGAGCCCGTCGACCTCGTCCTGGGTGAGGGTGGCCAGCGGGAAGTCCGACGGCGTGAACCCGCCGACGGCCGAACGGCAGTGCGCGACCAGTTCGCGCAACGCCTCGACGTACCGGGCGGCAACCCGTTCGACGGTGGCGGTGTCGTGGTTGTTCGTCGAGTGGAACCACTCGATGGACAGCCGTCCGTCGGCGGTCTGCTGCACTTCGAGCTGCAACAAGTGCGACCGCTTGCCGCCCTCCCCTTCGCTCGGGCCGGCGAGGTCGCCGTCCAGCTCACGGCGGATCAGCCCGGCCGAGTCGTCGTTCCCGTCGTGCGCTCCGAGGTAGTTGAACAACACCGACCGATCCGGCACGTCGGCCAGGTCGTCCCGCAGCCAGCGCAACACCCCATAGCCCACACCGCGACGCGGAACCGCACGGAGTTCTTCCTTGACGGCCTTGATCGCCGTCGCGGGATCCTCCTGGTTCGTCAGACGCACCGGGAAGATCGAGGTGAACCAGCCGACCGTGCGCGACAGGTCCGCGCCTTCGCGGCCGTGGCTCTCCAGGTCGATCGTGACGTGGTCACTACCGGCCCACTCGCCCAGAGCTTGAGCGAGAGCGGTCAGCAGCAGGTCGTTGCCCTGCGTGCGATACGTCTTGTGCGCATCGCCGAGCAACGCCGCGGTCGTCTCGGCATCCAGCCACGACTGCACGATCGCCTCGGACGCATCGACGTTCGGTCCGCCGGCATCGCCCGGAAGCGTGACCACGTCCGCGGTCGCCGCCACCCAGTGCTCACGTTCAGCGCTGGGGTCGTCCTCCTGCAGCTGCAAGGCCCACTGCTGGAACGAGATCGTCTTCGGCGGGAGCGCACCGCCCTGGTAGGCGGTCTCCAGGTCCTCCAGCAGGACGTTCCACGAGACGCCGTCCATCACCAGGTGGTGCACCGTCAGACCGAGCCACGCGGGCTGGTCGCCGCGGTCGAAGTAGACGGCGGCGAGCAGCGGGCCATCGGCCAGTCGCAACGACTTCTGCGCCGCGGTCATCTCCGCGACCACATCTCCGCCGGTGACGCGCAGGAACCCGCCACCGTCGACCGGAGCGTTGTGCTGGCCGTCCGCGCTGAAGCGGATCCGGAGCGCGTCGTGGTGTGCGACGAGGAGGTCGAGCGCCCGGCCCAGCCGATCGGGATCGGTACCGGGTGCCAGCTCGAACATGCCCGACCAGTTCCAGTGGTCGCGGTCAGGGATGTCCTGCGCCAGGAACCACCGCTGGATCGGTGTGAACGGGACGGGTCCGGTAACCACGCCCTGCTCGGCCAGGGACTCCGCCGGAGCATCGCGAACGGCCGACGCCAGCTCTGCCACCGACTGGTGCGCGAACACGTCCGCCACGTCGATGCCGAGTCCGGCGGCACGAACCCGCGCCACGATCTGCAGGCTCAGGATCGAGTCGCCACCGAGCTCGAAGAAGTTGTCGTGCACGCCCACGCGTTCGACGCCGAGCACGCCGCTCCACACCGCCGCGAGGGTCTCCTCGGCCGCGGTCCGGGGCGCGACGTACTGCTCACCGGCCGACTCGGGCTCCGGGTCGGGCAGTCCTCGCCGGTCGACCTTGCCGTTCGGCGTCAGCGGCAACCTGTCCAGCGCCACGAACACCGACGGCACCAGGTAGTCCGGCACTCGCTCGCGCAACCACGCTCGCAACGCCGAACCGCTGAACTCGCCTTCCGCAACGACGTACGCGACCAGTCGCTTACCACCGTGCGGGCCGCCATCGCGTGCCACGACAACAACATCACGAACGTCCGGGTGGTCACCGATGACGACCTCGACCTCGCCCGGCTCGACCCGATAGCCACGGATCTTCACCTGCTCGTCGACACGACCCAGGAACTCGATCTTGCCGTCAGCACGCCACCTGGCCCGGTCACCCGTGCGGTACAACCGGCCGCCGGACCCACCGAACACATCGGGAACGAACCGCTCCGAGGTCAGGTCAGGCCGGCCCACGTAACCCTGGGCCACACCCGGACCGCCGACCAGCAACTCACCCGGCACTCCAACGGGAGCGGGCCGCAACGACCCGTCCACCACGAACGCCTGAGCACCCGCCAACGGCGTACCGATCGGCACCACGGCGGCAGGGTGGTCCTCGCCGACCGGGTGGAAGATCGAGTCGATGGCCGCCTCGGTCACACCGAACACGTTGCCCGGCACCGCGTTCGGCGCTACTTCGGCCACAGCCGAAGTCAACGCGTCATGCGTCCACATGTCGGTTCCGGAGATCACCAGCCGCAGACTCTCGACGGGGCCGGCCGTCCGGCAGTGCGCCGCCAGGTCACGCAGGAGCATGCCCGGCACGATCTCGGCGATCGCAACATCGTGCGCTCGCAGCGTGTGGTGCAACGACTCGACCGACACGTGTTCGTCGTGCGGCAGGAAGACCACCGTCTGACCGAACGCCAGCGCCCGAGTCATGTCACCGATCGACACGTCGAACCCAGGACCCGACATCGACAACACCGTGCCGGGACCACCCAGATCGGCGAGCCCTTCCCGCCATCCCGCCACGTACGACGACAACGCGCCATGAGAGACCGCTACGCCCTTAGGACGTCCAGTCGACCCCGACGTGTAAGCCACGTAAGCCAATGCACCGGCATCGATGCGGATCGGTGCCGCGTCGAGAACCGGAGACGCGTCGTCCAGCACCAGCACCTCGCCGGTGAAGCCGGCCAGCTCACCGGCCAGCGCCGCAGTCGTGACCGCGACAACTGCACCGACGTCCGCCAGCAAGAACGCGAGACGTTCGGCCGGAAGGCCGGGGTTGATCGGCACGTACACGCCACCAGCGCGCAGCACGCCCTGGAAAGCGACAGCCAGTTCAAGCCCGCGCGGCACCAGGACGGCGACCGGCGACTCCAAGGACACACCGGCTCGCTGAAGCCGGGCGGCCAGCGAGTCCGCCCGGACACCCAGCTCGGCGAACGTGAGCCGTTCGCCGCCGCAGATCACGGCGACCTCGGCAGGGGCCTGGCCGGCGATCAGGTCCGGCACCGGCAGTTCGGCCACCGGCGTGGCGGTGCTGCCCCACGCGGTGATCTCGGCGGCCCGCTCCGGGCGGTGCAGCGGAACGTCCTGCACCCGCAGGCCCGGACGCTGCGCCACCGCGGTCAGCACGACCACCAGCTGGTCGAGGATCCGCTCGATCGTGACCGCGTCGAACGCCGCCGTGGAGAACTCCGCCTCGATCTTGAGCGTGGACTCCAGGTCGACCGCGAAGGTGAGCGGGTAGTTGCCCTGCTCCACCGACTCGGTGGCCTGCAACCAGTCCTCGCCCAGGTCCTCCGGCAGTTCCTCCTGCGGGTAGTTGCCGAACACCACGATGCTGTCGAACAACGCACGGCCGTGCGGCACGGCAGACCACCGCTGCACGTCGACCAACGGCGTGAACTCGAACCGTTGCACCGAGACCTGGTTGTCCCGCAGGTCGTGCAGCCACGACGTGAACGGCACGTCCGCGGGCACGACCGTCCGGACGGGCAGTGTGTTGATGAACAGGCCGACGATCGACTCGACCCCGGCCAGGTCGGCCGGGCGGCCCGACACGGTCAGGCCGAACACCACGTCGTCCTCACCCGAGGTGTCCGCGAGGACCTTGGCCCACGCGGCCTGCACGACCGTCGACAACGTAACGCGTTCGCGCCGTGCCAGCGCCACCAGTTCGGCGGTCACACCCTCGTCGAGGTGCGTGCGCCGGCGGTCCTGGGCGTAGTGGCTCGCGGCCAGCCGGTCGGCGGGCAGCGAGGTCGGCGCCTCGAACCCCGCCAGGTACTCGCGCCAGAAGGCTTCCGGCTCGGCCGGGTCACGCCCGTCGAGCCACGCGATGAAGTCCCGGTAGGGCCGGGTCGGTTCGAGTGCGCCGCCCTGGTAGGCCGCGGACACCTCGTCCATCACGACGGGCAGGCTCCACCCGTCGCACAAACCCTGGTACAGCCCCCACACCAGCCAGTTCTGCCCGTTGCCCCTGTCCACGACGTAGAGCCGCATCAACGGCGGCCGGGCCAGGTCGAACCCGAGCGCGCGGTCGTCCGCCAGCAACTCTTCCAACCGCACCTGTTGTGCGGCCTCGTCGAGAGCCGACCAGTCGCGGGTCGTCAGAGGCACGTCGACGTCGCCGAGCACCACCTGAACCGGCTCCGCCACGCCCTCCCACACGAAACCGCTCCGCAGGGACGCGTGCCGGGCGATCACCGCACGCCACGCCGCCGCGAACCGCTCCACGTCGATCGGGCCCGCGAGGTCGTACACGCTCTGACCCCAGTAGAGCCCGTCGACAGGAGAGCCCACGACACCGAACAACATGCCGGACTGCACCGGAGCCAACCGGTACACGTCCACCAGCGGACAACGCGCCGCGAGCCCGTCGACCTCAGGCTGGGTCAGCGCCGCCAGCGGGAAGTCCGACGGCGTGAAACCGCTGGCGGACCGGCAATGCGCGACCAACTCGCGCAACGCCTCGACGTACCGGGCCGCAACCCGCTCGACGGTCGCGGTGTCGTGAACAGCGCTGGAGTGGAACCACTCGATGGACAACCGTCCGTCAGCGCTCTGCTGCACTTCGAGCTGCAACAGGTGCGACCGCGTCCCGCCCTCGCCCTCGGTCGGGCCGGCGAGGTCGCCGTCCAGCTCACGACGGATCAACCCGGCCGGGTCGTCGTTGCCGTCGTACGCGCCGAGGTAGTTGAACAGCACCGGACGCTCCGGCACGTCGACCAGTTGCAACGCGCCGTAGCCCACACCAAGGCGCGGAACAGCACGCAACTCCTCCTTGACCGCCTTGATCGCCGCATCGGGTTCGTCGTGACGGCTCAGCCGCACCGGGAAGATCGACGTGAACCAGCCGACCGTGCGCGACAGATCCGCACCCTCACGGCCGTGGCTCTCCAGATCGATCGTCACGTGATCGCTGCCGGCCCACTCCCCCAAAGCCTGGGCCAGAGCCGTCAGCAACAGGTCGTTGCCCTGCGTCCGGTACGCCTTGTGCGCGTCACCGAGCAGAGTCGCCGTCGTCTCGGCGTCCAGCCAGGACTGCACGATCGCCTCGGACGCGTCCGTGTTCGTCCCGTCGCCGTCGGCCGGAAGCGTGACCACGTCCGCGGTCGCCGCCGTCCAGTGCTCACGTTCAGCGCCGGCGTCGATGGTCTGGAGCTGTTCGGCCCACGCCTTGAACGAGGTCGTCTTCGGCGCCAGCACACCGCCCCGGTAGGCGATGTCGATGTCTTCCAACAGGATGTTCCACGACACCCCGTCCATCACCAGGTGGTGCACCGTCAACCCGAGCCATGCCGGCTGCGGGCCACGGTCGAAGAACACAGCCGCCACCAGCGGGCCGTCGGCCAGTCGCAACGACTTCTGCGCCACGGTCATCTCCGCGACGACGTCGTGGTCGCCCTCGACCACACGCAGGACCCCGGTCTCCACCGGCGCGTTGTACTGGCCGTCCGGGGTGAACCGGATGCGCAACGCGTCGTGGTGCACCAGCACCGCGTCCAACGCCGACGCGAGGCGACCGGCATCGGTGCCCGGTGCCAGCTCGAACATGCCGGACCAGTTCCAGTGGTCCCGGTCCGGGATGTCCTGCGCCAGGAACCAGCGCTGGATCGGCGTGAACGGAATCGGACCCGTGACCACACCCTGTTCGGCCGACGACTCCGCCGGAGCGTCACGCACAGCAAGCGCGAGTTCGGCGATGGTCTGGTGGGCGAACACGTCCGCTACATCCACACCCAGACCAGCGGCACGAACACGCGCCACGATCTGCAGACTCAGGATCGAGTCGCCACCCAGCTCGAAGAAGTTGTCGTGCACGCCAACGCGTTCCGCACCGAGCACCTGCGACCAGACCGCGGCCAGGGCTTCCTCGGCAGCGGTCCTCGGCGCGACGTACGCCTCGCCGGAGGTCTCGGGCTCCGGGTCGGGCAGACCACGCCGATCGACCTTCCCGTTCGGCGTCAGCGGCAACCTGTCGAGCGCCACGAACACCGACGGCACAAGGTAGTCCGGCACCCGCTCGCGCAACCACGACCGCAGCACCGAACCGCTGAACTCACCCTCCGCCACGACATACGCGACCAGGCGCTTACCGCCGTGAGGCCCACCATCACGAGCCACCACAACAACATCACGAACGTCCGGGTGGTCACCGATGACGACCTCGACCTCACCCGGTTCGACGCGGTAACCGCGGATCTTCACCTGCTCGTCGACACGACCCAGGAACTCGATCGTCCCGTCAGCACGCCACCGAGCCCGGTCACCGGTGCGGTACAACCGCCCACCGGCCGGACCGGGCACGAACCGCTCCGCCGTCAGATCCGGACGTCCCACATAACCCTGGGCCAGACCGGAACCACCGACCAGCAACTCACCCGGCACCCCGACCGGAACCGGCCGCAACGACCCGTCCACCACGAAAGCCTGAGCGCCCGCCAACGGTGTACCGATCGGCACCACGGCAGCAGGATGATCGTCACCCACCGGGTGGAAGATCGAGTCGATCGCCGCCTCGGTCACACCGAACACGTTGCCCGGCACCGCATTCGGTGCCACCTCGGCCACAGCCGACGTCAACGCGTCATGCGTCCACAGATCGGTACCGGAGATCACCAGGCGGAGGCTTTCCACCGGACCGGCGGTCCGGGAGTAAGCCGCCAGGTCGCGCAACAACATGCCCGGCACGATCTCCGCGACCTCGACCGAGTGCTCGACCAAGGTGTGGTGCAACGACTCCACGGTCACGTGCTCGTCGTGCGGCAGGAACACGAGGCGCTGACCGAACGCCAAGGCCCGCGTCATGTCGCCGATCGACACGTCGAACCCAGGCCCCGACATCGACAACACCGCACCCGGACCACCCAGCTCGGCCAGGCCATCACGCCATCCCGCCACGTACGACGACAGCGCGGCATGGGTCACCGCCACGCCCTTGGGACGTCCCGTCGAGCCCGACGTGTAAGCGAGGTACGCCAGAGCGTTCGGATCGACCGGAGCAAGCGGTTCACCAGGCTCCGCGGATACGTCGTCCACCAGCAGCACTTCCCCGGTGAACCCGTCCAGAGCCGAAGTCGTGACAGCGGCGACCACGCCAGCGTCGGCCAGCAGGAACGCCAGCCGTTCCGCGGGAAGCCCAGGGTTGATCGGCACGTACACGCCACCAGAGCGCAACACGCCCTGGAACGCGACCGCCAGCTCGATGCCGCGCGGCACCAGCACCGCCACCGGCGATCCCACCGTCACGCCGGCCCGCTGAAGCCGTGCGGCCAGCGCGTCGGCCCGAGCACCCAGCAGGTCGAACGTGAGGCTTTCAGCGCCGCAGACCACCGCCACGGCATCCGGGGTCGAGTGAGCCCAGCCGTAGACGAGGTCGGGCACCGGCAGTTCGACCGCCGGTTCCGGAGTCCTCCCCCACGCCACAAGCTCCGCTGCCTGCTCGGGACGCTGCAACGGCACGTCACCGACCGCGAGCTCCGGCTGTTCCGCGACCACGGTGAGCACGACCACCAGCTGGTCGAGGATCCGTTCGACCGTGACCGCGTCGAAGGCGGCCGTGGAGAACTCGGCCTCGATCTTGAGCGTGGCCTCCAGGTCCACCGCGAAGGTGAGCGGGTAGTTGCCCTGCTCCACCGACTCGGTGGCCTGCACCCCTCCCAGGTCCTCCGGCAGCTCCTCCTGGGGGAAGTTGCCGAACACCACGATGCTGTCGAACAACGCACGGCCGTGCGGCACGGCGGACCACCGCTGAACGTCGACCAGCGGCGTGTACTCGAACCGTTGCAGCGCAACCTGGTTGTCCCGCAGAGCGGGCAACCACGCGGCGAACGAAGTGTCGACCGGTACCGCTGCCCGCACGGGCAGCGTGTTGATGAACAGGCCGACCATCGACTCGACACCGGCCAGGTCGGCCGGACGACCCGACACGGTCAGGCCGAACACCACGTCGTCCTCGCCGGACGACGCGGACAGGACCTTGGCCCACGCCGCCTGCACGACCGTCGACAACGTCACGCGCTGACGACGCGCCAACTCCACCAGCCCGGCGGTGACGCTCTCGCTCAGGTGCGTGCGCCGGCGGTCCTGGGCGTAGTGGCTCGCGGCCAGCCGGTCGACCGGAAGTGCCGTCGGTGCCTCGAAACCATCGAGGTACGTGCGCCAGAAACCTTCCGTCGCAGCAGTGTCGCGCTGACCGAGCCATGCGATGTAGTCGCGGTACGGCCGCACCGGCGGCAACGCCTGCCGCTGGTAGGCGGCCGACACCTCGTCCATGACGACGGGCAGGCTCCACCCGTCGCACAAGCCCTGGTACAGCCCCCACACCAGCCAGTTCTGCCCGTTGCCCCGGTCTACGAGGTAGAGCCGGATGAGCGGCGGGCGGGCGAGGTCGAACCCGAGCGCGCGGTCGTGGTCCAGGAGTTCCTGGAGCCGGTCCTGTTGTGCGGCCTCGTCGAGGCCCGACCAGTCGTGGGTCGTCAACGGCACGTCGACGTCGGTTGGCACGACCTGCACGGGTTCGTTGACGCCCTCCCACACGAACCCGCTGCGCAGCGGCGCGTGCCGGCCGATCACCTCACGCCAGGCCGCCGCCAGCCGTTCGGCGTCGATCGGGCCGGCCAGGTCGTAGACGTTCTGCGCCCAGTAGAGGCCGTCGACAGGAGAGCCCACGACACCGAACAGCATGCCGGACTGCACCGGCGACAACCGGTACACGTCCGCCAGCGGATAACGCTCCGCCAGCAGGTCGACCTCCGGCTGGGCCAGCGCCGCCAACGGGAAGTCCGACGGCGTGAAACCGCTGGCGGACCGGCAGTGCGCGACCAGTTCCCGCAACGCCTCGACGTACCGGGCCGCAACCCGTTCGACGGTCGCGGTGTCGTGAACAGCGCTGGAGTGGAACCACTCGATGGACAACCGTCCGTCGGCGCTCTGCTGCACCTCGAGCTGCAACAGGTGCGACCGCGTCCCACCCTCGCCCTCACTCGGCCCCGCCAGGTCGGCGGAAAGCTCCCGCCGGATCAGCCCCGTCGAGTCGGCGGCGTCGTGCGCTCCGAGGTAGTTGAACAGCACCGGACGCTCCGGCACATCGGCCAGATCACCCTGCAACCAACGCAACGCACCGTAGCCGACACCGCGGCGCGGAACAGCCCGCAGCTCTTCCTTGACGGCCTTGATCGCCGCCGCCGGATCGCTCTCGTGCGTGAGCCGCACCGGGAAGATCGACGTGAACCAGCCGACCGTGCGCGACAGGTCCGCGCCTTCACGGCCGTGGCTCTCCAAGTCGATCGTCACGTGATCGCTGCCGGCCCACTCGCCCAAAGCCTGGGCCAGCGCGGTCAACAGCAGATCATTGCCCTGCGTGCGATAAGCCCTGTGCGCATCGCCCAGCAACGCCGCCGTCGTCTCGGCATCCAGCCACGACTGCACGACCGCGCCGGACGCCTCGGAGTTCGGTCCGTGCCCATCCACCGGAACGACCGTGACGTCCGCGGTCGCAGCGACCCAGTGGTCGCGCTCGTCCGCGGCGTCGATGGTCTGGAGCTGCTCGGCCCAGGCCTGGAACGAGGTCGTCTTCGGCGGGAGCGAACCGCCTTGGTAAGCCGTGTCGAGGTCCTCAAGCAGCACGTTCCACGACACGCCGTCCATCACCAGGTGGTGCACGGTCAAACCCAGCCACGCGGGCTGGTCGCCACGGTCGAAGTAGACGGCGGCCAGCAGCGGACCATCGGCCAGACGCAACGACTTCTGCGCGGCCGTCATCTCCGCGACCACGTCATCCACGGCAACGACACGAAGACCGTTGAAGGCCTCGACACCGGCGTTGTGCTGGCCGTCGGGCGTGAACCGGACGCGCAGCGCGTCGTGGTGAACGACCAGTGCCTCGAGCGCCTGCCCGAGCCGGCCGGGATCGGTGCCCGGTGCCAGCTCGAACATGCCCGACCAGTTCCAGTGGTCCCGGTCCGGGATGTCCTGCGCCAGGAACCAGCGCTGGATCGGCGTGAACGGAATCGGACCCGTGACCACACCCTGCTCGGCCGACGACTCCGCCGGAGCATCCCGCACGACGAGAGCGAGTTCGGCGACGGTCTGGTGGGCGAACACGTCGGCCACGTCCACACCCAGACCAGCGGCACGAACACGCGCCACGATCTGCAGACTCAGGATCGAGTCGCCACCCAGTTCGAAGAAGTTGTCCAGCACACCAACGCGCTCGACACCGAGCACGCCACTCCACACCGCCGCGAGAGTCTCCTCAGCAGCGGTCCGGGGCGCGACATACGCCTCACCCGACGTCTCGGGCTCCGGGTCCGGCAGACCGCGACGGTCCACCTTCCCGTTCGGCGTCAGGGGAAGGCGATCCAGCGCGACGAACACCGACGGCACGAGGTAGTCCGGCACTCGTTCCCGCAGCCATGCCCGCAGCACCGAACCGCTGAACTCACCCTCCGCGACGACGTACGCGACCAGGCGCTTACCGCCGTGAGGCCCACCTTCACGAGCCACCACCACGACATCACGCACATCGGGATGGTCGCCGATGACGACCTCGACCTCACCGGGCTCAACCCGGTAACCGCGGATCTTCACCTGCTCATCGACACGACCCAGGAACTCGATCGTCCCGTCAGCACGCCACCGGGCACGGTCACCAGTGCGGTAGAGGCGCTCACCAGAACCGGTGAACAGATCCGGGACGAACCGCTCCGCCGTCAGGTCCGGCCGGCCCACATACCCCTGGGCCACACCCGAACCACCGACGAGCAACTCGCCCGGCACGCCGACCGGCGCCGGTCGCAACGACCCGTCCACCACGAAGGCCTGAGCACCGGCCAACGGCGTACCGATCGGCACCACCGCCGCCGGGTGGTCCTCGGTGACGGCGTGGAAGATCGAGTCGATTGCCGCCTCGGTCACACCGAACACGTTGCCCGGCACCGCATTCGGCGCCACCTCGCGCACAGCGGCCGTCAACGCGTCATGCGTCCACAGGTCGGTACCCGAGATCACCAGCCGAAGGCTCTCCACCGGCCCAGCCGTCCGGGAGTAGGCCGCCAGGTCACGCAACAGCATGCCCGGCACGATCTCCGCGACCTCGACGTCGTGGTCGACCAGCGTGCGGTGCAGCGACTCCACCGTCACGTGCTCGTCGTGCGGCAAGAACACCACGCGCTGTCCGAAGGCCAACGCCCGTGTCATGTCACCGATCGACACGTCGAACCCAGGCCCGGACATCGACAGCACCGCACCCGGACCGCCCAGCGCACGCAGTCCGTCACGCCACCCGGCCACGTACGACGAGAGCGCGCCATGGGTCACCGCGACGCCCTTGGGACGTCCCGTGGAACCCGACGTGTAAGCGATGTACGCCAACGAGTTCGGGTCGACCGGAGCGAGCTCACCGACGACGGCGGACTCGTCGTTCACCAGCAGCACTTCCCCGGTGAACCCGTCCAGAGCCGAAGTCGTGACAGCGGCGACCACACCGGCATCGGCCAGCAGGAACGCCAGCCGTTCCGCGGGAAGCCCAGGGTTGATCGGCACGTACACGCCACCAGAGCGCAACACGCCCTGGAACGCAACGGCCAGCTCAAGACCACGTGGCACCAGCACGGCGACCGGTGATCCCACCGTCACACCGGCTCGGCGCAGACGTGTGGCAAGGGAATCGGCCCGAGCGTTCAGTTCCGCGAACGTCAGCTGCTCGTCACCGCACACCACGGCGACGTCGGACGAACCCCAGCCGGCGATCAGGTCGGGCACCGGCAGTTCGGCGGACGGCACGGGGGTCGCGCCCCACGCCACCAGCTCCGCAGCCTGGCCGGGACGCTGCACGGGCACGTCGCGGACCGCGAGCTCCGGCTGCTCCGCCACCGCGGTCAGCACCACAGCGAGCTGGTCGAGGATCCGCTCGACCGTGACGGCGTCGAACGCGGCCGTCGAGAACTCCGCCTCGACGCGCAGCGTGCGCTCCAGGTCGACGGCGAACGTCAGCGGGTAGTTGCCCTGCTCCACCGAGTCGGCGGCCTGCACCCCTCCCAGGTCCTCCGGCAACTCCTCCTGCGGGTAGTTGCCGAACACCACGATGGAGTCGAACAACGCACGGCCGTGCGGCACCTCGGACCACCGCTGCACGTCGACCAGCGGCGTGTACTCGAACCGTTGCAGCGCAACCTGGTCGTCCTGCAACCTCGGCAGCCAGGCCGCGAACGTCATGTCCGTCGGCACCACGGCCCGGACCGGCAGCGTGTTGATGAACAACCCGACCATCGACTCCACACCGGCCAGGTCGGCCGGACGGCCGGACACGGTCAGGCCGAAGATCACGTCGTCGTCACCCGAGTACGTCGACAGCAGCAGCGCCCACGCCGCCTGGACGACCGTCGACAACGTCACGCGCTCGCGGCGCGCCAGCTCGACCAGCCTGCCGGTGACGGTCTCGTCCAGGCTCAGGCGACGCCGGTCCTGCTCGTAGTGGCTCGCGGCCAGCCGGTCGGCCGGAAGTGCCGTGGGAGCCTCGAAACCGGCCAGGTGCGTGCGCCAGAACCCTTCGGACTCGGCCGGGTCACGCCGGCCCAGCCACGCGATGAAGTCCCGGTAGGACCGCACCGGCTCCAGCGTCCGGCCCTGGTAGAGGGCGGACACCTCGTCCATCACGACGGGCAGGCTCCACCCGTCGCACAAGCCCTGGTACAGGCCCCACACCAGCCACAACCGGCCCTCGCCGCGGTCCACCAGGTACAGGCGGGTCAACGGCGGCGCGGCGAGGTCGAAGCCCAGCGCGCGGTCCTCGTCGAGCAGCGCCCGCAACCGCTCCTGCTGCTCGACGTCGCCGAGTCGAGACCAGTCCCGCTGCTCGAGCGGGACGTCGACGTCGGCCAGCACGACCTGCACGGGTTCGCTGACGCCCTCCCACACGAACCCGCTGCGCAACGCGGCGTGCCGGGCGATCACCTGGCGCCAGGCACCGGCCAGCCGATCGGCGTCCAGCGGCCCCGTCAGGTCGTAAACCCCTTGGCCCCAGTAGAGCCCGTCGACGGGAGAACCCGCGACACCGAACAACATGCCCGACTGCACCGGCGCCAGCCGATGCACGTCCGCCAGCGGGTAACGCTCCGAAAGCCCGTCCACCTCGGGCTGGGTCAGCGACGCCAGCGGGAAGTCCGACGGCGTGAAGCCCGTGGCCCCGGACCGGCAGTGCGCCACCAGCCGGCGCAACGCCTCGACGTAGCGCGCGGCGACACGTTCGACGGTGGCCATGTCGTGCAGGTTGTGGCTGAAGTGCCAGTCGACCTGCAGGCGTCCGTCCGAGTCCTGCTCCGCCTCGATCTGCAGGACGTGCGAGCGCGTCCCGCCCGGTCCCTCGCTCGGACCGGCCAGCTCGGCGGGCAGTTCCCGGCGGATCAGCCCCAGCGAGTCGACGGCGTCGAACGCACCGAGGTAGTTGAACAGCACCGGACGCTCCGGCACATCGGCCAGATCACCGTGCAGCCAGCGCAGCGCGCCATAACCGACACCTCGGCGCGGAACAGCCCGCAGCTCTTCCTTGACGGCCTTGATCGCCGCCGCCGGATCGCTCTCGTGCGTGAGCCGCACCGGGAAGATCGACGTGAAGTACCCGACGGTGCGCGACAGGTCCACGCCGTCCGCCACCGCCTCACGGCCGTGGCTCTCCAGGTCCACCGTCACGTGGCCGCTACCGGCCCACTCGCCCAATGCCTGGGCGAGAGCGGCCAGCAGCAGGTCGTTGGCCTGGGTGCGGTAAGCGCGGTGGGCGTCGCCCAGCAGCGCGGCGGTGGTGGCGGCGTCCAGCCACGACCGCACGACACCGGCCGAGGTCTCGGTGTTGGGGCCGTCCTGGTCCTGCGGCACCGCCACGACGTCCGCGGTCTGGGCCAGCCAGGTCTCCCGCTCGTCCTGAGCGTCCAGGTCCCGCAGCACCTCGGCCCACTGCTGGAACGAGGTCGTCTTCGGCCCGAGCTCCCGGCCCGCGTAGACCGCGTCGAGGTCCTCCAGCAAGACGTTCCACGACACCCCGTCCATCACGAGGTGGTGCACGGTCAAACCGAGCCACGCGGGCTGATCACCGCGGTCGAAGAACACGGCGGCCATCAGCGGGCCATCGGCCAGGCGCAACGACGTCTGCGCCGTGGTCATCTCCGCGACCACGGTCTCGTCGCCCTCGACCACCCGCAGCACCGCGCTGCCGTCGACCGGCGCCAGGTACTGGCTCTCCGGCGTGAAACGGAGGCGCAGCGCGTCGTGATGAGCGATCAGGACGTCGAGCGCCTGCCCCAGCCGTTCCGGGTCGGTGCCGGGCGCGAGCTCGAACATGCCGGACCAGTTCCAGTGGTCCCGGTTCGGGATGTCCTGTGCCAGGAACCAGTGCTGGATCGGCGTCAGCGGCACGGGTCCGGTGACGACGCCCTGCTCGGCCAGGGTCACCGCCGGCGTGTCACGCACGACGGCGGCCAGTGCGGCGACCGTCTGGTGGGCGAACACGTCCGCCACGTCGACACCCAGACCGGCCGCACGAGTACGCGCCACGATCTGCAGACTCAGGATCGAGTCGCCGCCCAGCTCGAAGAAGTTGTCGTGCACGCCGACGCGTTCAACACCGAGCACGCCACTCCACACCGCCGCAAGCGTTTCCTCCGCGGCGGTCCGAGGTGCGACATAGTCCTCACCCGTCGTCTCGGGCTCGGGATCGAGCAGACCGCGCCGGTCCACCTTCCCGTTGGGCGTCAGCGGCAACCTGTCCAACGCCACGAACACCGACGGCACAAGGTAATCCGGCACGCGCTCACGCAGCCAGGCACGCAACGCCGAACCACTGAACTCGCCTTCCGCGACGACATACGCAACGAGGCGCTTGCCACCGTGCGGCCCACCATCACGAGCCACCACAACCACATCACGCACGTCCGGGTGGTCGCCGATGACGACCTCGACCTCACCAGGCTCAACCCGGTAACCACGGATCTTGACCTGCTCGTCGACGCGCCCGAGGAACTCGATCGTGCCGTCCGCACGCCACCGAGCCCGGTCACCAGTGCGGTAAAGCCGCTCACCAGAATTAGAGAACAGGTCGGGCACGAACCGCGCCGAGGTCAGGTCGGGACGTCCCAGGTAGCCGCGCGCCACACCGGCGCCACCGACCAGCAGTTCGCCCGGAACACCCACGGGAACGGGCCGCAGCGCGGAGTCGACGACGACCGCGCGGGCACCGGCCAGCGGCGTGCCGATGGGCACCACGGCAGCGGGGTGGTCCTCCGTCACGGCGTGGAAGATCGAGTCGATCGCCGCCTCGGTCACACCGAACACGTTGCCCGGCACCGCGTTCGGCGCAATCTCGCGCACAGCGGCCGTCAGTGCGTCGTGCGTCCACATGTCGGTGCCGGAGATCACCAGGCGCAACGACTCGACCGGCCCGGCGACCCGGCAATGGGCCGCCAGGTCCCGCAGGAGCATGCCGGGAACGATCTCGGCGATCTCGATCCGGTGCTCCACCAACGTCGCGTGCAGCGACTCCACCGACACGTGCTCGTCGTGCGGCAGGAACACCACGCGCTGACCGAATGCCAAAGCCCGCGTCATGTCACCGATCGACACGTCGAACCCGGGCCCGGACATCGACAGCACCGGGCCAGGTCCGCCCAATGCGGCCAGCCCGTCACGCCAACCGGCCACATAGGACGAGAGTGCGGCATGCGTGACCGCGACGCCCTTGGGACGTCCCGTGGAACCCGACGTGTAAGCGATGTACGCCAACGAGTCCGGGTCGACCGGAGCGAGCTCGCCGACGACGGCCACGTCGTCCACCAGCAGCACTTCACCGGCGAACCCGGCCAGCTCGCCCGCCAGCGCCGCGGTCGTGACCGCCACGTCCGCACCGGCATCGGCCAGCAGGAACGCGAGACGTTCGGCGGGGAGCCCGGGGTTGATCGGCAGGTAGACGCCACCGGAGCGCAGCACGCCCTGGAACGCGACGGCCAGCTCAAGCCCACGCGGCACCAGCACGGCGACCGGCGACTCCACCGTCACACCAGCCTGCTGGAGCCGGACGGCGAGGCCGTCGGCGCGAGCGTTCAGCTCGGCGAACGTCAGCCGGTCCTCGCCGCACACCACGGCGACGGCGTCGGTGTCCGACCAGCTGTGGATCAGCTCGGGCACGGACGGCTCGGTGGCCGGGACCGGGGTCTCACCCCACGCCACCAGTTCCGCGGCCTGCTCCGGCCGCTGCAACGGCACGTCCGCGACGGCCAGCGAAGGCCGTTGCGCGACGGCGGTGAGCACGACCACCAGCTGGTCGAGGACGCGTTCGACCGTCACGGCGTCGAAGGCGGCCGTGGAGAACTCGGCCTCGATGCGCAGCGTGCGCTCCAGGTCGACCGCGAAGGTGAGCGGGTAGTTGCCCTGCTCCACCGAGTCGACGGAGGCGTAGCCGTCCGGGATCTCGGCGAGGTCGTCGGGCAGTTCCCGGTGCGGGTAGTTGCCGAACACCACGATGGAGTCGAACAACGCGCGGCCACCCGGGACGGCCGACCAGCGCTGCACGTCCACCAGCGGCGTGTACTCGAACCGCTGCACCGCGACCTGGTTGTCCTGCAGCTCCCGCAGCCACGACGTGAACGGCACGTCGGCGGGCACGACGGCCCGCACCGGCAGCGTGTTGATGAACAGGCCGACGATCGACTCCACACCGGCAAGATCAGCCGGCCGGCCGGACACGGTGAGCCCGAACAGCACGTCGTCCTCGCCGGACGACGCGGACAGGACCTTGGCCCACGCCGCCTGCACCACCGTCGACAGCGTCACGCGCTCGCGCCGAGCCAGCTCCACCAGCTTCGTGGTGACGCGCTCGTCCAGCATGGTCTTGCGGCGGTCCTGCGCGTAGTGGCTGGCCGCCAGCCGGTCCACCGGCAACGGCGTGGGCGCCTCGAACCCGTCCAGCGTCCTGCGCCAGAACGACTCCGACTCGTCCGGGTCACGCCGGTCCAGCCACGAGATGAACTCGCGGTACGACCGCACCGGAGCCAGCGGCGAGCCGTCGTAGGCCGCGAGCACCTCGTCCATGACGACGGGCAGGCTCCACCCGTCGCACAGACCCTGGTACAGCCCCCACACCAGCCACAACCGGCCCTCGCCGCGATCGACCAGGTAGAGCCGCATCAACGGCGGCGCGGCCAGGTCGAAGCCCAGCGCACGGTCCTCGGCCAGCAGCTCGCGCAGCCGTGCCTGCTGGGTGTTCCCGTCGAGATCCGACCAGTCACGCACCTGGAGCGGAACGTCCACATCGGACAGGACGACCTGCACGGGTTCGCTGACGCCTTCCCACACGAACCCGCTGCGCAGCGCGGCGTGCCGGGAGATCACCGAACGCCAGACACCGGCCAGCCGGTCGGCGTCGATCGGACCCGCGAGGTCGTAGACGCTCTGGCCCCAGTAGAGGCCGTCGACGGGAGAACCCGCGACACCGAACAACATGCCGGACTGCACGGGTGCCAGCCGGTAGACGTCCGCCACCGGATAACGCTCGGCGAGCCCGTCGAACTCGTCCTGCGTCAACGACGCCAACGGGAAGTCGGACGGGGTGAAGCCCGTGACACCCGTCCGGCAGTGCGCCACCAGTGCGCGCAACGCCTCGACGTAGTGGGCGGCGACCCGTTCCACGGTCTCGGGGCGGTGCAGGTTGGTGCTGTGCAGCCAGTCGATCCGCAGGCGGCCGTCGTCCGCGCGGACCACTTCGAGCTGCAACGGGTAGGCCCGCGTCCCGCCAGGTCCCTGCATGGGACCGGCCAGCTCGGCCGGGAGTTCGCGGCGGATCAGCCCCGCCGAGCCGACGGCGTCGAACGCACCGAGGTAGTTGAACAGCACCGGCCGGTCCGGTGCACCGGCCAGTTCTTCCTGTGCCCACCGCAGCACGCCGTAGCCGACACCGCGGCGCGGAACAGCCCGCAACTGCTCCTTGACGGCCTTCACCGTCTCGCCGACACCCTCGTACCGGCTCAGCCGCACGGGGAAGATCGACGTGAACCACCCGACGGTGCGCGACAGGTCCAGGTCTTCACGGCCGTGGCTCTCCAGGTCGACCGTGACGTGGCCGGTGCCCGCCCACTCCCCCAGGACGTTCGCCAGAGCGGCGAGCAGCAGGTCGTTGGCCTGCGTCCGGTAAGCCTTGTGCGCCTCGCCGAACAGCGCCGCGGTCGTGTCCGCGTCCAGCCAGGTGCTCACCACGGCGCTGGACGCCTCGGTGTTCGGTCCGTCGCCGTCGGCGGGGAGCGCGACCACGTCCGACGTCGCCGCCGCCCAGTGCTCCCGCTCGCCGCCGGCCTCCAGTTCCAGCAGGTGTTCTGCCCACTGCTGGAACGAGGTCGTCTTGGGCCCCAGCGCCTCCGAGCGGTACGCGGTGCCGAGGTCCTCCAGCAGGACGTTCCACGAGACGCCGTCCATCACCAGGTGGTGCACGGTCAAGCCGAGCCACGCGGGCTGGTCACCGCGGTCGAAGTAGACGGCGGCGAGCAGCGGGCCGTCCGCCAGTCGCAACGACTTCTGCGCCGCGGTCATCTCCTCGACCACTGCCTCGTCGCCGTCGACGACGCGCAGGAACCCACCGGTCTCGACCGGCGCGTTGTGCTGGCCGTCCGGACCGAACCGGATCCGCAGCGCGTCGTGGTGCGCGACGAGGACGTCGAGTGCCTGACCCAGCCGGACCGGGTCGGTGCCGGGCGCCAGCTCGAACACACCCGACCAGTTCCAGTGGTCCCGGTTCGGGATGTCCTGCGCCAGGAACCAGCGCTGGATCGGCGTCAACGGCACAGGCCCGGTGACAACGCCCTGCTCCGCGAGCGAGACCGCAGGTGCTTCCCGCACCACGAGCGCGAGCTCGGCCACGGTCTGGTGGGCGAACACGTCCGCCACGTCCACACCCAGATCAGCGGCACGAGTGCGCGCCACGATCTGCAGGCTCAGGATCGAGTCGCCGCCCAACTCGAAGAAGTTGTCGTGCACACCGACGCGCTCGACACCGAGCACGCCGCTCCACACCGCCGCGAGGGTCTCCTCGACAGCGGTCCGGGGCGCGACGTAGGTCTCGGCGGCCGTCTCCAGCTCCGGCTCGGGCAGACCACGCCGGTCCACCTTCCCGTTGGGCGTGATCGGCAACCTGTCCAACGCCACGAACACCGACGGCACGAGGTAGTCCGGCACCCGCTCCCGCAGCCACGCCCGGAGCACCGAGCTGCTGAACTCGCCCTCCGCGACGACGTAGGCGACCAGCCGCTTGCCGCCGTGAGGTCCGCCATCCCGTGCCACCACAACAACATCACGCACGTCCGGATGGTCACCGATGACGACCTCGACCTCACCCGGTTCGACCCGGTAACCGCGGATCTTCACCTGCTCGTCGACACGACCCAAGAACTCGATCGTCCCGTCCGCACGCCACCGAGCCCGGTCACCGGTGCGGTACAACCGCCCGCCGGGTCCGCCGAACACATCGGGAACGAACCGCTCCGAGGTCAGGTCCGGACGGCCCACGTACCCCTGGGCCACACCGGATCCACCGACCAGCAGCTCACCGGGAACCCCCACCGGTGCCGGCCGCATCCTGGCGTCCACCACGACGGCACGGGCACCGGCCAGCGGCGTGCCGATGGGCACGACCGCGGCGGGGTGGTCCTCGCCGACCGGGTGGAAGATCGAGTCGATCGCCGCCTCGGTCACCCCGAACACGTTGCCCGGCACCGCGTTCGGCGCCACCTCCGCCACGGCGGTCGTCAACGCGTCGTGCGTCCACATGTCGGTGCCGGAGATCACCAGGCGCAGCGACTTGACCGGCCCGGCCTCCCGGCAGTGAGCGGCCAGGTCGCGCAGCAGCATGCCCGGCACGATCTCCGCGACCTCGACCTCGTGGTCCACCAAGGTCTCGCGCAGCGACTCCACCGTCACGTGCGCGTCGTGCGGCAGGAACACCACCGTGCGGCCGAAAGCCAACGCACGCGTCATGTCACCGATGGACACGTCGAACCCCGGGCCCGACATCGACAGCACGGTGCCGGGACCGCCCAGATCGGCGAGCCCCTCCCGCCATCCCGCCACGTACGACGACAGCGCACCGTGAGACACCGCAACGCCCTTGGGCCGTCCGGTCGACCCTGACGTGTAGGCCACGTAGGCCAACGCGTCGGGATCGATGCGCACCGGCAGGGCGCCGAACCCCGGAGAGTCCTCGTCCAGCACCAGCACCTCGGCGAGCCCGGCCACCTCACCGGCCAGCGCCGGAGTCGTGACCGCGACCGCCGCACCGGCGTCGGCCAGCAGGAACGCCAGCCGCTCCGCGGGAATCCCCGGGTTGACCGGTACGTAGACGCCACCGGCGCGCAGCACGCCCTGGAAGGCGACGGCGAGGTCGATCCCGCGCGGCACCAGCACCGCGACCCGCGAGCCCACGGTCACTCCGGCGTTCTGAAGCCGGCCGGCCAGCGCGTCGGCCCGGAAACCCAGTTCGGCGAACGTCAGGCTCTCCGCACCGCAGACCACCGCGACCTCGGGCGAGATCCGCGCCCAGTCGTCGATCAGGTCCGGCACCGGCCGCTCGGTGGCGGGCTCGGGGGTCTCGCCCCACGCCACCAGCGCCGCCGCCTGCTCCGGCCGCTGCAGGGGCACGTCCTGCACGGCCAGGCCCGGCCGTTCGGTCACCGCCGTCAGCACGACGGTGAGCTGGTCGAGGATCCGTTCGACCGTCACCGCGTCGAACGCGGCGGTGGAGAACTCGGCCTCGATCTCGAGCTCGGCCTTCACGTCGACCGCGAAGGTGAGCGGGTAGTTGCCCTGCTCCACCGAGTCGAGCAATGGCGACAGCTCGAAGCCGGCGGCCCGGCTGCGGCCGCCGGGGTAGTTGCGCAGCACCACGATGCTGTCGAACAACGCGCGGCCACCGGGCACGGACGACCAGCGCTGCGCGTCGACGAGCGGCGTGTACTCGAACCGCTGCACCGCACCCTGGTTGTCGCGCAGCTCCCGCAGCCACGACGTGAACGGCACGTCCGCGGGCACGGGGACCCGCACCGGCAGCGTGTTGATGAACAGGCCCACGGTCGACTCGACCCCGGGCAGGTCGGCGGGGCGGCCCGACACGGTCAGGCCGAACACCACCTCGTCCTCACCCGAGGTGGCCGAAAGCACCTTGGCCCACGCGGCCTGCACGACCGCCGACAACGTCACGCGTTCCCGGCGGGCCAGGTCGACCAGCGCGGCGGTCACGGTCGCGTCGAGGTGCGTGCGCCGCCGGTCCTGCGCGTAGTGGCTGGTGGCCAACCGGTCCACCGGCAACGGCGTCGGCGCCTCGAAACCGTCCAGGTAGGACCGCCAGAAGCCCTCGGCCTCGCTCGGGTCGCGCCCGTCCAGCCAGGAGATGAACTCGCGGTACGACCGCACCGGAGCCGACGGCGAGCCGTCGTAGGCGGCCAGCACCTCGTCCATGACGACGGGCAGACTCCACCCGTCGCACAAGCCCTGATAGAGCCCCCAGACGAGCCAGTGCTGCCCGAGACCCCGCTCGACGAGGTACAGGCGCGTCAACGGCGGTGCGGCGAGGTCGAACCCCTGCGCGCGGTCCTGCTCCAGCAGCTCCCGCAACCGGGCCTGCTGGGTTTCCCCGTCGAGATCCGACCAGTCGCGCACCTGGAGCGGAACGTCCACATCGGACAGCACGACCTGCACCGGCTCGCTGACGCCCTCCCAGACGAACCCGCTGCGCAGCGCCGCCTGGCGCGCGATCACCGAGCCCCAGGCGCCGGCGAGCCGGTCCGCGTCGACGGTGCCGGTGAGCTCGTAGATCCCCTGACCCCAGTAGAGCCCGTCCTCCGCGGGGGCACCCACGACACCGAACAACATGCCCGACTGCACGGGTGCCAGCCGGTACACGTCCGCCAGGCCGGGGAACCGCGCCGCCAGCCGGTCGACCTCGGGCTGCGCCAGCGACGCCAGCGGGAAGTCGGACGGCGTGAGACCCGAGACGCCGGACCGGCAGTGCTCGACCACCGCCTCCAGCTCACGCTGATAGGCGCCGGCGAGCCGTTCGACGGTCGTGGCCTCGTGCAGCCCGGCGCTGTAGTGCCACTCGACCTGCAGGCGTCCGTCGGCGGTGCGGGTCACCTCGAGGTTCAGCACGTGGGACCGCGTGCCTTCGCCGGACGTCGCCGCGCCCCTCGACGCGGCGGGCAGTTCACGGCGCAGCAGATCGCCGGTGGCCGCGGCCGTTCCCAGGTAGTTGAACAGCACGGGGCGATCCGGCGCGCCGGCCAGTTCTCCGTGCAACCAGCGCAGCGCGCCGTAGCCGACACCTCGGCGCGGCACCGCCCTGAGCTGCTCCTTCACGGCTTTCACCGTCGTACCGAGATCCTCGTCCCGGCGCAGTTGCACGGGGAAGATCGACGTGAACCACCCGACGGTGCGCGACAGGTCGATCCCGTCGGCGATCGCCTCACGACCGTGGCTCTCCAGGTCGATGGTCAGCTCGTCGGTGCCCGCCCACGCACCGAGCGTGCGCACCAGCGCCGCCAGCAGCAGGTCGTTGCCCTGCGTGCGATAGGCCTTGTGCGCGTCGCCCAGCAACGCGGCGGTCGTCCCGGCGTCGAGCCACGTCGTGTGCACCCGTGCGGAACGTTCGTCGTTGAGCCCGTCGCCGTCGACCGGCAGCGCGACCACGCCGGACGTGGCCGCGGCCCAGTGGTCCCGTTCACCGCTGGGGTCGAACGTCCGGAGCTGCTCGGCCCACTGCTGGAACGAGGTCGTCTTCGGGCCCAGCGCCTCCGAGCGGTACGCGGTGCCGAGGTCCTCCAGCAGCACGTTCCACGAGACGCCGTCCATCACCACGTGGTGCACGACCAGGCCCAGCAACGCGGGCAGATCGCCGCGGTCGAAGAAGACCGCCGCCACCAGCGGGCCGTCGGCCAGCCGCAACGACTTCTGCGCCGCCGTCATCTCCGCGACCACGTCCGCGTCGCCGTCGACCACCCGAAGCAGGTCGGCGGCCTCGACTCCGGCGTTGTGCTGGCCGTCGGACGAGAACCGGAGGCGCAGCGCGTCGTGATGGGCGACCAGGGCGTCGAGTGCGCCGGCCAGCCGGTCGGGGTCGGTGCCCGGTGCGAGCTCGAACACGCCCGACCAGTTCCAGTGGTCCCGGTCGTCGATGTCCTGCGCCAGGAACCAGTGCTGGATCGGCGTCAACGGCACGGGTCCGGTGACCACGCCCTGCTCGGCCAGCGTCACCGCGGGGCTGTCGCGCACCGCCGCCGCCAACTCGGCGACGGTCTGGCGGGACAGCACGTCGGCCACACCGAGTCCCAGACCGGCGGCACGGGCACGCGCCACGATCTGCAGGCTCAGGATCGAGTCGCCGCCCAGCTCGAAGAAGTTGTCGTGCACACCAACGCGTTCCACACCCAGCACCTGCGACCACACCGCCGCCAGCGCGTCCTCTGTGGACGTCCGCGGTGCCTCGTACGCCTCGGCCGTCTCCGGCTCGGGGTCGGGCAGGCCTCGGCGGTCGACCTTGCCGTTCGGCGTGAGCGGCACCGAGTCCAGCGCCACGAACACCGAAGGCACGAGGTACTCCGGCACGCGCTCGCGCAACCACGACCGCAACGCCGAACCGCTGAACTCACCCTCCGCCACGACGTACGCCACCAGGCGCTTGCCACCGTGCGGACCGCCATCCCGTGCCACCACAACGACATCACGCACGGCCGGGTGGTCGCCGATGACGACCTCGACCTCACCGGGCTCGACCCGGTAACCACGGATCTTCACCTGCTCGTCGACCCGGCCAAGGAACTCGAGCACGCCGTCCGCACGCCACCGCGCCCGGTCACCGGTGCGGTACAACCGGCCGCCGGACCCACCGAACACGTCGGGCAGGAACCGTTCCGCGGTCAGGTCCGGCCGTCCCACGTAACCCCGCGCCAGACCGGCGCCCCCGACCAGCAGCTCACCCTCGACGCCCACCGGCACCGGCCGCAGCGACCCGTCCACGACGAAGACGCCGACACCGGCCAGCGGTCCGCCGATGGGGACCACCTCGCCCTCGTGCTCCGGCCGCTCCAGGACCGGGTGGAAGATCGAGTCGATCGCGGCCTCGGTCACGCCGAACACGTTGCCCGGCACGGCATTGGGCGCCACGGCCACGACGGCCGACACGAGTGCGTCGTACGTCCACATGTCCGTGCCGGAGATGACCAGCCGCAACGACTCGACCGGGCCCGCCTCCCGGCAGTGGGCGGCGAGGTCGCGCAGGAGCATGCCGGGCACGATCTCGGCGACCTCGACCTCGTGGTCGGCCAGCGTCCGGTGCAGGGACTCGACCGACACGACCTCGTCGTGCGGCAGGAACACCACCGTCTGCCCGAACGCCAGCGCCCGCGTCATGTCACCGATCGACACGTCGAAACCGGGGCCGGACATGGACAGCACGGTGCCGGCCCCGCCCAGCGGGATGAGCGCCTCGCGCCAGCCGGCCACGTACGACGACAGCGCGGCGTGCGTCACCGCCACGCCCTTGGGCCGCCCGGTCGAGCCGGACGTGTAAGCCACGTACGCCAGCGAACCGGGCTCGACGCGCACCGGCGCGCCTTCGGCGACCGGAGACTCCTCGCCGAACACCAGCACGGTGGCGAAGCCGCTCAGCTCACCGGCCAGCTCCGGCGTCGTCACGGCGGCGACCGCGCCGACGTCGGCCAGCAGGAACGCCAGCCGTTCCGCGGGCAGCCCGGGGTTGATCGGCACGTACACGCCACCGGAGCGCAGCACGCCCTGGAAGGCGACCGCCAGCTCGAGCCCGCGCGGCACCAGCACCGCGACCGGCGACTCCGCGGTCACCCCGGCCCGCTGGAGCCGGGCGGCGAGCGCGTCGGCCCGCTCCCCCAGCTCGCGGAAGGACAGCTGGTCCTGACCGCACACGACCGCGGACTGGTCGGGCCGGGTCTCGGCGTACCCCGCGATGAGGTCGGGAACGGTCGCGGCAACGTCCGGCGTCGCTCCGGATCCCCACCGCCGCGTGAGACCCGAATCCACAGTGGACGAAGGAAGTCCGCCGTCCACCGGCCCGCGGGCGAGCCGGTCGAGCACCTCCAGGAACCGCCGCTCGTGCAGCGCGAGTTCGGCGTCGGCGGCCACGCCGTCCTCGACGTCGACGTCGAGCCACGCCTGATCACCACGTGACCAGCCGTAGGTGGTGACGGTGAGGTCGCGAACGGGACCTACCGCGAGGTTGCGGGGCGCGTCGGCGTGCACCTCGGGACCGAAGCTGCGCGACCGGTTGAAGTCGACCACGTTGAGCGTGGGACCGAACCAGGCGCCGTTGCCGGTGACGCCGAGCCGCCGGGCCAGGTCTTCGCCCCGGTACCGCGACCTGGCGCCGATCTCGGCCAGCCGCGCGGTGGTGGCGCCGGTCAGCTGCCGGACGGTCATCTCGTCCGGCACGTGCAGGACCACGGGTGCGACGTTGGCGAGCAGGCCGGGGGTCGCGCGGGCCAGCGAACTGCGCCGGGCGGCCGTGGGGAGGCTGAACACCACGTCGTCGCGATCGGTCAGCTGCCGCTGGTAGGCGGCGAACGCCGCCACGAGGAAGTGCGGGACGCGCATGCCCAGTTCGGCACAGCGGTCGAGGACCGCGCCGCGCAAGGCCGCATCGACGGCGACCGTGCGCCGCCGTGACGGCCGCTGCCGGTCGGCACGCCGTTCGTCCTGCCTGTCCCGCACCGCGTCCGCGACCGAGTCCAGCCAGTACCGCTCGTCGTCCGCCCGGTCGGCGGACCGCTGGTAGGCCTCGTCCTCGGCCACGACGTCGGCCCACGAACCGAAGTAGCGCGGCCGGTGCTCCCCGGAGCAGATCTCGGCGACGCGTTGCGTGAGCAGGTTGAACGAGAAGATGTCGGTGACGAGGTGGTGCGCCCGGTGGTACCACCAGTACTCGGCGCCGGCGACGCGCAGCAGCGCCCAGCGCCAGAGGGGCGCCGTCCGGTGGTCGATCGGCCGGGCGCCGTCGGCGTGCATCCACGCCCGCGCCGCCTCCGCCGGATCGGCCTCACCGCGCAGGTCCACCACCGGCATGACGTCGCCGGGCAGCTCGCCGGCTAGCGCCTGCCAGGGCGCACCGTCCGCGTGCTCGCCGAAGTACAGCCGGTAGGCGTCGGTCTCCTGGGCCGCGACACGGGCGCCTGCCCGCAGCAGCTCCTCGTCGACGGGCCCGCGGAGCACGACGTACTGCGCGGGGTTGAACTCCGGGGTGTCGCCGAGCAACTCGGCCGACAGCCACATGTCCACCTGCGCCGCCGTCAGCGAGTACCGAACGCCGGGCGCGCGCCGCTCAACCACTGAACTGCTCCTCTTTGCTGATTGTCCCGGCACACCAGGACAGAGAGACCGCTGAAGTCACAGATACAGCGGGTGAAGGAGCCCCTTTTGAAGTCCGGGCTCGTGGACTGTCGCCGCGCACGCGGGTGCGGCGGATCAGGTCGCGTCTTCGGGAGTGCGCCGCGATATGCGGCTCACCGATGCCACACCCATGCGGGCAACGCGCTCGTCGGCGACCCATGCGTCAATTCTCGGACAACAGCCATGAAAACCCCCTTGCGTCATCCGCCCACACCACCGAACGCGAGAAGCGCAAGAAGCGCACGCGTATCAGCGGGTCGGCGAAAGCACCCCACCCCAAAGAAGCCCCCAGAGCCGCCGAAGCGACAACCGCAGATTAGCCAGGCCCAGGACCTGCATGAATCCGCCGAACAGCCCAATTCGAAAATAGAATAAACTTCATCAATGCGCTTATACGCCGATCGGCGGACCACTGCACGTTGTCACCTCGCGCACCCACTCAGACACACGCAGTGACTGAATGCTGTGCCACGCGTCACATACACCCCGAAAGCCCCAGCACTCAGCGGCGATTTGGTATTCACGCACGGATTCCCCCACCAGTTGAGACGGGCCGAAGACGAGCTTGCTGTCGTTTGTCTGCCATTCCCCCAATTTCGATGCCATTGCACAACGCTGTGTCCCGGCACGTGCTATAGACGCACGCCGGCCTATGACGGTTCCATCGGATTCAATCTTCTTCGTGTTTGATTCTGCACCAGAGGCGATTGCTGCCGATCGGAGCAATGTGCGGAGCTGATCATCGATAGCATCGCCGTCGCGGTGACCCCGTGGTCACCACGAGGGGAGCGATTCGGTGTTCACGATCGAGGGCGTGGCGGCGCGGACCGGCTTGGCCGTACCGCTGGCGCGACGCCCGGTGGCGGTGGTCGCGGTGCTGTACGCGGCCCTGGTGTTCCCGTTCGCCGGGAACTACGGACTCTCGGCAGACGAGCTCTACTTCCGGATGCTGGGCGACGATCCGCGCTGGGGATACTTCGACCAGCCACCGCTCGCACCGCTGCTGGCGAAGACCGGCGCGGTGCTGTTCGGCGACACGGCATGGGGCGTCCGGACGCCGGCCCTGCTGTGCGGCCTGGCCGTCGTCGTGCTCGCCGCGCTGATCACCGCGGAACTGGGCGGCGGGCCACGGGCACAGGTGCTCGCGGCGGCCACCTCCGGCACGTCGGTGACCGTGCTCGTCGTGGCCCACTTCCTGCTGACCAACAGCCCGGACCTCGTCGCCTGGAGCGCGGTGGCGCTGTTCGCGTTGCGGGCGCTACTGCGCGGGGACGGCCGGTGGTGGCTGGCCGCCGGTGCCACGTGCGGAGTGGCGACCTACGCCAAGTACGTCGTACTTCTGCTGCCGGTGACGCTGGTGCTGGCGCTGCTCGTGGTGGGGCCGCGCCAGGAGTTGCGCAGCCGGTGGCTGTGGGCAGGCGCCGGGCTGACCCTGCTGATCGGCGCGCCGAACGTCATCTACCAGGCGGTCAACGGCTGGCCGCAGCTCGTCATGGCGCGGACGCTGTCCGACGGCAACTGGACCGACGGGCTGATGTTCCCCCTCTACGTCGCGTTCCTCACGGGGCCGGCAGTGGCCCTCGTCCTGGTCACGGGCGTGGCAGGCCTGTTGCGGCGGCCGCGATGGCGACCGGCGCGGGCGCTGGGGGCGGCCTACCTCATCGGCACGGCGCTGGTGCTCGCCGTCGCGCCCAGCGGCATCGACTACACCGAGGGCTACCTGGTGCCGCTGGTCGCCGCGGGCTGGGTGATCGCGGACGAGTGGCTGACCCGCGGACGGTCGCGGTTGCCAGTGGCTGTCTCGGTGCTGTCGGTCTTCGCCGTGGTACAGGTGGCCGTGATCGTGCCGGTGCTGCCGGAGCGGATGTTCGCCCGGTTCCCGGCGACGAGTCTGACGACCGAGACCATCGGCTGGGAGCGGATAGCCCGGCAGACCGCCGACGCCTACGCCGCGCTGCCCGAAGGTGAACGGTCGCGCGCCGTGGTGCTGACGAAGAACTTCGGCGAGGCGGGCGCGCTGCACTGGATGCGCGACGACCATCCGCTCCCCCGGATCTACAGCGGGCACAACGAGCTCTACTTCCGCGGATCGCCGCCCGAGAGCGCGGACGTCGTGATCGCGGTGGGGGTGGGCGAGGACCTGCTGGCGCGGGACTTCCGCGAGTGCTCCGTGGCGGCGCGCATCGACAACGGGCACGGGCTCGCGACCATGGAACAGGGCCGAGCCATCTCGGTGTGCCGCGAGCCGCGGGCGCCGTGGGCCGAGCTGTGGCCCGGCTACCGGCTGATCGGTCCCTATTAGGGCCTGCAACAGCACGACAACGTCGCCACAACAGCGCGCCGGTACTTCTTCGGTTGGCAGTCCACAACCGATGGAGGACATGGTGAAAGCCACACTGGCAACGGCGCTGGCAGGCTTGCTGGCGGCCGCGGCGCTCATCGCTCCGGCCGTGAGCGCGACGCCGTTCCAACGCGACGTCTTCGTCCGGGACAACGTGAGCGACGTCGGCAACGAGCCGAGCACCGGCAGCATCTACTACAGCCCGGACATCAAGGTGTGCTCGACGCCGGTGCCGTGCGCGGTGTCCCAGAACCCCGTCGTGGGCGTGAACAACTACGTCTTCGTCACCTTGAGACGCAAGCCGGGCGGCATCGGCACCGTGGACGGCAACCTCCACCTGTACCGCAGCAACCTCGGCGGCGGCACGGCCTGGCCGGGCGGCTGGACCTTCATCGGCACCGCGGGCTCGACCGTGCCGGTCAGCGGCACCACGGTCATGATCACCTGGCCGGGCTGGAACGTGCCCGGCCCCGCGCACTTCTGCCTGCTCGCCCGGTGGGTGTCGAACGCCGACCCGATGACGTTCGCCGAGGGCAGCAACACCCAGCAGAACGCGCAGCGGAACAACAACATCGCGTGGCGCAACGTCGACTCCGTGCGGGTCCGCCCGTTCGAACCCGTCCGCGTGCCCTACACGATCGGCAACCCCGAGCGTGCCGACGCGCGGCAGAACCTGATCCTCGAGCAGCCGCGGCCGTTCGCCGGCGCGATCACGTTCGACCTCGGCCAGGAGCTCACGGCGCGGTGGAAGGCCGCCGGCGGCAGGGCGACCGGTGTGAAGCAGGTAGGCGAGACGCAGTTCCAGCTCGTCGACACCAAGGCGCGCTTCGACAACCTGACGCTCAAGGCGGACGAGCGCGTCCAGACCGCGCTGACGTTCGAGACCGACAAGGAGGCGGGACCGGCCGAGCTGCACGTGCGCCAGACCGACGCGCAGGGCACGGATCTCGGCGGAGCGCAATACCTCATCAACGAAAAGGACTGAGTATCAACCCCGGTGGGTCCGTCTCCGTTACTCGGAGACGGACCCACCGAAAGGGTTGTCAATGAGAACCATCATGGTGTTGTTGCTGCTTCTGCTCGGGATCGTGCCCGCGCACGGAGCAGCGGACTGCGAGCCGCCGGACTGCCCGGTCGTCGTGGACGCGATCGACGGGCCCGTGCACGAGTCGGCGGACTCGTACACGGCGGCGCTGCAACTGCGCAACGGCCCGGCACAGCAGAACGTCGAGGTGGCCTACCGGTTCGTCGACGGCACCGCGAAGCAGGGTGAGGACTACCAGGCCGTGCCACGCGGAACGGTCACCATCAAGGCGGGCCAGAGCCAGGCGGATGTGCCGTACGAGGTGTTGCGCGTGACGGGTGAGCAGAAGAAGTTCACCCTGGAGATCACGTCCGTGAAGCCGGGACAGGTCGGCAAGCGCGTCGCCGTGTTCACGATCGGCGGCAAGAGGTGAACAGCGTGACCGCCTGAGCCAGGTGCCGGGCAGCCTCGGTCCACCGCCCGCTCCGGCCCTCCAGGTCGGCGAACGTGCGGTGGGCCCGGGCCTGCTCGAACCCGTCCGGCGCCTGAACCCTGGCCTCCAGTGCGGCGGTCAGATGCTCACGGGCGGCGGCGAGGTCGCCGAGCGCGAGCTCGGCGTCGGCCAGGTCGCGCAGGGTCGACGCCTCGCGGTGCCCGTCGCCCAGCGCCCGGCACACCGCGAGCGCCGTGGTCAGGCATTCCCTTGCCGCACAGGCATCTCCGAGCGCGAGCTGGGTGACGCCGAGGCCGGTCAGCGCGTCCGCCTCGAAACGGTCGTCGGTGATCTCACGGCTGATCCGCAGCGCGTCGCCGAAGTAGCGCAGCGCCGGTTGGAGATCGGCGAGCCGGTGGAAGGCGTTGCCCAGCGACATCAGCGTCGCCGCCTCCAGCCGGAGGTTCTCCTTGGCGCGGAACGTCTCCAGTGCCGCGAACAACGGCTCGGCGGCCAGTTCCGGCCGGCCCATCCGGACGTAGGTGTAGCCGAGGTTGCGCCGCGCCAGCGCCACGCCCACCTCGTCGCCCGCGGCCCCGTGCACGTCCATCGCCGCGCGGTAGGAGTCCAGCGCGAGGTCGAACTCGCGCAGTTCGGAGTGCGCGTTGGCGATGTTGTTGTGCAGCCTTGCTTCCCCGCGGAGATCGCCCGCCTCGCGCACCAGGGCAAGCGCTTGCCGTTGCACCACCATGGCCTCGGCGATGCGCGAGGTCATCTGCAACGCGATGCCCTGTCCCCGCAGCATCTCCGCCTCGGCCCGCTGGTCGCCGAGCGCGCGGGCGGCCGTCACGGCGTGCTCGCACTGCTCGACCCGCGCCGCCCAGTTGCCCCGTGCCTCGAAGTAGGCGGTCAGCAGGTACGCCAGCTGCCAGGTCTCGCGGTGCAGTCCCGAACGCGCGGCCAGCCGGATCATGTGCAGCATGTTGTCGCGCTCGGCGTCGAGGCAGGCGAGCACCTCGACCCGGTCGCCGGTGAACGGCAGGTCGTCGCAGCGCGGCCGCGTCACCAGGTCGTGGCGCGGGTTGAGGACCTCCCCCGCGGCGTGGGCGATCGTGAGGTACCGGTCGAGCAGGCGCTCCACCCCGTCGCCGAGGTCGCCGCTCTGCCGGGCGAACAGCCGGATCAGGTCGTGCAGCGCGTACCGGCCGTTGCCCACCTCGCCGACGAGGTGCGAGGCGACGAGCTCGTCGAGCCCCGGGCCCATCGCGTCGGCGAGGTCGGCGGGGAAGCTCGCGCCGGGGTGTTCGCCCAGCACCCGGAACAACCGCGCGGCCTGGGGGCTCAGCGTGCGGTGCGCGCTGGCGAACACGGTGCGGACCGTGCGGTCGTCGCCGTCGACCGACAGCACGTCCAGCGGGTCGTTGCGGGTCAGCTCGCGCACGAGGTCGGCGATCCTCCTGCCCGGCCGGATCGCGAGCCGTGCGGCGGCGATGCGCAGCGCGAGCGGCAGCCGTCCACAGTGGACCACCAGGTCCGCGGTCGCGCCGGGCTCGGCGTGCACCCGCGACGCGCCGAGGATGTCGGCGAACAGGTCGTGCGCCTCGGGTTCGCTCAGCAGGCCGAGGCTGATGGTGTGCACGGCGTGGTGCGTGCCGAGGGCCGAGAGCGTGTCGCGGCTCGTGATCAGCAGCAGGTTCCCCTGGTCGCCGGGAACGAGTGGCAGCACGTCCCGCGCGCGGCGGACGTCGTCGAGCAGGATGAGCACTCTCTTGCCGTGCAACAAGCTCCGGTACGTCGCGGACGGGTCGGCGGGCACCCGGTCCGCCGGGACGCCGAGGCTGTGCAGCATCTCGGTCAGCGCCTGGGCCGGGGTGAGGCGTTGCAGGTCGAGGAACACCTGCCCGTCCGGGAAGCGGTCGGCGACACGGCGTGCCCACTCGACGGCGAACGTGGTCTTGCCGACCCCGGCGACACCGGAGACGACGACGATCGGCGGGAGGCCGCAAAGGGAGGCGAACTCGGCGGCGCGGCCGGTGAAGTGGCCCGCCCTGGCGGGCAGCTGGGCGGGTCTCGCGCTGTGCAGCGACGGATCGCGGCGGAGGATGGCGGTGTGCAGGGCGGTGATGTCCGGACCGGGGTCGGCGCCGAGGTCGTCGGCGAGCCGGTGTCTGAGTCTTCGGAACACCTCCAGCGCGTCGGCGTGCCGTCCACCGAGGTGCAACGCCCGCATCAGCAGCCCGACGAGCCGTTCCCGCGTGGGCTGGCCGGCCACGAGCCGTTCCAGCTCCTCGATCGCGTTCTGCCGGTCGAGCCGCTCGCCCCAGTACGTCTCCAGCGCGGCGATCCGCTGGTCCCGCAACCGGTCGACCTCCGCCCGGCCCCAGCCGAACAGCTCCGTGCCCGCCAGCGGCTCGCCCCGCCACAGGCTGAGGTCCCTGGTCCGTTCGAACGTCACCGCGTCGACGGACGCGTCGAGCTGGTAGCCGCCGGGCTTGGTCATCAGCGCGCCGGGCAGGCCGCAGTCCGCGAGCGCCTGCCGCAGCCGTGCGACATGGCTGTGCAACGACCGAACGGCCGTGCGCGGCGGATCCTCGCCCCACAGCACGTCCACGAGGCGGTCGACGGGAACCGGTGTGCCCGCGCGCAGGGCCAGCACCGCGACGATGCTGCGCTGCCGGGCCCCGGTCAGCACCGCGAGGCCGCGCGGGCCGCACACCTCGACCGGCCCGAGAATCCTTACCTCGCCACCTGTTCCCAGCACATCGCGTTACGCTAGCTGCCCGCAACGCGCTGGTGGCAGCGCTGATCGTGGGACAGGACCGGCAGTTCGCCGCTGCTCAGCGGAGCAGCTCCGCGAGGTGGACCACGTCGTCGCGAGCCCACGTCCGCCGCGCTCCGCCGTGCAGGACGACCCGTGCGTCGTCGTCCAGAGCCACCTCGACCACCTGGCCGATCGGGCCTATCGAGCCGTGCAGCCGGATGGTGTCACCCGGCTCCAGCTCGTCCGCGCGGCACGTGTCGACGTTGCGGGCCGTCGAGGCCGGCCGCAGTCGTGTGGTGAAGAGCCACCACGAGACGCCGGAGATCACCGGGATCGTCAACGTCAGGACACCCGCGGCCACCGGGAACTCGGTCACCAGCGCGGCCGCTCCGACCAGCGCCCACAGCAGTCCCGCCACCGCGGCCAGCAGCACCGAGCTCACGGGGTGGTCGCCGACCTGCAGCCAGCCCGTCGTGCGCACCCAGCCCTCGGCGGTCAGTCCGCGCGGCCGTCCGCCGTCCACCCGCGTGGGCGCCGAGTCGGCCTCCACCGGTTCGGCGAACAGGTCGACGTGGTCCTCAGTCCGCACGCTGCCACCTCAGCTGTCCCCTGGGTCCGCGGGTGCAGACGATCTCGGTCCCCTTCGGCGACGTCCTGCGCGTCCCTTCGAGGAGACACCGCTTGCCCTCGAACCTGGCGAGCCATTCGTCGTCGCCGGGTTCCTCGGTGGTCGTGGGAGGCGGCTGCGGCGCGGGTTCCTCGACCGTCGTGGTGGGCACCGGCGGTGGTGTCGTCGTGGTGGTCGCCGGAACCGGCGTGGTGGTGGACGAGGTCTGCGGTGTGCTGGACGGCGTCGCCAGGGCGTCGTCGCGGTAGCCGGTGCACCCGCCCGCCCACAGGCCGCGGCGTTGCAGGCGCGCGGCCGACTCGACCGGTCCGAGCTCCCCGCGCGCCGCCACGTCCGCGGACGCCGTGCCCTCGTCCACGACGGTCCGCGCGTAGTCCGTCCCGTCCGGCAGTTCCACGTCGACCAGGAGCCGGTCGGTGCCGGTGTCGCCGTCCTTCTTGACGGTGAGCCGCACCTTCTTGCCGCGCAACAGGTTCTCCGCGACAGCCAGGGACTGCGACTGCCAGCAGGGCGCCGCGCTCACCCCGGCGACACGGGCGCCGAAGGCCCGCCCGGTGTCGGGTTCCACACCCTCGAACAGGTCCACCCCGGACACCGCGCGGACGGTCACCTCGAAGGAGTCGCCCCTGTGCACGGCCACACCGGGTCCGCCGCGGTCCGCCGGGCCCGCGGCGCCGCTGAAACCGGCCGCACCGGTGACGGCGAGCGCCCCGAGGACACCGGTGCACGCGATCGCGAGCCTCGTTCGCTGGCCGCTGCGCCACCAGAAGCGGCGGACGATCCCCGGACTGGTCGTCGGGGGCTCGGAGGCGTTCGGCAAGGGCGCTCCCGGCTCGTTCCGTCGTTGTCCCGGGGAAGTGTTGTCGCAGGTAGCACGGTCGTCAAGGACGAAAACGGTTCAATCGGATCGCTATGCAATCCTTCACAGAACGCCCGTTGTGATCGCATCCGCACACAGCGCGACGCGTCGTAGGGTGCACGTCGGCAGAAATTTTCCGTTATCGCCGGCCGCCGGGGACATCTCCTGGTCAGACGACCCCGGACTGGCAAGTGAGGTGGGAATGGCGATGACCGAGGACCCCGGCGTCGCGACGGTGACGGCCGCGCGGGACGGCGACCAGCGAGCGCTCGACGACCTGGTGAGCGGGTACCTGCCCCTCGTCTACAACATCGTCGGGCACGCGCTCGGCGGTCACCCGGACACCGACGACGTGGTGCAGGAGACCATGCTGCGCGCGGTGCACGGCCTGCCGGGGCTGCGCGATCCCGCCGGGTTCCGGTCGTGGCTCGTCGTGATCGCGATGAACCAGATCCGGCTGCGGCACCGCGACCACCAGCGCCTGCCGATCACCGGCCCGGTGCCGGAGGACGTGGCCGATCCCGGCGCGGACTTCGTCGACCTCACGATCATGCGCCTGCAGCTCTCCGGGCAGCGCCGCGAGGTCGTCACGGCCACGCGGTGGCTCAGCGAGGACGAACGCGAGCTGCTGTCGCTGTGGTGGCTGGAGGCGGCCGGACGGCTGACCCGCGCGGAGGTCGCCACCGCGCTGGAACTGACCCCGCAGCACACCGCCGTGCGCGTGCAACGGGTCAAGGCCCAGCTCGACGCCGCACGGATCGTCGTGCGGACGCTGGAGCGCACGCCGCGCTGCCCGGAACTGGCTCACATCGTCGCCGAGTGGGACGGCGTGGCCAGTCCGTTGTGGCGCAAGCGGATCGCCCGGCACAGCCGGGACTGCGCGCGGTGCGAACGCTGCGGCCGCGACCTCGCGTCCGTCGAAGGGCTGCTCGCGCGGCTGCCCCTGGTGCCGCTGCCCGCCGCGCTCGGGTTCGACCCGGCCACGCTCACCGGTTCGCACGTGGCGATCACCCAGGTCACCTCCGCTCCCGCCACGGGCGGCAAGGCCGGCCTGTTCCTGAAGGGCGCGCTGGTGAAGCCCATCGCGGCCGCCGCGGCCGCGGTGGTGGCCGCGGGCATCGTGATCGCCGTGCTGCCCTCCCGCGAGGAGCCGGTCGCCCGCGCGATCCCGGTCGCCGAAAGCACGACGTCCCCGCCCTCCACCACCTCTGCTTCCTCCGTTCCCCCGTCATCTGCGCCGCCGACGACGACCCCCACCTCCGCCAAGCCCGTGCCGCCGCCCGCGGTCCCCGTGACGGCGTCGGTGAAGAAGGGCGTGAGCACCTGGAACTTCGACGGTGTCGGCAAGGCGCTGACCGACGTCCGGGCGGGGTGGTACTACAACTGGGCCGTGCACCCCGACGGCGTCCCCACGCCGCCGAACGTCGAGTTCGTGCCGATGATCTGGGGCACGAAGTTCACCGACGACGCGACGCTGGCCAGGGCGAAGGCGAACGGCAAGGTGCTGCTCGGCTTCAACGAGCCGGACTTCCCCGACCAGGCGAACATGACCCCGGAACAGGCGCTCGACCTGTGGCCGAAGCTGGCCGCCACCGGCCTGCGCCTCGGCAGCCCGGCCGTCGCGCACAGCGGTGACAAGGCGGGCGGCTGGCTCGACCGGTTCATGACCGGCGCGGCCCAGCGAGGCCTGCGCGTCGACTTCATCGCGGTGCACTGGTACGGCTCGGACTTCAGCGACGCGGCCGTCGGCCACCTGAAGAACTACCTCGCCGCGGTGCACGCGCGGTACGGCAAACCGATCTGGCTGACCGAGTACGCGCTGATCGACTTCTCCGGCGGCACGGCCCGCTTCCCGACCCAGGCACAGCTCGCTGCCTTCGCGCGCGGCTCCAGCGCGATGATGGAGGGCCTCCCGTACGTCGAGCGCTACGCCTGGTTCGCGCTGCCCGCGGACAAGCCCGGCACCGGCCTCTACACCCCCGGCGGCACCCCGAACGAGGCCGGTGAGGCGTACCGCGCCGCGGGCTGATCGGCCGTCGTCGAGAATCACGGCGTGTCCACCGCGACGAACACCCGCCTCCTGGTCACCACCGGGAGCGCCGGGCCCGCGATCACCGACCTGGTGATCCCCGCACTGCTGCTGCGCACCCCAGGCGCGCCGTGGCAGCAGCTCGTCCACATCTACGTGCCGGCCGGTCCCACCGTCGCCTTCAGCGGCAGGGACCTCCGCTCGCCCGGCATCGCCGAGGCCACCGCACTGGCCCGCGCGGCGGGCTTCGAGCCGGTGGTCAGGTCGCCGGGCGGGCGGATGGTCGCCTACGACAGCGGTGCCGTCGTGATCGACCACCTCGACAGCACCACGGACATCCGCCACGCGGGCAGCGCGACCTTCGCCGCGAACGCCGGGAGCCACGTCCGGGTGCTGCGCGGACTCGGCGACGTCGACGCCCGCGTCGGCGAGGTGCAGGGCGAGTACTGCCCCGGCGAGTACAGCATCAACGTCGGGGGCGTCACGAAGGTCGTGGGTTCCGCACAACGCGTCACCTCCACCGGTTCCCTGTTCAGCACAGTGGTCCAGGTCGCCGTCTCGGACCGGGTGCGCGCCGTGATCACGGACGTGTCGCGCGCACTCGGCTACGACCTGCGGCGGAGTTCCATCGCCGGTCTCGCCGACTACGCACCGGCCCTGACCTCCGCCGAGGTGGCCGCGGCGTTCGTCGCCGACTACCGCGACCGGCTCGACATGACCGACGGACAGCTGCCTCCCGCGGTGGTCGCGCACGCGTCCCGGGCCGGTGGTGGTTCGCCGTTCCACGTCGACGACTGGACGCGGGCGAACCCGCTGCCGGACAGGTAGGGCCCAAAGGCCCGTTTTCGCCACCGATACGTCGGGTATGTACGAATCCGTGACTGTCGATTCAGCAGAGTTACTCGCCGAGGGCTACACCGCGGAATTCCCGGACAACGACGAACCGATCCTCCTGGACGCCAACGGCGACGAGGTGCTCACCTGGCAGGAGAACTACCCGTTCACCGAACGGATGCCCCGCGCCGAGTACGACCACCTCAAGCGGCTGCTGCAGATCGAGTTGCTCAAGCTCCAGCACTGGGTGGCCGAGACGGGGCAACGTCTCGTCATCCTCTTCGAGGGCCGCGACGCCGCCGGCAAGGGCGGCACGATCAAGCGGTTCACCGAACACCTCGACCCGCGGGGCACGCGCACGGTCGCGCTCGACAAGCCGAGCGAGCGCGAGCAGGGCGAGTGGTACTTCCAGCGCTACGTCCGCGAGCTCCCGACCGCGGGTGAGATCGTGCTGTTCGACCGGTCCTGGTACAACCGCGCGGTCGTCGAGCACGTGATGGGGTACTGCACCCAGGCCGAGTACGACCTGTTCATGCGGCAGGCGCCGGTGTTCGAGGAGATGCTCGTCGAGGACGGCGTGCTGCTCGTGAAGTTCTGGTTCTCCGTGTCGCGCAAGGAACAGCGGACCCGGTTCGTCATCCGGCAGATCGACCCGGTGCGCCAGTGGAAGCTCAGTCCCAACGACATCAGGTCACTGGACCACTGGGACGACTACACCGAGGCGAAGGTCGCGATGCTCCGTTCCACGGACACGGAGATCGCGCCGTGGACGGTGGTCAAGAGCAACGACAAGAAGCGGGCCCGCATCGAGGCCATGCGCAGCGTTCTGGCCCGTTTCGACTACCACGACAAGGACTGGGACGTCGTCGGCACTCCGGACGTGCGCATCGTCGGCGCCGCGGCCACGTTGCTGGAGGAAGGCGAGGACGACACGGCCCTCAGCCCCACTCCCATCGCGCCCGGCACGGAACCAGGCCCTGGACTACACCCCTGACGCTAGGCCGGAGTCAGTGCGTCCATCACGGACGACCGCACGCCGAGCACGCTCATCAGTTCCAGTGCCTGCAACGGCCGCAGCACCGCGGCGGTGTTCGCGACGACCACGAGCGCGCTGCCCCGGCGCAGGCACAGGTCCTGGTGTTCGAGCAGCAGACCGATGCCCTGGGCGCCGAGGAAGCCAACGCCGCTCAGGTCGGCGACGACCGGCGCGGGCGGGGTGACCGATCTCATCGCCTCACCGAGGCGTTCTGCGAGGTCGGGGGCGGTGGTGAAGTCGATTTCGCCGGCGACGTGCACGAGGACGGCGGGGCCTACGGTCTCGAATGCGGTGCGGAAGGGGACTTGACCGTCGGTGAGCACGTGGCAACCTCCAGTTATGACAGCGCGCATGGCCGTCCAACGGGCTGGCTGCTCAACCCACACCGACGGTAGCGCAGTCCAGGTGTGCACGCGGTTCGGAGGTCTTCCGGGAGCGGCCGAATGCCAGGTTCCCCGGGATGAACGCCTCAAAGCGGGCGTAGCATCGGTCCTTGTGACCGGTTTCTTCCACGAGACCGCCTTCTACGGCACTGACGACGACTTCCTCGCGCACGCCGTGCCGTTCCTCGAGGACGGCCTGCGCGGCGGTGAGCCGTGCGTTGTGGCGTGCTCCGAGCAGAACACCGCTCTGCTGCGCGGCGCGCTGGACCGCACCGGCGTGATCTTCCGGCCGGGCGCCGACCAGTACTCCCGGCCGTCCGAAGCCATCGCGAGCTACCGCGACCTCTTCCGCGAGCACACGTCCGACGGCGCACAGCAGATGCGCGTGGTCGGCGACGTCCCGCACCCCGGCACGGGCGCGCGCTGGGACTGGTGGGCGCGTTACGAGGCCGCGGCGAACCAGGCGTACGCCGAGTTCCCGGTGTGGGGCCTGTGCCCGTACGACACCAGGACGACGCCCGCCGACGTGCTGGCCGACGTGGTGAGGACGCACCCGAACATCGCCACCACGCCCGGTACGCACGAGGCGAACGCCGGCTACCGCGAGGGTCTGGCCGCGTCGCCGCAGCTCCCGGACGTGCTCGAGGAGGGGGTTCCGCTGCTCGAACTCCTCGACCCGGCCGCCAGTGCGGTCCGTGAGGCCGTGGGCAACGCGATCGAGGGGCTGGACCTGGACGAGGACGCCGCGCACGACGCCGTCTACGCGGCCAGCGAGATCGTCACGAACGGCCTGACGCACGGCATCGCGCCGGTCCGCTTCCGGCTGTGGGCGGGCGGCTCACGCGTGGTGCTCGCGGTGACCGACCACGGGCACGGCCCGTCCGATCCGATGGCGGGCCTGGTGCCGACGACCGAGACCCGCTCGGCCGGACTCGGGCTGTGGATCCTGCACCGCACGTGCGACTACGTGTCCATGGGCCGCGACGCCGACGGGTTCACCGTGCGGGTCAGCGTCGGCGGCCAGACGTAGGGCAGGTTGTCCGGCACGCTCGGGAAGAACCTGCGGTAGTGGGCGGGATCCTTGCGCACCAGCGCGGACTGGTGGCTGAGGTGCACCTCGGGGTCGCCCAGCCAGGTGGGGAGCTCGTCCGCGGCGGCCAGTTCGTCCTGGGTGCGCACGACGACGACCCCACTGGCGCGGGCCAGGTCCGACCGCATCGTCGCCTCGCAGGTGTCCCGGAACCCCTGCGAGCGCCACTCCGCGCAGATCTCCACGCCGTACCGGACCAGCGCTTCCTCGTACCCCGCCCACATCTTCACAGCCGGGTGGTGGCGCCAGCCGTGGCCGGGCACCACCAGCGCGCGCTGGATCTGGAGCGTCTCGACCCTCTGCTTGCCCAGACGGCGGTGGTCCAGCACGCGGGCCGTGGCGACGAAGTCGGGGAACGGCAGGAAGGTCTGCATGACGTCAGAGCACGTACTTCGCCGCTTCGGCAGCGCGTTCGCCGTCGACGTGCACCTCGTACCGGCGTGCCTGCAGGGTCATGGTGCTCGCGAAGTCACGGCGTCCGCGCGTGCTCCAGTGCGCCACGAACCCGAAGACCGCTCCCCAGAACGCACCGACCGCGAGGCTGATGAACACGAACCAGGCCCAGGTCTGACCGGCGGTGAACAGCCCGAAGAGCACGCCGATGAACACACCGAACCAGGCGCCGCTGGCCGCGCCCGTCACCGCGGCGCGGCCTCGCGTCATGCGTCCGGTCACCTGCTCGACCGTCCGGACACCGTCGCCGATGATCCGCACGCTCTCGACCGGGAACCCGTCGTCGGACATGCGGTCCACGAGGCGCTGGGCGCCGAGGTAGTCCGGGAAGGTCGCCAGCAGGGACGACTCCCGGGGCACTTCCGTCTGGGTCACTTCGTGCTTGATGTCCACGACTCCCGGTTACCCGCGGGCGCGGCGTTCAACACGATCAACTTCCCCGGCCGGTCTTCTCCTGGAGGCGGTCGATGAGCTGCGACGCCTCCACCTTGGTGAGCTCGGCCGGCACTTCCTCGCCCGCTTCCTGGGCGAGTGTGTGCAGGTACGACTCCTGTGGGCCGGTCATCGGCTCGTCACCGGTCGTCCAGTCCTGCGGGTCCTTCTCGGGCGTGCGGTTCACCGCGATCCCCTTCCACTCGAACGTGCGTTCGAGGTACCCAGGGCACCGCCGGCCCAATCACCGGCCGAGGACGACGTCACCCGGAGTCGAGGGAGCCGGTACGGCCATCGAGCGCGAGACGCGGCCGAGCAGCCGGTGAGCGACGGTCAGCAGCATCCGGGCTTCCATCCGCTCGCCGTACCGCAGGTGTTCGCCCGCGGCTTCGACACATCCCACGACCTGCGGCGACACCGCGGCGCGCGCGGCCGAGCACACCGCGACCGCCTCCTCGAGGCCTTGACGGGCCTCGTCCGGGTCGACACCCGCCAGCGCCGTGCAGACCGCGTTGTCGAGCTTCTCCAGCGCGGTGGCGCGCTGATGCCGCGACGACGGTTCGTCGAGTTCGGTGGTCATGGTCATCGCCTGCCTTCACAGCCGGATGCTTCGCGCCGACTGCTTGACGCGCCCGCGCACGATTACCCGGCTCGAGCGCCTTCAAACCAGCATTTCACCGGATCCCGCTACGGTGTCGGAATGCGTGTGACCTGGCGCGAGAAGAACGCGCGACAGTGGATCTCCGAACTCTCCGACCGGATCGGCGTGGCCGGGTGGGCCGCACTCGCCCTCACCCCCGCGCTCGCCGCCGAGGTCGACCAGCACGGCGCCGCGGTGCGCGACATACTCCTGTTCGGTGTCGAGGGCGCCGGCACGGTGGGCGCGGTCGTGCTCCTCGCCGCGTACGGGCGAGGCCTGCTGGACAACGCGCTCGAGTCGGACTGGGCACCCACGTCGTGGCTCGGCGTCCGCCTGATGGCCGTCTGCCAGCTCGCGCACGTCCACGACGCGAGGCCGCTGGCCGACGAGGTGCACGCGCTTCCGAAGCTCACATGAGAAACGAGGCGCACCCGTGCGGGTGCGCCTCGCCGGTGATCCTGGTTCAGCGCTCGTCCAGCCTCCGCTCGCCCAGCACCGGGTTCTCCCCCGGCACCGGTCGCGCGGCGGTGGGCACCGGCGCGGTGACGGGTTCGGCCTGAGCCGGGGTGCCGGTGCGCACGGCGTCCTCACGCCCGCGCTGGTACGCCTGGCTCTGAGCCTGGGCCTGCGGCAGTTCCTGCTCCGCGCGCCCCAGCCAGCCTTCCCAGCGCTGCTGCATCGGCTTCACCAGGCCACCGCCGACACCGACGACGAGGATGCCGCCGACCGTGGCGAGCACCGCGATCAGCACCGGCGTGGTGACCGTGGTGGCGACGCCGATCTGGTTCAGCGCGGCGATGATGCCGAGCGCCCAGATGAAGATCGACGCGACGTTCGCGAGGACGCGACCGTAGGACAGGCCGCCCAGGGCTCCGCCGATGAAGTCCTTGACAGCACTGGCGATCGCGCCCGCCACGACGACGATGATGATCGCGACCGCGGCCTTCGGCAGCCACGACACGATGCCGGTGAGCAGTTCGGAGACGGGGTTCGGGCCCCACACGCCGAACGCGAACTGCAGCGTGATCAGCAGCAGCGCGTAGTAGACCAGCTTCGCGAGCAGGTCAGAGGCGTCGAACTTGCTGTTCGCGAGCATCCGGCGGATGCCGCCGCGTTCCACGAGCCGGTCGAAGCCGACCCGTTCGAGGACCTTGTCGACGAGCTTCGCCACGGCTTTGGCGATGAACCAGCCGATCAGCAGGATCAGCAGGAACGCCGCGAGCTTGGGCACGAACGTGGCCACGGCGCGCCAGGCGTCGGTGAGCCCTTGTCCGAAGTCCATGTCGAACTCCCTTCACACGGGCGCCCGGCCGGGTCACCCGCACCTGGCATTACCCGGCGCGGGCTCCCTTCACACGGACTTCACGAGACCTGTCGCAACTCGCGGTCGCTGGCCACCAGGTGCTCCCAGGTCCGGCCGCGCTGACTGGGCGGTGCGGACCCGTCCGCGGTGCACACCGGGTACACCAGGCCGAAGGGAACCGGCTGATCGAACTCGTCACCGGTGCGAACGTCGACGAGATGACGCAGATGTGCCATGACAACCACTCCTCACGACCGCGCTGAGGGACGCACGCGTCCGGGGGACCGCCCGGACGGGGGACCTGGGATTGGGACCATCGAATACCCCGTGAGCTGCGCGGACATGCACGACACCATTGCGACATCAGAGTGAAACTGTACGTCCACAGTGGACTAACGCGCCGTGACCACGAGCGTGAACGTGCCGTCGTGCGGCACGGTGAGGATCTGCATCCGGCGGCCGGGATAGGTGATCGTGGTGGCCGGCCGCAGCCGCGGCTCCAGGGCGCGCCCCCAGTCGAACCGGATCACCGTGCGGCCGCGGGTGAGCGTGAGGCCGCGCGAGTCCAGCGCCACCGTGTCGGAATCCCTGACCACCAAAGGAATCTGCTCGGTGGCCGCGCTACCGGCCCGCACCGACCGCACGATCCGGTCGCCCACCGCCACCTCCGTCACGACCGAACCGGACGGCGTGCGGTAGCGGAACCGGTACGGCTCGCCGCCGGGGAACTCCGCCTGCTGCGGGCCGTTCGAGTCCGGCACCTGGCCGGGGAACACCGTGGCCCAGCAGGCGTGGTCGTTGTTGTTCACCGACTGCACCAGCGTGCCCGCGACGGGGTGCCACAGGAACGTCAACCCGGTGCGCGCCAACGAGGTCGCCCGGCGCGTGCCGAAGTATCCGCCGACGTACCAGCGTGGCCGCCGCACGAACAGGAAGTCCTGCCCCTGGTCGCTGCGGCGCTCGGTGAAGTGCGCGCGCCGGTAGGGCAGCCGCGCGATGGCCGCCGTCCTTTCGGCACGGCTCGGGTAGCGCTCGCCGTACATCGCGTGCGTGAGGATGCGCGGTGAGGTGTCCGGCTTGACCAGCGCGGGCACCGGCGCCGTCGAGGCCGCCCAGTCCGCACGCGCGGCGGCCAGGTCCTCGCGGCTCGACACGAACGCGGCCAGGCCGGGTACCTCCGGCACGAACTGGGCGTTGAGCGCGGTCCGTTCGGGGTCGGGCCGCACGTCGGCGTAGAACTTCGAGGACGTGCGGGAGTTCGGGGCGATGTTGGCGAACCAGCCGGAACCGTCCGGCTCGCGCAGCAGGTTGTAGCCGAGCCAGCCGGTGTACCTCCGCGCCATGGCGACGAGGTTCGGGTCGCCGGTCTGCCGCCACGCGTCGGCCAGTTCGGGCAGCATCACCTCGAAGTTGTAGTTGGTGTCCGCACCGGACTCCTCGTAGAAGTACCCGGCGGGGCTCTGCCCGGCCGTCGCCAACCGCCGGAACGCCTCGGTCAGCCGCTGGCGCAGAGCGGCGTCCGGGTCGTGCCTCAGCGCGAGCGCCGCACCGGCGAGGCCTGAGGCCGTCTGGTTCGCCCAGGTGAGCGGCGACTGCCAGACGGTGCCGTTGGACGGGTCGAGGAACCACGTCATCGCCCGCCGCAGCGCCGCGCTGATCTGGGCCTGCCGCGACCGCAGCACTCCGGCGCGTTTCAGCAAAGCGTTCGTCTTGCTCAGGTAACCCATGCCGAACCCCGTCGCCGCCAGCGAGTGCTGGTCCGGCGAGTACTCCGGCCACGAGCCGTCGGCGTGCTGCAGCCCCAGGTAGTGGCCGAGTCCCGCGTCGAGTGCGGCGAGCACGTTCGCGTCACCGCGGTACGGGTTCCACGGGCGGGACTGGGTCGCGAACCAGGCCAGCGTGTAGACGTGTTCCTGAACGCGGGCGTTGTACGGGACGTTGGGGCTGCGCCACCAACCGCCACCGAAGAAGCCGCTCGCGTTCATGTCCGCGACCATCGGCGAGACGAGCACCAGGTACTGCGCGAACCGCTGCTCGCCCGGTGCGAAAGCGCGGCGGTCCGGGATGACGGGCGGGGGCGCGGGCAAGGCGTGCGCCGACCCCGGCAGCGCGGCGAGAAGTCCGGCGGCGGTCGCACCGGTTATCAGGCTGCGACGGCTGAATGCGTTCACCTGAACTCCAATCGGCGGAAGCCTGGTCGTTCACGGCCAGGAGGAGTCGATCCCGGCTTGTGCGGCCCGCGTGGTGGGCTGTCAGTCGGGACGCTTCTGCTGGTCGATGTGCTCCTTGATGATTGACAAGGGCGCACCACCGCACGACCCGGCGAAGTAGGAGGGTGACCAGAAGTGCTGTCTCCACAGGTATCGGCGGATGTGCGCGGAGAGTTCCTGCCGCAGACGTCGGGGAAGAGACGCCTTTGAGACTGTTGACCAGTGTGGACAGGGCCAGCCTGGGCGGGTAGTGCACGAGCAGGTGCACGTGGTCGGTCTCGCCGTTGGACTCGCGCAGCTCCGCACCAAAGCCGGCGCACACGTCCCGCATGATCTCCTCGCAGCGGCACAGGATCTGATCGGTGCACGCGCCACGCCGGTACTTCGTGACGAAGACCAGGTGGACGGAAGGTTGTGGATGCCACTGCGTCCCCTGCGTATATCGGCGTCGGGTTCCCACCGTGGTGACATGGACCAACGCTATGGTGATCAATGTGAGGCAGGTCGTGCAGGTGCGGTTGCTGCCGACGCCCGAGCAGGCGTCGGCGCTGGGCGACACCCTGCGCGCCTGCAACACGGCAGCTTCCTGGTTGTCCGAGCAGATGCACACTGCCGGGGTCGTGCGGAAGTTCGATGTGCAGAAACGCTTCTACGCCGAACTGCGGGAACGGTTCGGGCTGGCCGCCCAGTCGGCGATCCGGGTGATCGGCAAGACCGTGGACGCGTACACGACACTGCGGGCCAACCTCAAGGCGGGCAACTACGGGCCGCCTGGGTCGGACCGGCGCCGCAAGGTCGAGGGCACCCCGATCAGGTTCCGCCCGCTTGCGGCGCAGCCGTTCGACGCCCGCTGTCTGTCCTGGCAACTCGGTGACGCAGGGCGGCCGACGTGAACCACCGGATCGGCAAGAACATCGTGGCCGAGGCTGAACGCACCGAACGCGGGATCGCCGTCGAGGAACTGACGGGAATCCGCGTCCGGGTACGGCTTCGCAAGCCCCAACGGGCCACTCTGCATTCCTGGACGTTCGCCCAGCTCGGTCAGTTCCTGACCTACAAAGCCCAGCGGGCTGGTGTGGTGGTGGTGCAGGTCGATCCGGCCTACACCTCGCAGACCTGCCACGCCTGCGGGCACGTCGACAAACGCAACCGCCGCAGTCAGGCGGTGTTCCAGTGTGGCCGGTGTGACTTCGTTGGGCACGCCGACCACAACGCAGCGCACAACATCGCGGCTCGCGGTGTCGTGGGCTGGGGCGAAGTCATGCGCCCAGACGCAGCGCCCGTCCTGGCAGCCAGCTAGGACGGCAGCAGCAAGCCTGAAAACCGCCGCCCGCGGCGGCTGGCAAGCTCGTTCCTTCAGGGACGAGTTCATGACGGGCCTACCTCCTTGGTGCGGCACCCTCGCTCGCACGAACGCGGCCCGTCAAGATGCTAATTCGAATTATTACAGGGTTGACGGCGAGACGGGTGTGTCGCAGACTCCCTGCCAATTCGAATTGGCAGGTGCTCATGGCGAAGAGGCTCACCCAGCAGGACATCGCCCGGATGGCGGGCGTCAGCCAGGCCACGGTGTCGCTGGTGCTCAACAACCGGACCGACAGCGGCGTCCGGATCGCGGAGGAGACGCGGGCCAGGGTGCTCGAGGTGATCAGACGTACCGGTTACGTCGCGAACCCGATTGCGCGCCGGCTGCACGACCAGCGCAACCGCATCCTCGGCGTCTTCACCTACGAGGCCGTCTTCCCGAGCACCCGCGCGGACTTCTACCAGCCGTTCCTCGAGGGCATCGAGGAGCAGGCGGAGGAGGCCGGCTGCGATCTGCTGCTGTTCACCAGCGCCAAGGCGACGAGCGGGAAGCGGCGGATCTTCAGCGACGACAGCAGGGTCCGGCTTGCGGACGGCTGCGTGCTGCTCGGTCGTTCGATCGACCGCGACGACCTGGCCCAGCTCGTCAAGGAGGCCATCCCGTTCGTCTCGGTCGGACGGCGTGACGACGCGGGCGGCCCGGTGCCGCACGTCGGCGCCGACTACGCCGCCGCGGTGCGGGACCTGGTGGGCCGCGCGGTGGCTCTGGGGCACCGCGAGCTCGCGTACGTGGGCGCCGGCACGGGCGCGGAGTCGTCGGCCGACAGGCTGCGCGGGTTCAAGCAAGCCGTTGCGGCGCACGGGGTCAAGGGCACGCACGTCCAGTTCGCCGGGCTCGGTCAGTTGCTCGACGCGGGTGTCACGTGCGTGCTCGCCGAGGAGGTCTCCGACGGTGCCGCGCTCGTCCTCGCCGCCCGCGAGCGCGGCCTGTCGGTCCCCGGTGACCTGTCCGTGCTGACGCTCGGCGCCGCCACCCGGCCCGCGCCGGACGACGTCCGGCTCACCGGCTTCCGCATCCCGCGCCGCGAGATGGGGCGGCGGGCGGTGCAGGCGCTGACCGAGGTGCTCGCACACGGCACCACCCCGCAGGAGCTGCTGGCCTGCGAGTTCGTCGAAGGCACCACGCTGGGCCACTCCACCGCCCAGCGTTGATCTGGAGGAATCTGTTGCCGCACAACACTGACGTCGTCGTAGTGGGTGGCGGGCTGGGCGGGGTCGCCGCGGCCCTCGCCCTGCTGCGCGCCGGCCGCCGGGTCGTGCTCACCGAGGAGTTCGAGTGGCTCGGCGGGCAGCTCACCAGCCAGGCCGTGCCGCCGGACGAGCACAGCTGGGTCGAGCGCTTCGGCGTCACCGCGTCGTACCGCGCATTGCGTGAAGGCATCCGCGACTACTACCGCCGCCACTATCCGCTGACGCCGCAGGCGCGGGCGTGGCGCGAGCTCAACCCCGGTGCGGGCAACGTGAGCCGGCTGTGCCACGAACCCCGCGTCGCCGTCGCCGTGATCGACGAGATGCTCGCCCCCTACCGGGGCAGCGGCAGGCTCACGGTCCTGCAGCCCGCCCGGCCGGTCTCCGCGCGCACCGACGGCGACCGGATCGTGTCGGTCACCGTCGAGCACAACGGCACCGAGGTCGAGCTGGCCGCTCCGTACGTCCTCGACGCGACCGAGACCGGCGAGCTGCTCCCGTTGTCCGGCACCGAGTACGTGACGGGCTTCGAGTCCACTCTGGACACCGGTGAGCCCAGCGCGCCCGAAACGGCCCAGCCGGCGAACATGCAGGCGATGTCGGTGTGCTTCGCGATCGACCACGTCGACGGTGACCACACCATCGACAAGCCGGAGCGGTACGACTTCTGGCGCGAGTACCAGCCCGCCTACTGGGGCGACCGGATGCTGTCGTTCCGCTCCCCCGACCCGCGCACGCTGACCACCGCCGAGCGCACGTTCACCCCGAACCCGGACGACGACCCGCTGTCGGTGCTCTCCGACCAGCGGCTCAGCGCCGGTGACAGCAACCTGTGGACGTTCCGCCGCATCGCCGCGCGCCGCAACTTCGTCGAAGGCGCCTACGACAGCGACATCTGCCTGGTCAACTGGCCGATGATCGACTACTTCGAGTCGCCGGTGATCGACGTGCCGGACGCGGAGAAGCACGTGGCGGCGGCGCGGGAGCTGTCGAAGTCGGTGCTGTACTGGCTGCAGACCGAGGCCCCGCGGCAGGACGGCGGCACCGGCTTCCCCGGTCTGCGGCTGCGCGGCGACGTCACCGGCAGCGCCGACGGCCTGGCCCAGGCGCCCTACATCCGCGAGTCGCGGCGGATGCGGACCGAGTACACGATCGTCGAGCAGGACCTCTCACTCGCGGTGCGCGGCGACAAGGGCGCCGTGCAGCACGCCGACGCCGTGGGTGTCGGCATGTACCGCATCGACCTGCACCCCTCGACCGGCGGCGACAACTACCTCGACGTCGCGAGCTGCCCGTTCGAGATCCCGCTGGGCGCGCTCATCCCCCAGCGCGTCGAGAACCTGCTCCCGGCGGGCAAGAACATCGGCACCACCCACATCACCAACGGTTCCCACCGGCTGCACCCGGTCGAGTGGAACGTCGGCGAGGTCGCGGGCGCGCTCGCGGACTTCTGCCTGGCGCACCGAGTCACCCCTCGCGCGGTGCGCAACACCCCCGGCCTGCTCGCGGACTTCCAGCACCGGCTGGAACGCGACGGGGTCGAGCTCCGCTGGCCGGACGTGTCCGGTTACTAGTCCAGGGAGACAACGATGTCCCGCCTCACCGCTCTGATCGTCGCCGCACTGCTGGCCCTCACCGCCTGCGGCGGTTCCTCCGCGCAGTCCGGCCCCAAGTCGCTGCGCATGACCGTGTGGACCGCCAACGAGGCGCATCTCAAGCTGCTCAACGAGATCGCGTCCGAGTACAAGGCGTCGCACCCGGACGTCGCCGAGATCAAGTTCGACTCGATCCCGGCCGACGGCTACACCACCACGCTCACCACCCAGATCGCGGGCGGCAACGCACCGGACCTGGCGTGGATCCTGGAGGAGTCCGCACCGGACTTCGTCTCCTCCGGCGCACTCGCGCCCATCAAGGGCAAGGTCGAGAAGGCCGACGAGCTCGTGCCGTCCGCAACGAAGCTGTGGGAGAAGGACGGCGAGCTCTACGCGTACCCGTTCTCCACCTCGCCGTTCGGGCTGTTCGTCAACACCGACCTGGTCAAGGAGTTGCCGAAGACCTGGGAGCAGGCCGTCGCGGCCTCGGCCGGCAAGAACCTCGTGCTGCCGGACTTCAAGTACCAGAACTGGGCGGTGCTCTCGGCGATCTGGCGCGGCTGGGGCGCGAACGCGTGGAGCGAGGACGGCAAGACGTGCGGCTTCTCCAGCCAGGAGATGAAGGACGCCATGACGTTCGTCCACAAGGCGATCTTCACGGACAAGGCCATCCCGGGTCCCGGCACGACCGTGGACTTCTTCGCGGGCAACGCGGCCATGGCCGTCAGCCAGATCTCACGGGCGGGCGCGTTGAAGGACGCCGAGTTCGGCTGGACGCTGCTGCCGCTGCCGCAGGGCCCGAAGGGTGACTACGCGGTGATCGGCCAGGCCGGTGTCGGCGTGCTGAAGCGGTCGAAGAACGCCGAGGCCGCCGCGGACTTCCTGGGCTTCTTCACCAACTCGGCCAACTCCGCGAAGCTCGCCCAGTTCTTCCCGCCGGTCCGCCAGTCGCTGCTCAACGCCGAGACGCTGGCCAAGAGCAACCCGCTGATCAAGCCGGAGCAGCTGCAGTCGGTCGTGATCGACGGCATCAGCAAGGGCGTGGTGAAGCCCAGCCACCAGGGCCAGGAGGAGCTGAACCAGACGATCCGCGCGGCGCTCGACCCGCTGTGGAAGCCGGACGCGAACGTCGGCCAGGTGCTCGACGGCGTGTGCGCGAAGATCAAGCCGCTGCTGGAGCGCCCGTGACGTTCTGGACCTATCGCAGGCGCGACAACCTGGTCGGCTACCTGTTCGTCGCGCCTGCTCTGCTCGGCAGCCTCGCGTTCGTGCTCATCCCGCTGGGCATGGTCGGCTGGTACAGCCTCAACGAGTGGAACGTGCTCGGCGGGACGTTCGAGTTCATCGGCGGTGAGAACTACGCACGGCTCCTGGCCGACGAGAAGCTTCGCGACTCGCTCGTCGCCACGGCCTGGTTCGCCGCCGGGCTGGTGGCGCTGAACCTGTCACTGGCGTTGCTGCTCGCGGTGCTGCTCAACCAGAAGCTGCGCGGCACCACGCTGTTCCGGACGTTGTTCTTCTCCCCCGTGCTGGTGTCGCTGGTGGCGTGGACGCTGGTCTGGCAGCTCATGCTGCAGCCGGAGGGCAGCGTGAACGGGCTGCTCGGCGTCTTCGGCGTCGGCGGACCGAACTGGCTGCGGGGAGAAACGACCGCGATGGTGTCGGTGGTCGTCGTGCAGGTGATCAAGAACGTCGGGCTGAACATGGTGCTGTTCCTCGCGGCGCTGCAGGGCGTCCCGGCCACGCTGTACGAGGCCGCGAAGATCGACGGCGCGGGCGCGTGGAGGCGGTTCCGCAGCATCACGATCCCGTTGATCAGCCCGACGATCCTGCTCACGTCGATCATCACGATCGTCGGCTCGCTGCAGGTGTTCGCGCAGATCGCGGTGCTCACCCAGGGCGGGCCGGGCACGTCCACGACCGTGTTGATCTACTACCTGTACCAGCAGGCGTTCCAGTTCCACCACTTCGGCTACGGCGCGACGATCTCGGTGCTGCTGTTCGTCATCGTCGCCGCCCTGACGTTGCTGCAGTGGCAGATGCGCCGGAAGTGGGTGCTCCATGAGTCGTAACGTCTCCAAGCGAAACGTCGCGCTCTACGGGTTGTTGTGCGTGCTGTGCATACCGTTCGTGTTCCCGACGTGGTGGATGGTCACGTCGTCGATGAAGCCGATCAGCGAGATCTTCTCCGAGTCGCTGCTGCCGTCGGAGTGGACGTTCTCCACGTACGAGACGGTGTTCCGGATGCAGCCGTTCGGGCAGCAGTACTGGAACAGCCTCTACATCGCGGTGGTCGTCACGGCCGGCACGATGGCCGTCGCGGCGCTCGCGGGCTACGCGTTCGCGCGCATCCGGTTCCCCGGCCAGAACGCGCTGTTCGTCGTGGTGCTGACCGGCCTGCTCATCCCGAGCGAGGTCACGATCGTCCCGTTGTTCCAGATGTTCCAGTCGCTCGGCATGACGAACACGCACTGGCCGCTGATCATCGTGCCGATCTTCGGGGCGCCGTGTGTGCTGGCGATCTTCATCATGCGCCAGTTCTTCATCGCGCTGCCGCCGGAACTGGAGGAGGCCGCCCGCATGGACGGCCTGGGCCGCGCCGGGATCTTCTACCGGATCGCCCTGCCGCTGTCCCGTCCCGCGCTCGGGGCGGTCGCGATCTTCACGTTCCTGCACTCGTGGAACCTGTACCTGGAGCCGATCGTGTACCTGTCCACACCGGACATGTTCACGCTGCCGCAGGCGCTGACCCAGTTCGTGGACATCTACGGCGGCCCGATGTGGAACGTCCAGCTGGCCGCGGCGACGATGACCGCCGTGCCGATCCTGGTGGTGTTCGTGGTGGCCCAGCGGCAGTTCATCGAGGGACTCGCGCACACGGGGGTGAAGGGGTGATCGACCCGGAGATCGCGGCGGCGGTGGACTTCTCCCTGCCACCGCTGACCGCGGCCGGGATCGCGGAGCGGCGTTCGAGCGGACGGATCGTCACCGATGCCGAGCTGACGCGGGGCGGCACGGTGACGTTCAGCGAGGAGGACGCGGACGGCGTACCCGTGCTGGTGCTGCGCCCTTCCGGTTCCACGGGCCCGCCCGTTCTGCACGTGCACGGCGGCGGGATGGTCGCGGGCACCCGCCGCTCCGACCTGCACGTGCTGGCGGAGTGGGTGTCGGAGCTCGGCGTCACGCTGGTCTCCCCCGAGTACCGGCTCGCGCCCGAACACCCGCACCCGGCGCCGGTGCGGGACTGCTACCGGACGCTGACGTGGATGACGCGCAACGGTCTCGCCTCCCCGGTCGTCGCCGGCACGTCCGCGGGCGGCGGGCTGGCGGCGGCCGTGACGCTGATGGCCCGCGACCTCGGCGGGCCGGACGTCCGCGGCCAGCTGCTGATGTGCCCGATGCTCGACGACAGGTGCGAAACGCCGTCCAGCCACCAGTTCCTCGACGGCACCACCTGGGTGCGCGCCTCGAACCTCACCGGCTGGACGGCGTTGCTCGGGGACGCGCGGGGCGGGCCGGACGTGTCGCCGTACGCCGCTCCAGCGCGTGCGGCGGAGCTCGCCGGCCTGCCACCGGCCTACGTCGACGTCGGCTCGGTCGACGTGTTCCGCGACGAGGCCGTCGGTTACGCGTCACGCATCTGGCAGGCGGGCGGGGACGCGGAGCTGCACGTGTGGCCGGGTGGCTGTCACGGCTTCGACCAGCTCGTGCCGGAAGCGGCGTTGTCACGCCGTGCCCGAGCCACGCGGATGGCGTGGCTCAGGCGGACGCTCTACTTGTAACGCGGATGCGTGGTGTGCCATTCGAAGCCGCCGCCCATCCAGGCCTTGGTGCCCTTCAGGAACCGGTGCAGCTCCACCGACGGCACCGCGAGCAACGCCTTGTGCCCTGCCTCGAAGTCGCGCACCAGCTGGTTGTGCAGCTCCACGGTCCGTGCGGTGGCCTCGGCGATAGAGCACTCACGGTCCGCGGCGATCTGCAGCACCATGTTGCAGACCGGCTGCTCGTCGGCGGCGTCCTTCTCCACCGACACCAGGTCGTTCACCATCACCGACGCCGTGCCCGCGGCCGTGAGCAGCTGCCGCACGCGCGGGTCGTAGTACAGCGGCGCGGGCAGTTCGTAGCCGCCGACGGCGTCGATCAGCGTCATCGACGTGTAGAAGGTGTCGTGCTGCCTCGTCGCGAGGTACTGCCACGCGGGCGGGTAGTTGCCGGTGTGGCGCCAGGCCGCATAGGCGCCCCACGACACGAACATCGCGAACGTCGAGTAGCAGACCCGTTGCACCACGGTGGCCGTGCTGCGCGAGGTGAGGTGCGCGATGCCCGAGCGGAGGCCGGCTAGCACCGGGTCGGACGCGATCCTCTCCTCCAGGTCCACGGTGAACTCGGCGGCGGGCGCGACCGGGTCCATCGCGGCCATCGCCAGTGCGAGGCGCGGCGGCAGTTCGGTCGGGACCGCGCCCATCTCAGTGTCGTCCGCGTACAGGTCGTCCGCGGCCCACCACGCCGCGTTCAGCCTCGCCGCGATCAGCAGCTGGTCGACGTCGTCGGTGTCGACGTGGGTCAGCACCGCGAGCCGGCCGAACATGCCGCCCAGGAACCGTTCCGGCTCCTCGAACCCGCACTCCCCTGCCCACGCGACGAGGCGCTCGTCCACGGCGGCCGCCAGCAGCGCGTCCTCGCGTTCGAGCACCGGCACGTACAGCGGTGGCGCGGTGCCGTCACCCCACGGGCGTTCCGCGTAGCCGGGTTCGGGCGGCAGTGTGACGGCCTCGGGCCGCCCGAGCCGGGCAGCGGAGGTGCCCAGCCCGGACGGCCCGGTGAGGAGGTCCTTCATCAGATGCGGTCCGCGACGATCAGCAGGTAGTGGAAGCTGCCTTCCTTGTAGGCCGTCAGGAACGGGTCCTCCACACCTGTGGCGACCGACGACTGGGCGCGCAGCTCCCAGTACGGGATGGTCTCCGGCGTCAGGTCGACCACGCTGATCGGCACGAAGCCGTTGTCCGCCAACGCTCGGAAGTACTCGCTGCGCGGGTGGATGTTGCAGATGTAGTGCTGGTCGATCTGGCTGACCGCCCGCGACCGCAGGCCGGTCAGGTCGTTGGAGCAGCCGGTGATGCAGACGTACCGGCCACCGGGCGCGATCAGGCGCGCGAACTCGCCGTACAGCTGCTGCAGGTCCACGTACATCGTGGTCTCGTTGGTCCAGATGCCGTTGAACGAGCCGGTCTCGAAGCCGGTGTCGAGCATGTTCTTGAAGTGGAACCGGACCTGGTCGGCGACACCGCGCTCGACGGCCTGGTTGTTGGCGAAGGCGACCTGCTCCTCGGAGATGCTCACGCCGTCGATGCGGGCACCGAACCGGGCGTTGGCCATGAAGCTGGTGCCGCCGCGGCCGGAGCCGCCGTCCATCAGGTGGCCGCCGGCGGGCACGTCGCCGAACGCGTCGAGCAGCACCTCGGCCTGCGCGGTCTCCAGCCGGTGCATCTCGGCGATCATCGCCTGGTCCCGCACCGCGGCGGGCGCCTCCAGCACCGCGGGGTCGTACTGGCCGAGCCCGTAGTGGTGGTGGTAGAGACCGTCCACCTCACCGAGCTTGATGTTGACCGGGTCCTTCTCCTTGTTCCAGTAGTCCGCGACGGAACGCTGGTAGTCGGTGCGCAGAACCGGCTTCACAGTGGGGCTCGCCATGACCTGAGTGGCTCCTGTTCGTTGGAACGCTCACTGCCGAACAGCAACTGACCTTTGCAGCTTTCGGAGCAACGAACGATCCGCCGTTCAGGCTTGGTTCGGACACGAACGGGTAGGCCCGATGTCGCGTTCCGGTGGGCCTCTTAACCCCTGCTAGCAGGTCGTCATCCCCACCTTCGTGGGTTCTTCGCAACCGACCGGATGAGGGACGGGCCAGAATTCCGGGTCACCTGGACGACATCGCGGTCAAGCGTTCTGCCGCATTCCCCGCACTTCCTCCCGCAGCGCCCGGACCTCCTGCAGCAGCAGGTCGTCGTGCGACGCGGAACGGGGTGCGGGCAGCTGCTGCACGTCCGGTTCCATCGCGCTGCACACCACGGCGATGAACAGGTTGAGCATGGTGAACGTGCCGACCATCAGGTAGCAGAGGAAGAAGACCCACGCGAGCGGCTGGTGCTCCATCTGGTCGCGCATGACGTCCGACCAGCCGTCGCCCGTGGTGATCTGGAACAGCGTCAGCAGCGTCGACCCCAGGCCGGCGAACCGCGGGTCGCCGGAGTCGCCGAACAGGTTGCTCGCGATCACACCACCGACGTACAGCAGCAGCATCAGCAGCCCGGTGAGCGAGATCAGGCCGGGAACGGACTTCACCAGCGCGGACACGACCCTGCGCATGCTGGGCACCATCGCCACGAGGCGCAGCGCCCGCAGGATCCGCAGGGACCGCAGCACGCTGAGCGGTCCGGCGGCCGGCAGCAGCGCCACCGACACGATGACGAGGTCGAAGACGTTCCACGGGTCGCGGAAGAACCGCCAGCCGAACGCGTAGAGCCGGGCGGCGAGCTCGGCGACGAAGACGGCGAGCGCCAGGTGGTCGACGGCACTGAGGAGGTCACCGTGCTCGGCGACGATCGAGGGTGAGGTCTCGGCTCCCAAGGTGGCCGCGTTCACCACGATCACGCAAATGATCATCCACTGGAACCGTGTGCTCTCGACGACCTCGCCGATGCGTGCGCGCAACGTCATGCCTGACTACTCCTTGCCGGGGGGACAAGGGCACTATCGGTCCGCGGAGCCTCCAGCTGATCACCCGGTCGTGTTGATCATCTCCAGCCTGCCGGCGGTACGGGCGAGGTCGCGCGCCTCACCACCGATGATCTCGCCGAGCACGTGTTCACTCACGAGTGTCAGCCTGACGTCCTTGTCCACCAACACGTCCGCGACGTTCGAGAACCGCTGCCCGGCCTCCCGGTCGCGGTCCAGCAGCCGGCACGTCGACGATCACCCAGTCGCACGCAGGGCTCGTGGGAGACCGTGAAGCTCAACGGCCCCAACGACCAACCGCGCCAGTCTCGAACGCAACCGCTGGGCGCCCTGCGCGTGCCCGCCAGGAAGCTCTTGCCGCGGCCGACCGGCCCGTGCAGGTAGACGCCCCGGCGGCGCCGTCCGAGTTCCCCCAGCCGCGCGACGGCTTCCCGCTGTGCGCCGCCGAGCTCGTACCCCCGGTTCGACACATGTGCGTGAAGATCCACTGTTGCCCCCGCGCCAGCTTACGATCGACCCCGTGAGCAATGTCGAGGCCGAGCCCGCAGAAGTGACGTGCACCTCCACCCCAGGCGGTGTCGAGGTCCTGACCCCGCGCGACGTCCCGCTGGGCGGACCGCGGGCGATGTCGGTGCGCCGGACGCTCCCCCAGAAGCAGCGCTCGCTGATCGGGGCCTGGTGCTTCTGCGACCACTACGGCCCGGACGACGTCACCATGGACGTGGCCCCGCACCCCCACACGGGCCTGCAGACCGTCAGCTGGCTGTTCACCGGCGAGATCGAGCACCGCGACAGCCTCGGCGTGCACGCGTTCGTCCGCCCCGGCGAGCTCAACCTCATGACCGGCGGCAGCGGCATCTGCCACTCCGAGCAGTCCACCGCCTCGTCCTCGGTCCTGCACGGCGTGCAGCTCTGGCTCGCCCTGCCCGACGCCCACCGCGACGCGCCGCGCGACTTCCAGCACCACGTCCCGCCGACGGTGGAGGTGGACGGCGCCTCGGTGCGCGTGTTCCTCGGCTCGCTGGCGGGCTCGACGTCGCCGGTGCGGACGTTCACGCCGTTGCTCGGCGCCGAGATCGTGCTGCCCGCGGGTGCGTCGCTGACCTTGGACGTGGCGCCGTCGTTCGAGCACGGCGTCCTGCTCGACACCGGTGACGTGACGCTGGGCGAGACCGCCCTGGAGCCCGGCGACCTCGGCTACGTCGGCACCGGCCGTTCGACGCTGACGCTGTCCTCGGCCGGCGGCGGTCGGGTCGTGCTGCTGGGCGGTGTGCCGTTCGGCGAGGAGATCGTCATGTGGTGGAACTTCGTCGGGCGCACGCACGACGAGATCGCCGCGTTCCGGGAGGAGTGGCAGGCGGAGACCGACCGGTTCGGGCGGGTCGAGGGCTACCCCGGCGCCCGTCTGCCGGCGCCGCCGCTGCCCGGTGGGCGGCTGCGGCCGCGCGGCAACCCGGCCTGACCCGGACATCACTTTCCGTGCCGAAATAGCTACGGAAAGCACCTCCAGCTTTAACTGGAATTAAGGTTCTCCACCTCACCCCATCCCGCCATTCGGGCCGCGAGCCGCCCGTCTCAGCCCGTGATCCCGTCCACAGATGACCGAACCCCACCAGGTCGAATAATGCGAATGGCCTGGTCAGGCCAGGTGAGCGCTCTCGTCTCACCTGGCGGTCGGGGCTGCATGTGAAAAGTCATACTTGAGGACCATTGAAAATCACGTTCCGATCGCTTTTCCTGATCGAGGCATCCACGGAGGCTGCCGGACGTCCAAGGGGGCATGAGGAACGTGACACGAGTGGGCGCCGACTCGACATTCGCCTTCATCGCTCCGTCGGGGCGCCCGTTGCCCGTCGACGTCGAGCTCGGCTACCGCGCCGACGACCCGCACGCCGTGACCATGACGTTCCGCATGGGACGCCAGGAGACCGTGTGGCTCGTGAGCCGCGACCTGCTCGCCGACGGGTTGATCACCACCAGCGGCGCGGGCGACGTGCGGCTGCGGCCCCACAACTCCACGACCGCCGTGCTCGAACTGCGGTCCGACGTGTCGCAGGCCGTGTTCCACGTCCGGTCGTCCGAGCTGCAGGAGTTCCTGAACTCCACCTACGACGTGGTCGCTCCCGGCTGCGAGACCGACTACGTCGACTTCGACGCGGAGCTCCGCAAGCTGATCGACTAGCACGTTTTCACCCGAACGAGCCCGTACCATGGAGTAATTCCAACCCATACGTTCGAAGTCGTGACAGTGACGACTTCCACCGCGTACAGCAGGGACCTGGGCGACGAACTGCGCCGGCTCCGGCAGAGGTTCACCGGGTTGAGGGGCCGCGCGATGGCGCTGCAGCTCGGCTGGGACCCGAGCAAGGTCTCCAACCTCGAGCACGGCAAGATCCGGGGCAGCGACATCGACCTCGCGCAGTACCTCACGGTCTGCGGCAAGGACATCGACTACTTCGAGGACTTCCTCCGCCGCTACCACAACGCCTTCGACCCGTACCTCGCGCAGACGCCGGACACCACGCGCACGCTCGCGATGACGGAGTCGACGGCCACCGGCATCACGGCCTACGACGTGCTGACCGTGAACAGCCTCCTGCAGACGCCGGACTACGCGCGTGCCCTGCAGGCCGCCACCGGGCAGGCCGCCGAGGACCTGGACAGGCAGGCGGTCATGCGCCGCCCCAACGGCCCCAGGTGCGTCTTCTACCTGCACGAGCTGGCGCTGCGGATGCGGCTCGGCGGCAAGCAGGTCATGGAGGAGCAGTACGTGTGGCTCCTGGCGAACTCCGCCGTCATCCGCGTCGTGCCGGAAGAAGCGGCCACAGCGGCGTTCCAGTCGGCGTGCACGCTGTTCGAGTTCGAGAAGGCACCACCGCTCGTCTACGCGGAGTCCGGCCTGGCCAAGGTCTTCGCCCAGGGCGAGGCCGCCGTCGAACGCGGCCGCACGCTCTTCGACCTGCTCGACGAGGTCGCCCTGGACGAGGCCCAGACGCGGCGCAAGCTCGCGGAGTACCGCGGGCCCACTCCGCTACGCGCCCTGGCTCAGTAGCCGTGCACGAGGTCGAACGCGAGCTGCGGGTCGAACTTCCCGGCGTCGACACCCGGCGCCTTGCCGCACCGCCCGTCCGAGTCGCCGGGAACCTTGACCCACAGCAGCATCTCCGCACCGCCACCGGTGCGCGCGGGCGTGCCGAGCTTGCGGCCACCGGGGTTGCACCACTCGCCGTTGTGGCCGTTGCCGTTGCGGCTGGTGTCGATCACGTACGGCTTGGTGTAGCCGGGCAGCGCACCGCTGACCGAGTTGCCGTACGCCGTCGAGGCCGCGGTGGTGTGGTAGTTCGACACGTTGATCGAGAAGCCGCGGACGTTGCGCACACCGGCTGAGTCCAGCCGCGTCGCCATGGTCGCGGCCGGCACCCACTGCGCGTTGCCGGCGTCGAGGTAGGCCCACGTGTTGGGCGCCTTGGCCTTGAACTGCTCGGTGGCGTACTTGATCATCGCCGTCCGCTCGGCGACCTTGCCACCGTCCATGCAACCGAAGTCCGCCAGCGAGTCCGGCTCGATCACCACGACGGCCGGCCGCGAGCCGATCGCCGAAGCGAAGGAGGAGATCCAGGCCCGATAGGCCTCAGGCGTCCCCGCGCCGCCACCGGAGTGGCCACCGCACGCGTCGCGGCCGGGGATGTTGTAGGCGACCAGCACGGGCAGCTTCGTGCCGGTCTTGTTCACGTACCCGCTGACAGCGGTCTTGATGTCGCCGCTCCAGGCACCGAACCAGCGGGCGATCGGCTTGGTCGAGATGTTCGCCTTGATCGCGGCCTGGCGGCCGTCGCCCGCGTGGTCGCGCACCCACACGGCGGGGTTGGAGTCGGGGTCGACGTAGAAGCCGTCGGTCAAGCCGACGGGGCTGGCGGCGTGCGCGGCCGGGGCCGTGGCCACGACGGCCAGCAGGGCCAGCGCGAGTGCTCTGATCATGGCTTCGACCCTCGCGCGGGCCGCTTAAGGAGCGGTAAGTCGGGGTTGAAACGGCAGGGCGGCGCCAGTCACGGCCCGAGCAGTCCGGCCTGCAACGGCAACAACGGCGCGGCCACCCGAGCCAGCGACCCGCTCCGCACCACTCCCCCACCCGGCCCGGCGAACGGCGCGGCCGGGTCCACCGAGTCGGGCAGGCGGGCCCACACGGCCCACCGCTCGTCCCAGGCCTGGATCACGTCGAGGTGCCCGCCGGGGAGGAACCGGGCGAGGTGCACCCCTGCGACCTGCCCGGTGTTCCCCAGCAGCGGGAGCAGCCGGAAGCCGCCTTCCCGCCGCAACCTCTCGATCAGCTCCGCGCTGTCCATCTCATCTCGCCGCCAACTCCGTGTCAGCCCGATAGGTCTCCACAGCCGCGTCACGTTCGGACGAGGACCACCCCAGCGGGCCGGCGATCAGGTCGGCGACCTCGCCTGCGACCGACGCGCCGAAGTCCAGGTGCTCCATCGCGATGCGGGTCCGGCGGGCGAGCACGTCCTGCAGGCCCAGCGCGCCCTCGTGCGTCACGGCGTACACGATCTCCGCCGCCAGGTACCCGGCGACGGGCGTGGCGAGCGACGGGTCCTGCGCGATCATCGCCAGCACGTCGGACACGGCAGAGCCGTAGCGGCGCAGCAGACGTTCCACGGTGGACGTGGGCAGGCCGGACTCCGCAGCGACCCGAGTCCGGTCCGCCCACAGCTCTTGGAAACCGACGGCGCCGCACAACGGCAGCCGTGCGGTCAGGGAAGGCGCCACCGCGCGCCCCAAACCAGAGACCGCGGCGTTCACGACGTCCGCGGCCATCACGCGGTAGGTCGTGTACTTGCCGCCCGCGATCACGAAGAAGCCCGGCTCGGGCTGTGCGACGGCGTGTTCGCGGGAGAGTTTCGACGTGTCGCTCGACGCCCCGGCGAGCAGCGGCCGCAGGCCCGCGTACGCACCCACGACGTCGTCCACCGACAAGGGTGACCGGAGCACGGCGTTGACGTGGTCGAGGATGTAGGCGACGTCGTCGGACGTGGCCGACACGTCCTCGGGCGCACCGGAGTACGGCGTGTCCGTGGTGCCGATGATCCAGTAGGCGCCCCAGGGGATCACGAACAGCACCGACTTCTCGGTCTGCGTGATCAGGCCGCCGTCGAGCTGGATCTTCGACCGCTCCACCAGCACGTGCACGCCCTTGGACATCCGCACGTGGAACGGCGGCGTGCCGGGCGACATCGAGTTCAGCGAGTCGGTCCACACGCCGGTCGCGCTGATCACCCGCCGGGCCCGCACCACATGCGTCACGCCGGTCAGCTCGTCGCGCACCGAAGCACCGGAAACCCGGCCGTCAGTGCGCAGCAACGACGTCACCCGGGCCCGCGACACCACGGAAGCACCGTGTTGAGCGGCCGTGCGGACGAGAGTCGCCACGAGTCGCGCGTCGTCCATCTGCGCGTCGTAGTAGCGGATGGCGCCGGCGAACGCGGCGGAGTCCAGGGACGGTCCGACCGAGGCCATCTTGCGGCGGGAGAGGTGCCGGTGCATCGGCACGGCCCCGGCGCCGCCGATCGAGTCGTACAACATCACGCCCGCGCCGACGTAGGCGCGTTCCCACTGCTTCTTCAGCGGGAAGAGGAACGGCACCGGCCGCACCAGGTGCGGTGCGAGCCGGCGCAGCAGCAACCCGCGTTCCTTCAGAGCTTCCCGGACCAGCTTGAACTCCAGCTGCTCCAGGTACCGCAGCCCGCCGTGGACGAGCTTGCTGGACCGGCTCGACGTGCCCGCCGCCCAGTCGTCGGCCTCCACCAGGGCGACGGAGAGGCCGCGCGACGCCGCGTCGAGAGCAGCACCCGCGCCGACCACCCCGCCTCCGACGACGAGGACGTCGAACTCCGTGCTGCCCAGCGCTTCGAGCGATCGGGCACGGCGAGCCGGATCCAGCCTTGCGAACAACTTCTTCAGCTCCTAAAGAGAGAAGTCAGCGGACGTCTGCGTCGACCCAGTCGAACGACTTGGTGACGGCCTTCTTCCAGTTGCGGTACTCGCGCTCGCGCTCACCGGAGTCGAGCTCCGGCGTCCAGCGCTTGTCCTCGGCCCAGTTGGCGCGCAGCTCGTCGAGCCCGGACCAGTAGCCGACGGCCAGGCCGGCGGCGTACGCGGCACCGAGAGCGGTCGTCTCGGCGACCACGGGACGCACGACCGGCACGTCCAGCACGTCCGCCTGGAACTGCATCAGCAGCTCGTTCGCGACCATGCCGCCGTCGACCTTCAGCTCGGTCAGCGGCACACCGGAGTCGGCGTTCATCGCGTCCAGCACCTCGCGGGTCTGGAACGCCGTCGCCTCCAGCACGGCACGCGCCAGGTGACCTTTGTTGACGAACCGGGTCAGGCCGACGACCGCACCACGCGCGTCCGCTCGCCAGTACGGCGCGAACAGACCGGAGAACGCCGGCACGAAGTACGCGCCGCCGTTGTCGTCCACCGTCTTGGCCAGGGTCTCGATCTCCGCGGCCGAGCCGATGATGCCGAGGTTGTCGCGCAGCCACTGCACCAGCGAGCCGGTGACCGCGATGGAGCCCTCGAGGGCGTAGACGGGAGCCTCGTCGCCGATCTTGTAGCAGACGGTCGTGAGCAGACCGTTCTTCGAGGCGACCTTCTCGGTACCGGTGTTGAGCAGCATGAAGTTGCCGGTGCCGTAGGTGTTCTTCGCGGTGCCCGGCTCGTAGCAGACCTGGCCGAACGTCGCGGCCTGCTGGTCGCCCAGGATGCCCGCGATCGGCACGCCCTTGAGCACGCCGCCGGGGCCGCCGGTGCCGTAGACCTCCGAGGAGGAACGGATCTCCGGCAGCATCGACAGCGGGATGCCCATGTCGGAGGCGATCTCCGCGTCCCACTGCAGCGTGTCGAGGTCCATCAGCATGGTCCGCGACGCGTTGGTGACGTCCGTGGCGTGCACACCGCCGTTGGGGCCGCCGGTGAGGTTCCACAGCGTCCACGTGTCGGTGTTGCCGAACAGCAGGTCGCCGGCCTCGGCGCGCTCACGGGCGCCCTCGACGTTGTCGAGGATCCAGCGGATCTTGGGGCCGGAGAAGTAGGTCGCCAGCGGCAGGCCGACCTTCGCCTTGTAGCGGTCGGCACCGCCGCCGAGGGCACCGAGCTCCTCGACGATCGCCTGGGTGCGGGTGTCCTGCCAGACGATCGCGTTGTAGACGGGTTCGCCGGTGTTCTTGTCCCACACCACCGCGGTCTCGCGCTGGTTGGTGATGCCCACGGCGGCGAGGTCACCGGTGTTCAGGTCGGCCGTGGACAGTGCCTGGCCGATCACGAACCGGGTGTTCTCGGAGATCTCCACCGGGTTGTGCTCGACCCAGCCGGCGCGCGGGAAGATCTGCTCGTGCTCCTTCTGGCCCACGGCGACGATGGAGCCGCTGTGGTCGAAGATGATCGCCCGCGTGCTGGTCGTGCCCTGGTCGACGGCGAGAACGTACTGCGTCATCGAAACTGTCCTTTCCGGATGGTCAGATCAGAACGCGAGCGAGGCGATGACACCGGCGAGCGCGCCGCCGATGATCGGGCCCACGACCGGCACCCAGGAGTAGCTCCAGTCGGAGTCCTTCTTGCCCACCGCTTCACCGTCGGTGCCCTTGTAGGACAGGGGAAGCAGCGCGTGCGCGATGCGCGGGCCGAGGTCGCGGGCGGGGTTGATCGCGTAACCGGTGGGACCACCGAGCGAGGCACCGATGCCGACGACGAGCATGGCCACGGCCAGCGGGCCGAGCTGGGTCGGCGTCTTGCCGAGCGCGAGGACCACGAAGACCAGGACGAACGTGCCGATGATCTCGCACACCAGGTTCCAGGTGTAGCTGCGGATCGCCGGGCCGGTGGAGAACACCGCGAGCTTGAGGCCCTCGTCGGGGGTCTCGTCGAAGTGCGGCTTGTACGCGAGCCACGCGAGCACGGCACCGAGGAACGCGCCGAGCATCTCACCGGCGAAGTAGACGAGCGTCGAGCCCACGCCGACCGGCACACCGGGTGCGAACTCGTCCGCGCCGCTGGTGAGGATGCCGATCGTCACGGCGGGGTTGAGGTGCGCGCCCGACTTGTAAGCGATGTAGACACCGGCGAAGACACCGAGGCCCCAACCGAAGTTGATCAACAGCCAGCCGCCGTCGAAACCCTTCGACTTGGCGAGCAGCACGTTGGCCACCACGCCCGCACCCAGCAACAGCAAGATGCCCGTACCGAGCACCTCGCTGAGGAACACTGTCCCGAGACCCACGCTGGCCTCCCATTCGTCCTTGAACGGCTGATCACCACGTGGTGATTGAGGCGGAACGTAATGACCCAGGTCACGCCTGCTCAACAGGCACGTTTCGACAATGTCGACACCTGCGACCCACGAAGGTGTGACCGAGTGGTCACGCTGCGCGCAGACAAGGCGTTTCAGGCCTGTTTCCAGGGGTGACGGGTGCCCTAGCTGTTCGACATTGCCGACACGGGTCGTCTCAATTACGTTTCACGCGTGCCGGGACCCATCCAGTCGATCGAACGAGCCGCAGCCGTGCTGCGGCTCCTGGCGCGTGGCTCGGGCCACCACGGTCTCACGGAGATCGCCGACTCGCTCGGTCTCGCGCGGGGCACCGCGCACGGGATTCTCCGCACGCTGCAACGGGTCGAGTTCGTCGAGCAGGACCAGACGACGGGGCGTTACCGGCTCGGCGCCGCGCTGCTGCACCTGGGAACGTCCTACCTCGACGCGAACGAGCTGCGTTCTCGATCGATCAACTGGGCCGACACGCTCGCCGCGCGCAGCAGCCAGGAGGTCAGGATCGGCATGCACCACGACGGCGCCGTGCTCGTCGTGCACCACGTGTTCCGTCCTGATGACTCCGTGCAAACACTCGGCATCGGCGCGATGCTGCCGTTGCACGCCACGGCGCTCGGCAAGGTGCTGCTCGCCTACGACCCGGACCTGTCGGCGGCCGCACGCCGGCGGGAGCTCACGTCGTTGACGCGCCGGACGATCACGCGCACCCAGATGCTGGAGCGCGTGCTGACCGAGGTGCGCGGGCAGGGCTGGGCGGGCGAGGCCGAGGAGTACATGCCGGGCGAGGCGAGCATCGCCGCGCCCATCCGCATCCCCGGCGGGCTCGTGATCGGCGCGATCGGCATCTCCGGCGCGGCGGACCGGCTGTGCGACTCCACGGGACGTCCGCGTGCGACGCTGGTGCGCCAGGTCGTGCAGGCCGCGGAATCCGTCACCACTTCGCTTGTCGACGAGAACTGAGGGGCTCGCCGTGCAACGGTTCGTAATGGCGATCGACCAGGGCACGACGTCGACGCGCTGCATCGTGTTCGACCAGAACGCCCGCCTCGTCGCGGTCGCCCAGCGCGAGCACCGGCAGTACCACCCGCGGCCGGGCTGGGTCGAGCAGGACGCCGTGGAGATCTGGCGCAACGTCGACCGGATCGTGCCGCAGGCGTTGCGGCAGGCGGGGATCAGCGCCGACCAGGTCGTCGCGATGGGCATCACGAACCAGCGCGAGACGTTCGTGCTGTGGGACCGGCACACGGGTGTCCCGATCGGACGCGCGATCGTCTGGGAGGACATCCGCACCGAGGACCTCGTCACCGAGCTCGGGAAGAAGCAGGGCATCGAGGAGGTCCGCGACCGCTGCGGCCTGCCGCTCGCGACGTACTTCTCGGCGCCGTCGCTGCGGTGGATGCTCGACAACGTGGCCGGGCTGCGCGCGAAGGCCGACCGCGGCGACGTCCTGTTCGGGACCATGGACACCTGGCTGATCTGGAACCTCACCGGCGGCGTCAGCGGCGGCCTGCACGTCACGGACGTGACCAACGCGTCGCGGACGATGCTGATGAACCTCTCGACGCGGCAATGGGATCCGATGCTGCTGGAGTTCTTCGGCGTGCCGTCGTCGATGCTGCCGGAGATCCGCCCGTCGTCCGAGATCCACGGCAGGACCACGCGGGTGGTGCCGGGCATCCCGATCACCGCGGCTTTGGGCGACCAGCACGCGGCGCTGTTCGGTCAGACCTGTTTCGAGAAGGGGTCGATCAAGGGCACGTACGGCACCGGCGGGTTCCTGCTGATGAACACCGGGAACGAGTTGGTGCGGTCGAAGCACGGGCTGCTGACGACGATCGGCTACCAGATCGGCGGTGAACCGACGTACGCGCTGGAGGGCTCGATCGCCGTGGCCGGGTCGCTGGTGCAGTGGTTCCGCGACAACCTGGGGCTGATCCACAGCGCGCCGGAGATCGAGACGCTGGCGCGCACGGTGAAGGACAACGGCGGCTGCTACATCGTGCCGGCGTTCTCGGGGCTCTTCGCGCCGCACTGGCTCTCGCAGGCGCGCGGGCTCGTCGTCGGGCTGACGTCCTACATCAACAAGGGCCACCTGGCGCGGGCCGTGCTGGAGGCGACGGGCTGGCAGACCCGCGAGGTGGTCGACGCGATGAACGCCGACCTCGGCGTGCCGACGCCGGTGTTGAAGGTGGACGGCGGGATGACCGCCGACCACCTCCTGATGCAGTTCCTCGCCGACGTGCTGGACATCCCGGTGATGCGGCCGCTGGTGGCGGAGACCGTGTCACTGGGCGCCGCGTACGCCGCGGGTCTGGCCGCCGGGTACTGGCCGGACCTGGAGGGGTTGCGCAGGAACTGGCACCTGGCCGCGCGGTGGAACCCGGCGATGGACGCCCGGCACCGCGAGGACGAGTACGCGAACTGGAAGCGGGCCGTGGAACTCACGTTCGCCTGGGCCCGCTCCACTCCGTCCACTTAGGAACGGTGTTCGGCGTCAGGAACGCTGCTTGCGCACCCACGCGGCGACGTCGTCGGCCTCGATCGGCAACGCGTCCGACAGGACGTCCGCGCCGGTCGAGGTGACGACCAGGTCGTCCTCGATGCGCACGCCGATGCCGCGCAGCTCCGGCGGCAGCGTCTCGTCGTTCGGGTGGAAGTACAGGCCGGGCTCGACCGTGAGCGCCATGCCGCGTTCCAGGACGCCCTGCTGGTAGGTCTCCTGGCGGGCGTCGGCGCAGTCGTGCACGTCGAGGCCGAGGAAGTGCCCGGTGCCGCAGACGATGTAGCGGCGGTGGTGCTGACCGGACGGGTCGAGCGCCTTGTCGACGCTGACCGGCAGCAGGCCCCAGTCGTGCAGGCCCTCGGCGAGCACGCGCATCGCCGTGTGGTGGAACGCGCTGTAGTCGTTGCCCGGCCGCACTTCCGCGAGCGCGGCGAGGTGCGACTTCAGCACGAGGTCGTACACCTGGCGCTGCGGCGCGCTGAACTCGCCGCTGACCGGGAACGTGCGGGTGACGTCGGCGGTGTAGAGGGAGTTCATCTCGACACCGGCGTCGAGCAGCAGCAGGTCGGCGTCGTTCACGCGACCGTCGCAGCGCGTCCAGTGCAGGACCGGGGCGTGCGGGCCGGCGGCGACGATCGAGGTGTAGCCGGGGCCCTTGCCCTCGGTGCGCGCACGGCGGTCGAACGTGCCCTGCAGCCAGCGCTCTCCCCCGCCGCGCACGGCCTGGCCGAGCTCCATGGCGACGTCGGCGAAGCCCTTGACCGACGCGTCGACGGCCTGGCGGAGCTGGTCGACCTCCCAGTCGTCCTTGATCCGGCGCAGCTCGGCGAGCACGGTGCGCAGCTCGTCGCTGTGCGAACCGCTCAGCGCGTCGAGCAGCGGGTCGACGCCCTTGGCGACGAGCGTCTCCGGGTGGCGCCCGCGCAGGGCGTTCGCGAGGTCCTCGATCGGACGGGCCGTGATGCCGAGCGCCTGGCCCCACTCCTTCGGACCGGCGGCGGCGCCGATCCAGAACGGGCTGCGGTCGGCGTCACCGAAGAAGTCGACGCTGTGGGTCTCGCTCGGCACCGGCACGAACAGCGTCGCGTCGTCGCCGGTCAGCACCAGCACCGCGCCCTCGACCTGGCAGCCGGTCAGCCACACGAAGTCGCTGTCGGCGCGGAACTCGTGGAACGTGTCGTTGGACCGGACGTGCGCGCGCCCGGCGGCCAGCGCGATCCGCTTGCCGGGCAGCGCCTGCACGAGCCTGGCGCGGTGGGCGGCGGCCGCCTCCGCGGTGCCCTGGGGCAGGTCGACGGAACTGTCCCACTCACCCCAGCCGTCGCGGATGTAAGAGCGGAAACCGTCCGCGTCCACCAGTTTCGCCATGTCGCGGCGTGTCCGAGCCAATTCGCGTCCTCTCAGAGTGGTCCTTCCTGCCACCCTTCCTCCTCTCGGAGGGGTCGCGCCAATCCGGATCGGGGATAGCCTCAGGCTATGGAACTGGAGATCCGGCACCTGCGGGCGATCTGCGCCATCGGCGACGCGGGCAGCCTGTCGCGCGCGGCCACGCAGCTCGGCATCTCCCAGCCCTCGCTCACCACCCTGCTGCAACGAGTGGAACGCCTGGTCGGCGGCAAGCTCTTCGACCGCGGCCGCGCCGGCGCCGAACCCACGGCGCTGGGCGCGCAGATGCTGCAACGGGCCCGGTTGCTGCTGGTCGAGCTGGACGCGTTCGGCTCGGACATGACCCAACGAGACGGACCGTCTCGTCTCGGCTCGGTGCACATGGAGTGCGTCGCCTCGCTGTACACCCGGCTGGAGGAGGTGCTCACGGACATCACGCTCGTGGTCGACCCGTCCTCGACGGGACTGGCGCTGGCGCTGGCGAACGGCCACCTCGACGCGGCGGTCATCGCCGTGGACGAGGACGCCGACCTGGGACTGCCCCGCGGGGTGGCGCAGCGGGTCGTCGTGCCGTGGGTGCCGGTGTACATCGCCATTCCCGCCGCTCACCGACTCGCGTCGAAGACAGAGGTGGAGCTCGCCGACCTGGCCGGGGAGTCGTGGGTGGGGCCGCCCGGTGCCGAGGACGGCTCGTTGACGTCGTTGCGCGCGGCCTGCCGGGCAGTGGGGTTCGTGCCGCGGATCCGGTTCGAGATGCCGAGCGGCGCGGGCCGCCAGCTGATCGCGGCGGGCAAGGCCGTGCAGCTGGTCGAGCCGACGTCGCAGGGCGGTCCCGGCGTGGCGGTGCGGCCGCTGGCGGGGGCGCCGATGCGGATGCGGCTGGTGTTCGCGTGGCGGCGGGAGCGGCTGACCTGGAGCCAGGCCAGCCGCGTGTTCGCCGAGGTGCTCGGTGCCTATTCGGACCAGGCGCTCGCCAGCCCGGTGTTCCGCCCCTGGTGGGAGGAACGGGGCGCGGCCCTCACCGCGTCCGGCTGAACGGCGCGGGTCAGCCGGCGGCCGTCAGCGAGCCGAGCCACGTGTACCAGTCGGCGTCGTAGCGGTTGCCGATCACCCGCGTCAGGTGGTCCCGGGCGCCCGCCCAGTCCCCTGCCCGGTAGTCCGCCAGCACCGCCGCGACGTCGGCCGGGTGCTTCTCCACGAGGTACCTGACCGCCAGGTAACCCCAGTTGTAGACCCGTTTGGTGTCGTGGTCGTAGGTGGTGTCGAACAGCGTGCTCAGCGCGTACGTCCGGTTCTTCGCCTCGGCCAGCGCGGCGGTGTAGGTCTCGCCCCGGTAGCTGTACGAGAGGTGCTCGGCGAAGCCCTCGATCCACCACACCGTCGGCGTGGTCATGTTCTCCTCGAAGTCGCCGTGCATGTCGAACCGGCCGTCGAGGTAGTGGGTGTACTCGTGGTTGAGGTTCCAGATCGCGAACCCGGGCAGCCAGTCGGCCTCGTGCGCGATGAACCGCGCCTGGTTCAGGGCCGGGTCGCCTTCGAGGTACATGCCGCCGTTGTTGGTGGAGATGTCGAACAGCACCCCGGCGTACGTCCGGTAGTCGTTGCCGGTGTTGAAGACGACGACCTCGAGTGACGTGTTCTGGTCTCCGGCAACGGGTCCCGGGTCGCGCACGACCCGGTGGAACGCCGCGTCCTGGCCGGCGAGCGACGAGCAGGTCTGGCGCAGCTGGGTGCTGGTGAGCTGCTGGGCGCGGATCTTCAGCGTGGCACTGCAGGTGTGCCGGACGGTCAGGACGCGGCGGTCGATCTGGGCGCGGAAGTCGCACGTGCCGTACCGGCGGCAGTTCGCCTTGTCGTACCAGTCGACCATCTCCGCGACACCCACCCACAGCGGAGCGAGCCGGCCGACGACGCCACCGCGCGAGACCATGTCCGCGAGCAACGGCCGCACGCGCGGCGCGATGACGTTGTGCTGCAAGAACCTGCCCAGCTCACGGGTCGCGTTCTGGACGAGGTACTGGCGATCGGTGCCGAAGAGGTCCAGGTGCCCCAGCACGAACCGGCGCAGCGCCCGCAGGACCTCCGGCTCGGCGCGCACGGCGGCGAGGAACTCGGGCTGGGCGTGGCCGTAGTAGAGCAGCAGCATGCCGGCGTGCACGGCCGCGTCGTCGGCGCTGGTGTAGGTGTCGAGCAGGCGGGTCAACGCGCGCAGTTCGGCCGGGTAGTCGGCGACGGCGGCGGTGTGGATCGCCGAGTCGGGCCCGGCGTGCAGGATGGTCCTGGCGACGGCGGGCGGTAACAGCGGGCTGTTCGGCGCGCCGGGCACGGCGGCCTGCGCCGCGGCAGGGGCCAGCAACCCGGCCAGCAGAGCCAGGACCAGGGCGAGTGATCTCATCGGGGTTCCTCCGCAGGGTTCGAGGTGCCCCCGAGCGTCACACCGGCCGCCGCCTCGGAATCATCCCTTCCGCTCATAGCGCGCTGCTATGGAAGAGCTCACTGGTCCGGCTTCGCCGGCTCGGCGAACAGCAGGTGCCGCACGTGCGCGGGTCCCTTGGCCAGCGCCCGTGCCGTGTCCTGGTTCTGCTGGTCCACGACGGTGCCGCGTTCGACGTGCTGGCGCAGGTGCTCCTGCCACGTCGCCACGGTGAAGGTCTCCAGGAACGTCTCGGGCTGCTCGGTGTCCCGGAACAACCCCCACATCGTCGCCCCGGTGCGCCGCCGGGCCCTGCCGACGCGCTGCATGGCGTCGATGAACGCGTCCTCGTTCTCCGGCGCCACGGGCCACTCCACGGTGACGAGGACGGGGCCGGCTGCGGTGTCGGTGATCTCCGGCGGCTCCTCCCAGTACGTGGCGGGGCTGACGTCGAGCGGCCGGTCGTTCAGCGGCAGCCACCGGGTCGCCGCGAGCGCCAGCACGACCATCGCCACCGCGGGGGCGATCATGGCCACCTGCAGGCTGTACGCGTCCGCGATGGCACCCCACACGACCGCGCCCAGCGCCTGCCCGCCCATGAGGATCAGCTGGTAGTAGGCCAGCGCCCGCGCCCGTGTCCACGCGGGCAGCAGGACCTGCGCGGTGGCGTTGAACGTCGACAGGGTGGCGATCCAGCAGGCCCCCGTCAGCAGCATCGCCACGATCACCAGCGCGAAGCTCTGCGTCAGCACCGCCGTGCTCGTCGCTCCCGCGTAGACGAACGTCGCGATCAGGACCATCCGGTTCTTGCTCATGCGCCGCAACAGTTTCGGCACCACGAACGCGCCGCCGATGGCCCCTGCCCCGACGCTGCCGAGCAGCACGCCGTACCCGCTGGCGTCGAGTCGCAGCGGCCCGCGCGCGATCGCCGGCAGCAGTGCCCACAACCCGCTGCCGAACACGATGAACAACGTCAGCCGTGTGAGCACTCGCCGGAACAGAGGCGAACTGGCCACGTACCGCGCGCCCGTCCGCATCGCGGTCGTGATGTGCTCCGCGCCGAGCGGCCGGTGGTCCGACGGCCGCTTCCACCGCGTGAGCACGATCAGGACACCGAAGAAGCTCACCGTGTTGAAGGCGAACGTCGCCTCCGGCCCCGCGAGCGCGATCAGCAACCCGCCGAGCGCGGGGCCGATGGCGCGCCCGACGTTCATGTTGACGCCGTTGAGCAGCGCGGCCTGCGGGATCTCCTCGCGCGACACCAGTTCCGGCTGGATCGCCTGGAACGACGGCATCGACAACGCCTGCCCGATCGCCATCAGCGCGAGCAGCCCCAGCAGGCTCGCCGGGGTGGCCCTGCCGGTGCCCGCGAGCAGCATCAGCCCGCCCGCGCCCGCCAGCATCAACGCCTGGCCGGTGATCAGCACCTGGCGCCGGTCGAGGATGTCGCCCAGTGCCCCGGACGGCACCACGAGCAGGAACACCGGCAACGTCGTGGCGGTCTGGACGAGCGCGACCTGCAGGGCGCTGCCGCCGAGGTCGCCCATGAGCCACTGGGCACCGACGGTCTGCGCCCACGTGCCGATGTTGGAGGCGAACTGGGCGAGCCACAGCGCACGGAACGCGTTGCGGCGCAGGGGTGCCCATGAGGAGACGGTCACCCGCTGATCTTCACATCCGCGCCTGTGCCCCGCCGAATGCCGTGACCACTTCTTTTGGTCGACACTGAAGCTATCGAGGGAACTGCACATCGCCCGCCAGGGGTGATTTGGGTCACAGCACTCCGGCGGATCCGGCCGCCGCGGACGTGTGAACGGGCGCCGCACGTCCGCCCTGTTCACGTCCTGAAAGCGCTCTCGGAACCTGGGGAAACAAGCGTTCACACCGCCGGCGTTCGCCCGGAAGCTGCCCGATTTCCCGGACCGCGACGGATTGTGAACATTCGTCTCAACCGGGTGCGCAATCGCTCAATGGTGAACGGTTGCCCCAATTCTGCCTGATACTGCGCGCAAAGCAGGCAGAGCAGAAAGGTTCCGAGCACTCGTGATCACGCCCGAGTACTTGCTGTCGACCCGCGAGTTCGAGGTGCTGTGGCAGACGCTGCGGCTCGGCAGAATGCCGTACCCGCTCGACGTGCCCAGCGAAGGAGCGACCGAGCAGGACGTGAAGGCCCTGCAGGACAGGACCATCGCCGGCCTGCGCCGGCGCGGCATCGCCGACGACGTGCGGCTGGAGGACCTGCTGCGGGTGCTCGGCGACCACGAGGTGTCCGTGGACGCCGTCGCCGGGCTCGACCGGACGGTGCGGGCACTGGCCGCGTCCAGCGGGGACCAGGCAGTTCTCGCCGTCATCGACGGCGACAACGTCGGCCTTTCCGAGATCAGGGCCACCTCGCTCGCCCGCGAGATCGTCCGCGTGCTGCCCGAGGGTGTCGCGGGCCCCGGCAGCGCGCTGTCCGTGCGGCTGGAGACGTTGCAGCAGGCAGTCGCACTACAGGAGGCCGAGCAGGAGGAGGACTCCGAGGACCCGTGGGGCGCGGCCGACGAGGAGCTCGACGACCGCGAGGCGTTGCTGAAGGCCGGGCTGTCCGCGCAGGACGCGCGTCAGATGGACGAGCTGGCGCAGAACCGGGTCGCGGGTGGCCAGTTCGGCGTCACGCACGGGCGGCACCGCGCCGACGTGGTGATCAACTGGTTCGACACCCACCAGGGCCGTTACCTGATGGTCCGCTCCGACGGCTGGCTCAGCCTGTCGCCCACCGACAACGACCGGATCGCGACGCGGATCGACGCGGTGCTGGCCTGAAGGCGAACGCGGTGCGTCGCAGCGCACAACATTGATCCAAAACGGGCAAGACGGGCGTACTCTCCGGAGTGCGCCCGTGCTCTTGTGCGGCTCCGACGATTCAGCCGATCCGGTGAACGCCGAACCAGCTGGTGACGGACCTCAAGAGAGCCCTAAATCCCGGTTAAAGGCCCGTGTGATTTGGGTCACATCGACCCCGCGTCAAGGGCCGTTCCAGGGATGTGAACAGAGATCGAGAGCCCGAGCGGGCAGCACCCCGAGAGCGCTCCCACAACCAGCGCAAACGATCACGGCCGTTACACCATGTTCACCTGTTAGTGGCCCGTTTCGGCCCATGGCAACGCATTGTGAAGACCGGTCTCAATTGGTAACTCGCACGCCGCAAAGTGAGCGTTGCGCCAAAAGACACCCGATACTGCCCGCATGTACATCGTCGGTGACAAAGACGCTGTCCCGCTCGGGGACACCGTCAGCTCGGGTCAGGTGCAGATCGACCCGGACGCGGGCGAGGAACTACGCAAGCAGTTCCAGGCCCAGATCGACCAGGTCGACTCCTGGATCGAACGTGCCAACTCGAGCATCGCCCGTCCGGCGCCGCTCGGAGCGAACCCCGTGGGCGACAAGATGCGCGACAAGTTCACCCATCGTGCCGAGGGTGAGCAGTACTCGTTCGTCAGTGTCATGACCGCGTACCGCACGGTTCTGGAGCAGACGAAGAACTCGATCGTCGAGGCGGTCGGCAACTTCACCAGGCTCGACGAGGACCAGCAGGCCGAACTGAAGAAGCACATGGGTAACAGCTGATCTCGAGGCCAGCTGATCCAACGGAGTGAGAGGCGAGCCGGTCATGCCCCCCGAGACCGACCCGAGCGAAGTCGAGAACGTCCCGGTCCTCACGGACCCGCAGAACTGGGCGTCCCGATCGCACCAAGAGCTGTATGCCGCGGTGCACAACAACAACGACCCCGGTCAGGCCGGCCAGATCAGCTCCGAGTGGGGCAAGTACGGCAACGAGCTGACCGAGGCGTCCCGAGTCATCAACTCGGTCATCACCTCGTCCGAGTCGAAGTGGACCGGTGACGCCGCCGAGGCCGCCCGCGCGGCGATGAAGAAGCTCGGAACCTGGGTCGACGAGACCGCGCGCACGGCCGTCGAGGTCGGCAACAAGGTCGCCGACCAGGGCCGTGTCATGGAGACCGCCAGGGCGCAGATGCCCCAGCCCGTCCAGTTCGACTGGAACAAGGCCGCGGCCGCGCTCTCCCAGCCCGGCACGCCCGCCTTCGTGCTGGCCTCCGCCGACATCGCGATCGCCAACGCCGCCTCGCGCGCGGCGCACGACCAGGCGGTCGGCGTGATGACCAACATGGAGAACAACTCCCGGCAGATCGACTCGTCGACGCCCGCCTTCAAGCCGCCGTTCAACCCGAACACCGGCAAGGTCGAGGAACCGGTCATGGCGGTGCCGCGCTCCGGCGCGGTCGCGCTCGACAACGGTGTGGACGGCCTCATGTCCACCCAGACGGCGAGTGCCGGCACGGCGACGGCCGCCCCGCTCGCCCAGCAGCAGGGTTCCAGCGCCAGCGGCGTGCCCAACAGCGGCGCGGGCAGCGGCTACGGCGGCGCAGGCGGCGGCAGCGGCGTGAACCAGCCCGCCGCGGCGGCCTACACGCCTTCCGCTCCCGGCTACGCGGGACCCGGTGGCGCCGGCGGCGGTGCGGGTGGCGGCAGCAGCTACACGCCTCAGATGGGCAACACGAACACGAACACCGCGGCGGCCTACACGCCGACCGCCCCGGGTTACAACCCCGGCAGCACGTACACCAGCGGCAGCAGCGGTGGCAGCGGCGGTCCCGCGCCCTACACCCCGACCGCGCCGGGCTACACGCCGCAGATGGGTCCCGGTGGCAAGACGAACACCGGTGGCGGCAACCAGAACGTCCCGAAGGCCCCGGTCGTCGGCCGCGACATCGCGAACCCGAACTACACCCCGCAGAACATCAAGGGTGGTCCCGCTCCCTACACGCCGACGGCGCCCGGTTACAACGGTCCCGGTGGCGCGGGCGGCGGCGCCGGTGGTGGCGGCGGTGGCGGTGCCGGTGGTGGCGCCGGCGGCGGCGCGGGCATGAAGGGCCCCGTGCCGTACACCCCGCAGATGGGTCCCGGCGGTGGTGCCGGCGGTGGCGGTGGCGGCGCGTTCGGCGGCGGCGCGGGTGGTACCGCGGGTGCCGGTGGTGGCGCGATGCAGTCCGGCGGCGCGGCCGGTGTCCAGGGCCAGGCAGGCCGTGGCGGCATGCCGATGGGCATGGGTCCCGGTGGCGCCGCGGCGGCCGGTGCCGGCATGGGCGCGGGCGCGCCGATGGGTGGTGCTCCCGGAGCCGGTGGCCGTGGCGAGGATGACAAGGAACACCGTTCCGCCAGCTACATCATGGGCGGCGACCTGTTCGAGGTCCCCGGTGAGAACCTGCCCCCGTCGGTGATCGGTGCCGCGAAGGTCAAGAAGCAGAAGGGGACCGAGTCGTCTTGATCACGCCCGAGTTCCTGCTCTCGCCCCGCGAGTTCGACGTCCTGTGGCACGACCTGCGGCTCGGCAGGGTGCCCTACCCGCTCGACGTGCCGAACGAGGGTGCGACCGAGCAGGAACGCCGCGTGCTCGTCACGGAGACGATGGACGACCTGCGGTCACGGGGCCTCGTGGACAACCACCGCCTCGAGGACTTCCTGCGGCTGCTCGCCGACCACAAGGTGTCCGTGGACGCCGTCGCCGGTCTCGACCGCACGGTGCGGGCGCTCGCCGTCTCCAACGGTGAGCGCGCCGCGCTGGCGATCATCGACGACGACCGGGTCGGGCTGCTGGAGATCCGGGAGACCGGTATCGCCCGCGAGATCGTCAAGGTGCTGCCCGACGCCGTGCCCGGTCCGGGCACGGCGGTGAACGTGCGGGTGCAGTCCCTGCAGGACGCCGTCGCGCTGAAGGAGGCCGAGGAGGCCACCGCGGGCGACGACCTGTTCGGTGACGGCAAGGTGGACGACGAGGACGCGCTGCAGCAGGCCGGCCTGTCCGCGCAGGACGCGAAGCAGTTCGGTGAGCTCGCCTCGAACCGCGTCGCGGGCGGCCAGTTCGGCGTCACCCAGGACCGCCAGCGGTCGGGTGTGGTGATCAACTGGTTCGACACCCACCAGGGCCGTTACCTGATGGTCAACTCGGACGGCTGGCTCAGCCTCTCGCCGACCGACAACGACCGCATCGCCACCCGAATCGACGCCGTGCTCGCGTGATCTGACGCGTCACAGCCGAACCGCAGTTGAACCACCGCCGCCGGAGGACCGTGTGAACCCCGCGAACCCTTATCAGTGGGTCGAAGAGTACGAGGCCAAGCTGGCCGACCTGAAGGAGAAGTCGGAGAACCTCACGGAGAACGTCGCGGCGGCCTCCGCCACCGTGACGTCGAAGGACGGTGCGGTGACCGTGACGGTCGGGCCCAACGGCGGCCTGCAGAACCTGCAGCTGGGGCACCGCGCGATCGAGCTCGGCGGGCCCAGGCTCACCGCGCTGATCCTGGAGACCGCACGGGCGGCGCAAAAGCAGGCGGCCACCCAGGTCCTCGAGCTCTTCAAGCCGCTCGGCGAGGGCACCGAGGCCTACCAGATGGTCTCGGACTCGATCCCGGACGACGAGGTCGAAGAGGACGCCGACCCGTACGACGAGGTCGACGACGAGCCGGAACCTGCTCCGGCTCCCCCGGTCAGCAAGCCGGCGGCGACTCCGCAGCCCGCACCGGTCCGCGGCCGTGGCAGTGCGGCCGACGACGATGACGACGACAACCAGCCCTGGTAAGGAACAGCGATGACCGCGCCTGAAACTCCCCTCCCGTCACCTCCCGGGATGCACATCACCGAGGAGAACAAGCTCAAGGGCTCGCTGTTCATCGAGGCCTACGGCAGCTTGATCGACGGCATCAGCAAGGACGCCGAGAGCGAGACCGAGAAGGCGCTGGACATCACGTTCAACGCCATCGGCGCGGCTTCGGCCACGGTGATGTTCGCGATCGACCCGCTCGGCAGCATCATCGGTGCCGGTGTCGGCTGGCTGATCGAGCACGTGTCGTTCCTGCGTGACGCCCTGAACCAGCTGATGGGCAACCCGGAGGAGATCCAGGCCAACGTCGAGGCCAACAAGGCGCGCGCGGCCGAGCTGCGGGTGCTGGCCGAGGACCACAAGAGCGGCCTCGCGACGTTCGACGGCTGGACGGGCGCGGCGTCCGAGAACTACAAGAAGTCGATGGACGGAATGAGTCAGGAGCTCGACGACCTGGCGAACGCCGTCGAGTCCAAGGCCAAGATCGTCGCGATCATGGGCATGCTCGTCACCGTTCTGCGTGACATCGTGCGCGACCTGATCGCCCAGCTGATCGGTTCGCTGATCGGTGGCGCGATCATCGCCGCCGCCATGATGATCCCGACCTTCGGCACCTCGATCGCGGTCTTCGGTGGCTTCGCGGTCGGCAAGGCCGTCGCGCTGGGCGTGAACATCGCGTCCCGCGTCGCCCGCGTCGTCGCGGCTCTCGGCCGTCAGATGAAGCGCATCGGCGACCTCGACGACATCATGAAGAAGGTCAGCAAGGGCTGGGAGCGCTTCGAGAACTCCGCTGACGTCGCCGAGATCACCTACGAGGGCTACAAGGCCCAGGACGGCGTCAACAAGAAGATCGACGAGGCGATGGAGAACCGGGGCGCCGGCGGTGGCGGCAACACGCCTCCCGGTGCCACCGACGGCAAGACCGCCGCGGACGCCACCGGCACCGCGAGCGCATCGATGGTGAACGCGCGTGTCGGCACGGTCCAGGACGGGACCGTCCAGGCGACGCTCGCCAGCGCTCCTCTGAGGGCGACGGAACAGGGCGAGCCGATGCAGGCCCTCAGGCGGACGGAGGCAGTGGCCGCCGAGCCCATGCAGGCCCTCAGGCGGACGGCCACGACCGAGCCGATGCAGGCCCTCAGGGCGACGCAGGCCGCCGAGCCGATGCAGGCCGTCAAGCGGATGGACGCGGAGCCGCTTCAGCCGATGCTCCGGGGTGTGGCCATGTCCGAACCGGCACAGCCGATGCTCCGAGGCGTGGCCATGTCCGAACCGGCACAGCCGATGCAGGCCGTCCGGGCGATGGACGCGGCCGAGCCGCTGCAGGCCCGCACCGCGGCGGTGTACGCGACCGAGCCGGTGCAGGCGTTCCAGCGGGCCGAGGCGGTTCAGGCTCCCATGGCGTTCCAGCGGGCCGAAGCTGTCGAGGCTCCCATGGCGTTCCAGCGGGCCGAGGCCGTCCAGGCTCCCACGGCGTTCTCCCGCGTGGAGGCTTCGGACTCCACGATGGTGTCGGGCGTGAGCATGACGTCGGGAACGCCGGCCTACGAGGCCGTGCAGCCGATGCAGGCGCGTGAGATGTACATCAGCCCGGAGACGCCGTCGGAGCCGTTGCAGGCCTCGTCGGGTTACGAGCCGCTCGCGCGCACGCAGATGTCGCACGCGTACGACGCTCTCGAGCCGTCGCAGCAGCGTGAGGTGTACTCGCGCGTCGACGCCGAGCCCGTCTACGAGAGCGTCAACCCGCTCATGGCGAGCGAGCCGCTGCAGGCGACCACCGCTTACGAGGCTGCCGGCGGTGCCGCGGCGGAGCCTCTGCGGCCGACCATCGCGCACGAGCGTTCCGTCCGGCCGACAGAGTAAGTCCCAGCCAACAGCCGGGATCCCCGTGATCCCGCCTTGTTCTGACGCAGTTCTGGAGAATCGCCGCTCATGGCCAAGGGGAACGTCAACCCGAACCCGTCGTCGAACCCGGGAGCGAACCCTCCCCCCTCGGCGCCGCCCACGAGCGGAACGGGCGGAGGCGGCCCCACCGGCAACACCGGTTTCTCCATGAACGACTCCTCGATGCAGGGGTTGCAGAACAAGGCGGGTGACCTGGGGTCCCGGCTGTCGAGCATCTCGTCCGGCCTGCGTGGCCTGAACTTCAGCGGCAACGCACTCGGCCCCATCGGCATGTTCGCGGTGCCGGCGCTCAACAACTCGAACGACAACGCCGTCTCGCAGGCGGACCGCGGTGCCAAGGCGTTCACTGACGTCCAGGCCAACCTCAAGGCCACGCACCAGACGTCCACGCAGGTCGACACGACCAACCAGAACAACATGAAGTCGATCGACCCGACGACCGGCGTGAAGAACACGCAGGGCGGCGGCGTCAACTCGACCGGCAAGGCCGGACCCGGCGGCGGCCAGGCCAGCAACGTCAGCAACACCCAGGGCGGCGGCGTCAACTCGACCGGCAAGGCCGGACCCGGCGGCGGCCAGGCCAGCAACGTCAGCAACACCCAGGGCGGCGGCGTCAACTCGACCGGCAAGGCCGGACCCGGCGGCGGTCAAGCCAGCAACGTCAGCAACACCCAGGGCGGCGGCGTCAACTCGACCGGCAAGGCCGGACCCGGCGGCGGCCAGGCCAGCAACGTCACCAACACCAAGGGCGGCGGCGTCAACTCGACCGGCGGTGGGAAGGGACCCGGCGGCGGCGCCGTCGGACCAGTGCCCACCGTTCAGGGCGGTGGCAACACGACTGCCGGCGGTGCCAAGGGCCCCGCGCCCTTCACCCCCACCGCACCCGGCTACACCGGCCCCGGCAACGCCGGTGGCAAGGGCGGCGGCGCGACTCCCGGCGTCAAGGGCCCCGGTGGTGGCGCTGTCGGCGCGGCCCCGAACATCAAGAATGGCGGCGGCAACGCGACCTCGGGCGTGAACACGTCCGGCGGACCCGCGGTCGGGGCGCCTCCCACCACCAGGGGCGGTGGCGGTGCCACGCCCGGCAGCCCCAAGGGTCCCGCGCCCTTCACCCCGACCGCACCCGGCTACACCGGTCCCGGCAACGCCGGCGGCAAGGGCGGCGGCGCCACTCCCGGCGTCAAGAGCCCGGCTGCCTTCACCCCGACCGCGCCCGGTTACACCGGTCCCGGCAACGCCGGCGGCAAGGGCGGCGGCGCGACTCCCGGCGTCAAGAGCCCTGCCCCCTTCACGCCCACCGCACCCGGCTACACCGGCCCCGGCAACGCCGGCGGCAAGGGCGGCGCGACCCCGGGCACGCCCGGCGGCGCGACGCCTCCCGGTGGCAAGGGCACGACCCCCGGCGGTGGCACGACTCCCGGCGGCGGCACGAACTCCGGTGGCGGCAAGGGCCCTGCGCCCTTCACGCCCTCGGCGCCCGGTTACAAGGATCCCGGCACCTCCGGTGGCGCGGCGGGCACCAAGCCCTCCACGTCCGCCCCCGGCCCGCAGAACGCCGTGACGTCGCCTTCGCGCGGCGGTGCGACGCCTCCGGGCATGGCGCCCGGCATGGCCCCGCCGATGGCGCCCGGCGCGACCCCCGGTGCGACCGGCGGCGACCGCGGCGGCAGCAAGTTCAGTCCTCCTGGCGGCGGTGCGAAGGGCGTGTTCGACGCGCCCAAGCCCCCGACCCCGGACAGCACCATCACCAAGGCCCCGCCGGCCACGACGCCCTCGACGCCCCCGCCCGCGCCGAAGCCCACGCCCGTCGTGCCGCCGGCCGGTGGCACGACGCCCGCCACCCCTGGCGGCGCCACCCCTGGCGGCGCCACTCCCGGCGGCACGCCTCCCGGTGGCACGCCTCCCGGTGGCGCCGCTCCTGGCGGTGCGCCGAAGCCGGGTGGGGTTCCCAGCGTCCCCGGTGTTCCCGCCACCCCGGCTCCGACGACGCCCGGCTCGCAGAGCGCCGTCACCTCGACCCCGCCGCAGAGCGCGGGCCCGCGCGGCGGTGCCGTGGCTCCCGGCATGACGCCGCCCGCCTCGGCCGCACCCGGCATGGCCCCGCCGATGGCACCGGGGGCGACCCCTGGTGCGACCGGCGGCGAACGCGGCGGCAGCAAGTTCACGCCCGCAGGCGGCGGTACGAAGGGCGTGTTCGACGCACCCAAGCCCCCGACCCCGGACAGCACCATCACCAAGGCCCCGCCGGCCACGACGCCCTCGACGCCGCCTCCGGCGCCGAAGCCGACGCCGCTGTCCCCGCCCCCGGCAGCCACCACTCCCCCGGCGGCCACCCCGAACACCGCGCCGCCGGCCCAGTCCCGCCCGAGCACGCCACCGGTGTCGACGCCGCCTCCCGCGGCGAACGTGCCGCCGCCGGCCCAGCCGCCCCGCGCCGACGCACCCCCGGCACAGACGCGCCCGGCACCCCCGGCCAACACCCCGTCCCCCACGCCGAACACCAACACGCCCCCGGCCAACCCGACCACCAACGCACCGTCGCCGCGCACGGACACCACACCGTCCGCGCAGCCGCCGCGCACCGACGCACCCCCGGCGCAGACGCGCCCGGCACCGCCGGTGAGCACCCCGCCGGTGAACACGCCGTCGCCCACGCCGAACACCAACACGCCCCCGGCCAACCCGACCACCAACGCACCGTCGCCGCGCACGGACACGACCCCGTCGGCTCAGCCGCCGCGCACCGACGCACCCCCGGCACAGACGCGCCCGGCACCGCCGGTGAACACCCCGCCGGTGAACACGCCGTCGCCCACGCCGAACACCAACACGCCTTCGGCCAACCCGACGACGAACACGCCGCCGTCCAACACACCCGCACCGAACCCGGCGACCAACGTCCCACCGGCGAACACCCCGGCTCCCCGTCCCGAGACGACGCCGTCCACACAGCCGCCGCGCGCCGACGCACCGCCCGCACAGACGCGCCCGGCACCGCCGGTCAGCGCACCGCCGGTCAACACGCCTCCGGTCAACACGCCCTCGCCCACGCCGAACGTCAACACGCCCTCGGCAAACCCGACGACGAACACTCCACCGGTCAACACCCCGCCGGCCAACACCCCGCCGCCGAACGCCGCGACGCCGCCCACGGCTGTGCCGTCGCCGCGCCCGGAGGCGAACGTCCCCCCGGCCAACACGCCGAACCCGAACACCCCCGCGCCGTCGCCGAGGCCCGAGGCCAACGTTCCCCCGGCGAACACCTCGCCGAACCCGAACCCGAACCCGAACCCCGCCCCCAGGCCCGAGACGAGCGTCCCGCCGGCGAACACGCCGTCGCCCACCCCGGCGACCAACGTGCCGCCCACCAACACGCCGTCGCCCGCCCCGGCGACGAACGTTCCGCCGGCGAACACGCCGGCGCCGAAGCCGGACACCGCCGTCCCCGCGGCGAACACGCCGAAGCCCGAGACCAGCGCTCCCCCGGTCCAGCCGAAGCCCACCCCGGACACGGCCACGCCGCCTCCCGCCCAGACGCGGCCGGCTCCCGCGCCTCCCACCGGCGCGGCGCCGAACCCGAACACCACGGCGAACCCCAACGCCACTCCCGACCTCGTCGTGGCGCCGGTCGTCACGCCCGCGCCGAACAGCCAGGGCCCGCGGCCCGGCAACAACCCAGGCAACAACCCTGGCAGCGACACGGACAGCGACACGGACAGCGACACCGAGTCGATGTACGACGACGCCGTCGAGTTCCAGACGGTCGAGCAGCGGGTGGACAGCTACCGGGCGCAGGACCCGAAGAACGACTCGGGCTACTGGCCTGACGCGAACGGCGACCTCAAGCACGGGCCGAACCCGCCGTCGGAGTTCGTCGGCATCAGGGTCGACGAGAACACCACCGTCGGCCTGACGCCGCACATGGTCAAGCAGTGGCTGGCGGACAACGGGGTCACCGTGCCGCCGCGCACCAGTGTCGAGGCGGCGATCCACCCACTGCTCTACGACGCCGGTCTGGGCGGCGGCAACCGCAAGCCCGAGGTCTACGGCGTCGACAACGCCGCGGACTTCCGCGCCGAGATGCAGGGCGTCGCGGCCGAGCAGAACATCCAGGCGCAGCAGAACGTGCTGAACGCGGTGAACGACCTCGCCACCGACATCACGAACAAGTACCCGCCGGAGCAGTTCAACTACGTCGGCCTGGGCCGCAGCCCGGCCGCCGTGGTCGCCGCGCTGCAGAACCAGGGTCACGACGCGGTGTCCATCCCGCTGTCGAACTTCCGGCCGCTGCCCTCCGACCCGAACTCGATCCTCGCCCCGGCGTACAACGGACCCGACGGCAAGCCCAAGACCGAGCCGCTGACCGACCAGCAGCAGGACATGCTCGACCAGCACTTCGACGAGTTCCTGGGCGACCTGCCTCCCGGCAAGGACGTGCTGCTGATCGACTACACGCAGGGCGGTCTGTCGCTGGTGTCGGCGCAGAGCGAGCTGCAGCAGCACATGGCCAACAACGGGTCGGACGCCCACGTGCAGGCGTTCGCGATCCACGAGGCGACCAACCGCAACGACATCAACAAGACGATCAACGCCGCCGCGCAGCCGGGGTCGAGGATCCAGGGCCTCTACGAGCAGTACATCGACGGCACCGGCCGCGCGGACGCCCGCCAGGACTTCCGGGACAGCATCGAGACCCACGAGATCTCCTTCAGGCACCCGCTGGGCGACGCGTTCCGCAACGAGGCCTTCGACGACTTCGCCGAGCACGGGTCGTACAAGATCCTCGACCAGAACCCGGACACGTTCCCGCAGGACCGCCCGCGCAGGGACCACGACGTCGAACCCGGCGTCACGCCGGCCTGGGACGTGCTGAAGGACGCCGTCGCGGAGAACAACCCCCAGCCGAAGCCGGACACCACCGCCAACGGCAGTGGAAACGACAAGGGCAACGACGACGGTCCCCCCGACTCGGGCAGCGGCAAGGACGACTCGAAGGACAGCGGCTCCAAGGGCAACGACCCCAGGGACGGCGGCAGCAGGGACGGCACTCGGCCCGCACCCTCGTCGCCCGGCGACACCGACGGCAACGACAAGGGCGGTTCGAGCAGGGACGGTTCGGGCAAGGACACCGGCGACCAGGGCGGCGGACGCGGGCGCGGTGAGGACGCACCGCCGCCGCCTCCGCCCGCGGACAACGACGCCGGCAACGACTCGAAGGACGACGGGGACAAGGACAGCGGCAACGGCGACAAGGACTCCGACGCCGCGACGGACGCCGACGCGGACACCGGAGTCGACCCGGAGGTCGTCGCCGAGATCAAGTCGCAGCTCGACGACCTGACCACGGACGCGATGGAGAACGCGAGCCCGAAGGCCATGGACGTCGAGGCCGCGCTCGAGAACAACCCCGGCAAGTTCGTCTACAACGAGGCAGGCCTCGACCTGCTGCGCTCGTCGGTCGTGCTCGACACGAGGACCGCGGAGATCTCCGCGATGATCGAGCAGCACGGCGCGGCGAACGTCGCGGAGGCGTTCCGCCAGCAGTTCAACCGCCCGATCATCGAGGGCACCCAGATCGAGGCGTTCAACGACCCGAAGAACGGCAAGCAGAACTTCGAGAGCTGGGCGCACAACCTCTGGGGCACGATCGACAACACGCCCAAGTTCGACAACGACCCAGACGCCCTCGCGTCGGAGATCTTCGACCACGAGAAGGGCTACAACCGGGCGACCAACTTCGCGCAGGACGCCGCCTTCCAGGCGATGATCAACCCGGACGGCCCGCAGCTGTCCACCGAGGTCGAGTCGAAGCCCGCGCCGGCCGCGGACCCGATGTCCCAGGGCACCTGGATGCTCGACGTCCTCGGCAACGCCGGGCTCGTCCCGAAGGGCCAGGCCGTCGGCACGGACACGTTCGTCGACGTCGTCTCGAACCCGGAGACCAAGCACACGCTGGAGACCGTCCTCGGCCCGATCAGCGACGCCAAGATCCAGGAGATCAAGAGCGAGCTGGCCGAGTGGGGCATGCTCACCGAGCCCGGCGTCGACGACTCCACGGACGTCCAGGCGGACACGAACACCGGCACCAACGCTCCGGGCACCGGCACTCCGGGCACCAGCCAGGACCCCCAGGGCAGCCGCGGCGCCCCGCCCGCGAACACCCCGCCGCCCGCTCCCCCGGCACCTCCCGCGCCGGCCCCGAAGACCGACGCGCCGCCGAAGATCAAGAGCGGTGGCGCGCCGCCCAAGCTGGACGCGCCGAACCACCAGGGCAAGGACGTCCTCGCCGACGAGTCGTGGCGGCACGACCCGGCGAAGACCGCGGACTGGTTCGCACCGAAGGACCCGGTCGACCCGAGCACGTGGGCCGACCGCAGGGCCGACGCGCACGTCGGCAAGGTCGACACCGAGGTCGCCGACGTCAAGACGAACAGCACCCCGTCGAACGTCGACTCCTACAAGGGCATCGTCAAGTACGACCTGCGCCGCATCGAGACCTCCCCTGGCAACTTCGTGCAGGAGTACACGGTCAGGATGCACCTCGATCCGGGTGCGAACACGGACGCGAAGGTCGTCGAGGACCTCAAGACCAAGGTCACCCAGGGCGTCGACTCGCTGCTGAACCAGGGCCACCGCATGCCCAGCGGCGACCAGTTCCACGTCAACGTCGAGTTCACCGACAACAAGGCCGACGCGCACGCCCAGGTCACGGTGGGCGACAGCAAGACGAACACCGACCAGGACAACTTCAACCCGAACGCGTCCCCCGAGGTCCTCGCCCACGAGACGCTGCACTACCTCGGCATCCCGGACGAGTACAAGGACACGTCGCGCGTCTTCCAGCAGCACGACACCAACTCCGGTGTGCACCAGAACGACGGCGGCATGATGGGCGCCGACGTCCTCGACAAGAGCAAGGACCCCGGTCTGCGGCCGCGGCACCTGTGGCTGATCGAGAACACCTCCCACAACCAGACCGTGGTGCACGACACCAGGCTGGACACGCCCAGCCCCGCCACGACGCCGCCGCCCGCCCCGAGCACGGACACGAACACCGGCACGGACACGAACGCCGACACCAAGGCCGCCCCGGACGCCGACACCAAGGCCGATCCGAAGTCCGACACCGACTCGCGGCCCGCACCGACGAAGCGCCCCCGTGAGGACGAGGGCGGCGTGAACGTCCCCGCGACCGACGAACGGACGACCAAGAAGCCGCACACCGAGGGCCAGGCGGAAGCAGGTCCGTCCACTGTGGACGGCGACACGGCGATGGAGGTCGACGACACCACCGACTCCCAGGTCGACGCGCTCGCCGAGCAGATGGGCAACATGCGGCTCGACCAGATCGACCCGAACACCAGGTACAACGACGCGTTCAAGAACCTGGGCGAAGGCAAGATCGACGTCCCCACCAGGGACACCTACCTCGGCAAGCTCAAGGACAGCGTCGAGAACAACAAGCCGCCGTCGTTCGTGGTCAACATGATCGTCGGCCACGGCTCGCTGAACAACCCCGACCCGAACAACCCCGACGCCGACATCAACAGCGTCATCGACGCGATCACCCAGGACGCGGGCAAGCACAAGGACAACATGGTCTTCGTCATCGGCGTCAACGGCAAAGCCGCTGACATCGATGCGATGAACGCGGCCATCAACGAGGCCAACTCGAAGATCGCCGGCCGGCCGGAGCCGATCGCGCTGGTGCCGCTGGAGGTGCCCGCCACGGGCAAGTTCCCGTTCGGCGACATGCGCAACCAGACCATGAGCAGTGACGCCAACAAGTTCGCGGTCGGCGCCATGGCGGGCAAGGACACCCACCCGTACCTGTCCATTCAGGACTTCGACACCGGTTCACGGCGTGTCGCGGACGGCAAGACCGACATCTTCAACCACGTCGCCAACTCGATGAACACCGACGCGGGCCCGGTGCGTCCGCTGATGTACACCGGCGGCTACCGCGTGGGCGACCCGCAGGCGCTGGTCAAGGACGTCGAGGCGCGCATCAAGAAACAGCGCGAGAACGACCTGCCCGAGCTCAAGGGCAAGAAGAAGACCAAGCTCGAGAAGGACCTCGCCAAGGCCGAGTTCCAGATCAAGCAGCCGGACTTCGCGCAGCGCTTCGAGCAGGCCATGAAGAACGACATGGATGCTCGCGTGCGGCAGGGCAACGCCAACCCGATGCTGCCCTACGGCCCTGAGCCGAACCTGTTCATCGACGCGGCCGTCCCGCTGGTCGACCCGAACGTGAAGTTCAGCAAGGGCGAGGCCGAGTACAACGGCCTCGGCAAGTCGATGAACGACTTCGCCGGCAAGGAACTCGGCGACATCCACAACAACGGGCTGGCCAAGCCGGAGTTCAACCAGGACCTCAAGGACGCCCGGTCCAAGCTCGTCGCCGACGTCAAGGCCGAGAACCGCCCGCCGACGCAGCACGAGATGGCGCAGTTCAAGCAGCTCACCGACGAGATCAACGCCAACGAGAACGCGGCGGCGGCGGACCCGGGAGTCAAGGACGCGGCCGCGCAGGACGTGGTCGACAGCGCCATCAACGTCGACAGCCAGACGAACCGCAACCCGTACCGCGGCGAGACGTTCAAGAACGACTTCGTCGACGGCGCGGTCGCGACCGACCTGTCCCGTCTCGCACTCGGGTTCGCGAAGACCGACGGCAAGTCCTGGCCGCAGTCGCACGTGGACATGAAGGGCGTCCCGAACCGGCTCTTCGGCGGCGACACCCCGAAGGCGTCGAAGGCGGCCAAGGCGGACGCGAGCCTCGCGTCGATCCGCAAGGAGTTCAGCGGCAAGCCCAACGCACAGCGCGAGGCCGCCCAGATCCACGGCACGCAGTTCGACCCCGAGACCGGCGGGACCAAGACGATCGGCACCGAGTGGAGCCCGACCGTCGAGGACGCGACGAAGCTCGGCTGGCAGGAGAAGAACACCCTCAACAAGGCGGTCTCCGCGCCTCTGCCCGGTGGCATCGGCTACCACGGCATCGACCCCCAGAGCACCTCTCCCGTTCCGGGCAGCGCCGGCACCGACGTCGAGATGCAGGACGCCGACGCCGACAACGACGCGGACGTCGACGAGGACGCCGACATCGACGACGACGCGAGCGACGTCGACGAGACCGCGGACAACACGACGCCGACCGAGGACGTCGACCCGGACACCAAGCACCACAAGATGGCCACGGCGCTCGACGCCGCCATGTCGGAGAACAACGCGAACGTGCAGCGCACGTTCGGCGCGTTGCAGCACCAGGTCCTGCCGATCGCGGGCAACCCTCGCCCGGACGGCATGTTCCAGGCCGTCCACGACGCGATGAGCCCGAAGCCGGCGCCCGGCAAGAGCAAGGCGACCGGCAAGGCCGCACCGCCGCCGCAGGACCTCCGCGGCAGGACGGCGGAGAAGGCCGCCACGGCGTCACCGGACATCACCGCCCAGATCGCGGAGTTCCGGCAGCAGCACGGCATCCAGAACGGCCACCTGGTCAACGCGTTCGCCGAGCCCGGCCCGACGCCGGCCGTCGACATCGACCCGAAGTACCGGCCGAACAGCGGCGAGGTGAAGGTCGACAACAGGGGCACGGAGGGCACGAAGCCCACCGCGGAGGAGCAGGCGAACGAGAAGGCCGCGACCGACGCGGCCAAGGTGGACGACAACAAGGTCGCCGCCAAGGCCGAGGAGCTCGCCGCACGCGTGCTCGCGACGGAGCTCAAGCGTCCTGTCGTGTTCCACCACCCCGACGGCACGTTCACGCAGCACGACCCGTTCGTCGAACGGCCGAAGCCCGCGACCTTGGCCAAGCCCGAACCCAAGGCGCCCAGGGCCGCGAAGCCGGGCCAGCCGATCCACCTCAAGGCGGAGCCCCAGCCGAACGGCAAGACGAAGTACAGCCCGCACGTGCCGCCGGCCCAGCCCGGCTCGTCGAAGAGCAGGCCCGCGCCGGTCGCCGACCGTCCGGTGGACACCGGCACGCGCCAGACCCGCCCGGCACCGCAGCCGGCCCCGCCTGCGAACACCAACGCCGACACCACCACCGGCACGAACCAGAACACCGGCACGGACACGCGTTCGGCCCCCGAGGCCGAGACCCGTCCCGCGCCGCCGAAGCCGACGCCGAACCCGGCCATCCCGATGACCACCACGGCGCCACAGCCGGTCGGCCAGGTCCCGGGCACGAACCTGCCGAGCTTCTTCCAGGACAACAAGGCGCTGGGCTCGATCACGCCGACCGAGGTGCGCGGCGCCGACGCGGTCGTGAACGAGGTCCAGGGCCTCAAGCCGGACGACCAGGCGCGCATCAAGAACGCGCTGCAGAACGACTTCGAGACGTTCCTCGACGGTGGCCGCAACTTCCAGGTGAAGATCGGCGGCACCTGGTTCGAGGCGAACGTCCGCGCCGAGATGCACGCGGACGCCACCACGACCGTGACCGACGCGGCCGACACCAAGGTGGACAAGAACTTCCAGGCCGCCGCGTCCACCGGCACCACGAACAGCGTCTCCACGTCCAACGACGTCGGCGCCTCGGCGACGGCCGGTGTCCCGATGGGCCCGTACGGCTCGCTGGGCGGCAAGGCGGCGCTCGCGACGCCCGCGGTCTCGCAGTCGACCAGCAACTCGATCACCGAGCAGCGCGCGATCAAGGGCTCGGACGACGGCTCCAAGAAGGTCGCCGTCCCGGTCTCCTACGAGATCACGCTGACCGACGCGCACGGCAACCCCAGGCCGTCCACCACGGTCGACGGCGGGGTCACGCTCCAGGTCCCGACGGACCTGACCAAGATCGTCGACTCCGGTAAGTCCTCGAACTCCGTCACCCCGGCCGACGCCGAGTGGGGCGCCAAGGTCGAGAACGCGGTGCCGGAAGCGGTGGTGGTCAAGGACTCCGGCAAGGCGTTCACCGACGTCGCGGCGAAGCTGCACCCGTCGATCACGAAGATCGGCTCGCCCGGCCGCGAGGCGCTGCAGAACTTCCTGGCGCCCACCTCGATCCGCAACAACCTGCCCGCGATGCTCGGCGGCTTCGTCACGTCGCCCGACCTGATCAGCCCGCACGCCAGCAAGGGCGGCGCGGTGCAGATGACCGCGACGCTCAAGGACGCGAAGCTGGTCGGCACGGCGGCCGAGGCCGCGCTGGACCTCAAGGACACCTCCGCCTGGGGCAGCAGTGTGTCCGCGACCACGAAGACCGGGTTCGACGTCACCGCCGGGTTCGGCGGCAACATCGGTGTGCCCGGCCAGGTCGGCGGCACGGTCGGTGCCACCGCGACCTACTCGACGCGCACCGCTGAGGGTGTGAGCGCCGGGTCGAGCAGCAGCCACAAGTCCGGTATCGGCGTGAAGTCCGAGACCGGCCTGTACGAGGTCACGGCCGAGGTCGAGGTCCGCACGCCGTCCGGTGACAGCGTGAAGATGGAGGTCACCACCCACATGCGCATGGGCCTCAACGAGGCCGGTGCGGTGGGTCTGCCCACGCCCGAGGGCACCAGGAACACCACGACCGACCCGGCCACCGCGGACAAGAAGTTCCTGCCGCCGTTCGTCGCCGACACGCTCGCCGCCGGCAACGCCAAGGTCGGCGAGTTCGCGCCCGCGACCAAGGTGCAGGGCCAGGTCGAGGGCAAGCTGCGGGAGCTGCCCGGCTTCGAGAAGTTCCTGCCGAACTGGAACAACCCGGACGCGAACCCGCGCAGCAGCAAGGGTCAGGGCTTCGCGGACGTCGCCGAGCAGCTCGCGAACCAGCGCAAGATCACCGCGACGCTGTCCCCCGCCGCGCTCAAGGCGAACATGGACAGCCTGCTCGGCCCGGGCGTCTCGGTGCAGCTGAAGAACTCCGGCAAGACGACGAACACCTACGTGAACGTCACGGTCAAGGCCAAGGTCAGCAACCCGAAGCACCTCGGCCAGGCCGACGCGCGTCCGGTCAGCGACTCGACGACGACCGGACCGAAGCTCGACGCCAACACCAGCACCACCAAGGGCTGGACCGGCGGGCTGCAGGGCAGGGCCAACATCCCGGTCAAGACCGGCGTCGCCTCGCTCACCCCGACGCCGCAGGCCGGCGTGTCCTACAGCCACTCGTGGACCGACAAGACCTCGGCCGGCCCGGCGGTGTCCAGCACGTCGTCCAACTCCGGCAGCCCGGACTCCCAGGTCTTCTCGAACGACGTGGAGTTCGAGGTCGAGATCACGACCTTCACCCGGCCCCGCACGTGGGTGCGCACCCTCGTGCCCGGCGCGCCCGGCTTCCACTCGCCCGAGGTGACGACGGTCGCCAAGACCGGCGCGGGCCTCGACAAGATCGACGGCAAGGTCAACCTGTGGGTGTCGGACGGCGCCACCCTGGACAACGACCCCGGGGACGGCTTCAAGCCCGGTGACCCCAAGCCCACGCAGCTCGAGAACTCCCCGACCGTCAAGGACCTGCTGAACCCGAAGGACGCCCGGCCGAAGTCGCCGGAGTTCCTCAACGTGGAGGCGGTCGCGAACACGACCGCGTTGCGGGACCAGGCGATCGACGCGCTCAACCGCGCCGCGAACGGCGACTCGGCGCTCACCGTGCCGGGCACCGCGTCGCGTGCCCAGATCGACAAGATGTTCTCCCCGGAGAACATCAAGGCGAACCTGCAGCGGCTCATCGAGACCGGTGTGCAGGAGCAGGGCCTCAAGTACGACCGGCGCGTCACCGACCGGTCCGGCGCCATCGGCATGTCGGTGAAGCTGGGCGAGGCGAAGCTGGTGTCCATTTCGGACACCACCGGCTCGGACAACTCGGTCAGCGGCGGCTACAAGGCCGGTGAGTCGTCCACGACCAGCAGGTCGGTCGACCTCACCGCCGGCATCAACGTGCCGGTGCGCCCGAACGTCACCCCGCCGCCCGCCGGCACCCCGACGAACCCGAGCGGGTCCGGCGGCGCCGCGGTCACCGGCAAGATCACGCCGTGGTCGGACAGCAAGACCACGTCGAACGAGATCGGCGGCACCGTCGACCGCGGCCGCACCACGCCCGGCGAGGCGCGGACCGTGCTGGTCCAGATCGACGCCGAGTTCACCATCGTCGGTGAGAGCCGCGCCGGGAACTTCCTGCACGGCGGCACGCCGAACGCCGAGGGCGTCACGGTGGACATGCCGAAGTCGGTGTTCGTGCGGGTGTCCGAGGACGTCGCGCGCGAACTGGGCGCGCTGCCCAAGGTCGAGTCCAGTGTGCCGAAGCCGGACTTCCCGAAGATGGCGCCGCCGTCGACCGTGGCGGACAACGAGCCCGGTGCTCTCGGTCTGTCCAACGTGGAGTCGGTGCCGAACCTCTCCGGTGTGGTCAACGACCTCACCACTGAACTGTCCTCGAAGACCAAGAAGTTCGGCAGCGACGCGCTGATCCCGGACTCGGTCCTCAAGGACTCGATGAGCAACCTGCAGCGCATCGTCGACCTCAACTCGCCGGCCAGCGTCAAGGCGATGATCGACAGCGCGCTCGACGGCGGTGTGCCGCTGCTGGTGCACCAGCCCGGCACGTTCGGCAAGGACTCCTACCAGGTCACGTTGCGGGCCAAGGCGGGCACGCCGCAGTTCGACCAGGTCGTCAACGACGGCGTGGACATGTCGCACAACGCCGGCGGCTCCCGCAAGGACAGCGACGGAGTGGGTCGCGGCACCGGCTGGGGCGTCGGCGTGCGCGCACCGGGCCTGGCCTCGCCGGGCAGCGCGAACCCGAAGGTCTCGGGCACCGCGGGTGTCAGCGTGGGCGCGAACGTCGGTGCCTCCACGAGCAGTTCGATCACGAACTCGACGAGCGAGTCGTTCAGCCACACCCGCACGGCGAGCGGACCGGCGGCGCAGTACACCGTGCCGGTCGAGTTCGAGCTCGTCGTCGAAAAGGGCGACAAGGAGATCGCGAAGGCCGAGAGCGGCCCGCAGGAGATGAAGGTCCGCACGCACGCGGACAACCAGAAGGTCTCCCAGCCGACCACCGGTCATGGGAATCCGCAGCCCTACATGTCCGCGGCCAGCAAGCGCAGCAGCGATCACGGCACCCCGGCCGCGACGACCGCGTTCCAGGCCGACACCCGCGCCTCGCAGCTGCCGTCCACCGCGTCGGTGGAGAACCTGCGCGGTGCCAAGGACCTGCGCGACGCCGCGGTGAAGGCGATGACCGAGGCGGGCGCGGGCAAGGGCCTGACCGGCAAGGGCACGGGCTCGCTCAACAGCCTGTTCTCCACGCTGAGCCCGGAGAACCTGCAGCCGCACCTGCCTTCGATGCTGTCCGGCCCGCTCGACGTGCCGGGCCTCAAGGAAGCGGCGCTGACGTTCGGGCAGGACGCCGACGTCAAGGTCTACGCGAAGCTGGTCAACCCGCAGCTCGGGTCGCTCAGCGACGACGTCAAGATCGAGAACCCGCTCGTCACGAAGACCTCCGAGACCTCCAGCGAGGCCAAGGTCGCCGACAGCGCCGACGTGTCCGTCGGTCTCGCGCAGGGCAGCGCCGCGATCAAGCAGGGCGCCCCGACCGACACCGTCAACTTCGGCACCGGCGGCGTGGAGCTGCGGCACGCGAACGAGGACTCCTCCGCGGTGTCCGGCGGTCCGTCTCAGGCCCAGGGCGCCAACGTCAAGCCCAAGGACGCGTCCCGCACCGGTCTCGTGCAGTTCGACGTCGAGTACCGCGTGGTCGCGACGATCGGTGGCAAGACCGGTGTCGTCGACCTGACGGTGCCCGGTTCGGCCGGGGTGCGCATGCCCGCCGCCGAGGTCGAGACGATGCTGAACCAGCAGTTCAGCGACTCGCTCAAGGACGCGCAGGCCGACGTCAAGAAGACGGCCGACGACTGGCGCGAGGCCGAGAAGAACGTCGAGAAGGCCCGTCACGACGCTCAGGACAGGATCAACGAGGCCGCGGCCGTGCTGGCGCGGACCGACCAGCCGCTGGCCGCGGCGTCGGTGGACCTGAACACGGCGATCGACGCGCACCTCGACGCCGAGGCCAAGGTCATCCCTCTGCAGACGGCGTTCGACAACGCGATCAGGGACGCGGCGAGCACCCGCGCCACGATCAAGGACATCAACGCCCACGTCACGTCGTTGAGCCAGGACGCCCAGGTGTCCACCAACGCGCTCGAGGACGCACGGGCCAACGGTGCGCCCCAAGCCGAGATCGACCGGCTCACGCAGGAGGCCGACGCGGCGCACACCGCGTTGACCGACGCCCAGCAGCAAGTCGATGACGCGCGCGCACAGCTCGACCTCGACCGGCAGGCAGCGGCCGACGCCCGCACCGAACTGCAGGCGCAGAAGCAGGTCGCCGCCGAGGCGGACGCCGCCCGCACCGCCGCGGAGGACGCCCGCCAGAAGATCGTGGCCGAGCAGACCGCGGCCGAGAAGGCCATCAAGGACGCGGAGACCAAGCTCGACGAGGCCCGGCGCGACGCCGACGCCAAGCAGCAGAAGTGGTGGGACGCCAAGGCCAAGGTGGACCACGAGGTCGACTCGTTCAACACCACCCCGCAGACCCCACCCGCGCCTCCTGCGGACACCACGACCACCACCGCGGACACCGACTCGCCGTCGCTGCCGCCGCAGGACTCGTCCGTCGCGGAGACCAGCCGCAGCGGGGCCGAGACGAGCTCGTCGCGTCCCGCTCCCGCGAACGCCGGCACCCAGGCCGACACCAGGAGCGACGCGCCGCCGAAGAAGGTCCGCGCGGGCGGTGCGCCGCCCGCGATGGTCCCGCCGACCCCGGAGTCCCACCGGGGCAAGGACGTCATCACCGACGAGTCGTGGCGGCACGACCCCGCCAAGACCGCCGACTGGTTCGCCCCGGCCGATCCCGTGGACCCGGCAACGTGGGCCGACCGCCGTGACGGTGCGAACGTCCGCACCGTCGACGTCGTCGTGCACGACATCCGCACCGACAGCACGCCGTCGAACCTGAAGTCCTACAAGGGACTCATCAACTACGACCTGCGGCGCATCGAGACGAGCCCCGGCAACTTCGTGCAGGAGTACACCGTCAAGGTGCACATCGACCCTGCCGCGAAGGTGCACCCGGAGGTCGTCGCGCAGGTCAAGGAGAACGCCGCCAAGGGCGTGAACGACCTGCTGAACCAGGGCCACCGGCTGCCCAGCGGTGACCAGTTCCACCTGAACCTCGAGTTCACCGACAACAAGGCCGACGCCCACACCAGCATCAAGGTCGACCCGAAGAACCCCAACGTCGACCAGACGCACTGGAACCCGAACACCAGCCCCGAGGTCCTCGCCCACGAGACGCTGCACTACCTCGGCATCCCGGACGAGTACAGCGACAAGTCGCGGGTGTTCCAGCAGCACGACACGAACTCGGGCGTGCACAAGGACGACGGCGGCATGATGGGCGCCGACGTCCACGGCAAGGAGCCGGGTCTGCGGCCGCGCCACCTGTGGCTGGTCGAGCGCACGGCCAACAGCCAGGTCATGGTGCCCGACACCAGGCTGGACGCCCCCGGCCCGGCCACCGCACAGCCGAGCGGCACCCCGGGCACCACGCCCGACGGCGACACCCGGCCCCAGCCGAAGCGCGTCGAGCGGCCGGTGGACAGCGACAGCGAGCTCAGCGACCTCGACAGCGACACCGAGCAGGACACCGAGCCGCAGGGCAAGAGGACGAAGTACGACGGTCCCGACTTCGACCCGAACAACGTCGCGGGTCCGTCCTCGGCGGACGTCGAGAACCTGACCGCGCGGCTCGACGAGCTGTCGCTCGGCGAGGTCGACTTCCAGTACAACCAGGCGTTCGCGAAGCTCGCGGAGCACGCCGTGCCGCTGCCCAGCAGGCAGGAGCACATCGGCAAGCTCAAGCAGAGCATCGACGCGGAGAAGCCGCCGTCGTTCGTCGTCAACATGATCGTCGGCCACGGCCAGCTGAACGACCCGGTCAACGGCATCGACCAGGTCATCGAGTCGATCACCAAGGACGCCGGCGACCTCAAGCAGAACATGGTGTTCGTGGTCGGCGTGAACGGCAAGCCCGCCGACAACGCCGCCGTCGAGCAGGCCATCGCGGACGCCAACGCCAAGATCGCCGGTCGCACGGAGCCGATCGCGCTGGTGCAGCTGCCGCCCGCGCCGTCGGCACCGAAGGCCAAGTTCCCGTACGGGGACATGCGCAACAACACGATGAACAGCACCGCCAACAAGTTCGCCGTCGGCGCGATGCTCGGCAAGGACACGCACCCGTACATCTCGATCCAGGACTTCGACACCGGCTCACGTCTCGTGACCGGCAACGAGAAGGACGTCTTCAACCACTTCACCGAGTCGATGACCTCTCCGGAGATCGGCCCGATCCGCCCCCTGATGTACGCGGGCGGCTACCGGGTCGGTGACGTCGCGAACCTCAAGCCCGAGGTGGAGAAGCGGATCGTCAAGGAGGGCAAGGCCCTCGACGCCGAGCAGAAGAAGCTGAACGGCGACCGGGCCAAGGTCGACAGCGGCAAGCACAAGCTCACCGGCGAGAAGCTCCAGAAGGCCCAGGAGTCACTCGACAAGCGGCAGTCCGACATCGACAAGAAGCGCACCGAGCTCGAGACGGCCAAGACGGAGCTCGCCAAGCCCGACTTCGTCGAGAAGTTCGAGCAGGCGATCCGCGACGACATGGACGCGCGGGTCCGGCAGGCCGCCGTGAACCCGTTGCTGCCGTACTCCCCCGAGCCGAACCTGTTCGTCGACGCCGTCGTCCCGCTGATCGACCCCAGCGTGAAGTTCAGCAAGGAGGACGCGGAGTTCAACGGCCTCGGCAAGTCGATGAACCAGTTCGCGGCCAACGAGATCTTCGAGATCCACGCGGCCCAGTCCGTCGCGCAGCCCGACAAGGCCACCCGCATCGCCGACATCCAGTCCGGTGCCGCGGTCGACGGCGCGAACAACCGCAACCCGTTCCGCGGTGAGAACTTCTCGAACGACTTCGTGGGCGGGGCGGTGGGGACCGACCTGTCCCGCATCGCGCTCGGCTTCGCCAAGGACAAGGGCACCTCCTGGCCCCAGTCGCACGTCGACCTCGGCACCGTCCCGAACCGGTTCTTCGGCGGCGAGACCAGCGTCGAGGCGAAGGCGGCCAAGGAGGGCACCTCCCCCACGACGATCCGCAGGGAGTTCCAGGACAAGGCGCACGCGCAGCGCGAGCCCGAGCAGGTCACGCGGCACACCTATGTCCCGAACCCGGACACGGGCCGCCAGACGCACCAGTCCTCCCAGGGTGGCTGGACGCCGAGCGACGGAGACGCGCGCAAGCTCGGCTGGCAGGACAAGAACACGCTCAACCAGGCGATCTCGGCCGACATCAAGCTGGGCGCCGGTCAGTCGGGCATCGACGCGGGACTGCCTCCGAAGGCCCCGGCGGCCACCGCCGGCCCGTCCAAGGCCACGGGCGGCAGGAAGGGCAAGGCACCCGCACTCTCGCCCGAGGAGAAGAAGGCCAAGGCGGCGCTGAAGAAGGCGGAGAAGGCGGCCAAGGAAGCCGCGCTGCCGCCGATCGACGCCAAGACCAAGCAGCAGAAGATGGCCGCGATGGTCGGCCTGGCGTTGTCGGACAACAACAGCAACGTCACGCGCACGTTCGGCATGCTGGAGCACGGCGTCCTGCCCTACGCGGGGGCACCGCGCCCGAACGGCCTGTTCGACGCGGCGCAGCGGGCGCTGGCCTCGGAGGGCGACGTCCAGACGGCGAGCGACCTGCGCCGGCAGACGATCGACCAGGGCGCGGCCGCGTCCACCGACGTCACCACGAAGATCGCGCGGTACCGGCAGCAGCACGGCCTGGAGAACGGCCACCTGGTCAACGCGTTCGTCGAACCCGGCCCCACGCCCCAGACCCGCATCCCGGACAGCTTCAAGCCCCAGGACGGCAACACCCACGTCCCGGTCGACAACACGGGCACGCCCGGTGCCGAACTGGACGCGCAGGAGCGCGCGAAGCAGGACCAGGCCGACGCGAAGGCGAAGGCCGAGGACAACGTCAAGGCCCGTGCGGCGGAGGACCTGGCCGGCCACCTGCTGGCCACCCAGCTCGACCGGCCGGTGGTCATCCACCGTCCCGGCGAGGCGCCGGCGACCCTGCAGCCGTTCACCGGCGACTCGTCCGCGCCCGAGCTGCACCTGAAGGCCGAGCCGAACCCGAACGGCAAGTCGACCTTCGCGCCGCACGACCCGGACGCGATGGACGTCGACGACTCGCCGACCCGGCAGGCGCCGCCGTCCACCCAGGACGCCCCGGCGTGGACCGAGCCCGAGTCCGACGTGCAGACGCGGCCCGCGCCGCCGTCCTCCACGCCGAACCCCGTCATCCCGATGACCGTGATCGCGCCGCAGGGCGTCGGCCAGGTCATGCCGGGCACGCAGGCACTGCCGGACTTCTTCCAGACCAACAAGGCGCTGGGCACGATCGCCCCGACGGACGTCCGCGGCGCCGAGAACGTCACGGGTGCCATCGACAACCTGAAGCCCGCCGATGCCGCCCGCATCCAGCAGGCGATCAAGGGTGACTTCGAGTCGTTCCTGGACAAGGGCCGCAACTTCCAGGTCAAGATCGGCAACACCTGGTACGAGGCGAACATCCGCGCCACCATGCAGGCGCAGACGGACGTCGCCCCGGTCGTCGCGCCGGGCGTCAAGGTCGACGCGACCGCCCAGTCGGGCAACTCGTCCTCGGCCACGCACACCGTCGCCACCGCCAACGACATCGGCGGCGCGGCCACGGCCAGCAACGGGTTCGGCGCGTACGGCTCGCTCGGCGGCAAGGCGCAGTTCGCCACCCCGGCGCAGTCGCAGGGCATGTCGTCGTCGCTCACCGACCAGCGGATCATCCGCGCCGGCGAGGGGTCGACGCAGGCCACCGTGAACGTCACCTACGACATCACGCTGGCCGACCCCAGCGGTGGGATCAGGCCCGTCGCCTCGGTCAGCACCGGCACCGAGGTGACGCTGCAGATCCCGAACGACCTCGCCACGATCACCAACTCGGGCAACACCTCCGCCGAGGTCACGCCGCCGGGTGCCCAGTGGGGCACCAAGCTCGAGCACCCCGCCCCCGAGGCGGTGTCGGTCGACAACCCCGCGAAGGCGTTCACCGAGGTGGCGCGCGAGCTCCACCCGTCGATCGTCAAGATCGGCTCGCCCGGCCGCGAGGCGCTGCAGAACTTCCTGAGCCCCACCGAGATCCGCAACAACCTCGGTGCGATGCTCGGTGGCGCCTACGTGACGTCACCGGACCTGATCAGCCCGCACGCCAGCAAGGGCGCCGCGGTGCAGATGAAGGCCACGCTGCAGACCGCGCAGCTCGTCGGCACCCTCGGCACCGGCCAGCTCCGCCTGCACGAGACCTCCGCGCACAGCAGTGGTGTGTCCTCGACGACCAAGTCCGGTGGCGACATCACCGCCGGGGTCGGCTTCAACGCCGGCCTGCCGAACGTGGTGGGCGGCCAGGCCGGCGTCACGGCCGGCTACTCCGCGCGCACCGCGGAGAACGTCAACGCGGGCATCAACACCGCGCACAAGAGCGGTATCCAGCTCAAGGGCGACACGGGCCTGTACAAGGTGACCGCCGAGGTCGAGGTCCGCACGCCGAGCGGCAAGACCGTCAAGGTCCCCGTCACGACGTACCTGCGCGTCGGCCTGCCCGAGGCGGGTCAGATGGGCCTGCCGACGCCGGACGGCACGCGCGCCAAGATCGTCGACGAGTCGAACAAGGGCACGAAGTTCCCGCCGCCCTACATGGGTGACGCGATCGCCGCGGGCAACGCCAAGGTCGGCGAGTTCGAGGTCGCCTCGGAGGTCCAGACGCAGGTCGAGGACGCCCTGCGGGACGTTCCCGGTCTCGCGAAGTTCCTGCCGAACTGGAACGACACCACCGCGAACCCGCGCAGCAGCAAGGGCAAGAACTTCGCCGACGTCGCCGAGCAGCTCGCGAACCAGCGCAGGCTCACCTCGCAGCTGTCCCCCGCGGCGTTGCGGACCAACATGGACAGCCTCATGGGTCCCGGCGTCCAGGTGCAGCTGAAGAACAGCAGCAAGTCCACCAACACCTACGTCAACATCACGGTCAAGGCCAAGGTCTCCGACCCGAAGCACCTCGGTCAGGCCGACGCGCGCAACGTCCGCGACGCGTCGTCGACCGGCCCGAAGCTCGACAGCTCCTCCAGCACCACCAAGGGCTGGAGCGGCGGCATCGAGGGCAAGGTCGCGATCCCCGGCCAGACCAGCGTCGCCAAGCTGACGCCGACCCCGCAGGCGGGCGTCAAGTACAACCACTCGTGGACCGACAAGACCACCGCCGGTCCCACGGTCAACAGCACCTCGCTCAGCGTCGGCAGCCCGAACGCCCAGGTGTTCCGCGGTGACGTCGAGTTCGAGGTCGAGATCACCACGTTCACCCGGCCGCGCGCCTGGGTGCGGCGCATCGTGCCCGGCGCTCCCGGTTACCACGCGCCGGAGCAGACCACGGTCGCGAAGACCGGCGACGGCAAGCTCGCCCCCATCAAGGGCGAGGTCAACCTCTGGGTGTCCGACAGCTCCACCCTGGACGCCAACCCCGGCAAGGGTTTCGAGCCCGGCAAGCCGGAGCTGAGGACGTTGGAGGACGCGCCGACGGTCAAGAAGCTCCTCAGCACCAGGACCGGGGAGAAGGCACCGGACTTCCTGCACGTGGAGGCCGTGGCGAACACGACGGCGCTGCGGGACCAGGCCATCGACGCGCTCAACCGCGCGGCGGGCGGCGACTCGGCGCTCACCGTGCCGGGCACCGCGTCCCGGGCGCAGATCGACAAGCTGTTCTCCCCGGAGAACATCAAGGCGAACCTGCGCACGCTGACCGAGACCGGCATCCAGGAGCAGGGCCTCAAGTACGACCGGCGAGTCACCGACCGGACCGGCGCGATCGGCGTGAAGTTCGGGCTGAGCAACCCGAAGATCGTGTCGATCTCGGACAACACCGCCACCGAGAACGCCAGCACCGGTGGGTACAAGGCGGCGCAGTCGTCGTCCACCGGCAGGGCGGTCGACCTCACCGGCGGCATCAACGTGCCGATCAAGCCGAACGACCCCGCCCCGCCCGCCGGTGAGCCCACGCCCGCCAGCGGTGCCGGTGGCGTCGCGGTGGCCGGCAAGATCACGCCGTGGTCCGACTCGAAGTCGTCGGGCAAGGAGGTCGGCGGCAGCCACGACCGCAACCACGTGACGCCCGCGGGCGGCCGCACCGTGCTGGTGCAGCTCGACGCCGACGTCACCGTGGTCGGCGAGAGCCGGGCGGCGAACTTCCTGCGCGGCAGCACGCCCAGGTCCGAGGGCGCCACCGTGACCCTGCCGAACTCCGTGTTCGTGCGGGTCACCGAGGACGTCGCGCGGGACATGGGCCTGTTGCCCGACGTGCAGCCGCACGTCGACAAGCCGGACTTCCCGGAGATGGCGCCGCCGGCGACGGTGGCGAAGGACGAGCCGGGCGCGCTCGGTCTGTCCACCGTGGAGAGCGTGCCGGACCTGACGGATGTGGTCGCCAAGCTGTCTGAGCAGGTCAACTCGAAGACGACGAAGCGCTTCGGCGGTTCACTGCTGCCGGACTCGGTGCTCGACGACTCGATGAGCAACCTGCAGCGCCTGGTCGACTTCAGCTCGCCGGCCAGCGTCAAGGCGATGATCGACAGCGCGCTGGACGGCGGTGTGCCGCTGCTGGTGCACCAGCCCGGCACGTTCGGCAAGGACTCCTATCAGGTCACGTTGCGGGCCAAGGCGGAGACGCCGAAGTTCCAGAACGTCGTCAACGACGGCGTCGAGATGGAATCGACGATCGCCGGCTCGCACAAGGTCACCGACGGCCAGGGCCGCGGCACCGGCTGGGCGCTCGGGCTGAAGGCGCCGGGGCTCGCCGCGCCGGGCAGCGCGAACCCGAACGTCTCCGGCACCGCCGGCGTGGCGGCCGCGGCGAACATCGGCCAGTCGACCAGCAGTTCCGTCAGCACCTCGACGACCGACCAGTTCGCGAGCTTCCGCGCGGGCAGCGGACCGGCGGCGCGCTACACCGTGCCGGTCGAGTTCGAGCTCGTCGTCGAAAAGGGCGACAAGGAGATCGCGAAGGCCAAGAGCGGCCCGCAGGAGATGACCGTCCGCCTGCACGCGGACAACCAGAAGGTCGGCGCGACCGCTCCGCAGCCCTACACCAAGGACCAGCAGTCGCGTGGCGCCGACCAGGGCACCGCGCAGGCCGTCACGCAGTGGCGCCAGGGCAGCACCCCCGCGCTCCCGGCGGGCGCGTCGGTGGAGAACCTGCGCGGCACCCAGGACCTGCGCGCGGCGGCGATCGACGCGCTCAGGGAGGCGGGCGCCGGGAAGGGCCTGACCGGCAAGGGCACGGGCTCGCTCAACAGCCTGCTGTCCACGCTGAGCCCGGAGAACCTGCAGCCGCACCTGCCGTCGATGCTGTCCGGCCCGCTGAGCGTGCCGGGCCTGCACGAGGCCGCGCTGACGTTCGGGCAGGACGCGGACGTCAAGGTCTACGCCAAGCTGGTCGCCCCGTCGCTGAACTCGCTCAGCGACGGTGTGGCGCTGGAGAACCCGAAGTCGCAGGTCACCTCGACCAGCACCGACTCGAAGGTCACCGAGAGCGGTGACGTGTCCGTCGGTCTCGCGACCGGTGGCGCGGGCATCAAGCAGAACACCGACCCGCGCGACAACGTCGCGGTCGCGACGAGCGGCGTCGAGCTGCGGCACTCCGCCGAGGACTCCACGGCGAACTCCGGCGGCCAGACCGACAACAAGGTCAACAACCTCAAGCCGAAGGCCACGACCGGCCTGGTGCAGTTCGGCGTCGAGTACCGCGTGGTCGCCACGATCGGCGGCAGGACCGCCGTCGTCGACCTGTCCGTGCCGAACTCGGCCGCGGTCCGCATGCCCGTCGCGGACGCGCAGACCGTGCTGGGCAAGGACCTCAGCCCCGAGCTGGCGGCCGCCCAGGCCGAGGTCAAGTCCGCCGCGGACGCCTGGCGCACCGCGGAGGTCGACGTCGACACCCGGCGGCACGAGGCGCAGCAGGTGATCAACACCTCGGCCGCGGCGCTCGCCAGGAACGACTTCGCCTTCACCCCGGCCCAGATCGACTACAACAACGCGATCGAGGCGCACCTCACCGAGCAGGCGACGCTCGCGGAGCTGGAGGCCAAGGCGGAGACCGCCCGGCTGGAGGCCGCGCGCACGCTCGACGCCATCAACGAGCTGTCCCCCGAGGTCGGTGGCCTCGGGGCGCTCGCGATGACCGCGCAGTTCGAACTGGACGACGCGAAGTCGAACGTCGAGGCCAAGGCGAAGACGGTGCGAGGGCTGGAGGAACGGCTCGCCGCGGCGCCGGACGACGCGGCATTGCAGGGCCAGGTCGACACCGCGCGCCAGGCGCACGCGGACGCCCAGGCCGCGCTGAGGACGGCGGAGAGCACGTTCACCGGCACGCAGACCGCGATGCAGGAGGCCCAGCGCGAGCTGGACGCCGCCAACGCCGCGATCGGCGGCCTCCGGGCGGAAGCCACCGCCCGGCGTGCGGACGTCCTCGTGCAGGAGCAGGTGGTGGCACAGGCCCAGGCCGACCGCCTCGCCGCCAAGGCCGCGCACGACCAGGCCGCCGACCGGATCGCCACCGGTCGCGCGGAGCAGGAAGCCCTCGTCAGGGACGCCGAGACGAAGCTCGACGACGCCCGCAGGGAGGCCGACCGGCGGCAGCAGGAGTGGTGGGACAAGAAGTCGGCGGTCGACCAGAAGATCACCGAGTTCAACACCCCGCCGTCGACGACCACGGCGTCGTCCGCTCCGCCGCCCCCGCCCGCCCCTCCGGCTCCCCCGGTGTCCAGGTTCACGCCGCCCGCCGAGGCGTCCTCGTCCAGCGAGGCCTCGTCGAGCGGTGAGGTGCAGACGCGTCCGGCACCGCAGCCTCCCACTCCGTCCACTGTGGACGAGTCGGGCAGGGCTCCTGCGCGGACCGAGGTCGACGACCGGATCGAGGCGCTGACCGCCGACGCGATGGCGAACGCCTCCGACTTCGCGAAGTCCGTCGAGACCAGGCTGAAGGACGACCCGGGCAGGTTCGTGCAGTCCGAGGCAGGCCTGCACCTGCTGCACGCCTCGGTCGTTCTCGACACCAGGACCGACCAGATCGCCGAGCTGATCACCACGCACGGCGTGAACGAGGTCGCGGCGTCGTTCAACAAGGCGTTCGAGCGGCCCTACGTCGAGGACGCGCAGCTCGCGCAGTTCGCCGATCTGGGCGACCCGGCCAACCGTGCCAAGTTCGACGAGTGGGCGCACCAGCTGTGGAACACCGTCCGGGAGTCCGACGCCCTGATGGCCGACGCGGACAAGGTCGCGGACCTGTTCAACCACGACAAGGGTTACAACCGCGGGTTCAACATGGCCCAGGACGCCGCCCTCGCCGAGATCGTGCCGCCGCCGGCGCTGACCGAGGCCATCGCCGACACGGCAGTCTGGGGCACGGACCTCGACGACCAGGCGATGTGGGTGCAGACGGTCCTCGGCAACGCGCAGGTCATCCCGCCGCGCCAGGTCGTCAGCCCCGAGGTGTTCACCCAGGCCGTCACGGACAACCGCGGGGTGCTCGGGGACGCGCTGAAGGTCACGCTGACCGACGCGAAGATCGCCGAGCTGACCGCGGAACTGCAGGAGCAGGGCATGGTCTCCGCGACCAGCACCCGTTCGGCACCGCAACCGCCGAACGCGCCCTCCACCGCCACCGGCACCGGCACCGACGCCGGCGCGCAGGCGCCGGCGAGCGTGCCGGACGTCGTGGTGGCGAGCCACCTCAAGGCGTTGACGACGGACGCGATGACGAACGCCTCGCCGCTCGCCAGGCAGGTGGAGGCGGCGCTGAACTCCGACTCCGGCAGGTACGTGCAGTCCCAGGCGGGTCTCGACCTGCTGCGGGCCTCGGTCGTGCTCGACACCAGGACCGCCGACGTCGCCACGCTGATCCAGCGGCACGGCGTCGAGAAGGTCGCGCGGGCGTTCAACAAGGAGTTCGGCCGCCCGATCATCGAGACGGCGCAGCAGGCCCAGTTCGGTGACCTCAGCACTCCGGAGAGCCGGACCGCGTTCGACGGCTGGGCGCACCGGATGTGGGACACCATCGGCAACACGCCGTCCTACGCCGCGAACCCGGACAAGGTCGCCGCCGAGGTCTTCAACCACGACAAGGGCTACAACCGCGGCACGAACTTCGCGCAGGAGACGGCGTTCGCGGACCTGGTCGGCGCGCCACCGCTGGCGGACTCCATCGCGACCACCCCGCTCTACGGCACCGACTCCTACAGCCAGGCGCTCTGGGTGCAGAAGGTGCTGGGTGACGCGAAGGTCATCCCGTCCGACGCGATCGTGAGCCCGGAGGCGTTCACCCAGGCCGTCACGGACAACAGCGCGGAACTCGGTGCGGCACTGGGCGTCGAGGTGACGCCGGAGCTGATCACCGAGCTGAAGGAACACCTGCAGGGCGACGGCATGGTGGACGACGACCCGGCACCGGCCGCCGAGCCCGTGCCGCCGTCGGCTCCCGCACCGCGTCCCGAGGCCGAGACGCAGCTCGTGGCGCTGACCGACGACGCCATGGAGAACGCCGGCCCGCTGATGAAGCAGGTGGAGGCGGAGCTCAAGGGGAACCCGCAGAAGTACCTGGACCACAAGGCGGGCTTGGACCTGCTGCGTGCCTCGGTGGTCCTGCACTCCCGTTCCGGCGAGGTCGCGGCGTTGATCGACCAGCACGGCCTGGAGGCCGTCACCAGGGCGTTCAACGAGGAGTTCAAGCGTCCGGTCATCGAGAGCGAGCAGATCGAGGCGTTCGCCGGCGAGCACGGTCCCGGGAAGTTCGACGACTGGTCGCACCAGCTGTGGAACACCCTCGAGGGCAGCCCGACGTTCGCGGCGGACCCCGCCAAGATCGCCTCGGAGATCTTCAACCACGAGAAGGGCTACAACCGGGCGTTCAACTTCGCCCAGGAGACCGCGCTCGTCGACGTGATGGGCGCGCCGCCGCTGTCCGACTCGATCGGTGAGATCGCGGTCTACGGCCCCGACTCCTACAGCCAGGCGCTCTGGGTGCACCAGGTGCTGGCCAAGTCGATGCTCGTCCCGGACGGCCTCGTCAGCCCCGAGGCGTTCACCCGGGCCGTCACGGACAACAGCGCGGAACTCGGTGCGGCACTGGGCGTCGAGGTGACGCCGGAGCTGATCACCGAGCTCAAGCAGCACCTGCAGGGCGACGGCATGGTCGACGACGACCCGGCGCCGTCCGCTCCCCCGGTGGACGCGCCCGTGTCGCACCGGCCGCCGGCCGACCCGAGTCCGTTGCACAGCACGGAGACCAGTGCGGCGTGGTTCGACCCGCGGAACCCCGTGTCCTCCCAGGCGATCGCGGACGTCCGCGCCACGACCCCGGCGACCAGCTGGGTGCGCGGCGAGGACGGCGGTGTCCTCGACTCCACCAAGGTCGGCCCGCACGGCATCTCCATGAAGGCCTGGCGCGGCCCGATCGCCTACGACAACCGCGTGATGGACGTCGACGGCGTACCGGTGCGCGACTTCACCGTCCGGCTGCACCTGAAGAACGGCACCACCGACGTCCAGGACCGCACCCGTGCGGGCGTCGAGGAGCTGTACAACCAGGGCTACAAGCTGCCCGACGGCGAGCAGTTCCACGTCACGGTCGAGTTCACCGACGACCCCGCCGACGCGCACGCCACGATCAACGTCACGAACGAACCCGGCGCGCGCGCCAACCAGCTCACCTGGCCGGCGCACACCGACTCGCGGCGCCTGGCGCACGAGGTCGGGCACTTCCTCGGGCTGCGCGACGAGTACCTGGAGACCGGCGACGTGAAGCCGATCTTCCAGCACCAGGACGGCAGGGGACGCGTCGTCAACGACAACTCCCCCATGACCCAGGGCATCGACGCGGCGGACGCGCGGCTCAAGCCGCGCCACCTGCAGCTGGTCTCCGACCGGATGGCCGCGCTGCAGACGCACAACCCGCCGCAGCCCGCGGTCGAGGAAAGCTCCGAGCTGCCTCCGCCGAACATGCCGAAGCGCGGCAACGAACACCTGCCGAACGACCCGGCCGGGGACGCCGTCAAGCGCACCCGCGAGGACCTCGCCGAGCTGTCCATCGAGGACACCGAGGTCGAGATGACCGAGCCGGAAGCCGCGCCGTTCAACGAGAACGGCGTGCACAACGCGGCGTACGAGAACCTGGCGCAGGGGCACCCGCTCACGCAGATCACCGCGGAGAACTACCTGCGGCGGACGCAGGAGAGCATTGACGCGAACGAGAAGCCGTCGTTCGTGGTCAGCATGATCGTGCGAGCGAGTGAGCTCGGCCAGCTCGACGATGTGATCAACGGCGTCATGGCCGGCACGCAGGACATGGACGGCCGCGTGGCGTTCGTGCTCGGCGTGAACGGCGCGACGCAGGCGGAGATCGACGCCGCGATCGCCACCGCGACCCCGTCGGTCCACGGCCGCGCGGAACCGGTCGCGCTGGTGAGCGTTCCGCACGGGCCCAAGGGCTTCAAGTTCGGCGAGACCCGCAACGCCACGCTGGACAGCGACGCGCACGTGTTCGCGGTGACCGCCCTGGCGGCCACCGGCACGCACCCGTACGTGGCGGTCATGGACTTCGACGCGGGCGACCGCACGACGAGGCAGGGCGGGCACGTCTTCGACCACGTCACGAAGCTCGTCGACGGCACGGTCGGCGACGACGCCGGTGACCCGTCACGGCCGCTGATGATCGGCGGCGGCTACCGGGTCGCCGTCACGCCGGAGCAGCTGCACACCGACGTCCTCGCGCGCATCGACGGCGACTCGAAGACCACGGACGCGCAGAAGGAGGCCCTGCGGGCGAAGCTGGCCGAGCCGGACTTCCACGAGCGGTTCGTGCAGGTGATCGACGCGGACATGCACGCGCGCCGCAACCAGCAGGGCATCCACCCGTTGCTGCCCTACACGCCGGAGCCGAACCTGTTCGTCGACGGCCTCGTGCCGCTGGCGGAGCCGAAGGTGCGGTTCGGCGAGGGCCAGGCGGAGTTCGGGCAGCTGGGCCAGTCGCTCAACCGGTTCTACGCCGCGGAGCTCGCCAAGCTGCACACCCCGGCCGACGCCGCGGACATGGACGCCGCCACCGAACGCGCCAAGGTGGACGTGCAGAACAACCGGCACCCGGTGCGCGGCCAGGCGTTCACGACCGACTTCGTGGCGGGCGACACCGGCACCGACCTGTCCAGGATCGCCTACGGGCTGATCAAGGACGGCAAGCTGCCGCAGTCGCACACCGCGCTGCCGAACGTGTCGGAGCGGTTCCTCGACGGCAAGTCCTCCAAGGCGGGCACGAAGTTCGCCGACGAGCGCGAACGCCTCGCCACCGGGCCGCACGCGACCGTGGAGCCGTTCCTGCCCCCGGCCAACGGGCAGACCACTCACGAGTGGAACCCGCCGCGGAAGATGGAGACCCAGCTCGGCGCACCGCAGAAGAACCGGATGAACCCGGCGGTGTCCGCGCCGATGCCCGCGCCGTTCGAGCAGTTGCAGGCGGGCATCCAGAAGGACCAGAAGGTCGTCGCGGCCCACGGGCTGGTGGCGTCCGACCACGTGAGCACCGCGCGCCGTCAGCTGCGGTTCCTCAACGAGGACCTGCTGGTCCGCCAGCCCACGCCGCCGGTCACCGCCAACGGCCTGTACGCGGTCGTCGGCCAGGCCCGCGGGGTCGATCCGGTGACGCTGCGCCAGCAGGTCGTCGGGCTGGCCGCCGGTCACCAGGCCGTGACCAAGGCCGTGGCGGACTACTCCGTCGGCAGGCCGATGCACCAGGGCCACCTGTACGGGGCGCTGGTGGAGAACCAGAACTGGCACATGCACGCCGACGCCGCCGAGAACAGCGGCTGGACCAACGCCCGTGACCTGCTCGGGCACCTGATCGCGACGCAGCAGAGCGTCAACGTCCGGATCCACCAGGAAGGCCACGAGCCGGTGCTGCTGCGGCCGATGGGCCCGCCGTTCCCCGACACCGTCGAGGTCGAGGTGGTGATGGACGGCCGGCAGGTCACCTACCGGCCGTACCAGCCGGCTGGAGGGCTGCAGCCGGACGTGCAGATGCATTAGCGTGACCAGCGTGGACGAGTTCGCGCAGGCGCTCCGGACGGCGATCACGAATCGCGGTCTCGGTCTCGAGCGCCTGCGCGAGCACCTCTCCCAGAACGGCGTGTCCGTCTCGATGGCGACGCTGAGCTACTGGCAGACGGGCCGCAGCCGCCCCGAGCGGCAGAAGTCGCTGCAGGCCGTCGTCCACCTGGAACACATCCTGCAGCTGCCGCCGGGCCACCTGTCGGAGCTCCTGGGGCCACCGCGCCCGCGTGGCCGCTGGCTGCGCAACGCCCCGGCGCCGATGTCCGCGTTCTGGTCCCCGCAGACGCCCGTCGAGCACGCGCTGAACGGCCTCGACACGCAGTGGGACGACCAGCTCCTGCGCGTGAGCCAGCAGGACTTCGTGACGATCGGGGCCGACCGCACCGAACGGGTCTTCCGGTCGCGGCAGGTGCTGTCGGCATCGATGACCGGGCCGGACCGGTGGGTCGTGATCATGCACATCGACGACCACGACCGGCCGTTGCCGCTGGTCAGCGCCCTGAAGAACTGCACGGTCGGCCAGGTGGTCCGCGAGCCGGCCGAGGGGCTGCTGGTCGCGGAGCTGCTGTTCGAGCGGCCGTTGCGCAAGGGCGAGAGCGTCGTGATCGAGCACGAGCTGGTGAACCAGGACCCGTGTCCGCCCGCGACGAACTACGAGCGCAAGTTCCGGCTGCCGACGCGGGAGTACGTGCTGGAGGTGACGTTCGAGGGCACCGCTCCCCGTTCGGTGGTCCAGCTCGCGGACGGGTCCGCGGTGGCGCCCGGCCACACGTTGCTGGACGTGGCGCTCGACGTGCAGCCAGGCGTGCGCGGCTTCAGCTGGACCTGGTGAAGCCCCTGGAGCTCGGGACCAGTGCGGCGGCCGCGGGGGTGGCGAAGCAGATGACCGCGCAGGCGCCCAGCACGACGCCGGCCCCGAAGGTGTCGATGGCCGGTGCGATGAAGGCCAGGCCGACCGGTGCGAGGCCGAAGGAGAGCAGGAAGTCGAGCGAGGAGACGCGGGCGAGCTTGCCCGGCTCGACCTCCCGCTGGACCGCGGTGAACCACGGGATGTTGAACAGCTCGATCCCGACGCCGCCCACGACGTACACGGCGATCAGCACGACCCAGTGCACCGGCAGCAGCAGGGCCAGCGGGACCAGGCCGTAGCAGGCCAGTCCGGCCAGTGCGGCCCATCCCGGGTTCTTGGGGCGCCAGCGGCCCATCAGCGCGGCTCCCGCCAGCGCACCGAGGGTGTAGGCGGTCGTGGCGGCCACCAGCACCGCTTCCGTGTCGTAGCGGTCGCGGCTCACCACCGGCAGCAGGACGGCCGTGGCGGAGTAGCCGAAGGCGACCATCGCGGTCAGCGCGCCGAGTCCGGAGAGCAGCCACGGGTGCCGGCGCGCTTCGTTCAGGCCTTCGAGGAAGTCCGCCGCGAAGCTGGCCTGGGCGGTGGTGCGATCCGGTGCCCTGGTGCCCTTGGGGGGCACGAACGCGGCGACCAGCCAGAGCGCGGCGGTGATGATCAGCAGTGCCCTGGCGTCGACCAGGAGTGCGGCGAGAGCGGTGAGGCTCGGGGCGGCCAGCGTGGTCACCCTGATGGCGACGGTCGTCGCCGCGTTGGCCTGCTGCCGCCCCGACTCGGGCACCACCTCGGCCACCATCGCCTGGAACGCGGGCCGGCAGCCGCCCTGACCGGCGCCGACGATCGCGGCCGCGGCGGCCATGAGCACCAGCGACCTGCCCATGCCGAGCGCGATCACGGGTGTCATGACCGCGCCGGTGAGGCACGACCAGAAGACCACGGTGCGCCGTGCGTGACGATCGGCGAGCACACCGGCCACGGGTACCGCCACCAGGAAACCGACGGTTCTGGTGGCGAGGACGACGCCGAGCTCGACGGCGGTGATCGACCGTTCGAGAACGGCCAGGCCGAGCACGAACGGCAGTGCCCACATCGCGAGCCCCGACACGGTCGTGCCGATCCACAGCCGCACGAAGGGCACGTTCCGCAGGACAGATGGCGCCGTTGCTTTCTCCGTCACGACGCCCAAGGTTTCACCACTGGCGGACTTCTGACCACACTATTCGCGGTGACCGCGCAACGGCCGGGTGTTCCCCCGCGCCTTGAAGGGAACACCCGGCCGTCGCGGTGCACTGTCCGGAGTGGACAGATCAGCCGATCTTCTCGATCCGCGCGTTGCGGATCAGGAACTTGCCCGGCTCGCGGACCTGTTCGAAGGCCGCGTTGTTCAGCAGCGCACAACTGCCGGAGGCCGACGCCACCTTGACGGTCGTCGACTTGTTGTTGTCGAGGTTCGTCACCTTGAGCGTGGTGCCGATCGGGAACGTGCCGCTGGACGCGGCGGGCGCGCCACCTTCACCGGACAGCGTGACGGTCGAGCCGTTGCAGACCTGCTGGCCGGTAGCGCCGTTGTCGTCGCCCTGGTTCGCGTCGGGCTGCTGGGTCGGCTGAGCCGTGGGCTGGGCGGTGGGCTGGTTGCCCTGGTTCGCGTTGCCCTGGCCGGCCTCGGCCGCGCCACCGTCACCCTTGCAGCCCGCCGCCTTGCGTCGCTGCTGGATGAGGTCGACCACGGCCTGCCTGTTCGCGATGCGCGCCTCGGACTGCGAGTCCGGGCTGGACTTCTGGCCCGCGATGAAGCTCAGGTTGTTCTGCAACGCCTTGTCCAGCCCACCGCAGTCCTCACCGGACGTGGCGGCCTGCCCGGCCTCGGGCTTGGCCTGGACGTTGTTGCCACACCCGGCCGCCGCACGCCGCTGGTTGATGAGGCTCACGACCTGCTGGCGGTTCTGGATGCGAGCGTCCGACTGCGCGTCGGGGTTCGCCTGCTGACCGGCGATGAAGTTCAGGTTGTTCTGCAGCGCGGTGTCCAGCCCGCCGCAGTCCTCAGCCGCGTTCGAGTTGGTGCCGCTGAAGGCGAAGATGCCACCGGCGACAGCAGCGATCGCCAGCACGGCGCCCGCGCCGATCATGGCGGGCTTGCGGTGTCGAGCGCCCATTCTGTGTCTCCTCGGGGGGTCGAACGGTGTTGTACCGATGACTACGGGGAGGTCACGGACGGGGTTCAAAACGGTCTGGACCTTGTTGTTTTTAAATGCCTTTAAGGTTTTCGCGGCCGTGGTGATCTTGCTGGTCAGACTTGGTTTCGGGAGTGGGTGAGCGATTTCGCGGGTGATACCAGTGGGAGCGGTGGTCCGCACCGCCGGCGAAAGCGCACCGCGCCTACATCCGGTCCAGCAGCCTGGTCCGGGCGATCTCCAGGTGCGCCGTCATCGCCGCTCTCGCCCCCGCCTCGTCCCTCGCGACCAGCGCGGCCACGATCGCGCGGTGTTCGGTGATGGTCTGCACCCCGAACGGTTGCTGAAAATTCAGCCGGAACAGGTGCAGATGGCAGTGGGTCTTCGAAAAGGACTGCAAGACCGCGTCATTGCCCGCAATCCGCAGAATCAGCTCGTGCAGGCGTTGGTCGTGCGCGGTGAGGTTCTTGTAGTCGTCGTAGGCGTTGTCGGCGGGGGCCGCCGGACAGGTGGCCAGTTCCTCCTCGATGAGCGTCACGAACTCCGGGGTCATGCGCCCCGCCGCCAGAGCCGCGGAGGGCGGCTCCAGCAGCAGGCGCAGGGCGTAGAGGTCGTCCACCTGCTTGCGGTTCAGCAGGTCCGTCACGCTGTAGCCGCGCAACGGGAGCCTGCTGACCAGCTCTTCGGATTCGAGGCGTGCCAGGGCTTCGCGGACCGGCGTCGGGGACACGTCGAGCCGGCGCGCGAGTTCGTCGATGTTCACGCGCGCGCCCGGCTTCATGCCGTCGCTCATGATCAGGGCGCGGATCTGCTCGTAGACGTCGTCCGCGAGCACGCGCCTGGCCGGTATCCGCAACACCACTCTGGCTCCCGTCAGTTCTTGGCCAGTATCTCCTGTGAGACGCGTTCCATCTCGGGGAACACGTCGTCGGAGCGCTGGCCCGCGAAGTACGCCTCGAAGAGGGGCTGTTCGGCCGACTGGACCGCCGAGCCGTTCGCGTAGGCGCTGGACGGGTGCAGGACGCCGTCCTTCACGTACTGGTTGAACACGCTGAGGTCCACGCCCTGCGACTTCATCGAGGTCACGGTGTTGTCCATGGCGGCGGGGATCGACGGGAAGAACGTGCCGGTGGCGCCCGCCCTGGTCTGGCACTCCTCGCTGCCCATGTAGCTGACCCACTTCCAGGTCAGGTCCGGGTTCTTGGTGCCGGCCCAGATGTTGTTGCCGTTCGAGTTGGACAGCACGGAGCGCTTGCCCTCCGGGCCGAGCACGGTGGGCGCGATGCCGACCTTCACCCCGGGGATCTTGCCGAACGACGCGGCCGACCAGGAGCCGCCCATCGTCATGGCCACCTTGCCCGAGCCGATCAGGTCGACGTCGGAGATGGTGGACTGGTTGCCGGTGGTGAAGGTGCCGAGCTTCGGGGAGAAGCCGCGCTCGGTCAGCGACATGACCCACTTCATGGTCTTCGTGAAGCGCGGGTCGGTGTAGTTGAACTTGCTGGGCCACTGGTCCTTGTCGCCCAGCCGCCAGCCGAGGGTGTTCACGAACGGCGCCCAGCTGGTCTCGCCGATGAAGCTGCGGCCGGCCATCGCGCCGATGCCGTAGGTGGCGATCTGGGTCTTGTCGAAGCCCGGTTCGTCGCCGCGCCTGCCGTTCTTGTCCACGGTCAGGCGAGCGACGACCTTGTCGAACGCACCGCCGTCGTCCGGGTTCCAGGACAGCTTCTGCACGTCCGCCTCGGGCACACCGGCCTTGGTGAGCATGTCGGCGTTGTAGTAGAAGGCGGAGGCGGCCCAGTCCAGCGGCAGCCCGTACTGCGTGCCGTCGGTGAACTTCCACGTGTCCACGCCGACCGAGTACCTCTTCAGGTCCACAGAGGACTTGGTGATGAGGTCGTCCAGCGGCATCAGCTGGTTCTGGGAGGCGTAGGCCTGCAGGAACTGCACGGAGTTCTGGAACGCGTCCGGCGCGGTGCCGGCCACGAAACCGGCCGTGAGCTTGGTGAAGTAGTCGTCGACGTTGTAGCGGGTGATCTTCACGTCGACACCGCTGTTGGCGGCCTCGAACGCCTTCTCGCACTCGCCGTAGGCGACTGCCTGCTTGTCGTCCCAGGTCCACCAGTTCACGGTGTTGCTGCCGGAGCCGGTGTCGGAACTCCCGCAGCCCGCGACCACCAGGGCTGTTGCTGCTACCAGGGCAGCGGCGGTGATTTTCATGGCTTCTCCATCAGACGGGATCGGAAGGCGTCGAGTGCGATGTCGAGGTCGTCGGAGCCGCCCGCCTCGTGGGCGCTGTGCTCCCAGACGGCGATCTCCCGGGGTCCGGCGTAGGCGTGGTAGGCGCCGAACACGGTGGACGGCGGCACGATGTCGTCCATCAGGCCGACCGAGAACCACGCGGGAGCGGTGGCACGGGCGGCGAACCCCACACCGTCGAAATAGGACAGTGTGGAGAAGACGTCGGAACGCCGGTTGTCGGCGATGTACTTGGTCAGCTCGGTGTAGGGCGGACGGCCGCAGACGTTGAGCGCCCGGCGGAAGTCGCAGAGGAAGGGCGCCTGGGTGTGGACGGCCGCCAGGTCGGGGACGAGACCTGCGACGGCCAGCGCGATGCCGCCGCCCTGGCTGTTGCCGATCACGGCGACGTCCGCAGAACCCAACGCGCGCACGGCATCGACCGCACGTACCGCGTCGGTGAAGACGCGCCGGTAGAAGTAGGTGGAGCGGTCGGCGATGCCTCGGGTCATGAAACCGGAGCCGCCGCGCTGGTCGCGCACCTCGACCTGCAGGTGCGCGAACCCGGCGCTGGCCCAGGTCAGGTTCTCGACCGCGCTGCCCCGGTTGCCGCCGTAACCGTGGTACTGCACGACGGCGGGAAGGCCGGACTGTCCCCGGGGAGTCCGCAGCCACGCACGGATCCGGTCTCCGCCGAAGCCGGAGAACGACACGTCGTAGACGTCGAGCGTCCGCAACGGCGTGTCCACCGGCACGGCCTCGACATCGAGAGCGATCGACCGGGCCTCCACCAGTGTCGAGTCCCAGAACGAGTCGAAGTCATCTGGCCGCACATAGGAGCTGCGGTGCTCCCACAGCGCCTCCAAACCGAGATCGGTCAGCATGGAATCCTCCCGCGCACTTCCACGACATCGCTCACGACGACCTCGGTGACCTCGCCGCCGATGCTCACCGGCACGAGCTCCGAGGCGTCACCGGACAACCTCCGCAGCCGCACGGACACATCGCCGTCGTGCCACGTCACGTCGACGGAAAGCCCGCCACGGCACCGCAACCCGCGCGCCGAGCCGCTGGACCACCCGGCGGGCGACGCGGACAGCACGTCGATCACACCCGTGTGGCTCTGCACCACCACTTCCGCCAGCGCGGCGGTGAAGCCGTAGTTGCCGTCGATCTGGAACGGCGGGTGCGTGCTGAACAGGTTCGGCAGCAGCCCGCCCCACTCCGAGCCGTCGAACGGCGCGTCGCGGTGCCGGTCGCCGGTGAACGCCTGCGAGGCCTCGGACAGCAGTGACCGCACCGTCTCGCCGTCGCCCAGCCGGGCCCTCAGCGCCATCTTCCAGGCCCACGACCAGCCCATAGCCCCGTTGCCGCGCCGGTCCAGGACCTCGACGGCGGCGTCACCGGAAGGCGTGCCGGCGACGATCTGGCCCAGCGGGTAGACCGACACCATGTGCGACATGTGCCGGTGCGCCGGGTCTTCCTCCACGAAGTCGCCGGCCCACTCCCCCAGCCGTCCGTCGAACACCGGCACGGGCCGCAGCCGGGGCAGCGCGGCGGCGATCTCCGCGAGCAACGGGTCGGCGCGGCCGGAGGCGAGTGCCAGCGCCAGGGTCCGTTCGAACACGGCGCGGATCAGCACCACGTCCATCGTCACGGACCACGTGAGCGCCTGCGGCTCGCCGTCGACGAGGAACCAGTTCTCCGGCGACGTCGACGGGCACGTGTCGAGGTAGCCGTCGGGGCCTTCGACCAGCCAGTCGAGGCAGAACTCGGCGCAGCCGCGCAGCAACGGCCACGCACGCTCCAAAGTGGACCAGGTGCGGGCGAAGTCGTAGTGGTCCCAGGCGTGCTGGACCAGCCACGCGCCACCCATCTGCCAGATCGCCCACGACGGCGCGCCGTGACCCATGCCGACCGGCAGCGACCAGCCCCAGGCGTCGCTGTTGTGGTGCGCCACCCAGCCGCGCGCACCGTACAGCTCCCGAGCCACCTCGCCGCCGGTGACCGCGAGCTTCTCGAGCAGTTCCAGCAACGGGTCGTGGCACTCGGCGAGCCCGGTGACCTCGGCCGCCCAGTAGTTCATCTGCGTGTTGATGTTGATCGTGTAGTTGGACGACCAGGCGGGCCTCAGGTCGCCGTTCCAGATCCCCTGCAGGTTCGCGGGCGGCGCACCGGGCCGGGACGACGAGACCAGCAGGTAGCGGCCGTACGCGAACAGCACGGACGCCATGAGCTCCTCGTCCTTGCCGCTCACCAGCTCCGGCACGTCGACGACCTCGGGAACCTGGCCGAACCGCACCTCGCAGACGTCCATCAGCGTCCTGTGGTCGCCGTGGCGCTTTCCGGTCCAGCGCGACTCGGTCGTGGTGGAGCTGGTGAGCGTGAGCAGCCAGCGCTCGCCCCCGGTCACCTCGACCGTCACCGTGCCGCGTTCGCCCGAGCCGTAGACCGGCGCCTCGACCTGGGGTTCGTGACGGGGTGCGGAGTCGACCGGGATGTCGATCACGAGGTTCAGCCCGTCGCGCGACACCTCGCGCAACGGCGTCGAGATCTCGACGCCGACGGGCACCGCGCCGGTGATCTCCACGCACAGCGCGGTTTCCGAGGTCCACACCCGGCGGACGACGTCAGCACCGTCGATGGTCATCCGCTCGGTGACCACACCCGTGTCCAGGTCGAGCGTGCGGCCGTGCGACTCGCCTTCGGGCAGCGTGACCCACAGGTCCACGTACGGAAGGAAAGTCTGGCTGTACGGACCTTCGAACGACATCAGCAGCTCGGTGGCGCGGTCCAGGTCGCCGCCGAAGATCGCCGAACGCACCTGCGCGAGCCGTTCCGGGCCCGCCCCGGAGGCCAGCACCTCCGCCAGGGCCAGAGTCGGCCCGTCCGCGGTGCCGGACCACACGGTCGCGTCGTTGACCTGCACGCGGGACCGGCCGGTCCCGCCGAACACCATCGCGCCGAGACGGCCGTTGCCCACGGGCAGCGCCTCGGTCCACTCCGCCGCAGCCGACGGCCAGTGCAGTCTCACTTGATCCCCGTGAAGCCGATGGAGTTGACCAGCCGCCGCCCGAAGACCACGAACAGCAGCAACATCGGCAGCGCCGCGACCAGCGTCGCCGCCATCAGGCCGGCCCAGTCCAGCGACGCCTGCGGTGAGGACTGCTTGAACACCGCGAGCGCGAGGGTGAGCGGGCGGACGGACTCGTCGTTGGTGACGAGCAACGGCCAGAAGTAGTCGTTCCAGGTGGTGATGAACGTCAGCAGCGTCAGGGTCGCCATCGGCGCGACGCTCATCGGCAGCACTATCCGGAAGCACACGCGCAGCGGCCCGGCGCCGTCGATGATCGCGGCCTCCTCGACCTCGTTCGAGAGCCCGAGCATGAACTGCCGCAGGAAGAAGATGTTGAAGGCGGAGAAGAACGCGCCCGGCAGGATCATGCCGCCGAACGTGTTGAGCAGCCCCAGGTCCTTCATCAGCACGAAGTTCGGCAGCAGCGTGAACACCGACGGCACCATCAACGCGGTCAGCAGGACGCCGAACACGACGTCGCGACCCTTCCAGTGCAGCCGGGCGAACGCGTAGGCGGCCAGCGCCGAGAGCACGACCGTGAACAGCGTCAGAAGTCCCGCGTACACAACGGAGTTCCACAACGCCAGGGCGAGGTCGATCTTCGCGCCCGAACCACCCTCCGCGGCCGCCTCCGCAGGCGTCGCGAGGCCGAGGGCGCGCTTGAACGGGCCCCACGTGAAGTCCACCGGCAGCAACGACGACGGGTCCGTCGACATCGCGAAGTTGTTGGACAGCGCCGTTCGCACGATCCAGTAGAACGGGAAGATCGTGATCAGCAGCACGACGACCAGGTAGCCCCAGGCGACGCCCCTGCCGAGCTTCATCGAGAGGAACACCTGGCCTCCTCAGTTCGTGTCGGAATCGCCGGCACGGGCCATCCGCATCTGCGTGAAGGTCACCGCGACGAGCATCAGGAACAGGGCGAGCGACATCGTCGCGGCGTAGCCGAAGTCGAACTGGCCGAACGCCTTGTCGTAGATGTACATCTGCAGCACCAGCGACGCGTCCGCCGGACCGCCCTTGGTGCTGACCTGGACGATGTCGAAGACCTGGGTCGCGCCGATCACGTTGAGGATCACGACCATCACCAGGATCGGCCGCAGCAGCGGCAGCGTCAGCGAGCGGAACATCTGCCACTCCGACGCGCCGTCGATCCGGCCGGCCTCGTAGATCGTCGCGGGGATCGTCTGCAGACCCGCGAAGATGAGCACCGCGTTGTAGCCCATGGACTTCCACACGTTCAGCGCGGCCAGCGTCGGCACCGCCCAGGTGTCCGAGCCGAAGAACATGACCGGCTCACCGGTGACCCAGGTGATCAGCTGGTTCACGATGCCGAGCTGCGGGTCGAGCATCCACGTCCACACCAGCGCCGTGACGACGCCGGAGATGAGGAACGGCAGGATCATCAGCCCCCGCACCGTCGTGCCGACCCCCAGTCGGTGCAACACGACGGCGGTGATCAACGAGATCCCGACACCCAGCACCACGGACAGCACGACGAAGTACGCCGTGACGCCCAGCGAGTGCCAGAACCTGCCGTCGTTGATCAGCTGCCGGACGTTCTCGAGCCCGGTCCACACCGGTGGCGACAGGATGTGGAACTCGGTGAAGCTCAGGTAGACCCCGCGCAGCATCGGGTAGGCGAAGAACACGCCGAACCCGAGGATGGCCGGTGCCACGAGGAGCCACGCGACCCACGTGTCGTTGCGGCGCGAGGCTGGACCGCTGCGCCTGCGCAAGGGCGGAGGCGCCGTGGTGGCAGGTCCACGCACGACCTGGGCGCTTGTGTCTTGCACGGCTGTCACCACGGCACCTCCTGGTCTCAGATGCGGATGCTGTCGACGTCGAACACGGAGTCGTCGGGGTTGCCGAACCGGATGGTGTTGGTGCCCTTCAACAGGTAGATGGGCACGGTGACCTTCTGGGGCGTGTTCCAGTCGTCGTCGTTCGACCCGGCGACGGGCAGCTCGAAGCTGGTGCCGTTCACCGTGACGATGCCGGTCCTGCTGGCGTCGGCGGAGATGTAGGCCAGTTCGACGAGGTAGGTGCCCTCGCGCGGCGCGGTGACCGCCGGCATCGTGAGGATGCCGCTGCCGCCGAGGTAGCCGACCTTGCTGCCGCCGGAGCACGCGCAGCCGTAGACGGTCGCGCCGCCGCCGGGGCTGCCCTTCTCCGCCTCGTACGTCACGCTTTCCTGCGGCGTCACGAAGCTGACGGGCTTCGAGCGGGCGCCGTTCTGCACGACGGTGAACTCGTAGGAGGTCGCCGGGGTGAGACCGGTGACGGTCGCCTTGGTGTCGGTGGTCGTGGCGACCTTCCTGGTGCCCGCGTAGACGTCGTAGCGGACACCGGTCTTGCCGTACCACTTCAGCGAGACGCTGTTCGGGGTGGCCGCGGTGCCCTGCACGACGCCGGGCGCGACCGAACCGCGCGGGGTGATCGTGAACAGCTTCGAGCCGTGCACCGGCAGGTCCTCGGTGAGGGAGCCGGACTTCTGGCCGACGTCCTTCTTGGCCCACACGTCGCGGACCTTCGCGTTGCCGTGGATACCGAGCCGCGCGAAGTCGGCCGTGACCTTCGCGGGCGTCGCGCCGAGGTTGAACAGCGCCACGGTGTAGCTGCCGTCGCGGTTGCGGGCGTACCAGACCTGCTGGTCGGAGGACTGGTCCACCGGCCGGGCCGGCACTCCCGCCTGGTTGATCGCGATGACCTCGTTGTTGGTCAGCAGCCTGTACCCGAAGTCGTCGATCTTGGTGAGGTCGTCGCCGATGTAGAGCGGCGACGAGGAGATCGACCACAGCGTCATGTAGCTCTGCCGCTCGGCCTCGGTGAGGCCGTCCATCTGGCCGTTGCCGACGGCGACGCTGTCGAGGTTGTTCCAGTGGCCGGGGCCCGCGTCGTCGATCCACTGCACGACGTCGTTCCACCGCTGCTTCACCGACTGGTTCCAGGTGACGAGGGTGTCGCAGTAGCACTCGACGTCGGTGTCGACGCGCCAGCCGTTGGTGTTGGCCTTCCACACGTCGGCGTAGCGGTGGCTCAGCGCCCACGAGATGAGGAACTCGATCGGGCGGCCGGTGCTCTTGAGCGCGGAGTTCCACGCCTTCACGTCGGTCGTGTTGTCGTAGCGCTCACCGCCGCGGAAGCTGCCGGGGCCGACGCCGTCGAGCTTGAGGAAGTCGACGCCCCAGCCCGCGAGCGTCTGGGCGAGGGAGTCGATGTACTTCTGCGAGCACGGGTTCGCGAAGTCCATCTTGTAGGCCGAGTCCCAGCCGTTGGTCTTGCGCAGGTCCGGGTAGACGACGTCCTTGGTGGTGCAGCCGGGCGCGTTGTGGATCGGCGTCTTGCCGTCGTTGTACGCCTTGGGGTCCAGGCCTACCGCGAGGTACGAGCCGAACTTCATGCCCTTGCCGTGGATGTGGTCACCCAGCCACTTGAAGCCGCGCGGGAACTTCTTCGCGTCCACCACCGGCCGCCCGTACTCGTCGAACGAGCCGAGCCAGCCCGCGTCGACGTTCACGTGGTCGTAGCCGGCCTTCTTGAACCTCGCGGCCAGCACGTCGGCCTGTGCCACGACGTTCTTCTCGTTCAACCAGCTGGCGGGACCGTCCGGGTTCACCCCGGGGTAGTTGGTCGCCTGCAACGTCCAGCTGCTCCAGCCCATGTACGGTTTCTCGGCTTGGGCGGCGGTCTGCTGGTGCACCTGGGGTGCTTGGGCCACTGCTGCGGGGACCGCGATCAGCGACGCGAGCAGGCCGGCAACGACACCTAACGCTCTCAAGACCACTCCTTTGTGATTTCCGGCGGTGTTTCAGGCGGTGTTTCAGGCGACTCGGAGGTCGTCCATCGCGTCGCGGTCCCAGTCGATGCCGAGACCGGGCGTGTCCGGGGCGAGCGCGTGTCCACTCCGGACGGTCATCTCGCTCTTCGTGATCCCGCGCAGCTGCGGGATGTGCTCGACGAACCTCCCGTTGGGCAGCGCGGCCGCGAGGCTCACGTGCAGCTCCATCAGGAAGTGCGGGCAGACGTCGGCGTTGAACGCCTCGGCGACGTGCGCGACCTTGAGGAACGGCGTGATGCCACCGATCCGGGCGGCGTCGACCTGGATGATCGAGGCAGCACCGCGTTCGAGGTACTCGCGGAACTGGGCCACGGAGTACAGCGACTCCCCCACCGCGATCGGGATGCTCGTCGACTTCGCCAGCCTCTCGTGCCCGCTCACGTCGTCCGCCGGCAGCGGTTCTTCCAGCCAGGTGAGGTTGACGTTCCGGAACGCGTCGGCCCTGCGCACGGCTTCGGCACCGGTCATGGACTGGTTCGCGTCGACCATGATCGCGAACCGCTCGCCGACCGCCGCCCTGACGGCTTCGAGCCGTTCGACGTCCTCGGTCAGGTCCGGTTTGCCGACCTTCATCTTGATGCCCTGCCAGCCCTGCGCGGCCGTCTCCTTGGCGCCCGCGACGAGGTCCTCGGTGCTCAGGTGCAGCCAGCCGCCCTCGGTGTCGTACAGCGGGACCTCCTGGCGGAAGCCGCCCGCCATGCGCCACAAGGGTTCTTGAGCTCGCAGGCAGCGCAGGTCCCACAGCGCGGTGTCCACGGCGGCCAGCGCGAGCGAGGTGATCGCACCGACCGTGGTGGACCGCGTGTACGCGAAGAGGTCGCGCCAGACGTGCTCGATCCGGCGGGCGTCCGCACCTTCGAGGCGGGGCAGCAGGTGGTCCTTCAGGAGAGCGAGGACCGAGCTGCCGCCCGTGCCGATCGTGTAGGCGTAGCCGAGCCCGGTGAGCCCGTCGTCGGTCTCGACCTCGACGAAGACGGTCTCCTGCTTGATGAACTGCTGGACCGCGTCGGTGCGCAGAGTCTCCACCGGGACGTCGACCTGGAACGCCTCAGCTCGTCGGACCTTTGCCACGCCAACTCCTCGGATCTCTGATCCTATAGGATATTTGACGGGGATTGAACGCTGGCGTTACGAGGGTGTCAACCGTCGTTTGGCCACGGTCGCACGCCTTTGAGAGCGTTTTCAACGGGTTCGGGCATCCGGTTCTAGTTCCGGTCCTCCGATGTTTGCAGCTCACAGCTGCACCACACCGATCGATGGGGATGTGTCGGTGTGTTTAAAAGTGAGTGATTCTGTCTGGTTGTCAGACGGACTCGACGGCGAGCTTCAGCCGCTGCAGCGTCGCCTCGATGTTGTGCTGGTTCGTCACGGCGCGGTTGCCCACGCCGGTCGCCAGCCGCGTGATCGGCACGTACCAGCCGGGCCTGCGGTCCCAGGTCGACTCGGTGACGCGGCAGCCCTCGCCGGTCTCCTCGATGTCGTACTGCCAGCGCGACACGGCCATCCCCAGCGACTTCACCTCGAACGCGAACCTCGTCGCGGAGCAGTCGGTCACCGTGGAGGTCGTCGGCCAGATCCGCCAGCCGCGCTTGTTGACGCCGCGGAACCGTGCGCCGACCCGCGGGCCGGCGGCGTTCAGCCACTTGCCGCCGGAGTACTCCTCGGCGCATCGACTGAGCCCACGGAGGTCGCTGACCAGCTCGAACACCCGCTGCGGTGAGGCGGCAACGTCGATGTGAGCGGAAGCGTCCGGCGTCATGAGGCCGAACTTACTACGGGTAGGTTCGCTGCACCAGCCACTCGCGAACGGTCCGGGCGGACGGCACGATCGCCCTCGTGGCGCCGAGGTCGTACGCGACGGGATGCGTGCGCAGCCATCGCCACATCCTCGTCAGGTCCTCGCCGACGAACCTGTGGAACAGCCAGACCGGCATCGGGAAACCCCGCGGCGCACGACCACGGGTCTCCCGCCAGAGCGCACGGCACTCGTCGACGCTCCGCACGTCCGCGCACAGCGGCAGGTCCGCACCCACGAACCGGTCCGGCTCCGCGAACACGCTGGCCGCCACGGCGCCGACGTCGTCGGCCGAGAACCACAGCAGCGGCCGGTCCGCGCCGATCAGCTTCGGCATCAGGTGCCACATGGACACCGGCGGGTAGAAGTCCTTGTCGGTCATCAGTTCCATGAACGCCATCGGACGCAGGACGGTCAGCGGCAGGCCCAGCGATCTCAGGTGGGCCTGGACCACCAGTTTGTTCTCCCACTGCCGCACACCGGTTCCCGGCACTCCCGGCCCCGCCGAGGCGTACACCACGTGCCGCACGCCCTCCGAAGCCGCGGCGTCACCGACCGCGCGGCCCTGGTGGACCTCCTCGCCGAGACCGCTGGTCATCGGGTTCTGGACGCTGAACACCCCGTGTGCGCCCGCGAAGGCGGCGCGCAGCGAGTCGGCGGACGCCATGTCCGCGCGCACCACCTCGGCACCCGCCGAGGCGAGCCGCCCGGCCGCGGGTGACGAGGGGTCACGGGTCAGCGCTCGCACCCGCCAGCCGGCCGCGAGCAGGTGACGTGCGACCGAGCCGCCCTGGCGCCCTGTCGCTCCGGTGACCACGACCAGCCTGGTGTCGTCCACAGCGGACCTCCTGCTGGTCCATCGCCCGAACGCCCGCAGCCGCTACACGACCGGGGTCAGCACCCGGATGGGAGCTCCACGAAGGAACGCGTGGACGTCCTCGACCGCCTCCCGGAAGTACGTGCGGTAGTTCGAGGCGGTGACGTACCCCAGGTGCGGGGTCGCGAGCACGTTCGGCAACGTCCGCAGCTCGTGCGGGACGGGCAGCGGCTCGGTCTCGAAGACGTCGAGGCCCGCACCCGCGATCTTGTTGCCGCGCAACGCCTCGAGGAGCGCGGCCTGGTCGACGATGGCGGCCCGCGAGGTGTTGATCAGGAACGCGCTCGGTTTCATGTGTGCCAGCGCGGCCGCGTCGACCAGGCCGCGGCTGCGGTCGCCGAGTACGAGGTGGACGGACGCGAAGTCGCTCTGCGCCAGCAGGTCGTGCAGTCCCGTGGCCAGCCGGACGCCCTCGGCGCCGGTGCGGTCGGCGGTCAGGTTGGGACTCCAGGCGACGACGTCCATCCCGAACGCCTTGCCGACGCGCGCGACGGCCTTGCCGAGGTGTCCGAACCCGAGCAGGCCGAGGGTGCTCCCGGCCAGGTCGACGCCGACGGTGCTCTGCCAGGGCCCTCCGGCGTGGAAGGCCGCGTTCTCCACGGCGAGGTGGCGGGCGAGGCCGAGGATCAACGCCCAGGTCAGCTCGGCCGGCGGCGTCTTGGCGCTGCCGGTGCCGCAGACCGTCACGCCGTGCGCGCGAGCGGCGTCGAGGTCGATCGCCGCGTTGCGCATGCCGCTGGTGATCAGCAGCCGCAACTCGGGCAGCCGCGCGAACAACGACGCCGTGAACGGCGTCCGCTCGCGCATGATCACGACGCACTCCGCCTCGGCCAGCGCTGCGGCCGGATCGTCCAGGTGCTCGCGCAGCACCGTCACGTCGAGGCCGGACCAGTCCGCGTTCGCGAGGGCCACGCCCTGGTAGTCGTCGAGCACCACACACCGCATGGGCCGATCATGTCAGAGTAGGCGCATGGGAGCCTTCCACCTGGCACAGGCCAACAACTCGACCGGGCGGTGGGCCTTCGACCACTGGAGGATGCGCGGGTTCACGAGCAGGGTCGACGCGATCAACGACCTCGCCGAGCAGGCTCCCGGTTTCGTGTGGCGGCCGAGTTCCGGGCGGATGGCGGACGACCTGAGCCGGCTGGGCCGCGACCCGATGCGGGAGGCCTACAACCTCAGCGTCTGGGAGTCGGTCGAGGCGTTGTGGGCCTTCGCGTTCAGCGGCGTGCACCTCGAAGCGGTCAAGCGCACCAGGCAGTGGTTCGACCCCGAGAGCGTGCTGGACGTGATGTGGTGGGTGCCCGCCGGACACCGGCCCACGACCGAGGAGGGCCTCGCGAAGCTCGACCTGGTCAAGGAGAACGGGCCGACGCCGGAGGGCTTCACCTTCCGGCGCCGGTTCCCGGCTCCTGATTAGCAGTTGGGGCGCGTGGACTTCCCGGCGAAGCGGTCACCGAGCCACAGCATCGCGTTCGAACCCCACGCGCTCACAGCGGTGACGTGCCCGAGCAACGGCAGCGGGGTCCACTGCACGTCGGCGCCCAGCGAGCACCACTGCGAACGCAACTTCTGCCCGACGCCGAACGGGATCAGCTCGTCCAGCGTGCCGTGGTAGAGGTACACGGGCGCGGCGGGCTTGACCGAGCCGAGCGTGTTCTCCTTCAACCTCTGCTGCCACAACGGGTTCTGGATGACGTCCGGCGTGGTCGTCAGCGCGTTGAGGCGCGTGAACGGTGCCACCAGAGCGATCTCGGCGACGCACGCCTCGCGGATCCTGTCGATGACCTGCTTGCCGCGGGCGTTGAGCAGCGACGCCAGGGGCAGTTCGGGGTAGGCGGCGGCGTATCCGGCGGCGGCCGCGAACACGAGGCCCGATCCGGCGTTGCCGTCGTTGAACTTCGCGACCGCGTTCAGGTCGGCCGGCACACCACCGGCGGCCACGCCGACGACGTTGAGCGAAGGCGCGTAGGACTTCCACTGCTCGGCGGCGGCCGACGCGGCCTGACCTCCCTGCGAGTAACCGAAGAGGCCGATGGGCGCCTCCGCGGACAGACCCGGGACGCCACTCGCCGCCCGTGCCACGTCCAGCAGGGCCCGGCCCTCCGACTGCGCCACCGCGTACGTGTGGTCCCCCGGCGTGCCGAGGCCTTCATAGTCGGTCACCGCGACCGCCCAGCCGTTGAACATGGCCTGCGCGAGGAACGCGATCTCGACCTCGGTGCCGTTCTGCAACTGCCGCGACGGCGCGCACTGGTCACCCAGGCCCTGCGTGCCCATCGCGTACGCCACGATCGGCCGCGGCCCGTTGTTCCAGGGCAGCGGCGACACGAGCACCATGCCGGACACGACGGTGGACGCACCCGTCGCGGTCGTCGAGTTGTAGCGGATGTCGTAGGCCTTCACCGGTGCGGGTAGCAGCCTGAGCGGTTCCGGGTGCCACGCCACCTCCCGGCTGCTGACCAGCTCCCCCGGTGCGGCCGCCGTGGCGGGCGTGACCAGGGTGAACAGCAGGAAGACGGCGGCGAGCACGGCACGGAGCTGCATCGTTGGACCCCTTTGTGGTAACCGGCGTTACCGCAATGTAGGGCCGAACGCCGCAACAGGACAATAGTCCGTTCGGCTTCGTGGATTACGAGAGGCCCTGCGGGAACGTGAACACCCGGTCCGGGTCGTACTTGCGGGCCACCTCGCGCAGCCGGGTCAGCGACGAGCCGTAGTAGGCGTTCGCCCAGTCCGGCATCTGCGGGTCGATGTAGTTGACGTACCCGGTGGCACCGAACATCTTGCCGAGCTCGTCCCGCGCGACGCCCATCGCGCGCCGCGCGTTCGCCTGCCCGGCGGCCAGGGTCAGCTCGACCTGGATGCTCGCGAGCGCGGTCCGGTGCGGGAAGGCGGTGGCCGGGCCACGGCCGACCGCGCCGCCCAGGGCGTCGATCATGTTGTAGGAGTTCGGGGTGTTCTTGAAGATGTCCGCGAGCTTCTGCGGGTCGGTGATCGGTTTGGTCAGCATCCGCGACGTGGCGACGTAGCTGCCGCGCGACTGGCTGCCGCCGCCCCCGTTCCAGCTCGGCCGGCACGAGCCGTCGCTGACCCTGCACCACGCGAACCGTTCCATCGCGGCGAGGAAGCCCTGCTCGGTCTCGCGGCGGGAGCTGGGTTGCGAGCCGACGCGGCGGACGAGGTCGTCCAGCAGCGGACGGAGGTTCGCCGGCGTGCCGACGAAACAGCCGCCGACCTCGACGTACGGGTTCGGGCCGCTACCGGCGCCGACGGTCGAGGTGAGGGCGTCCGGCGCCTTGCCCTGCCAGTCCGGCCACGCGCTGAGCAACGAGGCCAGCGCCGCGGACGGGAACTGGAGCGTGAACGTCGTGAGGTCGCGCGCGGGTTCGGTGCGGAAGACGAACGACGTGACGATGCCGAAGTTGCCGCCGCCACCGCCGCGCAACGCCCAGAACAGGTCGGTGTGTTCGGTGGCCGACACCGTGCGGTGCACGCCGTCGGGCGTCACGATCCGCGCGCTGACCAGCCGGTCGCTGGTGAGGCCGAACTGCCTCGCGGTCACGCCGATGCCGCCGCCCAGCGTCAGCCCGGAGATGCCGACCGTCGCGCACGTGCCCGCCGGCATCATCCGCCCGGCGTTCGCCAGCGCGATGTAGAGGTCCATCAGCAGCACGCCCGCGCCGACCTCGGCCGTGCCGTCCGGCCGGACGTCGATGCGGTTGAGACCGCGCACGTCGACGACCAGCGCACCGTCCGCGGTGGAGTAGCCCGGATAGCTGTGGCCGCCGCAGCGAGCGGTGATCCTCGTCCGCTCCTGGCGTGCGATCTCGATGCACCGCTGCACGTCCGCCGGTGACGCGACCCGCGCGATCGCGCTGGGGCGCTGCGCGTCGTAGTGCGTGAAGTAGCCGAGCTTGGCGTCTCCGTAGGCGGCGTCGCCCGGCCTGATCAGCTGGACGTCCATTGTGGACTTACCGGCGAGTGCCGACACAGCTCCCAGAACGGCCGACTGCAGAAGTGCCCTGCGACGCAACATGGCACGAACGTAGGAGCCGGACGAACTGGGGCACAACGGATCCGAGGACCGGGAACGATCCCGGCTACGGGTTCACAGCCAGGAACAGGAACGCCGCCAGCAGCACCAGGTGAACGCCACCCTGCAGGCGGGTCGCCCGGCCCGGCACGACGGTCAGGACACTGACCAGCACGGTCAGCAGCAGCAGGATCATCTGCGTCGATCCGAGGCCGAGCATCAGCGGCCCGTCCAGCCAGATGGTCGCGAGCGCGATGGTCGGAATGGTGAGGCCGATGCTCGCGATGGCCGAGCCGTAGCCGAGGTTGATGCTGGTCTGGATCCTGTCGCGCAACGCGGCGCGGGACGCGGCGATCGTCTCGGGCAGCAGCACGAGCAGGGCGATGACGACACCGACGAACGACTGCGGGAACCCGGCCGCGCGCACGCCCGCCTCGATCGCGGGCGACTCGATCTTCGCGAGGCCGACCACCGCGACCAGGGCGAGGAGCAGGAAGCCGAGCGAGGTCAGCGCGGCCTTGCCGGACGGGGCCTCGGCGTGGTCGTCGGCCTCGATCACACCGTCCTCGTCGACGGGGAGAAAGAAGTCGCGGTGCCGGACGGTCTGGGTGAAGACGAACAGCGCGTACAGGCCGAGGGAGGCGAAGGCGGCGAACGCGAGCTGCGGGCCGGAGAACTCGGGGCCGGGCGTCGTCGTGGTGAACGTCGGCAGCACCAGCGTGAGGGTGGCGAGCGTCATCACCGTGGCGAGCGCGCCGCCGCTGCCCTCCGCGTTGAACAGGATCGTGTGGTGCTTGATCGCACCGAGCAGCAGCGCGATGCCGATGATGCCGTTCGTGGTGATCATGACCGCGGCGAACACCGTGTCGCGCGCCAGCGACGAGGCCTCGGGGCCGCCGGACACCATGAGCGTGACGATCAGCGCCACCTCGATGACCGTCACCGCGACCGCGAGGACCAGGGATCCGAACGGCTCCCCCACCCGCAACGCGACGACCTCGGCGTGGTGCACGGCGGCGAGGACGGTCGCGGCCAGGACCAGGGCGACGAGCGCGACGAGCACGCCCCCGAGGTCGCTCCCCCACGTCAGGGAGAGCAGGACCATGCCGAGCACGGGGGTGATGGTCGTCCAGTGGAGCAGCGGGAAGCGGGGGGCGGCGGCCATGATCCAACCTTCGCATACGGGATGGACCGTCCGCCATTCGGCGCAGCACTCATTCGCGATGCGACAAATGTGGAGCGGAGCGCCCCTGCCGCGCCCCGCTCCACATTTGTCTGAGGTGCCGTGATCGATTCCTAGAAATCGAAGAGGGCACCGGTGTGCGCCAACATGACGCACGAGTTCGGGTAGGTGTGCACTTCACTGACGGGCTCGCCGCGCCAGAAACCGAACATCGCGACTTCAACGGGCGCGTAGTGGAACGTGCACGCCCTGCCGTCGGCCTGCATCGTCTGCAGGTCGGCACCGGCGGAGGCGAGCGTCGCGCAGGCGAGGGCCCTGCGCGGGTGCTGGTCACCTCGCTCGCAGGTCAGGACGGTCGCCTTGAAGGCGCCGCCGTCGAACTCCGAGTACTGGGCGGTGAGCACGAGCGCGGTGCCACCCCGGGAAGCCGGCGCCGCGGGAGTGGCCTGAGCGGTGCCGGTGAAGGCGAAGAGCGACACGAACAGAGCAACGAACGCAAGAATGCGGCCGGACATGAAAGCGGTCCTCCTGAGACCTCACAAAAACGGGCCGGTTCTCGGCCGATGCAGATGTTGCCATCTTGAATAGCCATGGCGAAAGGGGCCAGGAACTGTTCACCGATCACATTTGCCGAACCACGGAAAGCGTCGTTGGTCCGAATGGATGTGGCGCTCGCCACGTTCACCGGGACACAGCTGCCGACGGACTGTTACGGGTTGCTGACAGACGAGGTTGCGCGCCGACGTATTATTCGAATCATGTCCAAGACCTCCAGACGCGTCGTGTTCGGCGTGCTCCTGATCGTCACACTCGTGGTTTCCACCGGCGGCGCACTGGGTTACCTGGGCAGATTGACGCTCGTGTTCGACCGCCATCCGGGAAAGCCGCTCGCGATAATCGAGGAGGTGCCCGGACCACCGGACGGGCCGAACTGCTCGATCGACGCGCGCTACTTCGACGAGGAACCCGAAGGCCTGCGTCCCGAGGTGTTGAAGGCATGGCTCCAGCTGCGCCAGAAGGCTTCTGAGCAGGGCGTCGAGCTCTGCCTGAACGACGGCAAGCGCAGCCGTCAGCAACAGCGGGCCGAGTTCGACGAGGCGGTCGAGAAGTTCGGGACCGAAGAACTCGCGTCGAAGTACGTGCTGAATCCACCCGACCGCTCGATGCACGTGATCGGCTTCGCGGTCGACATCCAGCCGATCGAATCAGCGAAATGGGTCGAGAAAAACGGCAACACCCTCGGCTGGTGCCGCCGTTACGAAAACGAGCAGTGGCATTTCGAGTACAACTCCGACTACCCCACCGGAGGGTGCCCCGCCCTGATCCCCAGCGCGACGGGCGGCTGAACCCCCGCGCAAAGGTCTAGACGCCTGGCATGCGCGTGAGGTTGCGCCGACGTAATCTGACAAGCCCAGTTACCAGATTGGAGCACCCCCCAGGTGGCCCGTGCGTACGGCGGCATCTCACCCGAGCAGCGCAGGGCCGAGCGCCGGGCGAAGCTGCTGCAGGCGGGCCTGGCGCTGTTCACGAGCACGGGTTTCGCGGGCACCAAGATCTCCGGGCTGTGCACCGAGGCCGGTGTCTCCACGCGCAACTTCTACGAGGAGTTCGCCTCGAAGGAGGACCTGCTGCGCGACTTGCACGACCTGATCAACGCCACGGCGTTCACGCGCGTCCGCACGGCGCTGGCCGAGTTGGAGACCGACGACGTGCGGGTCCGGATCACGGCGCTGCTGGACGTGTTCGTGCGCAGCGTGACGGCCGATCCCCGCGCGCCGCGCCTCAACTACGTCGAGGCCGTGGGCGTGAACGCGGAGATCGAGCAGCAGCACGTGCGCTGGGTGAACACGTGGGCGGAGTTCATCGAGTCCGAGGCGCTGCGGGCGGCGGCCGCGGGCGTGGCGCCGCAGCGGTCGTACCGGCTCACCGCGATAGCGCTCGTGGGTGCGATCACCGGCCTGTTGCGCGAGTGGCAGGCGCACCGGCCGCCGCTCGCGGTCGACGAGATCGCCGAGGAGATCCGCGAGCTCATGCTGGCGGCCGTCCTGCGGCCACACGTACCGCAGGAGCGCTGAACCGGTGGGGCACCGCCGTGCGTAATCCCCGATGTGAGCCGATTCGCCGTTCTCGCGCTGCTCGTGTGCCTGGGTGCCTGTTCTGCACCGCCGGAGCAGGATACCGCCTCGCCCGACGCACCGGAGGCCGCTGCCGGTCCGGTGGCGGGGCCCGCCCAGATCCTGCCGGGAGACATCGCGAAACTGCAGGTCGAGGAGTCCCCCGCGGTCGGTGCCGTCGTCGCCGACCGCGAGGGCAACACCCTCTACTTCAACGCCCAGGACGGCCCGTCGAAGCCGAGCTGCCTCGAACCGGAGTGCACGCTCGTGTGGCCGCCGTTGCTGGCCGCGGGCGGCAAGATCGAGGCACCGGGTCTCGACCAGTCGCTGCTCGGCACGACGAAGCGCCCGGACGGGCTGGAGCAGGTCACCATCGCCGGCAAGCCGGTCCACCGGTACGTCGACGACGAGGGGGCCGGCGACACGACCGGGCACGGCGTGGACGACAGGTGGTTCGCCATCTCGCCGGCAGGCACCAAGGCCGGCCGCTAGACGAGAATCGGGCGTCCGGCGCGACCGCGCCGGGTGACACCGGCACGACACACCGGAACCGGCGACCCCGCAGGGTTGCCGGTTTGTCGCGTTCGGGTTACTCAACCGATTCGTTTGTACCGGAAATCAAGAAACCGGTTTCGCCCGGAACCGGTTTCAGGTATCAACTGTGAGAGCGCTCCCATAGACGCTGCCGCCGCACGAGCCCTCTCGGAGACCACATGGATCGCGACGACGTGCCCTACCTCGACGCCACGCTGCCCACCGCAGAGCGGGTAGCCGACCTGCTGGGCCGCATGACGCTGGCCGAGAAGGTCGGCCAGATGATGCAGCTGGACTCGAGGGAGGACCTGGACGATCACGTGCTGCGCAAGCACGTCGGGTCGATCCTGCACACCTCGCCGGAGCGAGTGCTGCGCGCACAGGACCTCACCACGCGGACGCGGCTGCGCGTCCCTCTGCTGATCGCCGAGGACTGCATCCACGGCCACTCGTTCTACGAGGGCGCCACGATCTTCCCGACGCAGCTGGGCATGGCCGCGAGCTGGGACCCGGAGCTGGTCGAGCAGGTCGCCAGGGTCACCGCCGTCGAGGCCGCCGCGACCGGCGTGCACTGGACGTTCTCGCCGGTCCTGTGCATCTCGCGGGACCTGCGCTGGGGCCGCGTCGACGAGACGTTCGGCGAGGACCCGGTGCTGATCGGGGAGCTCGCGGCGGCGATGGTCCGCGGCTACCAGGGCGACGGCCTGACCGACGAGACGGCGATCCTCGCGACCGCGAAGCACTTCGCCGGGTACTCGGAGACCCAGGGCGGCCGGGACGCCAGCGAGGCCGACCTGTCGCGCCGCAAGCTGCGGTCGTGGTTCCTGCCGCCGTTCGAGCGGGTCGCCCGCGAGGGCTGCGCGACGTTCATGCTCGGCTACCAGTCCACCGACGGCGTGCCGATCACGGTCAACTCGTGGCTGCTCGACGAGGTCCTGCGCGGCGAGTGGGGCTACCAGGGCACGCTCATCACGGACTGGGACAACGTCGGCCGCATGGTCTGGGAGCAGAAGCTGCAGCCCGACTACGCGCACGCCGCCGCTGCCGCCGTGAAGGCCGGCAACGACATGATCATGACGACCCCGCAGTTCTTCGAAGGCGCGCTGCAGGCCGTCGAGGACGGGCTGCTGGCCGAGTCGGACCTCGACCGCGCGGTCACCCGCATCCTGACGCTGAAGTTCGACCTCGGGCTGTTCGAGAACCCGCGCAGGCCCGACGCCGAACGCCAGCGCGTGATGATCAACCACGACGACCACGTGGCGCTGAACCTGCAGGTCGCGCGCCGTTCGCTGGTGCTGCTGCGCAACGAGGGCGTGCTGCCGTTCAGCAAGCCGAAGGGCAAGATCGCGGTCGTCGGCCCTCTCGCCGACGACGCCCAGACCCAGCTCGGCGACTGGGCCGGCTCGTCCGGCCAGGCCGACTGGCTGCCCAACGGCCACCCGCGCGAGATGATCACGACGGTCCTGGACGGCCTGCGTGAGCTCTCGTCGCAGGAGGTCACCTACGCCCGCGGTGCCGACGTCCTCACGCTGGAGCCGGACCCCGAGGGCGACACGTTCCCCGACGGCCAGCCGCGCCCGCCGGTCGTGAAGGCCTGCGCGCCGGACGCGAACCTGATCGCCGAGGCCGTCGCGGCGGCCGAGGGCGCCGACTACGTGGTCGCCGTCGTCGGTGACGTGATCGAACTGGTCGGCGAGGGCCGCTCCACCGCCACGCTCGACCTCATCGGCGGCCAGATCGCGCTGCTCGACGCGCTGGCCGAGACCGGCACGCCGCTGGTCGTGGTGCTGCTCGCGTCGAAGCCGCTGGTCCTGCCCGCGTCCGCGCGCAACGCCGCCGCGCTGCTGTGGGTGGCGAACCCCGGCATGCAGGGTGGCCGCGCGATCGCCGAGGTGCTGCACGGGCTGGTCGAGCCCAGCGGCCGGCTGCCGATCTCGTTCGCGGCGCACGCCGGGCAGCAGCCGACGTACTACAACCAGATCCGCGGCCAGCACGGCACGCGCTACGCCGACCTGACGCAGGAGCCGGCGTTCGTGTTCGGCGAAGGCCTGTCGTACACGACGGTCGAGTACGGCGACCTGCACGTGGAGACGGCGGTGCTGCGTCCGGACGAGACCGTCAAGGCGTGCCTCTCGCTCACGAACACCGGGTCACGGCCTTCTCGCGAGACCGTGCAGGTCTACGTCAGCGACGCCGTCACGTCGGTGAGCTGGGCGGACAAGGAGCTCAAGACGTTCAAGCAGGTCGACGTGGAACCCGGCGAGACCGTGCAGGTCGACGTCGAGCTCCCCGTCTCCGCCTGCACGATCGTCGACGCCGCCGGCAACCGGGTGGTGGAGCCGGGTGAGTTCGTCCTCCTGGTGGGCCCGAGCTCGAAGGAGCTGCGCCGGGCGGAGTTCACCGTAAAGCCGCTGCCTTGAAGGGACCGGGGACGATCGTGAGGTAGCGGGGAGGGATCTCCACCGCCTTCGTGATCGCCTTCTTGACCGCCGGGACCAGGTCCGCGTCGACGAGTGCGACAGCGGGCCTGCCCGGCGGGTCGATCAGCAGGCTCGCGCCGCGTGCGCCGGCGGCCAGTGCGGCCTCGACCACCGCGTCCTGCTCCGGATCCGGGTCCTGAGCGCGGTGGTACGCCGTCAACGCCACGCCGAGATCGTCCGCTTCGCGCACGTACGGCTGTTCCACCTGCGGTTCCGGCCGCCGGATCCGGGTGTCGACGACGAGCAGCCGTTGGCCGGGCAGATCGAGCGCCTCGGCCCGCGCCTCCTCGAACCGCTCGCCCGAGAGGTCCTGGAGCGCCAGTTCCACGGCCGCGCTGAGCGCCTCGCTCGCGGACAGTCCACTCCCCCGCGGCAGGTCGACGCTGCACATCAACGCGGCCCCGCCCCTCGCCCGCACGCCCGCCGCCCAGGCCGGGACGTCGTCGGACGGCACCAGGGCGCGCTCGGTCGGCCGGTTCACCGACACGAGTTCGAGCAGGCCGTCGTCGCGCCGGTCCCCCGCCACGATGGCACCCCACTTGGCAGGCACCTTGATCGCACCGCCGAGCAGGTTCAGGACTCCGGGTGCGTACCAGACGCCTTCCGCGGGCCGTCCGAACGTGCGCCGGAACGCGTGCGGCACCAGCCTGAGCTCCGGCGCGAGCTCAGGCCGATCCGCGATGTCGACCGTCATGCCTGCTGCACCAACGCCTTCTGGGCCAGCAGCCGGTAGGCGTTGCCGTTGCCGGTGCGCGCGGCGAGGAACCGGTTGACCGTCTGGTCCAGCCCCAGCGCGACGAAGAACGCCGGGATGCCGAGTGACCACACCAGGAAGCTGCGGGTCCTGCGCAGCCTGACCTTCCCCGGCCGCCACGGCGCGGGCGTGCGGGGCGCCTTGTCGCCCAGCCACAACAGCAGCGCGAGCGTGAAGTCGTTGCACAGGTGGGCTTTCGCGCGTTCGGTGGCCACCGTCGTCAGGCCGCGGTCGGCGAGGGCGTCCTGCAGGTTGCCGATCGGCATCATGTGCTGGTGCTGCGGCTGGAACCACGGCATCCAGTACTGGCCGAACAGCCTGCCCAGCCGCCACTCGGGGTCCGGCAGCTCGATCAGCAGGTAGCCGCCGTCGGGCAGCACGTCCGCGGCGATGTCGAGCTCCTCCCACGGATCGCGCACGTGCTCCAGGTAGTGGTGCATGCTGATCACGTCGTAACGGCCCTTGAGCTCGCCCGCGAAGTCCTTGAAGCTGCCGCGGTAGGAGTTCTCGATCCGGCCGAGCCTGGCCGCGTCCTCGATGGCCGCGCCCTGGTCGAGCCCGTCGAACCTCGTCTGCGGCAGGACCTCCTTGGCCCCCAGGCAGAAGTGCGCGTGCCCTGATCCGACGTCCAGCCAGCGTTCGGGCTTGGTGAACGGCTCGACCATCCGCGCCCGGCCGTAGTAGGGCTCGGTCTTGCCGGAGAACACCGCTTCCGCCGACGTCTCGCCGAGGCCGTCGTAGAAGTCGCGGTAGTAGAAGCCCAAGCCCTCCTCGGTCAGGCGAGGGTTCTGCCAGACGTGTCCACAGCGGACACACCGGTCCATCGTGAACGTGCCGGGCTTGCGCTGCACCAGGTCCGTCGCGGTGACCCAGCGGCGCAGGTCCGCACTCCCGCACGACGGGCAGTTGTCGCGCGGCGCCTCGTGGAAGTTCCGGTCGCGGTTCTGCTCGTACCAGGGCGCGGCCTGCTCGAGGTGCTCGGCCTGGCGCTTCTCGGCCGTCGACTTCTTGCCGCCGGAGGTCGTGAACCACAGGTAGGGCGTGCGCAGGACGCGCGGCACCCACAGGTCACGCGGCTTCAGCGGCGTGCCGGCGAACACCAGGACCGGGTGCACCGAGTAGGCGGCCAGTGCGGCGAGACCCCACTGCCAGTTCGTGATCAGTGCGGCGACCACGGTCGCGTACCCGATGACCGAGCCCGCGATCCACAGCGACGGCCGCTTCCCGAACCGCCGCAACGTCGCCGCGCGGTACCCGAGGTCGTACGGCCCGGCCTTCAGCCCCGGCGCGACCGCGATGTCGACCCGCGCGTGCACGTGGTCCTTGACCCGCCGCACGTACGCCACGAACTCGGTGGGGTCGTCGGGGTCGACCTCCTCGACGTAGGGCTCGCGCACCAGAACGGCCTGCGACGCGCTGATCCCGCGCGCCCACTGGTCGTCGCGGTACTTGCCGGGATCGACCGCGCCGAGCAGGTCCAGCGCGGCCACGGTGGGCAGGTCGCGCGGGACGAGGTCGACGAGGTCGGCGTCGGACTCCCACGAGCCCTCCGGATGGACTCCGGTGGCGGTGAGGAGCGAGTGCCCGCCCACGCCCTGGGCGAGCACCCGCAGCTTGGACGCGCGGGAACGCAGGCGCAGCACGTCCAGCAGGACGACCACCACGACCAGCACGCTGAGGATCACCCGGCCACCACCTTTTCCAGTAGGTCGGCCGCGGCCGCTGCGCCGCCTGCCGCCGAGAACGATTCGCGCACCAGCCCGGCGGAGGCCGCGTACTCCGGCTCGTCCAGCACGGACGCCAGTGCGCTTCGGATGTCTGCCGCCCGCGCCCGCGAGTAGGTCAGCCGCACGCCGGCGCCGGCCTGCACGACCTGGGCGGCGACGGTCGGCTGGTCGTCGCGGATCGGTGCCACGACCAGTGGCAGCCCGTGCGCGAGCGCTTCGCAGACCGTGTTGTGGCCGCCGTGCGTGACGACGGCGTCCAGGTGCGGCATCAGCGCGAGTTGCGGCACCGACGGCAGCATCAGGACGTTCGCCGGGGCGGGCCTCGGCGGAGCGACCATCACGGCCTGCACGTCGAGTTCCGCGACCGCTTCCAGGGCCTGGCCGAGGAAGCGCTCGCCCGCGGGACCGTTCAGGGTGCCCAGGGAGATCAGCACCCGGCGCCCGCCGGTCAACCGCTCCCAGGGGAAGCCCACCCGTTCCACGCGATGGGTCAGCGCGGGTCCGACGAACGCCACTTCCTCGCCGAACTCCCCCGCCACCAACGCCTTCGAGCTGTAGACCAGCACCAGCCGGTCGGAGAACCTGACATCCCCACCGGCGAACTCGTGCAGCAGGTCGCGCACCCACGCGTCGACCTTCGGCATCGTCCTCAGTGGATTGACCAGCTCGGCGGACGTGCTGGCCGACGTCACCCACGGCAGTCCGGCACCGCGAGCCACCAGCGGTCCCGCCAGGGCCTGCTGGTCGGCGACGACCACGTCCGGGGCGAACACCGTGACGGCGTCCGAGACCCCCGGCACCATCGCGTGCCCCAGCGGGATCAGGAACTCCTCCCAGAAGAACTTGAGCACCGCCATCCCGCGCAACGCGAGCCAGCGCTCCCGTTGCGCGCGGATGCCGGTTTCCAGGTGGTCGTCGATCGCGGCGAACACCAGCGCGTCGTCCGGCAGGAGCGGTTCCAGCGTGCCGGGATGCCCGACCCACGCGACCTCGTGCCCGCGCGCCAGCAACTCGCCGCCCACGGAGGCGGTCGGGTTGACGTGGCCCGTCAGGGGCGGCACGACGAACAGGAACCGGCTCATGACGGCAACCAGTCGAACAGCACGTCGAGCAGTTCGGTCGTGGCCTCGCGGAGGACCGTGTGCCCCAGTCCGGAGACCACGTGCAGCCGGCACGACGGGATGCGCTCGCGCAGTTCGGCGGCGGCCCCGATCAGTTCGGACTCGGCACCGTAGACGCCGAGCACCGGGCACTGGACCTGGGTGAGGTCGAGCTTGGCGCCGGAGCCGAGGTCGTCGATCAGCGTCGTGCCGTTGAGCAACGCGTCGGCGTTCACGGCGAGCTTCGCGATCTTGCGCTGGCCCAGTGCCATCAACTGGTCCTGCGTGCGGTCGAACTCCAGGCCCAGTGCGGCGACGGTCAGCGTGTTCGTGATGTCCTCGAACCACGCGTCGCCCACCACTCCCCCGACGGCCGACTCGACCAGCACGACGCCGCCGACGCGGTCGGGAGCCTGGACGGCCGCGTGCATCGCGACGACACCGCCGTAGCTGTTGCCCAGCAGGTAGACCGGCTCGGTCACGCCGATCCCGTCCAGCACGGCGACGAGGTCCTGCGCGCTCTCCTCCGGCGTGTAGCCGTCGGGCGGCCGCTCGGACAGGCCGTGCCCGCGCAGGTCGAACAGCACGGTGCCGTACCCGGCGTTGGCCAGCGGCGCGGCGAGCGTGTAGTAGAAGCTGGACAGGTTGTCCATGACCAGGCCGTGCACGAACACCACGGTCGGCCGGTTCTGGGTGCCTTCTGGGGGCCCGAGCCGCTGCACGTGGAAGCGCAGCCCTCGGGCGTGGACCTCAGACACGGGCCGTGATGTGGTCGACGAGCCGGCCGACGGACATCGCCATGATCTCGTCGATGTCCATGTCCGCCAGGAAGGCCACGAGGTCGACGCCGTAGTGGGCGTTGAGCTTGTCCGCCAGGGCCACGAACTCGATCGACTCCAGGCCCAGGTCGTCGCTGAACGTGGTGTCGCGGGTGATCTCCACGCCCAGCAGGAAGTCGGGCCCGACCACCTCGGTGATCAGCTTCGCGACCTGCTGCAGCACCTCGTCCATCAGATCTCCGTTCGCACGCGGGCCGCGGCTCGCCCTTGTTCTGACATGACTTCGATCCGTGGCACGGCGAACGCGCCACGCACCTGGCCATCGGCGTTCACGGTCAGCTCCGCCGGGTAGACCGGACCGGCTCCGCGCTCCCACAGCCACGAGCGCACGGCGTCCTTCACCGCGATCACGCGCAGCAGCCAGTCCCGCTGGGCGGGCACGTCGAGGCCGCCGTAGTGCAGTCGCTCGGCGGAGTTCAGGTAGCGGCGCATGATCAGGTCGCGGGTCGCGCTGTCGGCCCAGTTCTCCACCACCCGCACCCACTCACCGTCCTGAGCGGACAGCATCTCGGTGCCGGGCTTGAGCTTGACCTGCCAGATCCGGTCGTCCGTGGTGAACCGGCGGGTGGTCCAGCCGGTGATCCGGCACCACAGCGCGCCGTCCACGGTCAGCTCGGCGTCCGCGACCATCACCTGCGCGGTGACCTCGCGGATCCACGCGGTGCAGCGGACGTCACCGGAGGGCGCCGGTCCGTGGAACGTCACCCGCTCGATGCCGGTCGGCAGCACGGTCTGGTCCTCGGTGCGGCAGACCTGCATCCAGTGGCCGATCAGCTGCCCGGCGCTGTCCAGCAACGCCCCCGGCGCGGGCAACGGAGTCAGCACGCCCGCGATCCCGTCGTCCGCCAGACAGTCGATCTTCGTGACGCCCGCGAACGCCGGTCCGTGGAACATCCAGTTGTCCCGGTACAGCTCGGCGGCGGTCACCGGCGCCTCACGGACGCCTTCGAGCTCCCTGCCGACCGGTTCCGGTGTCTGCGGCGACATCAGCACGATGCCCTCGGCGTAGTCGCCGACCTTCACCAGGACCCGGTCCTGACCTTCCGCGCGGGCGGAGATCTTGACGGTCGTCGCGGGCAGCGCGGTGAGCCAGCGCTTGGCCCTGACCTGCGCGAACCCGTGGACCGTGCCGCCGGTGAGGCGGCGCGCGGCGTCCGCGAACACCTCCAGCAGACCGGTCGCGGGCACGATCGGGAACCCGTCCGCGAGGTCCGGCCAGCCCGGTGCCTGCGGGAACACCGAGTGGTCGGCCAGTTCCGGCATGGTCCGCAGCGAGAACTCGCGGGTGAACCCGGCCTCGTTCGGCCTGAGCGCGCCGACGACCTCACGTGCGACCGCGTTGGTGTGGGCCAGGAGCTTGGTGACGGCGGCGGACATCGGGCTGTCGGCGGCCACCGGCACGGGTTCGGTGCCGAGCGCGTCGAGCGTGATCTTCGGGGTGCCGAGCCGGAGCTTGACCTTGTGCGCGGTGCCGCGCTTGAGTCCGAACGCCCACAACGCCTCCGGCGCGATGTCGGCGTTCACGGCGATGTGCGGCCTGTCGTACAGCGTGTCGCCGACGAAACCGGGCAGGCTGCCCTGCCCGATCTGGACGAACGCGCGGAAACCGGCGCCGTGCAGGCGTTCCAGCAGCGGCCGGAACCGGACGGGCTCGACCAGGTGGCGCAGGACCAGCTCGCGGACCTCGCCGGGGGCCATCGGCTCGAGGGAGTTCGCCGACCACACCGGGATGTCCGAGGCACGCACCGGCAGCTGGTCGAGCATCTCCTTGGCCCGCCCCAGGTACGGGGCGAGCGCCGGGGTGTGGAAGCCGGTGCGGAACGGCATCAGCTGCGCCATCACGCCGTTGGCCTTGAGGGTGACGAGGACCTGTTCGAGGCGGTCCACCGGGCCGCAGATCACCGACTGGTGCGGGCAGTTGTCGTGGCTGATCGTCACGCCGTCGACCAGGTACTGCTCAGCGGTGTCGGCGGAGCAACCCAGTGCGGCGTAGGCGATGTCGACGACCGCGACCGCACCCGGCCCGAGCGCCGAGACGAACTCGTCGATCGTCGGGTAGATGCCGCCGACGACCATCGCGGTCCACTCGCCCATGCTGTGCCCGGCGAGCGCTCCCGGCGTGATGCCGAGCGCCATGAGCTCGCGGGCCTCGCGGCGGCCGTCCTGCAACAACCCGACGGCGTGGTCGACGACCTCGCCGCTGAACTCGCGCTCGAAGCCGGGGAACACGAACGCGACCTGGTCGGTGCCGGTCAGCAGCGGCTGCGGGGAGAACCAGATGTCGTGGCGGCCGGGCCACGCCTTGCCCTGGGCCAGCACCCGTTCGGCGAGCTTGAGCTTGCGGTCGTCCGGGTTGCCGATGGCGAGCCGGAACGCCCTGTCGGCGCTCGAGGTGCGGCGTTGCTTCAACGCGTCGGCGAGCTCTTCCGCGGTGTCGGCGGCGAACGTCATGACGGGCTTGCGCGGCTTTGCGATGGTGTGGCCGTCGAGGACGACGTGGGCGTTGATCCCGCCGAACCCGAACGCGTTCACGACCGCGCGATGCCGTCCGGTCCACTCGCGAGCACTCGTCACGGGTGTGAACCTGGTGCCGGCCAGACTGCTGTGCGGGGTGTCGACGTGCAGGGTCGGCGGAAGCGTGTTGTGGTGCAGCGCGAGCGCGGCCTTGATCAGCCCGGCCATGCCGGCGGCGGGCATCGCGTGGCCGATCATCGACTTGACCGTGCCGATGCCGATCTCGTCGCCCTGCCCGCCGAACGCGTTGATCATCGTCTGCAGCTCGGCGGCGTCCCCGGCGGGCGTGGCGGTGCCGTGCGCCTCGATCAGACCCGGTGACTTCTCGCGGGGATCGAGGCCGGCGCTCGCCCAGGCCCGGTGCACGGCGAGGAGCTGGCCGTCCGGGTTGGGAGTCATCATGCTGGTCGCGCGGCCGTCGCTCGCGCTGCCGATGCCGCGGATCACCGCGTAGACGCGTTCGTCGCCGACGTCCTCCAGCCGTTTCAGCACGACCATGCCGACGCCCTCGGACAGCAGCGTGCCGTCCGCGCTCGCGTCGAACGGCCGGATCCGCTCGGTCGGGCTCAACGCCCGGAGCTGGGTGAACACGCTCCACAGCGTCGGGTGGTGGCAGACGTGGACGGCGCCGGCGAGCATGGCGTCCGCGCGACCCTCCTGGAGTTCGCGGACGGCGTGCTCGACGGCGACCAGCCCGGACGCGCAGGCCGCGTCCACGGTGTACGCGGTGCCCTTGAGGTCGAACCGGTTGGCGATGCGCGACGCCGCCAGGTTCGGCACGAGACCGATCGACGACTCCGGCTGCTCCGGGCCGAGGCGGTCGCGAATGGCCTGGCGGACGGCGTTCAGCTCGGCGCCGGCGAGGTTCGGGAAGAGGTCCCCGACCACCGACACGACCTCGTCGGCGAGCCTGACCCGCTGGTCCAGGCGCGCACAGCCGGGCGTGAGGTAGCCGCCGCGTCCCACGACCACGCCGACGCGGTCCCTGGACGGCAGCATCGACTCACCGCCCGCGTCGGCGATGGCTTCGGCGGCGGTGGCGAGTGCGAGCAGCTGGTCGGGCTCCGCGCCGTCCACTGTGGACGGCATGATGCCGAACCTGGTCGGGTCGAACTCCGCGAGGTCGTCGACGAACCCGCCCCTGCGGCAGTAGAACCTGTCACCGGTCCTGCTGTCCTGGTCGTAGTAGGTGGCCGGGTCCCAGCGGCCGGGCGGGATCTGGCCGATCGCGTCGACGCCGCTGACGATGTTGCGCCAGAACGTCGCCGCGTCCGGGGCACCGGGGAAGACGGCGCCGATCCCGACGATCGCTATGCCTCCCATCGGTAGACCACCTGCACGTCCTGACCGTTCGCGATCTCGTTGAGCAGCGCGTCCACGCCCTGCGCCGGCTCGATCATCGGGATGCCGCGCCGCGCGTACTCACCGGCGAGCCCGGACGCCATGCCCGCACCAGCCCAGGGACCCCAGTCGACGGCGACGACACGGCGTTGCGCGCCCCAGAATCGGGCCATCCGGTCGAGCGCGTCGTTCGCCGCCGAGTAGTCGGCCTGGCCGCGGTTGCCGAACACGCCGCTGACGCTGCCGAACAGCACGAGGAACCCGTCGCCGAACGCCTTGGCGCCGTTCACCTTCGTCGCCCAGACCCGGTCGAACGACTCCTGGGTCTTGGCCTCGATCAGCTTGTCGTCCAGCACACCGGCGCCGTGGACGACGCCGTCGAGCCGGCCGAACCTGGCTTTGACGTCGTCGACCACCCTGCCCACGGCTCCGGCGTCGGTGACGTCGCACTCGTGGTAGCGCACGCTCGACGCCTTGGCACGCAAACGTTCCATGGTCTGACGGACCTCGCGTTCGGCGAGGACCTTGCGCGCCTTGCTCGGCACGTCGTCCTTCTCGCCGAGCTCGAACAGCGCCTTCACGAGCTCGGGCTCGGTGGTCGCGTGGCTGAGCCGGTGGTCCTCGGGCGCGATGGGCGTGCGTCCGATCAGCTCGATGTGGCAACCGGTGCGCTCGGCCAGTCCGGTCGCGGCGAGCGCGGTGATGCCGCGGGCGCCCCCGGTCAGCAACACCACGCTGTCGGCGTCGAGGGCGAGCGGCGCGGCGTCGAGTTCGGTCTCGACCGCCTCGATGACCTGGCGCCGGCCGGCGTGGTAGCCGACGACGGCCGGACCGGGCCCGATCTCGGCGAGCAGCGCGGTGGCGATGTCGCGGTGGCTTTCCTTGGGGTTGACGTCGACCGAGCGGACCACGAGGTCCGGGTACTCGAGCGCGACCGTGCGGATCAGGCCGTGCAGGCCGATGTCCGCCGGCAGTTCGTCGGGCTGGTGGTCGAACCCGAACGTGCCGCCGCCCGTGGTCACCACGACGAGCGCGACCCCGTTCGTCACGCACGCCTTGACCTCGCTGAACGCCTCCGGCAGCCGTGCCTGGAGCCGGATCACGACGTCGACGCCGGTCAGGTCGGCCGGGAAGGACGGTTCGATGCGCGGCTGTGCGGTGTGGCGTTCGAGCAGGTCGGCGAGTTCGAGGCCGATCCCGTTGTCGTCGATGATCAGCACGGTCTTGCCGGTGAGGTCGACGGGGGCCGCGGGTTCCGCGGGCACGACCTGGGGCACGAGCCGCACGAGCCGGCCTCCCGAGGGGGCCGGCAGTGCCAGGGCCGGAGCCGCGGTGAGGGCCGGGGTCTCCCCGAACCACGCGACGATCCCGTCGATCGTCTTCAGCTGCGCCAGCTCGTCGACCTCCCCTGCCGCACCGAGTTCCTGGGCCAGCTCGCCCACGATCTCCGCGCGCTTGATGGAGTCGATCGACAGGTCCGCCTCCAGGTCCAGGCCCGGCTGCAACATCTCGGCCGGGTAGCCCGTGCGGGTGCTGATCGTCCGCAGCACGACCTCCCGGACGTCCTTGCCCACGGCGGCGACCGGGGCAGCGGCGCCGAACCAGCCGACGATGCCCTCGATGGTCTTGAGCTGTGCCAGCTCGTCCACCGACCCGGCGGCACCCAGCTCGGCCACCAGCTCGCCGACGATCTCGGTGCGCTTGATGGAGTCGATCGACAGGTCCGCCTCCAGGTCCAGGCCCGGCTGCAACATCTCGACCGGGTAGCCGGTGCGGTTGCTGATCGTCCGCAGCACCACCGCGCCCACGTCCTCCTGCGGCTTGGCCACCGGCTCCGCGACGACGGCGACCGGCTGCTGGTCGATCACCTGCCGGGGCGCCGGAACCGAGGCGGGCTCGGTGCCGAGGTAGCTCAGCAGGACGTCGCGCTGGGCGCTGACGGCGTCCCGCATCCCGTCCAGGAACTTCTCGATGATCTCGTCCCGCCCGAGCCCCGATCCCACTCGCAGCGTCGGGAACTCCGTCGCGGGCCGCAGCCCGCCGGGCAGTGCCTCACCGTTCGCGTCCCGCACGAGTCCTCCATCCACGTACCAGCCCGGCCTCGGCGGCACGGCCGTGGCCGGTTCGGCCCTGTCCTCGAACAGCGGTGCGGTGTCCACCTCGACACCGGCGACCGCGAGCGTCGCCAAGGTGCGCAGGAACGTCACGTGGTCGTCGCAGCGCAACGCCTGGTGCGGCCGGTCGGCGAGGGTCTTGCCGACCAGTGACGTCAGCACGCCGCCGGGTCCCGCCTCGACGAAGATCCGGGCACCCGCCGCGTACATCGACTCGATCTGGTCCACGAACCGCACCCGGCCCGCGAGCTGTGCGGACAACCCTTCGAGCACGTTCTCGTGCGGCGCCGCGGACACGTTCGACCACACCGGGAACCGCGTCTCGCCCAGGGATATCTCCGCGAGACGGGCCGCGAACCGGTCGCGGGCACCGGCCATCAGCGGGCTGTGGAACGCGGCGCCGACCGGGATGTCCTTCACGGTCAGCCCGGCGGCCCGGAGCACCTCGACCGCACGGGCCACGGCCTCGGTCGGACCCGAGATCACGACCTGCTCGGGTGCGTTGTGGTTGGCCACCACGACATCGGCCGGCAGCAGCGCCTCGACCTCGGCCACCGGGGCGGTCACCGCGGCCATCGTGCCGGGGTCCTCGCCGACCGCCTCCAGCATGGCCTCGGCACGCGCTGAGCTGAGCTCCAGCAACTCGGCGGCACCGAACGCTCCGGCCGCCGACAGCGCGACCAGTTCGCCGTAGCTGTGGCCACCGGCCAGGTCCGGACGGACGCCGACGGAGTCCAGCAGCGACGTGACCATGAGCCCGGCGATGCCGAGCGCGGGCTGGGCGTTGCGGGTGTCGGTGATCTCGGCGCGCTGCCGCGACACGTCCTCGGCGGTGAGCGCGGCCGGCGGGTACATCACCCGCTCGTAGCGCGCGTCGAGGAAGTCCTGCAGGCGTGGGAAAGCGGTGACGAGGTCGAGCAGCATGCCCGGCCGCTGGCTGCCCTGGCCGGGGTACAGGAACGCGACCCGGGGCCGCTCCCCCGTCCGCAACGACACGACGTCCGACGAACGCCAGGCCTCGACGTCCTCCAGCGCCTTGCGCAGCGCCGCGTGATCGCTGACCACGAACGCGGCCTGAACCGTGCCCTCACCACAGGCCGCGGCCAGCGAACGCAACGGCGTTCGCGCGTCGGCCAGCCCGGCGAGGCGGGCGGCTTCCCGTTGTGCGGCAGCCTGGTCGTCACCGCGGACGAGGAACAGCTCGGCGGGCCAGGCGGTCAGGCCGTGCCGGGGTTCGTCGGCTCCGGTGTAGCCCGCGATCACGGTGTGGAAGTTCGTGCCGCCGAACCCGAACGCGCTCACGCCCGCGACCCGGTCCCTGCTCGCCCACGTGCGGTGGCCGAACGCGAACGGGCTGGTCCGCGCGTCCCAGAAAGCGTTGGGCTGCTTGACGTGCAGCGTGCCGGGCCGCACGCCGGTGTGCACCGCCAGGGCGGCCTTGATCACGCCCGCGAGGCCGGCCGCGCACTTGGTGTGGCCGATCTGCGACTTGACCGAGCCGATCGTGCACGTGCCGGGTTCGACGCCGGAGAACATCTCGGTCAGCGACGCGAGCTCGGTGCGGTCGCCCACCACGGTTCCGGTGCCGTGCGCCTCGACCAGTCCGACGGCCGTGACCGGCAGCCCGGCGGAGGCGTAGGCGCGGCGCAGGGCCCGTTGCTGGCCTTCCGGACGCGGCGCGGTCAGGCCCAGCGACCGGCCGTCGCTCGACGCGCCGATGCCCTTGACCACCGCGTAGATGCGGTCACCGTCCCGTTCGGCGTCGGCGAGTCGCTTCAGGACGACGGCGGCCACGCCTTCGCCGAGTGCGATGCCGTCCGCCGCAGAGTCGAACGTGGCGCAGCGGCCCTTGGCGGACAGGGCTTTCACCGACGCGAACATCTGGTAGTCGTGCGCGCTGTTGTGCAGGTCGACCGCACCACAGAGGACCATGTCGCTGGTACCGCCGACGAGTTCCTTGCACGCCACGTCGAGCGCGGCGAGGCTGGACGCGCAGGCCGCGTCGACCGTGTAGTTCGCGCCGCCGAGGTCGAGCCGGTTCGCGACCCGCCCGGCGATCACGTTGCCGAGCACGCCGGGGAACGAGTCCTCGGTCAGCGACGGCAGGTGGTCGTCGAGGCCGCTGATGCCCAGGGCGGGCAACGCGGTGCGGACCGTGTAGGCGTTCGCGAGGTCGGCGCCCGCTTCGGCACCGAAGATCACCGACGTGCGTTCGCGGTCGAACACCCGCGTCGCGTAGCCGGCGTCCTGCAGCGCCCGCGCCGACACTTCGAGCGCCAGCAGCTGGGCGGGTTCGATCGAGGTGAGCGAGGTGGGCGGGATCCCGTACGCCAGTGGGTCGAAGGCCGTGCGCGGGAGGAAACCGCCCCACTTGAACGGGCTGCCGTAGCGCTCGGGCGACCAGCGGTCCGGCGGGATCTCGGTGATGGAGTCGGTGCCCGCCAGGACATTCGCCCAGAACTCCGCGACGTCACGGGCTCCCGGCATGATCGCGGCCATGCCGACGATCGCGACGTCCAGCGGTTCGGCCTCGACGATCTGCGTGCCGGTCTCGGGCAGCACGCCGGACACGATGTCCTCGTGCAGCTCCGCGATGGTGGTGCGTTCGGAGCGCAGTGTCGCGACCTGGCCGATCATGAACATGCCCTCGCGGCGCTGCTCGTCCTCGCCGACCGGCTTGAGGCCGCCGTCCTCGCGCACGAGACCGCGGCTGGCGAGCCGGAGCCGTCCCAGGTTGAGCTGTTCGAGCTTCTCCCAGCTCTCCTGCTTGGACAGTCCGGTCAGTTCGGCGCGCGCCTGCTCGAACGTGTCCACATAGGACGTCTGTGCACAGCGGACGGCGTGGCCCGGTGAGGTCTCCAGCAGCGCGGTGTCCTCGCACTCCAGCGCGACCTCCTGGTACACCGGCTGGATCGCGCCGTGCGACACGGCTTCCTCGGTGAACAGGTAGGCGGTGCCGACGAGAACACCGATCGCCGCTCCCCGTGCCGCGATCGGCGCGGTCATCGCGGAGATCATGGCGGCCGAGCGGGCGTCGTGGATGCCGCCCGCGAACAACGCGACGACGTCCTTCTCACGTCCGCGCAGCACGTCGATCTGCTGCTGCCACAACGTGAAGCTGGTGCGGGGACCGGTGTGCCCGCCGCACTCCGAGCCCTCGAAGACGAACTTGCGCGCGCCCTCGTCGAGGAACCGGCGCAGCAAGGCGGGCGACGGCACGTGCAGGAACGCCTCGATGCCGGCGTCCTCCAGTTCGCGCGCCTGCGCGGGCGTGCCCCCGGCGACGATCGCGTACTTGGGCCGGACGGCCAGCACGGCCTCCATCTGCCGGGCCCGCAGGTCCGCCGGGGCGAAGCCGAGCAGGCCGACGCCCCACGGCCGTTCGCCGAGTTTGGCCGCTGTGTGGTCCAGCAGTGCGCGGACCGCCGGGCCCTCCATCAACGCGAGCGCGAGGAACGGCAGCGCCCCGCCCTCGGCGACGGCCGCGGCGAACGCGGGCTGGTCGCTGACGCGGGTCATCGGGCCCTGCGCGATCGGGTACCGCAGGCCGGGGACGCGGTCGCAGAACGGCCCGCCGGACCGGATGGAGCGGTGCTCACCCGCCAGGGTGAGATTGTCCCTCATCCCCCGTTGAATGGCACCGACCACGCCTCCGACCGTGCCGAACGAGGTACGGTAAGAATCAGCCAGGGAACCTTCCTGACCAATTTCGAGCGCGTTTTGACGAACATGAACGCGTAACCCGTCGTTCACGACGGTGTCGGCGCCGTCCATCATCCGGACCGCGTTGACAATTTCGCCGGAAATATGTTTTCGGACCTCTGCGACGAGTGTGAGCTGGCCTTCCAGCACCACTCCGCGAGCACCTCCGGCGACCGCGGCCGCAGCCGTGTCGGGGCCGATCGACCCGGCCACCCAGACCGGCAGATCGGTCAGCGCGAGCACCTGCTGGAGCAACACGAACGCGGGTGAACCACCCACTCGGCCGCCGGACTCGGCACCCTTCGCGATCAGGCCGGTAGCTCCGAACTCGATCGCCGCAACGGCTTCCGCCACCGAGGTGATCACCGCGAGAACGCGGCGTTCACCCAGCTCAGCGAGGTTCGGAGCATGACGAACAAGATCCACCACAACGGTGTCGACGGTGTCCGGCAAGGGCACCGTCAACGGTCCGTGCAGCCGCACCCCGAAGGCGCGCGGGTGACGCGTGGTGACACGACCGAGGTCGGCGGCGGCGTGGGGCCCGAGGTCGAGCACACCGAGCCCGCCGGCTCGTTCGGCCGCGACCACGAGGGCCGGGTTGGGGGTGCTGAAAGGACTCAGGCACAGCACCCGTTCTCGATCCGACAGCATGTTCACTGCGCTCACTTCCTCACCCTGCAGGGGTGGGGAGAAAGGAATTCAGCTAGGGTTACTACTGACCGGTACGGTTACAGCGCGCTCACCGTACGCACAAACCCGAGGCGCCGTCGAGGGGGCTAGTGAAACTTTCTCATATACGTAACCTGACGAATGGACCCGGATGGCGGGGCCTCTTACTCCGGTTCGCGGATAGCGCGACGTGCTATGGCATCAGCAGCACGGGCTTGATCACCTCGCCCGCCTCCGCGGCCCGCATCGCGTCCCCCACTGCGCCGAACGGGAAGTGCGTGACGAGCTCGTCGAACGGGAACCTGCCCTGCCGGTGCAGGTCGACCAGCGTCGTGATGAGCGCCGTGCTCCGCCCCTCTCCGCCGAGCACGCCGACGACTCGCTTGCCCCACAAAGTGCTGAGGTGGTCCAGTTCGACGCGCGCCCCTGCCGGTGCTCCGCCGATCAGCGCGCACGTCCCGCGCATCCCCACCGAGTCCACGGCCTGACGGCACACCGCCACGGCCCCGGTGCACTCCAGGCTGAAGTCCGCGGGCCCGGAGCAGATCTCGTGCACCGCCGCGACGGGGTCGTCCACGGCGACGTTCACCGTGTCGGTGGCGCCGAACCGCCGGGCGAGCGCGAGCCGGGACTCGTGCCGGTCGACCGCGATGATCCGGGTCGCACCGCTGTTGCGCGCGGCCATGATCGCGGCGAGCCCGACCGTGCCGGCGCCGTAGACGACCAGGGACGAACCGGGGTGCGGCTTCAGCACGTTCAGCACGGCACCCGCGCCGGTGGACAGTCCACACGCCATGGGACCGAGCAGTTCCAGCGGGCCCTCGACGGGCACCAGGCCGCGCCACGGCACGATCGCGTGCGTCGCGAACGACGACTGCCCGAAGAAGTGGCTCGCCAGCGGCGATCCGTCGAGTCCGCGCAACGCGGTCGACCCGTCGTCACGGCCGCCGCCGACCAGCAGGTCTCCCAGCCGGAGGCAGTACCGCGGCTGACCGTCGAGGCAGTTGCGGCATTCGCCGCACCACGGCCAGCCGAGCACGACGTGATCCCCCTCGACCACACCGGACACCCCCGGCCCGACCGCCTCGACGACCCCCGCACCCTCGTGACCGAGCACGCCGGGCAGCGGGAACGGCAGGTCGCCGTGCCGGGTGATCGAGTCCGTGTGGCAGATCCCCGCCGCCACGATCCGGACCAGCACCTCACCGTCCCCCGGTTCGTCGAGGAACACCTCGCGCAGCTCGAACTCGCCGTGCCTCTCCCCCACGACGGCCGCCGTGATCCTCATGCCAGCACCTCCGCGATGTCCGCCCGCACGCTCAGGGCACGCCCGGCCAGATCCGCCGGCACCTCGGCGTGGGCGGTGTTGATCCGCACCAGCCGTGCACCCGGCAGTTCGCGCACCACCGACTCGACCGGGGAGCGGATGACACCGGGCGTGCTGTACCCGGCGCCGATCTCGAGGACGAGCACGCCGTCCTCCAGCCAGTCGCGCAACCGTTGCCCGGCAGGCAGGTAGTGGTCGGGCACGTACTCGGGTCCCTTGTGCACGTTCAGGAACACCGCACCCCCGCAACGCGGGCAGGACGGCACGGCGGTGGCCTCGCCCGTCTCCGCGTCGTAGGTGGCGAGCGCGGCCTCGATGATCGGCCTGCTCGGCCAGGTCTCGCGAGTGCACGGCGTCTCGCACTGGTAGCGGCCGTAGTCGCCCTGCGGCGTCCAGACCCGTTCCTCGTCGAACCCGTTGCGCGCGAACAACCCGTCCACGTTGGACGTCAGCACGAAGTGGTCGCGGGTGCCGACCAGCTCCCGCAGCCGCGTGTACACGGGGTTCGAATCCTCGCCGAACCGGATGTCGTCGACGTGCACGGACCAGTAACCCCACAGCAACCGGGGCGGCAGCGGCAGCCCGATCAACTGGTACCGCGCCCACAACCCTTTCTCGTGCAGCACGGGGAACAGCTCGGCGAACCGTTCGGCGTCCGAGTAGTCGTAGCCCGCCGCCGCGGACAGTCCCGCTCCCGCGGCGATCAGCACGCGGTCGGCCTCGTCCAGCCAGCGTTCCAGCGTCACAGAGACTCCCGGTAGAAAGCTTCGTCCTCGGCTTGGTAGGCCACGAACACCACGCGGTCGAACCGGCCGGGGCGTGCGGCGAGCCAGTCCCGGACCGTGTCGGCGGCGATCCGCGCGGCCGGTCGCTTGGGGAAGCCGAAGATCCCCGTGCTGATGCCGCAGAACGCGACCGTGCGGATCGCCGGCACCTCGGCGGCGAGGTCGAGGCACGCCCGGTACGAGTCGGCGAGCGCCGTTCCGTGGGCGGGCACCAGGTCCCCGCGGACGATCGGCCCGACGGTGTGCAGCACGAACGGCGCGGGCAGGTGGTAGCCGCGGGTGATCTTCGCGGTGCCGGTCGGTTCCGGTGTGCCCTGCAACGCCATGATCCGCCCGCAGCCGCGGCCCGGCGACGGCGTGGATCGCGTTGTCGACGCAGGCGTGGCCGGGCTGGAAGCACCCGAGCATGGCGTCGTTGGCGGCGTTGACGATCGCGTCGGCCGCCAGCCGGGTGATGTCACCGCGCCACACCGCGATCGGCGCGGCCAGCTCCAGCGCGTCGGCGGGCCTCGTGCGCTGCCGTTCGCCGCCGAGCAGGGCATCCAGCACGGCGACGAGCTCGGGGTCGAGCGGCGCGGGCCCGCGGATGGTCAGCAGTGCCCGCAGCAGGCGCCGCCGTTCGCCGCCGTTCTCAGGCATCTGGAACCGGCCGACCCACGGGTCGTCATCGAGCATCCGCAGGGCGAGGGTCGTCAGCAGGTCGAGTTCGCGGGCGGGCGCGGGCGCACTGAGCGGGCGGAAGGGCTCGTCCAGTGCGACCGCGTCCCGGTAGCCGGGGAGGGTGGCGAGCACGTCAGAACAGTCCGTTGGCGTGCGGCAGCGCGGCGGGGATCGGCGTGATGACGTCCCAGTGCTCGACGATCCGGCCGTCCTGGACGCGGAACAGGTCCCAGTAGGCGACCGGCTCTCCGAACTCGCCTTCCGACTGCAGCAACACGAGATCGCCCTCGGCCACGACCTGGTGCACGGTCTTGTAGACGAGGTTCTTGCCTTGCTGAGCCCAGGTCGCGGCAGCGGCACCGAACCCGTCGAGCCCGTCCGCGGCCTCCGGGTTGTGCTGCAGGTAGGTCTCGGTGGAGATGTAGTCGGTCAGCACCGAGTAGTCGGCGTCCTGCAGGATCCGCTGCGCGAACTCCTTGACGAGCGCACGGCTGAACTCGGTGTTCTCCTGTGCGGGCTGTGCGGGACCGTCCGTCTGGGACCGTCCACTCGCGGTGTTCTCGACGACGGGCGTGAGCGCGTCCCAGTGCTCGGCGAGCTTGCCGTCCCGCACCCGGAACAGGTCGAACGCGACCAGCGGCTCCGACCCGAACCCGTGGTAGACACCGTGCAGCGCAACGAGATCACCGTCCGCGATCACCCGCGCCAGTTCGTAGTGGAAGCCCTCCGGCAAGTTGGCGACGAGACCGCGCAGCGCCTCAGGTCCGTCCGCGATGAGCGAGCTGTGCTGGCGGTAGCCCGGCGCCACCCAGCGGTCCACAGCGGACGGGTCCTTGTCGCCGAACAGTTCGCCTGCGGCCTTGAGCACGAGTTCCTTGTTGTCCATGGCTCACACAGTGCTCCGCCGGCCGCGTCCGATCGAGGTAGGATCACGCCTCACCATGGTCAAAAGTGGACAGGTAGCGCAGTTCGGCTTCAGCAACCCCGACCGCGGCCAGCTGGGCCTGGAAGCGCTGGACCTGGGTGTCCTCCGCCGCCGCCTCACCGCGGAAACGCTGACGAAGGTGCACCGCACCGACTTCCACCAGCTGTTCCTGTTCACCGCGGGCACCGGCACCACCATGGTCGATTTCGTGGACCACCCGTGCATCCCCGGCACGTTGCTGCACATCAGCCCAGGCCGAGTACTCCGCCTGCCCGCAGGCTCGGCGGAGGCGCTCATGGTGCTTTTCACCCCCGCGTTTCCGCCGCCGGTCCTCAGCCCGTTCGGCCAGGTGCTGCACACGGTCCCTCCGGCGGAACTGGCGGTCTTCAGCCGAGCCGTGCAGGACCTCCGTCAGGAGTACCGCCGCAACCTGCTGACCAACGAACCGGTCGACCTGCTCCGCCAGCTGCTGGGCGCGCTGCTCCTCCGCATCGCCAGGCTGCCGGGCGACGCCCTGGGGCGCGACCCCCGTTTCGAGCGCTTCCAGCAGGAACTCGAACGCTCCTTCGCCACCACGCGCAACGCCGCCGAGTACGCGGCCAGGATCGGCTGGTCGACGCGCAGCCTCAACCGCATCTGCCTGGCCGCCACCGGCCAGTCCGCGAAGGCGCTGATCGACGCCCGCGTGACCCTGGAGGCCAAACGGCTGCTCGTGCACACCGACCTGTCGTCGGCGGCGATCGGGCACCGGCTGGGGTTCAGCGAGGCCACGAACTTCACGAAGTTCTTCGTGCGGGAGACGGGGTTGTCACCTGGGGCGTTCCGCGAGTAGCTGGGTGAGGGCGTGACGGGCCGGCATCAGTCGTCCCACCCAGGGCACAGCTGGTCGAGCGTCCGGCTGGCAATACCCGCGAGGAACAGGTTGGTCTCGCGGTAATACGGCAAAGCAAGCACAGCAAGGTGCAACGCCCAGCCCGCCGCACGGGCCCAAGCGGCATCGTCGTACTCGCTCATCTCCCGCCGAAAAGCCTTGCGCCCACGTTCATCGAGATACAACCAGGCCGTCATGAGGTCCGCCGCCGGGTCACCGACCCCCGAGCTGCCCCAGTCGATCACACCGGTCAGCTCCCCACCGGCGAAGAGCAGGTTGCCCACGTGCAGGTCGGCGTGCAGCCACCGCCCCGGCCGGTCCCAGCGCGGGGCTTCAAGACCGTCCTCCCAGACACCGACCAGCCTGGGATCACCGCCGACCTGCGCGATGCAGGAGCGAACGGCGTCGTCGTTGTCACGGGCGTCGAGACGCCCACGCCCAGCGGTCCACGGCCGCCCGGCGGCGTCCACCTCGTGCAGCGCCCGGATCAGGGCGGCGAGCCGGAGCGGAGTGTCCTCACGAACCTCCTCGACCGGGGCCATCTCGCCCACCACCCAGCGCACCACCGACCACTGGTACGGGTAACCCAGCGCGGGCTCACCCAGCGCCAACGGTTCCGGCACGGCGACCGGCAGGTACGGCGCGACCAGAGGAACGACGACCGCTTCCTTGGAAGGGTCGTCCCGGGCCCATTCGCGGCGCGGCAGCCGCACGGCCAGGTCGCCGCCCAGCCGGTAGAGGGCGTGGCTGGTGCCGCCGTGCACGAGCTCGGTGACCGGCAGACCGTGCCAGCGCGGGAACTGCGTGCGGATCAGTTCGTCCACAAGGGACACGTCGGTGGCGGTCACGCCGTCGAGCATCGATCAACTCCCCCGGATGAGCCTCCCATGCAACACCGCGTCCAGGGCCGCGGCAACTCGTTTATCCGGCGCGGCGGTCCGCCAGGCGCACCACGTTCGGCGAGCGCTCCACGCGGAACCGGCCGCTCGACGCGACCAGGTAGCCGACGCCTCGGACGGTCTGGATGATCTCCGCGGCGTCGCCCAGCTTCTGTCGTACCCGCCGGACGTGCACGTCCACCGTGCGGCCGCCGCTGTAGTCGTCGTCGACGCCCCACACCGCTGAGAGCAGCTCACGGCGGCGGTGCACCCGGTCGGTGTGGGAGCACAGGTGGAGCAGGAGTTCGAACTCCAGCCGCGTCAGCTCCACGGGCCTGGAGTGCACCAGCACCTGCCGCGTGTCCGGCAGGACCCGGACGTCCACCTCCTCGACCGCGGCCTCGACCGCCGGGACCAGGCCCGCGTCGGTCAGCGCGCCGAGCAGCCGCAGTGCGGTGTCCTCGTCCTCGGTGTCGATGGTGATGCTGAACCTCATGTCGCACCTCCTCAGCTCTTCGGCAGACCCTGCGGGTTGATCTCGGACGTCGGCACGGCCTCGTCGGACAGGCCCCAGCGCTTCAGCACCTCGGCGTACTTGCCGTTGGCGATCAGCTGGTTCAGGGCCTCCTGGACCGGAGTGACGAGACCGCTGTCCTTCTTCGTGGTCGCGGCGATCTTGCCCTGGACGGCGGCGCCGCCGGAGAAGTTGCCGATCACCTCGGTCTGCCCGGACGTCGCCGCGTGGTAGGCCGACGTGGGGTTCGGGCCGAGGTAGGCGTCGATGCGCCCGGACTGCAGTGCCAGGTAGTAGTCCGACGAGTTCTGGAAGTACTTGATGTCCGTGGCCTTCAGACCCGCCGAGACGTTCGCCGCACTCCAGTCGACCAGGATCTTCTCCTGGTTGGTGCCCGACGTCACGGCGATCACCTTGCCCGCCACGTCCTTGGGCTCCTCGACCTTCCAGGTGCCGCCCTTCTTCGCCTCGAACGCCAGCGTGTCCAGACGGTAGGTGGCGAAGTCGTACTTCTCCTTGCGCGCCTCGGTCACCGTGATGTTCGACAGGCCGAGGTCGTACGCGCCGCTGTCCAGGCCCACGAACAGGTTCTCCCACGACGCGACCTCGAGGCGGGGCTTCAGGCCCAGCACGTCGGCGACCAGCGAGGCGATGTCGGTCTCGACGCCGATCACGGTCTTGTCGTCGGTGGCGTAGAACCGCAGGGGTGGTGCTGTGCCGGCGGATCCGCCGATCACCAGCTCTCCCTTCGTTCTGAACTTCTCCGGCACCTTCGCCGCGATCGTGTCGTCCTTCGCCGCGGTGACGCGGTTCTGCTGCGGGCTGAGGTTCACGCTCAGGCCGGAGACCTCGGCGGGCTCCTCGCCACCGGCGGTGCCGCATGCGGCCAGACCGAACGCGAGCACGGCGAGAAGTACTTTGCGCACGACGAACTCCTTCTACAGAACCTTGGACAGGAAAGCGCGGGTGCGCTCGTGAACGGGGTGGTCGAGCACCTCGCCGGGTGATCCCTGCTCGACGATCAGGCCGTCGTCGATGAACACGATCCGGTCGGCCACCTCGCGGGCGAAGCCGATCTCGTGCGTGACGACGACCATCGTGGTGCCGGAACGGGCGAGGTCGCGCAGCACGTCCAGCACCTCGCCGACCAGTTCGGGGTCCAGCGCGGACGTCGGTTCGTCGAACAGCACGACCTTCGGCCGCGTGGCGAGGGCCCGTGCGATGGCGACGCGTTGCTGCTGGCCGCCGGACAGTTGTCGCGGGTAGGCGTCCGCCTTGTCCGCGAGTCCCACGCGCTCCAGGAAGTGGCGTGCGTCGGAGAGCGCCGCCACCTCCGCGACGTTCTCCAGCGCGGTGAGGTGCGGGAACAGGTTGAAGTTCTGGAAGACGAACCCGATGTCCTTGCGCTGCTTGAGGATCTCGCGTTCCTTGAGCTCGTGGAGCTTCCCGCCGCGACGCCGGTAGCCGATGAGCTCGCCGTCGATGGTGATGTACCCGCGATCCACCTTCTCCAGGTGGTTGATGGTGCGCAGCAACGTCGACTTGCCGGAGCCGGACGGCCCGAGCACCACCACGACCTCGCCGGCCGCGACGTCCAGCGACACCCCGCGCAGCACCTCGAGCGGGCCGAAGCTCTTGTGCACGCCCAGAACCTCGATCACCTGCGGTCTCCTCGCGCGAAGTAGCGCTCGACGTAGTGCTGGCCGATCGAGAGCAGGGTGGTCAGGATGATGTACCAGACGGTCGCGACCATCAGCAGCGCCACGACCCGCGCGTTGCGGCCGTAGATGACCTGCACCTGGTAGAAGAGCTCGCCGATCGCCATCACGGAGACGACCGACGTGCCCTTGAACAGGCTGATCACCTCGTTGGCGGCGTTGGGCAGGATCGAGCGCATCGCCTGGGGCAGGATGATCCTGCGGAACTGCCGGAACCTCGGGATGCCCAGTGCGGCCGCCGCCTCCAGCTGCCCGCGGTCCACGGAGATCACGCCGGACCGGACGATCTCCGCCGCGTAGGCCGCCTGGTGCAACGCCAGGCCGAGCACGGCCGCGCCCATCGGGCTGATCAGCGCGATCGTCTCGAAACTCACGAACTCCGGCCCGAACGGCACGCCGAGCGAAAGCCGTTGGTACAGGTAGGAGATGTTGAACCAGAACAGCAGCTGCACGATCAGCGGGATCGACCGGAACGCCCAGACGTAGGTCCAGCCCACCGCGCTCAGGAACGGGCTCTTCGACATCCGCAGCACCGCGACGACGATGCCGAGCGCGAACCCCAGCACGGTGCCGAGCACGGTCAGCACGATGGTCGTGCCGACGGCGGTCAGGACCGACCGGGCGGTGAAGTAGCGGGCGAACGTCGGCCAGTCCCACGCGGGGTTCGTGACCAGGCCGTGCACGAACTGCGCGGCGAGCACCAGCACGAACGCGACGCCGACCCAGCGCCACGGGTGACGGGCGGACACGACCGGCAACGAAGCCAGATCATCGTCCTTTGTGGACACCAAAGTCAGCGTGCCGGAGGTCATGGCGAGTCCTTGCTGCGGCGGGGAACGTGAGACGAGCGGGAGAGGTCAGCTCGTACAGGCGGTGCGACAGCGGGAGGACAGGACCAACGAGGCGGCGCCGTACATCCTGTCCTCCCTTCCCTGCGCTCTTGAGGAGAGCACTCACTCAACGACACCCACGTTAGGTACCGGTGGACCAACCGGGCAAGGACGTCCACGTGCTGAACAACTATCGGACACCGAGATGATCCCTCAGCGTCGGACCTGAGTAGTCGGACCGGAAAACGCCGCGCTCCTGCAGCAACGGCACGACGGTGTCCGCGAACTCGTCGAGCCCGCCCGGCGTCACGTGCGGCACGAGGATGAAACCGTCCGCGGCGTCCTGCTGGACCAGGTCGTCGATCTGCGTGGCGACGCTGTCCGCCGACCCGATGAACGTCTGCCGGGCGCTCACGTCGATCACGAGGTCGCGGATGGACAGGTTCTTGGCCGCGGCCTTCTCCCGCCACTCCCGCACGGTCTGCGTGGGGTCCTTGAAAATCCGCACGCTCGCGCGGCCCTTCGCGATGGTGTTCTCACCGGTCAGCGGCTCGACGTCGGGCAGCGGCCCGTCCGGGTCGTAGCCGCTCAGGTCCCGGTTCCACACCTGCTCCAGGAACCGGATGGCCGTCGCGCCGCTGACCTGCTGCCGTCGCACGACAGCGGCCTTCTCCTGTGCGTCGGCGTCCGTGTCGCCGAGGATGAACGTGGCCGCGGGCAGCACCACCAGCTGGTCGTGCGTGCGGCCGTACTTGGCCAGCCGGCCCTTCACGTCGCGGTAGAACTCCTGGCCCGCCTCCAGGGTCCCGTGGCGCGAGAAGATCGCGTCGGCGGTGGCGGCGGCGAACTCGCGGCCCTCCTCGGAGTCCCCGGCCTGCAGGATCACCGGACGGCCCTGGGGCGAGCGCGGAACGCCGAACGTGCCGCTGATGTCGAAGTGCTGGTCGGCGTGCTCGAACGGCCCGACGCCGGTGTCGAACAGCTTCCACGCGGTGCGCAGGAACGACTCCGCGCGCGTGTAGCGGTCTTCCTGAGCGAGGAACCCGCCGCGCCGGAAGTTCTCGCCGGTGAACGCGTCCCACGAGGTCACGACGTTCCAGGCGGCGCGCCCGTCCGACAGGTGGTCGAGCGAGGCGAACTGCCGGGCCACCTCGTAGGGTTCGTTGAAGGTCGAGTTGATCGTGCCCGCGAGGCCGAGCCGGTCGGTGACGGCGGCCAGCGCGGCGAGCACGGTGAACGTGTCCGGGCGGCCGACGACGTCCAGGTCGTAGATCTCGCCGCCCTGCTCGCGCAGCCGCAGCCCTTCTGCCAGGAAGAAGAAGTCGAACTTCGCCCGTTCGGCCGTTCGTGCCAAGTGGACGAACGACTCGAACTCGATGTGGCTGCCCGCCTGCGGATCGCTCCAGACGGTCGTGTTGTTCACGCCGGGGAAGTGCGCGGCCAGGTGGATCTGCTTGGTCATCTCGCTCTCCTCCTAGACGAACTGGTTGGCGGGCCGGGCGAGACCGAGGTGGCCGCGCAACGTCGTGTGCTCGTACTCGGTGCGGAACAGTCCCCGTCGCCGCAGTTCCGGCACGAGCTCACGGGTGATCCGGCGAAGGTCGCCGTGCAGCCGGAAACCGGCGAAACCCTCGTCGTGCCAGGCGATCAGGTGATCGACCGGAGTCGACGCGTCGACATCTCGGAACACGAGCCTGTCCGACGCCGAGGCTTCGTCCGCGAACACGATGTCCCCCAACGGCTCCGAGGCCGCGATCAGCGGATGACCCTGCGGCGGCCGCGGTGTGATCGACGGCCCACGCACCTTGAACCACCGGCCCTCGAAGTCGATGTAGTGCAGTTTTTCGCGGTCGACGAACCGGCCGGTGGCCACGTCGCGGATCTCCGCGTCGTCCTCCCAGCTGTCCCACAACCGGCGCAGCACCTCCGCGTAGTCCGCGGCCTCCTCCCACAGCTCGGCCTCGCCGCCGACCGAACGGCGCCCGAAATGCCTGGCATCGGCGGGATCGGGCGCGACGATCAGCTGAACGCCCGCCCGTCCCTTGCTCACGTAGTCGAGCGTCGCGATCGCCTTCGACACGTGGAACGGCTCGGTGTGCGTCACCACCGCCGCCGGGACGAGCCCGATGCGGGTGCTCAGCGGGGCGATGCGCGCGGCCGTGAGCACCGCGTCCAGCCCCGGCTCACCGCCGAGCGAGTCGCCGAACGTGACGAAGTCGAGCTTGGCCTCCTCGGCCTCGCGCACGAGTTCGGCCCAATGCCTTGCGGTGAAAGCTTCTTCGCCGGTCGCGTGGAGCGCGGCGGCCAGGTGCAGTCGTGTGCCCACCGGTCCCCCTCTCGTCGTTTACCCGCATTCTGTGGGCGGAGGAGGGGCTCGTGCCGGGGCGGCCACTGGGTGGGATTCCGCGCGCGATCGGGAATATTCTCGCGGACTTGCGTTGACGTGAGCGTCAAGGTTTAGCGTTCGGTCATGAGGATCGGCGAACTGGCCAAGCGAGCCGGCACCACGACCCGTGCGCTGCGCTTCTACGAGTCCGAGAGGCTCCTCGAAGCGGGACGGACGTCCAACGGCTACCGCGAGTACGACGAGCACCACCTGCGGCTGGTTCGCGAGATCCAGTCACTGCAGGCGGTCGGGTTGTCGCTGGAGGACACCCGGCCGTTCGTCGCGTGCCTGCGCGCCGGGCACGAGTCGGGCGACTCCTGCCCCGACTCGCGGGAGGTCTACCGGCGCAAGCTCGCCGAGGTGGACGCCTGCCTGGACCGGCTGAACACCGTCCGGGAGTTCCTGCTGGCCAGACTCGCCTTCCAGGACCCGTGCCTCGTGCCCGAACCCAAGGAGTTCCAGTGCAGCAGCTGACCGACGCCACGTTCTCGGACCAGACCCGGACGGGCACCGTCCTCGTGGAGTTCTGGGCGCAGTGGTGCGGGCCGTGCCACATGCTCACCCCCGTGCTCGAGGAGATCGACCGCGAGCGCGACGACCTGACCGTCGTCAAGATCAACGCCGACGAGAACACCGCCACCGCCCGCGACCACCAGGTCATGTCGCTGCCGACGATGCTGCTGTTCCGCGACGGCGTCCCGATCCGCCAGATCGTGGGAGCGCGACCCAAGTCCCGCCTGCTGGCCGAACTGGATGACGCGCTGAGCACCTGATCGGCCTATCTTCTAGCGCATGCTCGGTCTCGAACTCGTAGTGGTGCTGGGTGTGTGCATCCTCGCGAGCAGCATGGTGTCCGGCCGGTTGCGCGTCGCCGCCCCGGTGCTGCTGGTGGTGTGCGGCGGAGTGCTCGGCTTCGTGCCCGCCCTGGAAGAGGTCAGCCTGCCTCCGGAGGCGATGCTGCTGATCTTCCTGCCGGCGTTGCTGTACTGGGAGAGCCTCAACACGTCGTTGCGGGAGATCCGCAGCAACCTGCGCCCGATCGTGCTGCTCAGCACGCTGCTCGTGCTCGCGACGGCCGCCGCCGTCGCGTCCGTCGCCCACGCGCTGGGCCTCGACTGGGGCCCGGTGTGGGTGCTCGGCGCGGCTCTCGCCCCCACCGACGCGACGGCCGTCGCCGCGATCGCCCGCGGCATGCCCCGCCGGACGTCGACGATCCTGCGCGCCGAGTCGTTGATCAACGACGGCACGGCGCTCGTGATCTACGCGATCGCCGTCTCCATCACCATCGGCGAACAGGAGTTCAGCACCGGACGGGTCGGGCTGCAGCTGCTGCTGTCGTACGCGGGCGGCGCGGTGGCCGGGTTGGTCGTCGCGTGGCTCGCGGTGCAGGTGCGCAAACGGCTCGACAGCCCGTTGCACGAGAGCGTGGTCAGCATCCTGACCCCGTTCGCGGCGTTCCTGCTGGCCGAGACGGTGCACGGCTCCGGCGTGATCGCCGTGGTGACGTGCGGGTTGACGCTGGCGCGGGTCGGGCCTCGCGTCGTGCGCGCCGACACCCGCCAGGTCAGCTCGGCGTTCTGGGGCATCGCCACGTTCGTCCTGAACGGTTCCCTGTTCGTCCTGATCGGACTCCAGGCCCACAGCGCGATCCGGTCGCTGGACGGCTCGGAGACCCTCGCGACGTTCGGCGCCATCGGCCTGGTGGCGTTGACGGTGACGGGCACGCGCCTGCTGTGGAGTTACACGACTCCTTACGTGATCCGCGCTCTCGACCGCCGTCCGCAGCAACGGCTGCGGCGCGTCGGCGCCCGCCAGCGACTGGTGTCGTCGGCCGCCGGGTTCCGCGGCGCGGTGTCACTGGCCGCCGCGCTGGCCGTGCCCGAGACCGTGGTGGGCGGTGGGCCCTTCCCGTTCCGCGACGAGATCATCCTCACCACGTCCGGCGTCGTGGTGCTGACGTTGATCGTGCAGGCGGTGCTGTTGCCGTCGATCATCCGGTTCTCGCAGCTGCCCGAGGACACGGCGCTGGACGAGGAGCTGCGGCTGGCCCAGTCGACGGCGTCCGAGGAGGCCTACGAGGCGCTGCCTCGGTTGGCGGACGAGGTCGGGGTGTCTGACGTCGTCTACAAGCGGGTGCTCGCCGAGTACGAACACCACCTGGAGGTCGTGCGCGCCAAGGAGGCCGGTGACGAGGAGGTGGCGCAGTCGGAGGTCCAGTACGCGGCCCTGCGGCTGGAGCTGATCGCGCACAAGCGGGCGACGGTCGTGCGGTTGCGCGACGAGGCCGCGATCGACGACATCGTGTTGCGCACGATCCAGCGCAAGCTGGACGTGGAGGAAGTGCGGCTGTCCAGGCGCGAGGTCGAGGACGACTAAAATTCGGCTTCATGATCACTCCGCGGGAGCGCGTGCTGGGCAGGATCGCCGACCACCTCGTCGGCCTCGGGCGCCCGCTGCGAGTGGCGGTGGACGGGATCACCGCGTCGGGCAAGACGACGCTGGCCCGCGAGCTGACCGCGGCCGTCGCCGCACGGGGCCGGTCCGCCGCGCACCTGTCGATGGACGGGTTCCACAACCTGCGAGCCGTGCGACACCGGCAAGGCCGTGACTCGGCGGACGGCTACTACCTGGACGCCTACGACTTCCGCTCGTTCTCACGGCTCGTGCTGGAACCGCTCGGGCCCGGCGGCGATCACCGGTACCGCGAGCGGATCATCGACCTGCGCTCGGACACTCCCCTGGACGAGCCCCCGATCACCGCGCCGGACGACCTCGTCCTGGTGGTGGACGGGAGCTTCCTGCAGCGAGAGCTGGAGTGGGACGAGGTCGTCTTCGTGGACACGCCGTTCGAGGTGGCCTTCGAGCGCGGCACCCGGCGTGACACCGAGTTGCTGGGCGGGCTGCCGGAGGCGCAGCGGGCCTTCGAACAGCGGTACCACGCCGCGAGCCGCCGGTACCTGGACGAGGTCGGACCGGCGGAACGGGCTTCGGTCGTGGTCGGGAACGCGGACGTCACGCACCCGGTGCTGCACCGGATCGGCGGTGCAGCGGACGCCGTCGTGAACCTCTTCTCCTACGGGACGCTGCAGACCCCGCCGGTGCAGGTCGAGCACTTCGGGCGGACGCTGGCCGGCAAGGAGGACGTGCTGCCCGGCTACCGGCAGGACTGGGTGACGATCACCGACCCCGCCGTCATCGCGGTCAGCGGGACGGACCGGCACCCGATCGTGCGGCGCACCGGCGACCCCGCCGACGCGACCTCGGGGACCATGCTGGAACTGACGACCACGGAGCTCGCGGCGGCGGACGTCTACGAGGTGGACGACTACCGCCGGGCACTCGTGCGGCTCGGTTCAGAAGCCGAGGCCTGGGTGTACCTGGCCGGCGGTCACGGTGCGAACTCGGTGGACGGTTCGGTGGCGTAGTTCTGCCAGATCGGCACCATGGTCTCGCGCGTCAGGGGCTGCCCCGACTCGACCATGGCCTTGAGGTCGCGGAAGTACTGCACGTAGTGGTCGGGCGTGAACGTGGTCAGCATGACCGCCCGCTCGTCGCCCGGGTTGGCGAACGTGTGCGGTGCGCCCGGCGGGACCGTGACCCACGAACCGGCTTCGACGTCGTGGTCGTCCTGCCCGATGGTGAACCGCACGGTGCCCTTGAGCACGTAGAAGCCCTCGTCGTGCTGTGCATGACGGTGTTGCGGAGGGCCTGGGGTGTGCGGGGGGATGACGACTTCGCCGATCCCCAGGCGATGAGCGGTGTTGCTGCCGTCTTCGAGGATCCGGATCTGTGACGGACCGCTGGCGATGAGCTCGCCCTCGCCGGGACGGACGATCGACACCTCGGCCATGAGGAAGCCTCCCTGATGTGATTGCAGCTTGTGCAATCACCGTAGCACCAGTGACTGCACAATGTGCAGTCGCTAGGCTCAGGGCATGCCGCGATGGAAACCGGACGCAGCCGAGCGCCTGCAGACCGCCGCGTTGGAACTCTTCGACCAGCAGGGGTTCGAGCGCACCACCGTCGCCGAGATCGTCGCGCGGGCGGAGCTCACCCAGCGGACGTTCTTCAACCACTTCGCCGACAAGCGCGAGGTGCTGTTCAGGCTGAGTTCGGTGCTCCAGGAGGAGATCGTCCGCGAGATCGCGGCCGGTGACGAGGCCTCGCCGCTCGACGCTGTCGTGCGCGCGCTGGAAGTCGTTGCCGACAGGATGTTCGAGAACCAACGCGCCGTGGTGGCGCGCCGCTACGCCGTGATCGCCGCCAACCCGGAGTTGCTGGAACGCGAGCTCGGCAAGAACGCCGCCCTCACCGAGGCGATCGCCGACGCGCTGCACGCGCGGTGCGGTGATCCCGAAACGGCGTTCCTCGCCGCCGGTGCCGCCATGCTCGCGCAGCAGGCGGCGTTCCGGCAGTGGACGCGACCGGGCGAGACCCGGACCTTGCGCGATCTCCTGTCCGACGCGGTGCGCTCCCTGCGCATGACCGTCGGTTAGCCGACGAGGGACAGACCCCGGCGGACGGGCTCGGCGACCTTGGTCTCGGCCGACGGGACCTCGACCTCCTCGCCACCGATCTCGCGGGTGATCCAGGCGCCGGACTCCACCATGACCTTCAGCGTGCGGGTGTCCAGGGCGTTGACGCGGCCGTAGTACCACTCGTCGGTGGCCAGCGGGCCCATGCGGTCGCCCATGCGCTTCTTGATGCCGATGACGCGCTCGAACAGCGTCTGCACGAGCGCCGCGCGGTCGTACGGGCCCTGGAGGCCCTCGCGGATGCGGTCCTCGATGCCGCGCGGGGTGCCTTCGGAGTCGGGCATGAGCATGGTGGTCCAGGCGCGCGACTTCTCGCGGTACTGGAGCTGCTGCATGATGCCCTCGTGCTGGGCGAAGTCGGCGGCGCGGAAAGCCTTGCCGCGCCAGCGCTTCTGCAGGTTCACGGCGAGCGACAGGGCGCTCTTGAGGCCCGTGTTGAGGCCGCGGCCTGGCCAGAAGTGCAGCGAGTTCGCGGCGTCGCCGAGCAGGAAGCCGAACGTCGACGGCGCGAGCTGCGCGGTGAACTTCGACATCTGCTGCATGCCGAGCGTGAACGAGTTGATGCCGACGACGTCCGCCACGCCGACGCCGAAGAACCGCAGGCCGTCGAGGATCCGGGGCCACAGGTAGGAGAGCTTGTCGACCGACGGCTTGAAGACGGCGCGATGCCGGTCGCAGACGAACCGGCCGTTCGAGGCGGGACGCATGGTGCAGCCGAACTTGCCGATGCACGAGATCGGGCCGCTCTCCCCCAGAGCGACGATCTCGGAGGCCTCCTCGGCGGTCAGGCGCATGTTGATGAAGCCGCCGCCGAGCGAGTTGAAGAGGAACCTGTTCTGCGCCACGGTCAACGGGACGGTGTGCTCGTCGGGCGACTTGGCGGTGACCCGGATGCCGAGCACGCGCTCGTCGAGCGGCGAACCGTCCACGGAGAACAGTTCCCGGCTCGGCGTGCCGAACTGGTCCTTGAACGCCTCACGGGTCGCGGAACGGGCGCCGTCGGCGATCGCGAGCACGTGCAGGCCGTCGAAGCTGGTGGGAGGCGTGTAGGCGCCGGGAACGACCTCGATGCCGTAGACGTCCTGCGCCATGTCGAGCAGGCAGTCCTCGATCCAGCGGATCTTGATGTTGCGCGGACGGCCCTTGGACGCCGGGGAGTCGGGCCCGAGCGGCCACATCTCGGAGAACTTGCCGGGCGTGAAGAGCCGCTCCTGCACCGCGGCCGGCAGCGCCGCCCAGACGTTGCTCTGCAGCGTCACGACCTGCTCGCGGCGGTTGTTGCCCTCGGCCAGGCCCTTCCACACCACCCGGTTGCCCTGACGCATCCAGCGGCGGTCGTGCACGCGGACCGAGACCTGCTCCCCCAGCAACGACTTGATCGAGCACGCGAAGGCGAGGCCGACCGGACCGCCACCCGCCACGTCCACCCGCAGTGGCGTGGACCTGCGCAGCGGAACGATCTTGCTGCCCTGCTTCGGCAGCATGACCGTCGGGCCGCAGCGGCCGATCAACACCGTCTTCTCGTCAGCCATGGCCCATCCCCCTCGTTCCCGTTGTACGGCGGGAACACGTAGGGAGACGGGAGGCGGTTCAACGAGATTCGAGGAAATTTTTCCAGGCGGCAGAACTGAAGGTCAGGGCGCCTGCGGACGGGTTCTTCGAGTCACGGACGAGCGCGTCTGAGGACAAGGAAACCTCGACGCAGTTGTCGTCCTCGGTCGCGCCGCTGTAGCTGCTCTTACGCCAAGCGCGGGCCTCGCTCATTGAGTTCCTCTCGCGGTCGGCCGACGTAGTCCGCCAGCACCTTCCGCGATTGTTCCTCATCCAGGGCCACCTCGGCCAAGCGGTCGAACAGCAGTCGAGTCCTCGCGATGGCGCCCGGATCCTGCACGAACACCTTCGCCAGGTCGGTCGAGGTGAACGCCACGGGCATCGCCTTGTCGTACTCCCACAGCACGCAGCTGGTGGCCACGAGTTTCGCGGTCGCGGGGACGATTCGGATCGTGGGCGCGCCGAACAGCAGCTTGGCGTACTGGTCTTCCATGATCTGTGCGTCGCCGACCTGTGTTTGCAACGCATGCTCGTGGATGTAGAACAAGCAGGTCGGCCGATCGTGCCGGTTCAGGATCACCTGCCGGTCCATCCGGAACTTGACCACCGTGGGAATCCGCTCCTCCACGATGTACCCGCCCATCCGGTACAGGCTGTCGGCGTACTCCGGTGTCTGCGACAGGCCCGGCACCGCTTGCGGGTCGTAGCTGGTGATCATGATGGCGGTCGACTCGGCCATCGCCAGTGTGCGGAGGTTGTCCGACACCTGGACGATGTACTCCTCGAACGCGTAGCGGAAGCGGCGTTTGAAGTCCTCGAAGAAGTCGATGTCCTTGCCCAGCATCGACAGGTACTGCACGAGGTCGATCTCGCTGGGGCGGTACTTGCCGTTCTCCAGCGTGGAGACCTTGCTGGGATCCCAGCCCAGGCGGACGGCCAGTGCGGCGCCCGTGAGTGCGGACGACGTCTCGCGTACTTTGCGCAGCTCGTCGCCCAGATCCCGGCTGTATGCGGTGGAGGGAGTGCTGGTGGCCATTCCTCGACCGTAGGGCTTGCTCGAAGAGCAACAAGGGGCTCGTTCGGGTGAAAACGGACTGGCTACGACCGGTTGGGCCAGGTCCGCTCGTAGTGCTCCTCGGGGAAGTCGCTCGGGCTGGACCCGGTCGCGTGCGCGCGCTGGATCTCCTCGGCATAGCGGTCGTTGCGCGGGCACGAGGGCGCGGCCGGGATGTACATGACGTTGCCCCAGCCCTGCTGGTCCTCGACCGGCGCGACGCTGTGGATCATGTCGCAGTGCCACCAGACCGAGTCGCCTGCCTGGACGTCCGGGATGCCGCTGAGGGCCTCGATCAGGAGCTCGTGGTACTTCGGGTTGACCGGGAAGACCTGGTTGACGGTGACGCCGCACATGTCGTCGTCCGGGACGTCGTCGAGCAGCGGGCGCAGCATCAGGTACGCCATGGCGCCGGGGATCGGGACGGTGTGCAGGACGCCCTGGTCGTGGGCCATGTCCGAGAGCGCGGTCCAGCCCTGGAAGGTGCGGAACACCGAGCACATCGTGGTTCCCGGGTACTGCGGGCCGGTGGTGCGGTGGGCGGCGTCCCACGGGTCGTACTGCTCCGGTGTGCCGTTGAAGAGGTGCCGGAACGCCTGCTGGTACTCCCGCGTCATCCACAGGTCGAGCGTGCCGGGATCCAGGTGGGTGCCCAGGCCGTTCGAACTCGCACCGGGTGGGCGGCGGCGGATGCGGTCCGGGTAGCCGACGTCCGCGGCCGGGTCGAACCAGCCTTCGTGGTGCCACAGGCCGTTGAGGAAGCGCTGGACGGTGGCCATGCGCTGGTGCCGCCTGGCCTCGGTCTGCGCGGGTGACCAGTAGATCGGGTAGATCTCGGGTTTCGAGCCGACGCTGCCGAAGAAGTCGTCGCCGGGGCCGCGGTAGTGCGCGAAGAAGTCGTTGCCCTCCACGTAGTCCACAATGGACTTGTCCCAGGCCAGGGCCTGTTCGCGCTCGAAGTGGTTGCGCACCACCAGGCAGCCTCGGCGTTTCAGGAGCTCGGTGTCCGCCGTGCCGGCCTCGATGTCGGCGTAGTCGATCACGGGCCAGGCCTGACCGGCCTTGACGTCGTCGACCTCGCGCCGGATCTGCTGCTCGACGACGGCGAACACCTCCTCGACGGTCCGCCCGGACGCCTCGATGTTCGCGCGGATCGCCTTCTTCACCTCGCGGACGGCTTTCGGCAGGTCAGCGGGGGTCGTGTCCCAATGCGGCAGCACGGCAACTCCTTCCAGTAAGGCCTCCTAACTTGGGACTGTAGGTGTGTCGAGCCGTTGTGGGCAAGACCCCTAACTAGAATCCGCCGGGTGACCAAGCCGTCCCAGGAGTTGCTGCGCTCGATCTCGGACGAGCACGTGCTGCGCACGCTGATGGCCGCGCGCAAGCTGACGCGGGCCGAGCTCGCGATCGAGACGGGCCTGTCGAAGCCGACGGTGAGCGAGAGCGTGCGCCGCCTGGTCGAGAGCGGCCTGGTGGCCGACACCGGCGAGCGCACCCCCGGCGGCCGCGGCAAGGGCCGCGTCGGCTCGTTCTACAGCCTCGCCGAGGACGTCGGCGTCGCGCTGGTCATGACGATCGCGCCGGACGGCGTGACAGCGGAATGCATTGACGCGTACGGAGATGTCGCCGGTCGCACACACCGCCCGATCGCCTCACCGGCGGAGGTGGCGGCCGTACTGCCCGCCGTCGCCGCGGAAGCCGTTGCGGCGCACCACGTCCGGCTCTGCACGGTGAGCGCGGCCGACCCGGTGGACCGCCGCACCGGCAGGCTCGTCCACCTCCCCGACTCGCCGTTCCTGGTGGGAGAACTGGATCCGGTCGCGATGCTGGGGCCGCTGCTGCGCGGACGGGTCGTGGTGGACAACGACGTGAACTGGGCGGCGCAAGCCGAACACGCCGCCCTGGGCATCGCGGACTTCGCCTATCTGTTCCTGGGCGAGGGCTTGGGATGTGCGGTCGTCTCCGACGGCGAGGTGCGGCGCGGGCACTCGGGGCTGGCCGGTGAGATCTCGCACCTGATCACGGCAGGGCCGTCCGGTGCGACGCCGTTCATCGAGGTGTTCGGCGAGCTCGGGTTGCGCCAGAACGGATCTACGGCGATCGACGTGGCACGGCTGCGGACGGCGGATCCCGTCGTGCTGGCACGGGCGATCGGCGGCGTCGTCATGGCGCTGGTGACTCTGGCCGATCCCGAGGTCGTCGTGATCGGCGGGTCGTGGGGCCCCTCGCTGCTCGACGCGATCAGGGCCGAGTGCTCACGGTTGCCGCGTCAGGTCGACGTGGTCGCGGCGTCCGTGGCGTCCCCGTCGCTGACCGGGGCACGGGCGTCTGCCCTCGACCTGTTGCGGACAGCACTCGTCACGGCGTCGCGTTAGTTCATTTCCTCGCCGCCCACACCGTGCGTTCGGTGCGCAGGGAGAGGTCTTCGCGGCGCACCGCCTTGTCTGCGGCCTCGGGACCGAACTGCCTGCGCAGAACGATGTGGGCATAACGTTCCACCGCCTCGGACCGTTCGACGTGGACGGTGACCGTGCGTTCGCCCTCGACGGTGAACCCGGCTCCGGTCAGCATCGGGCCCCAGTCCGCGCCTCGGTGGGGCAGGCGTTCGTCGGGGCCGTCCGGAGCCTGTTCGGGGAAGAACTGCGGCATGCCGGCCAGTTCGACGACGGCGAGCAGCCCGCCCGGGGCGAGGGTGTCGTGGAGCTGACGCAGGGTGCGGCCGGGGTTCGTCATGTGGTGCAGGGAGGCCGAGGCCCAGATCAGGTCCGGGGTGCCCAGGTCCGGCCAGTCGGACTCCAGGTCGGCCAGGACGGTGTGGATCCGGTCGGCCAAGCCTCGTTCGCCGGCCTTCTCGCGCAGCCGTTGGAGGTGGTCCACCGAGGAGTCGACGGCGGTGATGTGGGCTTCGGGGTAACGCGCGAGCAGGGCGAACGTTCCCGCGCCGGTGCCGCTGCCCAGGTCCACGACGTGGCGGGGGGCCGAGGTGGGCAGCCAGTCGATGATGTCGGCGGTGTGACCGGCGAGGAGTTCGGCGTCGAGGTCCAGGACCTCGGCCTGATCGTCACTGTGGCCGTGTCCGTGCCCATGCCCGTGCCCGTGGCCATGTCCGTGTTCGCTCATGTGCTCAAAGTAGGTCGGCCGTGCGCTAGATGCACAGCGGCTTGCGCAAGACGCAAGAAGGTCGGCCCAACCGGTGCCGACCGCGCAAGATCACGCCTTCTTGTCGGCGTTGTGACCGCGCCGAGCCTCCCGGTCGAAGATGCCGAGGATCTCGCACGGACCGCCCGCCGTGCCGATCGCGTGCGGCAGCATCGTCGGGAACTCGGCGGCCTGGTTCGTCTCCACCCGGAGCCTTCGGTTGCCCAGCAACAGCACCGCCGTGCCCGACAACACCACCAGCCATTCGCGGCCGGAGTGCGCACGCAGGGAAGCGGGGTTGTCGGGCGGCGGAGTGGTCATCCGCTGGCGCATCACGGTCATGCCCGGCTCAGCCTTGATCGGCCAGCGCATGTTGCCGGACGCGCCGTCGAGCATCGGACTGACGATCACGTCGTCGGTGTCGGTCTCGACCAGCTGGTCCAGCGACGTGTCGAGCGCCCTGGCCAGCGTCACCAGCTGGTCCAGGGCGAGGCGGCGCTGGCCGTTCTCGATGCGGCTGAGGGACGACGGGCTGAGCTTGGCGCGGCCGGCGAGCTCGTCCAGGGACCAGCCCTGCGCGACCCGCAGGGCGCGGATTCGTTTGCGGACGAGGCCGTCCAGATCGCCGTCTTCTTGCGTCATGCGCACGACTGTATGCATCTGCGGCAAGCGCCGCCCAGCGATGTCCTCAGGCTTCGACGAGCAGGTCGAGCAGCTTCTGCGGCGGCTCGTCGCCGAACAGGCTCTGGACCATCTCCTCGGAGTCCTCCGCGGTGTGGGCGGCACGCACGAACATCGCCTCCTCGTACTCGGCGAGCGCGGTCTCCACGTCCTTGGTGGCCAGCGCCTGCCCGAGCTCGGCGGCGTCCAGCATGGCCAGGTTGGCGCCCTCGCCGTTGGGCGGCATGAGGTGCGCGGCGTCGCCGAGCAGGGTCACGCGCGGCACCCGTTCCCAGCGGTGCCCGGACGGCAAGGCGTAGTGCGGGCGGAACACCGGCTCCGTGTCGGACTCGGTGATCAGCTTCGTGATCTCCGGCGCCCAGCCCTCGAACTCCCCCACGATCCGGCCGAGGTCGTCGAACCACTCCAGCGGGCGGCTGAACTCCACGTAGGCGTGCAGCGTGCCGCCGCTCTCCCGGTGCGCGAAGATCCCCTTGCCCTGACCGGGGGCGAACATCGAGCCGCCACCGACGGCCTGCGCGACGTCGGGGTGGCGGGTGTCGGCGTCGTAGAGGTAGGTCTCGACGAACGACATGCCGGTGTACTCGGGCTTCGCGTCGGTGACCAACGCCCGCACCCGCGACCACGCGCCGTCAGCACCGACCAGCACGTCAGCGTCGACAGTGCTGCCGCCGGCGAACGTCACGGTCCTGCCCTCGACGCCGGTCACCTTGCACCCCCAGCGGACGGTGCCCGCAGGCAGCGAGTCGAGCAGCATCTGCCGCAGGTCGGCGCGCTGCACCTCGGGACGGCCGCCCGTGCCGTCGTCACCCTTCTCGAACAGCACGGAGCCGCCGGAGTCCAGCACCCGCATGGCCTGGCGGCCGGGCAGCACCAGGCGCTGGAACTCGTCCACCAAGCCCGCGGCCTCGACGGCGATCTGTCCGTTGTAGTCGTGGATGTCGAGCATGCCGCCCTGCGTCCGGGCCGACGGCGACTCCTCGGCCTCGTAGACGGTGGACGGGATGCCGCTGACGTGCAGCACGCGGGCGAGCGTGAGGCCGCCGAGTCCGGCACCGATGATCGTGACGTGCATGTGGTGCTCCCCTGGAGGTCGTGCCGCCTCCCTGACGGCACGACCAGGTTCGCCCGGCCCGCTGGCACCCTCCGCACACCTCACTGGCAGCGGCTGGCAGCCCCTGTCCGCGGCGCCGGAGACTGTCAGACCTCGCCGCTACGATCTTGAAATGGAGCAGGGACCACCCGATGACGACATCCGGTCAAGGCGCAAAGCGAGCGACGTGACAGCCAAGACGGCCGTCATCGAGGTGCACCGCGTGGTGGTGAGAAACCTTCGCTGGTCCTTCACCAAGATCGACGGCGACAACGACTACGGCGTGGATGCCCAGGTCGAGGTCGGCGACGCGTCCGGCAAGCTGCTCGCTCTCCAGATCAAGGGTGGGCACAGTTATTTCAGCCGCCCGGCACCCGAGGGCTGGTGGTACTACGCCTCAGCCGCACACGTCCGATATTGGACCGACTACTCCCTTCCGGTCGTGATGGTCATGCACCACCCCGACTCCGACGTCTGCTATTGGCAGCTGATCAGCCAGGAGACGTTGGTCCGGACCTCGAAAGGCGGCTGGAAGCTGCTGGTGCCGCAGGCCAACCTGCTCGACGAAACGGCGAAGGAACCGTTGGCCGCCATAGCCAACGGCAGCAAGGGGGCCGACAGACGTCTGATCAGGCTCCGGCACCGCGGTTCCGACCTGAGGCAGAAACTGTTCAAGCGCTACGGCACGAGGTGCGCGGTGACCGGCATCTCGCCGGCAGAACTGCTGGAAGCCGCGCACATCGTGAGGCTCGAAGGATCAGCGGAGCACGAGTTGAACAACAGCGCACTGCTGCGCGCCGACATCCACCGCCTGTTCGACGCCGGTCTCATGGCAGTCGACCCCGAAACGTGGCGGGTTGTGCTGGCTCCCAAACTGCACGCCAATCCCGCCTACGCGGAGCTGGCCGGTGCGGCATTCGCCGAAGGACCGTCACCCAAGGCGATCCGCCGTCATTTCAACGAGGTCACCGCGCTCTGGGACTGACTTCACCACTCGGCGAACGAGCCGTCGTCGTGCCGCCAGATCGGCGACCGCCACGCGTGCCCGATCTCGGCCGCCCTGCGCACCGCTGCCTCGTCGACCTCGACCCCCAGGCCGGGACCGGCAGGACGGGCGATCCAGCCGTCCACGACTCGCACCGGCGCCATGTCCACCAGGTACGACGGATCGGAGCCGTTGTAGTGCATGCCCGCGCTCTGCTCCTGGATCAGGAAGTTCGGCGTGGTGAACGCGACCTGCAACGACGCCGCGAGCGAGATCGGCCCGAGTGGGCAGTGCGGCGCGATCGACGCCCCGTACACCTCGGCCAGCGCCCCGATCCGGCGCAGCTCCGAGATACCGCCCGCGTGTGAGGGGTCGGGTTGCACGACCGCCACCCCGGCGTCGAGCACGGGCTTGAACTCCCAGCGCGAGAACAGCCGCTCCCCCGTCGCGATCGGCACCGTCGAGGCCCGCACGACCGACGCCAGCACCTCGGCGGGAAGCTCGGGCAGCACCGGTTCCTCGACGAACATCGGCTGCACCTCCTCGAGCATCCGCACCAGCCGGCGTGCCATGGCGGGCGACACGCGACCGTGGAAGTCGATCGCGAGGTCTCTTTGCGGGCCAAGGGCTTCACGGGCCTCGCGCGCCCTGGCGAGCACAGCCTCGGTGTCGGCGGGCGAGGCGATCGGGCGCATCTCCGCCGTGGCGTTCATCTTCACGGCGCTGAACCCCGCCGCGACCTGCCGCGCTACCGCCTCGTGCACGCCGTCCGGCCGGTCGCCGCCCACCCACGAGTACGCGCGCACCCGGTCGCGGACCGGGCCACCGAGCAGTTCGTGGACCGGCAGGCCGCGTGCTTTGCCCGCGATGTCCCAGAAAGCGTGGTCGTAGCCGGAAAGGGCCGACGACAGCACGGGGCCGCCGCGGTAGAAACCGCCGCGGCGCAGGACCTGCCACAGGTCCTCGACGCGCAGCGGGTCCTGGCCGACGACCAGCTCGGACAGTTCGTGGACGGCGGCGCGGACCGTCTCGGCCCTGCCCTCCACGACCGGCTCGCCCCAGCCGGTCACCCCCTCGTCGGTGCTCACCTTGAGGAACAGCCAGCGGGGTTCGACCAGGAACGTCTCGACCGCCGTCACCTTCATGAGGAGTCCTTCGCCGCGGACCAGCCGCCGTCGACCAGAAGCTCCGCGCCCGTCACGAAGGACGCAGCCGGAGACAGGAGGAAACCGATCACCGACGCCACCTCGGCCGGGTCGCCGAGACGTCCGGCCGGGGTGGATCGGGCACTGCGTTCCCGGTCCTCGGCGGACACCCGGTCCCACGCCGCGGTCAGCACGGGACCGGGCAGCACGGCGTTGAAACGGACGTCCGGCGCGTACTCGACGGCGAGCTGCCGGGTCAGTGCGACCAGCCCGCCCTTCGTGGCCGCGTATGCGCCGTGCCCGGGGATGCCGGAGTGCGCGTGCACCGATGACACGAGCACGACCGAACCGCGACGCTGCCGCAGTGACGGCAGGAAGGCCTGCACTCCGTGGAACGCGCCGCCAAGGTTGACCGCGAGCTGGCGTTCCCATTCTGCGGGGGTCGTCGCGTCCACGGGTTTGACGGTGACGGTGTAGGCGTTGCACACCAACGCGTCCACGCCGCCGTCGCTCAGCTCGACCGCCCGTTGCCAGGTCGCCGGGTCGCTGACGTCTCCCCGCACGGCCACGTCACCGTGCAGGTCGATCCCGACGACCCGGTAGCCGTCGTTCGTCAGGTGCCGCGCCGTGGCGGCACCGATTCCCGCTGCCGCACCCGACACCACCGCGCACTTCATGGTCGTGAGCCTTCCTCGCGCGTGACACAGGCGTCAACAATAATTCGTAATTTATATGCCGTAAGCTGGCGGACGTGAGCTACCGCTACGAGATCACCCAGACAGTCGTGCGGCAGGGCATCATCGCGATCGTCCGCACCGCCGATGCCTCCTCCGCCGTTCGGGCCGCTGTTCCGTTGCTGGACGCGGGGATCACGTCCCTCGAGCTGCCGTTGACGAATCCCGGTGCGCTGGAAGCGATCCGGCAGCTCCGCGCGGACCACCCGTCGGCGGTGATCGGCGCCGGTTCCGTGCTGGACGAGGCCTCCGCCGTCGCCGCCGTGCGCGCCGGGGCGCAGTTCCTGGTGGCGCCCAACCTGAACGCGTCGGTGATCCAGGCCGGGCACCGGTACGGCGCTGCCGTTCTGCCGGGCGCCGGGTCGGTCTCCGAGGTCGCGCAGGCGCTGGAGGCCGGAGCGGACGCGGTGAAGGTGTTCCCGGCGCCCACGCCCCAGTGGGTCAGGGACGTGCTCGCCGTGCTGCCCTACGCGCCGCTCGTGCCCACCGGTGGCGTCGCGCCCGCAGACGTCCCGGCGTGGCTGGAGGCCGGCGCGGTGGCGTGCGGAGTCGGGTCGGCCCTCACCCGCACGCCGATCGACGAGATCAAGGCGCTACTGCGGCGCTGACCAGCGTTCGATGATCCGGGTGGCGTCGGACGGGGAGATCGGCACGAACTCACCGTCGCACCGACCCCTGCCCCAGTCCTCCTGCAAGTAGCTGTCCCGCCATCCCGCACCGGGTGAGTAGCGCTGTTCCCCGCTGCAGACCCCGGTGGGAGTGCGCATCGTTCGCAACAGACCGTCCGGGTCGTTCAACGATGTCGTTGAACGCCTTCACCAGTGCGTCGATCGCCGCCTTGGCCGCAGGCGCCGAGAGGTTCGACTGGATCGTGGCCGTGCCGGCGGTCTGGGTGACCGGGCCGGTGGACGCCGAGGTGGCGCAGGATGCCGTGCCGCTGACCAGCAACCCGGCTCCGGCGGCAGCGGTGACGCGGAGGAAGTGACGCCTGTCCACGGCGGAGAGAGTGCGCGCAGGTCATGATCATGTCAAGAATAATTCATAATTTATGATGTCCCGTATGATCTGACCTCATGAACGAGAAGCGGCTTCGCGGCGTGCACGGCCAGACCGTCGAGGCGCTGGCGTGCCGCATCCTCGCCGGCGAGATCGGCGAGGGCGACACCCTCGACCTCCCGGCGCTGCGCGAGGAACTCGACGTGTCGCTGACCGCGCTGCGCGAGGCCCTGAAAGTCCTCTCCGCCAAGGGCATGATCGACGCCAGGCAGAAGCGCGGCACGTTCGTCCAGCCGCGCTCGTCGTGGAACCTGCTCGACACCGACGTGATGCGCTGGCAGACGCAGACCACCAACACCGACCACGGCCTGTTCGACGAACTCACCGAGATGCGCGTGATCGTCGAACCCGCCGCCGCCCGCCTGGCCGCCGAACGCGCCTCCGACGCCGACATCGAGGCACTCGGCGGAGCCCTGGACCGGATGGCCTCCGCACGCGACCTCGCCGCGACCGTCCGGGCGGACCTGGAGTTCCACCGGCTGCTGATGGCCGCCACGCACAACGCGTTCCTGACCCAGGTCGAGCGGATCATCGCGATCGGGCTGGCGGAGCGGGACAAGCTGGTGCACGGATCGGTGGACGACGACCCGGTCCCCTCCCACCGCGCGGTGCTGGACGCGATCTCGGCCCGCGACCCCGAGGCCGCCTACGAGGCGATGCGGGCGCTGGTCGACAAGTCGGGCGCGGACCTCGACCGCCTCCACTGAGGCGCATCGGCTCTTGATCGATACGACACCTTCGGGTCACCCTCCGACGGTTGTGAAAGAGTTTCACATCCGTCACCATCGGGCCTCATGCGCCTGATCACGCTCGCCGCTGCCGTCGTGCTGACGCTCTCGGTCGCCACCCCGGCGGTCGCGGCCCCCGCTGCCCCGAAGATCGCCACCTACAACGTCTTCATGCTGTCGCGGAACCTCTACCCGAACTGGGGACAGGTCGCCCGCGCCGACCTGATCGACAGCACCGGTGTGCTGAACGGCCAGGACGTCGTCGTGCTCAACGAGGCCTTCGACAACGCCGCCTCGGACCGGTTGCTGGCGAACCTGCGCGACACCTACCCGCACCAGACGCCGGTGCTGGGCCGCAGCAAGACCGGGTGGGACGTCACGAGCGGCAGGTACAGCGACTCGACGCCGGAGGACGGCGGTGTCGCGGTGCTGAGCCGGTGGCCGATCACCACGCGGGTCCAGCACGTCTACCGGGACGGCTGCGGCGCGGACTGGTTCTCCAACAAGGGGTTCGCGTACGTGCGGATCGAGGCGCCCACCGGGCCGCTGCACGTCGTCGGGACGCACATGCAGGCCGAGGACTCGGCCTGCACCAGCGCGCCCGGCGGGTACCGGGCGAAGCAGCGGGCCGAGATCACGGCGTTCCTGACGGCGCGGAACATCCCCGCGGCCGAGCCCGTGTACGTGGCGGGCGACCTGAACGTGGTCAAGGCGAGCGCCGAGTTCCCGCAGGCGGTCGCCGAGCTGGGTGCTCGGACGCCCGAGATCGGCGGGCACCCGTTCTCGTGGGACTGCGCGGACAACAGCGTCTGCCGTGACCAGTACGGGCCGGAGTACGCCTCCGAGCACCTCGACTACGTTCTGACGATCCAGGGTCCGGTGCTGCGCAACGAGACCCGGCGGGTGAAGAGTCCTGAGTGGTCGATCTGGTCGTGGGGGCGCAAGTACACCTTCAACGACCTTTCCGACCACTACCCGGTCTTCGCTAGCTGAGCGCGGGCGCGACCGTCAGGCCGAGCTCGGGCATCCCCAGCCAGTCCAGGGTGGCGCCCGACTCGGCCAGCTTGATCCGCACGGCGTAGACGCTGAGCAGCAGGGCTTGCAGCGAGTCGATGCCGTACGCGGCAGCGACCTCGTCGTCGCCGATCTGATGTGGACATTCCCAGTCGCCGTTGTCGCTCAACGGGTCCGGGCGCGGTGTACCGAACCTGATCACCACCTCGAAGGGTGATCCGTCCGGTGCCCTGCCCTCGATCTGCCGTTCGGCGATGACTGTGCCCAGGTCCATGGAAGTCAGCCTAGTGCGTTCACCAGCCTCCGGGCCTGGACGGCCGCCTTGCTGGAACCCTTGCGGGCCGCCACCTCCGCGAGGCCTTCGACGGTACCGCCGGGCCGCAGCCGCTGGGCCAGTTCGACCGCGAGCTCGACCAGGTCCGCGACCCTGTTGTGCGACCACGTCTTCGGCAGCGTGGTCGTCAGCAGGTCCCAGATCTGGGCGGTGGCACCGGAGCGTGCCGCGTCGCGCAGGCACGGCACCACGCGGTTCAGTGCGAGTTCGCCGCGTTCCAGCAGCAGACCGATGACCTCGCCCAGTGCCTTGCCGTCGAGCTGGTCGCGGGCCGCGAGGACCAGCAACGCGTCGACGGCGTGGGCGCGGCCGACCGTCCCCTCGGCGCCGAGCCCGTAGGCGAGCGCCAGGTGGGTGGCGACACCGATCGGGCCGTCCGCCTCGGCGAGGGCTGGAAGCAAGGCGCCCTCGCTGCCCTTCGACGAGCACCGGTGGGCGAGGTGGGGCACGAGGTGACCGGCTACGACCTCACGTTGCACGGGCAGAACGGCGGGCCAGCACTCGAGCATCTCCTCCCACTCGCTGTACCCGAACCAGAACCAGTCCGGCTCGGGCAGACCAGGCTCCAGAGTCACGAACAGCCGCTTCTCCCGCGGTGGCGGATTGACGTAGCCGGGTCGCGTCTGGCGTGTGCGCTCGACCAGTTCGACCACGGGATCGGCGAGGTCCGCCAGCCACTCGCGCAGCAACCTGCCCGCGTTGCTCGTCAGCGACGCGAAGTCGCCGGGCCGGGTGTCACGCGGCAGCCGGTGGTAGGCCTGCACCAGGTCGCGTGGCCACGGCTCCCAGGCATCCGTCTCCGCCTTCACGAGCCGGTCGAGGAGCACCTCCGGGGCGAGCAGGCCGGACATCTCGGTCGGCGTGGACACCAGCAGCGGGCGTGGTGATCCACCCAGTCCCCTGGCTATCTCGCGCAGTCTCCTGGTGAGCTGCCGACTGACCGAACCCGGCTCCAGGCTTGGGATCTCCTCGACCCACGCCCTGGCGGAGTCCTGCTCCGTGACGGGCACGGAGCCAATAATCATGATCAACATCGACCAGCAGTGGGACGACCGAGAACGGTCGAGGTAGGTCTCCTCGACACGGCGGTTCATGATCCACGGGTGCTTGTCGTAGATCGGCTCGAACGCCTTGGCGACCGCTTCCCTGTCCTGCCAGGTGAACCGGACCACTGCCTCGATGATCTGCTCGGTGGTGACCGGGTCGACGTGGCCCGAGGTGCGGCCGAACAACGCCCGCACCTCGCCGGTCAGCTCGTCCAGCGTGGCGATCGGATCCGGCCACGGTCGTGGCGTGAACGGCGCGAGCTCGAACACCTCCTCCGCCACCGTCTCGGCGCCGAGCTGGGCGGCGAGGTCGGCCGGCAGCTGCTCGGCCAGCACCAGCAGGTCGGTTCTCGTGCCATCGCTGATCTTGGCCTGACACTTGGCGATCAGCTTGACGGCTTGGCCGCGCAGGTCGTCCGACTCGTGCGCGAACAGCTCCGCGACGGTCAGCACGACCTCGTCCGGAGTGGACTTCGCGTGCTTGCCGAGCCACGTGAGCTGGGTGCGGATGAGCTTCTTCTCGGTGCGGCCGAAGACCCACCGGCTCGCGTCGGCGAGCAGGTCGAAGTCGAGCTTCCCCGCTTCGTCCAACGCCTTCAGCCGGTCCTGCGCGAGGGTGGCGACCGGCGACCGCGAGTCGGGCAGCATCGCGACGTAGTCCCGTGCGTGCTCGGCCGTTTCGTCCAGTGTCACGTCGAGAACCTTGTGCAGCGCGAGGAACCCCTCCATCTCCCTGGCGCTGCCGCCCTGCTGGAGTCGCGCGAGGCAGCCGTCGAGAAGAACCTGCCGGTCCGCGCGCTCGGTCAGGAACTGCGGCCACTGCCAGGTGTTCGCGAAGATCGCACCGGCTCCGACGACCTCCAGCATGCGCGGGATCAGCGCGTCGAAGGCCGGCCGCCAGCGCGTGTGGCCGCCGTAGTCCATGAACGCCAGCAGGAACCCGTCGGTGTCCGGCGGGTTGTCGCCGCAGAACTCCAGCACGATCCTCAGCAGGTCGTGCCGGCCGGGCTCGCGGGCCGGCATCCTGGTGGCGATCCGGGTGACCAGGTCCGGCAACCACGCGGGGTTTCGATGCCGCAGCACGTCCAGGGCCTCGAGCGTGCCGTTCTCCTGGCTCACGCGGTGCCACCAGATCTGGTAGCGCACCAGCCACGGCGTGAGCGTGGACGCGTTCGGCAGCAACCCGATGCCCGCGATGTGCAACGCGACGTGGTGCTCCCAGTTCCGGTCGGACACCCGTCTCTTCTTCTCGTACGCGACGAGGTCGGCGGCGCGCTCCTTGCGTTTCTCCGGCGTAAGACTCTTGAGCACCTCGCCCAGCGCGAGCAGCTGGTCCGACTCGATCAGGGCCTGGATCCTGTCGAAGCTCACGCCGTCCCTCCCAGTGCGTTCATCAGTCTGTTGGCCTGCACGACCGACTTGCTCGATCCCTTGCGGGCCGCCACCGCGGCGAGTCCCGGAACCTCACCGCCGGGCTGGAGCAGCTGGGCCAGTTCGACCGCGAGCTCGACCAGGTCCGCCACCCGGTTGTGGGTCCAGAGCCTCGGCAACGCGGCGGCCAGCACGTCCCAGATCTGCCGTGCCGCGCCGGAACGGGCCACGTCCCGCAGACCGGGCGCGACCCGGTTCATCACGAGGTCACCGATGTCGAGCAACTGCCCCAGGAAGTCCCCGAGGGTTCCACCGTCGAGCTGGTCGCGTGCCGCGAGGACCAGGACCGCGTCGACGGCGTGGGCGCGGTTGACGACCAGTTCGGCCCCGAGCCCGTACGACAGGGCGAGGTGCAGGGCGGGGCCCGCCGGGCCGTGGGCTTCGGCGAGCATCGGCAGGAGCGGGCCGTCAACGCCCTTCGACGCCGTGCGCGCCCGCAGGTGCGGAACGAGGTGGGCCGCGACGACCTCCCGCTGGACGGGCAGCAAGGAGGGCCACCACTCCATCATCGAGCCCCAGCCGTCGTTCTCGCGCAAGAACTGCTCGGGCTCCTCCAAGCCGGGGGTGACGGTCGCGTACAGGCCGGTCTCGGCCATGTAGGACGAGTACCGCCAGGGATGCCGGTAGGTGCGTTCCGCGATGGCGACCTCGGGGTCGGTCCTGGTCGCGAGCCAGTCGCGCACCTTCGCGCCCGCCTTGCCGGTCAGCGACGCGAACAGGCCGGGGTCCGTGTCGCGTGGCAGGCGCTGGAGGGCTTGGCGCAGGTCGCGCTGCCACGGTTCCCAGCCCTCGGCCTCGGCCCTGGCCAGGCGGCCGGCCAGTGTCGCCGGGTCGATCAGGCCGGACATCTCGGTGGGCGTGGAGACCAGGGCCGGCTTCGGCAGGTGGACGAGGCCTCGCCCGATCTCGTACAGCCGCTTCGCGAGTTCGTCCCCGACCGCCCCGATGCCGTCTTCCGGCTTCCGGTTGCGAGCGAAGTCCAGTTCGGTGCTCACCTCGTGCTTCAGCGGGCGCGGCTTGTCCCGCGCGTCGAGGACCGCTCCGATGAGCTCGGAACGCGGGGTGTGCTGGGAGTCGTCGAACCACGGGGTGTTCTCGGCGAAGGGCCGGATCGCCTGGGCGAGAGCTTCCCTGTCCTGCCAGGCGAACCGGACCACCGCCTCGACGATGCGTTCCGCTGTGGACGGTTCGACGTAGCTCGAGTTGCGGCCGAACGCGCTGAGCAGCTCCCTGGTGAGTTCGTCGAGGGTGGCGATCGGGCTCGGGAACGGCCTGGGCTCGAACGCGGCCAGCTCAGGGGCTTGTTCCTGGGACGTGGTGCCGCCGAGCTGTGCCGCCAGGTCGCCCGGCAGCTGCTCGGCCAGCGTCCGGATCTCGGCCTGCGTCGTGTCTCGAGCGTTCCCGAGGTGCTTCGCGATCACTGTGACGGCCTGGCCGCGCAGGTCGTCCGACTCGTGCGCGAACAGCTCCGCGACGGTCAGCACCACCTCGTCCGGGTTCGCCTTGCCGTGCTTGCCGAGCCAGACGAGCTGGGCGCGGACGAGCTTCTTCTCGGTGCGGCCGAACACCCACCTGCTCGCCTCGCACAGCAGGCCGAAGTCGAGCCTGCCGGCATCGTCGAGCCGCTTGCACTGGTCCTGGGCGAGGCCGGCGACCGTCGACCGCGAGTCCGGCAGCATGGCGACGTAGTCCCGCGCGTGCGTCGCGATCTCCTCGACCGTGACCTCGATGATCTCGTGCAGGACGAGGAAACCGCCCATCTCGGCGGCCGTTCCGCCCTGCTGCAGGCGGGCCAGGCAGCCGTCGAGCAGCACCTGCCGGTCCGCCCTGTCGCACAGGAACTCGGGCCAATGACGGCGGGCACCCATGATCCCGCCGCTGCCGACGACCTCCAGCATCCGCGGGACCAGCGCGTCGAACGCGGGCTTCCACCTCGTGTGGCCGCCGAAGTCCATGAAGTGCAGCAGGAACCCGTCCGAGTACGGCGGGTCGTCGCCGCAGAACTCCAGGACGACGCCGAGCAGGTCCTGCCGCCAGCGTTCGCGGGTCGGCATCCTGGCGGCGACCCTCGTGACCAGGTCCGGCATCCACGGGAGCTCGCGGTGCCGCAACACGTCGAGCACGACGTCGATGCCGTTGTCGGGCCTACCGCCCTGGAAGAAGATCCGGTAGCGCACGAGCCACGGTGCGAGCACCGCGGCGGTCGGCAGCAGCCCGGCGCCGGCGATCGCGAGCGTTTCCCCGTGGGACCACCGTTGGTCGCCCGCGCGGTGTTGCCTCTCGAACGCGACCAGGTCCTTCACGTACTCCTTGCGCTCCCCGGGCGTGAGGCTTTTCAGCACCTCCCCCAGAGCGAGTTTCTGATCCGACTCGATCAGGGCCTGGATCCGGTCGAAGCTCACGCCTTGCCCCTGACCATGTCCGCGGCCAGCACGTGCTTGCACTTGCCGCGCCCGCCGCGGTACTCGGCCCACCACTGGCAGGTGCACGCCTCGCCGTTGACGCGGTAGGAGCCGACGACCGCGGTGTCGCCGTCCCAGCTGACGGCGTTCTGCGCGACGAGCGCCTTCGCGTTGCGCAGCCTGGGGTTCATGGCCTCGACGTCGATGCCGCCGTAGGGCAGTTCGCGGTGGAAGTACGAGGCCTCGGCGAGGTCGTAGCCCACGCGGCCGGCCGTGCCCAGTTGTGCCAGCGCGTCCCTGACCCTGGCCGGGCTGAGCCCGGACCGGTCGGCCAGGTCGGCGACGTCCACGCGGGGTTCGAAGTCGAGCAGCGCGCCGACCAGTTCGGCGTCGGTGTCGGCGTCCCCGGCGGCGAGTCCGTCCAGGACCGCGCCTTCGCCGGACAGGCCGCGGGTCACCTCGGGCGACAGGACGAGTGTCAGGCGTTGCGCGCCCAGGTCGACCTCCCAGCCGCTCGCGACCGGCTTGCCGTCGGCTGGCGGACCGTAGAGCCGGACTGCCTTCGCGAAGCGCAGCAACGGGATGAGGGTCTCGAGGCGGTTCGGACCCGCCAGGCACACCGCGTTGGCCGAGGCCGATCCGCTGAGCCGCAACGACTTGCCGGACGGCACCGCCCACACCGCCGCACGGCCCTTGGGCAGCGTCTTGAGGAACCGCTGCGCGTCCGCGGCCGAGAGCTCGGCCTTCAGGTCGAACTTCGAGGTGAGGACCTGGGTCTCGGCGAAGCCCCGCAACCAGCGCGGCGGCAGCGGGACCTTCTTCTCGACGACCGCGCCGTCGAGCGTGCCGAACTCGACCTGGTCGGGCCCGACCGTGAGGTGCAGCGGGTCGCCCTTGGTCACGCGGGCGAGCGCGCGCCGCAGCGGCTCGTTGACGTCGACGTTCGTGGTGCCGCGGTCGTGCACCTCGCCGTCGAGGGCGTCGCCGAGGACGTCCAGGCGCGCGTAGACACCGCAGCAGCCGGAGAACGACTCGAAGCGCAGCCGGTCGCCGTTGCAGGTGACGACCGGGTCCCGCAGGCGCTCGGTGGTGGGCTGGAAGTAGCGGGTGCCGGCGATCTTGGCGATGGCGAGCAACGCCGTCGCGGCCTGCTGGGCGTCGCCGAGGAACCCGGTGAAGAAGCGCGGGTTCGGCGCCCGGCCGCCGGAGGTCTGCAGTCCGAGGGCGCGCCGCGTCTCGTCCAGCCGGGAGTCGGCCACGTAGGCGTACGAGTGCATCGCGCCACTCTAGGGAACAGACGTTCGACTCGGCGCCCGAATGATCAAACGTAGCGGCGCAGCAGGTCCTCCTCGGTCTCCCTGCGCACGATCGGCCTGGCGACCCCCTCGCTGACGGCGATGACCGGCGGCCGGCAGACCTGGTTGTAGTTCGAGGCCAGGGCGTGGTGGTAGGCGCCCGTCGCGGGGATGGCGAGCAGGTCTCCCGCGTGCACGTCTCCAGGGAGGAGCACGTTCTCGGCGAGCACGTCGCCGGCCTCGCAGTGCCTGCCGACAACGGTGACGGGCTTGGCTTTGCCGCCGCGGCCCACGAGCCGGACGGCGTACTTCGCGCCGTACAACGCGGGGCGCGGGTTGTCGCTCATGCCGCCGTCGACGGCCACGAACGTCCGGGTCGACTCCTTGACCGCGCACACCCGGTACAGGGTCACCCCGGCGTTCGCGACGATCGCGCGGCCGGGTTCGACGAGCAGACGCGGCGGTGGCACGCGGTGCAGCGCGCATTCGTAGTTGAGGGCGCCCTGGACCCGGTGCGCGAATCCCGCGAGGTCGAAGTCCGTGTCGCCCTTGAGGTACGGCGCGCAGAACCCGCCGCCGAGGTCGAGCTGGTCGATCCTGGTGCCGCAGGACGCGATCAGGCCGGCCATCCGCCGCACGGCTTGTTCGTAGCTCGCAACGTGTTTCACCTGCGAGCCGATGTGGCAGTGCAGGCCCACGAGTGTCAGCGACGGCTGCTCGACCACGCGCAGGATCGCCTCCAGAGCGGCGCCGGAAGCAAGTGAGAAGCCGAACTTCTGGTCCTCCACGCCGGTCGCGATCTTGGCGTGGGTGTGGGCGTCGACGCCGGGCGTCACGCGGATCATGACCTCCTGGCCGCGGGTCGCCAGGGCACCGAGCTGGGTGATCTCGTCTAACGAGTCGACGACGATCCTGGAGACGCCGTGCTCCAGTGCCGCTTTGAGGTCCTCGGCGGTCTTCACGTTGCCGTGCATGATGATCCGCGTCGCCGGGAAGCCGGCGGCCCTGGCCAGTGCGAGCTCTCCGGCCGACGACACGTCCAGCGACAGACCCTCCTGCGCCATCCACCGGTAGACCTCGGGACAGGGCAACGACTTCCCCGCGAACACGACCTCGGCGCCGGGGAGTGCGGCGCGGAAGGCCCTCGCCCTGGTGCGGACCGTCCGTTCGTCCAGGACCTGGCACGGGGTGCCGAAGCGGGCCGCGAGCTGCGTGGCGGGGACTCCACCGATGACCAGGTCCTGGCCGGCGATCCGGGTGCCGTCCGGCCAGAGACCGTCCTCCAGCACCGGTTCGGTGGAGCATCCGGTGCTGGGCAACAACTCCGCGAGTGTCATGCGTCCAGCACACGCCTGCCGCGGGTCCGTGCCCAGGTCCCGGACGAGACCCTGACACGGGCGGGCCCCGCCTTGACGCGATCCTGACGACCGCGGTGGCGGGGACCACATCAGTGCGCGCAGCACCCCGTCGGCGTCGCCGGTGCCTCGACCGGTTCCTGCGCGGCGGCCTCGATCTCCCGCAGGACGCGCGTGCGGTCGGCCGGACCGAGGTAGCGGCCCCGGCTGACGACGGCGTGGACGCGGCCGACGTTCGTGATGTCCCGCAACGGGTCCGCGTCCAGCACGACCAGGTCCGCCTGCTTGCCCGGCGTGACCGTGCCCGACTCGTGCTCCCGGCCGACGCAGCGCGCGGCGTCGCGGGTGGCGGCCTGGAGGGCCTGGGCCGGGCTGAGGCCCGCCTGGACCAGCAACGCCAGTTCGTCGTGCAGGGAGAAGCCCGGGAAGACGTAGGCGAAGCCCGCGTCCGTGCCCGCCACGACGCCCACGCCCGCCTCGTGCATCTGCTGGAGCAGGCGCATGCGGGCATCGCCGAACCTCCGCAGTTCCGCCACTTCCTCGGGCGTGCGGGTGGGGCGGCCGGTCATGATCTGCTGCCACTGCGCGCGCAGGCCGACGGGGATGTAGCGCATCCGTTCGAGCGCCACCGGGTCGTTCGTGATGGTCTCGGGCGAGCGGGACATGTTCCGTTCGACGAAGAGGGTCGGCGACTGCCACGTGCCCTGCCTGGCCATCGCGGCGAACAACTGCCGGGCACGGGCCGGTGAGTGGGTGGCGACGGCCGCGCGTTCGATCCGGCCCGCGTGGCGGCCCCACCAGTTCGGGTCGGCCGGGTCGTCGGGCATGGCACGGAGCTGCGCGTACAGGGCGTCGGCGTTGTCCGATGTGGACGTGAACAGGTTGTAGAGGTGTTCGTGGGTGTGCTGCGCCAGCGCGTCCTGCACCGGCACGCGGGCCGGAACGTGCCCGGCGAACGGGATCCGCAGCCGGCGGGCCTCGTCGGCGACGGCGGCGTGGCACTCCGGCGAGAGGAACGAGTAGACCTTGACGAAGTCCGCTCCCCCGTCCCTGGCCCTGCGCACGGCGGCGCGGGCTTCCGCCGGGGTGCGGACGACGTCCGAACCGGGCCAGATGGAGCCGGGGCCGTCGACGATCGTGCTGGCGACCACCATGCGCGGGCCGAGGATCTCGCCGGTCTCGATGCGGCGGCGGGTGTCGTGGGTCTCGGGCTGGCCCCACATCTCCCGAATGCCCGTAACGCCTTGGACGACGTGCAGTGGCGCGACGGTGTTCTCGTAGAACGTCGCGTGCGTGTGCAGGTCCCACAGGCCTGGGATCACGTACTTCCCGGCCACGTCGATCACCCGCACGCCGCGCGGGACGTCACGGTGACGGCCGGCGGCCAGGATCCGGTCGCCGGCCAGCACGATGGTCGCGTCACGGACGGGCGGGCGGCCCGTGCCGTCGACGAGCGTCGCTCCTCGCAACGCGGTCACGCCGCTCGCCGCCCTCGCGGGTTGCCCCACGGCACCCAGCGCGACCGCTCCGAGTGCGCCCTTCCCCAGCCAGGACAGCACGTCCCGGCGCGCAAGCTCCCCCACCGCTCCACCTTCCCCCGAAGTCCCCTGCCTCCAAGCTAGCGACTTCGGGGCGGTGGAACAGTAGGGCTAGCCGGAGGATCTACGGCCGGGTCCACACCGCCACGTGGTCCACCAGCATCGGCCTGCCCGGTGTCGTCTGCGCGGTCGGCGTCGCCCGGCCCGCCACGCCGTTCGTGAACGGCCAGTAGCCCAGCGCCGCCGCACCGGTGACGTTCGGCATCTGGAGGCGGCTCTCGATGCGCAGGACGCCGCCCGCGGGTGCCTTGGAGTTCGCCCGGCGGGTCTCGATGCGTCCCGAGGTCCACTCGCCGTTCGCCGCGCCCAACGGGGTGATGCGCAGGTTTCCGGAGCCGTCCAGGGCGAGGTTGGCCCGGTCGTTGGTGTAGCGCTGGATCTCGCCGGTGCCCCAGTTCCCGGGGCCGCCGGGGTAGCCGTGGCCGGTGTCGACGATCCAGTTGTCGCCGTTCGGCGCGGTGTTGTTCGCGCCGGTGAAGTCGACCGAGCAGGCCAGGCTTCAGCCTGGCGGGGTGGGCGGGACCGCTGCCTGCTTCCGGTCGACCTCACACCTCGAATCGGTACCCCATCCCCGGCTCGGTGATGAGGTGGCGGGGGCGGGCCGGGTCGTCCTCCAGCTTGCGCCGCAACTGGGCGAAGTAGACGCGCAGGTACTGGGACTCGTTGACGTGCATCGGCCCCCACACCTCCTGCAACAGCTGCTTCTGCGACACCAGCCGGCCGGGGTTGCGCGCGAGGATCTCGACGAGGCCCCACTCGGTCGGCGTCAGGTGGACCTCGCGGCCACCGCGCCGCACCTTCTTCACCGCCAGGTCGACGACGAACGACGCCGTCTCGACCACGGGATCGCAGTCCTCCCGAGCCGCGTTGCGGCGCACCGCGGCCCGCAGGCGCGCCAGCAGCTCGTCCATCCCGAACGGCTTGGTCACGTAGTCGTCGGCGCCCGCGTCGAGGGCCTCGACCTTGGCCGACGAGTCGGTGCGCGCGGACAGCACGATGATCGGGATCGTGGACCAGCCGCGCAGGCCGGCGATCACGTCCACGCCGTCGATGTCGGGCAGGCCGAGGTCGAGCACGACCACGTCCGGCTTGCCCTCGACGGCGACGCCCAGGGCGGATCTGCCGTCGTAGGCCGTCATCACGTCGTAGCCCCGTGCGCTGAGGTTGATCCTCAGCGCACGCACGATCTGCGGTTCGTCGTCGACCACCAGCACTGATGTCATCGGGAACTCTCCTCGTAGGCGGGCAGGGAGATGACGACGGTCAGTCCGCCGCCCGGGGTGTCCTCGGCGCTGATCTCCCCGCCCATGGCGGCGGTGAAGCCCTTCGCGACGCTCAGCCCGAGCCCGACGCCCGGTGTGGCGGAGCGGTCGCCGAGGCGCTGGAACGGCGCGAACAGCTTGTGTCCCGCCTTCTTCGGCAGTCCTGGGCCGTGGTCCACGACCCGCAGCTCGACGGAGGTGCCGTGGCTGCTCGCTCGGATCGCCACCGGGGACGGGCTGCCGTGCCGCAGGGCGTTGTCCACCACGTTCGCGACCACGCGTTCCAGCAGCCCCAGGTCCGCCAGCACGGGCGGCAGGTCCTCGGCCACCACCACCGACACCTCTCCCCCGATGCCGGCGAGTGCCCTGGCCACGACCTCGTAGTAGCCGACCGGCCGCAGCACCGGCTCGACCGAACCGGTCGCGAGCCGGGACGAGTCCAGCAGGTTGTCCACGAGGCCGGTCAGCCGGTCCGCGGACTCCTCGACGGTCGCCATCAGCTCGCCCACGTCCTCTTCGGACAGTGGCAGTGAGTCGTCGCGCAGGCTGCCGATCGCCGCCTTGATCGACGTCAGCGGTGTGCGGAGGTCGTGGCCCACCGCCGACAGCAGGGCCGTGCGCAACTCCGACGTCTCCGCCTTCCGTTGCGCGTGCAGGGCCTCGGCGGCCATCCGTTGCTGCCGCAGTGCCACGAACGTCTGTCCTGCCGCGGCTTCCAGCACCCGCTGGTCGCTCGCGGGCAGCACGCGCCCGCTCAGCCTCAGCCGCACGTCACCGGTGACCGTCACCTCGGTCACGGGACCTAGATCCCTTCCAGTGCGCTCCACACACGTCCACACACCGTCCCGTCGCTCCACGAGCACGACCGACTCCAGGCCGAAGTTCTCCCGGATCTTCTCCAGCAACCGGGTCAGCGGGTACGGGTTCGTGAGCACGGTGCGCGAGTAGGAGGCCAGCAACGCGGCCTCGGTCCGCGCCCGCGCGCCCTGCTCCGCCAGCCGCGCCGCCCGGTCGACCGTCAGCGCCACCACGGTCGCGACGATCACCATGGCCGCCAGCGTGATCACGTTCTCCGGCGTCCGCACGGCCAGGCTGTAGTAGGGCTCGGTGAAGAAGTAGTTCAGCAGCCCGGCCCCGAGGACCGCGCAGAACAACGCGGGCCCCAGCCCGCCCGCGATCGCCACCACGCACGTGACCAGGAGGAACGCCACCAGGTCGGTCGAGAAGTCCAGCTCGTCGCGCCACAACATGCCCAGCGCGGTCACCGCGGCCGGCAACGCCAGTGACAGGCCCCAGCCGATGAGGCGGCGCTGGAACGACAGCGGGTCCACGCCGGTCTTCCAGCGCAGCCCGCGCCGCGACTCGTCGTGCGTGACCATGTGCACGTCGATCGCGCCGGACTCCTGCACCACGGCCGCGCCGATGCCCTCGTCGAACGCCCGCGCGACCCGTGACCTGCGCGAGGTGCCCAGCACGAGCTGGGTGGCGTTGACCCCGCGAGCGAACTCCAGCAGTGCCGTCGGCACGTCGTCGCCCACCACCGAGTGGAACGTGGCGCCGACGTCCTCGGCGATCCTGCGGGAGCGCGCGATGTGCTCGGGTGTGGCGCCGGACAGGCCGTCGCCGCGCAGCACGTGCAGCACCAGGAGTTCCGCGCCCGCCCTCGTCGCGATCCGGCGGGCGCGGCGGATCAGCGTCTCGCTCTCCGGGCCGCCGGTGACCGAGACGACGACCCGTTCCCTGGTCTCCCAGGTGTCGGTGATCTCCTTCTCGCTGCGGTACCGCTGCAACGCGACGTCGACCTGGTCGGCGACCCACAGCAACGCCAGCTCGCGCAACGCTGTCAGGTTGCCGAGCCGGAAGTAGTTGCCCAGAGCGGCGTCGATCCGGTGCGCCGGGTAGACGTTGCCGTGGGCGAGCCGCCGTCGCAACGCCTCCGGCGTGATGTCCACCAGCTCGACCTGCTCGGCGCGGCGGACCACCTCGTCCGGCACCGTCTCCCGTTGCCGCACACCGGTGATCCGCTCGACGACGTCGTTGAGCGACTCCAGGTGCTGGACGTTCACCGTCGACAGGACGTCGATGCCCGCTTCGAGCAGTTCCTCGACGTCCTGCCACCGCTTCTCGTTGCGCGAGCCCGGCGCGTTGGTGTGCGCGAGCTCGTCGACCACCGCGACCTCGGGCCGGCGGGCCAGGACCGCATCCACATCCATTTCGGACACTTCCAGCTCGCGGTGCCGCACCACCCTGCGCGGCACCACCTCCAGGCCTTCGAGCAGGGAGGCGGTCCTGTCGCGGCCGTGTGTCTCCACGAGTCCGACGACCACCTCCGTGCCGCGCTCCCGGCGCCGGTGGGCCTCGCCGAGCACGGCGAAGGTCTTGCCGACGCCGGGAGCGGCGCCGAGGTAGATCCTCAGCTCACCCCGGCGACCGTCAACTGGCGCTGTCGATGGCACGGTTCAGCGCAGTCACGTTGACGGTGGTGGTGAAGGTGCCGTGAGTGTTGGCAGCGACCAGCTCGCGGACCTTCTCCACGGACAGCCCGGACGCGCGGGCCACACGCGGCACCTGCAACGCCGCGTACTCCGGGCTGATGTGCGGGTCGAGGCCAGAGGCGGACGCGGTGACGGCATCCTGCGGAACCTGGCTCTCGGGCACGCCCTCGCGTTGCGCCACAGCAGTTCGGCGCTCAGCGATGACCGACGTGTAGTCCTCGTTCAGCTCACCCTTGTTCGAGCCACCGGACGCGGGCAGCGTCGCGGCGGACGGCCTCGGCACGAAGTACTGGTCACCTTCGCGGGCGACCGCGACCAGCGTCGTGTCCGTGGCCTCGGCGTTGGCGTGCAGGCCTGGGATCCGCGACACGCCCCACACCGACAGCGGGTAGAGCACGCCGAGGAGCACCGTGAGCGCGAGCAGGATCCGCAGACCCGCCCACGACTGCTTCAGGAAGTTGTTCATGGTTCAGCCGATCCCGGGGATGAGTCGCACGAGCAGGTCGATCAGCCAGATCCCGGCGAACGGCGTCACGACGCCGCCCAGTCCGTAGACCAGCAGGTTGCGCCGCAGCAGGGCGCTCGCACTGGACGGCCGATACCGCACACCCTTCAAGGCCAGCGGGATCAGCGCCACGATCACCAGCGCGTTGAAGATCACCGCAGACAGGATCGCGGACTGCGGCGTGGCCAGGTGCATGATGTTGAGCTTGTCCAGTGCCGGGTAGATCGCCGCGAACATCGCGGGCAGGATCGCGAAGTACTTCGCCAGGTCGTTCGCCACGGAGAACGTCGTCAGCGCACCGCGCGTGATCAGCAGCTGCTTGCCGATCTCCACGATCTCGATGAGCTTGGTCGGGTCCGAGTCGAGGTCGACCATGTTGCCGGCCTCCTTCGCGGCCGACGTGCCGGTGTTCATCGCGACGCCCACGTCCGCCTGCGCCAGGGCGGGCGCGTCGTTCGTGCCGTCACCGGTCATCGCGACCAGCCGCCCGCCCTCCTGTTCCTTGCGGATCAGGGCCATCTTGTCCTCGGGCTTGGCCTCGGCCAGGAAGTCGTCGACCCCGGCCTCCTCGGCGATGGCCTTGGCGGTCAACGGGTTGTCGCCCGTGACCATGACCGTCCGGATGCCCATCGCGCGCAGCTCGGCGAAGCGTTCCCTCATGCCGGGCTTCACCACGTCCGACAGCCGGATGATGCCGAGTACCTTGTCGTTCTCGGCGACGACGAGCGGGGTGCCGCCCTGTGCGCTGATCTCGTCCACGATCTCCCGAGCCGTGTCGCTCAGTTCGAACGCGGACGCGGCGCCCTTGCGGATGCTCCGCTCGCCGAGGTCGATGCCGGACATGCGGGTCTGTGCCGTGAACGGGACGAACTCGCCGGTCTTCTCGTGCTCGCTGGCCGGTTCGCCGCCCGCGAGTTCGAGAATGCTGCGGCCTTCCGGGGTGTCGTCGGCCAGGCTTGCGAGCCGGGCGGCCGCGACCAGTTCCTCGTGGGAGGTCGGGCCGACCGGGATGAACTCGGTCGCGCGCCGGTTGCCCCACGTGATCGTGCCGGTCTTGTCGAGCAGCAACGTGTCGATGTCGCCGGCGGCCTCGACCGCCTTGCCCGAGAGGGCCAGCACGTTGCGCTGCACCAGCCGGTCCATGCCCGCGATGCCGATGGCGGACAACAGCGCGCCGATGGTCGTCGGGATCAGGCAGACCAGCAAAGCGGTCAGCACGACCACCGACTGCTCGCCGCCCGAGTAGATCGCGAACGGCTGCAGTGCCACGACGGCCAGCAGGAAGATGATCGTCAGCGTCGACAGCAGGATCGTCAGCGCGATCTCGTTCGGCGTCTTCTGCCGTTCCGCACCCTCGACGAGCGCGATCATGCGGTCCACGAAGGACTCACCGGGCCTGGTCGTGATCCGGACGACGATCCGGTCCGACAGCACGGTCGTACCACCCGTGACCGCACACCGGTCACCGCCGGACTCGCGGATGACGGGCGCGGACTCGCCGGTGATCGCCGACTCGTCCACGGTCGCGATGCCCTCGACGACGTCGCCGTCGCCGGGGATCACCTCGCCCGCCTCGACGACGACCAGGTCGCCGATCTTCAGTTCGGTGCCCGCCACGACATCACCGTTGACGAGCCTGGCGACGGCGTCCTTCTTGGTGCGCCGCAACGAGTCCGCCTGTGCCTTGCCCCGTCCCTCCGCGACGGCCTCGGCGAGGTTCGCGAACAGCACGGTGAACCACAGCCACGCCGCGACGGCGGTGGTGAACACGCTCGGGTCGGTCACCGCGAACACGGTGACCAGCAGCGAGCCCGCCCAGACGACGAACATGACGGGACTGCGCAACTGGTGGCGCGGGTCCAGCTTCTTCAGGGCCTCGAGAAGAGCGGCCGCGAGACCGGGTTTGGTGGTCACAGCAGTGCCTCCGCGATGGGACCGAGAGCGAGTGCGGGAACGAAGGTGAGCGCGGCGACCAGGACGATCGAGCCGGTCAGGAGCGTCGCGAACAACGGCCCGGTGGTGGGCAACGTGCCCGCCGTGACCGGCACCTTCTTCTGCGCCGCAAGGGATCCGGCGAGGGCGAGCACCGCGACGATCGGGACGAACCGGCCGAACAGCATGCACAGGCCGAGCGACGACTGGAACCAGTCGTTCGTGACCGTGATGCCGGCGAACGCGCTGCCGTTGTTGTTCGACGCCGAGGCGTAGGCGTAGAGGATCTCGGACAGGCCGTGCTCTCCCGGGTTGTTGAGAGCGCCTTGCGTGCTCGGCAGGACGGCGGCGATGCCGGCGCCGATCAGCAGCACCGTCGGCATCGCGAGGATCGACACGGCGGCGGCCGTGACCTCCTTGCGCCCCAGCTTCTTGCCGAGGTATTCGGGTGTGCGGCCGACCATCAAGCCCGCCAGGAACATCGCGATGATCGCCATCACGAGGATGCTGTAGAGCCCCGTGCCGACGCCGCCGGGCGTCATCTCGCCGAACAGCATGTTGAGCAGCGCGGCACCGCCGCCGAGCCCGGTGTAGCTGTCGTGCAGGGAGTTGACCGCGCCGGTCGACGTGCCGGTGGTGGCGTTCGCGAAGAGCGCGCTGCCGGGGATGCCGAAGCGGAGTTCCTTGCCCTCCAACGGCCTGATGCCGTTCGCCTCGGCGGCCCAGATCACCGCGAGCATGGCCGTCCAGATGACGCCCATGACGCTGAGCAGGACGTAGCCCTGCTTCCTGTCACCGACGAGGCGGCCGAACGTGCGGGTCAGCGCGACCGGGATGACCAGGATCAGGAAGATCTCGATCAGGTTGGTCCACTCGCCCGGGTTCTCGAACGGGTGCGCGGAGTTCGCGTTGAGGACGCCGCCGCCGTTGGTGCCGAGCTCCTTGATGACCTCCTGGCTGGCGACGGGCGCGTTCGCCACGGTCTGCCCGTCGACGTCCACTCCGGACTTGAGCGACATCGTGACACCGAACGCGATGAGCACGATCGCGCCGGTGAACGCGATCGGCAGCAGGATCCGCAGGGTGCCGCGGACGAGGTCGACCCAGAAGTTGCCCAGCCGGTCGGTCTGGTGCCGCACGAACCCGCGGACCAGCGCGATGGCCACGGCCAGGCCGACCGCCGCCGACACGAAGTTCTGCACGGTCAGGCCGATCATCTGGACCGCGTGGCCCATGACGGCTTCCGGCACGTACGACTGCCAGTTCGTGTTGGCCACGAAGCTGATCGCCGTGTTGAACGCCATGCCGGGACCGACGTTACCGCGGTCGAAACCGAACGGCAGCAACGATTGCGCGCGTTGGATGACGTAGAGGAACACGATGCCGACGAACGAGAAGCCCAGCACGCCGTACGCGTAGGTGCTCCACTTCTGCTCGGCGTCCGGGTTGATGCGGGCGAAGCGGTAGATGGCCCGCTCGACCTTTAAGTGGCCCTTGGCCGTGAAGACGCGGGCCATGTAGTCGCCGAGGGGCCGGTACACGACCGCCAGGGCCGTGAGGAGGATGCCGGTCTGCAGGAGGCCGGCCACGAGGGGTGACATCAGAACTTCTCCGGCCTGACGAGTGCGATGAACAGGTAGACGATCAGCCCGAGTGCGATCACGCCGGCCACGGCGTTCGCGACGAGTCCCGTGCTCACAACTTCTCCAGTCCACGCACCGTCAGGCCCAGCACGACGAAACTCACGATCAGCAGCAACGCATAGGCCAGGTCGGCCATGACGCCGCTCCCTTCAACGAAAAGACGTTCTTGATGACGCCCGGAAGCGTGCATCAGGAAATGCCTGATCAGGGGGTGCCTGACAACGTCCTTACGGGGGCGGGTCCGGCTTTTACGCGTTCTTGAGGCCGGGGAGACCTGGGTCTCATCCGATCGGTCCTGCCGCGGTCACGAAGTGTGAAATCGTGCCGTGGTGCTGAACGAAGTCGCTGATCTGCTGCCCGCACGAGGTCTGGTCGGTGTGGACGGTGTCGACGGGGCGGGCAAGACGACGTTCTGCGACGCCCTGGCCGAGGTGCTGCGGTCCCGTGGCCGCGAGGTCGTGCGGGCCTCCGTGGACGACTTCCACCACCCGCGGGCGATTCGCTGGCAGCGCGGGAAGACCTCGCCGGAGGGGTTCTTCCTCGACAGCTTCGACCACGCGCGGTTCGCCGGCCACCTGCTCACGCCGTTCGCCGACGGGCGGCCGTTCCGCCGTGCCAGCCACGACCTGGAGACCGACGCGTACGTCGACCCGCCTTTCGAGGTCGCGTCACCGGACGCGCTCCTGCTGGTGGACGGGATCTTCCTGCACCGCGACGAGCTCGTGGCGCACTGGGACTTCTCGGTGTTCCTGGACGTCAGCTTCGCGGTGTCCGTGGCGCGCATGGCCGGGCGCGACGGCAGTCCGCCCGATCCGGACGACCCCCGCAACCGCCGGTACGTCGAGGGGCAGCGGCTGTACCTGGCGGCGTGTGACCCGGCCTCGCGGGCCAGTCTGGTGGTCGACCACTCCGAGCATCGACCCCCTAATCGTTACCCGGCGTGATAACGCCTGGTGGCTCCCGGACGACGTAACGGCCACAGCGTCCGAACGGCGTAACGAGGAGGCCTCCATGGCGACCACGTTCTGGGCTTGGATCGTGTCCGCGCTAGTCATCGTGCTGCTCGCGGTGGTGGTCCCCAGCCGCCTCGGCGCGCAGAACGTGCTGAGGGACGGCCGCGGGCGCTACAGCCTCTCGCGGGTGCAGGTGACGGTGTGGACCGTCGTGCTGCTCTCGCTCATCAGCGGCATGGCGTTCGGCCGGTTCGCGGCCGGGCAGGTCGACGTGGCCGGGTTCCAGATCCCGGACCAGGTGCTGTGGCTCCTGGGCATCTCCGTCGGTTCCGGTGTCGTGGCGGGCGCCATCAAGGTCACGAAGAGCGCGAGCCACCCGGACTCCGTGGCCGCGTACCCGCTCGGGGCCGGGGGCGGGCGGTTCTGGGAGATGCTGACCGCCGAGGAGGGTGCGTCGGCGGGCAAGTCGATCGACCTCGCGAAGTTCCAGAACTTCGTGATCACCGTGCTGCTGGTGCTGATCTACGTGGCGCAGGCCGTCTCGGCGTTCAGGGTCGTGGACAACCCCGCCGGCATCGCCGGGCTGCCCGAGTTCTCCGAGGCGTTCCTGGTGCTGCTCGCGGTGAGCCACGCCGGGTACCTGCTGGGCAAGGTGCCGTCACCGGCCGGAACCCCCGAGGGCGGCACGATGGCACAGCGCCTCGCCTCCGCCGCAGCGGAGGAGAATGTGGCGAAGGTCGTCCCGGAGGTCCGCCCCGCGTGATATCCACTCGCGGGTGATCAAGCCAGTGCGCCGCGGCGAGACGTGGCACCGCCCGGCCAGGACCGGGCATCCGGATCCGGTGAAGATGCTCGGCTACGTCTGGCCGGTCGTCGAGGAGCTGCGCGGCAAGCCCCGCGAGGAGTGGCCGGCGCCGGACGCGCTGGCGGACGCCCTGACGGAGCTGGCCGAGTACTTCGAGGAAGCCGGGTGGGACGACTTCGCCCTGCGCACGCACCACGAGGTGCTGGAGTTCCGCCGGGAGCTCGGCGACCCCGCGAAACTGCGGGTCGTGCTGACCTCGTTGCGGGACAACCTCAAGCGCCAGGAGCGGTACGAAGAAGCGCTGGTGGTCGTGCAGGAGGAGCTGCCGCTCGCCCTGCGGCTGGCCGTGCCGGGCGAGCGCAGCACGGGGATCGCCAACACGGCCCGGTACTGGATCACCAACTTCCTGGGCAGGCTCGGCCGGCACGCCGAGGCCGCGGAGAACGCCCGCGAGGCCGTCGCCGAGCTCGACGGCCAGGAGCTGGTACCGCACTCGCTGCCGGGCTACGACCTCGCGCACGCGTGGCTGGAGTACGCGCACCGCCTCGCGGCGATCGGCGAGTACGACCAGGCGGCGGAGTTCACCGCTCTGAACGCGGCCTTCTGGCGGGACCACGGCTCAGGGCGCAACATCAACGGCCACAGCGCGTTCGAGGAGCTCTGCCTCCTGCAGCTGCGCCTGGGCAGGTTCGGCGACGCCCGCGTGTCCGCCGACGAGGCCGTGGCCGTGCTGCGGAAGCACGCGGACGAGGAAGGCGACCGGCAGTCGCTCGACGACCTCGCCGGAGGAGTCCACAACCACGGCAACCGCCTGCACGACCTGGGCTTCTTCGCGGAAGCCGTGGAAGCCGCACAGGAGTCGGCCGACCGGTACCGCGCGCTGCTCGCCGGTGCCGAACGCCGTGCAGTGGTCATGAGGGCGGAGTTGCGGCTCGCGGCCGCGCTCGTCAGTCTCGGCAGCCGACTGCACGACGAGGGCAGGCTCGGCGAGTCGCTCGCCGCCAACGACGAGGCCATCGCCCTCGCGACCAAGCACGACGAGCGCGAAATCGGCTCCAAGGAACTCGCGCGGGCGTTCAACAGCCGGGCCAGCCTGCTGATCACCCGCGGCGAGTACCCCGAAGCCGCGGAGGCCGCCGCCAAGAGCATCGATCTGTACCAGACGGCGGACGGCAAGGCCATGGCGCGCAACACCTTCGCACTTGCCGCCGCTCGTGCGGGCTCGCTCGACGCCGCACTGCCGGCCTCGTCGCAGGCGGTCGCCCACTACCGGGAACAGCACGCGCGGGACCCGTACGAGTACGGCTACCTGCTGGCCGACGCGCTCACCGATCACGCCGTGGTCCGCTCCCTCCGGTCGGAACGCGCCGAGGCGGAGGCCGCGATCACCGAGTCCCTGGCGAGGAACGAGGAACTCGCCGCGTTCCACCCCGCCCGCTACCAACGCGAACTGGACCACGCGCGGTCGGTGGCCGCCCGCGTCTAGAGGTTCTTCGTGAAGAACTCCGCGACCCGCTCGACGACCTGCGGCACGTACCTGTCGTACAGGTCGACGTGCGTGGCGCCGTCGACCCAGTGGAACTCCTTGGGGCCGCCCGCGTTCTGGAAGGCCTCGACGCTCATCCACGACGTGACGGCCTCGCGCCCGGCCACCAGCAGCAACGGCCGCGGCGCGATCAGCCCGACGGCGCGGAACGCGTCGAACGCGGCGATCCTGCCGATGCTGTTCCACGTCAGCGTCTTCGCCGACCGCGGGTGCTCACCGCGCGGCGTGCGGTAGTACTCCCAGCCTTCGAACGCGTGCGGCCCCCCGGCCCGCGCCTGTTCGCCGTCCTCCGGGAACAGCGAGAAGCTCCCCTCCTGTCCCTGGGCCAGCAGTCCTCGCAGGACGGCGGGATCCTGGGTGCCGTCCGCGCCGAACCGGAACTGACGGGCGATGTCGGCCAGGCTCACCGTCGCGATCGCCCTGATCCGCGGGTCGGTCCCGGCGGCGGCCAGGCCGTAGCCACCGGAGGCGCAGATCCCGAGCACGCCGACACGTTCCTCTCCCAGGAACGTCACGGCCGCCCGAATGTCCTCGACCCGTTGCGCCGGGTCCTCCAGTCCGCGCGGCAGTCCCGCGCTCTCACCTTGGTAGGCGGCGTCGAAGGCCAGCGCCAGGAAGCCCTGCCCGGCGAGCCGCCGCGCGTACTCCCCCGCCGTCTGCTCCTTCACGCCGGTGCCGGGATGCCCGACGACGACCGCTCCGCGGGGAGCGCCTTCCGGCCGGTAGAGGTGGCCGGCGATCTCGAGTCCGTTGCTGGGGAAGGTCACGTTGTCCATGACCACCACGTTCGTCCCGCACCGCCCCCGCCAGCCAGGGACAGCCCAGCCCATGCACACCAGTACCAGGCACACGCCTGCGGAAACACGGACACTGGAGGCATGACCGAACTGGGCGAGTTCCTCCGCACCCGCCGCGCCGCCCTGGACCCGCAGCGCGCGGGCCTGCCCGACGACGGCAGGCAACGCCGAGTCCCAGGCCTGCGCCGCGAGGAACTGGCCCAGCTCGCCCACGTGAGCGTCGACTACGTGGTCCGCCTGGAACAGGGCCGCACGAAACGCGTCTCCCGCACCGTCCTCAACGCACTCGCCGACGCGCTCCACCTGGCGACGGACGAACGCGACTACCTCTTCCGCATCGCGGACGTCGCCCCGGCGAGGCAGCCCACCACCCCCGAGGTCGCCGCACGGTTGCAGCAACTGCTGGACGGCATGCCGGACATCCCGGCAATGGTCCTGCACCGACGCATGGACGTGCTGGCGTGGAACCGGGGAGCCTCCGCACTGCTGACCGACTTCGGGGCCCTCCCCGCGCCGGAACGCAACCTGATCCGGCTGACGTTCCTCGAACCGGCGTTCCGCGCCCTCTACGGCGACTGGGAACGCTCGGCGCAGGAATGCGTTGCGGTGCTGCGCATGGAGGCCGGCCGCGCCCCGCACGACTCGGCGCTCTCCGCACTGGTCGGCGAGCTGAGCGTGAAGGACCTGGACTTCCGGAACTGGTGGGCGACACACCAGGTGCGCGGGCCGCGGCAGCTCGTCAAGACCTACCACCACCCGGTGGCGGGCACGCTGGTTCTGGACGTGCAGCAGTTCTCCGTGGACACGCACCCGGATCAGCTGCTCGTCGCCTACACCGCTGCGGACGAGGCGTCGCGGGAGGGCTTGAGGTTTCTCCTGCTCTCGGCACAGGCTCAGCCGTCGGATCACTTGCCGGCACGGTAGAGCAGGTCTTACACGACACGAACCTCATGGGCCGGGAGGCCGTTCCACCACCGCGCGTAACGCTTGTACACCTGAGGCTCCCGATCACCCAGGAGCTTGCACAGAGCCGCCGCCTCATCCGCCAGCCCGGCCCAGTCCTCCTCACCAAGAGCGCGGAACGCAGTCACCTCGACACCCCCGTCCACGGCAGGACGCCACACCCCGGCCACGTACCCGTCGACGAGCACGGTGGGCAGGGTGTCACCGTTGTTCCGGATGACCAGCTTGCGGTACTCCTCCGGAATGATCCGGCTCCGATCCGCGTAGGCGAGCAAAGTGCTGTCCCACATGGCCATCAGCCGCGGCGGAGCAACGACGTCCTCGTCCGGAAGAGTCCGCCCAGGAACGTCGAAGTGATCGCCGTCCCGCACGAGGTCCAGCGACGCCAGCGCTTCCCGGATGGTGGTGCGCGGCAGCATGCTGAACTGGTTCATGTCGAGCACGGTCGCCGGGCCGAACCCGGTGAGGTAGCGGCGCAGCATCTCCGCGACGGCCGCCATCCGCTCAAGGGGCTCGGCGGTCACGGCCAGGTAGGACGGCCGCAGTCCGAACGACCACGGCCCACCTGTCGGCGCGTGCACCAATCCGCCGTAGGTGCGCAGCGCCCACCAGACTCCGGGGTCACCGACGTCGCCGACGTGCGAGTGCAGCAGTTCCTCGATCTCCGCCTTCTGGCGAGGAGTCGCGGCGAACTCGAGCAGGTGTTCCAGCAGTGCGTCGGTCTGCTCGATCGAGACGTTCATCGTCTTGAACCGCTTGTCGTACAGCCGTGACGCCCTCAGGGCGGGCAGCATCGCGTGGTGGAACACCGAGTGGTCCGCGGCCGTCACGGCGTGCAGGGTGATCCGCATCAGCGATGCCTTGCGGACCACCCCGCTCGTGAACGCCTCGTCCAGGTCGGCGGGGTCGAAGCCCTCGATCCGGTTCCACAGCGCGATGTACGGCGACGCGGGTTCCTGCGCCTGGATCGCCACGACCCGGTCCACGGCCGTCAGCAGGTCGACCGGTTCGCGCCCCAGCAGCATCTGCCGGTCGAGCGTGGCGCGGTTGAGCTGACGTGCCGTGGAGGTCATGCCCGAGATCCTGGCTCACCGCAGCTTCGACGGCCACCAGATTCGTCCGCCGACGTCCACCGAGAGTGCCGGCACGAGCAGCGACCGCACCAGCAGCGTGTCGAGCAGGACACCGAACGCGACGATGAACGCGATCTGCGTGAGGAACAGGATCGGCAGCACGGCCAGTGCCGCGAACGTCGCCGCCAGCACCACACCCGCCGACGTGATCACGCCGCCGGTCAGGCTCAGGCCGCGCAGCGTGCCCTCGACCGTGCCGAGTTGCTGGGTCTCCTCGCGCACTCGGGTCATCAGGAAGATGTTGTAGTCGATGCCCAAGGCCACGAGGAACACGAACCCGAACAACGGCACCACCGGATCGGCGCCCGGGAAGTCGAGGACGTGGTTGAACACCAGTGCCGACACGCCCATCGTGGCCGCGAACGACAGCACGACGGTCGCGATCAGCAGCAACGGAGCCAGCAGCGACCGCAGCAGCAGCGCCAGGATCAGGAAGATCACGACCAGCACGATCGGGATGATCAGCATCCGGTCGTGCTCGGAGGTCGTCCTGGTGTCGAGCAACGTCGCCGTCGGCCCGCCCACCTTCGTGCCCTCGATGCCGTCGACGGCCGCTCGAAGTCGTTGCACGGTCTCCACCGCGGCATCGGAGTCCGGCGCGTCCTTCAGCGTGGCCTCGATGCGCACGAGCCCCTCCGCCGTTCCGGACGGCCGGACGTCGGCGACACCGTCCACCTTGGACTTCTGCACGACCTCGGCGGTCTTGTCCTCGGCGGCGATGATCACGGTCGGCGAGCCGGTTCCGCCGGGGAAGTGCCGCGACAGCACCTCCTGTCCCGCAACGGACTCGACCGGGGTCAGGAACACGTCGGACTGGGCGGTGCCGGACGCCTTGAGCTGCGGCAGGAACGCGGCGCCGGCGAGCAGCACCAGCGTGGTGACGATCCAGATCGCCCGCGGCCTGCGGCGCACCAGGTTCGCGACGCGGGCCCAGAGCCCGCTCGTCTCGGGGTGCTTCGAGCCGAACTTCGGGGCGAACGGCCAGAAGGCGCCGCGGCCGAGCAGTGCCAGGGTCGCGGGCAGGAACGTCATCGTGGTCAGCAGCGCGGCACCGATGCCGATGGCGGCGACCGGGCCGAGGCCCTTGTTCGAGTCGAGGTCGCTGAACAGCAGGCACAGCACGCCGAGGATCACCGTGCCGGCCGACGCCGCGATGGGTTCGATCGTGCCGCGCCAGGCCGTTTTGACCGCCGCGAACTTGTCCTGGGTGTCGCGCAGCTCCTCGCGGAACCTCGACACCAGCAGCAACGCGTAGTCCGTCGCGGCGCCGAACACCAGGATCGAGAGGATGCCCTGGCTTTGGCCGTTCAACGCCAGGACGTCGTTCTTCGCGAGCAGGTAGACGACGAAGCTGGCCAGTCCGAGCGCGAACACCGCCGACACCAGCACGACGACCGGCAGCAGCGGACTCCGGTAGACCACCAGCAGGATCAACGCGACCACCGCGCCCGCGACGAGCAGCAACAGCCCGTCGATCCCGCCGAACGCCTCCACGAGGTCCGCGACCTGCGCCGCCGGGCCCGTGACCAGCACGGTCAGCCCCTCAGGTGCACCTCGTGTGCCGTCGCGGAGCTGGAAGATCGAGTCCTTGACGTCCTTGGCCGGGTCGAGCAGCAGGACGACCTGCGCGGCCTGGTCGTCGTTCGGCGAGGGGATGACCGGCGACGCCTGGAAGCCCTTGACCTGGTCGGCGAGGTACCGCTTGTCCTCCTCGGTCAGTCCGCTGGTGCGTTCGACCACGACGATCGCGGGGATCGCCTCCTCGCGCTGGAACTTCTTCTGCAGCTCCGCGACCTGCGTGGACTCGGCGGAGTTGGGCAGGAACGCGCTGCTGTCGTTCTCCGCGACCTCCGACAGCTTGCCCGCGTACGGCCCGGTGAAGCCGCCCAAGGCCAGCCAGACGACGAGCAGGACCCCGGCTAGGACTCGCATCAGATTTCCTTCGATCGTCGAACGTTTCGATGGTCGAAACAGTAAGCTGTGATCGTGAGCGACGCAACCGACTACGAGCTGAGCATGATGCTGCGCGCGCTGGTGATGGAGTCGAACCGGTTCCTGGAGATCTTCAGCGCGGCCCACGAGTTGCATCCCACGGACATGACAGCGCTGAACCTCATCATGACCGCTCCCATGACACCCGGCACGCTGGCGAAGGCGCTGAACCTCAGCGCGTCGGCGACGACGTCCGTGCTGGACCGCCTCGAGAGGGCAGGTCACGTCGTCCGCGATCGCGATCCCGGCGACCGCCGCCGCGTCGACCTCCGGGTGCTCGACACGGCGACGGAACTCGCCTCCACGTTCTTCCAGCCGCTGGCGCGCGGCTACGCCGCCGCGTGGGAGCGGATGACCGCCGAGGAACGGCAGGTCGTCGCGCGCTTCCTCGCCTCGACGATCGAGGCGACGGCGCGGGTGCGCGCGGAGGTCAGCTGAGCCTGCCGGCCGGCAGCGTCCGCCCGCAGACCAGCAGCAACAGGTCCTGGGCCAGTCCCCTGACCGGCTCGCCCTCGCCGAACGTCCAGTCCAGGTCGGTGGCCTCCAGGCGTTTGCCGCCGAGGTCAGCCCCGAAGTACTTGACGTTGGACGGCTTCATGCCGCCGAGGACGTGGCGGAGCCGGTCGTGCGGGACCCGGCGCTCCAGTCCCAGGGCGACGGTGATGTCCAGGCCGTGGATGACGTCGTGCGAGAGCGCGCCGGCCGGGCCACCACCGGGTGGCGTCCACGGATGGTCGATGTTGTCCTTCAGCGACTTCAGCAGTTCGCTCGCCGGGAGCTGTGCGTCCTTGCGGGCCATGCGGTCGGAGGCGTGGTTGAACCGGCCGGCCGACTTCAGCACCTCCAGGACGATCCTCGTTCCCGACGACCGGAACGGCAACGTCGTGTGCGCGACGACGTGCTTCACCGTCCAGCCCTCGCACAGGCTCGGCGCGTGCCACTGCTCCCCGGTGAGTCCACTCAGGAGTTCCGCCTGGTCCCGCCGTTCCGCCGCCACCGCGGCGCGGATGTCTTCGGTCATGCCCTGATGTACGAGCTGGGCGACGGGAACTCATCGGTCCGCGTAGGGTCCAGTGCGTGATCGAGGCGCTGGAACCGTTCCGCGTCGAGCTGAACGGCTACTGCTACCGCATGCTCGGCTCCGGCTTCGAGGCCGAGGACGCCGTGCAGGAAACACTCGTGCGCGCGTGGAAGGCGTTCGACAGCTACGACTCCGCGCGCGCTTCGTTGCGGACGTGGCTCTACCGGATCGCCACGAACATCTGCATCGACATGCAGCGCAGTGCCCAGCGCCGCGCCCTGGCCGTGGACCTGGGCCCGTACGGCGGCGAACTGGGCGCTCCCCTGCTGGAGAACGTCTTCGTGCAGCCCGTGCCGGACGCCCTGGTGCTGCCGGAGGACCAGGCGATCCGCCGCGAGACCGTGCGGCTGGCGTTCGTGGCCGCGTTGCAGCACCTTCCGCCCCGCCAGCGCGCCGTGCTGATCCTGCGCGACGTCCTGGCGTGGCAGGCCTCCGAGGTCGCCGCACTGCTGTCCGTCTCGGTCGCGTCGGTGACCAGCGCGTTGCAACGGGCCCGCGCGACACTGCGGGTGGCCGACGTCGGCACACCGCTGGACCTGTCCGATCCCGTGCAGAAGTCGCTGCTGAGCCGCTACTGCGAGGCGTTCGACCGGCACGACGTGCGGACGCTCGTGGCCCTGCTGCACGAGGACGCGACGATGTCGATGCCGCCGTTCAGCTGGTGGCTGCGAGGCCGCGAGTCGATCGCCCTCGCGTTGAGCGATCCCGGCGCCGCCTGCGCCGGTGCCTGGCTGGTGCCGGTGCGGGCCAACGCCTCACCCGCGTTCTGGCAGATGCGGCCCGGCCTGGAGAAGCCGTTCGGGCTGGTGTTCCTCGACGTGCGGGACGGGTCGGTGACCGGCAACACCACGTACCTGAACGTGGACGAGTTGCTGCCCCTGTTCGGCTCGCCCCCGGTCACACCGATGAGTTCCGGGCCGCCGTCCCGTACGTCCGCGGACGACTAGTTCTGGAGGAAGCCCATGGCTGTGCAGCCCATCATCGTGACGCCCGATCTCGACCGGGTGCAGGCGTTCTACTCGCAGGTGCTCGGCGCGGTCGAGGTGCTCCGCCACCCGGCCGAGGGACCGGTCTTCTTCAAGACGCTGAAGATCGGCGACGGGGAGTTGGGGCTCGTGATCCAGGAGACGGACGTGTCGCTGCCCGCGCGCATCGTCCTGAGCATCGACGTGGAGGACGTGGACGCGGCGCTGACGCTGGTCGAGGCCGCCGGCGGGCGGGTGCGGGGGCCCGCGAACGACATGCCCTGGGGGCAGCGCGTGGCGCACGTCTTCGATCCGGACGGGAACCCGGTCAACCTGACCCAGAAGATCTAGGCCGCAGAGCTAGGCCGCCCCGACGAGGTCGCGACCCCGGCGCCGGGCCGGTTCCGCCGACCCGCGGATCCGGCCCCACGGCTTGAACACGGACAGGAAGTAGGCGAACAGCAGCAGCGTCGGCGCGACCACGACCGGGTGCAGGATGCCGGACGGGATCACCGCGGCCGGGTCGCCGGCCAGCATCCGCTCGCCGATCCCGGCCGCCTCCTCGACGCCGGGCCGCAGGGCGAACGCGATCAGCAACGACATGCCGGCGTTCAGGACGAGCTTGGTCGCGACCCACCAGTACCTGACGAGCCCGTACTTGCTGCCGAGGCCAATCACCGCGCCGGAGATCATGCAGACGACGCTGGCACCGAACATCGGCCAGATCGCGAAGAGGCCGACCGCCTGGATCGCCACGCCGGCGGTACCGGTGTCCTCAGTGGACAGTGCGACCAGGACGAGGATTCCCAGCGCGAGGTCGATGCCGAGCCACGCCCCCGCCGACAGGACGTGCACGAGCAGAACGGCCTTGCGGGCGCGGCCGCCGAGCTTGCGGGTGGTGGTCATCGCGATGCGCTCCTTCTCCCGTGGTGTCGCGTCCCACTCTCGTCACCACGGGCGGCGGCATCATCCGCTCACGTTCTGATCTCGCGTACGTCGGTTTGCGTACCCGGCTGCGCGGCGCGGACGTAGCTGACCTGCAGCAGCGTCAACTGCCGCGCGCTCACCGCCATGGCACCGACGTTCGGCAGCTCGACCGCCTCCTGCCGCCCCGCGGCCCGGTACTGCACCGGCCCGCTGATCGTGAGCTCGCGGTCCGCCACGTCCGCGGCCGACCGGCTGTAGGTGAGCAGCCACCCCGCGACGTACGTGCCGTCCGACAGGTGACAGCCCACGTGCACCCGGCAGTCGGGATGAGCGGTGAACAGGCGCCCCCACGCGGAGAGGAACGGGGCCTCGTCCCTCCTGCCCAGCCGCTCGAACAGCGGTCCCGCGACCAGCACGGCCAGCAGCGTCGCGACGCCGACGAGTCCCACGCCCCAGATCCAGAGCGCCACGTGGTGCCTGACCGCGTAGTCGCCCGGTTTGGTGAGCAACGCGGTGAGGTCGACGGTCTGCTTCGGCAGCACCGACCACACCACCAGCGCCAGGGACAGCACGACCAGGTCGCACACGACGCTCACCACGACCATCGCCACGGTCTCCCGCAGCGCCGAGAACTGCCGCTCAGGCCCCGAGCGTTCCCGCCGCGCGCTGTACGCGAAGCCGGGGGTCAGCAGTGCGATGAACAGGACCAGCCCGACGAGCGTCGTGGGGACCATGCCACCCTCCCGATGGAGCTCCGCGATCTATGATTGTGTCACGAAGATCGTTTGAGCAGCTGGACGGAGCACACCGTGTCGTCACCGCCGGACCCGGACCTCACCGACATCGACTTCTCCGACTTCGGCGAGGACACCGTGCGGGGCCACGCGGTCGCGAGCCACGCGCAGCTGCCTCCGACGGCGGACGCGCCCCCTCCTCCCCCGCCGCCTGCCAAGCCGTAACGAGTTCGTTCGCGCCCGAAGGCCGCGGTGATCGCGCTACGGTCGTTCGGTGGACATCGATGCTCTTCGCGCACAAGCAGCTGATCTGCACGCGAAAGCACGAGAGTCACCCACAGCCGAGGCTGCGCAAGCCGCTGTGGAGACAGCGCGCCTCGTGGTGCTGCACAGCCCGCCGGACGACATGCGCGTGGAGGACCTCTGGTTCCTCGGCTGGGCGCTCATCACGTGGTGGAACGCCGGCGGCGACGATGGCCTCTTCGACGAGGCCATCGCGATGTTCCGCGTCGTCGCGGGCCTTCCGGGTTCGCGCAGGAGCGCGGTGCCGGCGATGGTCTCCGCGTGGGGCATGCGCGCGGAGCGGGACCCGTCGCGGGCCGTGCTGGACGCCGCGCTCGCCGAGGTGAGCACGTACGCCGGCGAGTTCCCCGAGGCGGCGGAGGAAGAAGCGAACCTGCTCGTCCGGCGCTACACCGTCGCGAACAGCCCGTCCGACCTCAACGAGGCGATCGCGAAGCTGACCGCGCAGGCGGGGCGCCCCTCGGCGGATCCGCGGAGGACCCGGTGGCTGCTGAGCAGCATGCTGCGCATCAGGTACGAGTCCTTCCAGCGCGTCGACGACCTGGTCCTGGCGATCGGCCTGGCGGCCGAGGTGATGCTGGAGGACGACGAGGAGGCGAGGCTGGAGTCGGGCGCGCTGCTCGCGAACTGCCTGCAGAGCCTGCCTGACACGCCCGGCGCGGCCGCGGACGCCGTGACAGCGCTGTCCGGCGCGTTGCGGGAGAAGGGTGATCAGCGGTTCCACCAGGAACTGGTCGCCGTGATCGTGACGAGCCGGTACAAGGCGACCGGGAAGCCGAGTCTGCTCAGGGTGTTGTTCGGCCTCTACACCGAGGCCCGGTACGAGGACGCGAGCGGACTCTTCGCGCGGGAGATCGTGCTCGAATGGGCCGGCCACCGGCAGGAGCGGTACGCCCCGCTCGACCTCTCCGACGACGAGATGATCCTTCTCCTCGGTCTGTGCGCGCACGCGATCCGGACGCACACGGCCTTCGGTGATCTCGTGAACTTCCTGACGGGACAGCTCCTGCTGATCGCGGGGGTGTGGAGCTCGGGGGCCGAGCTGCCGGCGGACGTGCTGAAGCGGGCCGCCGAGATCATCGAGCCGGTGGTCGACGCCGTGCCCGCGAACAACCGCAAGGCGTTGCTCGCGACTCTGTCGGAGTTGCACCTCAAGTACCTGAACCGGGTGGCGGAACCCGGTGACGGAAGGGCTTACGTCGAGGTGAACCGGAGGCTCGCCGCCGATGGCGATCGCGGCGGCCTCTTGATGCTCGCGAACGCACTGCTCTCCAACTACCGGCGGGCCGGTGCCGATGCCGATCTGGACGAGGCCGTCCGGCTCCTGGACGAGACCGGTCCCCAGGACTACGCCGACTGCCTGCTCCACGCGAGAGCACTGCTGATGCGGCTGGCCCGCGACCAGGACCCCGCGGACTGGTTCGCGGCCTTGCGACTGATGGACGAGCCAGAGGCCCAGATCCCCGGCAACCCCAGGATCCGCCAGGGTTTCGGCGAGCTGGTGAACCAACTGGCCGAGACCGCGGACACGGACGGCTCGCCACTGCCTCCCGAGATCGTGCGGCAGCTGTGCGGACTGTGCGAACGGGCGGTGCTGGTCGTCGACGACGAGCACCTGTTCGAGAAGCTCCGGTACCTGGCCGGTGAGTTGCGCCAGGAACTGTCCGAACCGCCACCGGCCGACGACGACCACGGGAAGTGGATGCTCGCCCGGTCCCTGGCCGGCACGCACGGGGACGACGTCCCCATGAGCGACCTCGACCGTGCGATCCGGCTGATGGAGGACCTGCTCTCGACGGGAACGGGCCGGCACTTCCGCGCCCAGCTCCTCAACGACCTGGCAGGCGCGCACATCGCGCGGTTCGCGAAGGCGGGGGACAGAGCGGATCTCGACAGGTCGGTCACGGTGATGCGCGAGGCGGTGCGGCTCAAGCCGGACGACGCGCTGATGCTCGCGAACCTGTCGCACAAGCTCACGGAACGGTTCGAGGCCCTCGGCAGCAAGGCCGACCTCGACGAGGCTCTGGCGCTCAGCGAACGAGCCAGGGATCGGCTGGGCGACGACGACACGGGGGTGGCGTTCGTCGTCCACAACGGGCTGGCCGGCCTCTACCGCAAGCGGTCCGTCTTCACCACCGACCCGGTGGACCTCGACCTGGCTCTCGCCGCACTGCGCGCGGCGCTCGGGGCGCTGCCCGACGAGCACCCGGACCGGGTGATGGCCCAGCACAACCTCGGCTCGTTCCTGCTCTACCGGACGATCCAGGGGCAGAGCTCGGACCCGGAGGAGATAGTGGGGCTGATCAGCGCCGCGCTGGAGGCCACTCCCGCCGGGCACCCGGCGAGGACCGGCCGGAGGATGTCACTCGCACAGGCACTTCTCCACCGGTCCGACACGTCCTCCGCGCGCCGGGACGACGAGGCCGAAGCCCTGCGGATCATGCGGGAGCAGCTGGCGGAGTACGGCGCGAACGAACCGAGGCGGTTCGGCGCGGCCTTCGTCCTCGCCACCGCGCTGCTGAGCCGGACGGACTCGCTGGCCGAGGCGGCGCGGTTGCTCCAGGAGGTCGTTCGCGCGCCGCAGGCTCCGGCGGAGACCCGGCTCAACGCCGGAGTGAGCTGGGCGGTGATGACGGAACGCGCCGGCTCCCCCGCCGAGGCGATCGGCGCCTGGGACGAGGTCGTCCGGTTGCTCAGCCACGTCGCCTGGCAGGGGTTGCCGCGCAGTGACCAGGAGCGGTTCCTGGTGCAGTACCAGCACCACGTCGCCCGCGCGGCCACGTTCGCGATCCACGCGGGTGACGCGCGTGGTGCTCTCGGCCTGCTCGAGCACGGCCGGTCGATCCTGTGGCAGCAGGAGGGCTCGGCCGATCCGGAACTGGGTGCGGGCGAGTGGGCGGTGGTGCTCACCGCCCACGGCGAGTCCGGGCACGCGCTCATCGTCGGCCGCGACGGCGTTCAGGCGGTCGGGCTTCCCGGTTTGACGGCGCCCGAGATCGACCGGTGGTGCGGTGCCATGGAGGCCGCGACGAACGCGCTCGGTTCCGCTGACCGGGGGATCTACGCCGAGGCCCAGCAGGCGGCCTCCGCTGTCCTCGACCGGTTGTGGCACGTGGTCGTCGCACCCGTGCTCGCGGCGCTGCCCGAGGGCAGGCCGAGGCTGTTCTGGTGTCCTACCGGACCGTTGGCGTCGATGCCGTTGCACGCCGCGACCGACGCCACGAGCGGGCAGTGCTGTCTCGACCTGGCGGTCTCGTCGTACGTGCCCAGTCTGAGATCTCTCGCGGCGGCGCTCGCCCGTCGTGGTGGCGGGCAGACGATCGAGGAGTTCCTCACCATCGCGGTCGACGACCACCCCGACGAGAAGCTGGCGCTCGTCCACGTCAAGGCCGAGGTCTCCACCGTCGAACGGTTGCTGCCGGGCGCGCGGCACAAGGCGTTGCTGAACCTGCAGGCCACTCGCGCGGCCGCGGCGGCCGAGCTCGCCCGGCACCGGTTCGTCCACGTCTCCTGCCACGGCGCGCACGACCCGAACGCCCCGTCGGGCAGCGGCATCGTGCTGGCCGACGGAGTGCTGAGCGTGCTGGACATCGCGAAGGTGCGCACCGAGGACGCCCAGTTCGCGTACCTGTCGGCGTGCCGGACGGCGATGGGGGCGCCGGAGCTGTCCGACGAGTCGATCCACCTCGGCGCCGCGTTGTTCCTCGCGGGCTTCCGGCAGGTCGTCGGCACTCTGTGGGCCGTGGGCGACCAGCTGGCCGCCAAGATCGCGGAAGCGTTCTACCGCAAGGTGGTGGTGTCGGGGCCGGACGCCGCGGCGACCGCCATCGGTGAGGTCGCGCTTCTCGTCCGTGCGCAGCGCAAGGCAGAACCGTTGCTGTGGGCCGGATACGTCCACATCGGCGCCTAGAGTCGTTACAGACCCTGGGGTCAGCCGCCCGGAGTCACGATCCCTCTCTCGTAGGCGAACACCACGGCGTGCGTGCGGTCGCGCAGGCCGAGCTTGGTGAGCACGCGCGACACGTGCGTCTTGACGGTGGTCTCCCCCAGGAACAACGTCGCGGCGATCTCCGCGTTCGACGCGCCCTTGGCCAGTTCCACCAGCACCTCGAACTCGCGGTCGGTGAGTTCGGGCGGCCGGGTGCGCTCCCTCGGTGCCGTGCTGAAGCGCGCGATCACCCGCCGGGTGACCTCGGGCGAGAGCAACGCGTCCCCGCGTGCGACGACCCGCACGGACTCCACCAGGTCTTCCGGGGAGGCGTTCTTGAGCAGGAAGCCGCTCGCGCCCGCCTGCAGCGCCTCGAAGAGGTAGTCCTCGCGGTCGAACGTGGTCAATATGACGACGCGAGTTCCGTGACCTGCGGAAAGGATCTGACGGGTGGCTTCCAGGCCGTCCATGCGCGGCATCTGGACGTCCATCAGCACGACGTCGGGGCGCAGCTCGGCGACGAGTGCCACTGCCTCGGCACCGTCGCCCGCCTCACCGACCACCTCGATCCCGGGCTCGGTGCCGAGGATGACCCGGAACCCGGCGCGGACCAGGTCCTGGTCGTCGGCCAGCACTACTCGCAGACTCACGCCTTCTCCTCCAACAAGGTCGGCAGCGACGCACGGACCAGGAAGCCCGCCTCGCGCCGTGGCCCTACTTCCAGCGAACCTCCGTGCACGGCAAGACGTTCGCGCATCCCGACGAGACCGAATCCTGAGCTCGTGGAGGTCGAACGGCCACGGCCGTCATCGGTGATTTCCAGCTCCAGCGCGCTTTCCAGGAACCGCATCCGCACGTCGACGTGCTGCGCGTCGGCGTGCTTCACCACGTTCGTCAGTGCCTCCTGCACGACCCGATACGCCGACAACGCGACACCGGACGGCACCTCGCGTGCGTCGCCGTACACACCGTGCGAGACCTCGAGGCCGGCCGCGCGGGCGCTCTCGAACAGCTCCGGCAGGTCGTCGAGACCGGGCGCCGCTTTCAGGTCGGGCTCCGCGTCCGCGCGCAGCACACCCAGCAGGCCGCGCAGTTCGCTGATCGCGGTGCGGGCGGTCTGCTCGACGGTCTGCAGGGCGTCGCGGGCCAGGGCGGGGTCGGAGTCGAGGACGCGGCGCGCGGCACCGGCCTGGATGCCCATCACGGACACGTGGTGCGCGACGACGTCGTGCAGGTCGCGGGCGATGCGCATGCGTTCGGCCGCGATGGCGCCACGGGTGTTCTGCTCCTGCGAGCGGCGCAGTTCCTCGGCCTGGAACTCCAGCTGCGCCCGGCGCCGGGCACCCGACCAGGCCATCTCCCCCACCACGTAGGCGAGCAGGAAGAAGAAGATGTTGAACTCCAGTCCGTAGAGGACGGAGGCGAGCACCGGGTCCATCGGCCCGGCGGCGTCCTCGAAGTCCCCCTTCGGCCCGAGCAGGGCACGCACGAGGCTGAACCCGAGCCACAGGAACATCGCGGTGATCACGCCGATGCGCGACCAGCGCGCGAAGCGGCGGTTCTGCTCCCAGGCGCCGACCGTGTAGATCGCGAGGAACAGGATCGCGGACGGCACCAGGGTGTCGCCGGCCCGGTTCACCTGCGCGGCGATGAACAACGCGGACACCACGAGCATCACGGCGAGCGGGTACCGGCGGCGCACCACCAGCGGCACGGACAGCACCAACATCCACAGCACCTGTGCCAGCAGGCCCGGAGGGTTCTGGAAGACGTACGCGCCCATGCTGTTGACCAGCACCGTGACCTCGACCGCGCACAGCAGCACGATCACGGCGATGCCGATGTCGCGCCGCCGTTGCCCCGCGGTCGGGCCGGGCCGCCGCCACTCGTTCCACACGGGCTCTTCCACGCGATGAAGGTACCTGTCGCGTGTTTCCGGGGACCGGGACGTGATCTACCGTTGACCGATGGACCTCAGCCTGACCGTGCTCGGGTGCGCGACGCCGTACCCGAGCACGGACAACCCGTGCTCGGGGCTACCTGGTGTCGCACGGCGACACTCGCGTGTGGATGGACGCAGGCACCGGCACGCTGGGCCCGTTGCAGCGCCACACGCGGCTGGAGGACCTGGACGCGATCTGGATCTCGCACCTGCACGCGATCTGGATCTCGCACCTGCACGCGGACCACAGCGCGGACCTGCTCACGGCCTACTACGCGCTGCTCTTCGCGGACGTCGAACGCGACCCGGTCCCTTTGTACGGCCCGCCGGGCATCGTTGACCGTCCCGCCGGACTCCTCGCCGTTGTACGGCCCACCGGGCTCCTCGCCGACGAGCGCGGTCCACGGCGTGATCGAGTCAGCAGTTGAGAACACCAGGCTGCGTGTGGCGGTCGAGCCCTGTGCGGCTCGATGCGCCCCAGCCCGCGCGCGGTCGAGCACGACGTCTCGCGTTCGAGGTGTGGGCCGAACCGGACGCGGCGACGACGTATCCGGTGGCGCCATCGCCATGTCTGGTTCTCGCGATCACGGCGATGCCCAGTGCTCCCCCGCGCGATTCCTCCTGACGCAACGCCAGAACCCCGGATTTGGTTCCCGCGCTGTCCACAGGCTACCCGGAACCGGGATAACACCAGGTCAACGTTCTGTCAGCCTGTGGACAACTCGCGATCAAGCTCAGCGGGCCATCCGCAGCGGCCCGGCACGCGGGAAAGTCGGCCACGCCGAGCCACGCGGGGGGAAAAGTCGGCCACGCCGAGCCACGCGGGGGAAGTCGGCCACGCCGAACCGGGCACGACGGTCAAAGTTGGTTGATGCGGACCAGGTTGCCGGCCGGGTCGCGGAACGAGCAGTCGCGCACGCCCCACGGCTGGTCCTCGGGCTCCTGCAGCACCTCGCCCACGCCGGACGACTCGACCCACGCCTTGGCGCGGTCGAACGTGCCCTGCAGGTCCTTCGAGGCGAGCGAGATCGCGGTGTAGACGCCCTTCGCCATGAGGACCGCGATCGTGCGGCGTTCCTCGTCGCTCACGCCGGGGTCGGCGGCGGGCGGGTGCAGCACGATGCCGGTCTGCGGCTGGCCGGGCGGCCCGACGGTGATCCAGCGCATGGTGCCCTTGCCGACGTCCTGGCGGACCTCGAAGCCCAGCGCGTCGCGGAAGAAGCCGAGGGACTTCTCGGGGTCGTCTGCCGGCAGGAACGCCGAGGCGATGATGACTGACATGGCGGTCAACCTAATCGGACGGACCGGCCGCCGCTTCTCGATTCCTGATCGGCCTCATCACGGCCTTGGCCAGGCAGTTCGGGATGCCCTGACCGTCGGTGGCCGCGACTTTGCGGTACTGGCTCGGGGACATGCCGACCAGTTCGGAGAAGCGGGTGCTGAACGTGCCGAGCGACGTGCAGCCGACCTCGAAGCAGATGTCGGTCACGGACATGTCGCCCCGGCGCAGCAACGTCATGGCCCGCTCGATGCGGCGGGTCATGAGGTAGCTGTAGGGCGACTCGCCGAAGGCCGCGCGGAACGCGCGCGAGAGGTGGCCCGCGGACAGGTGCACGCCGCGGGCCAGCGCCGCGACGTCGAGCGGCTGCCGGTACTCGCGGTCGATCCGGTCGCGGACCTTGCGGAGCAGCACCAGCTCCTGCAGGCGCGGGTCTTGGGCGGTCACGATGAACAGCCTAAGCCCCGCGCCTGACAGATCCCTGACTTCTACGACGGACTAGCAGGCACCCTGGTCGCGCCAGACGCCCCACTCACCCGTGGTTCCGGGCTCCTCGTTCTGCGTCCACCACTGGGCCCTCCACTTGCGGCCCTTGTGCGACACCTCGTTGCCACCGTTGTAGACCTTGCCGCTCTCCCAGGCGGGCAGCGCGCACGTCGGCGGCTTCGTCGTGGTGGTCGTGGTCGTCGTCGTGGTGGTCGTCGTGGTCGAGGTGGTCGTGGACGTGGTGGTGGAGGTCGGCGGGTTGCCGCCACCGATGCGCGGGTGGTCCGCGCTGATCGCGTAGGACTGGCCGCCGAACGTGAACACGAAGTTCGACGGCGTCGAGATCGGCAGCTGGTAGCTGACGGTCACCTCGATCGACGCGCCCGGTGCGAGCGACTGCCACGACGGCAGCGTGAGCTCCGCCTTCTGGAAGTCGCCCTTCAGGCCCCCGACGTTGGACCCGCTGTGCCCCTTCGAGACGACCTTCAGGCCGAAGCCCGACTGGTCGCCCATGCTGCCCGGCGCGCTGGTGCCGTAGTCGAACGCGATCTTCGTGCCACCGGGGATGGTGACGGTCGAGCGGTTGGTGAACTTGATCTTCGGCGTGATGGGGTAGTTGTTGTCGCCCAGCGCGAAGCCGTGGACGTCCACGTCGACCGCGAGGGACTGGGTCTGCTGCGTCGAGGCCTTCAGGTTGCCGTAGGGCGCGGCACCGTTGAGGCCGGTGTTGATGGTCGACAGCAGCGTGTCACCGATGAAGTACTCGTTCTTCGCCGAGTCGAACTTGTAGTCGCCCGCGAGCTCCCAGATCATGATGCCGCCGAGGCCCTTGTCCTTGACGTACTTGGCCTTCTCCGCCATCGACTGCTCGGTCTCGGTGGAGAGGAACACCTTCTTGTCGTTGTTCCACAGCCACGGCGACTTCAGCGTCGAGTCGTAGTACGGCGTGTAGGTGCCGGTGAGGCGGTCGGTCGGGTCGTTGACCGGGTCGAGGCCGTACTGCGCGCCGTAGGAGCCGGTGATCTTGGCTTCCAGGTTCTTGGTGTGCCACAACGGGTTCACACCGGATGGAACCTCGGCGCCGCCCGCGGTGACGTCGTGCCAGATGTTGTCGATGCCGGCCGCGCCGTTGCCGCACGGCGTGGTCGAGCCGACCGACGACCCGGTGCCGGGCGGGCACTGCGACTGGTTCGGCAGCGGGGCCTTGCCCCACAGGCCGTTCGTGCCACCGGTGACGCCCTGCCAGCCGCGCGAGTAGAACGGCACGCCGATGTTGATGCGTCCGGCCTGCATGGCACCGCGGTAGTAGTGGTAGGACCAGTCGGTGTTGAGGTAGCCCATGCCCTCGTACTGCGGTGCCGTGTACACGCCACCGGCCGAGAGCTCGCCGTCCTTGCCGTCGTCGTAGAGCGCGGCGTTCGGGCCGACGAACTGGTTCCACGAACCGTGCAGGTCGTAGCTCATGACGTTCAGGTAGTCGAGGTACTTGACGACCTGGTACGCCTCCTGGCCGCGCAGCAGCCAGCCGGAGGCGGGCACGGCGGCGGTCAGCAGGTAGTGCTTGCCGTCGGCGGCACCGGCGCGGTCGAGCTTCTCGCGCAGCGTCTTCATGATCGCCTGGTAGCCGGCCCACAGCGTGCCGCGGTTGGCGTTGGAGATCCAGAAGTCGTCCGGGTTGCCGGCGTGGTTGTTCGACGTCGCGTACTCGTAGTCGATGTCAGCGCCGTTGAAGCCATACTTGCGCAGGAACTCCACGGTGCTGTCGGCGAACGTGTCGATCGCGGCCTGGTTCTGGCCGAGCTTGTAGAAGCCGCCCGAGGCGTTGCGCGAGCCGTCGGCGTTGAAGAAGCCACCGGTCTCCGCCCAGCCGCCGACCGAGATCAGCGTCTTGACGTTCGGGTTCTGCTTCTTGAGCTTCGTGAGCTGGTTGAAGTGCCCCTTGTAGGGCAGCGACGGGTCCATCTCTGCGCCGGGGACGCCCGGCCACTCCATGCCGATGGACGAGTTGTTCGCGTCGTTCGCGCCGACCGAGATCTTGTTCTGGGCGTCGATGTGCGCGAACGCGTAGTTCAGGTGCGTGACCTTGTTCCAGGGGATGTCCTTGGCGAGGTACCCGGGCTGACCGTTCTTGCCGGTCCGCCAGCTGGTGAAGTACCCGATGACACGTCTGGACTTGTCCCCCATGGTCTCGCGGCCGGCGGTGTCGTAGACGGTGCAGTACGGCACCTCGACGCCCGGCGTCTTGTACAGCCCGTCCGGCCGGCAGTCCTCGTGGGCTGCGGCTGCGGACGGTGCATTGGTCACGGCTATCACGGTCCCGGCTAGCAGAGCTAGCACCGGGACCACTCTGGCGAGCAGTCGCAAGGGAAGGACCTCCTGGCTAGGGCGGCGGCCACTGCCGGGAACGGTAAAATGGTCCAGACCTTTGAGTCAATGTTTAGATCACTGACAACGTCTGTCAGGGTTTGCCGCCAAGCTCCCGTGACATGAGCTCAAGCGACTTCGACTTCCTGCACGGACGGTGGCGGGTGGCCAACCGCAAGATCGCCGACATCATCGGGCGCGGCACCGAGTGGACCGAGTTCGAGGCATCGGCCGAGGCCAGACCGCTGCTCGGCGGCGGGGCGATCATCGACAGCTTCTTCGCCGACGGCTGGGAGGGCATGACCCTGCGCCAGTACGACCCCGCCGCCGACGTCTGGCGCATCTGGTGGGCCTCCACCCGCGCCCCCGGCCACCTCGACCCGCCGCTGGAGGGCCGGTTCACCGACGGGCACGGGGTGTTCCTCGGCGACGACGAGGTCGGCGGGCACGCGGTGAAGGTGCGCTTCGACTGGACGCCCGGCGACGAGCCCGTCTGGGAGCAGCGGTTCTCCTACGACGGTGGCGAGACCTGGGAACCGAACTGGGTCATGCGGTTCACCCGCGCCTGAGCCGGTCAGTGGTGGTGCTGGTGGACCACGGCGTGGCCCTTGCCGCGCGCGATCATCCAGCGGTTCACCGGCACCGTCACCACGAACGCGACGGCCAGCGAGAACGCCAGCGCCGCCCAGAAGACCCAGTTCCCCAGGCCCGAGTCCATCGCGCCGGGCACGAGCAGCATGACCGCGTTGTCGACGATCTCCATGACCGCGATCGACACGGTGTCCGCCGCCAGCGCCACGCCGAGCGCCGCCTTGAACGCGAGGCCCGAACGCAGCACCGGGCGGATCGTCAGCGAGTAGCCGAACACGAACGCGAGCACCACGGCCAGCACGATCGTGGCGAGGTTGCTCCAGCCCAGCGCCGTGCCGATGACCATGCCGAGCACCTCGCCGATCGCGCAGCCGGTGAGGCAGTGCAGCGTCGCGGAGATCGCCTGCTTGGTCAGACTCGCGGGAGTGTGGTGGTCCATGCCGTCGGACAATACCCCTAGGGGGTACCCGTATCAAGGCCGTTCACAGTAGGGTGGTCGGCATGACGAGGCGCCGGCTCACCCAGTGGGTGTTGCTGTGCGCGCTCGTCTTCGCCGTCGTCGGAATGCACCACGTGGCCGCCGCGGAGTCCCCGCACGCCGGGCACGCGGTCTCCCACCAGCAGGAACAACCACCGCACGAGCACGACCTGCTGCACCTGTGCCTCGCGGTCCTGGCTGCCGCCGCCGTGGTCGTGCTGGGCTGGTTCCTGGTGCGGACGGCACTCCCCCGGCTCGTGGCGCTGCCCGGTGAAGCGCCGCCGAGCACACCCGCGCGTCCGCCACCGGGCGGAAGACAGCTCCTGACGACTCTCTGCGTGCTGCGGAACTGAGTTCATCAGTCCACTCGGCACTGTCCACACACGCAGAGAGAAGAAGAATCCCGTGAAGAAGTCCCTCATCGGGGCTGTCGTCGGCATGCTCGTTCTGAGCGCCTGCGGCAGTCCCGCGAACACCGCTGCCGACGTCGAGTTCGCGCAGGGCATGGTCCCGCACCACGAGCAGGCGCTGGACATGGCGAAGCTCGTGCCGTCCCGCAGCGGCAACAACGAGGTCCGCGAACTCGCCCAGCGCATCGAGAAGGCGCAGGGGCCGGAGATCTCCCGGATGAACGAGTGGCTCGACCGGTGGGGCGCTAAGCAGGAGCACCAGGGCCACGACATGGCCGGGATGATGAGCGATGACGACATGGCGGAGCTGGAGAAGTCCAGCGGCGCCGAGTTCGACCGGCTGTGGCTGGAGATGATGATCAAGCACCACGAGGGTGCCGTCGAGATGGCGAGGACCGAGCTCGCCGAGGGCCAGGACGAGGGCGCCAGGAAGCTCGCCCAGGAGATCATCGACGGTCAGCAGAAGGAGATCGCCGAGATGAAGGCCCTGCTCGGTTAGCCGATCTGGGTCAGCGCGAGCCCGCCGGCCATCAGCAGGGCGCACGCCAGGCCGTGCACGACGGGGTTGCGCACCAGGAGCGCCACGAACTCCCGCAGGAACGCGCTGGGCACGAAGTACCAGGCCGTCGGCGCGCCGATGACCTGCAAGCGCAGGCCCTGCTTGCGGGAGAGCACGGCGGTGCGGAACACGTGGTAGTTGTTCGTGACCGCGACGACCCGGCCGTTGAGGCCTCGCTCGGCGAGCAACGCCTTGCTGTAGCGGAGGTTCTCCTCGGTCGTGGTCGCCTGGTCCTCCAGGACGATGTCGTCGTCCGGCACGCCGCGTTCGAGCAGGTACTCGCTCATGGCGAACGCCTCGGACACCTGCTCGTCCGAACCCTGCCCGCCCGACACCACGATCACCGGTGACCGGCCGGCCTCGCGGTCGCGGTGGTAGAGCCGCATCGCGCGGTCGAGCCGGTTCGCCAGCAGTCGCGGCACCTGGTCCCCGATCAGGCCTGCACCGAGCACGACGATGCCGTCGAACCCGTGGCGGCGGCCGGTGCGGCCGTAGATCACCGAGTACAGCAGCAGGCTCACGAACAGGAACGCGATGTACGCGGACACCAGGAACAACCCGATCGCGGAGCCGCGGATCCAGTCGTTGGGCTGGGAGATGCCCCACACGAAGTAGACCATCTCGCCGAGCAGGGCCAGGCCCGCGAGCAACGACAACAGGTTGCCCAGCGAGCGGCCCTCCCGGCGGACCATGACCAGGCCGTTGGCCAGCAACGCGAGCGGGAGCAGCAGCAGGCCCAGCACCGCCAGCACGAACGCGAGGAACAGCGGCAGGCTCAGCACCGGGTTGTCCCGCCCGGCCTCCGCCAGCAGCAGGAGCGCCATCACCAACGCGATGCCGAGCCAGACGGCGTTGCTCAGCCTCCGCCGGTCGCGGAACACGCCGACGACGAAGAACATGGCGGGGATGAGGAAGAGCAGCCCGGCTAGCACCGGGCAAGGGTAGTACCGGTGATCACTCGGTGCTGTCGGTGCTCTCGGGTTGCGGCGCGGGCTTCGGACGGGGCCTCAAGCGGACCGCGCCCGCCGTGAGGTCGAGCGGTCCGGTCTCCTCGTAGTCCTCGCCCGTGCCCGCGTCCGTCGCCTCGCGGCGGACCTTGGGGCCGGGGAACAACTCGCCCAACTGTCCCATGCACCCGACCCTACTCTCAGAACAGGACGACGAGCAGCAGGATCACGGCGAGCACGGCGGCGACCACGATCCACATCGAACCCTGCGGCCTGCGGTAGTGGCGGCGGACCGTCGTGGACCCGAACCAGCTGTAGGGGCGGCTGCGGCGGTGCTGGCGAACCCAGGGCATCTCGTCCTCCTCGGAAAGTGGCTGTCAGCCGTGGGATACCCGGGTTCCCGACCGATCCACTACTCCGGCCAGCCCAATCTCGGCCATCTCCTGGTCGCCGATGTCGTTGCCGTGCAGGACTTCGTGCCACGGTCCGAGTTGGTGCCAGATCAAGGCCCTCTCCCGCAGGTCCCGCGTGACGCCGTAGGTCTCGGCGAGGGCACGGGCGAACTCGGGCGGCGTGCAGTGCAGCGCCCACGCGAGGTCGATGGCGGCGTCGCCGACGTGCAGGTCGCCGAAGTCGATCACGCCGGTCAGCACGCCGTCGCGGCCCAGCACGTGCTCGGGACCGAGGTCGCCGTGGACGAGCGTGTCGGCGGGCAGGCCGTCGAGCCGGGCGAGCAGTTCCTCGGCGCCGGGTACGCGCACCTCGGCCCGGAAGCGTTCGATCGGGAGCTGCCGCGGGCCGGCGCCCCGTCCGACGGCCTCGGCGACGGGTGCGGCGTGCAGGGCGAGCAGGAACTCGCCCAGCTGACGGCCCTGGACCGCGTTGAGCGCGTGCTGCTCCTCCCCCGGCACCAGTTCGTGCCGCACGACCACCGGCGCCTCGGACACGACCACGGGTACCGGGACGGGCAGCGGCAGCAGGGGCGCGAGCCACGGCATGACCACCGACTCGCGCAGGAGCTGCGGCCCGATCTCCGGACGGCGCGGCCGCCGTTCCACCCAGCGTCCGCCGACCAGGACGGCCGTGCTGTCCCAGCCTTCACCGAGGTACGTCATCCGCCCAGTCTCACCGGTGACACCCGCACACCCGAAACGACTTCCCCGGCTGAGCTGGAATGGACCGGGCAGAATCCCCGGGGTGGCCGCCACCGTCTCCTCCAAGCTGCTGTCGCTGCTCGGCACCTTCGACAGCCGGCACCGCCGCCAGACCCTGAGCGACATCGCGCGGCGCAGCGGGCTGCCGGTCAGCACCACCCACCGGCTGCTCGCGGAACTGGCGGCGTGGGGCGCGGTGCGGCGGCTGGACTCCGGTGAGTACGTGATCGGCAGGCGGATCTGGCGGCTCGGGCTGCTGGCCGTCGGCGAGGTGGACCTGAGCCGGGTCGCGGAGCCGTTCCTGCACGACATCCACGCGGCAACGCGTGCCGTGGTGCACCTGGCCGTGCGGGAGGGGACCGAGGTGCTCTACCTCGACCGGGTCTCCGGGCACGCGTCGGTGCCGATCGTGAGCACCACCGGGAGCCGGTTGCCGTTGCACGCGACCGGGGTCGGGAAGGTGTTGCTCGCGCACGCCCCGAAGGAGGTGCAGGAGCAGGTGCTCGTGCACGGGCTGACGCGCATCACGGCGTTCACGGTCACGGAACCCGGCCGTATGCGGGCCCAGTTGCACCGGGTTCGGCGCGACGGGTACGCGCAGACGTTCGAGGAGATGACGCTCGGGGCGTGCAGCGTGGGCGTGCCGGTCGAGGTGGACGGGCACGTCGTCGCCGCGCTGGGGATCGTGGTGCCCGACCTGCGCAACGTGCGGGCCCGGCTGGTCGCGGCGTTGCAGGTGGCGGCTCGGGGGATCGCCCGGATGCTGGAGCCCAGTTTCCATCCACCGGAAGCCGGGCTTGGTTGATCAGGTGGTCTGCCGCTTGAATCCCTGACCGTGGCAAGCGAAAAACGTGAGCTCCTCATCGGCGGCGACAGCGTTCCGGCGCTGGACGGCCGCACCACCGACGACCTCAACCCCTTCACCGGCGAGGTCTACGCCGTCGTCGCGGCGGCCGGCCCCGCGGACGTCACGCGGGCCGTCGACGCGGCCGAGCGGGCGTTCGCCGGGTGGGCGGCGACGTCGCCGTCCGTGAAACGCGGGATCCTGCTGCGGGCCGCGGACGGGCTGGAGGCCAGGACGGCCGAGGTCGTGGCCCTGATGGCCGCCGAGGTCGGCGGCGTCGGCGGGTGGGCCGGGTTCAACGTCGTGCTCGCGGCGAACGTCCTGCGCGAGGCGGCCGCGGCGGTCACCCAGCCCGTCGGCGAGGTGCTGACGACGGAGGTGCCCGGTCAGCTGTCGCTCGCGGTGCGGGAACCGCTCGGGGTCGTCGCGGCGTTCGCTCCGTGGAACGCGCCGGTCATCCTGAGCACGCGGGCCGTGGCCGCGCCGATCGCCGCCGGGAACACCGTCGTGCTCAAGCCCAGCGAGGACGCGCCGATCGCGGCCGGGCTGCTGATCGCCGACGTGCTGCGCGAGGCCGGGCTGCCGGCGGGCGTGCTCAACGTCGTCACGAACGCCCCGGAGGACGCCGCCGCGGTCGCCGAGGCGCTGATCACCGACTCCCGCGTGCGCGCCGTGAACTTCACCGGTTCCACCGAGGTCGGCAGGATCGTCGGAACCCTTGCCGCGCAGCACCTCAAGCCCGCCGTGCTGGAGCTCGGCGGCAAGAACTCGTTGCTGGTGCTCGACGACGCCGACCTCGACCACGCGGTGAACGCGGCGACGTTCGGCGCGTTCCACAACGCGGGCCAGATCTGCATGTCGACCGACCGCATCCTGGTGCACCGCGCCGTGGCCGAGGAGTTCACCGCGAAGCTCGCGGCCAAGGTCGGTTCGCTGCCGCACGGCGACCCCGCCGACCCCGGCACCGTGATCGGCCCCGTGATCACCCCACGAGCGGCCGCACGAGTCGCCGCCCTGGTGGAGGACGCGGTCGCGAACGGCGCCACCGTCCGCGCGGGCGGCAACGGCGGCGCGACCGTGCTCGACGGCGTCACGCCGCAGATGCGGGTGTTCCAGGAGGAGATCTTCGGCCCGGCCGTCGTCGTCGTGACCGTCGCGGACGACGACGAGGCCGTGGCGATCGCGAACGACACCGAGCACGGCCTCACCGCGGGCATCCTCACCGAGGACTCCCGGCGCGGACTCGGTCTCGCGCAACGCATCCGCACCGGCATCGTGCACGTCGGCAACCAGACGGTGGACGACGAGCCGCAGGCGCCGTTCGGTGGCGTGAAGTCCAGCGGGTACGGCAGGTTCGGTGGCCGCTGGGGCATCGAGGCGTTCTCCGCGACGCGCTGGGTGACGATCGCCAGCGAGCACGGCCACTTCCCGTTCTAGGAGCTCAGGCCGGCTTCGTGGGCCACGATGGCCGCCTGGACGCGGTTCTCCGCGCCCAGGCGGCCCAGGATCGCGCTCACATGCCCCTTCACCGTGCCTTCGACCAGTTGGAGGCGCCGGGCGATCTGCGCGTTCGACAGCCCCTCGCCGAGCAACGCCAGCACGTCGCGTTCCCGCGCGGTCAGCGACTCCACCTGCGTCCGCGCGTGCCCGACCCGGCCGCCGCGGAACCGCGTGATCATCCTGGCCGCCACCTTGGGCGCCAGGTAGGCGCCGCCGGACGCGAGCGCGTGCACCCCGGCGATCAGCTCGCGCGGATCCCCCGACTTCAGCAGGAATCCGCGTGCGCCGCCGTCCAGCGCCCGTTCGAGGTAGCCGTCGTCGTTGAACGTCGTCAGCATCGCCACGCCGAAGCCGAGCCGGGCCAGTTCGCGGGCCGCCTCCAGGCCGTCGAGGCGGGGCATCCGGACGTCCACCAGCACGACGTCGGGCCGGTGCTTCAGCGCCAGGTCGATCGCCTCGCGGCCGTCCGCCGCCTCCGCGACGACCGAGAGTTCGGGATCGGCGCCGAGGATGGCGCGCACACCCGCGCGCACCAGCACCTCGTCGTCCGCGAGCAGAACCCGGATCACAGCTCCCCCGTGTGCGGCACCGTCGCGACCAGCTCGAACCGGCCCTCGTCGCGGCTGACCCGGAGCGTACCGCCGGCGATCCGCACCCGTTCCCGCAACGCGACGAGCCCGAGCCGGCTGCCCGCGCCCCGGCGCAGCCCCGCCTCGTTCGCCACCTCCACCACGGTGCTGCCCTCCCCCGACGCCACCTTCACCCGCACGACGGACTTCGGCGCGTGCTTGGCGGCGTTCGTCAGCGCTTCCTGCACCACCCGGTGCACCGTCCGTTCCACAGTGGACGGCAGATCACCGTCCACTGTGAACTCGACCCGCATCCCGGACGCCACGGCGCGGTCCACGAGGTCCCGCAGGTCGGCCGTCGCGTGCGGTTCGCCGTCGCGCAGCAGGAACACCAGCGCCGACAGCCGTTCGGTGGCGTCGGAGGCGGTCACCCGGAGCTGCGCCGCAGCCGCCTGGTGCTCGGCGGGCAGGGTCATCTCCAGCGCGCCCGCCTGCAGGGCCAGCAGGCTGAGCTCGTGGCCCAGCGTGTCGTGGACCTCGTGCGCGATCCGGGTGCGTTCGCGCAGGTGAGCGGCCTCCACCTCGGCGGCGGCCAGCGCTGCCTGCTGCCCGGCGACCCGGCCGAGGAACCACGGCAGCGCCACCGCCAGCCCCACGACGATCAACTGCGTGAACCCGATGAACCCCGCCGCGGCGAACATGATCGCGGGCCAGCCGGGCGCCATCCTCCTGCCGAGCAGGAAGGCGGCGACGAACAGCCCCGCGCACACCACGATCGTCCACGGCGGCACGTTGTCCTGCATGAAGTACGACGTGCCGAACGCGGCGGCCACGCAGACCCCGAGCGCCACGACCCTCATCGCACCCACCTCACGACCGCCAGGCTCAGGTTCATCGCGCTGGACACGCCCAACCACGCCACGAGCGGCAGAGAATAGTGCGCCAGCTGGAAGAACGTGATGTCGCGCCCGCCCCCGTACAGCAGTCCGAGCAGCGTGGGCAACGCCAGCAGCACGCCCAGCGGCACCAACCTGAACACCTGCCAAGCCTTGTGGAACCTCCGAGGCCGCCGCAACGCGCGCACCCCCAGCCCGACGGAGAGGAGCGTGAGCCCGGCCAGCACGAGATCGGTCAGCAGCCGGTACGACTTCGGCTCCGGCGGCGTCCTGCCCTCGACGACGTCGGCGATCCCGTTCTCCAGCTCGTACGTGCCCTCGTTGCCGAGCGTGAACCCGCTGTTGGACATGACCGCGATCCCGTACCCCGACGACGTCAGCAGCTGCCCGGCCGTGCCCGTGAACCAGATGCCGTTGTGCCGCAACCTGCCTTGCTGATCGGCTCTCCAGCCCATCCCGTCCTGCGGCTGGAGCCTCGGTTGCGCAGCCAGCCACTTCCCCATGTCCGCCGCCGTGCTGATCACCCCGTCCGAGCCGGTGACGAACCGGTCGGGCTCGGTCAGCGGCACCGAGAACCCGTAGGCGTACCCGTACCCCTTGCGGTAGTCCGGCGGCAGATCCCGTGGCGTCACGTCGATCGCCACGGTGTCCTTCATGTCCAACGGCTCGAAGACGTGCTTCTTCAGGTACGCGTTGAAGTTCTCGCCCGAAGCCTGCTCGACCAGCCGCGCGAGCAGGTGGTAGTTGGTGTTGGTGTACCGGAACTCGTCGTCGGGCACGGCGTTCCGAAGAGCCTCCCGAGCGCGTTCCACGGCCCCTGCCGCGTTCTCGGGCTGGGGCAGGCTCTTCTCGGCCAGCGTCCGGTCGCTGATCCCCGACTTGTGCGCGAGCAGCTGCCTCGGCGTGACCCGGGAGTCGAACACCGGCCGGTCGAGGTCGATCTTGCCGGCGTCCGCGAGCTGCCGGACCGCGAGCGCCGTGAACGACTTGCTGACCGACGCGATCGTCATCTTCGAGTGCTCGGTGATCGGCGTGCCGGACGAGTCGTGGCCGAAGCCCTGAACGGAGATCACCTGGTCCCCCTTGGTGATCGCGACGGCGACGCCCGGCAGGGACGCCTCCCCCGTGTACGTGGACACCAGCAGCGTGAGTGCTGCACCCCAGATGTTCATGGGGAGAACGTATGGATCGGCGCGGGGAGAGACCCGACCTGAAAGACACGGTGGCCCCCTGACGAAAGTCAGGGATCATAGTCGGGATGGGGCGCAGCGAAGCAGATCGCGCCACAGGCGGCAGTTCCAAGCAGTTCGACGCCCCTGAAGGCCGACGCGACCTGCGCGCCTACCTCTTCCGCCTCGAACAGGGCCGCCACCCGCACACCGGCGAACCACTCCCGCGGCTCTGAACGCACCGAGGCCCCCAGACCACGAAGGTCGGGGGGCCTCGGAACAACGGGATCAGTGACCCGCGGCCATCTCCGCCGCCAGCCGGTCGTCACCGCTCGTCTCCTTGAGCGGCTTCTCCTTGATGAACGCCACCGCGAGCAGCGCCAGCACCGCGAACGGCGCGCCCACCAGGAAGATCTCCGCGGTCGCCGTCGCGTAGATGTCGGCGATCACGGCCTTGATCTCCGGCGGCAGCACCGAGATGTCCGGCACGTTCCCCTCGCCGCCGGTGAGGCCTCCCATCGGGCCGAACTTCTCGGCCGCGAGCGACGAGACCTTGTTGGCCAGCACGGCGCCCAGTGCCGAGACGCCGATCGCGCCGCCCAGTGAGCGGAAGAACGTCAGCGTGGACGTGGTGGCGCCGAGGTCCTTGGCCGGCACGTCGTTCTGCGCCGCGAGGACCAGGTTCTGCATCATCAGGCCGACGCCGACGCCGAGCACGAACATGTGCACGGACACCATGAACACCGTGGTCTGCGCGGTGATCGTTGACAGCAGCAGCATGCCGCCGACCATGAACACGCCGCCGGCTACCAGGAACGCCTTCCACTTGCCGAACTTCGTGATCAGCTGACCGGCCACGGTGGACGAGATGAGCAGGCCGAAGATCAGCGGCAGGCCCAGCAGGCCGGCCTGGGTCGGCGTCTTGCCGAGCGAGAGCTGGAAGTACTGCGAGAGGAAGACCGTGCCGCCGAACATCGCGATGCCGACCAGGGCACTGGCGAGGGTCGTCAGCGAGACGGTGCGGTTGCGGAAGATCGACAGCGGCACAATCGGGTCGTGCGCGGTGGCCTCGACGCGGACGGCCGCCACGAGGAGCAGCACGCCCAGCGACACCAGGCCGGCGGTCCAGCCCGACGCCCACTCGAACTTCTGCCCGGCCAGCGACGACCAGATCAGCAGCGTCGAGACGCCGGAGACGATCAGGAACGCGCCCAGGTAGTCGATCTTCGTCTTCTCGTTGCGCACGACCGGGAGGCGCAGCGTGCGCTGCAGCATGTAGATCGCGGCGAGGGTGAACGGGATGCCGATGAAGAAGCACCAGCGCCAGCCGAGCCACGAGGTGTCGACCAGGACGCCGCCGATCAGCGGGCCCGCGACGGTGCCGACGCCGAACACGGCACCGAACATGCCGGAGTACTTGCCGAGCTCGCGCGGCGGGATCATCGCGGCCATCACGATCGTCGCGAGCGCCGTGACGCCGCCGGCGCCCAGGCCCTGCACGACGCGGCTGACGATGAGCATCTCGACGTTCTGCGAGAAGCCCGCGATCAGCGAGCCGACGACGAACAGGCTCAGCGACGCCTGGATCAGCAGCTTGCGGCTGTAGAGGTCGGCGAGCTTGCCCCACAACGGCACGGTCGCGGTCATCGCGAGCAGCTCGGCCGTCACGATCCACGCGAAGATCGACTGCGAGCCCTTGAGCTCGGCGACGATGCGCGGCAGCGCGTTCGACACGACGGTGCCGGCGAGGATGGCCACGAACATGCCGAGCATCAGGCCCCACATGGCCTGGACGACTTCGCGTTTGCTGTGGACCGGTGTCGGTTCTGCCTCGATGCTCATGATCCCCCTTCGTGACGACGTGGTGTGTGAGCCAGCCCGGTGCCGAACAGGTCGAGTGCCTCGGTGACGAGCTCACCCAGCGCGACGCTGTCGTCGCGTGCCCAGCGCGTCACCGCGCAGCGGAACGCGGCGCTCCCGGCGGCGACGAGCAGGCGCGGGTACGCGTGGGACTCGGGCAGCCCTGCCCGCCGTCCCACCGCGTCCGAGAGCAACTGCTCCGACTCTGCGCTGTTCGCGAACGCGCGGACCAGCAGGTCCGGCCGCTGCATCAGGACTTCCTTGCGCAGCAGCCACAGGTCGCGGGCGTTGTTCAGCTCGTCCGTGATCTCCGCGAGCACCGACGACCGGTACGCCTCGAACGGCGTGACGGTGTCGGGGAAGGCGAGGATGCGCTCGGCCATGCGCGGGCCCGCCTCGGGGTCCGCGCCGATGAGCGCCTCGTCCTTGCTCGCGAAGTAGTTGAAGAAGGTGCGCACCGAGACGTCGGCCTCGGCGGCGATCTCCTCCACGGTGACGTGGTCGTAGCCCCTCTCGGCGGCGAGACGCACGGTCGCCCGTTCGAGCGCGGCACGGGTGCGGCGCTTCTTGCGGTCGCGCAGGCTCTCCCCCGGCTGGTTCACGGGGCAAGAGTACAGGATCGTTTTGCAGTCACTGCAACTTTGCAGTGTGTGAACTACAACTCTCGCGGTAGCTATGACCAGGGACTCTTCGGTCGCTCCTGTAGCTCACCGTCGACGAAGAGGTCGACCTTCTCACTGAAGAAGCACGCCATTCCAGCGATTTTCTGACTCTCGGGCAGGGGCGACCGGTAGATCCAGACGAGGTCGTCGTGGGTCACGCCGTTCACCTCCACCGACCAGTACGCGGCGGTGCCCTTGTACGGGCACTGCGTCTGTGTGCCCGACGGCCTGAGCAGATCGAACCGGACGTCGCTCAAAGGCAGGTAGTAGCGCGGTGGAAGGGTCGTCTCGAACAGGATCCGCGGCTGCGACGACGCCGCCAGCGTCACCCCGTCCAGTGCGACCCGCACGTGCCGTGAGCTGCTCAGGACGTCGACGCGCTTGTACGGGTCGCGCGGGTGGACGTAGATCGGCTCGTCCTCTTCGAGCCACTCGTCCATGGCCGCGAAGTCGAGCCGGACGAGGTCGCGCAACCGCGCCGAGTCCGGGTATGTCACCGCCGCGCCCGAGGCCGTGCCGCCGGGTGTGACGACGTCGTGGACCACGCCGTCGCCCCTGGTCTCCCCCGTCGCCCTGAGCTCGGCGCGGACCGAGGCCAGGGGCAGGTAGTAGGCCGGGTAGTGCGGAATCTCCCAGACCAGTCGCGGCGCGGTCGCGTCCGCGACCAGTTCGCCACCGAAGTACGCACGGACCCGCTTCGCCGAGGTCTCCACTCGCAAGTCGCCCATGCACCCATGTCACCACGGGACGAGCGTGCGGGCTTCCCGGACGTCAGGCGTTGCCGTCGAAGAGGCTCGTCACCGAGCCGTCCTCGAAGACCTCCTGGATCGCCCGGGCCAGCAGTGGCGCGATGCTCAGCACGGTCAGGCCGGGGAACCGCTTCCCCGGCGGGATCGGCAGGGTGTCGGTGAGGATCACCTCGCGCGCCTTGCTCGCGATGAGCCGGTCGTGGGCGTCGCCGGACAGCACCCCGTGCGTCGCCACGAGGACGACGTCCTTCGCGCCCTGCTCCAGCAGCTGCCGGGCCGCCGTCGTGCTCGTCAGCGCCGTGTCGATCATGTCGTCGACCACGACGCAGGTGCGGCCCTCGACGTCACCGACGACGCGGTTGGCCACGACCTCGTTGGGACGCAACGGATCGCGCGTCTTGTGGATGAACGCGATCGGGCAGCCGCCGAGCAGGTCGGCCCACTTCTCGGCGAGCCTGGTGCGGCCGGCGTCCGGCGAGACGATCGTGAGGTCCTCGCCCCGGTAACGGCTGCCGACGTGGTCGCAGAGCAGCCACATGGCGTGCAGGTGGTCGACCGGGCCGTCGAAGAAGCCTTGCGCCTGCGCGGTGTGCAGGTCGACCGTGACGATGCGGTCCGCACCGGCGGTCCTGAGCATGTCCGCGACCAGGCGGGCCGACACGGGTTCGCGGCCGGCGTACTTGCGGTCCTGGCGCGCGTACGGATAGGACGGCACGACCGCGGTGATGCGCTTGGCCGAGGCGCGTTTCAGCGCGTCGACCATCAGCAGCTGCTCCATCAGCGAGTCGTTGACCGGCGCGCTGTGGCTCTGCACGACGAACGCGTCCGCGCCACGCACCGACTCCTCGAACCGGACGAAGATCTCGCCGTTCGCGAAGTCGTAGGCGGCCTGCGGGGTGATGGCGATGCCCAGGTACTTCGCCACGGCCTCGGCGAGTTCCGGGTGCGCCCTGCCGGTGAGGAGGATGAGCTGCCGCTTGGCGATGCCGGGCTTGCCGCTGACCATCACACGCTCCACGCTCGTCCGGCCCCGGGCCGATCGTTCAGCATGGCCGCGAGATCACGCAACCGAACGTCCGTCCGCTGAGATTCCACGTTGCCGGTCATCACACGTTAACTCGATCGAGGGCACCCACAGGGGGTCATGTAGCAGGACCGAGGTCCCACGCTGGGTAGAGATAGGGAGAACCCGATTCACCTCTTGGGGTACGACTGGTGTGATTCCTTGATCGGCGTCCTTGAGGCCTCAACGACCATCCCTACGCTCCTTTCATGCCCGACAGCCAGGACGCACCCGCGGCCACAGCGCAGACCCCGCCGACGAGCCCGATCGTGATGGGCACGCCCATCCACGACCAGATCGCCGATCACCTAGGAGTTCGCCAAAAGCATCGACGCTCCGACTGAGCGCGGCTAGGAACGCTCCATGCGTTCCTCCGTGCTCGGCGCCGTGGTGGCGCTCCTGGCCGCACTCACGCCCGCGGCCCAGGCCGCGCCTCCCGCTCCGCTGATCGCCTGGACGGCGTGCGCACCCGCACGCCCCGGTTTCGAGTGCGCCACGTTCACGGTGCCGCTCGACCACGACGAACCGCGCGGCGCGACCACGACGGTGGCGTTGACGCGCAAACCCGCCGCCGATCAGGCAGGGCGCATCGGGTCGTTGCTCTTCAACCCCGGCGGGCCCGGCGCGTCGGGCATCGACTACGTGCACGCGTGGGGCGAGAAGATGTCGGCCGGGGTGCACGGCCGGTTCGACGTCGTGGGCTTCGACCCGCGCGGCATCGGCCGCTCGAACCCGTTGCGCTGCTTCGCGTCCGAACAGGAGCGTGTGGAGTTCCTGGCCGCGGGGCCGATCTTCCCGTACGAGCCGGTGCAGGAACGGCCGTTCTTCGACCGGTACCGCTCGCTGGCGGCGAAGTGCGACCAGCCGATAGCCCGGCACATGAGCACCGCTGACGTGGTGCGCGACCTCGACCTGCTGCGGCGCGCGCTCGGCGACCGCAAGCTCACCTACTTCGGCACCTCGTACGGCTCGTACATCGGCACGACCTACGCGAACATGTTCCCTGGCAACGTCCGTGCCCTCGCGATCGACGGCGTGCTGGACCCCGAGCTCTGGTCGAGCGGGCGGCAGGTCGAGGCAGACCGGACCGCCACGGCGGAGGTGCTCGACGAGTTCTTCCGGCTCTGCGACGAGGCCTCGTGCGCCTTCGGGCCGAACTCGAAGCAGCGGTGGCGGGCACTGCTGGAGTCGGTGCGCGCCCAGCCGGTCACGCTCGGGACCGAGGTGTGGACCTACGACGAGGTGATCGCGTGGGCGCTGTTCGCCGGGTTCGCCTCGGAGGGCTGGACGGACGTCGCCGCCGTGCTGGACCAGCTCGCTGACGCCTCCGAAGCGGGCCTGTCCACGGCGGCGGCGCCGGACTACGACAACTTCTTCGACGCCAACCTCGGCACCATGTGCGCGGACACCGAGTTCCCGCGCACGTTCGGCGCGTACCGGGCGGTGTCCCGTTACGCCGCAGCGGGTTCGGATTTCGGTCCCTACTGGTGGTGGAGCAACAGCGCCTGCGCGGACTGGCCCGCCAGCCCCGACCGCTACGCCGGACCGTGGCGGGCCCGCACGTCCGCGCCGGTTCTGGTGGTGGGCAACCGGTTCGACGGATCCACCGGCTTCCGGGGCGCGCAGGCCGTCGCGCGGCAGCTGCCGAACAGCCGCCTGCTGGAGTACGCGGGCTGGGGGCACATCGCGTACCGGCGCAGCCAGTGCGCGATCGACCACATCCACTCCTACCTGCTCCACGGTTCGCTGCCGCCCGTGGGAACGGTGTGCGCGGCGAACCCGAACCCGTTCCTCGACAGCGCGTCCCAACTGGCCGGTCACGACTTTCGGCGGTCGACGGGGCCGGTCGCGAGCAGGTAGGAAGAGCGCTTCTGCGGACGAGAGGGGAGCTTGTCGATGCGATTCACCGTGCTGGCCGCCGCGGCCGCGCTCATGATCACCGGCACACCCGCCGTACAGGCCTCGGGAGGTGGCGCGCAGGTCCCGAAGATCGACTGGGCGGCCTGCGGACCCGAGCACCCCGGCTTCGAGTGCGCCTCCGTGAAGGTGCCGCTCGACTACGACGACCCGCGCGGCGCCACGACCACCGTCGCGCTGGCGCGCAAGCCCGCGACGGACACCGCCCGCCGGATCGGGTCGCTGTTCCTCAACCCCGGCGGGCCCGGCGGCTCGGGCGTGGACTTCGCGCTCGGCGCCGGCAACGCCCTGTCGGCCAACCTCCAGGGCCGGTTCGACATCGTCGGGTTCGACCCGCGCGGCATCGGCAAGTCCGATCCGCTGCACTGCTTCAAGAGCGAGGCGGACCTCGGCGAGTTCTTCGAGGGCATCCCCGGCTTCCCGTACCAGGCGGCGCAGGAACGGCCGTTCTTCGACCGCTACCGCTCGCTCGGCCCCGAATGCCGCGACGACCAGCGGATCGCCCGGCACATGAGCACCGCCGACGTCGCACGGGACATGGACCTGCTGCGCCGCGCCGTCGGTGACCGCAAGCTCAGCTACCTCGGCTTCTCGTACGGCTCGTTCCTGGGCGCCACCTACGCGAACCTGTTCCCCGGCAACATCCGCGCGCTCGTGATCGACGGCGTGCTCGACCCCGAACTGTGGTCGAGCGGCCGGCAGATCGAGTCGGACCGGATCGCGACGAAGGAGGAGTTCCGCGAGTTCCTGCGCACCTGCGACGAGGCCGCGTGCGTCTTCGGGCCTCAGTCGGAGAAGCGCTGGGACGCGTTGCTGAAGTCGGTGCGCGCCAAGCCGATCGAGCTCGGCGACCAGACGTTCACCTATGACGCCGTGATCAACGCGGCGATCGGCGCCATGTACTCGCCGAGCGACTGGCCGGACGCCGCCGCGCTGTTCGACCAGCTGTCCGACGCCGTCGCCGGGTCGCTCTCCGCCGCGGCGGAACCGGACTACGCCAACGGGTTCGACGCCTACAACGGCAACGTGTGCGCGGACATCGAGTACCCGCGCGACTTCAACTCCTACAAGGCGATCTCCCGTTACGCCGCAGCGGGTTCGGAGTTCGGGCCGGCGTGGTGGTGGGGCAACGCGGCGTGCGCGAACTGGCCGGTGAACCCCGACCGCTTCACCGGGCCGTGGCGCACCCGCACCAACGCGCCGGTTCTCGTGGTGGGCAACTACTTCGACGGCGTGACGGACTTCCGGGGCGCGCAGGCGGCCAACCGCCAGCTCGCGGGTAGCCGTTTGCTCGCTTACGCGGGTTGGGGCCACACGGCCTACGGCGTGAGCAAGTGCGCGACCGACCACACGAACGCGTATCTGCTCAACGGCACGTTGCCGCCCGTCGGCACGGTGTGCCCGGCGAACCCGAACCCGTTCCTGCCCTCGGCCGCCTCAGCAGAGCCGCTGATCAAGCCCGCACGGAGGTAGGTCCGGGCCTGATCCGGAGTCAGAGCTGGCGAGACGAGACGTCTCGTCTCGCCAGCTCCTGGGTCAGTTCGACGGCGGCCCGGGCCGGGTCGTCGCCGAACCGGCTGCCGAACGCGTCGTGCACGCGCCACCCCGCGTGGGTGAGCGCACGCCAGCGAGCGAGATGCGCCCGCACTCCTGAAGGGTGCGGGCGCGTCTCCACCGCGACGGCGCCGTCCTTCTCCCCCACCACCAGGTCCACCCGCCACTGCCCGACCGGGTAGCCCGTGCGCACGGTCAGTCCCGCGGCCCGCAGTTCGTGCGCGAGACGCGCGGTCCACTCGTCCTCGGGTTCGGTGCCGGCGGTCTCGGTCGGCGCGACGTCGGCGTGCCGCAGGTACTCGCCGATCAGGCCCGGCGGTTCGGGCGCCGACGTGATGACGTGCACCTTGCGGCGAGCCCGGGTGGTCAGCACCGCGAGCAGGCTGGGGTCGTTGACGAACCGCCACGCACCCGGCTTGGCGTCCGCGGCCAGGCTGACCACCACCTCGTCGAACTCGCTGCCCTGCACGCCGTGCACCGTGCCGACGCGCACGCCACCGGTGGTGATCTCGTCCAGCGTGAGCTCGCTGAGCAGTGCTTCCTCCAGCGCGTCGGCCTGCGCGCGGAACGGGGTCACGACGCCGATCGACCGCACGCCCGCGGCCACCCGCTTGCGGACGTGGGCGAGCACGGCGCCGACCTCGGTCTGGTTGACGCCCTTCGCGGTGCGGTCGCCGTCGACGCGTTCGGTGTCGATGCAGTCGACGTCCGCGATCGACGGGTGTGTGGTGAGCAGCGCGATCTTGCCGTCGTAGAACTTGGCCGCCGCGAACCCGATCAGGTGCGGCGCGCAGCGGTGGTGCTCGTCGAGCCAGTGCACGCCCGCCGTCGCCGCGCCCGCGTCGAACAGGCTCACCTTCGGCACGTCCAGCCGGTCGCGCAGGTCCTGGGTGCCCTCCGCGTCGACCGCCGCCTGCACCGCCTGGTCGCTGACGAACGACACGTGCCGCAGCTGCCGTGGGTCACCGCCGATCACCGCGGTGCGGCCCCGCAGCAGCGCGGGTGCGGCCAGCGGCTGGTCGACGTGGCTGGCCTCGTCGATGATCACCAGGTCGAACATCCCGGGCACGGGAGGCAGGATGTCCTCCACGTCGGACAGCGTGCCGACCCACAACGGCAGTGCCGCCACCAGGTCCGCGCTGTCGATCTCGGCGAGTCCGCGCCGCCGGGCCGCCCGCCCGGACCGCAGCGCCTTCGCCAGCGCCGCCACCGCCCGGCGCGCGCCGGCACCCCGGCGGCTCACCGAGTACTCCTTGAGCCACGCGGCGGTGGCCGTGCGGCTCGCAGCGTCCTGCTCGGACAGCAACGGCCGCAGCTCACCGAACGCCGTGCCGCCGTTCGCCCCGATCCGGACGGACGCCGCGGTCTGCTCGGCCGCCTCGACCGCGGCGCGGAGGTCCTCGACCGGCGCGTCGCCCGCACCGGCGAGTCCGCGTGCCTTGCGCACCGCCCACCCGGTCCGCAGTTCACCGAGGAACCCGGTGCGGGGCTGGAGGAGCGCGTGCAGTGCGGCGAAATCCGCGCCCGCGTCGAACACTTTCGGTGCCACGGCACGATGTGCCGGCATCAACGCCTGGTGCTTCTTGGCTTCAGCGGCCAGCTGTTCGTCGGTGAGTGAGCCACCGGTCGTGCGTTCGACACGGGCCACAGCGGCGGCGGCCGCACGCCGGACGCGATCGAGTTCGTTCAGGCGTTCGGGATCGCTCGTGGCGGTCAGCCCGTCGCTCAGCTCGCGCGCCATCTCCTGCCGCAGTTCGGAGTCACCGAACAGCACCGGCACCGGCCCGCCCGCTTTCCGCAGCGCGCCACCGAGCACGTCGGCGGCGTTGCGCGTGCGGCTGGCGAGGAGCACGGACTTCCCCGCCGCCACCGCATCGAGCGCCAACGCCGCGAGAGTGTGGGTCTTGCCCGCACCAGGAGGCCCGCCCACGACCGTGATCCGCGCACGGCGAGCGTGCTCGACCGCGCGCATCTGGCTGTGGCTGAGCGGCAACGCCGAACTGATCGGCTCCTCGTGGTGGTCCGGCTCCGCGGCGGCGCCGTACAGGGCCGCGAACGCCGTGCCGTCGATGCCCTTCTTGCCCGACCAGTCGTACAGCGCGGTGCCGTGCTCGGTGTTCACGACGGGCTCACCCGCGTGCAGACCGGCTCCCATCGCGACGACGAGCTCGCTGCCGGAGATCAGCTTCTTGGGGTCGTCGTGCACGATCGGCACGTCCTCGAACCCGGCGAGCCGCAACGTCTGGGTGATCCAGGCCTCGGTCGGCGCGAGCGCGGCCTCCCGCTCGGCGGTCTTCGCCCAGTCGTCGATCAGCGGGAACACCCCGGCGTCACCGGCGACGTGGTAGGCGTAGCCGAGGCCGAGCCCGTGGTGCAGCCGCACCGGCCGCGACACCAGCGGCAGGCACACCCGCCGCCGCTGCCCGCCGATCTGCGCGGGCCCGGCGAGGAACGCCCAGCCCAGCCGCAGCAACCGGTCCTCCTGGTGCAGCGCGTCGTACGCGGCCAGGTGCGCGACCTCGTCGCGGGCCTGCTTCGGCGCCGTCCACGAGACCGGCGTCCAGTGCGGCCCCTCCTGCACCAGCGTGATCGCCCGCCACGACGGCTCGTGGTCGCCGAGCCAGAGCAGCCCGGCGGCCTTGGTGAGGTCGAGCACGAGCTTCTGCGGCTGCTCGGCGGCGCTCAACCGCGCCAGGGTGCGCAACACCGCGGAAACGTTCACGCGGGACATCGTGCCGCATTCGACACGGGCAACCAGCACAGGCGGGGTGAACCGTGAAATGCCCCAGGGCGCTGGAGCTGGGTTACCGTCGCTCGCTGTGAGAGATCTTCCTGCGGGTCTGGCTGATCACGACCTCCGCGCGGGCCTCGCCCAGTTCGGCATCACCGGGCCACCGGTCTACGCCCCCGTCGGCTTCGGCGACTACCACTGGACGGTCTTCGACCGGTGGTTCACCTCGGTCTCGGACCTGACGACCAAGCCGCTGGCCGGTCTGCGGCAGGCGATGGAGACCGCGGCGAGCCTGGCCGAGCAACTGCCGTTCGTCGTGGCGCCGGTGCGATCGGACGACGGCGAGACCGTGGTGCTGCTCAACGACCGCTATGCGCTGAGCGTCTTCCCGTACGTCATGGGGAAAGCCGGAACCTTCGGTGATCCGGTCCACCCCGGCGTCACCGAGCTGCTGACCGCGCTGCACCGCTGTGAACCACCGGCGGGCACCCCGGTCGCGCCGATCGACATCCCGGGCAAAGCCGCGCTGACGGCATTGCTGGACGAGCCGGGTGAGTGGTTCTCGGCCGAGGCCCGCGATGTCTTCCTGGCCCACGAGGAGATCGTCCACGCCGCGCTGACCGAACTGGACCTGCTCGCCGGGCAGCTCCCGGACGAGCGGGTCGTCACCCACGGCGAACCCCACGCGGGCAACGTGATCCGCAGCCCGCAGGGCCTGTGCCTGATCGACTGGGACACGGTCGGGCTGGCCCCGCCGGAACGCGACCACTGGCTGGCCGGCGGTTACAGCGCCTTCTACTCGCTGAGGTGGGCCGTCAACGACATCGCGGACTTCACGCAAAAGCTCCGCGCCCCGCACGAACAGTCGCGGGACGCGGAGCTCACGTTGCGCTACTTCACCGAAACGCTGAAGAGCCTGTAGGTGGTTGTCAGCCGGCGAGCGCGAAGAGATCGTCGCGGTCGCCCGACTGCTTGAGCTGGGCGAGCGACTGCTTCTCCAGCTGACGGATGCGCTCACGGGTCAGGCCGAGCTCCTCCGCCACCTCCTGCAGGGTGCGGGCGCGCCCGTCCTCCAGGCCGTAGCGCAGGCGCATGATCCGGCCCTGCCGTGCGGGCAGGACGTCCAGGAGGGAGCGAACGCCCTCGGTGAACTCCTGCTGCTCCAGCAGGTCCGGCGCGGACACGCCGTCGGTGTCCTGGATCAGGTCGCCCAGCACCGAGTCGCCCTCGTCGCCGACCGGCGTCTCCAGCGACACGCAGGTGCGTGCCGCGTCGCGCAGGTCCTGCACGCGCGTCGGCGAGCACTTGGCCTCGGCGGCGATCTCCTCGACCGTCGCTTCGCGACCGAACGACGCGGACAGCTTCTGCCCGATCTTCTTGAGCTTGTTGACCTCTTCGACCACGTGCACCGGCAGGCGCACGGTGCGGGTCTGCTCGGCCAGGCCGCGTTCGATCGCCTGGCGGATCCACCACATGGCGTAGGTCGAGAACTTGTAGCCCTTGGCGTAGTCGAACTTCTCGACCGCGCGGATCAGGCCGAGGTTCCCCTCCTGGATCACGTCCCCGAACGGCAGTCCGCGGAACGAGTGCTTCTTCGCGACCGACACGACCAGGCGCAGGTTCGCGCGGATCATGTGGTCCTTGGCGCGCTCACCCTCGGCGACGATGCGGCGCAGCAGCCTCGGCTCGCGCGTCGTGTCGCCGCTCTGGAGCAGGTGGGCCGCGTACACGCCGGCCTCGATGCGCCGGGACAGGTCGACCTCTTCGGACGCGGTGAGCAGCGGTGTGCGCCCGACCTCGCGGAGGTACTGGCCGACCAGGTCCGCGTCCTGCTGCCCGGACGCGCGGTTCTTCAGATCTGCGGGCATGCCAAATCCCCCGTATCCGTTGGCAGGTGTGGCAGCCGGAGCGGCTGCACTCGTGTGTAACGGTTCAGACGTCTGCTTCATTCCGCGGTTTCGCCTGTGACCTCAGCCTCACCAGGGTGATCGCGTGGTGCTCCACCTGCCGGACCTCGATGTTCCAGCCGGAGACCTCCACCACGTCACCCGGCTCCTCCGGGATGCGGCCGAGGAGCAGGAGCACCAGCCCGGCGATCGTCGAGTACGGCCCGGCCGGCGCGTCGCGCAGTTCGACACCGACGTCCACCAGGTCGTGGATCGGGAACGTGCCGGGCAGCTCGAGCGAGCCGTCGGGTCCGGCCTTCACCGCCACGACGTCGGAGTCGGTCTCGTCGTAGATCTCACCGACGATCTCCTCCAGCAGGTCTTCCAGCGTCACGATGCCGTCCACCGCGCCGTGCTCGTCCACGACCAGTGCCAGCTGCTCGTGCTCGGCCTTCATCCGCCGCAGCGCGTGGGTGACGCGCAGCGAGTCCGGCAGCACCATCGGCGTCCGTGCCACGTCCGCGAGGGCCACGGTGTCGTCGAGCAGGTCTCGCAGGTGCACGACGCCGACCACGTCGTCCAGGTGCCCGTTCTTGGTCACCGGAGCCCGTGAATGTCCGGACCTCGCCAGGATTTCCCTGGCGGCGGGGGTGTCCAAACCTGATTCGACGATCGTCACCTGCCGGCGCGGTACCAGGACCTCGCGCAGCTTCCGTTCATGGATCTCCAGGGCACCCGTCATGATCGTGCGTTGTTCCTGGTTCAGATGCTGTTGCACCTCAACGAGATCCCGCAGCTCCTCCGCCGACATCTGCTCCTCGTCGGCGTTCGGGTCGCCGCCGAACACCCGCACCACGAGGTCGGTCGACTTGCTGAGCAGCCACACCGCGGGCCGCGAGATCGTCGACAGCAGGTCCAGCGTGCTGGCGACGATCTTCGACCAGCGCACGGCGTACTGCATCGCGAGGCGCTTGGGCGCGAGTTCCCCGAAGACCAGTGTGACGAACGTCAGGACCACGGTCACGAGCGCGATGGCGACCCCGTTCGCGGCACCTCCGAGGAAGCTCAGCAGCGGCACGATCGGTGCCGCCAGCGAGACGGCGGCGGTCGCCGAGGCGAGGAACCCGGACAGCGTGATGCCGATCTGGACCGTCGCGAAGTACCTGTTCGGATCGCGTGCGAGCCGCACCAGCCTGCGGTGCCCTTCGCGTTCGAGCGAGCGCAGTTGACCTTCGCGCAGCGACACGAACGCCATTTCGCTGCCCGCGAAAGCCGCGTTGAGCAACACCAGAACCGCGACCAGCGCGAGGTTGAAGCCATAGCCGTCCACACGTTTGGGGTAGCACGCACGGTGGTATTTCGCACCCTGACGGCCGTCTTGAGCAACCAGGAGGGCCCGGGGAACGAGGTGGGATGGATATGGACACCCCCGAGGTGCTGAGCGCCTCCGCGAGGACCTTGCACACCCTGCCGGAGGACGAGCCGGACCTCGGCGCGATGCGCGCATGGATCGGGACCCTGCTGAGGGATCTGCCGGAGGACGTCGTCCTCGATGTCCTCCTCGTGTGCACGGAGCTGGCGAGCAACGCGTACGAGCACGCTGAAGGACCGCGGGCCGTGCGGGTGCAACGACACACGGACTTCGTCCGGGTGGAGGTCGACGACCACACGCCGGCCGAACTTCCGAGGCTGGGACGGTCACGTCTCGGTGACACGCGGGGCCGTGGGCTGGTGTTGATCGCCCAGATCTCCCGGTGCTGGGGCACCCAGGAGTTCACCGGCGGGAAGACCCTCTGGGCAGAGGTCGACGCATAGATCGCCTGTGCGTTTCGCACGGAGAAGACATGACAGCGCACGGATAGGTCCCGCCGCGAGTCTCCCCGATTCTCGAAGCATGACGACAACGGTTTCTCCGGCGGTTCGGCCGCTGGTGCGCCACGGGGCAGAGATGCTCGTGGCGATGCTGGTCGGGATGGCCCTGTTCGGGCCCCTCTGGACGCCCGGACGGGTCGAGGTGGCCGCCCTGTGGATGGCGGCGTCGATGTCCGTGCCCATGGCGTTGTGGATGCGCTACCGCGGCCACGGCCGGATCTTCGAGATGTGCGCGGCGATGTTCGTGCCGTACCTCGTGCTCCTGGTGCCGTACTGGTTCGGCGTCCTGGACGGGCACGCGGTCGAGATGGGCGGGCACCTGCTGATGCTGCCCGCGATGGTCGCCGTGCTGGTCCGCTACCGCCACGAGCACGGAACACCCAGCACCAACCCGGTGGTCCGGGCGCTGGGTGAACGCTGGCCTGCGGCGATCGCCCTCGCGATCACGTTCGACTTCTGGCAGGCGCCGCTGGTGCCTCCCGTGTGGACCCTGCTGCTCTGCCAGGCGGTCTACCTGTTCTGGGGACGGCGGACACCCCGGACGCAGCTCGTCGTGTTCAGCCTGTACGCGTCGCTGGCCGTCGTGGTGATCCTCGTGTCGCCGCACACCGGCGTGCTGCTGATCGCGCTGGGGTGGGGCGCGCACGCCGTCTGGGATCTGGTACACCACGTGCGCGACGCCGTCGTGCCGCGCTGGTGGTCGGAGTTCTGCGGGGTGTTCGACCTGGTCATCGCGGTCACGATCCTGATGGTGTGGTTCTAGGCTCATGGCGATGAACGATCTCCCGCACGTCGCGTTGCGCGGCACCCTGCACGTGCTGTGGCTGAGTGCGCTCGCCGTGCCATTGATCTCGGTGCTGCGCGAGCCGAGCGCGCTGCGCTGGCTCGGGGTGCTGGGGCTGCTGGTGCTGGCCGTGGCGTACGCGGTGACGTTGCGGGGCGGGCCGCTGTGGGTGCTCGGGGCCGCGACCCTGGCGACGATTCCGCTGGTGGCGCCGGTCGGGCCCGACGAGCTGTCGACGTGGGCGTGGATCGGCGGCGCCGCGGCCGGGTTCGCGCCGCTGCTGCTGAGCGGCCCCTGGAGGTGGCTGGCGGCGATCGGCGCGGTGGTGGTCTCGGGCCTGGTCGGGTTCTTCGTCGGCCGCGACCAGGCGGCGTACCAGATGATCGCGGCCGCGGTCGGCGTGACGATCATCGCGATGGCCGGTCTGCCGATGTGGTTCGCGGGGCTGCTGGGGCAGGCGCGGGCCGGGCGTGAGGCGCAGGCGGACCTCGCGGTGAGCGAGGAACGGCTGCGGTTCGCCCGGGACGTCCACGACCTCCTGGGGCACCGGCTGACGGTGATCGCGCTGAAGTCCGAACTGGCCGGGCGGCTCGCCGCCACCGACCCGGAGCGGTCCGCCGCGGAGGCGTTCGAGGCGCAACGACTGGCGTCCTCGGCGTTGGAAGAGGTGCGTGACGCCGTGCACGGCTATCGCGCCGTGAACCTGCCCGAACAGCTTGAGGCCGTGCGGACCGTGCTGCAGGAGGCCGGTATCCGGTGCACCGTCTCCGAGGTGCCGGTGGAGGGTGAACGTGCCACGCAGCTCGCGCTGGCGTTGCGGGAGGCGTGCACCAACGTGTTGCGGCACAGCCACGCGACCTGGTGCATGATCGACGTCGCGGCCGCGGACGAGGAGGTGCGGATGACCGTCACGAACGACGGCGCCGAGAAGCCTTCGAGTGAGGGCAACGGGCTGCGCGGTCTTCGCGAGAGGCTCGCGGCCGTGGGTGGTCAGGTGTCCGTGGAGAAGTCCGGGGACGTGTTCACGTTGCAGGTCGTGGTGCCCGCGTGATCAGGGTCCTGCTGGCCGACGACGAGGAGCTGATCCGCGACGCGCTCGCGGCGCTCCTCGGCCTGGAGCCGGATCTCGAGGTGGTGGCCCGCGCGGGGGACGGCCGGGCCGCCGTGGAGGCCGCGCGGGCACACCGCCCGGACGTGGCCGTGGTGGACCTGCAGATGCCGCTGCTGGACGGGCTGGAGGTCACCGAGGAACTGGCGCGCGTGCTGCCGTCCTGCGCCGTGGTGGTCCTGACCGGCCGGGGCCGCCCGCCGCACCTGCAGCAGGCACTGCACGCGGGCGCGAAGGGCTTCCTGCCCAAGGGTTCTCCCGGCGGCACGCTGGCCGACGTGATCCGCCGCGTGCACGCCGGTTCGCGCTGGGTGGACCCCGCACTCGCCGCCGACGCGCTCGCCGCTCCCCCGTGCCCGCTGACGCAGCGCGAGCTGGAAGTGTTGCGGCTCAGCGAGTTCGGCACCCCGGTCGCCGAGATCGCCGCGCGCACCTCGTTGTCGGCCGGGACCGTGCGGAACCACCTGTCCGCCGCGGTCACCAAGCTCGGTGTCGCCGGCCGTTCCGAGGCGTTCTCGGTGGCGCACGACCACGGCTGGCTCTAGGGCGTGTCCCGTAAGTCCGTTCGATGAGAGTCACGGTCGAGAGACCCGGAGGCGGTGCCGCCGCGACGCCCTCATACCGGGCGTGTTCGGGTGTTGCGGCGGTGCCGCCTCCGGGGCCCTCGACCGCGACTGTCGCGAACGAGACTTACGGGACACGCCCCAGGGCGTTTCCCGTGAGCGACACGCCCTAGCGGCGCAGGCAGGCCGGCACGGTGAGGGTGGTCGGCTGACCGTCGGTGAGGTTGCGGACGCTCGCGCCGAGCAGCAGCTCGCCCGCCTTGTCGAGCACGGTGCGGGCGACCCGGCTGCGGTCCTCGCCGCGTTCGAACACGCGCATGACCTTCGCGCCCGTCCTGACCGCCGTGGTCCAGCCCCGCGAGCGCGGGACCTCCAGCCAGTCCGCGACCTCCTCGTCGACGACCTGCCGCACCATCGCCGCGACGACACCGTCGAAGGCCTTGCCGGGCACGAACTTCTCGTACAGCTCGACGAGGTTCCTGGTGAGCTCGACGCCTTCCGGCGACGGCGCGTAGGACGCGCGGACCATGGTGTTGCTGAGTTCTTCGGCCTCCGCCAGCGTTTCCGGCATCGCGTCCGGGCGGATGCCGAGCACCGCGCCGGCGACGCGCCAGACGTGGTAGTAGTCCTCGGCCTCGGTATCGGTCACCGAGACGCCGATGCGGCGCATGCCGTCGATCACCTGCACGGAGAAGATCAGCAGCGCGCCGAGCAGGTCCTGCTGGCACACCGGGACGCCGTCCTCGGCGTGGTCCCACTCCGGTGAGCGGCCGACGAAGTAGCGGACCGCGGCGTGGATCAGCCGGGTCTTCTGGATGGTCGGCACGAACGAGCCGCCCGTGCCGAAGGCGTTGGGCTCCATCATGTTCAGCACGAACTGCGACGTCTCCGACAGCCTGCGGTGCGGCTGGTTGAGCCGGTGCGTGAGCGTGAGGACCCGCGACGGCCTGGGCTGCGCGTAGCAGTTGACCATCGCTCCGAACGACAGCACCGACGCCACGTGCACGCCGTCGTCGACGAAGAACTCGTGCGCGCGGGCGACGCGTTCCTCGTCCATCCACTCGGGCGGGTCGTCGGTGGCGACGAGGTAGTCGCGGACCACCGGCGGCAGGTGCGCGGGGATGGGCTCGTCGTTGCCGCGGAACTCCGCGAGCACCTGGTTGACCTCGTTCAGGTTGCCGTTCTCGATCAGGTGCGCGATCACGGCGTCGGCGAGCGGGTCGCCCTCGTACTTCAGCGCGTGCAGGTCCACGGCGCCGAGCGTATGGGCCCGTCCGGGCGGTTGATCGCCGTGATCACCTCTTCGGCCCAGCGAATCCACACCTTCGTGCACCCGCCGGGGCTCAGCCGCCTGAGGTGAGGACGTCGAACGCGTGCCGGCGGTGCTCCGCGAAGAGCTTCAGCGCGCCCTCCACGTTCCCCAGCCGCAGCGCCGCCACCAGGTCCCGGTGCTCGTCGCGGATCTGCTCCAGGTACCCGTCCGTGCTCAGCCGCACCCGCGTGATCAGGAACAGGTGGACCTGCGACCGGATCGCCTCCCAGGCCTGGGTCAGTCGCGAGTGGCCGGCGGCGGCGTACACGGCGTCGTGGAACGCGATGTCGCACCGCACCATCTCGTGCGGCGTCGAGGCGCGCTCCATCTCCAGCGCCGCGGCGGCGATCTTCTCCAGGGACGCGCCCGTGGCCACCACGCGCTGGACGGCCAGCACCTCCAGAGCGCCACGCAGGCTGTCCAACTCGGCGACGTCCTCGAGGGACAGCTCGGCGACGGTGGTGCCCCGGTGCCACTCGGTGCGCACCAGGCCCTCGTGTTCGAGCACGCGCAGCGCGTCCCGGACAGGACCGCGCGAGACCTGCAGGGCCTCGGACAGCTCCACCTCGCGCAGCGCGCTGCCGGGCGGGTAGCCGCCGTCGAAGATGGCCTCGCGGATCATGTCCGCGACCTCGCTGCCCAGACCTCGCCGTCGTGCGGGACCCACTGTCATGTGAGCAATGTTAACAAGACGACATCTTGTCAGGATGTTAACATTCTTACATGCCGAACATTCCCCGTTTCCACCTCGCCATGCCCGTCGACGACCTCTCCGCCGCTCGTACGTTCTACGGCGAGACCCTCGGCCTGGAGCGGGGCCGCAGCTCCGACACGTGGATCGACTGGAACCTGCACGGCCACCAGTTCGTCACCCACCTCGCGCCGAGGACCGAGCGCGTCAGCAACCCGGTCGACGGCCACGACGTCCCGGTGCCCCACTTCGGCCTGGTCCTGACCGTGGACGAGTTCCAGGTGCTGGCGGCCAAGCTGACCGACGCCGGCACGAAGTTCGTCATCGAGCCGTACGTGCGGTTCAAGGGCGAGCCCGGCGAGCAGTGGACGATGTTCCTGCTGGACCCGGCGGGCAACGCGCTGGAGTTCAAGGCCTTCGCGGACGACGCCCAGGTGTTCGCGGTCTAAAGGTCGGTTAAAAATCTTGCACAACGCGCAAGTTTCGGTAGCGTGGACGTGACGCCGAGCCACGGCCCGGTCACACCGGGTCAGACAGGGAGAGGCCATGTCCACGGCCGAGCGGCAGCGCAGCGCGCAGGAGCTCATCCGCCCGCAGTTGCCCGCCGAACTCACCAACCGCGGCAAGTGCCCGTTCGACCCGGCCACCGGGCTGACCGAGCTGAGCGAGCAGGGGCGGATCCACCGGATCGAGCACAACGGCGACACCGTCTGGCTCGTCACGGGGCACGACGAGGCGCGGGCGGTGCTCGCCGCACCGCAGATGAGCTCGGATCGGATCAACAGCCCGCGTGCGAGGGCCCTGATCTCCCCCGAGCTGCACGCGGAGCTGTTCCCGCCGGAGCGCCGGGCCGGGTCGTTCATCTTCATGGACGCCCCCGACCACACCCGCTACCGCCGGTTGCTGACCGGGCAGTTCACCGTGCGCAGGATGCGGGACCTCACACCGCGCGTGCACGAGATCGTCACCGCCCAGCTCGACGCGATGATCGAGAAGGGACCGCCGGCCGATCTCGTGCACGACTTCGCGCTGCCGGTGCCGTCGCTCGTGATCTGCGAGCTGCTGGGCGTCGACTACGGCGACCGCGACGAGTTCCAGCGCCGCACGTCCAAGCTGCTCAGCCTGAACACCACGGTCGACGAGCAGATCAAGAACACGACCGAGCTGCGGAAGTTCATGCACGGGCTCGTTCGCGCCAAGCGGCAGAACCCCGGCGACGACCTGCTGTCCGGCCTCGTGCGCGACACCGACCTCGACGACGACGAGCTCACCGGTATCGCGAACCTGCTGCTCATCGCGGGGCACGAGACGACGGCGAACATGCTGGCGCTCGGCACGTTCGCACTGCTGGAGCACCCGGACCAGTTCGCCCGGCTCCGCGACGACCCCGACCTGGTCGAGAACGCGGTCGAGGAGCTGCTGCGGTACCTGTCGATCATCAGCTCGGGCGTCTCACGGCACGCCAAGGAGGACGTCGTGATCGGCGGCGCCACCATCCGCGCCGGCGAGACGGTCGTGGTGTCGGTGCCCGCGGTCAACCGCGACGACCGCCAGTACGAGGACCCGCACGCGCTCCTGGTCGACCGGCCGCGCGGCCACCACGTGGCGTTCGGGCACGGCATCCACCAGTGCCTCGGCCAGCAGCTGGCGCGCGTCGAGATGGCGGTCGGCTTCGCCGAGCTGCTGCGCAGGTTGCCGACGCTGAAGCTCGCCGTGCCCGCGGACGAGGTGCCGCTGCGCACCGACATGTCGATCTACGGCGTGCACAGGCTCCCGGTCACCTGGTGAACCCGTCACCGAGCTGGTCGATCATCCGGCCGACCAGCTCGGTGACGTCGAACCTGTCCGTGGCCTGGGGTGTGTCGAGCCACCACTGCACGACCGCGCGCATCGACGCGAGGATCGTCGACGCCGTCACCGCCGGGTAGGGGTCGAGCTCGGGGTCCACTCCGCACCGCACCGCGATCGCCGCCGTCAACGCCTGCTCGCGGGCGGAGTAGGCGGCGAACACGTGCGGCAGCAACGCGGGGTCGCGCCTGAGCTGACGCAGCTGGCGCAGGCGGTCGAGGTCGACGTGGCGCGGGTAGATCGTCCGCAGGGCCTCCCGCAGCGCGACCAGCACCGGTTCGCCCAAGGGCCGCGCGGCGAACTCCTCCACGAACGCGAGCGCCGTCGCCGTGTCACCGGCGACGACCGCTTCCTCCTTGGAGGAGAAGTAGTTGAAGAACGTCCGCAGCGACACTCCGGCGGCCCGCGCGATCTGGTCCACCGTCACCCGGTCGAGGCCGTGCTCCACGCACAGGCTCCAGGCGGCGTCACCCAGCGCTTCCCTGGTCGCCGCCTTCTTGCGCTCACGCAGGCCCGTCATGGCGCAAAGATTAAAGCGTGCCGGAAATTGGTGTAGACCTTGTACCGACGTGAGCACCTGACTACGGTCCGTGAGAACGCTCTCACAGACCCCACGGAGGACCGGGTGCGCTTACTCGGAGTCGTCGTGCTGACCGGCGCCCTGCTCACCGCGGGCCAGGCCGGTGCAGCTCCCCCACCAGCCGCGTCGTCAGCGCCCACCGTCACGCTGATCACCGGGGACCAGGTGCTCACCGGGCAGCGCGCGATCAGACCCGCGCCCGGCCGTGAGCGGGTCCTGTTCTCCACCTACACCGCCGGAGGACACGAGTACGTCGTGCCGCACGACGCCATCCCGATGATCGCGGACGGCCGTCTCGACGAGCGCCTCTTCGACGTCACCGAGCTCGCGACGTACGGCGGGGCCCTGCCGGTCATCGCCACCTACCCGGCGGGCACCCTGAGCGCGCAGTCCGGCCTCCAGCTGCGCAGCATCAACGGCGTGGCGTTCGACGCGGCCAAGACCCCGCTCGCCGGCACCCTGTCCGCGTCGGGCGCGAAGAAGATCTGGCTCGACGCCAGGCGCAGGGCGAACCTCGACCGCAGCGTCGCCCAGATCAACGCCCCCGCCGCCCACGCCGCCGGCCTCACCGGCAAGGGCACCACGGTCGCCGTCCTCGACACCGGCGTCGACAACACCCACCCGGACCTCGCGGACCGTGAGATCGGAGAGCGCAACTTCTCGAGTTCCCCGGACAACGGCGACCACTACGGCCACGGCACGCACGTGGCGTCGATCGTCGCGGGCACCGGCGCGAAGAGCGGCGGCAAGTACCGCGGCGTCGCTCCGGACGCGAGCATCCTGGACGTGAAGGTGCTGGGCGACAACGGTTCCGGGCAGGACAGCGGGATCATCGCCGGCATGGAGTGGGCGGTCGAGCAGGGGGCCCAGGTCATCAACCTGAGCCTCGGCGGCTACGACACCCCCGAGATCGAGCCCCTCGAAGAGGCGGTGAACCGCCTCAGCGCCGAGAAGGGCGCGCTGTTCGTGGTCGCCGCCGGCAACAGCGGCCCCAACGCGCGCACGATCGGCTCACCCGGCACCGCCGACGCGGCCCTGACCGTCGGCGCGGTCGACGACCGGAACGGGATCGCGGAGTTCTCGAGCCGCGGCCCGACGCAGGCCGGCACGCTCAAGCCCGACCTCACCGCGCCCGGCGTCGGCATCGTCGCCGCCCTGCACTCCGACGGCAGGATCGGCGCGCCGGTCGCCGACGGCTACACCTCGCTCGACGGCACCTCGATGGCGACCCCGCACGTCGCGGGCGCGGCGGCACTCCTGCGCCAGCAGCACCCGGAGCTGAACGGCACCGCGCTGAAGGCCCGCCTCACCGGCACCACCACGCCGACGGCGGAGCTCACGCCGTTCGAGCAGGGCTCCGGCCGCGTCGACGTCGCCAAGCTGATCAAGCAGAACGTGACGTCGAGCCCGGCCAACCTCAGCTTCGGCGCGCACCCGTGGCCGCACACCGGAGAACCCGTGCTGACCAAGGAGATCACCTACTCCAACGCGGGTTCCGAGCCGGTCACGCTCGACCTCACCACGGAGACGAACGGCACCCTGTTCAGGGTCTCCCCCGCCGAGCTCGTGGTTCCGGCGGGCGGCACCGCGACGGCTACGGTCACCGCGGACGTCACCGAGCAACCGGCGGGCGGCGTGTTCGGCGGCGCGATCGTCGCGAGCGGCGTGCGCACGGCCGTCGTGGCCGACCTGGAGGTGGAGAGCTACGACGTCACGGTCACGGGCGTCGAGCGGTCCGGCGTCACGACGGCGTCGACCTTCGCGTTCCTGATCAACGTCGACACCGGCGCCCGAGTCTGGCCGAACAGCACGACCGGCGTCGCTCGCGTGGCCAAGGGCCGCTACATCCTGACCGGCAGCGTGCTGTCGTCGTCCGGCGCCTGGACCCACGACGTCGTCAACTACCCGAACCTGACCGTCACCGGCGCCACGACGATCAGCCTCGACGCCCGCCAGGCCAAGCCGATCAAGGTGACGCTGCCGGTCACCGCGCAGCTCTCGTTGCTGCAGACCGGTTTCGAGCGGGTCGTCGACGGCACCAGCTACACGATCGGCAACTTCTCGGTCGGCGGTTCGATCGACCACCTCGGCGTCGCGAGCCTCGGCCCCGACTCGAACGAGGTCACCGGCAAGATCGCCACGTTCTGGAACGCGGGCCCGGACTTCTACGGACTCGCCTGGTACCGCAAGGGATCCGCGCCCAACGGCCTGACGAAGACCGTCGCGAAGAAGGACCTCGCGACCGTCAAGGTCGACATGCCCGCGCTCGAGCCGGGCCAGAGCGCGTCGATCGGCCACACCTCCTCGCCCGAGGGCCGCGCCGACTGGACGTACGGTTCGCTGGACAACTTCGTTCCCGGCCAGCGCACCGAGTACTACGGCGGCGAGGGCGGCGACTGGTCGCGCAGGTTCAACCTGTTCGACGAGAGCGGCAACATCGGTGCGCTCGTCACCCCGCTGCGGCACTACAAGCCGGGCAGGTCGTACGTGGAACCGTTCAACCGCCCGGTGTTCGGCCCGGCGCTGCCGCCTGCGCGCGACGTCCCGCACTCGTTCCGCACCGGCGACTTCGTCCGGATCACGGTGCCGCTGTACGGCGACAACGCGGGCAACGAGGGCTACGGCCCGGTGACCGAGGCCCGCACGACCGTGTACCGCGACGACGTGAAGGCCGCCGAGACGGCCGAACCGGGCTGGGCGATGCTCGACGTCCAGCCCGGCGCCGCGAACTACCGCGTGGAGACCTCCGCCGTCCGGAACAACGCCCTGAGTTCGAAGGTGTCCGGCGTGTGGACGTTCCGCAGCGACACGACGGCCCGGCAGACGGCGCTGCCGCTGTCCGTCATCCGCTTCACCCCGCAGCTGGACGACAACGGCTACGCCCGCGCCGGCCAGATGCTCTCGGTGCCGATCTCCACGCAGTCGCAGGTGGACTCGGTGCGCGTGACGTCGGTCGAGGTCTCCTACGACGGCGGCACGACGTGGAAGCGCACGCAGATCACGGCCAACCGCGTGCTGCTCGCCCACCCGAAGGACGCCAAGTCGGTCTCCTTGCGCGCCAAGGCGTCCGGCAGCGGGCAGACCGTGGAGCAGACGATCGTCGACGCGTACCTGCTGCGCTAGTGGTGTGGCTCAGAACGTTGCCGGGCGAATTCGCGGTCAGACGGGTGCATCGTGGTGCCGCCCCCGCATCCTCGTACTGGATGTACGGGGGTGCGGGGGCGGTGCCGCGAGGCGCCCTGCTGAGCGTGAATCACCCAGCCGAGGTTCTGAGCCACACCACTGGCTAGCGGAAGGCGTCCGCGTGCTCCCGAGCCCACGAGGCGAAGGAGCGCGCGGGCCTTCCCAGCACTTCCTCGACGCTCGGCACCACCGTGTACCCCTCGGCGGGCATGTCCCGCTTCCACCCGAGCAGCACGTCGGCGAACTCCGCGGGCCGTCCTGCCCTGAGCATCTCGTCCCGTGCCTCCGCCTCGGACTGCTCGACGTACCTGATCTCCCGGCCGATCGCCGCGCTGATGGTGGCCACCTGCTCCGGCACGGACAACGCCTCCGGCCCCGTCAACGCGTACGTGCGGCCGCCGTGCCCACCCCTCACGAGCACGGCGGCCGCCACCGCGCCGATGTCGCCTTCGTGCACGAGCGCACTCCGCGCGTACGCGAACGGCTCGCGCACCACCCCCTCCCGGCGCACCGACTCGGCCCAGGCCAGCGAGTTCGACATGAAGTCCCCCGGCCGCAACACGGTCCACTCCAGCGGACCGGCCGTCACCGCCTCCTCCATCGGACTCCGGTACCCGTTCCACACCAGCGTGATCCTGCGGACGCCGGCCTTCTCCGCCCGCCGCAGCAGGTCCGGCCCGGTGAGCAGTTCGGCGTAGTCGTCGCCCGCGCTGGCCAGCAGGTGGGCGGCGGTGACGCCCTCGAACGGGATCGTCTCCGGCCTGGTCAGGTCTGCTTCGACGACCTCGACACCGGCCGGGAGCCGTGCCGTCGCCGCGTTCCTGGTGATCGCGCGGACCCGCTGGCCCAGCGCGAGCAGTTCGTGCACCACCTGGGCTCCGGCATTTCCGGTCGCCCCCGCAACGAGAATCGTCATGGCCCCGACCGTAGAACCTGTAGTTAACTGGAGATCAAGAGAAGGGGGCGCGGTGCGGGAACTGACCGACGAGATCACCGCCGGCCACAGCCCGCCGCCGGTGAAGGACGCACCTGCCGGGGTGAGCATCCCGGGCCGTCACGTAGCCGAGGTCGCGAAGCACCCCGGCGGCCGGCTCGCGGTGATCACCTGGTCGTCGCCGGAGATCGACCCCGGCCTGCTGAACCCCGCGCTGCACGTCGTGGAGACCGACGGGACCGTCACCGACCTGGGCGCGACGCCCGCGGACGCCGGTTCGCCGGCGTGGTGGGGCGACGAGGTCTTCTACCTCGCGCTGACACCACCGCACCTGCAGGGCGGCAACGCCGTCTTCGACCAGCGCCACCGCAACCTCACCGAGGGCGTGCCGGCCTGCCCGATCGATCTCGTCCAGGACGACGGCAGCGCGCCGGTCGTGGTCGTCGCGACCGGTCTCGACACCGAGTTCCACCGCCTCGACGGCACCTTCCTCGGCCGTGTCACCGGCTCGCACCTGCCACCCCGCTACCGCGACCTCGACGGCATCGCGTGGGGCACCCAGGAACGCCTCCACTACCAAGCCCGCGACGGGCTCGACCTCGACGGTCTCCTGGTGCTCCCCGTCGGCTGGACGAGACGAGACGGACCGTGTCGTCTCGTCACGATCGTCCACGGCGGGCCGTACGACCGGTGGACCGACGACCTGCAGCTGCACTGGGTGCCGTCGGCGCAGTGGTTCGCGCATCAGGGGATCGCGGCCTTCCTGCCCAACCCGCGGGGAGGGCAGGGCCACGGCCACGAGTTCGCGGCGGCCGTGGCCAAGGAGGTCGGCCAGGAGGAGTGGCACGACATCGAGACCGGTATCGACCTGCTCGTCGGCCAGGGGATCGCGGATCCCGACCGGCTCGGCATCGCCGGGTGGAGTCACGGCGGGTTCATGGCCGCGTGGGCGACGACCAGGACGGACAGGTTCAAGGCCGCACTGGTGGGTGCGGGCATCTCCGACTGGCCGAAGCTGATCGCCACCGGTGAGTGGGGCGCGTTCGAGGCGGCGCTGGGCGACAGCCCCGAACACAGTCCGATCACCTACGCGGATCGCATCTCCACGCCGATGTTGATCGTGCACGGCGCGGAGGACACCAACGTGCCGGTGGAGCAAGCCGAACTCCTGCACGGCGCGGTGAAGCACTCCGAACTCGTCGTCTATCCGGGCGAGGGGCACTCGCTCCGGCAGCGTGAGCACAGGCTGGATCTGCTGAACCGAGCCAGAAGGTTGTTCGCGAAGCTCTGAGAGTTGCGCAAACCTTACGCAAGCCCAGCAAGCTCACAGCAAGCGCTCGCAAGCCGAACCATCGCCCTCCCATCAATTTTTCGGGCAGGTTCGGGCCCGAACCTCCCGCAACACCGGATGTCCAGCTGCTGGTGATCGGCCTTGTGCACGCTGGGACACTGGTCGGACACGGGAACGAACACCCGTCTTTCCTGTTCAGAGCGCTATGTCGCAAATTTGCGCAATCACGTCGAGATATTGCGGTAATCTGCTAGTCACTTCTACGGTGAGGCGCGCCACACCCCCTCGCGTCCCCACCGAGAAGGGCCAAGCACGCCATGTCACCGACGACACGCGTTCGCTCCCTGCTAGCCCCGATTACGGCACTGATCACCGCAGCGGCGACCCTGACCATCGCCCCTGCCGCCCAAGCCGCACCGGTCAGCCTCGACCTGGCCAGGCAGACCCGCATCGACCAGGTCACCCTGACCGCCCCGAAGAACAGCACCGAGACGTTCGCCGTGCAGACGAGCCTGGACGGCAGAGGCTGGTCGACGCTGGTCGCGGAACGACCACACGACTTCAAGAACGGCAGGGTGACGTTCCAGGTCGACCCGACGCTGGTCCGGCACGTCCGCGCCACCAAGACCACGGCCAAGCTCGAGGTGCACGAAGCGGCCGTCAGCGCCCAGCTGCAGGCCACCTACAGCGCGAGCGGCACCAACCAGAACTACGGGCCTGGCAACGCCGGCGACGGCAACCAGGGGACGTACTGGGAGAGCCCGAACAACGCGTTCCCGCAGTGGATCCAGGCCGACCTCGGCGCCGCGGTGAAGGCCGACCGGCTCGTGCTGAGGCTCCCGGCCGGCTGGGGCGCCCGCACCCAGACCCTCGCCGTCCAGAGCAGCACGGACGGCCAGAACTTCACGGATCTCGTGGCGTCCAGGGGGTACGACTTCACCCCCGCCGCGAACAACACCGCCACCATCGACTTCACCGCGGCCACGACGCGGTACGTCCGGCTGCGGATCACCGGCAACACCGGCTGGCCCGCGGCCCAGCTGAGCGAGTTCGAGGTGCAGGGCCCCACCGGCGGTGACACGCAGGCCCCCTCGGCACCGGCGAACCTCGCCCTCACCCAGCCCCAGGCCGGGCAGATCCGGCTGACCTGGAACGCGAGCACCGACAACGCGGGCGTCACCGGCTACGACGTCTACGCCAACGGCACCCTGCGGACCACGGTGACCGGCACGACCTTCACCGACAGCCAGCCCGACGGCCTGCGCGTGAGCTACCACGTCATCGCGAAGGACGCGGCCGGCAACCAGTCCCCCGCCAGCAACACCGTCACGCGTGAGGGGGCGACCGGCACGAACCTGGCGCAGGGCAAGCCCGTCACGGCGAACAACAACGTGCACGACTTCGTCGCCGCCAACGCCAACGACGGCAACGTGGCCTCCTACTGGGAGTCCGGCGGGTTCCCCGGCACGCTGACCGTCCAGCTGGGATCGAACGCGGACGTCGGCTCGGTCGTGGTCAAGCTCAACCCCGACTCCGCCTGGGGCGCCCGCACGCAGAACGTCGAGGTCCTCGGCCGCGAGCAGAACGCCACCGGCTTCACGAGCCTCGCCGCGGCCCGCGACCACCGCTTCGACCCGGCGTCCGGCAACTCCGTCACGATCGGCGCGGCCGGGCGGGTCGCCGACCTGCGGCTGCGCGTCACGTCCAACACCGGTGCGCCCGGCGCCCAGGTGGCTGAGGTACAGGTGTTCGGCACCCCTGCCCCGAATCCCGACCTCACCGTCACCGCGACGTCGATCACGCCGGCCAGTCCCGTCGAGACCGACCAGATCACGCTGAACGCGACGGTCCGCAACGCGGGCTCAGCGGCCAGCGCGACCACCGACGTGACGTTCTTCCTCGGCACCGCCAGTGTCGGCACGGCCCAGGTCGGCGCCCTCGCAGCGGGCGCGCAGGCCAACGTGAGCACCACGATCGCGGCCAGGCCCTCGGGTAGCTACGAGTACACGGCCAAGGTCGACGAGACCAAGAAGGTCGCGGAGCAGAACGAGACCAACAACGCCCGCGTCCACCCGGACGCGCTGGTCGTGACGCCGGTCCCGAGCTCCGACCTCGTCGCCGTGCCGTCCTGGTCGCCGAGCAACCCGAGCGGCGGCCAGAGCACCTCGTTCAGCGTCGCGATCAAGAACCAGGGCACCATCGCGTCCGCGGCCGGCGCCCACGGCATCACGGTCACGATCCTGAACAGCAGCGGCCAGACCGTCCGGACGCTGACCGGCAGCCACAACGGCACGATCAACGCCGGTGCGACGACCGCCGCGGTCAACCTCGGCACGTGGCCCGCCGCCGACGGCCGCTACACCGTCCGCACGGTGATCGCCAACGACGGCAACGAGATCCCTGCCAAGCAGGGCAACAACACCAGTGAGCAGTCACTGTTCATCGGGCGCGGCGCCAGCGTCCCGTGGCAGCACGTCGAGGCCGAGGACGCCACGCCCGGTGGCGGCGCGCAGGTCCTCAGTCCGAACAGGACGATCGGCGACCTCGCGGGTGAGGCGTCCGGCCGCCGTGCCGTCACGCTGAACGGCACGGGCCAGTCGGTCGAGTTCACGACGTCCGCTCCGACCAACACGCTCGTCACCCGGTTCTCCATCCCGGACAGCTCCGGTGGCGGCGGCATCACGTCCAACCTGAACGTCTACGTCAACGGCCAGTTCCACAAGGCGATCGACCTGACGTCGAAGTACATGTGGCAGTACGGCAACGAGGCCGAGCCCGGCAACTCGCCGGGAGCGGGCGGGCCGCGCCACATCTACGACGAGGCGAACGTGATGCTCAACTCGACGTTCCCGGCGGGCACGAAGATCAAGCTGCAGAAGGACGCGGCCAACACCACGAACTACGCGATCGACTTCGTGAACTTCGAACAGGTGACGGCTGCCGGAAACCCTGACGCGGCGCGCTACGCCGTGCCCGCCGGGTTCACCCACCAGGACGTGCAGAACGCGCTCGACCGCGTCCGGATGGACACGACCGGCACGCTGATCGGCGTCTACCTGCCCGCGGGCACCTACCAGACGGCGCAGAAGTTCAACGTCTACGGCAAGGCCGTCCGGGTGGTCGGCGCGGGACCCTGGTTCACCCGGTTCCAGGCCCCGCTCGCGCAGGAGAACACCGACATCGGCTTCAGCGCGCAGTCGTCCGCGAGCGGGTCGACGTTCAGCGGGTTCGCGGTCTTCGGCAACTACACCGCGCGCATCAACGGGCCGGGCAAGGTGTTCGACTTCGCCGGCGTGCAGAACATGACCATCGAGAACATCTGGGTCGAGCACATGATGTGCCTGTTCTGGGGCAACAACGTCGACAACAACGTCATCAGGGACAGCCGCATCCGCGACATGTACGCGGACGGCCTCAACCTGACCAACGGGTCGGCGGGCAACCGGGTCGCGAACATCGAGGCCCGGTCGACCGGTGACGACGCGTTCGCGCTGTTCGCCGCCACCGACGGTGGTGGCAGCGGCCAGCAGAACAACGTCTTCGAGAACCTCTCGGTGCTGACCCCGTGGCGCGCGGCCGGTCTCGCGGTCTACGGCGGCAAGCTCAACACGTTCCGCAACATCTACGTGGCGGACACGCTCACCTACTCCGCCGTGACGATCAGCTCGCTCGACTTCGGTTACCCGATGGAGGACTTCGGGCCGGAGCCGACGACGTTCAGCGGGCTCACGCTCGTCCGGTCCGGCGGTCACTTCTGGGGCGCGCAGACGTTCGGCGCGATCTGGATGTTCTCCGCCTCCAAGAAGTACACGGGGATCCGGGTGAGCGACGTCGAGATCATCGATCCGACGTACAGCGGAATCATGTTCCAGACCAAGTACAACGGTGCGGCCGAGAACGTCTTCCAGGACACGGTGCTGTCCAACGTGAGCATCTCGGGTGCGCGCAAGAGCGGCGACGCGTTCGACGCCAAGTCCGGGTTCGGGTTGTGGGCCAACGAGATGCCGGAAACCGGTCAGGGTCCGGCGGTCGGTGAGGTCACGTTCAACGGCCTCAGGTTCAGCAACAACTTCCAGGACATCAAGAACACCACGTCCACCTTCAAGATCAACATCAACAACTGATACCCCTGCCGCGAAGGACAATTCCATGAAAAACACGCTCATGAAGCGTGCGGTGAGCGCTGCCCTCGTCAGCGCCCTCGCACTGTTCGGATTGACACCCACGGCGGGAGCAGCGGTCGTCAGGCTGTCCGCGAACCTGACCGCGTCCAGCACCAACGGCGCGCTCGGCGCCGGGAACGCCGGTGACGGCAACCAGGGCAGCTACTGGGAGAGCACGAACGGCGTGTTCCCGCAGTGGCTCCAGGCCGACCTGGGCGCCGCGAAGAGCGTCAGCAAGGTCGTGCTGCGCCTGCCCTCGAACTGGGAGCAGCGCACGCAAACGCTTGCCGTGCAAGGGAGTTCCAACGGCTCGCAGTTCAGCGACATCGTCGGTTCCGGCGGGCGGGTCTTCTCCCCCGGCTCCGGCAACACCGTGACGCTGGACTTCGCGGCCACCAGCACCAGGTACGTGCGCGTCACGATCACCGCGAACACCGGCTGGGCCGCCGGTCAGCTCAGCGAGTTCGAGGTGCACGGCGAGTCCGGACCGGTCGACCCGCCGCCCCCTGGCGACAACCTCGCTGCGGGCAAGCCGGTCGAGGAGTCCGGGCACGTGCACACCTACGTGCCGGGCAACGCGGTCGACGGCAACACCGGCACGTACTGGGAGTCCAACGGCCTCCCCGGTCACCTGACCGCGAAGCTGGGCTCGAACGCGGACGTCACCTCGGTCGTCGTCAAGCTCAACCCCGACGGCGCGTGGGGCGCCCGCACGCAGAACTTCGAGGTGCTCGGCCGTGAGGCGAGCGCCACGGCGTTCGGCACCCTGAAGGCACGCGCCGACTACCGGTTCGACCCGGCCACCGGCAACAGCGTGACCATCCCGGTGTCCGGCCGCGCGTCGGACGTGCGGCTGCACTTCTACTCGAACACCGGCGCGCCCGGCGGCCAGGTCGCCGAGTTCCAGGTCTTCGGTGCCTCCGCACCGGCGCCCGACCTGACCGTCACGAACCTGACGTGGGCCCCGCAGAACCCGAGCGAGGCCGACGCGATCAGGCTCACCGCCACCGTGCGCAACGGCGGCACCGTGGCGTCCGGCGCCACGACGCTGAACGTCACGCTCGGCGGCACCGCCGCGGGCACCGCGGCGGTCGGCGCGCTCGCACCTGGAGCCACGGCCAGCGTCAGCGTCGACGCGGGCCGCCGGGGTGCCGGGTCCTACGCGGCCGCGGCCACCGTGGACCCGGCCAACCAGGTCGCGGAGACCAACGAGGGCAACAACACCTTCACCTCCGGCTCTCCCCTGGTCGTCGGCCAGGCACCGGGACCGGACCTGCGGATCACCGGCGTGACGCCGAACCCGTCGTCCCCGGCGGCGGGCCAGCAGGTGACGTTCGCCGTGCAGGTCAACAACCGCGGCACCTCCGCGGCGGGCGCTTCGGTGACCCGCGTGGCCGTCGGCGGCAGCACTTTGAACGCCAACACCGGTGCGATCAACGCCGGTCAGACCGTCACGGTCAACGTCGGCTCCTGGACAGCCACGAACGGCGGCGCCACGGCCACCGCGACGGCGGACGCGACCAACGTGGTCGCGGAGACCAACGAGACCAACAACACCGCGACCCAGTCCATTGTGGTCGGACGTGGCGCATCGACGCCGTTCACGAGCTACGAGGCGGAAGCGGGCCGTTACCAGGGCACGCTGCTGCAGGCCGACGCGGAGCGCACGTTCGGGCACACCAACTTCGGGTCCGAGTCCTCGGGCCGCAAGTCGGTGCGCCTCGACGCGCAGGGCCAGTTCGTGGAGGTCACCTCGACGGTCAGCACCAACTCGATCGTCGTGCGCAACTCGATCCCGGACGCCGCCGCGGGCGGTGGCCAGGAGGCGACGATCAGCCTCTACGCGAACGACCAGTTCGTGCAGAAGCTGACCCTGTCCTCGCGCCACAGCTGGCTCTACGGCACGACCGACGACCCCGAGGGCCTCACGAACCGTCCGGGTGGCGACGCCCGCAGGCTGTTCGACGAGACCTCGTCACTGCTGGCGAGCAGCTACCCCGCCGGCACGAAGTTCAAGCTCCAGCGCGACGCCGGTGACAGCGCCCAGTTCTACGTCATCGACCTGATCGACCTGGAGCAGGTCGCACCGGCCGCGCAGAAGCCCGCCGAGTGCGTGTCGATCACGCAGTACGGTGCCACGCCGAACGACCAGACCGACGACGCGGACGCCCTGCAGCGTGCTGTGACGGCCGACCAGAACGGGGAGATCCCCTGCGTCTGGATCCCGGAGGGCAAGTTCCGCCAGGAGAAGAAGATCCTGACCCTGTTCAACTCCGGTCAGTACAACCAGGTCGGCATCCGCAACGTCACCGTGCGCGGCGCCGGCATGTGGCACTCGCAGCTGTTCTCGCTCACGCAGCCGCAGGACGCGGGCACGATCAACCACCCGCACGAGGGCAACTTCGGGTTCGACATCGACGACAACACGCAGTTGTCCGACTTCGCGATCTTCGGCTCCGGCCGGATCCGCGGCGGTGACGGCAACGCGGAGGGCGGCGTCGGCCTGACCGGCCGGTTCGGCAAGAACACCAAGATCACCAACGTGTGGATCGAGCACGCCAACGTCGGTGCCTGGGTCGGCCGCGACTACACCAACCTGCCCGACCGCTGGAACCCGGGCGACGGCCTGCAGTTCACCGGCATGCGCATCCGCAACACCTATGCCGACGGCATCAACTTCGCCAACGGCACGCGCAACTCCACGGTGTTCAACTCGTCGTTCCGCACCACGGGCGACGACGCGCTGGCGGTGTGGGCGTCGAAGTACGTGAAGGACCAGAACGTGGACGTCGGCAGCGGCAACGCGTTCCTCAACAACACGATCGCACTCCCGTGGCGTGCCAACGGGATCGCGATCTACGGCGGGTCGAACAACCGCGCGGAGAACAACATCATCTCCGACACCGCAAACTACCCGGGCATCATGCTGGCGACCGACCACGACCCGCTGCCGTTCGGCGGGACGACCACGCTCGCCAACAACGCCCTGCACCGCACGGGCGGCGCGTTCTGGGGTGAGGCGCAGGAGTTCGGCGCCATCACGCTGTTCTCGCAGAACCTGCCGATTCCCGGCGTCGTCATCCGCGACACCGAGATCCTGGACTCCACCTACGACGGGATCCAGTTCAAGGGCGGCGGCAGCGGCATGCCGGACGTGCAGATCACCAACGTCCGCATCGACAGGTCGAACAACGGCTCGGGCATCCTCGCGATGGCCCAGGCCCGCGGTTCGGCGCGGCTGACGAACGTCACGATCACCAACTCGCGGGACGGCGACATCACCATCGAGCCGGGTTCGCAGTTCGTTATCGACTAGCACGGCCGTAGATCACATTTGAAACCACCTCCGACCGGGTATGCCCCGGCCGGAGGTGGTTTCTCATGTCCACGGTCGTTGTGGGGTTCGACGGTTCCGACCTGGCCAGACGCGCGGTGCACTTCGGTGCGGAGGAAGCGTCCCGCCGCGGCGCGGCCTTGCAGGTCGTGCACGCCGTACGCGCTCCCCTGCCCGAGCCCGTCTTCACGCCGATGACCATCCCGGTGCCGGAGTTCGTCACCGAGGAGACGATGTCCAAGGCGGCGGAAGACGGCCTCACCGAACTGGCGGCCGACCTCAGGGAGCGCTGGCCGGACCTGGAAGTCGCCACGCACGTGCGCATCGGCCGCCCGGTCGACGTCCTCGCCGCCGAACCCGGCGACCTGCTCGTGCTCGGCTCGTCCGGTCGCACGGGCATCGCGGAGATGTTCCTGGGCTCCACCGCCGTCGAGCTGGTGTCGACCGGCGGACGCCCCGTGATCGTGACCCGCTCCGGCCCCGTCGACGGCAGGGTGGTCGTCGGCGTCGACGGCTCCGAGACCTCGACGGACGCGATCGCGTTCGCCTTCGAGCACGCCGCCCGCCACGGCCGCGAACTGCTCGCCGTCTACGCGTGGAACGACGTCGGCTGGGCCGAACTCCCCGAGCAGGACTTCGACCACGTCCGCGTGGACCTGGCCAAGGTGCTGGACGAACAGCTGGCACCCCACATCGCCCGGTGGCCCGACGTGCACGTGGCACAGGAGGTCGCCTTCGACGCCCCCGCCCGCGCGTTGCTCCAGGCGGCCGATGGCGCGGCTCTGATCGCCGTCGGCAGTCACGGCCGAGGGGCGGTGAGGCGTGCAATTCTGGGCTCGGTGAGCCACGCTGTGCTCCACCACGCGCCGTGCCCGGTCGCCGTGGTCCACCGGAGGTGACGTGACATGCGCGGGTTAACGGCCGTGCTGCTCTGCCTGGTGCTGGCCTCGTGCGGCCAGGTGCCGCCGCCCCAGGTGCCGGCATCGAGCACTCCCACCACCGACACGTCCACGCCGAGCATTCCCGCGCCGCTGCCGCCCTCTTCGGTCCCGCTCCCGACCACGCCGCCCCTGCTGCCCACGCCGTCACGGGCGCTGGATCCGGGCGTGACGACGGTGCGGGGCACGGTGTCGGGCGGTGTCGAGTCCGGCTGCACGCTCCTGAACACCGGTGGTGAGCAGTACCTGCTGCTCGGCGCCGACCCCGCGATCGCGGTGGCCGGCGCCGTGGTGGAGGTGAGCGGGCGGGCTGATCCCGGCGGGATGACCACGTGCCAGCAGGGCACGCCGTTCCACGTCATCCGGACCCAGCGGGGTTAGTCGTTCAGAGCCTTGCGCAGGAACGCCGTGGCCTGGTTGATCGCGGCCTCCGCGGCGTGCGTGCCGCGCAACGCGTTCAGCATCACGAAGTCGTGGATGGCACCCGCGTACCGGACGGCGGTGACGGGCACGCCGGCCTCGCGCAGCTTGTCGGCGTAGGCCTCGCCCTCGTCGCGCAGCACGTCGGCCTCCGCGGTGATCACGAGTGCCTGGGGCAGGCCGGCGAGCTGGTCCCTGGTGGCGCGCAACGGGGACGCGGTGATCTCGGCGCGCTCGACCGGGTTGGTCGTGTACTGGTCCCAGAACCACTGCATGCCGTCGCGCCGCAGGAAGTAGCCCTCGGCGAACTGCAGGTACGAGTCGGTGTCGAAGGACGCGTCGGTCACCGGGTAGAAGAGAACCTGGGCCTTCAGCTCGATGTCGCCGCGTTCCTTGGCCTGCAACGTCAGCGCGGCGGCCATGTTGCCGCCCACCGAGTCACCGGCGACGGCGACGCGGGTGGTGTCGAGGCCGTACGAGGCGCCGGACGCCTGGATCCACTGCGCGGTGGCGTAGTTCTGGTTGATCGCGACCGGGTAGCGGGCCTCGGGCGAGAGCGAGTAGTCGGGGAAGACGACGGCCGCGCCGGCACCGACCGCGAGTTCGCGGACCAGGCGGTCGTGGGTGTGGGCGTTGCCGAAGACCCAGCCCGCGCCGTGGATGTAGAGGACGACCGGGAGCGGGCCCTTGACACCGGCGGGCTTGACCACGCGGACCTTGAAGCCGTCCAGCTCCACCCACTGCTCGTCGATCTCGGGCTTGTCCACCGAACCCGACTGCACCTCGTCGACGGCCTTGCGGCCCTCCTCGGGGGCGATCTCGAACAGGAACGGCGGCGTGGCGGTGGCGGCGGCGAACTCGGCGGCGGCGGGTTCGAGGACGGGGCGCTTCATGGCTTCCTCCTGGCGTTCCGGGGTGATGCCATAAAGCTAGTGCGCGATTAAATCGCACACAACGTAATCACGGCCTCAGCGGAGCCGGGAATAACAACGGCCCCCGCCCGATCAGGGGCAGGGGCCGTCGTCCGAGGAGCCGTCCTAGCCGACGGTGAAGCCCGCCGTGGCGCCGATGAAGCCGGTGATCTTGCCGGTCCAGCCGCTCTTCTCGTCGCCGTGGTGCACGATCCGGTAGGTACCGGCGGGGGTGTCCGCCGGGATCTGCCAGGTGATCGTGGCATTGGAGAAGGCGATGCCGACCCGTTCCCACTTGTAGCGCGTCGCCCAGTCACCGTCGTCGGCGACGCGCGTCCACTGGCCGTTCACCTGCCGCTGCACCTCCAGGAAGGTGTGGTTGCGGTGCAGGTTGTTCTTGGGATGGCCGGTGACGAACACCGACGTCACGGTCTCGCCGCGGCCGTAGGACGCCTTGGGCGCGACCAGGACGTCGCCGTACCTCTTGTCGGCGGGCTTGTCGTCGAGCACGACCCCGGTCTGCAGGTTGAGGTCGGTGAACGGCGGCTTGCCGGGGTTCGGGCCGGCGGGCAGGGCGGTCCCGGCCTTCATCGACGCGGCGAGCTTGGCGAACTCCTGCTGGTAGGCCGGGGTGGTGTTGCGGCCGAACAGGGTGGAGCCGCCCTCGTACTGCTGCGAGTCGTACTCCTCTGGGGTGGTGACGTACTGGCTGTAGTCGTTGGCGTAGCCCTGGATCAGCACGTTCTGCAACGGCACACCGGCCTCGGCGGCCACGGCCTTGCGGATGCGCAGGCCCGCGGTGATCGTGACCTCACCGGGCACCGCGACGAGGTGCAGCTGTCCGATGCGGACGATCTGCAGCGGCACGACGTTCGGCGTCGCACCGATCAGGCCGGTCGGCACCAGGGAGGCCTTGGGGAACTGGCAGTCCCGCAGCCACTGCGGAACCTCCATCTGCAACGGCTCGAAGAGCTTCTTCCACGGCGACTGCATGCCTTCGGAGAAGCCGGGGATCGCGGGGCCGTCCTCGATGCTGCCCGCGATCGTGGACGCGCCGACGACGCCCGAACACGTCGTACCGGGCTGACCGGTGTCGGTGTAGCGGCCCTCGACCCGCACGGCCGACATGTCCACGAACCGCATGCGCGAGTCGACGCCACCGGACATCGCGGACTGCGGGCCGCGGTAGACCTCCTGCGCCTTGCGGTTCTGGCGCTCGCCGATGACGCGGGCGTTCTCCCACTCGTTCTCGGTGGGGCCGGAGCCGGGCTTCAGGTTGAGGTTGGGCGACATGTCGCCCGCGTTGGTGTTCGGGAACGCCGCCACGAAGCCCGCGGTGTTGTCCAGGTACCGGACACCTTCGTCGTCGTGCTCCCACTGGTACGCCGCGTAACCCTTGTTGTCCGGGCTGATCAGCGTGTTGGCGTTGGTGATCGACGTGTTGTGCGTGGCGAACCAGCTGATCGCGCCGACGTTCGCGGCGCCCTGCCTGAACTTCAGCACCGTCATCTGCGGGTCGATGCCGGCGGGGAAGGCGCCCTTGTCGGGGTTGCGGTCGAACGCGACGCGCGAGCGGTTGACCGACGCGTTCGTGAGCTCGCCGACGCCGAGGCTGATCGAGCCGGGCTTCACGTCGTCGTGCGCCTCGACGACGGACTCGGTGATGCCGTCGACCACGGCGGCCAGCGCCTGCGGCTGCATGCCGAGGATCGACAGGTTGTAGGCGAGGTTGTGCGACTGCCCGCCGGGGCCGCTGTGCGTGTGCGTGGCGGAGAGCAGCAGGTTCTCGCGCGTGTAGGTGCTGCCGTACTTCGCCTGCAGCTTGGTGAGCACGCCCTCCTGCACCGCGCGGAAGATCATCGCGAGGTCGGCGTTGACGTACGCGACGCGCTTGTTCGTGGCGCGGTCGACCACGACGTAGGCCCGCGACCGCAGCCGCTGGTGGATGCCCGTCGTCTTCTGGTCGAACTTGGAGTAGCCCATCATGCCGTTCTCGGCGGCGGGACCGGTGACGTCGGAGATGCCCCGGCCCACCAGGTACGGCTCGGGTTCGGCCCACGCGAACGGCCCGCTGACCAGCGCCGCACCGACGAGTGCGGCGACCACCGTCAAGACTTTCGTCCGCATGAGCACCCCGCTAAGTGAATTGGATTCACATTTCGGAGTTGACGGTAGGTGATCCAGACCACTTCGAGCAAGTCACCGCGAGTGCGTTGGCGGTGACGACGAGCAAGATTCCAGCCCAATGGTGGAGTTCGAGCGTCTCCCCCAGCACCACGAGCCCCGCCAGCGCCGCCAGCACCGGGTGCACGCTCATCGCCAGCCCGAACAGGCGCGCGGGCACCTTCCGCAGCGCGATCACGTCGACGGCGTAGGGCACGACGCTGCAGAACACGCCCGCCCCGACCGCGTACAGGATCGACATCCCGGTCAGCTTCCCGTGCAGCACCAGCAGCACCGCGACCGGGACGTAGAGCGTCGCCGACATCGCGGTCGCGACGGCGGGCGCCTGCAGACCGGGCAACCGGGCGCCGACGAGGCGGTTGAGCAGGATGTACGCGGCCCAGCAGCCCGCGGCGAGCAGGCCCAGCCCGACGCCGAGGTAGTCGCTGCTGGGACCCGGCAGCACCAGCACGTACACGCCGACAGCGGCGACCAGCACGAACAGGAAGTCCTGGCGCGTTCGCGACCCGGCCAGCGCGACACCGAGCGGCCCGAGCACCTCCAGGGTGACGGCGAGGCCGAGGCCGATGCGGTCGATCGCCATGTAGAGGCTGAGGTTCATCGTCGCGAACACGAGGCCGAGTGCGATCGTCGGCCACCACTGCGCCCAGGTGAACCTTCGCAGGTTCGGCCGGGCCATCGGGAGCAGCACCGCGGCGGCCACGAACTGGCGCACCGCCACGACACCAGCCGGGCCGATGGCGGCGAACGCGTGGGCGCCCACGGCGGCACCGAGCTGGTTGCTGGCCGCGCTCGCGGTCATCGTGGCGAATCCGCCGAGGCTCTTCATACCGTCCAGCCTGCGGTCCCGGCATCGATGCGGGAAATGCATGAGACGCGCCACCTATACGCTGGACGCATGGATCTGCGGCACCTGCGGGCGTTCGTGGCGGTGGTCGACGCCGGCACGTTCACCGACGCGGCAAGGGAACTCGACCTGACCCAGGCGTCGGTGTCCCGTTCGGTCGCCGCACTGGAGACCGCGCTCGGCGTGCGGCTGCTGCAACGTTCCACCCGTCACGTCGCGCTCACCGCCGTGGGCACCCAGGTGCTCGACGGTGCCCGGCGCGTGCTGGACGAGGTCGCCCACCTGCACCGGATCGCCTCGCAGTCGCTGACCGAGCTGCGGATCGGCTACGCCTGGGCGGCGCTCGGCAAGCACACCCGGCGCGTGCAGAAGGCATGGGCCGCACAGCATCCGGGGTTGCCGCTGGTGTTCGTGCAGTCGAACTCGCTGACCGCGGGGCTCGCCGAGGGCACCGCGGACATCGCGGTCGTGCGCAAGGCCCTCGAAGACCCGCGGTTCGAGACGGCGCTGCTCGGCACCGAACGGCGCTACGGCGTCGTCGCGACCGACAACCCGTTGGCGCGCAAGCGTTCGCTCAAGCTCGCCGACCTCGCGCGCTACTCGCTGGCGGTGGACGACCGGACCGGGACGACCACGCTGGACCTGTGGCAGCCCGGCAAGGCCCCCGCCGTCGTGCGCAACACCCACAGCGTCGACGAGTGGCTGACGCAGATCGCCGCCGGGCAGGCCGTCGGCATGACGTCGGAGGCGACCGCGAGCCTGAACCCGCGTCCCGGCGTGGCCTACCGGGCCGTGGTGGACGCGCCGCCGATCGCGGTGTGGCTCGCGTGGTGGAAGGACCAGCCGCCCCGGCACCTCACCGACCTGATCACGCTGGCGTGCGACGCCTACCGCGCGGTGTGAGGAATCGCCGCCGGACCAGGGGAATGAGTGGAAGTTTCTGCCCTCTCGCCCGCCGGAGAGCTCACTTAGGGTGATCTTCCATGGACGGGCTGATGCAACCCCGGCCGCTCACCCTCGCGCACGTTCTGGAGCGAGCCGAGCGGCTGTACGCGCACAAGCAGGTCGTGACGGCCGGCGTGGAGCGGGTCACGTACGCCGAGGTGGCCGTGCAGACCCGGCGCCTCGCCACCGCGCTCGACTCGCTCGGCGTCCCGGCCGGTGCCCGCGTCGCCACGTTCGCGACCAACACACGGCGCCACCTGGAGCTGTACCTCGCGGTGCCGATCACCAAGCGGGTGCTGCACTCCATCAACATCCGGCTGTCTGCGGAGCACCTCGAGTACATCGTCACCCACGCCGAGGACGACGTGGTGTTCGTCGACCGGGCACTGCTCCCCCGGATCTGGCCCAGCGCGGACCGGATGCCGAAGGTCCGGCACTGGGTGGTGCTGCCCGACGACAGCGACGTGCCGATCCCCGCCGACCCCCGCGTCGTGCACTACGACGACCTGGTCGCGGCGGCCACCCCGTTCGACGGCTCGTTCGAGGACCAGTTCACGCTCGCGGACGAGAACCTGGCCTCCGGGCTCTGCTACACCTCCGGGACCACCGGACCGCCCAAGGGCGTGCTGTACAGCCATCGATCGACGATCCTGCACTGCCTGGGAACGCTCGCGGCCGGCTTCATCGGTCTGTGCGAGAGCGACGTCGTCATGCCGATCGTGCCCATGTTCCACGCCAACGCCTGGGGCCTTCCCTACGGCGCGATGATGGCGGGCGCCTCGCTGGTGCTCCCCGGTCCGTCCTCGGACCCGACCCACCTGTTGCGGTTGATGGAGACCGAGCGGGTCACCGTCGCCGGCGCCGTGCCTACGGTGTGGACGAGCCTGGTTCCCCAGCTGGCCTTCCACGAGCTGAGCGCCACGCGGTTCCTGCTCGGCGGTGGCTCGGTGATCGCCCCGGCGCTGTCCGAGACCTACCGGACCGCGCTCGGCGTGCCCATCACGCACTCCTGGGGGATGACGGAGATCAGTCCTGTCGGGACGATCGGCGGCACCCGCACCCAGCACCGCGACCCGCGGGAGCAGGTGGCGGTGCGGGCCGCGCAGGGCCAGCCGCTGCCGCTGGTGAACCTGCGGATCGCCGACGTCGAGACGGGCGAGGAACTGCCGCGCGACGGCAAGGCCGTCGGCGAGTTGCAGGTGGCGGGCCCCTGGGTGGCGGGCGGCTACTTCCGCGTGGACGCGAAGGACAGCTTCACCGGCGACGGCTGGCTGCGGACCGGCGACCTCGCCACGATCGACGCCGACGGGTACGTGCGGCTCGTGGACCGGATGAAGGACCTGATCAAGTCCGGCGGCGAGTGGATCTCGTCGGTCGAGCTGGAGAGCGCGCTCACCTCGCACCCCGACGTCGTCGAGGTCGCCGTGGTCGCCCGCCCGGACCCGAGGTGGGGCGAACGGCCCGTGGCCTACGTCGTCCTGCGCGACGGCAGCGCCACCACGGGCGACGAGCTGCTGCGGCACATCACGCCGTCGGTCGCCAAGTGGTGGCTGCCCGACGAGGTGGTCTTCCGGACGGCATTGCCCAAGACCGGCACCGGCAAGCTGTCGAAGAGCGCCCTGCGCGACTCGGCCTAGATTTCGCGCAACCGGTGCAGCCGCAGCCCGAGCTGCAGCTCCAGGTCGTTCTCGGTGCGCCAGTCGGCACCGAGGACGTCGCTGACCCGGTCCAGGCGCTTGAGCAACGTGTTGACGTGCACGTGCAACGCGCGTGCGGTCGCCGCGACGTTCGCACGGTGGTCGTAGTAGGCGCTGAGCGTGCCGACGAGATCGGTGCCGCGCCGCTGGTCGTAGTCGGCGAGGGGCCCCACGGATGTGGCGAGGAAGCGGTCGAGCTCGGGGGCGCGGTCGGCGTCGAAGACCATCGCGAACAGGGCGTACCGGCCCGTCGTGACGCCCTTGTCGGTGTGCCCGATCGCCCGCATGACCGCGGCGCAGCGGCTCGTCAGGGAGAACGCGCGCGACCAGTCGTGACCGGCCGCCCTCTCCCCCACGACGGCGACGGGGCCTCCCAGCGAGCGCCGGAGCCGCCTGTGGACCTCCTCGACGGTCCGGTCGTCGTCGGCGCTGGGCACGATCATCGTGGCCCTGCCCAGGTGTTCGCCGGCCAGCCCCGCGCGGTCTCGCGCGATGTCGTGCAGGTGGCGCAGGAGATCGGTCGACGACAGGGAGGCCGAGTCCGCGACGAGGACCAGGTTCAGCCGGTCGGCGTCGATGCCGCGGGCACGGGTGCGGGCGCGCTGGGCCGGGCTGATGCCGGGGCCGCCGACGAGCAGCTCCGTCAGCAGTTCCCCGCTCAGCCGCTCGCTGGCCTCGGCGACCGCCCGTTCCTTGAGGATCAGCAACCCCAGGATGTGCGTGGCCCGTTCGAGCGTGCGCAGGTCCATGTCCTCCGAGACACCGGGACCGGCCGGACGGCTCCACGCCAGCGCGCCGAGCCTGCTGTCGCCCGCCTGGATCGGGGCCACGCTGCGGGCGACCCCGTCGTCGACGGTGGTCGTGACGCGGCCGGACCGCTGTTCGGGCGCCTCGAGCAACGTGACGGTGCCACCGAGCTGTTCGGCCAGGAGCTGCGCGACGTCGTCCGGTGTGCCGCCCTCCAGCACCACACCGGTCAGGGCCTCGTGGATCGCCTGCGCCCGTTCCACGACGGCCACGTGCTCCTCGATCCTGCGGTACGCGACCTGCAGGTCCTGCAACGCGGTCCGGCTCTCCTCGTAGAGCCGGGCGTTGTCGAGGGCCACCGCGGCGTGGTCGGCGAACGCGCTCAGCAGCGCGATCTCCCCCGCGTGGAACGACCGCTCGGAGCGGTACGCGGCGAACAACGCGCCCACCACCTCGTCGCGGATCACCAGTGGCACACCGAGAAGAGCGACCAGGTCCTCGGTGCCGACGAGCCGGTCGAAGCCGGCGTCGTGGTCGATGTGGGTCGAGGCGGCGTAGTTGCGCACCCACTGCGGACGCCGGGTGGCCAGCACCTTGCCGCCGAGCCCGACGCCCGCCGGGATGGTGGCGCTGAGGAACGTGGCGGAGATCGTCCCCTCCGCCGCACGCGCGGACAGCCTGCCGTCCGCGACCAGCGAGAGGTAGGTGAAGTCCGTGCCCATCAGGTCGTGGGCGTGGCGGACGATCGACTGCAGCACCTCGTCGAGCTCGCCGAGGGCGGTCAGCGACTTGGCCGTCGCGTACAACGACGCCAGCTCTCGCTGGCGGCGCACGAGCTCGTGCGACTCACTCGGGTCGATGCTCACGACGCCATTCTCACCCAGCCGCCGGTGGCGGAAAGCCCCACCGAATCGCCCCAGGTGGTGTGTGATCCAGACCTCAGCCGCGAGGGGCCGCCGCCCTAGCATTGGCCGTCATCACCTGCCGGTTCACCGACGAAGGCGGCATGTATGGCAACCCCTCTGGCTCAGCCCGAAGAACAATCCGTGACCCGGCGCCGCGGCTTCCGCAAGCTGCTGACCGTGGGGCTGGTCGGGAGTTCGATCGAGTGGTACGACTTCTTCCTCTACGGCACCGCGGCCGCGCTGGTGTTCCCCAAGGTGTTCTTCCCGGAGTCCTCGGCGCTGACCGGCACGCTGCTCGCGTTCAGCACGTTCTGGGCGGGTTTCGTGGCACGCCCGGTCGGCGGGGTGCTCGCCGGGCACTTCGGTGACAAGTACGGGCGCAAGCCGGTCGTCGTCACGTGCCTCGCGCTCATGGGCGCCGCCACGTTCCTGATCGGCTGCCTGCCCGGCGCGTCGTCGGTGGGAGCGCTGGCCCCGGTCCTGCTGGTGACGCTGCGGTTCCTGCAAGGGCTCGCGGCGGGCGGGCAGTGGGGCGGCATCATGCTGCTGCTCACCGAGTCCGCGAGCCCGAAGCGGCGCGGGTTCGCCGGCACGTTCGGGCAGACCAGCGTCTTCGTCGCCGTGATCATCTCGAACCTGATCTTCGTGGCCGCCAGCGGGCTGATGCCCAACGACGCGTTCCTCAGCTGGGGCTGGCGGATCCCGTTCCTGGTCAGCGTCGTCATGTTCGCCGTGGTCCTGTACATCCAGTCCAAAGTGGAGGACACGCCGGAGTTCCGCGAGCTGCAGAAGGAGGTCGCACGGCCGGAGCGCGCGGTGGTCAGGGCCCCGCTCGCGCAGGTCGTCCGGACCAGGTGGGCGACGATCCTGCTCGCCTGCGGCATCCTCTCCGCCACCAACAGCCTTTTCTACGTCAGCATCGCCGGACTGCTGAACTACGGCACCACGTCGTTGAAACTCGACCGCAACGGGCTGCTCGCCGTCGTGCTGCTGGGTTCCGTGGCGATGCTCGCGGTCCTGCCCTGGGCCGGTCACGTCTCCGACAGGATCGGGCGCCGGCCGCTGATCCTCATAGGCGGCCTGGGTGTCGCGTTGTGGGGCTTCCCGTACTTCGGGCTCGTCAACACCGCGTCGCTACCGCTGATCTTCGTGGCCGTGGTGGTGGGCTTCACCTTCCAGTGCCTCACCTACGGCCCTATCGCGAGCTTCCTGGGCGAGCTGTTCGCCCCCAACGTCCGCTACTCCGGCGCGTCGCTGTCCTACCAGCTCTCCGCGATCATCATCAGCGGTGGCACGCCGTTCCTCATGACCGCGCTCATCGCCGAGACCGGCAGCACGGTTCCCGTCGCCGCCTACATCACGCTCATGGGGCTGATCACCTTCGTCAGCGCGTGGTTCCTGCCGGAGACGAACCCGGCCGAGGTCCGCGCGGACCCGCAGGCCGTTCCCGGCGCACACCTCTACCACTGACAGGAGACCGCTGTGAAGACGTCCGTCGTGCTGGCCACCGCGGTTCTGCTGCTCGGCGCCGATCCCGCTCTGGCGACGACCCCGCCCAGGAACGTCCCGGTGTGCACGGGGCTGGACCAGCTGGAGATCCCGGCCTCCGCCATCAGCCTGCCCACCACCGGTGGCCGGGTGCGGGCGGCCACCACGACGAGCGCTGTCGTGAGCGGACAGACGATCGAGTACTGCCAGGCCGACGCCGACCTCCGCCCGGTCGACCCCTCGGCGCCGGTCATCAAGATGCGGATCGCGTTGCCGCACGGCTGGAACCACAAGGCGATGATGTTCGGTGGCGGCGGGTTCAACGGCACGATTCCCGCCCTCACGGGGAACGTGCCGTTCGCCGCCGCGGACGCGCCTGCTCCCCTGGCCCGGCGGTACGCGATGTTCGCCAGCGACTCCGGCCACCAGCAGGGCCCGGCGGCGGTTCCCTCGCTGGACGGTTCGTTCGGCGTGAACGACGAGGCGGTGCGGAACTTCGCCGCCGGTGACGCGCTGAAGAAGACGCACGACGCGAGCCTGTTCCTGATCCGGCGCGCGTACGGGCTCAGTCCCGCCAAGACGTACTTCGCGGGCGGCTCGACGGGCGGACGTGAGGCCCTCATCGTCGCGCAACGGTGGCCGCGGGCGTTCGACGGCGTGATCTCCGGCTATCCCGCGTGGAACAACCTCGCCGAGGCCCTGTACCTGGGACACCTGACGCGGGTGCTGGCCCGGCCCGGCGCGTTTCCCGGTCCCGCGAAGCAGACGTTGTTGTACGACAGCGTGATCACCGCGTGCGACGGCCTGGACGGCGTTCGGGACGGGGTCGTCTCGAACCTCGCCGGCTGCCACTTCGACCCCCGTGTCCTGCGCTGCCCCGACGGCGCGGACACGGGCCACACCTGCCTATCGGACGCCCAGATCGGGGCGGTGAAGGCGATGTCGGCGCCGTTGCGGTGGCCGTACCGGGTCGCGAGCGGCGAGACCGGGTACCCCGGCTTCCCGTTCCTGTCGGGCGCGGACATGCGGACCCCGTTCCTCGGGTTCGGCACGACCGCGCCGGCCGATCCGATGCCGGCCACGAGCGGGTACGGGATGCAGTACTGGGACCAGTGGGTCAAGTACTTCCTGACCCGAGATGCCAGCTACAACTCGCTCGACCTCGACCCCCTGCGTCCGGGGAGGTGGCTCGACCGGATCAGCCACCTGTCGACCATCCAGGACCGCAACGACGTGGACCTGGGCCCGTTCGCACGCTCCGGCGGCAAACTGGTCCTGCTCCACGGCGCCGCGGACGAACTGGTCTCGCACCGCTCGACGAACGACTACTTCGACCGCGTGCGCGACCGGCTCGGTCCCGTCACGACCCAGGGGTTCCTGCGGTACTACCTCGTGCCCGGCGCCAACCACGCGAACTTCGGCACGCCGTCGTTCGCCGCCGGGTGGGACTCGCTCACCGCGCTCGAACGCTGGGTCGAGAGTGGACGGTCGCCGAGGAACCCGGTGGTGGCCGACATCACCCACGGCCGCACCCGTCCGCTGTGCGAGTACCCGGGCTGGCCCCGTTACCGCGCGGGCGATCCGGACAGCGCGGCGAGCTTCACCTGCACGCGTTAGTGGCGTGGCTCAGAACGTTGCCGGTGTATTCGTGTTCAGACGGGTGTGTCGTGCTGAGCGCGGATACGCCAGCGTTCTGTGTCACGCCACTGATGTTCGAGGAACTCGTGCACCACAGCGATCAGCGCCCTGGCCGCCGCGGCCGGGGCGCGGTCCGCCGGCCTCGCCAGCCCGATGGGCCAGCGCAGGTCGGCGCCGGTCACCTTCAGCGTGGTGACGCCTTTCGCGTCGCCGAGGATGTAGCTGGGCAGCAGCGCGATGCCCAGGCCGTTGCGGACGTAGTCGACGCCGGTGAAGATGTCGGACATCTCCAAGGTCACGCGCCGCGGCACCGCGCAGGCGGCGAACGCCCGGTCGGCCACCGCGCGGTTGCCGTAGCCCAGCGGTGAGTCGATGAAGTCCATGCCGGCCAGGTCGCCGAGGGACACCTCGGCCCTGGCGGCGAGCGGGTGGTCGTCCGGCACGACCAGGTCCATGACCGAGTGGGCCAGCGCGTCGAGGACGATCCCGTCCGGCACCTCTCCCGGCAACGACACGAAGGCGAGGTCGAGCCGGCGGTCCAGCAACTGCTCGACCAGTCCCACCGATCCCGCGGTCGCCGCACTCGTGCGCACCAGCACCCCGGGGTGGCGGCGGTGGAACTCGCCGAGGAGACCGGGCAGGTCGACCAGGGTCATCGCGGTCAGCGTGCCGACCCGCACGGTGCCCTTCAGCCCGCCCTGGACCTGCGCCACCGCGTCCCTCGCCTCGACCACGGCGTCCAGCACCGCCTGGGCCTTCGGCAGCAGCGCCTCCCCCGCGTCGGTGAGCAGGACGCGTTTGGAGTTGCGGTCGAGCAGCGCGGTGCCGAGCTCGCGTTCGAGGGTCTTGATCGCGGCCGAGACGGCGGACTGCACGACGTGCACGCGGGCGGCGGCACGGGTGAAGCTGCCCTCTTCCGCGACCGCGACGAAGTATTCGAGCTGACGGAGGTCCACACCAGCCAGTATCTCAGGAAGTGATGATCGTCAGCTTCAACTTTCGTTGGACGAGATGCTTCCTGGCCCGCAAGGTGGTGGCATGTCGTTGCTCCTCGATTCACCGGTCACCGAACGAGCCGCCGTCAGCAAGCGCCACGGGCGCGGTTTCTGGGCCGTCGCCGGCACGTTCCTCGTCGCGATGGCGTACTCGACCGTTCCCGCCCCGCTGTTCCCGCTCTACGTCGCCCGTGAGGGCTTCTCGACGTTCGCGATCACCGTCGTGTTCGCCGCCTTCGCCGTCGGCGTGGTGATCAGCCTCGTCCTCGCGGGCCACGTCTCGGACTGGGCAGGCCGCAAGACCGTCCTCATCCCCGCGCTGGGCCTGGAGATCGTGTCCGCGCTGCTCTTCCTGACCAGCACGTCGCTGCCGGTCCTGATCGTCGCCCGCGTGGTCAACGGCCTGGGCGTCGGCATGATCGCCGCGACCGCCACCGCCTACCTCTACGACCTGCACGCCCGGCACCGCCCCGGCGCCTCCCCGCGCCGGTTCGAGATCGTGTCGACCGCCGCGAACATCGGCGGCCTCGGCGTCGGCGCATTGGTCGCGGGCGTGCTCGCGCAGTACGCGCCCTCACCGCTGAGCACCCCGTACGTCGTGCTGGCCGTGCTGCTCGTGGTGAGCATCTCCGCGGTCGCCCTCACGCCGGAAACCGTTGCCCGCAAGCAGGTCCCCTACCGTCCACAACGGATCAGCGCCGACCACGGCGACCGCACAAGCTACCTCGCCGCGGCTCTGGGCGCGTTCGCCGCCTTCGCGGTGTTCGGCGTGTTCACGTCCGTCTCGCCGGGCTTCGTGGCGGGCGAACTGCACCACCCGTCGCGCCTGCTGGCCGGGCTCGTGGTGTTCCTCGTGTTCGGTGGCGCCGCGCTCGCGCAGACCGTGACGGGCGGGCTCTCGCCGACTGCCCGGCGCAGGCTCGGCCTGGGCGGGCAGGCGATGGGCGTGCTGCTGGTCGTGGCCGGGATGTACGCGACGAGCTTCCCGTTGTTCCTGATCGGCGGCGCGATCGCCGGTGTCGGCGCCGGTGTGCAGTTCAAGGCGTCGATCGGCGCGGTCACGGCGATGGCGGCGCCCGCGAAGCGCGGTGAGGCGCTGGCGAGCTTGTTCTTCATCGCCTACCTGGGCCTGAGCGTGCCGTCGCTGTCCATCGGGCTGGCGACGCGGTTCCTCGCCCCGGTCACGGTCATGACCTGGTTCGCCGCGATCCTGCTCTTGCTGCTCGCGGGAGTGGCGGCGCTCAGTCGACGATCACGGTGATCGGGTGCCGGGCGTCCTGGGAGCACAGGAAGACGTTGAGCACGCCGTCGTCTCCCAACAGCCACCCGGCGGGTTCGCCCGGTTCCTGCTCCTCGGTCGCCAGTCCCAGCGTCTGCCGCCACGGGGCGCCGCACTCGGAGCACTCCTGCTCGGGCCACTGGGTGTGGTACCAGGCAGTCCAGCCGCCGATCTTCGACCCCCTCGCGACATCCGGCCACTCGTCGTAGTCGCTGTAGTGGGACCCCGGTTCCTGCAAGAAGGAGAAGGTGCCGGCCAGCTCGGCCGGCAGGTCGTCGGGGGCCGGGTACTCGATGGTCCTCACCGGCGCGAACACCCTGCGCTGGAACGAGAACTCCGGGTCGGAGACCACCGGCACGGGCACCTCGCCGATCAGGTCGCCGACCTCGGCGGAAGAACGCCAGTGCAGGAGCACGCCGGGCCCGTTGACCTCGGCGTGGACCACTGTGCACAGGAAGACCTGCAGCAGGTCGGTGCCTTCCGGGAACGGCAGCTCCGGGAAGTCACGCCGGTAGAGCTGCACGGCGCCGACCCACGGCACCCGCACCATGGCCGCGGTCCCTGGCACGTTCTCCGAGGACTCGTGGGACCCGCCTTCGCACCACGGCCATGGCTCATCGGCGGGCCACAGCATCGGGCCGCCGATGTGGCTGTCCGCAGCGGTCGGCGAACCCGGCACCGGGTTCAGGACCACGACCGGCCGCGCCCACTCCTCGATGCCCGGGATGGGCTTGCCGTTGTCGGTGGGCGGTTTCGACTCAATCAACGTGCACCGCGATCGAGTGCCGGACGTCCTCGGCGCACGTGAAGACGTTCAGGTTGCCCTCACGGCCGAACACCCACTCCACGTCGTCCCCGGACGGTTCGTGCGTCGCGAGCGACAGCGTCTGGCGTTGAGCCGCACCGCAGTCCGCGCACTCGAACTCGATGGGCGCGCTCTGCCACCACGGCGTCCAGCCGCCGATCTTCGTGCCGCCGGAGACCTTCGACTCGCGCTCGGCGAACCGGATCGGTTCGAGCACGTTGACCGTGGGGACGTAGGCCTCCTCCTGCACGGACGGCTCCGGTTCCTCCTCGATCAGCTCGAACACCGTCGTGGAGTCACGCCACACCAGCCGCACGTCCGGGCCGTGGGCGTGCGGGAGGTCGTGGTGCAGCGTGCAGAGGAACACCTGGAGCAGGTCCGCGCCGTCCGGGAACGGCAGCTCCGGGAAGTCGCGCCGGTAGAGCTGCACGGCGCCGACGAACGGCTCGGCGCCGCTCGCGGGGTCGTGGGCAGCGCCGTCGCACGTGGGCCACGGCTCGTCGATCGGCCACAGCACCGGGCCGCCGATGTGGCTGTCGGCGTCCGTCGGATCGCCTTCGATGGGGTTCAGCAGCACGGCGGGCCTGGCCCGCTCAGCCTCGGTCGACACGAGCCGCAACACTAGTGGGGTAACGACAGCGGGCCCGGCGCCGACCCCGCAGGCATGAGGTTCTCGATCACAGCCGTACTCCTCGCCGTCCTCGCGGCGGGCTGCACCCCGGAGATCACCGGGTCCGGTTCCCCTTCGGACTCCGAGTCGCCCACCGCTCCGACGACTCCGACGACCCAGCCGGCGACCACCACCACGTCGGCCGCGGCCACCGCGCTGAACGGGGTGCCGCCAGAGCAGTACGAGAGCCTGCCCTCGCAGTACTGCGACAAGCTGTTCCTCGGAGCCCTCAGCAAGCCGATGCTGGCCGTCGTGGTGGAGACCCCGAAGGGCAGGCTGAACTGCGACCAGGCCGGAGCGGTGCTGTTCGACTACTACGCCGAGCGCCTGGAGCCGAAGACGGGACTGCCGCCGATCGAGGTCGGGTCGATGTCGTGCAACCAGGTCGCCGAAGGAATCCTGCCCCAGGTGGTGTGCGCCGACGAGGACAACGTCATCTACTCGATGTGGCCGCAGACCTGACGGTGACAGGGGTGGGCGGTTGATCCCGCCCACCCCGTGCCGTCAGTCCGTGCCGAACTCCATGGCCGCCGCGTCGAGCAGCTCGTCGGCCGCCGAGACCTCACCGCGCGAGGCGATGGCCTCCGCGCCGCCGTCCGGCACCTCGCCGATCAGCTGGGTCGGTTCCGGCAGGGCCGAGATGAGCGCCGACTGGCGGGTGCCGACCATGCCGAGGCTCGCGAAGAGCTCCAGCTTGGCGCGGGAGTCCGCGATGTCGAGGTTGCGCATGGTCAGCTGACCGATGCGGTCGACCGGGCCGAACGCCGAGTCCTCGGTGCGCTCCATCGACAGCTTGTCCGGGTGGTAGCTGAACGCCGGACCGGACGTGTCGAGGATCGAGTAGTCGTCGCCCCTGCGCAGCCGCAGCGTGACCTCGCCGGTGACGGCGGCGCCGACCCAGCGCTGCAGCGACTCGCGCAGCATCAGCGACTGCGGGTCGAGCCAGCGGCCCTCGTACAGCAGCCGGCCGAGCTTGCGGCCCTCGTTGTGGTACGCCGCGACGGTGTCCTCGTTGTGGATCGCGTTCACGAGGCGGTCGTAGGCGATGAAGAGCAACGCCATGCCGGGCGCCTCGTAGATGCCGCGGCTCTTGGCCTCGATGATGCGGTTCTCGATCTGGTCGGACATGCCGAGTCCGTGGCGGCCGCCGATGGCGTTCGCCTCCAGCACGAGGTCGACGGCGTCGTGGAACTCCTTGCCGTTGATCGTGACCGGGCGGCCCTGGTCGAAGCCGATGGTGACGTCCTCGGCCGCGATCTCGACCGACGGGTCCCAGAACTTGACGCCCATGATCGGCTCGACGATCTCGATGCCCTCGTTGAGCAGCTCGAGCGACTTGGCCTCGTGCGTCGCGCCCCAGATGTTCGCGTCGGTCGAGTACGCCTTCTCGACCGACGAGCGGTAGGGCAGGTCACGCTCCAGCAGCCACTCGGACATCTCCTTGCGGCCGCCGAGCTCCGTCACGAACGCGGCGTCGAGCCACGGCTTGTAGATCCGCAGCGACGGGTTCGCGAGCAGGCCGTAGCGGTAGAACCGCTCGATGTCGTTGCCCTTGTAGGTGGAGCCGTCGCCCCAGATCTGCACGTCGTCGTCGAGCATGGCGCGCACGAGCATGGTGCCCGTGACGGCACGCCCGAGCGGCGTCGTGTTGAAGTAGGCGCGGCCACCGGACCGGATGTGGAACGCGCCGCAGGCCAGCGCCGCGAGACCTTCCTCGACGAGCGCGGCACGGCAGTCGACGAGACGCGCGATCTCGGCACCGTACGTGCCAGCGCGACCGGGGACGGTCTCGATCTCGGGCTCGTCGTACTGCCCGATGTCCGCGGTGTACGTGCAGGGCACAGCGCCCTTCTCACGCATCCACGCGACAGCGACGGAGGTGTCGAGACCACCTGAGAAGGCGATGCCGACGCGTTCGCCGGCGGGAAGTGAAGTGAGCACCTTGGACACGTTGAGAATTATGCACGACGATGTATGAGCATGCACGCCGGGGTGGCTGTTAGTTGCGCCTCAACATCGTCACCGCAGCTCAGGGGGCCAGGTCGAGCTCGTCGGCCTTGGCCTGCATGCGCTGGATGCCGCCCTCGTGCTCCGTGGAGCGCATCGCCGTGATCGCCGCGTACAGGTGCGCACCCACGTACGGATCCTGCTCCTTGCGTTCGGAGACCTCGCCGAGGGTGGCGTTGTACATGGCGTCCGTCATCGCCGCGAGCAGTGCCCGTGCGCGCGGAGCGACACCCTTGGGCGCGGAGGCGTCGATGATCGGCGTGACCCGCTCCCACACCTCGTCCGGCGAGGCGGGCGGATACAGCTGGTTGAGGCCGAGCAGACCGTTCTCCAGCGCGCCCATCACGAGCCGGATCTCACCCTCGTCGTCGGGCAGCAGCCGTTCGACGGCCTCGGCGTCACGCAGGCGGTAGGCGATGGCGAGCCGCAGGCCGATGGCCTGGCTGCGATTCTTGCTCGCGGGCTCTTCGAACCACCATTGTTGTTGCGCGGTCCTGGGGAACATGTCCGCAGTGTGCGCTCTCGATCTCGATTCGGCCTGATGACTTAGGCAAGCCTAACCGAAGGTGTACGTTGCGGGCATGTCGCGTTACTCCGCCTTCGACCGGTTCACCCTCAAGGCCGCCACCAAGGCAGCCGAGATGATGATGGCCCCGGCGAACCGCCGCGAGGTCTTCGACCAGTTCGTCATGACCGTCACGGCGGTGACCGAACTCAGCGACCACATGCGCCGGATCACCTTCCACGCGCCGGAGTTCGCGTCGTTCGAGGCGACCGGCCCCGACGAGTACTTCGGCCTGCTGATGGCGACCGGCCGTGAACTGGTCATGCCGGCCGACGACCGCATCAACGTCCGCACGTCGTTGCGCGCGATGCCGGAGGACACGCGGCCGGACCTGCGTTGGTACACGGTCCGCGCGCACCGCCAGGCCGTGGCGGAGATCGACGTCGACTTCGTCGTGCACGGCGACGCAGGCCCCGGCACGCGCTGGGCGAGGCGCGCTATCACGGGCGACAAGGCCGGTTTCCGCGCGGGCGGCTCCGCCTACCTGCCACCCGCAGGCGGATCGGTGCTGCTCGTGGCCGACGAGACCGCACTGCCCGCCCTCGCCGCGATCCTCGAGGTCGAGACGCGGCCGGTGCACGTGTTCGCCGAGGTGCCGGACGAGTCCTACCGCGTCGACCTCGACGTGGAATGGGTGCTGCGCGGCGACGCCGAGCCGGGATCCGCCGTGCTGAAGGCGATCCAGGACAAGGCGCCGTCCACTGTGGAGTACGCATGGGCGTGCGGGGAGTCGGGGCTCGCCACCGGGGTGCGCCGGCACCTGGTCAAGGACCGCGGGGTGGACCGGAAAGCGATCATGTTCAGCGGGTACTGGAAGGTCGGCTCAGCCCGTATGTGAGACGCCGCTGAGCCGCGCCGTCCGCGTCACCACCGGATCGGACGGAACTCCTCGGGACACGTTCGGACTAGGCCCTGTCCTGCAAGTCTCATTCGCGATAGTCGCGGCCGAGGGCCCCGGAGGCGGTGCCGCCGCAAAGCCCGAATACGCCCGGTATGAGGGCATTGCGGCGGCACCGCCTCCGGGTCTCTCGACCGTGACTCTCATCGAACGGACTTGCAGGACAGGGCCTAGGTCCGCGGCAGGTGAACGTTGGGGAATCAACACCGGCCGCGGGGCCTGTCAATTTCCCGGTATGGCAAAGATTTGGCGAAGTACCTAGACGTGAACGTGGTTCATGTACCACCTTTTGCCTCGCAAGCCTCACCCCCTGCACCCCCGGAGGCCGCTGTTGAGGAAGAAACTCCTGTCCGCGCTCGCCGGAGCGCTGCTGATCACAGCACTGTTCCCCGGCATCGCGCTCGCTGACCCGCCCCGGGCCATCCCCGCCAACCACGAGGCGGCCGACGGCAAGTGGCAACCGGCGTTCGACTACGACGGTGACGGCTGCTACCCCACCCCGGCGATCTCGCCGGCCGGTGACATCGCACCCGGACTGAAGAACTCGGGCGCGCTGAACGGCAACTGCCACGACCGGTCCGACCTGGACAACACCAACTCCTACAGCCGTTCCAAGTGCAACAACGGCTGGTGCGCCTACCTGTACGACCTGTACTTCGAGAAGGACCAGGCCGTGCCGGGCTGGGACTGCTGCGGCCACCGCCACGACATCGAGCACGTGGTCGTCTGGGTGCAGAACGACGTCGCCCAGTACGTCTCGACGTCGGAGCACGGCAAGTACAAGACCCACCCGCGCGCCAACGTGCAGTGGGAAGGCACCCACCCGAAGATCATCTATCACAAGGACGGCGTCAGCACGCACTGCTTCCGCCTCGCGGGCGCGGGCGAGCAGGCGGAGAACCACTACGGGGTCTACCAGTACCCCGCCCTGGTCAGCTGGGACCGCTTCCCCGCAGGCGTGCGCGACAAGCTCGTGAACGCGAACTTCGGCAGCGCGTCCCTGGCGATCAAGGACAGCGGGTTCAACCACAACCTCGGTCAGGCCAAGCCGGCCGGGATCGCGTTCGACCCGAACGCGTAGCTCACTTCGCCACCCGGTCGAGCCACTCGGCCAAGAGGACCCGTTCCGCTGGAGACAGCACCAGGGGCGGGTCCTCTTCCAGTGCCGCCCTCAGCGCGATCGCCCGGCTCGGGATGTCCGTGGGCCCGTCCGGCGCGGTGTCCGTCGTGATCGCCCTGATGACCTGCTCGCGCGAGAACATGATGAGCCCCAGGTCGCGGTCCTCCTCCGGCGTCGCGAGCAACGCCAGCACCACGCCCATGCCCGCCGCGTGCACGAACTGCGCCGCCTGCTCCACCGGGACCGTCAGGCGGCCCGCCGCGGCGATGCGGCCGATGATCTCGCGGAGCATCGCGTCCGCCTCCAGCCGCGCCGCGCGCTTGCGCGGCTCGCCGTACATCAGCAGGTAGAACGCGGGCCGCGCCAGGCCGAAACCGATGTGCAGGTCCCACCCGCCGCGCAGGTCGTCGACGGGGTCACCGCCGACCCCCATCGCGTGCTTGGACTCGAGGTAGCCGGAGAAGCCGAACCCCGCCACGGCGTCGAGCAGCCCGTCCTTGTCGCCGAACAGCCGGTACAGCGTCGGCGCCTGCACTCCGGCGGCCGCGGCCACCGCGCGCGTGGACACCGCTTCCTTGCCGCCCTCGATCAGCAGGTCGGCCGCGGCCCTCACCAGACGCTCCCTCGTGTCCATGTATCGACGATAACACGCGACAGGTAGCGATGATTCGATATCGGTGATACGTTGTTTGAGGTAGCGACGGAAACAGCAGCTAGGAGCACTGACATGACTCGCGTTGCGATCGTCACCGGCGGATCGAGGGGCATCGGGCGGGCAGCCGCCGAACGCCTCGCCGCCGACGGAACGGCCGTTGTCGTCGTGTACGCCGGCAACAAGACCGCCGCCGACGAGGCCGTGGAGAAGATCAGGTCGAGCGGCGGCCAGGCCGTCGCCGCGCAGGCCGACGTCGGCGACGAGGAGGCCGTCACCGCCGCGTTCCAGCTGGCCGAGGAGACCTTCGGCGGCGTCGACGTCGTGGTGAACTCGGCGGGCGTCATGCCGCTCGGCACCGTGGCGGACATGGACCTCGACACGTTCGACCGCGTCATGCGCACCAACGCCCGCGGCACGTTCATCGTGAACCAGCAGGCCGCCCGCAGGCTGCGCGACGGTGGCGCGATCATCAACGTCTCGTCGTCCGTGGTGGGCCTGCGCTTCCCCCAGTACGGGGCTTACGCGATGTCCAAGGGCGGCGTCGAGGCGCTGACCCTGATCCTCGCCCGGGAGCTGCGCGGCCGCGACATCACCGTGAACACCGTCGCCCCCGGCCCCACGGCCACCGATCTGTTCCTCGACGGCAAGGACCAGGCGACCATCGACACCCTCGCGAAGCAGCCGCCGCTGGAGCGCCTCGGCTCGACCGGCGACATCGCGGAGGTCATCTCGTTCCTGGCCGGTCCCGCCCGCTGGATCAACGGCCAGACCATCCGCGCGAACGGAGGCATCATCTGATGGACAAGGTCATCGTCGTCACGGGAGCGTCCAGCGGCTTCGGCGCGCTGACGGTCCGCAGGCTCGCCCTGGCCGGCCACGCGGTCTACGCGGGCATGAGGGAGACGTCAGGCCGCAACCTGGCCGCCGTCGCGGACCTCGACGCGTTCGGGTCCGACAACAAGGCCGACGTGCACGCCGTCGAACTCGACGTGCAGTCGCAGGAGTCCGCGGACGCGGCCATCGAGTCGATCATCCGGGAGCAGGGCCGCCTGGACGTGGTCGTCCACAACGCGGGCCACATGGTCACCGGCCCCGCCGAGGCCTTCACACCGGAGCAGTACGCGGACCTGTACGACGTGAACGTCCTGGGCACCCAGCGCGTGAACCGCGCCGCCCTGCCGCACCTGCGAGGACAGCGTTCCGGCCACGTCGTGTGGGTCGGTTCGAGCTCGACACGCGGCGGCACTCCCCCGTACCTGGCCCCGTACTTCGCGGCCAAGGCGGCGATGGACGCGGTCGCCGTCTCCTACCGCGCCGAACTGCTGCGCTTCGGCATCGAGACCACGATCGTCGTGCCGGGCGCGTTCACCCACGGCACCAACCACTTCGCGCACAGCGGCACGCCCGCCGACACGTCCCGCGCCTCGGAGTACGAGGAGCTCTACCCCGGCCTGATGGACCAGGTCGGTGGCCGTCTCGCCGAGTTGGAGCCTTCATGGGCGGACGCCGGTGCCGTGGCCGACGCGATCGTGGACGTCGTCGGCGCGGCGAAGCCGCCGTTCCGGGTGCACGTCGACCCGTCGTCCGATGGCGCCGAGGTCGTCAACGCGGTGGCGGACCGGGTGCGCGGCGAGTTCCTGCGCCGGGTGGAACTGGCCGACCTGATCTAGTGCGACTAGCGGCTGCCCAGGAGCGCGGACACGGTCAGGAACCGGTAACCGCGCTCCTTCAGCCCGGTGATGACGGGCTTGAGCGCCTGCCGGGTCTGCTCCCTCGCCGCGTACATGGGGTGCAGCAGGATGATCGAGCCCGGCTTGGTCTGAGCGAGGGTCCGCTGGGTGATCTCCTGCGCGGTGGGAGTGCCCTCGGAGTCCGGTTCGACGTCCCACATGACGGTGGTGCGGTCGTGCTGCTGGAGGTAGCGCGGCAGGGCGAAGAGCTTCTTGCCGTTGGGCGGGCGGAAGTGGATGTCCCCGCTGTAGCCGGTCCTGCGGATCTGGGCGTCGGTGTCCTCGACCTCCTTCGCCACCGTGCTCGGGAGGACGCCGATCATGCGCTGGTGGTTGTAGGTGTGGTTGCCGATCTCGTGCTTCGCGTCCGCGATCCGCCTGCCGAGCTCCGGGTGCTTCTCGAGGTCGCGGCCCATGAGGAAGAACGTCGCGGGCACGTTCTCCGCTACGAGCAGGTCCAGGACCTGCTGGGCGCCTGCGGGGTCCGGTCCGTCGTCGAAGGTGAGGGCGACCACCTTCTCGGTGGTCTCGACGCGGTCGACCAGGTCGCCGAAGAACTGGAACGTGCGGGCGCTGCTGACGTTCCACAGCGAGATCGCGGCGACCAGCACCACGATGAGGCTTACCGCCGTGATGATCGTTGGCTTGCGGCGCAACCAGTTCATGCGCTCACTATGACCGCGGCGGACTTCCCGGTGCGCAGCACCCCGTCGTCCAGCGGCACGCACCGGATCCCGCCCTTGCGCCGCAGCGCCTTGAAAGCCCCCGGAGCGATGACCTGGTCCATCCAGGCACAGGGGTTCGCCGGCCGATGAACTTCGAACCGCACCGGCCCGTCCCCGCTGTCGAGGCTGAACACCGCACCACGCGGCAACGAGTCCACGTCGAACCCGCGCACGACGACGTTGCGGCGCGCCACCAGCGGGTCCACCGGCCATGCGTCAAGTGACTCGGCCGCGATGAACGTGACCGCCGCGTTGCGGTGGGCAGGGTGGTTGAAGTAGCGGTCACCGACGATGCCCAGCCGGGCCCTGATCTCCACCTGGGAGCGCGAGACAGGCCCGGGATCGGGACGAGGGCCGTCCGTCGGACGGCCCTCGAACGCGTGCACGGGTGAGACGTGCAGCGCGACGATCTCGATCAACGCTCGCCGAGCTGCCACTCCGGCCGCACGTAGTGGCACGTGTAGCCGTTCGGGTAGCGCTCCAGGTAGTCCTGGTGCTCCGGCTCGGCCAGCCAGAAGTCCGACTCCTGGGTGACCTCGGTGACGACCTTGCCCGGCCACTTGCCGGAGGCGTCGACCGCGGCGATGGTCTCCTCCGCGATCTTCTTCTGGGTGTCGTCGGTGTAGAAGATCGCCGAGCGGTAGCCCGCGCCGATGTCGTTGCCCTGGCGGTTGCGGGTCGACGGGTCGTGGATCTGGAAGAAGAACTCCAGGACCTGCCGGTAGCTCAGCAACGAAGGGTCGAACACGATCTCGATGGCCTCGGCGTGGTTGCCGTGGCGGCGGTACGTGGCGTTCGGCGTGCTGGGGTCGCCGGTGTAACCGACGCGCGTGGAGACGACGCCGGGGTGGCGGCGGAACAGGTCCTGCATGCCCCAGAAACAGCCGCCCGCGAGAACAGCCTTCTCCGTCACTGTGTCACTCCTCTTCTCGGGTGTTCACTCAGGAGAACGTTCGGTCTTCCCCGGTTCATCCCCGTCAGGTTGTGACGTAACCATTACGGACCTGGATTCGATGACTTCGCCCAGGTAGCGCATGACGACGGCCACGGCGGCGGCGACCGGGACGGAGAAGAACGCCCCCGCGATGCCGTAGAGCGACGTGCCGGCCGTGACGACGAGCAGGACGACCGCCGCGTGCAGGCGCAGGCCGCGCGACTGCAGGATGGGCTGCAGCACGTTGCCCTCGACCTGCTGCACCACGACGACGATGATCAGCATGATGATGGCCGTGGTCAGGCCGTTGCTGACGAGCGCGACCAGCACGGCCAGGGCGCCGGCGATGAACGCGCCGATGATCGGGATGAAGCCGCCGAGGAACGTCAGCGCGGCCAGCGGCACCGCCAGCGGTACGCCGAGGATGAGCAGGCCCACGCCGATGAACACGGCGTCGATCAGCGAGACGATGGCCTGGCTGCGGATGAAGCTGCCGAGCGTGACCCAGATCCGCTCCAGCACCGTCGTGACGTGCGCGCCGGCGCGCTCACCGATCAGCCCGCGCACCCACGGCGTGAACCGCATGCCGTCCTTGACGAAGAAGAAGGCCAGCAGCAACGCCACAAGCCCGGTCACCAGGCCCGACGTCACCGCGCCCGCTCCGGTCAGCAGCCCACCGGCGATCGACCCGATGCTGGACTTGATCTGCTCGACGCCCTGCGAGATGAGCCGGTCGAGATCCGTGTCGCGCAGGTTGAACGGTGGCCCGGAGGCCCAGTCCTGCAGCTGGGTGACGGCCTTCTGCGCGCTCTGCGCGATCTCCGGCACGCCGGACGCGATCGACGACGAGATCGCCGCGATGACCCCGCCCAGCACGCCGAGCCCGACGAGCAGCACGATCGTCGCCGCCAGGGCCGAGTTGAGGCCCTTCGACATCATCCACCGCGCCGGCGGCCACAGCACCGTCGTGATCAGCAGGGCGAGCAGCACGGGCATGACGACCACCCACAGCTTCCCGACCAGCCAGAAGACCATCCAGAAGCCGAGTGCGGCCAGCGCCGTCCGCAAACTCCACCGCGCGAGCCAGCTCACGCCGTGCCCGATGGCCTCACCCTTGTCCGCCCACCTGCGATCCCGTTCCACGCCCACAGTGTGTCGTTACCCGCACCGAACGGGTGGCAGACATGCCGTTTCGTTAGCCGCGCCCCCAGAACGCGTCCTCCTCCGCCGGGTCGGCCGTGAACAGCCACACCTCGACGACCTTCCCGCCGTCGACGCGCATCACGTCGATCCCGGCACCGTCCATCTCCGCCCCGGAGCGCTTGCCGGTCCAGTGCACGGGAGCCGCCACGACATCGCCGTTCACCATCAGCGGGGCGCTGCGCTTCAGGGAGAAGGTGCCCTCGGACACGGACATCATGCCGCCGATCATCGCCCCGACGGCTTCACTGCCGCGGTGCACGCCCGAGAACTGGTTGCCGCCTGGCTGGTGCCACACCACGTCGTCCGCGAACTGAGCTGCGACGGTGGCGAAGTCGCCGACCTCCAAGGCCTCGAAGTAGGTGGTGGCGACGGCGAGCGGGGTGGTCATGGGTTTCTCCGTTCGTTGCGGTTGACCTATGCTCACCAAAAGTAACTAATTACCTCAACGTAACTAATGGACGGATGTGTGCCATGTCACAGACCATGCCGGACTGGAACGTGCTGATGGCCACCTGTCCGTCTCGCAAGAGCCTGGCGCGCATCGCGAACAAGTGGACGGCCATGGCGGTGTCGGTGCTGGGCAACGGGCGCACGCGGTTCGGCGACCTCAAGGCGCAGCTCGACGGCATCAGCGGCAAGGTGCTGACCGAGACGCTGCGGGACCTCGAACGCGACGGGCTCGTCACGCGGCACGTGTACGCCGAGGTGCCGCCGCGGGTCGAGTACGAACTGACGGAGCTCGGGTTCACGCTGTACGAGCCGCTGCTCGCGCTGTGCCGGTGGGCCGAGGAGCACATCGCCGAGGTGCTGGTGAACCGCGAGGCGTACGACGCGCGCTAGCGCGAAGGTGTTCGACCGGGCGTGAGCACGCCGTCGACGTCCGGCGCGACGGAGCCGCGGATCAGGTTCCGCACGACGGGCAGGCCGGACAGCCGGAACGCCAGGTCGCGCACCGAGATCCACCACGCGGACGAGGGCGCCATCCAGCCGATGAACCGCCGCCCGAACTCCTGGGTGTGCGCCACGGCAGGCTTCATCCGGTCCTGGTAGCGATCGAGAGCGCCCTCGGCGCCCGCGGAGAGCTCTTCCACCAGCACGCAGGCGCCGGTCATCGCGAGTGAGGCCCCGTGGCCGGCGAACAGCGACACTGCCCCGCACGCGTCGCCCACGAGCACGACCTTGCCGCGATGCCACAGCTGCATGTCCACTTGGGAGACCTCGTCGTAGTAGACGTCCTCCGGCACGGCGGAGAGCAGCGCGGGCGCGACCCAGCCGAGGTCACCGAATCGCTCCCGCAGCGCCGAGGCCGGATCGGCGGGCAGTTCGGGAGAGGTGGACCGGTAGAGCATCAACGCGGCCATCGACCCGTCCCGCACGGCGTAGCAGCCGATCATCCGATGCGGCACGGTCAGCATCTGGTAGCGGTGGCCGATTCGCGCGCTCAGCTCCACGTCCCGCAACGAGAACGCCGCGGTGTGGTGCCCCAGATACCGCACGAACGACGACGACGGCCCGAACACCAGCTCCCGCACCCGCGAGTGCACGCCATCGGCACCGACGACCAGGTCGAACTCGTCCGAGGACCCGTCCGAGAACGTTGCCCTGCCGCCGTCACTGAGAGCGGAAACCGTTGTGCCATAACGGATCGGCGCGCGCAGGTCGTCGCGGATCACCGAGGCCAGGTCGCCGCGCAACAGGCTGATCACCCCGTCCGCGACCGCCTCGTAGGCGGAGGCGGAGATCTCCGCACGCCGACGCCCGGAGGAGTCCACGCTGGTCACCGACGAGATCGGCGCCCGCCGCGCCTCCAGCGCGGGCAGCAGCCCCATCCGCCGCGCCACCTCGTGACCAGGCCCGAAGAAATCGATCATGTAGCCGCCCGCGCGGAACGACGGCGCCTTCTCCACCACCGAGACGTCCCACCCGGCGCGCTCCAGCCACCACGCGGTCGTGAGCCCGGCGATCCCCGCTCCCACGACCAGCGCACGTTGTTGGGCATTCGACTTAGGCATTTGCCCAATCTAGCATCACGGGTGCGGCCGGCGACTGCTCCGCCCGCTCGTCCAGAACCAGAGACCGGCCACGACCAGCGCCAGCACGCCCAGCCCGAGCGCGCCGTCGGGGATGTCGCCGTCGTCCTGCCGCAACGGCTGGGAGTACTGCGGACTCTGCTGAACGGCCTGACCGGAAGGGGTGGGCGCGATCGAGGACGGCTGTGCGACCAACGCCAGCGGAATCGCCTCGGTGTCGTTGAAGTCGACCATCCCGGTGGCTTCGAGCACCGTCATGTGGTCGAGCACGGTGTCCATGCAGACCTTGGCGTAGTCGCGGATCGCGGTGTTGCGCGTGCCGGTGCGCACGGAAGCGAGGAACTTGTAGACACCGCCGTGCGCTGCCCTGAGGCGATTCGCGAACACGCGGTCGAACTCGGGGCTGCGCGCGGGCGCGGCCGTCATCTCGTCCAGCCAGCCCTGCTGCGCCTCACTGGGCCGCGTCGGCAGCTGCACGCCGAACGTGCGGGCGAGCACGGCGGTGCGCCGGTCCAGGTCGGCGTGCCCGTCGATGAGGTGCCGGCCGGCCTCCTGGACCTTCGGGTTGGCCGACTTCTCGAGCCCCATCCGCCCGGCGGGACCCTCCCACAGGCCCGCGAGGGCCACCTTCTCCAGCAGGTCCCGACCGGCCGGACCCATCGGCCCGAACTGGGTCTGCACATAGTCAGGCCCCAGATCCTGCTGCGCGAACGCGGGCTGCGCTCCGAGCGACAACGCCAGCAAAGCGACGAGGAGTATCCGCATGACGAGAGGTACGGACAGACGTCGACCCGCTGACCGTTGCACAGTGCAATGTTTATCGTTTCGTTACCGAAGCCGGGCCCTGTAGAACTAGGCGGGTGAGCGACATCGACGACCTGACCGACGCGGTCCTCACCGCGTCCCGCCTGCTGGTGGCCGTGTCGGCCCGGTCGCTCGCGGCCGTCGAGGAGACGCTCACGCTGCCGCAGCTCAGGATGGTCGTCCTGCTCGACGGCCGCGGCCCGATGAGCCTCACAGCACTCGCCGACCTGCTGGAGGTCAACCCGTCCACGGCCAAGCGCATGATCGACCGCCTGATCACGTCCGGGATGGTCGACCGCGCCCCGAACCCCGCCTCGAAACGCGAGGTCGTGGTCGTCGCGAGCCGGGAGGGCAGCCGGGTCGTGACCGAGGTGATGTCGCGCCGGCGGGCCGAGATCAGCACGATCGTCGCCCGCATGCCGGAGCACCTGCGGCACGGCCTGGTCGAGGCGCTGACGGCGTTCGCCGAGGCCGGCGGCGAGCCGCGCTGGTCAGCCCGCGACGAGGCGCCGGAACGGACCCGCGGCCACGCGGAAGTCGACTGACGAGTCCAGCGCGCGGTGCAGCACCAGGCCGTCGATGGCCGCGCTCAGCAACAACGCCACCGCGTCGGCGTCCTGCACGCCCGAGTCCCGCAACCACCCGGCGACCTGGGCCCGGAAGTCCACGACCAGCGCCGACAACGCGTCCCGCAGCCCGGGCAGCCGGTGCGCGGCCAGGAACGCCTCCGCCAGCAGCAACGACTCGGGATCCGTGCCGGTGAAGCGGGACAGGTCCTCGAAGATCCGCTCGACGCCCTCGGCCGGCGACACCGTCGCCAGCGCCTGCGCCGACTCGGCCAGCGCGCGCGAGGCGAACTGCAGCGCGGCCGTCGACAGCAGTTCGGGCACCGACGAGAAGTGGTAGTGCACGAGCGCGGCGTTGACGCCCGCCCGTTCGGCGACCAGCCGCGTGGTCACCGCACCCCAGCCGACCTCGCCCACGAGCTGTGCGGCGGCGTCGATCAGTTGTTCACGGGTGCGGCGACCGCGGTCGGCTGACTTGGGCACGTGCTCAACTTAGCTTTCGGCCTTCTTCGTGAACGCCTCGAGCACCTCGGACCAGCCGCCGGTGTTGTCCTGCAGAGCCTTCGCGCGCAGCTCGTCCGAGCCCGCGAGCTGCGAGAACCCGCTCTCCACGACCTTGAGCCGAGTCGCCTCACCCTCGGGCACGAGGGTGAACTCGACCAGCGTCGTGTTGTCCGCGCTCAGCTCCTGCCCGCCGAACGCGCTGGCCCAGCGGTAGGACACGTACGTCTGCGGCGTCACGGTCTCGACCCGCACCGGGAAGTCGCCGTACTGCTCGTTCTCGCAGAGGGTCGTCTCCCCCTCGACCGCGGTGCCGGACGGCTGGGAGGCCACCCAGAACCCCGGCTCGGTCACCAGCTGCCAGACCCGCGCCAGTGGTGCTTCGATCAGGGTCTCGCGTTCGATCCGGTCCACGCTCACGACAACTCCCAGGTCCGCCAATAAGTGCAACCCCAGAGTTGCACATCCCCCCGAGGATGCGCAACCCCAGGGTTGCATGTCTCTCCCGCGCCCCGAACGGCGGGAGATGGGCCTAGGGGTGGCCGCCCAGCGAGTCCACGACCGCGGAGGTCACCGCGTAGGAGCTTCGAACGGTGCCCTTCTCCAGACCGCCCATGTCCTCGGGCAGGTCCTCGGCCACGGTCGACCGGCCACCGATGAAGTCGCCGTTCTCCGGGTCGATGATGATCTCGCTGAAGTCCTCGCCCTGCTTGATGCCGAGCGCGACGCCTTCCTTGCCGTCGAGGTTGGCCTTCTTGTCCGTGACGACCAGTCCCGGCACCAGCGCGACCGCCCGGAAGATGTTCGCCCGCACGTCGGCGGGGTACTGACCCGACTGCAGAGCCCGGCGAGCCGACGCCAGCACGCCCGCGTCGCCGGTCCCGTCCTCGTCCTTCAACCTGGCGTAGAGCTCCTTCGGATCCTTCGGCAGCGACGCGATGAACTCCGGCGTGGGGTTGTGGAGCGAGCCGGCGGTGCACCGGTCGGGCTGCCCTTGGGCGAAGTAGGAGTAGTTGCCGCACTTGGCGCGGAACTCCTGGCCGTCCTTGAACGACGTGCCGGGGTCCGGCGCGCCGTCGCCCTCGTGGCCGTCCAGCCACTTCGAAGAGTTGATCTTGTTCCGGAACAACCACTCGTCGCGGCGGTCGGCGGGAAGCCACTCCTCCTGGACCAGGTCGACCTCCGAGGCGTTCCCGGAACCGAGCTCCACGGTGATGCCCGCGGAGCGGGTGCGCACGTACCGGAACTGGCCGGGAGCGAGAGGCCGTTCGACGACACGGGACGCCAGGTCGGCGGCCTTGGTCAGCTCCTCGGCGGCGTTCACCGGGTTGCTGCCGACGCCGGTGAGGTCGACGGTCGACGCGGCCAGGCCACCGCCGGTCAGCACGGCCACGGCGGCAGCGGCGGCGAGCCAGCGAACCCGCTTGCGCGGCCGGTGCTCGACGGCGATCGGCTCGGCCACTTCGGCGCGTGCCTTCAGAGCTGCGGCCAGGGCGTTCTTGCCGGCGGCCCCGTCGAAGTGGACGGGCTCGTCACCGGCACGCGACAGCGCGGCGTCGAGCACTCGGTCGAGGGTCTCGGGCTTGGTGGGCTCAGACATGGCTGTCCTCGGTGAAGTCGTGGTCGGTCGCGGCGAGACGGGTGCGCAGCCGTGCCCGGCCGCGGTGCAGGCGAGTGCGAACGGTGGCCACCGGGACGTCGAGCGCCACGGCGATCTCCGCGGGCGAGAAGTCCGCCCACGCGTGCAGCAGCAGCACTTCACGTTCCTCGATGCGCAGTTCGGCGAGCCAGGAGGTGAGCGGCCCGGCGAGCAGCCCGGCGTCCGCCGCGGCGCTCACCCGGTCGCCGATGTCGGCCTCGTCGGTGCGGGCCGCGTACTCCTTGCTCCACGCCCGCAGCTTGCGTTCCTCGGCACGGACGTGGCCGCGCAACAGGTTCGTCGCCACCCCGTAGAGCCACGCCCGCACGGCGTCGGCGTCGTAGGCCTGCCCGGCGCGCTGGTCCCAGAGCACCAGGAACGCCTCCGACACCACGTCCTGCGCGGTGTCGGCGCCGACCCGCCTGGCCACGTAGCGGTGCAACCGCTCGGCCGTCGATTCGTAGAGCTCCAGCAGCGCGGACTCGTCCAGCACGGCCGGCCTCACTTCCGGTGTCAGCGCCATCGGCGCCGCTTGGGTTCGCACAGACCTACCTGGTCGCAGCCCCCCGGAGCGTTCCCGACGTGTGCTCACCGCCACATCGTGCGGCAGCCGGTCAGATTTCGCGCGGGTACGGGTGCCGGGCGGCGAACTCGGCCGCGGTCATCCCGAACAGCACCACGTCGTGGTGACGGCCGGCGAAGAACTCGTGGTCGCGCAGCCTGCCCTCCTCGGTGAAGCCGAGCTTGCGGTGCAACGCGATCGACGCCTCGTTGAACCCCCACACGCTCGCCTCGCACTTGTGGAACCGCCGCTCGCCGAACATGAAGTTCAGCAGCAGCCGCACGGCTTCCGTCGCGTAGCCGCGTCCTTTGTGGTCGGTGCCGATCGAGATCCCGTACGTGAACCGGCCGGCGCGGTAGTCGACCGCGTCGGTCGCCAACATCCCGACGAGCGCGGCCTCGGCCAGCGACTCGACCCCGAGCATCATCGTGTCGTTCTCGGGTGTCCCGAGCGCGGTCTTCTGCGCCCACTCCCGCTGCCGGGCTCCTGATCGTGGCGGGTGGACGCGGTCTGCCCTGCGCATGTCCCCGGTGTTCGCGTCGAACCGCTGGAAGCTCTCCCAGTCCTCCGGTTCGACGCCGCGCAGCCGGACGAGTTCTCCTACCCAGGCAGAGGTCATCGCATGATCGAACGACCACCCGATCGTGTCTGGCAAGCGGATTACTACTATCGCCCGATGACCGCCTACGACGATCTCGAGCTCGACACGACGGTGCTGCCGGAGCGCCAGCAGGCGATCCTGGTCGCCATCCGCGACTGGGTCGTCGAGCACGGCTACTCCCCCAGCACGCGCGAGATCGGCGAGGCCGTCGGCCTGAAGTCGTCCTCCAGCGTCTCCCGGCACCTGACGGCGTTGGAGGACAAGGGTTTCCTCAAGCGCGGCGGCTCGGTGACGCGGCCGATGGACGTGCGGGTCTTCCTGAGCGGCGCGCCGATGGCGCCGGGAACTCTCTCCGGGGACTCGATCTCGGTGCCGGTCGTCGGTGACATCGCCGCCGGTGCGCCGATCTCCGCCGTCGAGCACGTGGACGAGGTGCTGCACCTGCCGCGCGGCCTGGTCGGCCGGGGCAGCAACGTCTTCGCGCTGCGCGTGCGCGGCGACTCGATGGTCGACGCCGCGATCTGCGACGGCGACACGGTCGTGGTGCGGCAGACGCACGAGGCGTACAACGGGCAGATCGTCGCCGCGATGATCGAGGAGGAGGCGACGGTCAAGGTGTACCAGCGCAAGGGCGGCCACGTGTACCTGGAGCCGCGCAACGCCGAGTACCCGGTGCTCGACGGCGACAAGGCCGTCATCCTCGGCATCGTCGTGTCGGTGCTCCGGAGCGTCTGAGGAGTCGGCGGTCCACTCAGGACAGATCGCTCAGAGGACGCCCCAGTCGCGTGACCGCAGGTGCTCCGCGACGGCGTCGGTGGCCGGCGTGGTCGTGCCGCGGGTGACGACGTAGAGGGTGTTGAGCGGGGGCACCTCCGGGTGGTGCAGCTGTTCGACCGAGCCGGCAGCGAGCGCGGGTTCGGCGAGGTAGCGCGGCAGCGCGGACACGCCCGCCCCGGCGATCACCGCGGCCAGCACGGCGCGCAGGTCGGGCACGGTGACGGCGACGGTGTTCGCCGGGCGGGTGCCGAACTCGCTGCGCCAGTAGCGGCGGACGATCGGCAGGTCGCCGTCGTAGGCGACGAGCGGCAGGTGTTCGAGGGCTCGCGCGGGGTCCGTGGCCAGCACGTCCTGGTCCACGGTCCTGGCCAGCAACGGCGGCCCGACCAGCAGGAACTCCTCGTCGGTGAACGGTGTGGCGGTGAACCCGGCGGCAGGGCGCACAGACGACAGGACCACGTCGAGCTTCGCGGCCCGGAGCGCGGCCAGCAGGTCAGCGGCCAGGCCGAACGTCACCTCGAAGCGAAGGCCCCTGCGGGTCAGCGGGGCGAGTGCGGGCAGGCCTCGCACGGTCATGAACTCCGCCGCTCCCCCGATCCGGACCGTGCCTTCGAGGGTTCCGCCGGGGTCGAGCGCGGTGCGGAGCTGGTCGACGTGCTGGCCGACGCGGCGGGCCAGGTCGTCGGCACGGGGTGTGGGAGTGACCCCGCGGCCGCCCCGCACGAACAGCGGTTCGCCTAGCTCCTTCTCCAACTTGGCGAGCTGGCCGCTGACCGCGGGCTGGGTGAGCCCCCGCCTGGCAGCCGCGCTGGTGAGCGAGCCGCCCCGGTAGATCTCCAGGAACGTCGCCAGCAGGTCCAGGTCCGTCAACCTCGCAGCCATAACTCATCTTATAGCTCATTCGTCGCGTTCTCCGGATCTGTGATGTCCTGGTCGGCATGAAGAAGCTGCTGATGGTCGTGTCCGGCGCCGACTCGCTCACCCTGGCGGACGGCTCGGCCCACCCCACGGGGTTCTGGGCGGAGGAGGTCGTCGAGTCCGTGCGCGTGCTGCGCGAAGCCGGTGTCGAGGTGACGGTCGCGACGCCGGGCGGGGTTGTGCCGACCGTGGACAAGGCGAGCCTCGACGGCAAGTTCGATGAAGCCGTCGCCTCGCTGGAGGACCTGCGCGCACCGGCCGCGCTGTCCGATGTGGACGCTGCCGGTTACGACGCGATCTACCTGCCGGGCGGGCACGGCCCGATGGCGGACCTGGCGTTCGACGCGGCGCTGGGCGCGTTGCTGGCGGAGTTCTACGACGGCGGCAAGCTCGTCGCGGCGCTGTGCCACGGACCGGCCGGACTGCTCGGCGCGGTCCGCGAGGACGGCACGTTCGTGTTCGCGGGCAAGGAGATGGCGGTGTTCAGCGACGAGGAGGAGCGCCAGGGAGGCCTGGCCGTCCCCTACTCGGTCGCCGGCCGGCTGGCCGATCTGGGCGCGCGGCTCGCGCCGGGTGAGCCGTGGTCGAGCACGGTGGTCGTGGACGGCCGGCTCGTGACGGGTCAGAACCCGCAGTCCACCGTGGCCACCGCCACGCGGGTCGCCGAACTGCTCGCCTGACGCAGACGCGCTGGGCCTCCTACAGCGCCAGCTGCAGGAGGCCCAGCGCCGCCAGCAACGCCGGACCGCGGCTGAACTGCGCCATCAGGCCGAGCGGCGTCGGACCGAGCACGCCGAAGTCGATGACCACGGCGCCGAAGTCGACCGGCGGCCGTGTGGCGACCCGGTACACGACAGCTACCGCACCGACCGCCGAGACCAGCGCGTTGACCGCGGACACGTGCGGGGTGAACGCCGCGGTGACGGCGCACCACAGGACCGCTCCGACGGCCGGGAACACCAGGTGTGCCAGCCTCAGCTGACGGTCCGGCAGCCCCAGGGCGCGGCGCATCGCGGGCGAGCGGCAGACGAACTTCAGCCCCGCGGCCAGCCGGTCGGTGGCCAGGAACGCGGCGACGAGGTGCACGGCCGGCACGACAGCGCCCTGCCAGCCCACGGACACCAGAGCCGGGACGGGCAGCAGCGCCGCCCAGACGAGCACGGCATTCGGTGTGCGGCGCAGCCGAAGCGCGTCGCACCAGGCTAGGACGACGAGCCGGGAACCCCTCAACCGCACCGACTTCACGCGGCCGAGCGCACGGGCACGCCGTTCGGCCAGCACCGCGCCGAGGAGCGCGAGGTCGAACCAGCTCACCGACACCCGCGCCACGCCCGCCAGCGCACCCCCCGGCGCGAGGTCGGACCGCCGCAGGGACCGCAGCGAGGCGGCCCCCACCACGGCCAGACCGATCGCCACCACCCAGGCGGCACCGACCACACCGGCCCACCCGTCCAGCAGCCCCGGCTCACTCACCTGCCCTGCACCGGCGCCCAGCCACGAAACCGGCAGGCCCAACCGTTCAGGCGGTACCAGCAGCGCCACCACCGCCAGCCAGACCAGCCCGCTCAACCACCCCTGCGGCCGCACCCCAGCCCGTTGCACCGCCGCGGCACCGGCCACCACGGCCACCCCGCAGGCGGCCCCGGCCCCCGCCGCGACCAAGGGCGGCACCACGGCACCCACGATCCCGGACACGACAGCGGGCCAGCAGGCCCCCACCACCGCCCCCACCGCGAGCAGCCACAAGAACCGCGGCCGCAACAAGGCCTCGCGCGGCACGGGCGAGCTCAGCACCCAGAACATCCGGTCCGCGCCCACGAAGACCGGCCCGGCCGCCAGCGCCACCTTCATGAGCACGGCGACGCCCAGCACCCACAACCAGAGCGCGGTCCACTCGCCCCCGGGGTAGGAGGCCTTGGTCAGCCCGGCGTACACCCAGCCGTAGCCGACCAGGCCGACGATCGAGAAGTTGACGAACGGGGCGTACAGCCGCGTGACCTGCAAGCGCCACGGCACCGGGGGTCGCAGCCGGTGCCGGACGGCGGACGCGGTCACAGCGTGACGGTCCGGCACGCCACCGCCTCCACCAGCTCTTGGTCGTGCGACGCGAACACCACGGCCACCCCGGCGGCCTTCTCGGCCAGCAGGCGGGACCGCAGCCAGGAGCGACCGGCCGCGTCGAGGCGCTGCTCCGGTTCGTCCAGCACGAGCACCGACCGCGGCCGCACGAAGCACGACGCCAGCCCGAGCCGGTGCCGTTGCCCGGAGGACAGGGTCGGTGGCAACTGGTCCGCCACCGCACCCAGTCCGACCTCGCCCAGCACCGTCAGGACATCGGCCGGCGCCCCGTGCAGCCAGGCCAGCAGCCGCAGGTGCTCCACGACGGACACGTCCGGGAAGTAGTCGGCGTCGTCGAGCAGCGACGCGACGGCGGACCGGAACTCGCCCGACGACTCGTCCAGCTCGGCTCCGCCGAACAGCACGCTGCCGGACTCCAGCACCTCGGCGCCGACCAGGCAGCGCAGCAGCGTCGACTTGCCCGAGCCGTTCGGCCCCACGACGGCAACGGCCTCTCCGGGGTCGGCGGTGAAGGACAGATCTGCGAAAACGGGGACTCCGCCGTAGCTGAAGCCGGCGTCCCCCACGCCCAACGACATGTGATCAGGGTAGTGGGAATAGTCCGGGCACCCAGGCGTTAGAGTAGATGCAAACGCATAAGTCACTAAGTTTGAAGGAGGCGGGTGCCGTGCAGTTCGGAATCTTCTCGGTGAGCGACATCACCAGGGACCCGGTGAGCGGCGAGACCCCGAGCGAGGCCGAGCGCATCGACGCGATCGTGCAGATCGCGGAGAAGGCCGAGGAGGTCGGGCTCGACGTGTTCGCGATCGGCGAGCACCACAACCCGCCGTTCTTCTCGTCCGCGCCGACGACGCTGCTCAGCCACATCGCGGCCAAGACGAAGAACCTCATCGTCAGCACCGCCACGACGCTGATCACCACGAACGACCCGGTGCGCATCGCCGAGGAGTACGCGATGCTGCAGCACCTGGCGAAGGGTCGCATGGACCTGATGCTGGGCCGCGGCAACACCGCGCCGGTCTACCCGTGGTTCGGTGCCGACATCCGGCAGAGCCTGCCGCTGGCGCTCGAGAACTACAACCTGCTGCACCGGTTGTGGCGCGAGGACGTCGTGGACTGGGAGGGCAAGTTCCGCACGCCGTTGCAGGGCTTCACCAGCACCCCGCGGCCGCTGGACGACCTGCCGCCGTTCGTGTGGCACGGGTCGATCCGCACGCCCGAGATCGCCGAGCAGGCCGCGTTCTACGGCGACGGCTTCTTCGCCAACAACATCTTCTGGCCGAAGGAGCACTACATGCGGCTGATCAAGTTCTACCGCCAGCGGTACGCGCACTACGGCCACGGCACGGAGAAGCAGGCCATCGTCGGCCTCGGCGGCCAGGCCTACATCGCGAAGCGGTCGCAGGACGCGCTCAAGGAGTTCCGCCCGTACTTCAACGAGGCGCCCGTCTACGGCCACGGCCCGCGGATGGAGGACTTCATGGAGCAGACGCCACTGTCGGTCGGCAGCCCGCAGGAGGTCATCGACAAGACGCTGACGTTCCGCGAGCACTTCGGCGACTACCAGCGCCAGATGTTCCTGATGGACCACGCCGGCCTGCCGCTCAAGATGGTGCTCAACCAGCTCGACCTGCTGGGCGAGGAGGTGGTTCCGGTGCTGCGCAAGGAGATGGAGGCGCGGCAGGACCCCGAGACCGCCAAGCCGCCGACGCACGCGGGGCGCGTGAAGGACAAGTACGGCGACGGACCGGTCCGCCAGCCCAAGCCGAACGCCAACCGGGGTGACAACGTCACGGGTGGCTCGCCGTACCAGGACGCGAAGTGACCCGAGCCAACGAGGCGTGGGAGTCCCTGATGAAGGCGTACGCCGTGCTGACGAAGCAGTTCAACGCGGAGGACGTCTGGGGCGACCTGACCATGCGGGAGTACGACGTGCTGTACCAGCTGTCCAAGTGCGACAGTCCACTCAGGATGAGTGAGCTGAACCGCCACGTGCTGCTGAGCCAGCCCGCCCTGTCCCGCATGGTCGACCGCCTGGTCGACCGGGGCTACCTCGACCGGTGCCCCGATCCCGGCGACCGCAGGGGTGTGCGCCTGTCGCTCACCCCCGTGGGCCGGGAGACCCAGCGGGCCATCGGCCGCCCGCACGCACGCAGCGTCACGCGCGCACTGAGCGTGCTGACGCCCGAAGAACTCGACCAGCTCGCCGCGATCACCGGCAAGCTCAGCCAGAGCGAGGAGTAATGGGCCAGAACTTCCAGCTGGTGGTGGTGTCCGCCGGCACGAGCGACCCGTCGTCCACCCGCCTGCTCGCCGACCGCGTCGCCGGACGGGTCACCACCCTCGCCGGCAAGCGGGCGCAGACCGTCGGCACGACGGTCATCGAACTGCGCGAGCTCGCCACCGAGATCGCGAACGCCCTGGTGTCCAACCACATCGGGCCGAAGCTGCAGACCGCCGTCGCGACCCTGCAGCACGCGGACGGCATCGTCGTGAGCACCCCCGTCTACAAGGCGGGCGCGAGCGGCCTGCTCACCTCGTTCTTCCAGATCCTCGACAACGACCTGCTGATCGCGAAGCCCGTCGTGCTCGCCGCGACCGCCGGCACGGCAAGGCACGCGCTGGTGGTCGACGACCAGATGCGCGGCCTGTTCGCCTACCTGCGGACCGTCGTGGTGCCGACCTCGCTGTTCGCCTCGACCGAGGACTGGCAGGACAACGGCCTCAACAAGCGCATCGACCGCGCGGCCCTCGAACTGGTGGCGCTCATGACCTCGGGCTTCGAGAAGACCGTGCGCGACGAGTCGTGGGGCAGCTACCAGCACGAGTACGGCAGCGCGGGCGGCACGGAGCTGACGATCGACCTCGACTCCGACCTGATGCGCCTGGCGGCGGGCGGCGCCTAGAAGTCCGCACCACGCGAGAGCTTCTCGTTCTCGCGCAGCTCGACCAGCGCGTTCTCGTGCATCGCAACGGCGGCGTCGTAAGCGGCGCCGCCGAGCACGATCCGATGCGGCGGGACAGGTGCGTTCATCGCACTGAGCACCGCTTGCACCCCTCGTTCCGGGTCGCCCGGCTGCTTGCCGTCCTGGTCGGCGAACGTCGCGCGAACGCCCTCGACCAGCGGCAGGTACGCGTCCACGGTCTCGTGCACCGGCTCGCCCTGGAAACCCGCGTAAGCCTTGGTGCGGAAAGATCCCGGCTCCACGACGAGCACGCGCACGCCGAACGGCTCGACCTCCTGGCGCAGCGTCTCCGACAGCCCTTCGAGCGCGAACTTCGCCGCCGAGTAGTAGCCGAAGCCCTGGATGCCGACCAGCCCGGCCAGCGACGACATGGTGACGATCCAGCCGCCGCCCCGCGCCCGCATGCCCGGCAGGACGGCGCGCACCACGTCGACCACGGCGAACAGGTTCAGGTCGAACGTGAGACGGACCGTCTCGTCTCGTGTGCCCTCCACCGAGCCGTACCAGCCACGGCCCGCGTTGTTGACGAGCACGTCGATCCCGCCGAACCGCTCCTCCGCCGCCTTCACCGCCGCACGCACCTGCTCGGCGTCGGTGACGTCGAGCTCGAGGACCAGCACGCGGTCACCGTGGGCAGCGGCCCATTCCTGCAGCTCAGCGGGCCGGCGCACGGTCAGCACCACCTGATCGCCCTGTTCCAGCGCCGCCTCGGCGTAGGTCAGGCCGAACCCTCCGGGCGTCCCTCCGGTGATGAACCAGGTCCTCATCGCACTTCTCCCATCGCTATAGATTCACCTGTAGCGCTACATAAGCTACTATAGCGAGCATGCAGAACGCACGGGATCGGCTCCTGCTCGCCGCGGCGGAGATGCTCGACGGCGGCGGCACGGTGTCCACGAGGGCGGTGTGCGAACGCGCCGGAGTGCAGGCACCGACGCTGTACCACCACTTCGGCAGCAAGCAGGGGCTGATCGACGCCGTGCTGAACCACGGGTTCACCCAGTACACCGCGGTCGAGAGCTCCGGCGACCCCCTCGGCGACCTGCGCGAGGGCTGGGACCGCCACGTGCGGTTCGGGCTGGAGCACCCGTCGTTCTACGGCCTGCTCTACGGCCGCGCCGAACCCGGAAAACCCTGTGCCGTCACCGCTCCCGCACACGCCGCGCTGCGCGAACGGTTCACCGAGGCCGCAACCCGAGGCCTGCTGAAGGTGCCCGCGGACGACGCCGCCGAACAGGTGCTCGCCGCGAACGTCGGCGTCACGCTGACCCTGATCTCGCAGCCGGAACCGGACTTCGCGCTGTCCGAACGCGTACGCGAGGCCGCGCTGGCCGGCGTCCTGCGCGCTCCCACGACCGGCGGCGCCGCGACCCGCGCCAGCACCGCGCTCACCCTGCGCGCCCTGGTCGCCGACGATCCGGCCGACCTCACACCGGGCGAACGGGCACTGCTCGGCGAACTGCTGGACCGCCTGGCCCGCTAGAGCACCCGGTGTTCCTCGGACCAGGGCACCAGCTTGCGCTCGGCCCAGGTCAGGCCGTAGAAGAGCGCGACGCTGATGATCGCGAGCAGCGTCATCGCCGCGAACGCCAGCGAGGTGTCGGCGCTGCCGCCGGACACGGTGATCACGTAACCCAGTCCGGCATCGGCGCCCACGAACTCACCGATCACCGCCCCGATGACCGCCAAAGTGATCGACACCTTCAGGCCGACGAAGATCTGCGGCAACGCGTGCCACAGGCGCAGCTTGAAGAACTCGTGCGTCCGCGTCGCGTCGAGCGACCGGAACAGCTCGACCAGTTCCTGGGGCGTCGACCTCATGCCGGACGCGGTCGAGATCACGATCGGGAAGATGCACACGAGCACCACCATCAGCACCTTCGACTCGATGCCGAATCCGAACCACACCACGACGATCGGCGCGATCGCGACCTTCGGCACGGCGTTGAGCGCGACCAGCAGCGGGTAGAACATCCGCTCCAGCACGCTCGACCCGACGATCAGCAACGCCAGCGGCACACCGATCACAATGGACAGGACGAATCCGGACACGGCCTCCCACAACGTGATCAGCGCCTGTTCGAGCAGGTAGCCGGGCAGCTCCAGGAACGACGCCACGACGTCGGCCGGTGACGGCACGAGGAGCGGCTCGATCCCGAACACGATCGTCGCGAGCCACCACAGCCCGATGATCGCCAGCAGTCCGAGCACCGGCAGCGCGGCCTTCACGCGGTCACCAGGAGCCCGCGCAACTCGCGGCTCACCTCGTCGAGCTCGACCTGGCCGAGCGCGCGCGGCCTCGGCAGACCCACGTCGACGATCCGGTGGATCCGGCCCGGCCGCGGGCTGAGCACCACGATCCGGTCGGCGAGCAGCACGGCCTCGTCGATGGAGTGCGTCACGAACACGACGGCGCGCGGCCGGGCGAGCTGAACCCGTTGCAACTCCTCGGAGAGCTCGGTGCGGGTGATCGCGTCCAGTGCGGAGAACGGCTCGTCCATCAGCATCACCCGCGGGCTCTGGATCAACGACCGGCACAGCGACACCCGCTGCTGCATGCCGCCGGACAGTTCGTGCGGCAGCCGTTTCTCGAACCCGCCGAGGCCGGCCAGTTCCAGCAGCTCGTGCGCGCGGTCCCGCTGATCGCCCAGTCCGAAGATCTCGGTCGGCAGCAGGACGTTGGCCAGCACCGTCCGCCACGGCAGCAGCGCCGGCCGCTGGAACATCACCGAGACGTCCCTGCGCGGCCTGGTGACCGGCGAACCGGCCACCAGGATCCGGCCTCGCGCAGCCGTGAGCAGCCCGGCGACGAGCCGCAGCAACGTCGACTTGCCGCAGCCCGACCGCCCGATCACCGCGACGAACTCGTGCTCGCCCACCTCCAGGTCGATGCCGTCGAGCGCGTGCACACCGCCGAAGGAGTGCGAGACCCCGGTCAGGCTGATCACTTGGGCGAACTCCCGAAGGACACGAAGTCGTCGGGCGCCAACGATCCCGCCGGAATCGCACCGGCCTCCACGAGGGTGCTGACGATCTTCTGGACCCGCGCCTCGGTCACCCCGCCCACGCGACCGCTGTAGTTCAGGGGCTTGACGTACGCCGCCATCAGCCCGACCTCGGCACTGGCCACGTCCGCGTCCTGGGCCGGCTGGTACTTCTTGAGAATCGGGCCGACCTCGGCCGGGTGCTCGATCGAGTGTTCGAGGCCCTTGAGCAGCGCCGTCATGAAGGTGCGCGCCAGCTCCGGCTTGTTCTGCACGACGTCCTTCGACGACACCAGCGCGTTGCCGTAGAGATCGGGAACCAGGTCGCCGTAGGGCAGCACGACCGCCTTCCTCCCCTTCGCCGCGGCCTCGATCAGCGGCTTGCCGACGACGAACTGCCCGATCCCGTCGACCTGCCCGGCGGCCAGCAACTGCGGCAACGCGGGCGGAGCGGACGGCACGAACTGGACCTTCGCCGGATCGATGCCCGCCGCCTTCGCGTACACCGGGAACATCACCTGGTTCGTCGACCCCGGCTGGTCACCGATCTTCTTGCCGACCAGGTCGGCGGGTGTCGAGATCCCGTTGCCCTCCAGCGCGACGATCGCGGCCAGCGACCGTTGCTGGATCGCCGCCAGCACGGTGACCGGCAGCTTCTCCTTCGCCGTGGTGATCGCGGTGGCGGTGAAGTCGGCGATGCCGAAGTCGGCGCGCCCGGCCGAGACCAGCTTCAGCACGTCGACGCTGCCGGTGCCCGGCGTGATCGTGACGTCCAGGCCCGCCTCCTCGAAGAACCCCTTCTCCTTCGCCACGTGGACGTACGCGTCCCGGCCGAACGTGCCGAACGACGTCAGGTAGTCGACCTTCTGCAGAGCTTTCTGCCCGGCCGGCGCCGCGCAGGCCGTGACGGCCAGCAGAACGGCGAGTACGACTGAAAACGCTTTCCTCATGTTCCCTCCCCCGAAGGCTCCCTCATGGTCGAACATAGAGGTCGGGGAGGACCGATGAACACGTCCGATAGTCCGGTGGCCGTGATCGGCGCGGGCCCGATCGGGTTGATCACCGCGTTGGGGCTGGTCGCGCACGGTGTGCCGGTCGTCGTCTTCGAGGCCGGGGACGAGTTGTCGGCGGAGACGAGAGCGGGCACGATCCTGACGCGCACGCTGGAGGTGCTGGACCAGTACGACGCGCTGGGACCGGTGCTGGAGGCGTCGCTGCGGCTCGACGAGATCGGCGAGGTGGACCGGGCGACCGGGAAGTCGACCGGGAGCGTGCTCACCTCGGCACTGGCCGGCGAGACGCGATTCCCGTTCGTCGTCAACGTTCCGCAGCACGAGCTGGAGCCGGTGCTCGCGTCGGTGCTGGCGCCCGGCACTGTGCGGATGGGACACCGGCTGGTGGACTTCGCACAGCACGAGGACGGCGTGACGCTGCAACTGTCCACTCCGGACGGAATCGTCGGCTTCGAGGCCGCGTACGTGCTGGGCTGTGACGGCGGGCGCTCGACCGTGCGGGAACGGCTCGGCGTCGAGGTCACCGGGCACACCCTGGAGCAGCGGTACATGTTGGTCGACCTGGTGTGCGACCTCGACATCGCCCACCCGCGCGACTACCCGTACCTGGCCTACTTCGGCGACCGCGAGGAGTGGATGGTCCTCGTGCGGCAGCCGCACTGCTGGCGGTTCGTGTTCCCGCTGGCGCCCGGCCGCGACGAGCCGGCACCGGACGAACTGCGGGACAAGGCGCGGCACTTCATCGGCGACGTCGACTCGCTGGAGGTGCTGGGCAGCAACGTCTACACCGTGCACCACCGCGTCGCGTCGTCGTGGCGGGACGGCCGCGTGTTCCTGCTGGGCGACGCGGCGCACCTGATCACGCCGATGTGGGCGCTGGGCCTGAACACCGGCGTGCTCGACGCGTCCAATCTGCCGTGGCGACTGGCGTGGGTGCTGCGCGGATGGGCTTCGGAGGCCCTGCTCGACGGCTACGAGGCCGAGCAGAAACCGGTGGCCGTGCACGGTTCGGGCGCGCTGGCGGAGGCGGCCCGTGCTGTGATGGACCGGCGCTCGGACTCCGTCGCGGGGTGGCAGGACGCGATGACGCGGACGTTGCTCGGCGTGCGGCTGGGCGCGGACTGGTCGATGACGCGCGCCGGGCCGTTGCGCGTCGGCGACCGAGCCCCGGACCTGCGGATCTTCGGCCTGCGCGGTCCGGTCCACCTGCACGAGCTGTGCCGCGACTCGTTCGTCGCGCTGCACCTCACCGACGCGCGCCGCCGGCCGTTCATCCCAGCCGACGGGCCTGCCGGGCTCAGGCAGGTCGTCGTGAGCCGGTGGGACGCTCCGCACTCGGACCTGCGTTCGCACGCCTACTTCGATCCGGGCGACACGGTGCGGGAACGCTTCGGCGACGTCGTGGTCCTTCTACGTCCGGACGGACACATCGCCCACGTCGAACCGTGGACCGCCGCCTCGTGGCGGTCGGTCCAGGACCGCTATCTGCAGGAGGTGCACCTTGCGGGGTGACGTCGTGATCTCACCGTCCGGTGAGGAGATCGTGCTCGTCGACGTCGGCCGGCGCGTGCTGCACGACGACCCGGTGATCCGCGTGTGGGAGGTGACGCTCGAACCGGGCGAGACCCACCCGTGGCACCTGCACCACAACCCGTACGTCGTGCTCAGCATCGAGGGTTCGGAAGGCCGCATGGACTGGCTCGACGGCAGCGGGCCGAGGTTCATCTCCGAGCACCGCGGCGGTTTCGTGTACCGGCCCGTGTCGCCCGTGCACCGGCTCACGAACATCGGCACGACCTTCTACCGCAACCGGCTGGTCGAGCTGAAGGACCTCGGCGAGAACCTGCCCGAGCCGTTGGACGTCCGTCCCGACGACGTCGGCGTGCGCACGGTCACGGACGTGACCCTGGACCTGGAGGGGCCGCACGTTCTCGCCGCGTTGGACGGTGAGGACGTGCGGCTCCACCCAGGGGGACCGTGCCGGCTCGACGGCGAGTGGTTCGTCGTCGAACTGGCCTACTTGGCCAGGTAGGGCTCGATGTCCTCGAACTCGGTGACCTGCCGCACCTCGATCGACATCTCCTCGACGCCCGCGAAGCAGGTGATGTAGTCCTCGGCGACGGCGGTGGCCTGCGCGAGGTCCTCCGCGCGGATCAGCAGGAAGCCGCCGACGACCTCTTTGGCCTCGGCGAACGGCCCGTCGGTCGACTTGATCGCCGCACCGCGCCTGCGCACCACCGCACCGCGCGGCAGCACGCCCTCGCCGCCGAGGACGACGCCGTCCGCCGTCAGCTTCCCGACGAAGGCGTTCATCCGCTCGATGAGCTCGGAGCTCGGCTCCCACGAGGCCGGGTCGTCCAGCGAAACTCGGTGCATGAGCATGAACCGCATGTTCTCTCCTCGGTGTCCACTGGCAGCGTCCGCTGCCCACCCCTGCGTCGATCGGCGTCACGGAGCTTTCGACATTTCGCCATGATGGCCCGGTGAGATCTTCGCGGCTGGTCGTGCCCCTGCTCGGCATGTGGCTGTTCGGCAACCTCTACGAGCAGGTCGTGTGGAATCCGCAGCTGCTGGCGGACCCGCGACCCGGCTCGCTCGTGGGCGTGTTCGCCGTGGGCAGCCCCGTCTACTACTACCTGCCGTGGGCGCCGCTGGCCGTGGTCCTGGCGGTCGTCACGCGTGCGCCCCGGCCCGCACTGGGCTGCCTGGCGGTCTCGGTCGCGATGAAGCTCCTGCTCATCACGCAGGTCAACCCGGTGTTCCGCGACCCGTCCGTCACCCGTGACGTCGTCCACGACAACGCCGTGCTCTGGGCGTTCGGCAACGGCGTCGTCGTCATCGCGGTCGCCGCCGCGATCCTGCTGGTTCAGCGCGCGCAGCGCGGGCCGGCGTCCCCCGCGTAGCGACGAGGTGGTCCGCGGTGCGCAGGACCAGGGCGGCCATCGTCAGCGACGGGTTGGACGTGCCGAGCGACGGCATGCTGCCGCACCCCACCGCGTACAGGTTCGGGTGGTCCCAGCAGCGTTGCCACTGGTCCACGACGGAGTCGCGCGGCGAGGTGCCCATGACGTGCGTGCCGCCGCCGTGCCCGGCGCCCCAGTAGCGCAGCGGTTCGCCGTCGTGCTCGAAGTACCTTTCCTCATCGGGCTTGTACGAGGTGTGGTCATCGGCGCCGAGCATCTCGAAGATGCGGTCCGAGACCCGTTTCGCGGCCAGCAGGCCGTCCTTCACGTAGTCGGACAGTCCGTAGTGGATCGACGGGCGCGGGTTGCCGAGCGGGTCGCGGTGCGCGTGGTCGAGCGTCACGCGGTTCGCGGGGTCGGCCTCCTGCTCGATCTCGAACTGGAGCGTGAACTGGCGGCCGACCCGGTCCGCCACCGCCTCCCGCAACGCCTTGCCCCGCAGCCCCGCCGCGACGAACTCCGCGGTGTCGGAGTCGGGGCTACCGGCCGACCAGCCCCAGCCCCAGTTGCCGATCTCGATGCGGAACGGCGCCCGCGCGGCACGGTCGGGACCGCCGCGGAACGCCTCGATGCCCGTCGTCGAGCCCGGTCCGCGGAACGGGCCGATCGGCTGCGGCATCAACGCCCACGTCAGCAGCGCGGGGTGGTCCATCAGGTTGCGGCCGACCTGGTCGCTGCTGTTCGCGAGCCCGGACATGAGCAGCAGCTTGGCGTTCTCGATGGCATGAGCGGCGAGGATGACGACGTCCGCCTCTTCCTCGTGCCGCGTGTGCCTGCCGGACGTGTCGTCCTCGTAGCGCTGGTAACTGACCTTGGTGATGCGGCCGAACTCGTCGGCGTGCACCCGGTTCACCACGCAGCGCGTGCGCAGTTCCACGTTCGCGGACCACCGCTTCTGCGTCCGGTGCGGCGTGTACTTGGCGTTCTCCGGGCAGACCGGCACGCAGCTCGCGTAGCCGGTGCACTGGTGCCCGTCCAGCCGGTACCCGTTCACCGGAACCCCGTTGCGCGCCTGCGGTGTGCCGATGACGAGCAGCTCGCGGCCGTCGATGCCGGCACCGTCCACAACGGACGCGATGGCGTGGTCGAGGTACGTGCGGGGCAGGGCGTGCATGGGATAGCGGTAGCCGTCCGCGACGGGCAGGTGCTGGCGTTGTTCGTCGGCGTCGGCCGCGATCCCGATCTCCCACTCCGCGGCGCGGTACGCGGGTTCCAGGTCGGCGTAGCTCAGCGGCCAGTTCCGGCCGCGCCCCAGGTCGGCGGTGTGGAAGTCGTCCGGGCGCATCCGGGGCGTGATGCCGGTCCAGGCGGTGCCGGTGCCGCCGTTCATCCGCAGGTACGGGCTCGAGTAGGCGAACGGCCCGGTGTTGATCAGGTAGGGGCTGGACGGTGCGGCGGCGGTCGTGCGGTACGGCTTCAGCGGCGACTTGACGAGCGCCGTGCGGAACCGGCCGGCCGCGTCGTCGTTCGCCTCGGCGCCCGCCTCCAGCACGAGCACGCAAAACCCGTTGTCCCCCAGCACTTTGGCGATGAGCGAGCCGGCGAAGCCAGCGCCGGCCACCACGGCCCTCACCGGGCGCTTCTTCGGGGTCTCTGCTCCCAGCTGCCGAACCCGGGAGCCCTGGTGCCCGGCGCGGCGGCCCCGACGGCCTTCCACGCCAGTCCTTCGGCGTAGGCGCGCTCGCCCGGGATCACCCCTCGCCAGACCCCCGTGTACCAGAGCTGGATGATCTCGTTGTCGGGCGCGCCGTCGGCCAGCGCGCGGTACTCCTCGACCAGTCCGGTCGACCTCAGCTCGTCCGCCGAGAACCCGGTCAGCTCGGCGGACAACTCCACGAAGGCGTCCATCCGGCCATACTCGGCGGAGGAACCGCCTGCACCAAACGATCCGGGCAAGGCTCACCCGCGTGGCGCAACCTCCATCTCGCCGAGCTCGGACCAGTCGTCCTGCTCGACGGCCTGGCTGACGACGCGCGGCGTCTCCGCGAGGTACCGCGGCAGCTCGGCCTGGGCGGCCCTGAAGTGGTCCGACCGCACGTGCGCGCCGCCCGCGTCGCCGTCGCGGAACGCCTCGACCAGCACGTACTCGTTCGGGTCGTCGAGGCTGCGCGACCAGTCGAACCACAGGCAGCCGGGTTCGGCGCGGGTGGCCTCGGTGAAGCTCCTGCTGATCTCGGGCCAGGCCTCGGCGTGCTCGGGCAGGACGCGGAACTTGGCGGTGATGAAGATCAAGACGGCCTCCTTCGGGTGATCACCCCTGAGCCTAGATCGGGCTCTTCCGCCCTGCGAGATCGCGCGACCTGCGCGACCATCGCCCGGTGCCCGAGATGATCGACACCCGCAGGCGGAACCTGGTCGTCGCGGCCGTCCTCCTCGCCATGCTGCTGGCCGCTCTCGACCAGACCATCGTGTCCACGGCGCTGCCCACGATGGTGGCCGACCTGGGTGGCGGCGCGCACCTGTCGTGGGTGGTGACGTCCTACCTGCTCGCCGAGACGATCATGACCGTGCTGATCGGCAAGTTCGGCGACCTCTACGGGCGCAAGAAGACGTTCGTCGTCAGCGTCGCGCTGTTCCTGGTCGGGTCGTTCTTCGCGGGCTGGTCGGAGTCGATGACCACGCTCATCGCGTTCCGCGCGATCCAGGGTCTGGGCGCCGGCGGGCTGATGGTCACCTCGACGGCGATCATCGCGGACGTCGTGCCGTTGAAGGAACGCGGCAAGTTCCAGGGGCTGGCGGGCGCGGTGTTCGGCGTCGCGACGGTCGCCGGGCCGTTGCTCGGCGGGCTGTTCGTCGACCACCTGAGCTGGCGCTGGGCGTTCTACGTGAACATCCCGCTCGGCATCGCGGTGGTGCTGGTGGCGATCGCCGCGCTGCCCACCATCAGGACCGAGGGCCGTCCGAAGATCGACTACGCCGGCATCGCGCTGATCGCCCTCGCGGCGACCGGGCTGACACTGGTCACGAGCTGGGGTGGCACCGAGTACGCGTGGACGTCGCCGACGATCCTGTGGATGGCGGCGGGCTCGGTCGTGCTGCTGGTCGCGTTCGTGCTGGTGGAGCAACGCGCCGCCGAGCCGATGCTGCCCATGAGGTTGTTCCGCAGCAGGGTGTTCACGGTGTCGGGCATCCTGAGCTTCGTCGTCGGGTTCGCGATGCTCGGCGGCATCACCTACCTGCCGATCTACCTGCAGTACGTGCGCGGCGAGTCGGCCACGGCGTCAGGCTTGTGGATGCTGCCGCTGATCGCCGGGCTCATGGCCACTGCGCTGCTCACCGGCAACACGATCAGCCGCACCGGCAGGTACCGGATCTTCCCGTTGGCCGGCTCGGTCGGTCTCACGATCGGCCTTTTCCTGCTGTCCCTCCTGGACGCGTCGACCAGCTACTGGGAGATGGGCGCGTTCATGATGGTGCTGGGCGCGGGCATCGGCCTGGTGATGCAGGTGCCGGTGATCGTCGTGCAGAGCACCACGAACTACACCGACCTCGGCGTCGCCACGTCCGGCATCAGCTTCCTGCGCACCATGGGCAGCTCGTTCGGTGTCGCGATCTTCGGCACGATCTACGCGAACAACCTGCCGAAGAACCTGGTGGTCCCCCAGGGCGTCGACCCGCGTGCCATCGCCAGCCCCGCCGCCGTCCACGCGCTGCCGGACGCGCTGAGGGCCCCGATCGTCGCCGGGTACGCCGAGACCGTGCAGATGATGTTCCTGATCGCCGCGCCGATCGGGCTCGTGGCCCTGGCCGTCGCGTTCTTCCTGCCGCAGGTGCAGCTGCGCGACACGTCCCGTGCCTCCGCGTCCGGCAACAGCGGCGTGGGCGAGAGCTTCGCCGCCCCGCCGTCGAACTCCTACGACGAGCTGCGCAATCTGGTCTCCACCGTGGTCGCGAGGTCCAACGAGGACCCCGGCCTGGCCGTGCTGCGCCGGTCCGGCGTCGACCTGCCGCTGGAGCAGGCGTGGCTGCTCGGCCGCGTGTACCGGGCGTCGACGGACGACGGCGTGGCGACGCTCGACGAGATCGCCGACATGACGAAGGTGCCCGGCGGCATCTTCGAACCGACCGCGCAGGCCCTCGTGCGGTCCGGGCACCTGGCGTTCGGCGACGACGGCTACCGCTTCACCGACCGGGGCGCCGACGTGTTCGCCCAGCTCGTGCGGGCGTGGCGGCGCTGGCTGCTCGACCAGCTGCAGGACTGGCACGAGCCGGACCAGCTCGACTTCGCGCACGCGCTCGACTCGTTCACCGACGAGCTGATCGAGAGCGGCCGGCAGATGAGCCGGGTTTAGTGGTGTGGCTCAGAACGTTGCCGGGCGAATTCGCGGTCAGACGGGTGCGACGCGCCCTGCTGAGCGTGAATTACCCAGCCAACGTTCTGAGCCACGCCACTACACGCGGGCTTGCAGGGCCGTGGCCTCCGTGTCGCGGCCCTGCTCCCGGTACAGCTCCAGCGCCCGGTCCCACTGCTCACGCGCCTGCACGGTCTCCCCCGCCGCCGCGTGCACGTCACCCAGGTGTTCCAGCACGGTGGCCTGCTCGGCGGAGTTGTCCAGCTCCCGGTACAAAGCCAGCGCCTCGCCGTAGTGCGCGACGGCGTCGGCGTGGCGGCCGTCGTGGTGGGCGATGTGCGCGAGGCTGTCGAGAGTGGCCGCGCACCCCTCGGCGTGACCGAGCTTGTCGTTGAGCCGCATGGCTTCCTCGCAGAACGTGCGGGCCTCGGCGTAGCGGCCCAGGCAGGCGTGACGCCAGCCGACCTCGTTGAGCGACTCGGCCACGCGGATCTCCGTCCCGGCCGCGCGGAACTCCTCCAGCGCGGCGAGCGAGTGCTCCAGCGCCTTCTCCAGGTCGCCCACGAACTCCGCCGCCCATGCGATCGCCCGGTGTGCGCCGCCGTGCGCCTCGCGGTCGCCGGTGCCCGCGGCCAGTTCCAGGCCGCGTTCGAAGTGGTTGTGCCCCAACGGTGTCTGACCGACCTCGATGTAGTTGGCACCGAGGCACCGGTGCGCGGTGGACTGCTTGATCGGGTCTCCCAGCGCCTCCGCGGCGCGCAACGCCGTCAGCCAGGCGTCGATGTCGTCGGAGGTGCGGCCACGCCGCAGGTGGTAGTTGTTCAGCGCGCGGCCGATCAGCCAGGCCGCATCGAAGTCCTCACGCCCCAGCGCCTGTCGCTGTTCTGCCATCAGGCAGGCGTGCTCGGCGTCGAACCAGGCCATCGCCGACGCGTTGGTCCCGAAGGTGAGCGCGTGGCCGCTTTCGTGCTCCGGCAACACCTTGTGCGGTTCCAGCGCGAGCGCGGCGGCCCGTGCGGTGGCGGCGTAGAAGTCGGCGAGCCGGGAGCCCGGATCGGCGGGGAGGTCCGCCGCGTACAGGCCGACCAGGTCGTGCATCCGGTACCGGCCGGGCACGTGCTGCTGCACCAGGTGCGCGTTCTCCAGCTCTCGCAACACCATTCGCGCCCGTGTGACGGGCCGGTCGAGCAACGCCGCCGCTGCCGTGAGACCCACGTCCGCCGTGCCGACGGTGCCGAGCAGTCCGAACGCGCGCGCCGCCTCGTCCGAGAGCGCCGCCACAGACCAGGAGAACACCGTGCGCAGGTTCGTGCCGATCTCGCCCGTGTCCAGCGCGTCGAGGGGGTGCTCGCGCAGTTCCGCGGCGAACGCGGCGAGGGGGAAGTCCGGTTCCACCGCGGCGCGGGCGGCGACGATCGACAGTGCCAGCGGCAGTCCGCCGCACCAGTTCACCAGGTCCGCGACCACCCCGGGTTCGGCCGCCACGCGCGCGGCGCCCAGCCTCGCCACGAGGAACTCGCGGGCGTCGGCCGGGTGCAGCACGTCCAGTGACACGGACCGCGCTCCGTGCGCCGCCACCAGCCCCGCGAGCTTGAGGCGGCTCGTGACCAGCACCGTCGCGTCGGGACCCGGCAGCAGCGGCACGACCTGCTCGGTCGAGCGGGCGTTGTCGAGCACCACCAGCAGGCGCCGTCCCGCGACCACGCTGCGGTAGCGCGCGGCCCGCGCGTCCAGGCCCGCCGGGATCGTCTCCTCCCCCAACGCCTCCAGGAACTCGCGCAGCACGGTCTCCGGCGGCGTCGGCCCGGCGGACGGGTCGAAGCCGCGCAGGTTCACGTAGAGCTGGCCGTCCGGGAACTCGTCGAGGTGCCGGTGCGCCCAGTGCAGTGCCAGCGCGGTCTTGCCGATGCCGCCCGTCCCGCCGATCGCGGTGATCACGACCGTGCCGGACGACCCCACCGCGGCGAGCTCGCCGGTGCGACCGGTGAACCACGGGTGCGGCGCGGGCAGCTGGCGTGGACCGGCGGCACGTTCCTCCACGCTGCCGACGAGGATCCTCTGGTGCACGTCCTGCAACGGTTTGCTCGGGTCGACGCCCAGCTCGTCCGCGAGGCGTCGGCGCACGATCTCGTAGTGCCGCAACGCCTCCGCGTCGTTGCCGGTCCGGTGCAGCGCCAGCATCAGTTGCGCGGCAAGGCGTTCGTCGTGCGGCAGCGCGTCGGCGAGCCGCCGCAACGACGGCAGCAGCGCGGCGTGCCGGCCCTCCGCGAGCGCCACGTCGTTGCGGTCCAGTTCGGCGGCGACGCGTTCGGCGTGCAGGCTCTCGCGCAACGTGTCGAAATACGGCGACTCGAGGCCGTCCAGCGCCTGCCCGCGCCACAACCCGAGCGCCGCGTCGAGAGCGCCCTGCCGCACGAGTGCGCGGAAGCGGAACAGGTCGACCTGCTCAGGGTCCACCACGAGCCGGTATCCGGCCGGCGAGCGTTCGATGTCCAGCCCGAGCAGCTTGCGGAGCTTCGACACGTACCCGTAGAGCGTCTCGCGTGCTCGCAGCGGCGCCCGCTCACCCCAGACGCGGCCGAGCAGCCGATCGACCGGGACCGGCCGGCCCTCCTCCACCAGCAGCGCGACCAGCACGGACCGTTGCCGGACGTGGCCGATCTCGACCGGCACGCCCGCGTCCCGCACCTCCACGGCGCCGAGCAGCCCGAACTCCAAGATCACCCCTCAGCCAGTGGATTCAAGGTTCATCCTAGGTTCACCCTTGATCGAACGGGCAACGTCGGCACGGCAGGAAGGCCCCGGTCCGACCGGACCCGGCAGCCCAGCCACGGGGCCTTCCCCACCTTCGGCGCAACGAAAGATCACCCGAGCGGACCAGGGCGCACTCGTTCCTCCACATGCGACCCTGGAGTGTGTGAGCACCACGCGGATCGGCTCGTTCAACGTGGAGAACATGTTCGAGCGCCCGAAAGTCATGGGCCGCAACGCCACCAAGCACGCGGCCCCGATCCTGGCCGCCCACGCCCGTTTCAACGAACTCATCGCCGCCGAGACCTACGCGCCGGAAGTCAAGGAAGAGCTGAAAGAACACCTGGCGACACTGGAGTTGCTCAGGAGCGACCGCAGCAAGTACGCGATCCTGCGGCGCATCCGCGGCCGGTTCCTGGCGCGCCACCGCACCGGCGAGACCTCGGTCGTGGCAAGCGGTCGCGAGTCCTGGGTCGGCTGGGTGGAGCTCACCACCGAACCCATCAGCGAGCTCGCCACGCGCCACACCGCACAGGTGATGCGCGACGTCGGCGCCCACGTCCTCGGCGTGGTCGAGGCCGAGTCGCGCGAACTGCTGCACATGTTCTCCGCCAGCATGCTCAAGAACGTCGGCTGGACCCCCTACGAGGAGGTCCACCTCATCGACGGCAACGACGAGCGCGGCATCAACGTCGGACTGCTCACGCGGGACGACCACCAGGTCATCACGATCCGCACGCACGTGTACGCGAAGGACAGCTCGGGCGTCGTGTTCTCCCGCGACTGCGCCGAATACCACGTCCGCACGCCCGCCGGTCCCGAAGTCGTCGTGCTCGTGAACCACCTGAAGTCCAAGGGCTACGGCGCACCCGGCGACCCGATCGGCGCCCGCCGCCGGTTCCGCCAGTCGGTCCGCATCGCCCGCATCGTGAACCGCCTGCGCGACGAGGGCCACGAGCACATCGCCGTCGTCGGCGACCTCAACGACACCGCGGACAGCGAGGCGCTGCGCCCCCTGTTCCAGCGCACGGGCCTGCGGGACATCAGCGAGCACGAGAACTTCGACTGGGACCACCGCCTGGGCACGTACCGCGGCGTGAACGAGAAGGGCAAGATCGACTACGTCCTGCTCACCCCCGAACTGTTCGCGAAGGCCACCGGCGGCGGCATCTTCCGCAAGGGCGTGTGGCGCGGCCCGCGCACGAAGAACCGTTGGGACGTCTACGAAACCATGACGAACGAGGTGCACGCGGCCAGTGACCACGCCGCGATCTACGCCGACATCGACTGGACGCTCTAGACGACCTCGACGGTCACCTCGAGGACGTCGCCCGGCACCACGTCGTTCGCCTTGCGCACCGCCGCCTTGATCGGCAGCACGTAGCAGCCGGACTGCTTGTCCGGGAACACCGACGTCGACCAGCTGCTCGCGCCGACCCCGACGCGCACCTTGACCGCGCCGAACCCGGCACCGGGCGTGGCGATGTCGCGGATCTGGTCCGAGACGTCCTCGGGCAGCGTCACGAAGGTCCAGGTATCCGTGCGGCGGGCGTCCCAGATCCAGAGCTCCGCGTCGAAGACGAACATCCGTCCATTCTCACAGAGGCGCGGTGATGACGAAGTCCTCGTCGAACCGCGCGGCCAGCACCTCGCCCAGCCCGTGGGGCGTCCAGCGCCGCACGAGGTCGAGGAACCCGGTGAGGTCCTGGCGCACGCGCTCCAGGTGCCCGGCGAGGTCCGCGATCTCGCACGCGAGGTCGTCAGAGCGTTCCTCGTCCGGCCGCACCCTCACCACGCCGGCGGCGAACTCCACCCCGGGCGACGGCGAGTGCCCGAGCCACGGCACCTCGCCGTCGAGCAGCCTCGCCCAGTCGCGCCAGCTCTCCAGCCCGGCGCAGCAGCCGGGTCCGACGCGCACGCCGGTCTCGGTGTCCCGCACCTGCAGCCCGCCGGCCATGATGATCACCTCCTCGTCCAGCAGCGCGCGGAGTTGCGCCGGTCCGAACTCGACGTCGTCGTCCGAGCCATAGCCGGCGATGGCGACGAGTGCCCGGTCGAACTCCTCACGGCTCATCCGCCCGGACAGCGCAACAACATCACCGCCGGTCACCTCGACCACCGCCTGAACCTCGATCACTCACCCATTGTGGTGACGAACGCCACCGACCATTTCGGTCGGTAAACCTACCGAATCGGTCGGTGAACGTCGTAAAGTCGATTTCATGCCACGACAGCCCAGGACCGGGGTCGACGAGAACATCCTCGACGCCGCCGCCGCGCTCTTCGCGCGGCACGGCTTCGAGCAGACCTCGTTGAAGTCGCTCGCGGACGCTGTCGGCTTGTCCAAGGCCGGCCTCCTGCACCACTTCCCGAGCAAGGACGCTCTCTTCGAAGCGGCGTGGGAGCAGAGCCGTGTGCTCACGATGCACGTCCTCGACCAGGTCTCACCGCTGGCCGCAGGGCCCGAGCGGGACCGGCGGGCGCTGGAGCTGCTGACCGACCACGCGCTGGACCGGCCAGGACTGGTCTCGCTGCTGTTCCGGACGATGACGGCGCCGGGTGAGGACCCGCAGCAGGCGCAGGACGAGCTGCTCCTCAACGAGATGTTCGTCATCGACCCCGAGGAAGAACTGCCCCGCGCCATCCGGATCGTCGGCGCGCTGAGCGCCATGGCCGTGCTCACCCTTCTGGCCAACCAGCAGGGTGACAAGACGACCTGGCGCCCCTTGATCCTCTCTACCTGCTACGACGCACTCGGGCACCAGGAGGCCTGACCATCATGGCGAAACTGCTCTACAAACTGGGAATGGGCACCTACCGGCGCCGTCTCCCCGTCGTCCTGATCTGGCTCCTCGTGCTGATCGGCACCGGTGTCGGCGCGTTCACCCTCGGCGGTGAGACGTCCAACTCGATGTCCATCCCCGGGCAGGAGTCGACCACCGCCCTGGAGCGCATCCAGGAGAAGTTCGGTTCCGGCGAGACCGCGTCGGCCAAGGTCGTCGTGCAGGCCCCGGACGGTCAGACGCTGCCGCAGCACGTCAAGGCGATCACCGACCTGGTGGCCGACGAGTCCGCGCTCAAGGGCGTGCGGTCGGCGACGAACCCGCTCGACCCGGCGGCGCCCAGCGTCAACCGCGACGTCAACGTCGGCTACAGCACCGTCACCTACGACGTGAAGCCCGGTGAGGTCACCGCCGAGCAGCGCGCCGAGCTGACCAAGGCCGTCGACAAGGCGCGCGCCGCCGGACTGACCGTCGAGGTCACCGGCACCGCGATGCAGGAGACGCCGCACGTCGGCGGGCCCACCGAGGCCATCGGCGTCGTGCTCGCGCTGGTCGTGCTCGCCCTGACCTACGGCTCGCTCGTGACCGCGGGCATGAACCTGCTCAGCGCCGGCATCGGCGTCGGCATCGGCACGCTCGGCATCACGATCGCCACCGGGTTCATGGACCTGCAGTCGACCACGCCGATCCTCGCCTCGATGCTGGGACTCGCGGTCGGCATCGACTACGCGTTGTTCATCATCAACCGCTATCGCCAGGAGCTGCGCCGCGGCTCCAGCGTGGGTCACGCCGTCGCGACCGCGGTCGGCACCGCCGGTTCCGCCGTCGTCACCGCCGGGCTCACCGTGGTGATCGCGCTCGTGGGTCTCGCGATCGCGGGCATCCCGTTCCTCACGCAGATGGGCGTCTCCGCCGCCGCCACGATCGTCGTCTCGGTCCTGATCGCCATCACGCTGGTGCCCGCGGTGCTGAGCCTGCTCGGCCGCCGCGTGCTGACCCGCAAGGAACGTGCGGCCGAGGCCTCGGAGCCCAAGGACCGCGGCGTCATCCGCGCCTGGGGCGGTGCGATCACCCGCAACCGCGTCGTCGCGCTGCTGTTCTCGGTCGTGGCGCTCGGCATCGTCGCGATCCCGGTGACGTCCATGGACACCACGCTGATCCAGAAGCCGCCGGCCGGTTCCACGCAGGAACGCGCCGACCAGATCCTCGCGAAGGGCTTCGGCGAGGGCTTCAACGGCCCGATCATCGTCCTGTTCGAGGGCGAGGGCGCCGCCGCGACGGCCACCGAGGCGTCCAAGCCGATCGCGCAGTTGTCCGACGTCGCACTGGTGACGCCGGCCCAGCCGAGCCAGGACGGCAAGTCCGCGCTCGTCACCGTCATCCCGAAGTCCGGCCCGGACACGGTGGAGACCGAGAAGCTCGTCGCCGACCTGCGCGCCGAACTGTCCGGTGTGGACGGCGGCAAGGCCTACGTCACCGGTGCCACCGCGGTCAGCGTCGACGTGGCCACGTCCCTCGACAAGGCCCTGCCGATCTACCTGGCGGTCGTCGTCGGCCTCGCGCTCGTGCTGCTGGTCCTGGTGTTCCGCTCGCTGCTCGTGCCGCTGGTCGGCGTGCTCGGCTTCCTGCTCACCATCGGCGCGTCGCTCGGCGCCACGGTGGCGGTGTTCCAGTGGGGCTGGCTCTCCGGCGCGGTGAACCTCGACAGCACCGGCCCGCTGATCAGCCTCACGCCGATCCTGGTGATCGGCATCCTGTTCGGCCTCGCCATGGACTACCAGATCTTCCTGGTGTCCCGGATGCACGAGGCGCACCACCGCGGCGCGAAGCCCATCGAGGCCATCACCACGGGCTTCCGCCAGGCCGCCCCGGTCGTCGTGGCCGCCGCACTGATCATGTTCTCGGTGTTCGCGGGCTTCGTCCCCGCCGGCGAGGCGACCGTGAAGTCGATCGCCTTCGCCCTGGCCGTCGGCATCTTCGTCGACGCGTTCGTGGTCCGCATGGTGCTCGTGCCGGCCGCGCTCGCCCTGCTCGGCGAGCGCGCCTGGTGGCTGCCGAAGTTCCTGCGCTGGCTGCCGGAGCTCGACGTCGAGGGCACCGCGCTCGACGAGATCGAGAAGAAGGACAGGCAGGAGCCGGTCAGCGTCGGCTGATCCCGCTCATGAAAAGGTCCCTTGCGCCCGTGATCACGGGCGCAAGGGACCTTTTCTGCGTTCAGGCCACTTGTCCAGTACCCAACACCGATGAGCTGCTCTCGGTGAACTGGCGCCGCACCCAGCGGGCGACGGTGCGCGGTGGCGGCTCCACGGCCCCACCCAGGTGTGCCACCACGGTCAGCTCGGCACCGTCCTCGACGGCGATCGCCCACCCGTGGCTCTCAGTCCACAGCAGCGCGACGTCATGATCGGGATGTCCGGGTAACCGGCCGTCCACGGCGATGTACACACGCAACGGCTTGAGCTGGTCCACGCACGAGGACTCACCGCTCAAACCCAGTTCCCGCGTGACCCTCAGCGCGTAATCAAGCGCGATCACGTCGTCACCACCCTCCGCTCACCGGGGCAACAACGCCGACTGCTTGACGCAGAACGCGGTTACCCCGGGAGGAGGAACGCAAACCCGGTCATTCGCCGCCGAAGTCGCCGAAGTCCTCGAACGCGTCGTCCATCATCTCGCCGACCACCATGCCGCCGACGACACCGGCGGCACCGGCCGCGACGACCGTGCCCATGCCCATGCCGCCCCGGCCGTGGTGACCGCCGTGGTGACCGTGCACGCCGTGGTGGCCGTGCATGCCGCCGCCACGCTGCGCGACCTGGGCCAGCCACCCGTTGATGGACGAGGCCCAGTCGGCGACCTCCGCCTCCTGGTGCGACAGGTGGAAGTGACCGAACGCGTCACCGCCCGACGAGAACATCCCGCCGCGCCGGTCGGCCTCCAGGATCACGAACAGCTCGTGCGGGTTCGCGACGAACGTCAGCTCGACCTGCTGGACGGCACCGGCGAACTGGGCCGGCGGGAAGAACTCGATCTCCTGGTAGAAACCGAGCTCCTGCGGCACGCCGTGCAGGCGGCCGGCCTCGACGTCCGCGCTGCGGAACGAGAAACCGAGCTGCCCGAACGCGTTCAGCACCGCGTCCTGCGACGGCAGCGGGTGCACCAGCACGGGGTCGAGGTCGCCCTTGTCCGGCGCGCCCGCGATCACGAGCTCGGTGCGCACGCCCACGGTCATGCCGGGCAGCTGGCCGCCGCCGACCGCGGTGATCGGGGTCTCCCACGGGATCGGCAGCTGGAACGGGATCGCGACCAGCTGACCGGCCGCGACCCGCACGCCCTGCTGCACGACGACCCGCAGGAACTCGGACACGCCGGCGTACTCGTGGTCCCCCCGCTCGACCTCGACGCGGGTGACGAGCGACAGCACGACCTGGCCGATCTCGGCGTCCGCGCTGCCACCCTGGATGCGCACCTGCCCGGTGACGACCTGGCCGGGCGTGGCGTGCGGCGAGTCCAGCACGGTGTCGACCGACGGGCCACCGACGCCGAAGGCGCTGAGCATCCGTTTGAACATGTGTGTTTCCTCCCTGGGAAACTCCGGTCAGCGGACGCCGGCCGGACGGGTGTCGGTTTCGTCCTCGAAGTCGCCGATCAGCTCTTCGAGGAGGTCTTCGAGGGCCGCGATGCCGAGAATCTCCCCATCGCCGACCAGGGCGAGCTGCGACCGTTCGGCACGCATCGCGGTCACGGCCTGGGCCACCGGCATCGACGCGGGCAGCGTCAGCACCGGGCCCATCAGCTCGCGGGCCGGCGGGTCCTCGCCGCGGGCCGTGGCGCGCATGGCGTCGCGGATGTGCACAAGTCCGACGTACCGGCCGTCCTGGCCGGTGACCGGGAAGCGCGACCGTCCACACTGGAGGCTGCGTCGCTCGACCTCCCGCGCGGTGGTGTCCTCGGTGACGGCCGAGGTCTCCTCGATCGGCACCATCACCTCGCTCACGGTCGTGCGCTGGACCTGCAGCATCCTCGTCAGCAGCCGTTGCTGGGCCTCGGGGATGAGGCCGTGCTCGGCGGACTGGCGCAGCAGCATCCGCAGGTCGTCCGGCCGGTGCGCCTGCGCCAGCTCGTCCTGCGGCTCGACCTTCATCAGGCGCAGCAGCGCGTTCGTGACGCCGTTCAGTCCGCTGAGGAGCCAGCGGACCGAGCGGGCGAACGCGCGGAACGGCAGCGCCAGGATCAGCGCGGACCGCTCGGGGTTCGCGATGGCCCACGACTTCGGGGCCATCTCGCCGACGACCATGTGCAGGAACACCACCAGCACCAGGCTGATCGCGAACGCGATGCCGTAGGCGAACGCCTCCGGCAGGCCGGTCAGGCGCAGCGCCGGTTCCAGCAGGTCCGCGACGGCCGGCTTGGCCAGCGCGCCCAGGCCCAGGGTGCACAGCGTGATGCCGAGCTGGGCACCCGCGAGCATCAGCGACAGCTCCCGAACGCCCGCCACGGCGGCACGCGCCGCTCGTGACGTCTCGGCGGCCTGCTCCAGCCGGTGCCGCTTCGCCGCGATCAACGCGAACTCCGCGGCCACGAAGAAGCCGTTCAACGCCAGCAGCACAACGGAGATGAGGATGCTCATCGGGACAACACCACCGAGTCGGGCACGTTGCGCGCCACGGAAGTGACCACCAGCCGCACGCCGTTCATCTCGATCTCGTCTCCGGCCTCGGCGACTCGGCCCAGCTGGTGCAGCACCAGACCGGACACAGTGTCGTAGGCGTCGTCTTCCGGGAGTTCCACACCGGTGGCGTCCTCTACCTCGTCCAGCCTCATGCGGCCGGGCACGCGCCAGTCGTCGCCGACCTTCTCGATCATGTCGGCCATGTGGTCGTCCTCGTCGTGGATCTCACCGACGAGCTCCTCCGCCAGGTCCTCCAGCGAGATGACACCGGCGAACCCGCCGAACTCGTCGACCACGCAGGCGAGCTGACGGCGTTCGGTGCGCAGGCGCTCCAGCACGGCGGGCAACGGCAGCGTCGCCGGGACCACCAGCGCGGGCGAGGCGATCTTCCCGATCTCCGTCGAGGAACGCTCCTCCGGCGGCAGCGTCAGCACCTCGGCCAGGCCGACGACACCGCGCAGGTCGTCCAGGTCGTCGCCGACCACGGGGAACCGCGAGTTGCCGGTCTCCAGCAACGAGACCACGCGCGCGGCGGGTTCGTCGGACCGTACTGTGTGGACGTTCACGCGGGGCGTCATCGCCTGTTCCGCGACGAGCTCGCGGAACCCGATGCCGTGCTCCAGCAGGCGGGTGAGCTCGGGGTCGAGGTGACCCTGTTCCCCCGCCTCCTCGACGATCTGCCGGAAGTCCTCGGGGGTCGCGCCCTGGGGCAGTTCCTCGACGGGCTCGATGCCGAGCGCGCGCAGCAGCCGGTTCGCGGCCGCGTCGAACAACCGGATCACCGGACCGGCGATCTTCAGGTAGACCAGCGTCGAGGAACTCAGCGCCAGCGCCAGCTTCTCGGGCCGCGCGATCGCGAGGTTCTTCGGCAGGAGCTCACCGAGCACCATCTGCACGAAGGTCGCGAAGACCAGCGCGATCACCATCGAGCCCGGCACGCCGAGACCGGTGCCGAGCAGCGGCTCGGCGACGTACCCCACTAGAAGCGCTGTCACCGTGATGCCGAACTGGGCACCGGACAGCATGAACGAGAGCTTCTGGGTCACGCGGTAGGCACGGTCGGCGGCCTTCGAGCCGCCCTCGGCCAGCTGCTGCAGGCGGCCGCGGTCGACCGCCATGTAGGCGAACTCCTGCGCGACGAAATAGCCGGTGGCCACGGTGAGGGCCACGATGGCGAGCAAGCCGGATGCGATCAACAAGACGCACCCGGCCCAGTACTACAGCCGTCTACATCGGCTTCTTCAGACATGTACCAACAGTAGCACGTAGCACTGTATGGTTGCGGTGACGGGAGGTCACCGCCATGTCCGAAGCACTGCTGAAGATCGGCGAGCTCGCCGCCCGCGCCGGCGTGAGCATCCGCACCGTCGACTACTACACGACACTGGGCCTGATCAGCCCCGCCCAGCGCACCGCGAGCAACTACCGCCTCTACCTCGGCGACGACGTGGAGCGCATCCACCTCGTACAACGCCTGGAGGTCCACGGTCTTCCCCTGGAGGACATAGCCCGCGCGTTCACGGCCGGTCCGGCCGACACCGCGGCGGTGCTCGGGCAGATCGACACGGACCTGCGCACGCTGCAGGAGGCCGCCGACGCCGCGTCCCCGGAGATGCACGGGCTGCTGTCGGTGATCGCGAACCGGGTCCACTCGCTGATCACCATCGCTCTGCAGCTGCCGCCCGACCTGCCGATGTAGCTAAGGTCGAGGGGGACCGCTAGGAGGCGCTCAGTGGGGCTACGCAGCGAGCACTGGTACGCAGGTCAGGACCGCAACGCCTACATCCACCGCGCCTGGATGCGCCGCGGCACCCCGGACGACGCCTTCCGCAGGCCGCAGATAGCCATCGCCAACTCCGCCTCCGACCTCACCCCGTGCAACGCGCACCTGGACGAGGTCGCGAAGTCCGTCTCCAACGGCGTGTACGAGGCGGGCGGCATCCCGCTCAACCTGCCCGTGGTGTCGCTGGGCGAGACCAACGTCCGCCCCACCGCGATGCTGTGGCGCAACATGGCCGCGATGGCGGCCGAGGAGATGCTGCGCGCGAACCCCGTCGACGGCGTGGTGCTGCTGGGCGGCTGCGACAAGACGATCCCGGCACTGCTGATGGCCGCCGCGTCCGTCGACATCCCGGCGGTCGTGCTGCCGGGCGGGCCGATGCTGACCGGCACGTTCCGCGGCACTCCCCTGGGCTGCGGCACGGACGTCTGGCGGCTGTCCGAGGAGGTGCGCGCGGGCACGTTGTCGCAGGAGGCGTTCGCGCGCTCCGAGTCCGCGATGATCCGCAGCCGCGGCCACTGCAACACCATGGGCACCGCGTCGACGATGGCGCTGGTCGCCGAGGCGCTGGGCACCGTCGTCCCCGGCGTGGCGGGCACCCCGGCGCCGGACAGCAGGCTGCTGGAGGCCTCGCACGGCACCGGCAGGCTGGTCGTGGAGCTCATCGAGCAGGACCGGCGGCCGAGCACGTTCCTGACCAGGGCGTCGTTCCACAACGCGATCGTGGCGCTGGCGGCGATCGGCGGCTCGACCAACGCCGTGGTGCACCTGCTCGCGATCGCGGGCCGGCTCGGCGTCGACCTGGCGCTGGACGACTTCGACCGCATCGGCTCGGGCGTGCCGCTGCTGGTGGACCTGCAGCCGGCGGGCCGGTTCCTGATGGAGGACTTCCACCGCGCCGGCGGGCTTCTGGCCGTGCTGCGGGAAGTGCGCGACCTGCTCGATCCCGCCGGACTCACGGTCACCGGACGGCCGCTCGTAGACCACCTCGGCGACGCACCGATCTGGGATCCCGAGGTGATCAGGAGCAGGTCCGCGCCGATCATCACCGAGGGCGGGATCGCGGTGCTCCGCGGCAACCTGGCGCCGTCAGGGGCGTTGATCAAACCGGCGGCCGCGTCGCCGCACCTGTTGCAGCACCGCGGGAAGGCCGTGGTGTTCGACAGCATCGAGGACTTCCACGCCCGCGTCGACGACCCCGACCTCGACGTGGACGCGGACTCCGTGCTGGTGCTGCGGGGCTGCGGCCCGCGCGGCTATCCGGGCATGCCGGAGGTGTCGAACATGCCGTTGCCGAAGAAGCTGCTGGAGCAGGGCGTGCGCGACATGGTCCGCGTCTGCGACGGGCGCATGAGCGGCACGGCTTACGGCACCGTCGTCCTGCACGTGGCACCGGAGGCGGCAGCGGGCGGACCGCTCGGGCTGGTGCGGACCGGTGACGTCATCGTGCTGGACGTGGAGAACCGCCGGATCGACGTCGAGGCGCCGGACTTCCTGTCCCGCACGCCGAACGCGGCCACGACAGCGGCGTTCGCCTCACCGAGGCGGGGCTGGGAACGGCTCTACGTCGACCACGTCCTGGGCGCCGACACCGGAGCCGATCTCGACTTCTTGATCGGCTCCAGCGGCAGCGCAGTCGCCCGCGAATCGCACTAGTGCGAGTGCTCGTGCTCCTCGACGTGACCCGCGTCGTGCACGTGCGTGTGTGAGTGCGTTTCGCCGCCGTGCGTGTGGGTGTGTTCGTGCTCGCCGTGGTCGTGTGCGTGCTCCCCGTGGGGATGCGTGTGGGTCGTATCACCGTGGGCGTGTTCGTGGGTGTGCACTCCGTTGGTCATGCCTTGATGCTGGCACGACTCTTCCTCAAGCGCGCAGCTGCAAGGTCTTGCTTATTGCAACTTGCCTGCTGTTAGCTGCCTCTGGCAACACAGACACTGGGGAGGAACTGGATGCGGCGCGCGCTTCTGCTGGCCGTCGTCCTGCTGGCGGGGTGCTCGTCACCCGACGGCTCGACGACCGGATCGGCGACGTCCATCGTGATCGGCGCGGGTGGCGAGCCGGAGAACCTCAACCCGGTGCTCGGCTACGCCCCGGACGGCGCCGGGAAGATCTTCGACGGGCTCGTCTCGCGTGACGCCTCGCTGGCGCTGAAACCGGCTCTGGCCGCGGAGCTGCCGACGGCGTCGGCGGACGGCCTGACGTGGACGGCCAAGCTGCGCAAGGACATCACGTTCTCCGACGGCACCCCGCTGACCGCGGACGACGTCGTGTTCACGTACAGGTCCGTGGTGGACAAGAAGGTGAACTCCACGATCGCCTCCCGGTTCGACGCGCTGGCCGGCGTCGTGGCGAAGGACCCGGCCACCGTCGAGTTCACGCTCTCCTACCCGTACGCGCCCTTCGCGCAGCAGCTCGCGCTCGGCATCGTGCCCGCCGCGAAGCTCACGGGCGTCGACATCAACAGCGCGCCGTTCAACACCGCCCCGGTCGGCACCGGCCCGTACACGGTCTCGGAGTGGCGCAAGGGCGACCGGATGGTGTTGCGGGCCAACGAGAAGTACTGGGGCGGCGCGCCCGCGATCAAGTCCGTGACCGTGGTCTTCGTGCCGGACGACAACGCCCGCGCGACCCGCATGGCCGCCGGTGAGTTCGACGGCACCGTGCTGCCGCCCAAGCTCGCCAGGACCTACCGTGACAAGTCCGGTTACAAGATCGTGCAGAACCCCTCGGCGGACTACCGCGGCCTCGGCATCCCGTCCGAACTGCCGTTCACCTCGTCCCCGCAGGTCCGGCGCGCGATCAACCTCGGCATCAACCGCCAGGCCATGATCGACGCCGTGCTGGCCGGCTCCGGCAAGCCCGCGTCCACGCCGATCTCGCCGTACCTGCAGAACTGGTACGACGAGAAGACCGCGTTCACCTTCGACGTCGCCGAGGCGGAGAGGCTGCTCGACGAGGCGGGCTGGCGCAAGGGCGCGGACGGCAAGCGCGCCAAGGACGGCCAGGCCGCGAAGCTCCCGGTGCTCTACCCCGCTCCCGACGTGCTGCGCAAGGAGCTCGCGCTCGCCACGGCCTCCGACATCGCGAAGCTCGGCATCGACGCCCCGGTCGAGGCGACCACGTTCGACGTCATGCTGCAGCGGCGCAAGGCGGCGGCGGTGTGGGGCGGCGGTGACCCGTACGACCCGGACACGGCCGCTTACACGTTGCTGCACAGCAAGTACGCGGGCCAGGACGGCTACGTGAACATGACGCTGTACCGGAACTCCACTGTGGACACCGCGCTCGACACCGCCCGCCGCAGCCTCGACCCGGCCGCGCGCAAGCAGGCCTACCAGGACTTCCAGCAGGCCTACGCCGCCGATCCCGGCTGGGCGTTCCTGGTGTTCCTCGACCACACCTACGTCCTGCGGGACAAGTGGAACGGCCAGGAGACCCAGGTCGAGCCGCACGACCACGGCCTCGTGCACGCGGTGTGGTGGAACCTCGAGCGCTGGACGCCGAAGCCGTGACGCGGGGGCAGGCGATCGGCAGGCTGGCGCTGCGCCGGCTCGCGTTCGCGGTCCCGGTGCTGCTCGTGGTCAGCTTCGCGTTGTTCGTGCTGGCCAAGGCTTCACCGTTCGACCCGATCGAACGCTACTTCGGCGTCCGGATCATCGGCGCCTCACCGGAGCGCGTGGCCCAGCTGCGCGCGAACTGGGGAGTCGACGAACCCGTCGTGTCGCAGTACTGGGCCTGGCTGCGGCACGCGGTCACCGGCGACCTCGGCGACTCGTTGTCGTTGCAGCAACCCGTGTCGGCCGTGATCGGCGACCGTCTCGGGTGGACGGTGCTGCTGGTGTCGGTCGGCTTCGCGCTGGCCCTGGTGCTCGGACTGCTGCTGGGCACGCTCGCGGCGTGGCGGCAGGGGTCGTGGCTCGACCGGTCGATCACGGGCAGCTGTTACGCGCTGGAGGCCGCGCCGGTCTTCTGGGTGGGACTCGCGGTGCTGTACGTGTTCGCGCTGCAGCTGCGGTGGCTTCCCGGCGGTGGCGTGACGACCGGGTCCGAACCGTTGTCGGCCGGCGGCGTCGCGGCCCACATGGTGCTGCCGGTGGCCGTGCTGGCGATCTCGCAGGCGCCGTGGTTCGTGCTGTTCGTTCGGCAGAACCTGCTCGAGTCGTTCACGCAGGACCACGTGATAGGCGCCCGTGCCCGCGGGCTGCCGGACCACCTGGTGGTGTCGGGGCACGCGCTGCGCACCTCGCTGCTGCCGTTCCTGACCCTCCTCGGCGCACGACTGCCCGAGCTGATCACCGGGGCGTTGCTGGTGGAGACGGTGTTCTCGTGGCCGGGCATCGCGCGGGCGACGGTGGAGGCGGCGCTGAACGTCGACTTCGCGCTGCTGGGCGCGCTGACCGTGATGGCGACGGGTGTGGTGCTGGTGGGCAACCTGCTGGCCGACGTCCTGTACGCGCTGGCCGACCCGAGGGTGGCGCTCGATGGCTGACCTGACCTGGCGCCCCGCCCCGCGCAGCCGCCTCACCGCCGCGAGCCCGCCACGATCGCCGAAGTGGCGGCTCCTGCCGTCCGCGGTCGTCCTGGGCGTCGTCGCGCTGGTGGTGCTGGTCGTGCCGCTGTTCGTGGAGCTCAACGAGCAGTACGTCGACCTCGCGATCGCCAACCAGCCGCCGTCCGCCGCGCACCTGTTCGGCACCGACGAACTGGGCCGCGACGTGTTGCTGCGCTGCGTCTACGCCCTGCGCGTGTCCCTCACGGTCGGCGTGGTCGCGGCCGTGATCTCCGCGGTCGCCGGCACGGCGGTCGGCGCGCTCGCGGGGTCGATCGGCGGCTGGTTCGACCGGATCCTGATGCGCGTGGTCGATGCGATCGCCTCGGTGCCGCACCTGCTGCTGGGCATCGTGATCGTGGCGGTCCTGCGGCCCAGCCTCTCCGCCGTGATCATCTCGATCGCCCTCACGCACTGGCTCACGTCCGCCCGGATCGTGCGGTCGGAGGTGTTGTCGCTGCGCACGAGGCCGTTCATCGACGCGGCGATCGTCGGCGGTGCGAGCCGAACGCAGGTGCTCACCAGGCACCTGCTGCCCAACGTCGCCCCGCAGGTGCTGCTCGCGACCACCCTGATGATCCCGCACGCGGTGTGGCACGAGACGGCGTTGTCGTTCCTGGGCCTCGGTCTGCCGCCGCACGCGGCCAGCGTCGGCAACATGATCAACGACGCCCAGCGCTCGTTGCTGACCGGCGGCTGGTGGATGTCGCTGGCACCCGGACTGCTGCTGATCGTCACGACGCTGGCGGTGTCCGGGCTGAGCGGCGTGTGGCGGGACCGGCTGAACCCCAAGCGGCGCACGGAGCTGACGTGGTGAACCTGGAGATCGACCGGGTGTCGGTGCGGTTCGCGCTCAAGGGCGCGACCGTCGAGGCCGTGAACGACGTGTCGTTGCGGATCAGGCCCGGCGAGTGCGTGGCGCTGGTCGGCGAGAGCGGCTGCGGCAAGACGGTGCTGGCCTCGGCGCTGCTCGGGTTCCTCCCGGGCAACGCGGAGACCTCGGGCAGCGCGCGGCTCGGCGAGGTCGACCTGCTCGTGGCGACCGACCACGAGCTCGCGACCACGGTGCGCGGACGGCGGATCGGGCTCATCCCGCAGAGTCCGGCGAGCCACCTGACGCCGGTCCGCACCGCGCGCGCCCAGCTCGAGGAGGCCGCGCGCGTCCTCGGCGGCGACGCTCAGCAGGCCGCCGAACGGGCCGGACTGCTGCCCGAACACCTCGACCGCTACCCGCACGAGCTGTCCGGCGGCATGGCGCAACGCGTCGCGAACGCGCTGGCGCTGGTCGGCAACCCGCCGCTGCTGATCGCGGACGAACCGACCACCGGCCTCGACCGCGACCTCGTGGACGGACTGCTCGGCGAGTTCCGCAGGCTGGTCGACGACGGCCACGCCGTCCTGCTGATCACCCACGACCTCGCGGCGGCGCACAAGGTCGCCGACCGGATCGCGGTGATGTACGCGGGCCGGATCGTCGAGGTCGGCCCGGCGCACGAGGTGCTCGACGCCTCCAAGCACCCCTACAGCCGGGGGCTCGCGAACGCCCTGCCGGAACGGGACTTCCTCCCCATCCCCGGCCAGCCTCCCCTGCTCACCGACCTGCCGGCGGGGTGCGCGTTCGCCCCGCGCTGCGAGCAGGCCACCGCGATCTGCGAGGACCGCCCCGTGCTCACCGACGACCCGCACGCCGTCGCGTGCCACCGCCCGTGCTGACCGGGATCGGCATCACCGCCGGCTACCAGGCCCCGGTGGTCACCGACGTCAGCCTGACCGTCCACCCCGGACAGACCGTGGGTCTCGCCGGGCCGAGTGGATCGGGCAAGTCCACTGTGGCGCGGGTGCTCGCGTTGCTGCACAAGCCGTTCGCCGGGACGGTGGAGATCGACGGCGAGACCGTCACAGGGTTCCGGTTCAAGGCCAGGCAGCGCACCAGGATCGGTGTCCTGTTCCAGCAGCCGAGGTTGTCCGTCGACCCGCGGTTCACCCTCCGCCAGGCGATCGCGGAACCCGGCGGGGACCGCGTCGACGAACTGGCCGACCTGGTGATGCTCACCGACGACCTGCTGGGCCGCCGACCGCACGAGGTCAGCGACGGCCAGTTGCAACGCGCCTGCCTCGCCCGTGCGCTCGCGCTGAAACCGCGGTACCTGATCTGCGACGAGATGACGACGATGCTGGACGCCTCCACGACGGCGGCACTGGTCGGCGTGATCCGGGCATACCAACGCGAGTCCGGCGCGGGAGTGCTCGCGATCTCGCACGACACCACGCTGCTCACGCGGTGGGCGGACGAGACCGTCAGGCTTTCAGCACCGCTTCCACGATGACGTTGTCGCGGTAGCTGCCCGCGACCCGGTCGAAGTCGCCCCCGCACGTGACCAGCCGCAGCTCGGACAACGGCGTCGGCCCGTAGACCAGGGCGGTCGGGAACGCGGACTTCTCCATCGTCTGAGTGCTGTTCACGACGAACGTGAGCTTGCTGCCGTCCTCGCGCTCCACCAGCACCTCGGCACCGGGCCGCAGCTCGGGCAGCCGGAAGAACACACCGGGCCCGGTCTTCGAGTCGACGTGCCCCGCGATCACGGCCGGACCGGCATCACCCGGCGCGATCCCCCCGGCGTACCACCCGGCCTTGTCCGAGCGCGTCGGCGGCTCCAGCGCCCCGGCGGAGTCGACCTCCAGCGCTTCGAGCGCGGTCTCGACGCCGATCGACGGGATCAGCACCGTCACCGGCTCCGGCACCTCGTCCGAACCCGGCCCTTTGACGACGTAGATCAGCGTGACCAGCACCGCCGACCCCATCAGGAGCTTGCCCTTGGCCATCAGCCGAACCGGAACAGCCGGCCGCGCACCGAGTACATCGCCACGCCCACGATGAGCGTGATCACCAGGGCGGTGAGCCAGTCCCAGCCGCCCGCCATGCCGCCGAACCCGGTCTCCTGCCCGCCGCCGGGCACGACCTCGGCGCCCTTGGCGTCGGTCCGCAACTCGATCCGCCGGGCGTTGACCAGCAGCGTGTAGACGCCGCCGGGTTCGATCGCGGCCTCCAGCGTCGTCGAGTCCTTGCCGCGCGGCACCACCTGCAGCCCGTCCGAGCCGGGTGCCAGCAGCACGTAGCCGGTCGTGGAATAGGCCTGCACGCCTCGGTGCACGGCCACGCCGCCGCGCACCAGGTCCATCGCGGCGTCACCGGCGTTGATCACGCGCAGCCGCGCCTGGCCGTCCGGGGGCAGGCTGATGTCGTCCTCGAGCACCCTCATCGAGGAGGCGATGTCGATGACCGTGTAGGTCTTCCCGGTCTCCGCCCGCATCGACACCGACCGCAGCAGCGGGCTGCCCGGCTCGGCCATGCGGAACTCGACGACGTGCTCGCCCGGCTCGATGCGGCGGTAGTCGTAGAGCTGGGCGTAGTCGAGGGTGCCGAGCTTCACCCCGTCGAGCGTGCCGTCGACGCGCGCCTGGTCCATCGAGAAGTGCCCGAGACGCACGTACGTACCTGTCGCGGCGTGCGCGGGCGTGGCGGAGAGCAGCAGCAACAGCACTACGGCGAGTACTCGCACGCGGACCCCTCCCCTCGATTGACGGCTCAACGATAACCCGCCTGATCAGCTCGCAGTGAGGTTCGGCCGTCCCCCGGGATGCGTCACCGTGGCCCCGGAGGCCTCGACGGCGAGCCTCGCCGCCTCCTCGGGGCCGTCTCCACGCGTGAGAGCGAACGCCAGCGCCGCCACGAACGCGTCACCGCCGCCGGTCGTGTCCACGACCTCCACGTCCCCCAGCGGCACGACCAACTCGCCGCCGTCCCACACGAACACGTTGCCCACACCGTCCACGGCGAACGCCACGAGCTCCTTCGGCATCAGCTCGCGGGCCGCACCCAGCGCGTCGTCCGCGCTCGTGATCTTCCGGCCGGTCAGCTGCTCGGCCTCGCGGTGGTCCGCGCGCACCACGTCGGCGCACGCCAGCAGTTCGTCTCGCAGCCGTTCGGGTGCGCCGTCGAGCACGACCCGGCCGGATGCCGCCCGTGCCGCCTCGAGAGCCACCTCGGGCGGTTGCTGCAGCTGCACCACCACGGTGCCCGCACGCGTGATGACCTCGATCGGCAGGTCCTCCTCGCGCAGCAGCGCGGCGTCCGGCACGTCCTCCAGGTAGCGCCACCCGTCGGCGACCACGTCCACGAAGAGCGCGGTGGCGCATTCGGGCCGCCGCACCACGGCCTCGGTGGCGATCCCGTCCGCCCCGGCCCGCGCGATCAGGCGGGCGCCCACGTCGTCGTCCCCGACCACACCGACGAGCGCGACCGGCGCACCCAGCTGGGCCAGCCCGACCGCGATGTTCGCGCCCTTGCCGCCCAGCAGCTCCCGGCGCTCGCGCACGGGTGTGGTGCCGCCGGCCTGCGGCACCTCGTCCACGACGAGGACCAGGTCCCGTCCCACCTGCCCGACCACCACGAAGTCGTCCATGGTGGAGGACTACCCGCGATCAACTCCGGGGGAACCGATCGGTGACGTCGAGCCCGTCGGGCAGCACCGCGAACAGGTCGACCGGCGTCCGCTGCGACACCATCTCGCCGCGGTGCAGCCGCCTGAGCCGGTCCCTGGCCACGACGACCTGCTGGCTCGGCGCGCAGAGCACGATGACCGGCACCGCGCCCTGGGCGACGTGCGCGCTCACCCGGTCCGCGGTCCCTCGCCCGAACTTGAGCACCGTCCCGTACCGCACGAGGTAGAGCATGTCCTCCTCGCCGCGCACGCGCTTGAGCCGCCGCACCTCCCCGGTCTCGTCGTCGCGGCCCCACGTGCCGTGCGACTTGGTCAGCCACCGGTACCCGGTCCACGGCAGCCCGTGCACGTCGGTCGCGAGCACGGTCCAGCCGGGCCGGAAGTACTTGGCGAGCCGGACCTTCACCGTCGTCGCGGCGATGAGCTCCGAGTTCTCCCGCCAGGTGCCGTCGAGCTCCAGCCGGTGCGCGATCTTCTGCACCGCCGGGTCCGGCACGGACCTGTCGTCCAGGCACACCAGGCACCTCGTGCGCCAGCCGACGCCGCACGAGCGCGCGACACCGCACCAGCCGCACTGCTGGATCTGCACGGCCGCGCCACCGGGCCGGTCGTGCAGCACCTTCATCTGGTCCGACACGACCTGCAGGCACGGCGCGCACAAACCGCACCACGCGACCTCGGTGACCTCCTTGCGCGGCAACCGGGTCATGCAGTTGATGCACTGCTTCACTTTTGCCCTCCCCTGGCGGGAAAGCCTATTCCAGCGCCCTTCGCAGGCGCGAGGAGACGAGAGCGTGACGAGGATCGGTGACCGGGAGCAGCAGGTGCAGGCGCTCGAGCACCTCGGCGTCGTCGCCGTTGTCCGCGAACGACAGCAGCGCGTCGAGATCTCCCCGCTCCAGCACGCCCTTGCGCACCGCGGCGGCGAGGTCGACCCGCTCCTCGCGGATCACCGGCGCGTCCGAACGGGGTAGCAGATCACCGTGGTAGTGCCGGGTCGCCTTGCCCGCGTCGCCGGACCTCAGAGCCGTCCGCACGTCCAGGAAGTCGCCGCGCACCACCGCATCGAGCCGGTACGGCCTCGTCAGCAGGACACCACCGAGCTGCGCACGCAGCCTGTGCAGCTCCGCGCGGACCGTGGTCGGGTTCCCACGTTCACCATAGAGCAACAACGCGAGTTGTTCCGCCGTCAGACCCTTGGGGTGCAGGGCGAGCGCCGTCAGGACCTCCGCGTTGCGCAACGTCAGCGCCAGCGGCCGTCCGTCGAGGTCGGCGTGCAGCCCGCCGAGGAAGTTCAGCGTCAGCACGTGCTGCCGCGGCGCGAACCGCTGCAGGTGGTGCTCGGCCAGGCGGGCGGCCGCGGACACGAGCTGCGCGACGGCCGGGTGCATCGTCTTCAAGGGTCCGCTGACGTCGACGACCCCCAGCAGCAGCCCCGTGTGGGGGTCGTGGATCGGGCTCGCCGCGCACGTCCAGCCGTGGTAGGTGCGCACGAGGTGTTCGCGGGAGTGGACGGTGACGGACCTGCCGGTCACCAGCGCGGTGCCCATCGCGTTCGTGCCGATGACGTCCTCGCTCCAGCGCGACCCCTCGGTGAGGTGGACGCGTTCGGCCTTGTGGCGGACCTGGTTGTCGCCCTCGCACCACAGGATGTGGCCACGGGTGTCGGTGACGATCATGATCGTGTCGTCCATCGACAGCGTGTGCGTGAGCAGCGGGACGGTCGCGGCCAGCGGGTGCGCGCCCCTCAGATCCGCGACCTCGTCCGGGCCGTACACGACCGGCGCCTCGTGGCGGTCGGGGTCGATGCGCGCGTCGAGGGACCGCCGCCACGACTCGAAGATCACCGGCCGGGCGGCACCCAGTTCGCCGGGGTCCATTGCTCCAGGATGCAGGGCACGTTGCCACCGGAGCAAGCCCACGGCTACTCCGTTCGGATGCAACGCGGGTGAAACGTTGACGGTTCTACGTTCGCCGCCTGTTCGCAACGACGCGGGAGGCCCAGATGGCGAAGTACGCGGCTCCAGGACAACCCGGCAGCGTGGTCACGTACCGCGACCGGTACGACCACTTCATCGGAGGCGAGTACGTACCGCCCGCCAAGGGCCAGTACTTCGCCAACCCCACCCCCGTCACCGGGGAGGACTTCACCGAGGTCGCGCGGGGCACCGCCGAGGACGTCGACCTCGCGCTGGACGCGGCCCACGGCGCCTCCCGGGCCTGGGGCAAGACCTCGGTCGCGGAACGCGCCAACGTGCTCAACAAGATCGCCGACCGCATCGAGGCCAACCTGGAGGTGCTCGCGGTCGCGGAGACGTGGGACAACGGCAAGGCGGTCCGCGAGACGCTGGCCGCCGACCTGCCGCTCGCCGTCGACCACTTCCGCTACTTCGCGGGCGCGCTGCGGGCCCAGGAGGGCGGCATCTCGCAGATCGACGAGGACCTGGTCGCCTACCACCTGCACGAACCGCTCGGCGTCGTCGCGCAGATCATCCCGTGGAACTTCCCGATCCTGATGGCGGTCTGGAAGCTCGCGCCCGCCCTGGCCGCGGGCAACGCGGTCGTGCTGAAGCCGGCCGAGCAGACGCCGGCGTCGATCCACGTCCTGATGGAGCTGATCGCCGACCTCGTCCCGCCGGGCGTCCTGAACATCGTCAACGGCTTCGGCGTCGAGGCGGGCAAGCCGCTCGCGTCCTCGCGCCGCGTCGCGAAGGTGGCGTTCACCGGCGAGACGACCACCGGCCGGTTGATCATGCAGTACGCCAGCGAGAACATCATCCCCGTCACGCTGGAGCTCGGCGGCAAGTCGCCCAACGTGTTCTTCTCCGACGTGGCCTCGCAGCGGGATGCCTTCTACGACAAGGCACTCGAGGGCTTCACGATGTTCGCCCTGAACCAGGGCGAGGTCTGCACGTGCCCGTCGCGGGCGCTGGTCCAGAGCGACATCTACGACGGCTTCATGGGCGACGCCGTGGAACGGACCCGCGCGATCAAGCAGGGCCACCCGCTCGACACCGAGACGATGATGGGCGCGCAGGCGTCCAACGACCAGCTCGAGAAGATCCTGTCCTACATCGACATCGGCAAGCAGGAAGGCGCCCGCGTGCTGACCGGCGGCGAGCGCGCGGACCTCGGCGGCGAACTGTCCGGCGGCTACTACGTGACACCGACGATCTTCGAGGGCGACAACAAGATGCGGATCTTCCAGGAGGAGATCTTCGGCCCGGTCGTCTCGGTCACCCGGTTCTCCGACTACGACGACGCCATGAAGACCGCCAACGACACCCTCTACGGCCTGGGCGCCGGCGTGTGGTCACGCGACGGTTCCGTCGCCTACCGCGCGGGCCGCGACATCCAGGCGGGCCGCGTGTGGGTGAACAACTACCACGCCTACCCTGCGCACGCGGCGTTCGGCGGCTACAAGCAGTCCGGCATCGGCCGCGAGAACCACAAGATGATGCTCGACCACTACCAGCAGACCAAGAACCTGCTCGTCAGCTACTCCCCGAACGCCCTGGGCTTCTTCTGATGCCCCGCGTCGCGCTGACGCCGGAGGCCGCGGACGTGCTCCGCGGCCTCCGGGCCGACCACGGCGACCTGATGTTCCACCAGTCCGGCGGCTGCTGCGACGGCTCTGCCCCGATGTGCTACCTGGCCGGGGAGTTCCGCACCGGTTCGTCCGACGTGCACCTCGGCGACCTCGCGGTGGACGACTTCGTCATTCCTGTGTGGATGTCCGCGGCGCAGTTCGAGTACTGGAGCCACACGCACCTGACGATCGACGTCGTGCCCGGCCGTGGGAGCGGTTTCTCGCTGGAGGCACCGCTTGGAATACGTTTTCTGGTGCGCTCCCGGCTGCTGGCGGACGACGAGTTGCAGGGCGGCGACCGCTAACCGGTGACGCCTGTGGTCGCACCACTACCATGCGCGCATGACCGTCCAATGCGGATGCTGCGGAGCCGAGATCACCTCTACGGACCGCATCGACTACCGGCTCAACCGTCCGGAGCGCCTGCTCGGGGTGCCCGGCGAGCGGCTCGGCGCCCCCACGGGCGGGCTGCTCGTCGGACCGGACGGTGACTCCTACATCCGTTGCCTGCTCCCGGTTCGGCTGACCGGCGGAACCGAGATCGTGTTCGGCGCGTGGACGCAGATCAGCAAGGTCGACGCGATGTACGCCCACGCCGTGTGGGACAACGACGAGCAGTACGCGAACCTGCGGATCACCGGCACGTTCGCGAACGTCATCAAGCCGTGGGACGTGCTCGGGGTGCCCGTCGAGGCCACGGTGCTCAACACCGACGAGCTGCCGTACTTCACCTCGCACCCGTTGCTGGAGCGCGAATGGGACCGGGACGAGGTGTTGTGCCGCATCCGGCACCCGTTGCCCGTGCCGGTCCGCGAGACGCTCGGCGAGGTCTGGACCATCGAGCGCACCGAGGGCATGCGCTGCGTCGTCGACGGCCGCACGGTCAGGTTCACGAGCCCGGACCGCCGGGTGGCGCTCGACGTCTACGCCGACCTCACCAATGGCAGCGTGAGCGACTTCCTCGGCGCGGTCCTGGACGGCTACCCCGCGAGCGCCGAGCACTCCGTCCAGCACGACGGCCCGGAGCTGCGTCACGCGTTCTGGCTCAGCGAGGTGATCGACGGCCACGAGGAACAGGTGTTCCACGCGCACGTCGTCCGTCCCGGCACGATGATCTCCGTGCGTTGCGTGCACCGCTATCCGGTCGACAGGGCGTGGGCGCAGCACGTGCTCAACAGCGTCCGGTACATCGGGTGACGGCCTGCGACTGCTGCGGCGCCGACCTCGACGATTCGGGCGCCATCGACCTGGACCTGGGTCTGCCGCCCGGCGTGCGCGCCCCCACGCTCCTGGCCGGCGGCAACGTGCTCCTGACCGGCGACGCCGCGTACGTCCGGTGCGTGCTGCTCGTCGAGATGACCGGCGACCTGGAGCTGTGGTTCGGCGCCTGGATGCGCGTCGACCGGCCGGCCGCCCTGCACGCGGCCGACTCGTGGGACGGACCCGGCTACGACTCGCTGAAGTTCACCGGCACGTTCGCGCACGACATCAAGCCGTGGGACGGCCTGCGCGGCGCGGAGGTCGCCGCCGAGGTCCGCGAGCCCGGCGACCTGCCGGAGTACGTCCGGCACCCGCTGCTCGGGAAGGTCTGGGACCGCGACGAGGTGCTCAGCGGGTACCTGGTCGAGCTGCCGGTCTCGATCCAGCAGAAGCTGCCCGGCCGGTGGAGCATCGAGCGCACCGCGGGCCTCACCCCGTACGTGCTGGAGGAGGGCCTGCGGTTCGCCGGGCCCGGCCGCGCGGTGTTCGTCGACGTCCGCCGGGCCCAGGGCACGACCGCCGAGCGGTTCCTGGAGCTCGCCCTGGAGGGCGCGCCGGAAGTGCCGGAGGAGCAGCGGTTCCAGGAACGCGACGGCGTCGAGTTGCGGCACGCCCTGTGGCTGACCTCCGCCTCGGGCCAGCACGAGTTCCACGGGCACGTCGCCCGGTTCGGCGAGATGGTCGTCGTGACCTGCGTGCACGACGACCCGGCTGACCACGCGTGGGCGCGTCATGTGCTCAACAGCGTCCACTACCGCAACGGACCACGATCGTAACGTCAGGGAAATCCCAAGTTTGTGCGAGTGAACTGGACCACTTGCCGAGCTGGACTCACGATTCCCGCCATGAACGTCCTGCTGGCATTCGCACTCACCGCGAGTCTCACGTCGCCGGTGCACCTGCCTCCCACAGCACCGTGCCCGGAGAACGTCCCCGCCGGCACCACCTGCTACGAAGGCCGGGACCCGAACGGCGCGTACTACACGATCGCCGTGCCGAAGAAGTGGAACAAGACGCTCGTCGTGCACTCGCACGGCGGACCCGACCTCGGCGATCCCACGCCGGAACGCACGCGTGACGACCTGAACCGCTGGTCGGTCATGGTCGAGGAGGGGTACGCGTGGGCAGGCACCTCGTACCGGCGCGGCGGGTACGGCACGCGGATGGCGGCGGAGGACACCGACAACCTGCGCAGGATGGTCACCGGGATGCTCAAGCCGCACAAGGTGTACCTCCACGGGCAGTCGTGGGGCGGCAACGTCGCGGCGAAGACCATCGAGCTGTACAAGGGTTATGACGCGGCGCTGCTCACGAGCGGCGTCATGGCCGGTGGCACGCGCGGCTACGACTACCGCGTCGACCTGCGCGTGGTCTACCAGTACTACTGCGGCAACCACCCGAGGCCGTCCGAGGCGCAGTACCCGCTGTGGCAGGGCCTGCGGCCCGGCTCGACGATGACGACCGCCGGTCTGCGCAGCAGGATCGAGGAATGCCTTGGCGTGGCGGGCAGTCGCACGCCCGAGCAGCAGCAGAAGCTCAACGACGTCCTCACTGTCACGAAGATCCCCGAGGAGACGCTGAACTCGCACCTGAACTTCGCGACGTTCACGTTCCGCGACATCGTGCACAACCGCCTGGGCGACCGGAACCCGTGGAGCAACACGGGTGTGGTGTACCAGGGTTCGCACGACGACAAGGCACTCAACGCCGGCGTCGAACGCTTCGCCGCCGACCCGGCGGCCCGCGCCGAACTGGCCTACGACAGCGATCTCACCGGCAAGATCGACATCCCGGTCCTGTCGGTGCACGCGATCGGCGACCCGACCGCGTTCGTCGAGCACGAGTCGGCTTACCGCGACACCGTGAGGAAGGCCGGCCGCTGGTACAACCTCGTGCAGACCTTCACGACCGAGGCGACGCACAGCGCGTTCAGCGACTCCGAGTACGCCGCGGCCATGCAGTCCCTGTCCGCCTGGGAGAAGTTCGGGGTGCGCTCCAACCCGTTCCTGATCTCGCACGCCTGCCCCGGCCACGACAAGAAGTACGGCACGGGCTGCTACTACAACCCCTGGTACCAGCCGAAGCCCTACGAGTCGCGGGTCGCACCCCGCCAGTGACCCGAAGGGCTTGACCTCCATCTTGGTCGAGGTACGACGATCTTGACCATGACCGACATCGCAGAGATCGAGAAGCTCGTCGCCACCGTCCAGCACTCGCAGCAGAACGAGCTCCCCGAGGAGTTCATCGGCCTCTTCCGCTCCGACGCCGTCTGGACGACCGCGCACGGCAAGCGGCTCACCGGCCGTGACGAGATCGCCTCCTTCACCCGCCAGGTCCTGCCCGGCGCGGCGAAGGAGGCGACCGCCACGTACGAGGTGGCGCACGTGCTCTTCATCCGGCCCGACGTGGCGGCCGTCAAGATCCGCCAGCGTCCCGTCCGGCCCGACGGCACCCCGATCCTCGACCAGAACGAGGGTTCACCGCTGTACGTCCTGTCCAAAGAGGATGGTGCATGGCGCATCGCCGCCGGGCAGAACACCATCGTGCTCTAACGCCCCTGCAACGACCTCACCTTGTCGCCGAAGGTCCAGTTCTTCGAGCCGTCCCAGTTGATGGACCAGGTCATGAGCCCCTTGAGCTGCCCGCCGAAGCTGTTCCACGCCTGTCCGACCAGCGTGGGGTTCATGTAACCGCCGCCGGCACCGGGTTGCGCGGGCAGCCCGGGAACCTGCTTGTCGTAGGGCACCTTGATCGTGGTGCCCTGCACGACCAGTCCCTTGTTCAGGCACTGCGTCTGCGCCACGAACCCCTGCACGGTCCCGGCCGAGTAGCTGTCGCCGGAGCACCCGTACATGGAACCGTTGTAGTACTGCATGTTCAACCACCACAGACGGCCGTTGTCCGCGTACTTCTTGATGATCGGCAGATAAGCACCCCAGATCGAGCCGTACACGACGCTGCCGCCCGTCACGTACGCGGTCTCCGGCGCCATGGTGAGCCCGAACCCGGCCGGCATCGCCGCCAGCACACCGTCGATGATGCGAACGAGGTTCGCCTGCGACGCCGACAACTGGTTGATGTTGCCACTGCCGACCAGGCCGGTCTCGATGTCGATGTCGATCCCGTCGAAGTTGTACCTCTTCAGGATCGGCACGACGGTGGCGACGAACCGGTCGGCCACCGCGGCCGAACTCAGGTCGATGCCCGCCGCCGCGCCACCGATCGACAGCAGGATCGTGGCCCCGGCCTCCTTCGCCGCACACATCTCAGCGGGCGTCGCGACCTTCACCCCGACGTCCATGCCGTCCTCCCACAGCACGGTGCCGTCGGAGCGGATCACGGGGAACGCCGCGTTGATCACGTTGTACCCGTGCTGCTTGATGCGGCTGTCGGTGATCGGGGTCCAGCCGAACGGCGGGTGCACCCCGTTGGAGGCGCCGTCCCAGTTCTCCCAGTACCCGTGCAGGACCTTGCCCGCGGGACGGGGTTTGAGCGCGCACGTGTCGGCCGCCTGGGCGGTGGACGGGACGAGCATCGTGCTCATGAGCAGAAGCAGGGCTGTCAGTGCCCTCGGCAACAAGCGGGCGGACATTCGCTCACCTTTCGCTTACAGGCGGCGACCCGCTGTCATTGAAGCATGAAATGGTCCAGACCTCTACCGACCGATGTCGGTCACCTCGAAGGCGTGGCCGCGCGGCTGTGTTCCGCTTGTGCCAGGACACTTACGAGGTATCTCGAACCTGTCGCCTCACGGCAGGCGGGCCATGCCATGACGAGCGTGGGAACACCTGAGGCCGAAGGCCCGGTGAGCCGCCCGCCGGTCTTCTTCCAGCAGCCGTTCTGGACCGCGCTCGGGCTCGCGGTCATGAGCACCGGCCCCCTGGCCCTGGGCGGCCGGCCTGGGCGGGTACGTCCCCGCCGAGGCAAGCCGGCCGTCGTCGTGACAGGCATCGTCCTGACCGCCTTCACCGTGGTCGTCACGATCGTGGCCGTCCTCGGCACCGCACGGGACCGGCGCGTGTGGCGCGACCTGGACACGGCCGGCGTGCACGTCCTGGGTCAGGTCACGTCCGCCGAGCGTGTGTGGTGCGGCGAGGACCGCTGCACCAGGGTCGGGATGCTGGTCACCGTGCCGGGCCGGGCGACGTTCACCACGAGCCACGTCGTCCACGGCGAGAAGATCGTCGAGGTCGGGACGAGCATCGCGGTCGACGTGCACCCGTGCGCAACCTCTTCCGCCTGGCCGAGGACCCGTCCTCGGGTTGAGGCGTAGGCGGCTGCCCGCGAGGCCGACGATGCTGCGCGGGACGCCCGATCGCGCACGTCTGCGCTGAGGGATCTCCCGCACCACTGGCACAGATGGGGTGGGTCCGACAGGCGTGGGATCGCCAGCGGGGCCGTGGCGTTGTCGGTCGTCGCACACCGGATGATCGAGGCGGCGCGCGCTGAGGCTCTGGCACACCGTTGGCGATGCGCAGCGGGAAGCAGTGCGAGCGCCGGTCCGCTAGGTGTGCCTCCCCTGAGACGTTGTTGACTCGGCCAGGATGCGGTTGAAGCGTTCGCCTGGAGCCGGCAGGGGCGGGCGAACCGGCGGCTGACCGGGCCGCACCACCACCGAACTCCCGCCGCCCTCCCGACCGCGTCAACACCCCAACCGCGTCACCACCCCGACCGCGCCGGCCCGGAGTTCGCCGCGGCTCAGGCCGCCTTCAGGGACCAGAGGGTCTCCTCGGACACCTTCCACAGCTGGGCCGCCGCCTCCGGGTCCTGGGCGTACGGGGCGACGCCGCGCATGTGCGAGCCGCCCGTGACCGGCTCGGCCTCGTTGCCGTCTTCGAAGTACCTGCCCGAGATGCCGTCCAGCAGCGGGGTCGTGGCCACCACGAGGGTGGTCGCGGCACCCTGTTCCGGAGTCTTGACCCTGCGGGTGGCCGTTGCGCCGCTTTGGCGGATGCGCTCCTGCATCTGCTCGGGGGTGAGGTGGCGCTGGAGGTTGGTGGCGATGCTGCCGGGCATCAGGGCGTTCATGGTGATGCCCTCGCCGGACCAGCGGCGGCCTGCCTCCACGCCGAAGAGGATGTTTGCGGTCTTGGACTGGCCGTAGGCCTGCCAGCGGTCGTACTCGCGGCGGGCGTAGTGGATGTCGTCGAACACGACCTCGCCCATGAGGTGGGCGGAGGAGCTGACGTTCACGACTCGGGCGCCTTCGGCTCGCATTGAGTTGAAGAGGCCCAGGGTCAGGGTGAAGTGGCCGAAGTGGTTCGTGGCGAACTGGAGCTCCCAGCCCTCCGGGGTGCGGGTCAGCGGGGTGGCCATGACGCCCGCGTTGTTGATCAGCAGGTGCAGCGGGCCGTCCCAGGTGCGGGCGAAGGCCTTCACCGAGGCTTGCGAGGCCAGGTCCAGGTGGGCCACCGAGATGTGCTTGTTGCCGGTGGACCTGGACAGGGAGGCCGCCACACGTCCGGCCGCGTCGATGTCGCGGGCCGCGATCGTCACCTCGGCTCCGGCCGTGGCCAGGGCCCGGACGGTTTCCACGCCGATGCCCGAGGCGCCGCCGGTGACGATGGCTCGGCGGCCTGCCAGATCGGCGGTCGCCGCTACCTCCAGGGCCGTCGTGTCGAAGCCGAATCCTGTGGTGATCATGCCTGCACCTTCACTGTTTCCTCGGAGACCTTCCACAGCTGGGCGGCGGCCTCGGGGTCGGTCGCGTAGGCGGCCACGCCGTTGGTCGTGCCCTCGGCGTGCGGGAGCGCCTCGTTGCAGTCTTCGAAGTAGAGGCCCGAACGGCCCTCCACCAAGGGGGACACGGCGAGCACCAGCGTGGTGGCCGCGCCCTGCTCCGGGGTCTTGAGCTGGAGCGGGTTGTCGCCGCCGCCGCGAAGCCTGATGCGCTCCTGCAGCTCCTCCTGCGAGATGTGGCGCTGCAGCGCCGTCAGGATGCCGCCGGGCATCAGCGCGTTCATCGTGATGCCGTCGCCGGACCAGCGGCGACCCGCCTCCACGCCGAACAGCACGTTGGCGGTCTTGGACTGGCCGTACGCCTTCCAGCGGTCGTACTCGCGGCGCTCGAAGTGGATGTCCTCGAACACCACCGGGCTGCTCAGGTGGCCGGCCGAGCTGACGTTCACGACGCGGGCGCCCTCGGCGCGCAGCGCGTCGAACAGGCCCAGCGTCAGCGTGAAGTGGCCGAGGTGGTTCGTGGCGAACTGGAGCTCCCAGCCCTCCGGCGTGCGCGTCAGCGGCGAGGCCATCACGCCCGCGTTGTTGATCAGCAGGTGCAACGGCCCGTCCCACGCCGCGACGAAGGCCTTGACCGACTCCTGCGACGTCAGCTCCAGCGGAGCGACCGACACGCTGCCGTTGCCCGTGGTGGCGGACACGTCCGCGGCGACCTTCCGGCCCGCCTCGACGTCGCGCGCCGCGATGGTGACCTCGGCTCCCGCGGCGGCCAGCGCCCGTACGGTCTCGACGCCGATGCCCGACGCCCCACCGGTGACCACGGCGCGACGGCCCGAGAGGTCGACGCCCTCGACGACCTCGAGAGCGGTGCTCCCGAAGCCGAACGGGGTGGTGATGCGCTCACTCATCTGACTTCCCCAACCTGTGTCGTACACTGAAACGGAGGTTCCTCCGGTTCGAGTTCCACAGTAAGCGGAGGGTCCTCCGTTTCGCAAGTGACATGCCCCATGGGAGTGATGAAGTGCGTGCAGACGCGGTCCGGAACCGGGGACTGCTGATCGAGGTGGCGCTCGACGCGTTCACCCACGAGAAGGACGTGACGCTCGGCGCCATCGCCAAGAAGGCGGGCGTCGGGATCGGCACGCTCTACCGCCACTTCCCCACCCGCGAGGCGCTGATCGAGGCCGTCTACCGCACCGAGTTGGAGAAGCTCTGCGACGCGGCGCCCGAACTGCTCGAGACCCACGAACCCGCGGCGGCGCTGAGGGAGTGGATGGACCGCTTCATCGCCTACGCCGCGACGAAACGCGACCTCAAGGACGCGCTGCAGGCGGTGATCGCGCTGGGTCTCAACCCGTTCGAGCACAGCCGCGCGAAGATGACCGAGGCCGTCCAGACCCTGCTGACCCCGCTGAACGCCCGCACGGAGCCCATGGACCTGATGGCGCTGCTGATCGGCGTCGCCCAGAACGGCGACCCGGATCAGGCGAGGCGGATGCTCGACCTGATCATGAACGGGGTCCTCCACGACGCTGCCGCTCGAAGCGCTCCACCAGCATCGGCGCCTCGTTGAGCAGGAACGCGTAGAAGTCCCGCATGTACTCGAGCCGGTCGTGCGCGCGACCGGGCCCGACCGCCTCGACCCCCTTCTCCACGGCGCCCAGCACGTCGTCGACGACGGAGTGCTGCCGCGAGTAGAGCGTCGTCCAGGCGTTGTCGCGCATCCGGAAGTGCTCACGCCGGCTGCCGGCGACGTGGATCCGCTCGATCAGCCCCATCTGCGCGACCATCCTGATCGCACCGGACACCGATCCCGCGCTCACACCCAGTTCCCGAGCCAGATCTCCCGCGGTCAGCGACTCCTCCTCCGAGAACAGGAACGCCGCGATCGTCCGCGCTCCCATGCGCTGCATCCCGGCGCCGACCAGCGTGAGCGCCAGGTGCTCGGCGGCTTCCCTGCGATCTGTCTCGCCCGTCACAGTCATCCTGTCTTCAGAAATTTCTGAACGTTCGCTAGCCTCAATCCTAGGGGGAAGGGGCTGGTCATGGCCACAGCACTCGTCGTCGGGACCGGCATCTCCGGTCTCGCCACCGCGCTCAGACTCGCCCGCAGCACGTGGGACGTGGTCGTGCTCGACCACGGCACCCACCACGAGCCGGTCGTGCTCACCGGCCCGGACCGCCACGCAGCGAAACGACTCGCCGCACTCCCCCTTCCGCTGCACTACGAGACCCGCCACAGCAAGGTCACCGCGCTGCGCCCGGACCGTTTCGGCGTCACGGTCGCCTTCAACGACCACGAGGACGAGTGGTTCGACATCGTCGTGTGCGCCCAGCCGTGCTGCGAGGCGGAACGATTACCCGGTCTCTGCCTCGAAACCTGGTCCCGCGACCACGTGGCGCTGCTCTACCGCGCCGTCCGCGACACCGGCCTGCCGCTCAGCGCCGCCGAACTGCTCGCCGACGCGTTCGACATACACCACGACGACATCGCCGCTCTTGCTTGGTGGGAGACCACTCTGAAGCCGCACGCCGTTAGGCGGGCCTTTACCCGCGTTCGGTAAGCCTGCGGGTCATGACCACGTTACGGAGACGTACCTTCATCGTGGGCGGCCTCGCGGGAGCGAGCGCCGGGGCCTGCATCGGATTGGCGTCCTCCGCCCCGGCGAACGCCCTCGGCTACCCCTTCACCCTCGGAGTCGCATCCGGCGAACCGGCGGCCGACGGGTTCGTGCTCTGGACCCGCCTCGCCCCGAACCCGCTGAACGCCGACGGACTCGGCGGGATGCCCAACACCAGCACCGCCGTCGAATGGCAGGTCGCCACCGACGAGCGCTTCACCGCCGTCGCCCGCACCGGCACGGTCACCACCACCCAGGCAAGCGCTCACTCCGTGCACGTCACCCTCACCGGCCTGGAGCCGGGACGTGAGTACTGGTACCGCTTCCGCACCGGCGGCCACATCTCCCCCGTCGGCCGCGCGCTGACCGCACCGGCGGTGGGCACGCAGCCCGAACTGACCATGCTCTTCGCCTCGTGCGCGCACTACGAGGAGGGCTACTTCACGGCCTACCGCCGGATGGCCGAGGAACAGCCCGACCTGATCCTGCACCTCGGCGACTACATCTACGAGGGCGCCGCCACCACCACGAAGGTCCGCAAGTTCGCGCCCGCCACCGAGATCAGCACGCTCGCGAACTACCGCGTCCGCCACGCCCAGTACAAGGCCGACCCGGACCTGCAGGCCGCGCACGCCGCCGCGCCCTGGCTCGTCGTCTGGGACGACCACGAGGTCGAGAACAACTACGCGAACCTGATCCGCAACGACACCAACCCGGCCGGTGACTTCAAGGCCCGCCGCGCAGCCGCGTACAAGGCCTACTACGAGCACATGCCGCTGCGGTCCGCCCAGGCGCCGACGGCGGAGAACATGCTGCTGCACCGCAGGGTCCGCTGGGGCAGCCTCGCCACGTTCCACATGCTCGACACCCGCCAGTACCGCAACGACCAAGCGTGCGGCGACGGCACGAAGGTCTGCCCCGCCGCCGACGACCCGGCACGCACGCTCACCGGCACCTCGCAGGAGACGTGGCTGATCGACGGCCTGCGCCAGAAGCTCGGCACCTGGGACTTCCTGGGCCAGCAGGTGTTCTTCGCGCAACGGCTCGCCGCCGCGGACGGGTCCAAGAGCATGGACGCGTGGGACGGCTACACCGCCAACCGCACGAGGATCCAGAACGCCTGGGACACCAACGGCAACAAGGGCACGGTCGTGCTCACCGGCGACGTGCACCGCAGCTGGGGTGCGAACCTCATGCAGAACTACGGCACCCAGAACCGGGTCATCGGCACCGAGCTCGTCACCACCTCCGTCACGTCCGGCGGTGACGGCAACGCGGCCGACAACAGCCTCAACCCGACGCTGAACCCGCACGTGAAGTACTTCAAGAACCTGCGCGGCTATGTGAAGACCCGCACCACCTCAGCCGAGATGCGCGTCGACTACCGCGCCGTCGACAAGGTCACCGTCCGCGACTACCCGGTCAAGACCGTCGGCAGCTACGTCGTCGAGTCCACCAACCCCGGATTGCAGGCGCCGTGAAGACACTGCTGCTCGCGAGCCTGCTGCTCGCCCCGGTTCCGATGACGTGGTCCACGGTCAACAGCGACTCGACCGGCGACCAGGACAACGCGTCCGTCTCGGCCTCCCGCAACGGCTACACCGCCGTCGTCTGGGAGGACGACCGCGACACCACCGCCCCCGAGGACCCGGTCCACTCCGACGTCTGGATCCGCCTCTACAAGGAGGGGACCTCGGTCTACGAGAAGAAGCTCTCCACCGGCGGCACCGGCACCTGGCGGCACTGGCAGCCGGACGTGTCGGTGCGCGAGGACGGCAGCGCCGTCGTCGTCTGGTCGGAGGACCCGGACGGCAACGGCTACTACAACATCGCCGTCCGCTCCGTCAGCGCGAGCGGGACCGTGTCGGGCTCCGGCACGGCCAACGCCAGCGCGGACGGCCAGCAGCACTTCCCCAGCGTCGCGGCGGATCCCGACAGCGGCGGCTTCGCGGTCACGTGGGAGGACGAGCAGGGCACCGCCGCGCCCACGGTGCGGGTGAGCGTGTTCGCGTCGATCAGCTCCAAGTCCTACGAGGCGCAGGTCAACAACGCCGGCGGCACCCACGCCAAGCCGCAGGTCGCGATGGGCGCCGCGGGCAACGCGATCGTCGTGTGGGAGGCGGACGCGAACGTCGCCCGCAAGATCGTCACCCCGGCCGGGGGCGTGAAGCAGGCGCAGACCACGACGGGGCAGGGAAAACGCCCCGCCGTGGCGGCGAACTTCAACGGTGACTTCGCCGTCGCCTGGGAGCAGTCCGGCGTCCGCACGCAGTCGTTCACGGCGGCCGGGACCTCACGCGGTGCCGTCGCGCAGACCACCGGCACCGACCCGCAGATCGGCATCGACGACCAGCTCGGCGTCGCGGTGACCACGGCGGAGGCGCAGGACGTCCACACCAGCGCCTACAACCCGGACGGGACCACCACGGGCCGTCCCGAACGGCAGCTCACGGTCTCGAACGCCACCGGCAGGCAGGACGAGCCCGCCGTGGGCGTCGACCCTTGGGGCCGCGTCACCGTCGTCTACACCGACGACAACGACGGCAACGGGCACGACCAGATCTACCTCGGCACCGGCCTGAGCACCCAGCAGTGGTGAGCCTGACTCAGCGCTGATCGAGCGGCCGGCGTCGCTGGTGGACCTCCAGCAGCGACGCCGGCTTCCAGAACCCGTGCACGTCGTAGGTGTCCACACCGGGCGGCACGATCTCGTCGATCCGGTCCAGCACGTCGTCGGAGAGCACCAGCGAAGCGCCCTCCAGCAACGACTCCAGCTGCTCCATCGTGCGCGGCCCGATGATCGCCGAGGTCACCGCCGGATGCGTCGTCGTGAACGCGATCGCCAGCGCGGGCAACGACACCCCCATCTCGTCGGCGAGCTTCGCGAACTGCTCCACGGCCTCGAACTTCGCCGCGTTGCCCGGCAGCGACTCGTCGAACCGCTCCGGGCTGAGCGTCGCCCGGAACGCCTCCGCCGACGCACCCCGCCGGTGCCTGCCCGACAGGAACCCGCTGGCGAGCGGGCTCCACACCAGCACGCCCATCCCCAGGCGCTGTGCGGTCGGCAGCACCGACCGTTCGATCCCGCGGGCCAGCATCGAGTACGGCGGCTGCTCGGTGCGGAACCGCATCAGGCCCCGGTTCAGCGCCACGTGGTGCGCCTCGACGATCTCCTCGGCCGGGAACGTGGAGCACCCGAACGCCCGGATCTTCCCCTGCCGCACCAGGTCCGTCAGCACGGACAGCGTCTCCTCGACGTCGGTCCGGTAGTCCGGCCGGTGCACCTGGTAGACGTCGATCCAGTCGGTGTCCAGCCGCCGCAGGCTGTCCTCGACGGCCCGCACGACATGGCGCCGCGAGTTGCCGCCGCGGTTGCGCCCCTCCCCCAGCGGGAAGTGGAACTTCGTGGCCAGCACGACGTCGTCGCGACGGCCCTTCAGCGCCTTGCCGACGATCTCCTCGGAATCCCCCGCCGAGTACATGTCGGCGGTGTCGACGAAGTTGATGCCCGCGTCGAGGGCGCGGTGGATGATCCGCACGCCCTCTTCGTGGTCGTTGTTGGCGACGGAGCCGAACATCATGGCACCGAGGCAGTGGTGACTGACCTCGATGCCGGTTCCCCCGAGAACGCGATAGCGCATGTTCATGGCGAGAACCTATGAAGTAGAGCCGACTCTAGGTCAAGCCTATGCTCGGTGACATGGGGCTGAGCATCGGACAGGTGGCCGAACGCACCGGACTGAGCGTGCACGCGCTGCGGTTCTACGAGAAGGAGGGCATCCTCGCGCGGGAGGTCCACAGAGGACCGGGAGGACGCCGGGTGTACACGCAGCAGGACGTCGACTGGCTGCGGATGTGCATCATGCTGCGCATGTCCGGGATGCCGGTGCCGGAGATCCGCCGCTACACCGACCTGGTCCGCCAGGGCGACGGCAACGAGTCGCAGCGCCTCGGCATCCTGAAGGAGCACCAGGAACGCGTTCAGCAGCAGATGGTGCAGTTGCAGGAGTGCATGGACCTGATCACGTACAAGGTCGGCAAGTACCAGGACTACGTCAATTCGATCGCCGCCAAGGCCGTCGGCCAATAGTCTCGTGACCATGCCTGTCGTGCTCTCGCTGAACGTCGCCCGCAAGACGATCCCGGTCGACTACGCCCGCGCGGGCGCCACCGGCATCGACAAACGCCCGGTGGACGGGCCGCTGCGGGTCAGCCCGACCGAGGCGAAGGGAACGGCGGGCAGCGGCGTCGCCGGTGACTCGATCGGCGACTGGACCGTGCACGGCGGTGAGTACCAGGCCGTCTACGGCTACGCGCGCGAAGACCTCGACTGGTGGCAGTCCGAGCTGGACGTCCCGCTGTCGAACGGCCAGTTCGGCGAGAACCTGACCACGCAGGGCATCGACCACACGACCGCGCTGGTCGGCGAGCACTGGCGGATCGGATCGGCGTTGCTGGAGGTCACCGGGCCGCGCATCCCGTGCCGCACGTTCGCCGAGTTCCTCGGTCAGCGCGGCTGGGTGAAGCGGTTCACGCAGCAGGCCCGGCCCGGTGCCTACTTCCGCGTGCTCGAAGAAGGCCTGATCGGGCCGGGCGACGAGATCAGCGTCGTGCACCGGCCCGGCCACGACGTGACGGTCGAGCTGTGCTTCCGCGCCCTGACCACGGAGGCCGCGTTGCTGCCCCGGCTGCTCGCGGCCGGCGACTCGGTGCCGCCGGAGGTCGTCGAGCTGGTGCACAAGCGCTCCGTGGTCGAGCTCGACTCCTAGCCCGGGAAGTCCCTACGCGGGGAAGTTCCTGACCCAGCGCTTCTGCCACGGCGTCTCGACCGCACGCCGGTGGTAGTTCGCGCGCGTCCACGCCACGGCCTCGGCCGCCGGGACACCGGCGAGCACAGCCAGGCACGAGATCACCGTGCCGGTCCTGCCGATGCCACCGCTGCACGCCACCTCGACCTGCTCGCCGGAGAGCGCCCTGGCGTGCAGGGAGCGGATCAGGCTGATCGCGGCGTCGTGGTCACGCGGGAGGCGGAAGTCCGGCCAGTCGATCCAGTCGTGCGCCCACGGCACGTCGACCGGTTTCGGCTGCAGGTACACCCCGTACTGCGGGTGCGGCTCCACGATCTTCCCGTCACGCAGGCCACGCCCGGTGATCACAGCGCCGTCAGGTAGTTCGATCGTCTTCAAGACAAGTTCCCCCATGTGGTCATCGGTGTTCCTTCTTTCTACCGCCCCTGTTCACTACCTCGAACGACAGGGCGGCAGGAACACCACGACCCTCATTGCGTCACGCCGTGGCGACCCAACGCCTCCATCCCGTTCCCGGACAGGTCGCGGAAGAACGCGCCCATGGCCTCTCCCACGGCGAACGCCAGGAACTGCACGGACGGCGTGTGCACGGTGAACGTGTGGGACGCGTTGGGCGGGATCGTGATGGCATCACCCGGCGACAGGTCGAACAACTCGCCGTCGAGGAACACCGCCATGCGTCCGTGCAGCACGTAGTAGGCCTTGGGCCACGGCGTGCGGTGAGGCGGCGCGGCCTCTCCCCGTGGCGCGTCCACCTCGAACAACTCATAGGCGCCGCCAGTGGACTTCCCCTGGATCCGGACGGTGATGGTCGCGTCGGGCACGGTGAGCACGTCGCCCTCGCCTGCAGTGGTCAGCATGCGACCAAGCCTCCCTGCGCCGGACGAGCCGCGACATCCCGGAAAACTGGGATCCCGGGCTCCCGGACGCGGGCGCATACTGCCAACCATGTGGGAGGGTCGGGCGCTCGGCGTGCGACGCGACGTCACGGCACTGGCGAGCGCGGGACTCGACGTCGCGCGACTGCACGAGGCGGCCATCGCCCTGGTCGGCCGGGTGGTCCCGTGCGACCTCACCTGCTGGGCGTCGATGGACCCGGACTCTGGCGTGTTCAGCACCATGACCAGCGGGGCCGACCGCATCCCCCAGCAGTACGAACCGGTGCTCGCGACCTGCGAGTACACGCCCGGCGAACCGCACACCTTCGCGGCACTGGCGCAGCGCGGCGACACGGTGGCGAGGCTCGAGGACGAGCGGTCGGCACGCCTGAACGAGGTCTGGCGGCCACTCGGGCTCAGTCACGAGCTGCGGTCGTTGTTCCGCGTCGGCGACACCTGCTGGGGCGGGGCGGGAATGGTGCGCACCAACGACTTCAGCGAGCGTGAGCTCGAGTTCATGACGTGGGTGGCACCCGCGATAGGAGCCGCCACCCAGGTCGCGGCGCGCACCTCGGCCCGCCGGACCGGCGCTCCGGCCATCGTCGTGGTCACCGGCGACGGCACGATCCGCGCCTCGACCGCGTCCGCCGCACGGTGGCGCGACGAACTGGAGGACGTCGCGCCCGGCCGGTTCGCGGTGGTGCTGCGGGCCGCGGCGGCCGGAGCGCGCGCGGGGACGTTCAGGGCGAGGCTCCGCGATGCGCACGGCGGCTGGATCCTGCTCGAAGCGAGCGAGCTCGTGGGCGACGAGACCGGCGAGGCGGCCGTGACGATCAGCCGGGCGTCGGGCGCGGACCTGCTGGGGTTGCGGCTCAAGGCGCACGGCGTGACCACCCGTGAGGAGGACGTCTGTCACGGGGTGCTGGCCGGGCAGCCGACGTCGGAGATCGCGGCACGGCTGGCGATCTCGCCCTACACCGTGCAGGACCACCTCAAGTCGCTCTTCGCCAAGTTCGGGGTGCGCAGCCGGGCGGAGCTGGCCGCGGAGCTGTCCTGACCGGGGGCGAAACACAGGACTCTTGGCGGGTCCCCCGGGAGGGGCGCTCTGCCAGCATGGCCGCCATGTACTCCGACCGCGCCCTCGTCATCGGCGCCGGCTTCGCGGGACTGCTCGCGGCGAGGGTGTTGTCCGAGTCGTACGGCGACGTCGTGCTGGTCGAACGGGACGCGATCACCGCCGACGCCGGCCACCGCGCAGGTGTTCCCCAGGCCCACCACCCGCACCCGTTGCCGGCGCGCGGTGCGCAGGCGCTGGAAGCCCTCTTCCCGCGGATCGGCAGGGAGCTGGAGAACGCGGGGGCCGTCCGCGCCGACCTGGGCAGCGACTTCCTGCACCGCTTCCCGAACGGCCCGGCACCGCGCGACCGCCTGGGCCTGAGCGTGCTCTCGGTGACGCGCGTGACGCTCGACCGGATCATCCGGCGCCGGGTGCTGCGGCTCGCCAACGTGTCCCTTGTGGACGGTGTGACGGTCGAAGGCCTGCTGCACGACCGGGGCACGGTCACCGGGGCGCACGGCCGGCGCGGCGACCGTACGTTCACCGACTACGCGGACCTCGTGGTGGACGCGTCGGGCCGCGACAGCAGGCTGGTGTCGTGGCTCGCGGAACTCGGCGTGCACTGCCCCGCGCCGCGGATCGTCAACGGCCACGTCACCTGCGCTTCGCGCCTCTACGAGGTGAACCGCGACCTGGACCTCGGCTGGAAGAACGCCTGCGAGACCACCCACGCGCCCGGCACGAGACGCGGCGGAGCGGTGTCCTCTGTGGACGGTTCACGCTGGCTCGTGACTCTGTTCGGCGCGGACGGCGACACCGCGCCGGCGGACGACGACGGTTTCCTCGACCACGCCACGAGCCTGCGGTGCCCGGACGTCGCGGAGATCGTCAAGACGGCCACCCCGGCATCGGCGATCCACCGCTCCGGCAACCTGCGCAACCGCTGGAACCGCTTCCACCAGGTCCCGGACTGGCCGCGTGGCCTGCTCGCGCTCGGCGACTCCGTGGTGTCACTCGATCCCGTGCACGGACACGGCCTGACGGTCACCGCCCTGAACTGCGCGGACCTGCGCACGTTGCTGCAGGAGCACGACCTCGCGGCTGAGCCGCTGATGTTCCAGCGCGCGGTCGCCAAGGCCGCCAGGTTCCCGTGGACGTTCGCGACGACCGCCGATCTCGGCTGGGCCACCAGGAAACTCCCGCTGTCGGCGCGCCTGATGCGGTGGTACTCCGGCCGCGTGATCGCGGCGATCCCCGGCAACCGGCGGGTCTACCGCGCGTACGTCCGCGTCTCCCAGCTCGCCGGCCATCCGGCGACTCTGCTCCGCCCTGCGGTGCTGTTCCGCGTGCTGCTGGGAGAGAAGCTCAGCGGACGGCGCCCTCGGGCCACAGCACCGTGACCGGCACGCCTCTCGACCGCGCGTAGTCCACCACGTCCGCGGTTCCACCAGGGCCACGCCCCGGCAGCCCGTCCCACACCGCGAGCAGGGAGTCGGACTCGTCGACCATCCGCTTGCCCGCCTCCATGTAGGCGTGCGGGTCCGGCGTGACGTGTTCGAGCTGCACGACCTTGGCCGCCCGCGCGAGCAAGGCGTCGTAGACGGGCCGGTAGGCCTCGGGCAACGTGTCGCGGTACCCCGATGCCGGCAGCACCGCGACGAGCGCACCGCCCGCGTCCAGCACGGCCTGCGCGAACACCGCGTCCGCACCGTCCGCGAGGCACGAGACCCCTACCACGGAGCCGGTCTCCGCGACCGCGGCGCGGATCATCCGGTCGACCTCGGCCTCCAGTGCCGCGGAGAGCCCACGATGTCCGGTGATGGCGAGCCGCGTCGTCATCACCGGAGGATATGCGGACGACGGACCGCGTCGCCCGCGACTACGGCTCCCGCGTCACGCGTCTCGGCGGCCGGCCTGGTTCCGCTCGGCGATGCCCAGGTAGTGGGTGTTGGTCATGACCCCGAGGATGTTGCCGAACGGGTCGACCACCGACGCCGTCACGAACCCCTCGCCGCGCACCCGAGGCTCGTCGTGGAGCTTGGCGCCCAGCTCCAGCAACCTCGCCAGCGTCCCGTCGAGGTCGTCGACCGCCCAGTAGAGGATCTCGCCCGCCGGGCCGTCGGACGGCGTGACCTCGAAGCGGCGGTTCACCAGGCCGAGCTCGGCCTGGTAGTCGCCGATGCGGAACTCGACGTAGGCGAGCACGCCGTCCGGGGTGCTCCGCTCGAAGTACGCGTCGACGCCGAGGAACGACGCGTACCAGTCGCGGGCCTCGGTCAGGTCGTCGGCGAAGTAGGACACGGTCGACATTCCTCGCAACACAACTGCCTCCAGGTGGTCCTCGTCCGGTTGTGTTCTCAGCTTCCGCCGTAAAGTGCTCATCCAATGAGCACTTTTAGCGGGAACCTGGAGACATGCGCGCAGACCGTCTAGTCGCCGTGTTGCTGCTGATGCAGGCTCGCGGCCGGGTGACCGCCGCCGAGCTGGCCGAAGAGCTCGAAGTCTCCAACGCCACCGCCAGGCGCGACCTCGAAGCGCTGTCCGCGGCGGGGGTACCCGTGTACCCCCAGCCGGGAAGAGGCGGGGGCTGGTCGCTCGTCGGCGGCGCCCGCACCGACCTGAGCGGCCTGACCTCGGCGGAGGCCCAGGCGTTGTTCCTGGTCGCCGGGCCGGCCGCGTCCGTCGCCCCGGAGATCAAGTCGGCACTGCGCAAGCTGGTCCGCGCGCTGCCGCAGACGTTCCGCACCGAGGCCGAGGCCGCCGCGGACGCGACGATCGTCGACACGGCGGCGTGGGGCGAGGACACCAAGGACAGGCCTGCCCTGGCCACGACGCTGCAGCAGGCCGTGGTCAAACAGGTGCGGGTGCGGCTGACCTACCAGAAGCGGGGCGAGGCACCGAAGGAGCGCGAGGTCGACCCGTGGGGACTCGTCGACAAGGACGGCTCCTGGTACTTCATCGCCGGTACCGGTGACGGGCGGCGCACGTTCCGGCTCGACCGCGTCACGGGCGTCTCCCTCACCGGCACCCCGGCCTCCCGGCCCGCCGACTTCGAGCTCGCCGGTGCCTGGGACGAGGTCGTCACGAAGATGGAGGCGAGGCGGTCGGAGACGTCGGCCACCATGCTCGTGCCGACTCGGTTCCTGGCCGTCTTCCAGCATCAGCACGGACGCCACTGCACGGTCGTCGAGGAGCAGGGTGAGCACACGAGGGTGCGGCTGACGGCGCCGCGGCCGCTCGACATCGCCCGCAACGTCGCCGGGTGGGGCGGCCTGATCACCGTCGAGTCGCCCGAGGTGGAGGAACACCTGGCGCGCATCGGCGCCGAGCTCGTCAGCCGATACCGGCGTGCTGCTCCAGCCGGGCCAGCCGCGACATGATCATCTCCAGGACCTTCGCCGCGTCCGGGGCGGCCTGCTGCTGCTTCTTCAGGTGGACGATGCCCGCGAGCGCCGTCTGGACGGCGCGGCGCGTGCCCTTGATCTCCGCGCCCAGCTCGCGCAGTTCCTCACCGCCCCTGCCGTTCGGTTCGGCCACGATGCCGAGCAGAAGGTGCTCACAGCCCACGTAGTTGTGCCCGAGCGCGATGGACTCGGTGACGGCGAGTTCCAGCGCGGCGGCGCCGTCGTCGGCGAAACCGGGTTTCCCGCCGGTGTCCGCGGGAATGGAGGAGGGAAGGCCGTCCGGCGTGATGTCGATCGCGCGGAGCACGTCCAGAGCCAGGTTCCCGCCCTCGCCGACGATGCCGTGCAGGAGGTGGGACGTGCCGATCTTCGTGCCCTGCGCGCTTTCCGCGGCGATCCGGAGCGCCCGCCACGCGCGGTCGGTGAAGTGCGGGAAGTTGTCGCGTTTCAAGTCTTCGACGGTGAGCCCCCGGATCGCGATGATCCGTTTGACGGAACCCTCCAGGGCTCTCTGGCAGATCGCCGAGACGGGAATGTTCATGTCCTTGACGGAATCGGCCAGGTCGTCGGGGAGGTACACGTTGATTTTCGGCATAACCCCATATATACCCCCAGATAGGGTTATGGTCAACGGCTACCGCGGCAACCGTCACACTTGTGAGTGATCAGAGGGGACGGGAGCACCCGCGTGGAGGAGAGCAGCAGGCTGATCGGAAGCCGCTACCAGTTGAAGCAGAAGGTCGGCCAAGGGGCGATGGGAGTCGTCTGGCAGGCCTATGACGAGCAACTACACCGCGTGGTCGCGGCCAAGGAACTGCTCGCGCTGGACGGCCTCGACGACGCCAGAGTGGACCGCGCGAAGGCCAGGGCGATGCGCGAGGCCCGCCTCGCCGCCCGGCTGGAGCACCCGAACGCCATCCGCGTCTACGACGTCGTGGAGGAGGAAGACCGCCCCTGGCTGATCATGGAGTACCTCCCCTCCCGCAGCCTGGCAGCCGTGATCGCCGAGCAGGGCACGCTGCCACCGCGCGAGGTGGCCCGCATCGGGTGCTACACCGCCGCCGCCCTGGCCGCCGCGCACCGCCACGGCATCCAGCACCGCGACGTCAAGCCCGGCAACGTCCTGATCGGCGACCAGGAAGTCAAGATCACGGACTTCGGCATCTCCCGTGCCACCGACGACGACGGCACCGCCACCGCGACGGGCACCGTCGGCACGCCGGCCTTCTTCTCCCCCGAGGTGGCCCGCGGCGAGGACGCGGGTCTGCCCTCCGACGTCTTCTCACTGGGCGCCACGCTCTACAACGCCGTCGAGGGCGGCCCGCCGTTCGGCACCGCGGACAACAACCTCGTGATGCTGCACCGCGTCGCCGGTGGCTCGATCATGCCGCCGGCCAACGCGGGCCCCCTGCTGTCCCCCGTGCTGTTCCGGCTCCTCGCGACCGACCCGGCACGCCGCCCGACCATGCAGGAGGCGGTGCACCTGCTGGCCGCCGTCGTGAACGAGACGCCACTCGCCGCCGAGGCGACCGCCGTCATCCCGGCGACGGTCAAGCTCCCCGTGGAGGCGCAGCCGGAGGAGAAGGCGAAGCAGGAGGCCGCGGCCGCCGCCGCGGGGTTGGTCGCGGGTGCCGCGGCCGTGGAGGCCGCCGGGCTGACGGCTCCGCCCGCCAAGCCGGAACCGGAACCCGTGGCAGAGGTCGAGGCCGAGCCAGCCGCGTCCACCGCGCCCGAGGCGGACATCGGCACGGCGCAGGAGACGCCGGCGGCCGCGCCGCCCGTCACCCCGGAACCCGAGCCCACCACCCCGGAGCCCCAACCGGCCCCGCCGGTCACCCCGAAGCCCACCACCCCGATCCGTCAGACCCTCGTGGCAGGAGGCGCCGGAGTCGCCGCCTCCGATCCACCGGCACCGGTGCCCCCGGCGGAGCCCGACGAGAACCGTCGCAAGTTCCCGCTGGTCCCCATCGCGATCGTCCTGCTCGTGCTGGCCGTGGGCGTCGGCTCGTTCCTGCTGTGGCCCAAGGGCGACAAGCAGAACGCCCAGACGCCCGGCAGCAACGGGCAGTCCACGTCGAGCACGCCGAGCCAGAACACGGGCGGGCAGACGACGGGTCAGACCGAGCCGCAGCAGCCGGGCAACAGCCAGACGCAGCCGCCCGCCAGTTCGCAGACGACCCCGCCGGAGAACACCCCCAGCCAGGGCCAGACCCCGCAGCCCCCCGCCGGGCCGGCGAGCGCCCAGGAGGCGATCACCGCCTACTACGCGGAAAGGCCGGGCAACCTCGAAGCGGGCTGGGCGACGCTCACCGACAACTTCAAGGCGAGCCGCAACCAGACCTTCCAGACGTACCAGCAGTTCTGGAACCGGTTCACCTCGGTGAGGCTGTCGAACGTCGCGCCGCAGGGCCCCAACGTGGTGACCGTGACATTGCAGTACATGCAGGGCGACGCCATCTTCACGACGGAGACGCACACGTACACGCTGGTGCAGCAGAACGGCAAGTGGATGATCGACAATCAGGCATGATCGTCGTATGACTCGACGCGCACTCGTCACCGGGGCCTCACGTGGCATCGGCGCCGCCGTCGCCCACGCGCTGGCCCGGCAAGGCCACCAGGTCGCCGTGCACTACCGCTCCGGCGCGGACGAGGCGCGCACCGTGGCCGGGAACCTGCACGGCGACGGACACGTCACCGTGCAGGGCGACCTCGGCGCGGACCAGGCCGGGCGGATCGTCCAGGAGACCGCCGAGAAGCTCGGCGGTCTCGACGTCCTGGTCAACAACGCGGGCATCTACTTCCACCACCCCATCGCCACGACGAGCTTCGAGGAGTGGCAGCAGGCCTGGCGCCGCACGATCGAGCTCAACCTGTACGGGCCGGCCGACCTCGCGTGGCACGCGGTCCGGCACATGCCCCGCGGCGGCCGCATCGTCAACGTCGGGTCGCGGGGTGCCTACAGGGGTGAACCCGACGCCCCGCGTACGGGGCGGCGAAGGCGGGCCTGCACGCGATGACCCAGTCGCTCGCCCAGTCGCTGGCGTCGCAGGGCATCGCGGTCGCGGGCGTCGCACCGGGTTTCGTCAGGACCGACATGGTCACCGACCTCCTCGCGAGCCCGGAGGGCGAGCGGATCCGGGCGCAGAGCCCGTTCGGGCGCGTCGCCGAACCCGAAGAGGTCGCCGCGGCCGTCGCGTGGCTGACCACGGAGGACGCGGTGTGGGCCAGCGGCACGATCATCGACGTGAACGGCGCCTCCTACCTGCGGTGATGGCGCGAGAGCAGACCGGAACCAGTTCCGGTCCCCAGTCGATCTTCCCGCAACCGGTCTAGACCACTAACGTCGCGGTGGGCGCTCGACGAAGTGGAAGGCCTCTCCCTGCAATGCGTTCATTCCGCTCACGCCTCGGTGCCGCCGGCCTAGCGCTGGCCGCCGCCGCGGCGACATTGACAGTCATGGCGCCTGCCGCGCAGGCCGCCTACCCCGCCGGGTTCAAGAGCGTCGGCTACATGCCGTCGTGGGCCGGCAACGTCAGCACGCTCCCGTACAACAAGCTGACGCACATCAACTACTCGTTCGTGCTGCCGAACTCCAACGGCACGCTCCAGGGCGTGCCGGACCCCGGCAAGCTGCAGCAGCTGGTGAGCCTCGGCCACCAGAACGGCGTCAAGGTCTCGATCGCGGTCGGCGGCTGGAACGACGGCAACGACGACAACTTCGAGATCCTCGCGGCCAGCGCCAACGGTCGCACGACGTTCGTCAACGCACTGATCAACCTGGTCAGCCAGTACAACCTCGACGGCGTCGACATGGACTGGGAGTACCCGGATCCGGGCGTCGAGGGCGACAACTACACGCTGCTGATGCGCCAGCTGGGCGACCAGCTGCACAGCCGCGGCAAGCTGCTCACGGCCGCGGTCGTCAGTGAGGGCGGCACGGCGAACGGCGTGCAGCCCGCGGTGTTCGGCATCGTCGACTGGCTGAACATCATGGCCTACGACGGCGGCAGCCCGCACGCGAACTACGACTGGTCGATCGCTTCCGTCAACTTCTGGAAGAACCGCGGACTGCCGGCGAGCAAGGCCGTCCTCGGTGTGCCGTTCTACAGCCGGCCGACCTACATCTCCTACCGCGACCTCGTCGCGCAGGACCCGGCCAACGCCAACCGCGACACCTACAACGGCAACTCCTACAACGGCCTTCCGACGATCCGTCGCAAGACCCAGTGGGCGCTGGCCAACGCGGGCGGCATCATGAACTGGGAGCTCTCCCAGGACACGACCGGCAGCACCAGCCTGCTCAACGCCATCTGGGAGACCGCCGGCGGCGGCACCCCGAACCCGCCCACCGGTGGCACCCTCACCGGGTTCGGCGGCAAGTGCGTGGACGTGGCCGCGGCGAGCTCCGCCAACGGCACCGCGATCCAGCTCTACACCTGCAACGGCACCAACGCCCAGAAGTGGACTCGCAACGGAGCCACGTTGCGCGCCTTGGGCAAGTGCCTGGACGCGTCCGGCACCGCCAACGGCGCGGTGACCCAGTTGTGGGACTGCACGGGTGCGGGCAACCAGCAGTGGACCGCCGAGGCCAACGGCCAGCTGCGCAACGCGGGGTCAGGACGTTGTCTCGACGCCACCGGGAACAGCTCCGCCGACGGCACCAGGCTTCAGCTCTGGGACTGCGCCGGAACCGCGAACCAGCGGTGGACCCTCAACGCCTGATCCTCCTGACTTCAGGAACTTCAGGCCGATGACGCAGGCGATGATCCCGGTGAGGAACACGATCTTCCACGCGGAGACCGCTTCCTCACCGGTGATCATCGCCCACGTCACGGTCAGGGCGGCACCGGTGCCGACCCACACCGCGTACGCGGTCCCGACCGGAATTCGTTTCATGCCAACGGAAAGCCCGACCATGCTCAGCGTCGCGGCGATCAAGAAGAGCACGTAGGCCCCTTGGGACAACGCCGTCGCCCACACCGCTTCGAGCACGGCGCTGGCCAGCAACACGGCCCAGTACATCAGCTCACCACCTTCAGGCCCGCGACGCAGCCGATCAACGCGACGAGCAGCAACGCCCTGGCCACCCCGAGCTTCTCCTCACCGCGCAGCACCGCGACGAGCACCGTGAGCACGGCCCCCACGCCGACCCACACCGCGTACGCCGTGCCGACCGGGATCTCCCGCATCGCCCACGCGAGCCCGACGACGCTCAGCGTCATGGACACGGCGAACACCACCACCGGCCACGGCCGGCGGAAACCCTTCGACGCCGCGAGCGCCGTGGCCCACACGGCCTCCAGCACCCCGGAGGCCACCAGCACAACCCAGTACATTGGTACGACCGTACCAGAAAAGCGGGGACCGGGCCGCTACGATCCCGTGATGTGGCTCCCAGCCTGGAGAACCTGCTGGTCGTAGGCGTCGCGTCGAGCGCCTTGTTCGACCTCGAGCAGTCCGACGCCGTCTTCACGACCGAGGGCGAACAGGCCTACCGCACCTACCAGGAAGCACACCTCGACGAACCGTTCGCCGCCGGAGTCGCGTTCCCGTTCCTCCGCCGCCTGCTGCGCCTCAACGCGCTGGCACCGCTGGTCGAGGTGATCGTGCTGTCGCGCAACTCCCCCGACACGGGCCTGCGCATCCTCCGCTCCGCCGCGCACCACGGCCTCGGGATCACCCGCGCGATCTTCACCGAGGGCCGCGCACCGCACGAGTTCATGCCGGCGCTGAACATGTCGTTGTTCCTGTCCGCCAACGAGAACGACGTCCGCAAGGCGACCCTCGCCGGCCTCCCGGCGGGCCAGGTGCTCAAGTCGTCGTTCCAGGACGACGACGATCCGGCACTGCGGATCGCGTTCGACTTCGACGGCGTCCTGGCCGGCGACGCGTCCGAGCGGATCTACCAGAGCGGCGGCCTCGACCAGTTCCAGCGGCACGAGGCCACGAACGTCGTCACACCACTGGATCCCGGTCCGCTGAGGAACTTCCTCGCGGGCGTGAACCGGATCCAGCGCCAAGCCGAGGACCGCATCCGGGTCTCGGTGGTGACCGCGCGGTCCGCTCCCGCCCACGAGCGCGCGATCAACAGCCTCAAGGCGTGGGGCCTCACGGTGAACGACGCGTTCTTCCTGGGTGGCTTGGAGAAGGCGCCGATCCTGGACGTGCTCAAGCCGCACATCTTCTTCGACGACCAGCGCGGGCACCTGGTCCAGACGGTGCCGTGCGTGCACGTGCCGTTCGGCGTGACGAACGAGTGATCGGAAGCGACCGATGCCGCACCTCGTGAGCCCTGCCCTGCCCGCGGGTTCTCTGCGCGTCCTCGAACAACCGCGCCTCGTCGTGGACGATCGCACGACGTTGCGGCCCTGGCGGGACGGTGACGCGGAGACCGTGATGGCGGCCTTCGACTGCGCCGACATCCAGCGGTGGCACGTGCGGCGCATGGACTCCCCCGCCGAGGCCCGTGCGTGGATCTCGGCCTGGGCGATGCGCTGGGACGAGGAAACCGACGCCAGCTGGGCGATCGTCGACGGCGGCGACCGGCCGATCGGCCAGGCAGGTCTGCGCACCGTCTCCTTGTTCGAGGCGACGGCGGGCCTGTCGTACTGGGTGCTGCCTGCCGCGCGCGGTGCCGGTGTCGCCGTGCGCGCCACACAGGCCTTGACCCGGTGGGCTTTCGGCGTGGCCGGCCTGCACAGGCTCGCTCTGGATCATTCGACGGCCAACCCGGCGTCGTGCCGGGTCGCCACCAAACTCGGCTTCGGCGTCGAGGGCACGGCACGTGGCGTCGCACGTCACGCGGACGGCTGGCACGACATGCATCTGCACGCCCGCCTGCGAACGGACGAAGCCCGGCCATCCAGCGGATGACCGGGCTTCGTCACTGAGAACTAGTTCGCGAGACCGTCCTCGATCGCCTTGATGATCGCCGGCCGCAGCTCAGCGGCCGAGATGATCGCGTCGACCGCCCCGACCTCGACCGCGCGCTGCACGCTGTGCACCCGGTCGAACTCGGCGGCCATCTCGTTCAGCTTCTCGGTCCGCACCGACTGCCGCGTCGAGGTCAGCTCGGCGGTGAGGGCCGAGCGCTCGGCACCGGAGGCCTCGGCCACCGCGGACTCCAGCTTCTTCACGCGCGGGTCGTTGGCCGTGCGGCCGTCCACCTCACGGGCGAACACCACGGCCGCGGCGGGTGCGCCGCCGATGACCGAGGCGAACGAGCCCTCGACCGCGAGCACCGTCATGGACGGGTTCAGGGCCTTGGAGAAGACCACGAACGCGCCGCCGTGGTACCGCGAGATCACGGTGAACACGATGGGGCCCCGGAAGTTGACGATCGCGCGGCCGATCTCGGCGCCGTACTCCAGCTGCAGTTCCCGCATGGACTCCGGTGAGCCGTCGAAGCCGGACAGGTTCGCCAGCACGACCAAAGGCCTGTTGCCGGAGGCCGCGTTGATCGCGCGGGCCGCCTTCTTCGACGACTTCGGGAACAACGTGCCGGCGGTGTAGGTGTCCGGGCCGTCGGTGGGCGGGAAGCCGGTGCGGGCGACACCGCGCGACTCGACGCCCAGCAGCGTCACCGGGATGCCGCCGAGGTGCACGTCCTGGACGACGGCGGTGTCGGCGTCGGCCATGCCGGCCCAGCGCTCCAGCACCTCGTGGTCCTGGTCGGACAGGGCGCGCATGACCGTGCGGATGTCGAACGGCTTCTTGCGGTCCGGGTTGGACTCGATCGAGAAGATCTCGCCGACGGTGTTGAACGGGCTGTCCCCCACCACGTGCGGGTACGACGACACGTCACGGGACGACGGGTCCGAAGTGGACACCCGGCGCGGACCGGTCTCGCCCGGCGCGACGTAGCTGTGCTCGTAGTGACCGAGCAGCACGTCGAACGCCGACCGCAGGTTCGGGGCCCAGTACTGCGCCTGGCCGTTCGGGCCCATGACGCGGTCGTAGCCGCCGATGCCGTAGTTGTCCTCGGCCGAGACGCCACCGGAGAAGTCGAGCGCCTGCTTGCCGGTCAGCACCATCGCCGAGTCCGGGGTCATGACCAGGATGCCCTTGGTGTGCATGAGCATCGTGGCCTCGGCGTTCCAGTACGGCTGGGCGCCGACGTTGATGCCGTTGACGACGACGTTGATCTCGCCACCGTCCTGCGTGAACTCGACGATCCGCTTCAGCGCCGCGGCCACCCAGTCCATGTTCTCGACACCGGAGCTCATCGAGATCTTCGCGCCGGACGACAGCGAGAACCACTCCAGCGGAACGGAGAGCTCCTCGGCGAGGTCGATGGCGTGGATCACCCGCGAGCACTCGGGCTCGGCCAGCGCGCCCAGCGACTTCGTCGGGTCGCCGAGCAGCACCACGCGCTTCATGCCCTCGGGGTACGCGGGCGTCGGCGTGGTCACGACACCGACGACGATGCCGGCCTTGTTGCCGCCGCGCGGGCGGTCGACCGGCACCAGCGCACCGTCGACGAGGTCGTGCTCCACGAACGACCCGCCGTCGCCGACGAGCATCTCGACCAGCTCGTACGGGTAGATCGTGCCACGCGACTGGGCGCGCAGGACGTTCTGGCGGTAGTCGTCCAGCGGCTGGATCGCGTCCGTCGGCGGCTGCACGAACGAGAACCGCACACCGGAACCGGCGTCGTTCGCGATCCGCACCGCGATGTCGGAGACGTCACCGGACGCGGGGTCCCTGCGGCGCGCCAGGAACAGGACCTCCTCGAGGTCCAGGCCGGCGGTCGTCGGCAGGACGCGCTGAGCGACCGCGTCCAGGTCCTTCGACCCGAGCTCGGTGGGCGGCCACGCGTAGAGCACCACGCGGTTCGTGGCCAGGCGGGTGCGGCCACCGGCCTGCGCGCGAGCCCTGCGGATGCCGTCCAGGCAGGTCGCCAGGACGTCCTCGGCGGCGGGCAGGGCCACGATCCGGCCCTCGTCGTCGCGCAACGGCGTCAGGTCGCGGACCTGGCCCAGCGCGACGAGGCGCTCGTCGGACTTGTTCGCCTTGGCGACCGCGCGGAACAGGTAGACGTCCTCGTCCACCGAGGACAGCCGGGTGAGGTCGAACTCCCGCAGCCGCTCCAGCTGCATGCGTTCGGCGATGCGCGGGTGCAGCCCGCGCACCAGCCTCTCCTCCGCGAACCCGTTGGACGACGGGCGGAACGTGAAGTGGTGGTGCATCGACTCGCCGCGGCGGCCCGCCACCGTGGTGGTGATGCGGGTGATCGTCGGCGGCAGCTGGTGCGCGGCGAGCGCGGCACCGAGGCCGGCGGCCATCTCGTCCTGGTCGGACGGTCCGCCGGGCCAGTTGACGTAGAGGTCCGCGACGACAGCGCTTCCGGTGCCGTGCTTGACGACGTCACCGATGGCGTCGGTCAGCGACGGGAACTCCACCGCGGTCGAGATGAGACGGGTCTGCTCCGGCTCGTTCTCCGCGATGAAGAACGCGCCGTGCACGCGCGGGTTCTCCAGCGCCTTCTTGGTGTAGTAGCGGCGGGCCAGCACCTCCAGCAGCGGGGTGTTGTCCGCGCCGGGCTTGCCGATGCGCTGGCCGAGCAGGCGCACCAGCGGTTCGGCCGACGCCACCATCGCGACGATCCGGTCCTCGCGGTCCGCCGCCTGCGGCTGCGCGTCGAGGTGGATCAGGTGCTTGCGGACCTCGCTGTGCACGCGGGCGCGGTTGCGGCGCACCAGCGGCTGGGCGAACCAGGTGAACACGACGCTGCGGGCGAGGTCGGCCACCGCCGGGTAGCGGACCTGCGTCGCGGCGACGATGTGCTCCAGCACCAGGCCGATCCGGACCTGCTCCGACTCGACCGGCGGCGCCTCCTGCACCCACTGGCGCAGCAGGGTCGTCGCGACGGCCGCGTCGAACACACCGCGGCGCAGCGCCACGAAGATCCGGAAGACGGCCTGCTCCAGCTCGGGCGTGCGGTCGAGCTCGGTGATGCCGTAGTGGCCGATCACGTTCTGCAGGCGGGCGCGGAAGCCCTCCGGCAGCCCCGCACGGTCGGCGTCGAGCGTCTTGAGGTACGTGTGGAAGTGCTCGCGCGGGGAGTGGATGTGGTTCTCCGGCTTGGAGTCCTCACCGGCGGGACGGTTGCGCGAGAGGTCGCACAGGTCGGCGAAGATGCCGAGCAGCTCGGCCTCCAGGACCAGCGGACGCTCCGGCAGGTCGCCCCGCGCGTCCATGTAGTTCTTCAGCACCCGCTCGGTGTCGGCGGCGGTGGTGTCGAAGCCCAGCAACAGGTTGCGCAGGTCGTCGATGCCGCTCGCGACGAGCTCCTCCGGCCGGACGTCCGTGCGCGGCGCGGGCAGTTCCAGCTCGACCGACGACTCGGACCTCTGCTCCTCGACGGCGCCGTCCTCGTCCTCGACCTCCTCCAGTTTGAGCAACGCGCCACCGGCGGGCACCTGGGTGCCGACGACGACGTTCAGCTCCCGGAGGCGTGCGCGGAACGGCGCGCGCAGCACCGTCTCCATCTTCATCGCCTCGAGCACCAGGACCGGAGCCCCGGCCTCGACCTCGTCGCCGACCGCGAGCGGCGTGGCGACGACGAGCGCGGGCATCGGCGAGCGCAGGACACCGCCCTCGTCACGGGTGACGCGGTGGGTGACCCCGTCCACCTCCACCTGGTGGACCGGGCCGTGCGTGCCGGTGACGACGCGGAACCGCGCGCCGTTGACGGTGATCTGGCCGACGTGGTGGTCGAACCGCTCGACGTCGACGTCAGCGGTCAGCACGGTCTCGGAGTCGGCGGGGGCCACACCGACGCGGTAGCTCGTGGCGCCGACGCGGGCGACGGTCACGACGTACGGCTGGCCGCGCAGCACGAACTCCAGCTTGACCGCGCCCTCGTGGTTCGTGCGCGGCTGGCCGCCACGCGCGGACGCCAGCAGCGCGGTGCGGTTGATCTGCTCCTCGTCCTCGTACACCTCGATACCGGCGGCCGCCAGGGCGATCGCGGAGTGGCGGTGCGAGATCAGGCCGCCCTCGGCGCGGACGCGGTCGATCCACGAGGTGTCGGCGGAGCCGTCGATCACGGCGGGCTCGTCGAGCAGGTCGAGCACGAAGCTCTTGTTGGTCGTGCCGCCCTCGATGATGACGGTCGTCTCGGCCATGGCGCGGCGCAGCTTGCCCAGCGCCTCGTCGCGGGTGCGGCCGTACGCGATGATCTTCGCGATCATCGAGTCGAAGTCGGCGGGGATCTGCGAGCCCTCGGCCACACCGGTGTCGACGCGGATGCCGGGGCCGGCGGGCAGCTCCAGCCGAACGATCGTGCCGGGGCACGGCGCGAAGTCGCGGTCCGGGTCCTCGGCGTTCAGGCGGGCCTCGACGGCGTGACCGAGCTCGACGGGCTTGGAGCCCTCCAGCCTGCCGCCACCCGCGACGTGCAGCTGCGCCTTGACCAGGTCGAAGCTGGTGGTGATCTCGGTGATCGGGTGCTCGACCTGCAGGCGGGTGTTGACCTCGAGGAACGCGAAGAGCTTCTCGCCGGGGTGGTAGAGGAACTCGACGGTGCACGCGCCGCGGTAGCCCACCGCGTTCGCGAGCCGCTCCGCCGACGTCTTCAGCTCGTCGACCTGGTGCTGTTGCAGCACGCAGGAGGCCGACTCCTCGATGATCTTCTGGTTGCGCCGCTGCACCGAGCAGTCGCGGACGCCGAGCGCCCACGCCGTGCCCTGGCCGTCGGCGATGACCTGCACCTCGACGTGCCGGGCGCCGGTGACCAGGCGCTCCAGGAACATCACGCCGGAGCCGAACGCGCGCTCGGCCTCCATGCTGGTGCGGTCGAAGTTCTCTTCCATCTCAGCCGGTGAGGTGATCTTGCGGATTCCCCGGCCGCCACCACCGGCGGTCGCCTTGAGCATCAGCGGGTAGGTGACCTCCTCGGCCACCTTCAGGGCGTGCTCGAGGTTCTCGACGGCACCGCGCGACCACGGCGCGACCGGGACGCCGACCTCCTCGGCGATCAGCTTCGAGCCGATCTTGTCGCCGAGCTTGCGCATGGCCTCGGCGGACGGGCCGACGAACGTGACGCCGACCTTCTCGCACAGTTCCGCGAACTCGGGGATCTCGGCGACGAAGCCCCAGCCGACCCACGCGGCGTCGGCCTTCGTCTCGACCAGCGCCTTCTCCAGCACCTGCAGGTTCAGGTACGGACGGTCCGCCGCCAGGCCGAGGTTGTAGGCGAGGTCGGCTTCCCGGACGAAGGGCGCGGACTTGTCGACATCGGTGAACAGGGCGACGGTCTCGATCCGTTCCCCTGACTCCGCGGCGAGTTCACGGACGGCGTGGATCAGCCGCATTGCGGCTTCCCCGCGGTTGACGATCGCTACACGACTGAACAACGACTTCTCTCCTCGCGGACAGACAACCTCAGCGGCAGTCGCCGCCCAATCGATGTACACACTCTCGTCTACTACCCGGTAACAAAACCGCTGGAGCGGAACGAGTTGAGCAGCGTGCTTTGTATGAAACCAACAAGGCACCAGGTCCTCGGCACAGCTTCACTTGAGCCCGTGTCCCAACTCACGACGAGGGGTGTCGGCGCCGTCACAGAGGTGTTCTGACCGAAAGAAGGCGGGTCCTCCCCTCGTCCGCGTCGAGGGGAGGACCCGTCGGGCTCAGGACTGCGGGATCCGGATCACGCTCCCAGGGGTGATCACGTTGGGGTTCGTGATGACGTGCGGGTTGGCCCGCACCAGGCGCGGGTAGAGGTTGCCGGAGCCGTAGAACTGCGTCGCGATGCCCCACAGCGTGTCGCCGGGCTTGACCTCGTACTCCTGGTAGACGCGGTAGCCGGGCACGATCCGCGGCCCGTACACGACCGGCACGATGATCTTGTCGAGCTCGGCGCCGTCCTTGGGCGAGACCCAGAACACCTCGACGAAGAGCCGGTCGAGCGCGAACGCCGCACCCGACACGTCGACCTGCACCTGGAACTGGCCGTGGCCGCCGGTCCCGTCTCCGGCCGTGAACCCGCCCACGACCTCGTCGTGACCCTCGTGGATGCGGTAGTTGAACTGCGCCTCGAACGCGCCGCCCGCGGTGCCGGCGATGTGGACGTGGCTCCCGACCAGGCCCTGCGGCCGGGGCTGCTGGATGTCGATGGACATGTTTCCCCTTCCTCCACCAGTAGGTCGTGGCGAGGCAGGCGGTCGTTGCCGGGGGTCACCCCGCTGGCGCAACGGCTGGTGGTGGAGGTCGGAGTCGAACCGACTCTGCGCGAGGCTCCCGTTTTACAGACGGGCGGGGCTCCACAGCCCCCTCTCCACCATTGTTCGAGCACACGAAAAAGCCGCCCCCACCCGTTCTCACGGTGAGGGCGGCTCTCGACGCCGACGAGGCCTTACGGCATCACGACGGAGAGCCTGAGCTGGGCGGATAGCTGCGATAGCGGCGCATGCGGGCTACCTTGCCGGAGCGTCCGCGCGGCGGTCAACCATTTATCTCCGCATTCGTGGGAAACGTGGTCACGCGACGGAGCGATATCCAGGCGTGAAGGTCGTGGGGCGTGCCCGTGAACTCGCTGCGGCACGGTCGTGGCTGGCGGCGGAGACCGGACGGCTGGTGCTCTGCGGCGGCGAGCCGGGCATCGGCAAGACGAGGCTGGCCCAGGAACTGGCCGGGCACGCGCTCGCGCTCGGCCGGGAGGTCGTGTGGGGGCATTGCGTCGAGACCGAGGGCGCACCCGCGTTCTGGCCGTGGCGGCAGGTGCTGAAGGCGGCCGGTGCCGATCCCGACCACGTGCTCGCGCACGACGCCGAGGTGCCGCAGGACAGGTTCCGGGTGTTCGACGCGATCGCGTCCGCACTGGACCGCGACGGCCTGGTGATCGTCGTCGAGGACGTCCACTGGGCCGACGAGGCGTCGCTGCTCGTGCTCGCCCACCTCGCCACCCACCTGCGCGGCGTGCTGCTGTTCGCGACCTTCCGCGACCCGTGCCCGGCGGTCGCGGACCTCATGCGCTCGGCCGACCGGATCGACCTGCACGGGCTGTCCGCCGACGAGGTCGCCGAACTGGCCGGCGCCGAGCACGCGGCCACGATCACGGAGCTGACCAGCGGAAACCCGTTGTTCGTCACGGAGATCGCCCGTGCGGTCGAGGACGGCACGTGGCGCGCGGACCAACCGCCGCGCAGCGTCCGCGACATCGTCACCGCCCGTCTCACCCGGCTCTCCCCCGCCGCCCGCGAGCTGATCAGGACGGCGGCGCTGATCGGCCGCGACTTCGACCTCGACCTCGCCGAGGCGGCCTCCGGAGTGCCCATCAGTGCGCTGGACGAGGCGGCGACGCTGATCGACGCGACCGGGCACCGGTTCGTGCACGCCCTGACCAGGGACGCGGTCGAGGCCGCGCTCACCCCGGCCGAACGCCGCGCGCTGCACCGCCGGATCGCCGGGGCGATGGCGGACAGCACGCGCTACGCGGACGTCGCCCGGCACTGGAACGCCTGCGGTGCGACGCAGGAAGCCCGCACGTGGACGATCCGCGCGGCACGGGACGCGGTGAAGCGGCTCGCCTACGAGGAGGGCGCACGCCTCTACCGGGCCGCGGCGGCTCTCGAGGACAGCCACGAGGTCCAGGTGGCGCTGGGCCGGGCCGCCTACTTCGCCGGGGACCTCGCGGGGTGCGTCCAGGCCGCCCAGCGCGCCGCCGAACTGGCCGGCACCGCAGAGGAGATCGCGGAGGCCGCACTGGTGCTCGAGGCCGCACCCGGCGCGGGCGTCAACGCGATCGCGACCCCGTTGTGCGACAACGCTCTTCGCCACGACGTCAGCCCGCCCACGCGCGCCCGGCTGCTCGCCCAGCGCAGCCACCTCGCGTTCTACCGCGGCGAGCAGCACCGGCTCGACGAGCTCAGCCGGGAGGCACTGCGCCTGGCACGGGGTGACGACCGCGCGCTCGCGGAGGCGTTGCACGCCAGGCAGGAGGCGTGTCCCGGGCCGGCGGGCCGGGCCGAACGACTCGGCCTCGCCACCGAGATGATCGCCCTCGCCCACCGCACGCACAGTCCGCGCGGTGCGATGTGGGGTTCGCTGTGGCGCATCCACGCGCTGGTCGAGAGCGGCGAACTCGCTGCCGCGCAGGAGGAGCTGCCGGCGCTGAAGCTCGCCTGCGAACGCGTCGGCGGCCAGGTCCCGTTGTGGCACCTCGACGTCGTGACGGCGTGCATCGCCCAGGCACAGGGCCGTTTCGCGGAGGCCCAGGAGGTGGGGCGGCGGGGTTACGACCGGATGCGGGTGATCGAGCGCGAACCGGCGTCGGGCGCCTACTTCGCCCTGCAGTGCGGGCTTTCCTGCCACCTCGGCCCCACCGAGGACGGCCTGGCGCTGGCCCGCCACTTCCACGACCCGCCGCCGCGGTTCCGGCTGATGTCGAAGCTCACGCGGGCGTTCCTGTTGCTGCGCGCGGGTCTGCGCGACGAGGCCCTGGAGTTCTACCGGCGCTCCGGCCCGGTCGCCGAGTGGGACCTGCCCGCGTTCTTCGTGCTGCCCGGGCTGGTCGACGCCGTCCTGGTGACGGCGGGGCTGGGCCTGACCGGCGACCTGCGCGTGATCCTGCCCCGGCTCGCGGAGTTCCGCGGCGAGCACGCGGCCGGCAACGGCGTCGCGTACATGGGCCCGGTGACCCTCGCGCTGGGGCGTGGTCACCTGGCGCTCGGCGAGCACGAGCAGGCCGTCACCGACCTCACCGCCGCCGTGGACGAGGCCTCCCGGGCGGGCGCCCCGGCGTTCGCCGCCGAGGCCCGCTGGCACCTCGCGGCGGCGTTGCGCGCCCTGGGCCGCGAGGCCGACGCCGTGCAGCGCGCCGCCGACCGGGCGATCCGCGCGCTGGGCATGACGGCGTTCACCACGACAGAGCTGAGCAGCCGCGAGCACGAGGTCGCGACGCTGGTCACCGAGGGACTGACGAACCGGCAGATCGCGCGCCGGCTGGTGATCTCCGAACGGACCGCCCAGAACCACGTCCAGCACGTCCTCACCAAGCTCGGCTTCAGCACCCGCAGCCAGATCGCGGCGTGGATGAGTACCGCACCGAGTACTCCGGCGGATGGCTGACCAGCGCGAACTTCCTACCTTGGGAGCCACACCGACCGAGGAGGACCTCATGTGGCTCACCATCGCGACCCCGCCCACCCAGTCCCTCGACCAGCTCGACCGGATGATGGGCGCGGTCGACCCCGACGGCCTGCGCGCCCGCTACGCCTGCCGCGCCGACGGGGAGTTCCGGATCATCGCCGTGTGGGAGAGCAAGGACCACGCGGACCGCTTCTTCCGCGAGGTGCTCGGCCCCGTCCTGGCCCGCGTGCTCGGCCCCGAACCGGCCGGAGCGCCCTCAACGACCGGCATGGAGGTGCTGCGGGAGTTCATCCCGGCCGTCACCGGGTAGCCACCGCACATGCGACCAGTACAAACGGCAGCCTCAGCGGTCGGCGCGGCGTTCCTGCTCGTCGGTGTGCTCGGCTTCATCCCGGGCATCACCACACACTACGACGAGCTGAGCTTCGCCGGCCACTCCGGCGCGCTCCTGTTCGGCCTCTTCGCCGTGTCCGTGCTGCACAACCTCGTGCACCTGTTGTTCGGAGTCCTCGGCCTGCTCGCCGCGAAGCGGTCCCAGTTCGCCCGCGTGTTCCTGGTGGCGGGCGGTGGCGTCTACGTGTTCCTGTGGGTCTACGGCTCGGCCATCGGCGAGCACACCGGCGCGAACTTCCTGCCCGTCAACACGGCCGACAACTGGCTGCACCTCGGCCTCGGCGCGGGCATGATCGTGCTCGGGGTGGCCACGACCGCGGTCGAACGCTCGCGCAGCGACTCGCCCGTCAACTGAGGCCCGTCAGTCGAGGCCTGTCAGTTGAGGACGGCGATCGACAGGTTCAGGGCCGCCGCGAAGCTCACCCAGCCCAGGTAGGGCACGAGGAGCAGGCCGGCGGCCTTGCTGCGCCGGGAGAAGACCACGATCACCGCGACGATCGCGAGCCACAGCACCAGGATCTCGGCGAACGCCACCCAGAACCACCCGAGCCCGAAGAACAACGGCGTCCAGGCCGCGTTCAGCACGAGCTGCACGCCGAACAGCGTCAGCTCACGCCGCGTCGCCCCGGCCCGCCACGCCAGCCACCCGGCGACCGCGATCATCACGTAGAGCAGCGTCCACACCGGACCGAACAGCCACGGGGGCGGCGCCCAGGAGGGCTGCTCCAGCGCCGTGTACGTCGACCCGGCGGACACGGAGAACAGCGACCCCACCACGGCGGTCACCAGCACCGCTCCCGCGAACAGGCCGAGAGCGCGGAGCGGATGGCGTTCGGATACCAGCGTCATGCCCAGGTGATACCCGTTCACGAGCCCTGCAAAGCACGGACGATCCCGAGCACGGCGGCGCGGCTCGGCCGCACCCGCTCGGCGGCGCCGAGGAGGCTGATCTCGTCGGCCAGCACGGCCTCGCGGATCTCGGCGTCCCGGCCGGGCAGTTCGGCCCGCAGCGCCTCGACCAGCCGTGACCGCAGCGCCCGGCCCAGCGGGTCGTCGGACGGCAGCAACCGCCAATGCTCGCGCAGCACCCGCTCCGCCACGTCCTCACCACCGGCCGCCCAGAGCAGGCGGATCATCCGGTCGGCGAGGCCCATGGGAACAAAGGTAATACCCGGGTCCGAGACCGGCTCATTACCTTCGACCACGAATCTTCCGCAATCGGGAAACGCTCGCGAAGCCCCATTCCGACACACGATTCGCTACAACACGTGCGAGGGGAACGGGAAATGACGGCCGCCGCTTCGGACCGTCCACGACGAACGGTCCGAAGTGGCCGCGCGACTACTTCCTCTTGCCGGTGAACAGGTCCTTGACCTGGTTCCCGCGGCGGCGCAGGCCCCACTTCGTCACGCGGATCAGTGCCTCGCGGACGATGTTGCCGCTCATCTTCGACTCGCCGAACTCGCGCTCGAGGAACGTGATCGGCACCTCGCGCACCCGGAAGCCCAGTTCCAGCGTGCGCCACAGCAGGTCGATCTGGAAGCAGTACCCGGCCGACGCGACCGAGGCGAGGTTCAGCTTGCGCAGGGTGTCCGCGCGGAACGCCCGGTAGCCACCCGTCATGTCGCGGATGTTCGCGCCCAGCGCGAGCCGCGAGTACAGCGAGCCGCCCAGCGACAGGAACTTGCGCTGCGCCGGCCAGTTCACGACCTCGCCGCCCGGCACCCAGCGCGAGCCCAGCACCAGGTCGGCCTTCGGCAGGGCGTCGAGCAGCCGGTGCAGCTGCTCCGGGGCGTGCGAGCCGTCGGCGTCCATCTCGCAGATGACGCCGTAGTTGCGGTCGAGCGCCCACTGGAAGCCCGCGACGTACGCGGCGCCCAGCCCGGCCTTCTCGGTGCGGTGCATCACGTGGACGCGGTCGTCCGCGGCCGCCATCTCGTCGGCGAGCTGGCCGGTGCCATCGGGGCTGCCGTCGTCGACCACCAGCACGTGCACGTCGGGCAGTGCCGTGTGCAGCCTCTTGACGATCTTTCCGATGTTGTCCCGCTCGTTGTACGTCGGGATCACCACCAGCACCTGCCCGAGTTCCTGGTCAGGCTGCTGCGCCATTCGAGTCCTTCCGTCGTCGGGTGAAGCCCAGCGCCAACGCCGCGAGGCCCGCAGCGGTAATCACCCACTCGGGCCAGGCTCCTAGCCAAGTCGCCAGAGTAGTCTGCGACCGCAGCGGCAGTGTCGCGACCAGGGCACCAGGCTCGAAGAGCCCAGTCTTCCGAGTGACGGAACCGTCGGGTTCGACGATCGCGCTGACCCCCGAGGTGGCCGCCACGACCACGGCCCTGCCGTGCTCCACCGCCCGCAGTCTGGACATGGAAAGCTGCTGGTAGGTCATCTCCGTGTACCCGAAAGTGGCGTTGTTCGTCGGGATCGCGATGATCGTCGCGCCGGCCGTCACGGAGTCGCGGACCACTGAGTCGAACGCCACTTCGTAACATGTGTCAAGTGCGACCTTCGCGGGCCCCATGACGAAACCCTCCGGGTCCGTGCCGGGCTGGAAGACGCCCGCCCGGTCCACCTCGGAGGCGAACAGCCGGAAGAACGACCGCATCGGCATCGTCTCGCCGAACGGCTGCAGCTTGCGCTTCGTGTAGGTGTCCGTGGGCCCCTTGCCCGGCTCCCACAGCACCACGGTGTTGCGCGGCAGCCCGTCGTTCTTGTCGAGGATCACCGCGCCCACCGCGATCGGCGCCTTGATGGCGTCGGCGGCCGCGTCGAGCACCGCGGCGGCGTCCGGGTTGCGGAACGGGTCGATGTCCGACGAGTTCTCCGGCCAGATGACGATGTCGGGCTGCTTCTCCGTGCCCGCGGCGACGTCGGCGGCCAGCTGCCGGGTGCGCTTGGCGTGGTTGTCGAGCACGGCCCGGCGCTGCGCGTTGAAGTCGAGCCCGGCGCGCGGCACGTTGCCCTGGATCGCGGCGACGGTGACGGTCCCCGCGGAGGCGTCCACCCCCACCGGCACCACCAGGCCCACGACCAGCGGCACCGCGAACAGCGGCAGGCCGAGCTTCCAGTTCTTCACGAGCCAGAACAGCCCGAAGCCGGTCAGCACCACCGCGAACGTCACCAGCGGCGCCCCGCCCAGCGACGCGAGCGGCAGGAACCAGCCCTCCGGCTGCCCGAACGCGATCTTGCCCCAGGTGAAGCCGCCGAACGGGACCACACCGCGCAGCGCCTCGTCCGCCACCCACAGGCACGCGGCCCACAGCGGCCAGCCCGGCACGCGCGACGCGAACGCCATCGCGGCCGTGCCGATCGAGATCATCAACGCGCACACCAGAGCCAGCGGCAGCCACGCGATCAGGCCGACGAACTCACCGGTCCACTGCAGCAGGGGCACCATGAACCCGAGCCCGAACAACAGCCCGTACCCGAATCCGGCGCGCGCACGCCTGCCGTGGATCACGTGCGCGAGCAACGCGAATCCGACCGGCGCCAGGAACCACAGCGGGCGCGGCGGGAAGCTCAGGTAGATCAGCACGCCGCCGGTGACGGCGAGCGCCATGCGCGACAACACCGGACGGCTCACTCTTCGCCTGCGCGCGGGCAGTTCCGGCGATTCCGGCGCGATGGGGGGTGCGACCACCGGATCAGCGTACGAGCCGTGGGCGTGCGGAGGACGTACGACCCACGCCGGCCTCGTGCGGAGCGGCCTTCCGGGGACGGTTCGCAGTGGACAGCCGAAGGGCCGAACCTGCGTTGAGCGGAACGGCCGATGGCCGGTTGAGCTGCGCCGGTCCGCAGAGGTGACGATCCTTCCCGCACCGCCTCCAGTCGAGACGGAAAAGGTCGACGAGCACGAGCTCCGTTCCCCGTTTCGGTATGGTTCGGGCTAAATCAGGAGGTGACGGATGCCCCGTCCAAGCGTGGAAGCCGAACGCAAGGCGCAGATCCTCGCGTCCACCTGCAAGGTGATCGCGGCTGAGGGCTTCCGCCATCTCCGGGTGTCCGACGTGGCCAAGGACGCCGGCGTGTCCGGCGGCACGGTCCACTACTACTTCGAGACCAAGCGCGAACTCACCGACGCGGCCTTCGAGCACTGCTTCGAGGTCTCGGTGGCACGCCGCCGCTGGATCCTCGAGTCCGACGAGCCGCCGCTCTCGCGCCTGCGCATGGTGGTCGAGTCGTACCTCCCCGAGGGCGCCGAGACGGTCGAGGCGTGGAAGGTCTGGGTCGAGCTCTGGGTCGAGGCCATCCGCAACCCCGAGCTGCAGGAGCTCAACGAGCGCTTCTACGGCGAGTGGCGCGACATCGTCGCGAGCATCTTCCGCGACGGGCAGGCCTCCGGCGACATCCACCTGTCCGGTGACCCGCTCGAACTGGCGAACATGATGGTCAGCATGCTCGACGGCCTCGCGCTCCAGGTGCTCGCGGGCTCGCGGGCGATGACGGTGGACACCATGCGCACCACGTGCCTCAGGTTCGTCGACCAGCTCTCGACCGCCAACGTCTGACAGCCCGCCGCTGTTGCGGTCCGGACCCCTGAGATCGCGTGACCTGCCTCATCCGGGTCGAACCAGGGTTGGTCCCGATGTGAAAGATGCCTGACAGCGGGCATCCTGGGTACATGACCACGACAGTTGCTTTGAGCAGGCCCAGGACCAACCGGATGATCGCGGGTGTCTGCGCGGGGCTCGCCCAGCGCTGGGGGATGAAGGCGGGCACCGTGCGCCTTCTGTTCCTGCTGTCCTGCCTTCTGCCCGGACCGCAGTTCGTCGTCTACCTCGTTCTCTGGGTGATGCTGCCCGACCGCGGCTACTGACCGGCGGCCATCAGCTCGCGGTAGCCGGGGATCGGGGCGCCGCCGGCCTTCTCGAACAGGAGCGCCTCGCTGAGGCCGACACGCGTGCCGTCGCCCAGGCTCCTGTTCGAGGTCCACAGGTTCGCGCGCAGTCCCTCGTTCTCGACGGACGGGACGTCAGTGGACCGCAGCGGCTCGCCGGTGCCCCGGTGCTACTCGGCGACCGCCGTCCAGAACCTGTCGACCTCCCACACGACGAGGCAGCGCGGCCCAGGCACCGCCCGGTTCGCGGCCACGTACGCCGCCATCGTGGCGGCGTGCAGCTCGCTCTGGTCCTCGACGTGCTTCCAGGTGAACCCGGCCGACTCGGGCCAGCCGCTGCGGCGCGGTCCTGCGTCCCCACGCGGGGCGCAGGTTGTCGCCGAACTCGTGACCCAGCACAGTGGACACTCTTTTCACCGGTTCGCCTCCACGGGTATCCCGGCCAACTCTTCCGTGACACTCGTGAACGCCTCCGGCTCCACCCGCAACACCCCGTCGAACGGCTGCGTCATCCCCGCGCACAGCACGCAGACGAGCGCCAGCACGGCCGAGGTCAGGCTCATCTGCAGGATGTGCCGCTTGCGCGCCGTGAACCCGATCATCATCGGGAACACGACCATCGCGACGGCCCCCGCGATCGTCCCGATCAGCATGATCCGGCCGGTGTTGTCCAGGCCGCCGGCCGAGTCCAGCCGGTCGCGCCGCAGGTCGGTGATCTCCCGCATCCGTTCCAGCGACCGCTCGCGCGCGCTCTTCACCTGGTCCGGTGACGCGGGCAGCGACAGGATCTCGGTGTGCAGCGAGTTCAGCGTCTCGCTCGTCCTGTCGTCGGACTCCCCCGCCGCCAGCTTGGGCCATTCCCGCTCCGCCACCAGTTTCGGGTACTCGGTGAGCAGTGAGCGGATGTGGTCGCGTTGCGGTTGCGGCATCACGGCGGTCTGCCAGTAGACGTCGGCGACCGCGGCGGCCTCGCGCGAGGCGTTGTCCCCGGCGGCGCCGCTCTCCTCCCAGACGATCACCACGTAGAAGGCCAGCGCGACGATGAACAGGCCGCTGATCACCGCGCCGAGGAAGCCGCGCGAGTCCGCGTCCCTGTCGTCGGCCTGGTCGTGGGCGCGGGAACGCCCGAACAGCAGGAGGGCGAGCGCGGTGACGACCACCGACGCGAGAACGATGACGAGCCCGGTCCACATGGTCTCAATCTCCCCACAGCGGACACCGTTTGACCACCAACACCACGCTTCCCGGCACTCTTCCCCGCCCGGAAAGAGCAATGGGTGTTGATCAAGTGCACAGCAAGTCCACTTCGGACAGCCGACGTGAAAGCCTTGGACACGAACAGGAGAACCAGCGATGTCCGTCCCGGACGGAGAGTGACGACGCGGTGATCAACGGGCGGTGACAACGCCGTCCAACCATGCCAACCTGTGCGCCGACCCGACCGGAAGGCCTGGCATGCGTGTACCGATCCTCATCGCCGTCGTGCTGCTGGTTCCGCTGCTCACCCCGGGCCCGCCGGTCGCCGCGGCCGAGGTGTGGCGCACCCAGTTCGACGAGGCGGTGTACGGAGACGTCACGGTCGTCGGCAACTCCGTCCTGACCTGCCCGACTCCCGAGCAGGCGGGACCGGACCCCAAGTACTCCCCGAAGTCCTGTGTGGACGCCCTGCACCGCAAGGGGCACGGGCCCTCCGCGCTGAACAACGGCCACCGCATGTCGTGGACGGACGTCGACGACGACCCGGCGACGGTCACCTCGTCCAGCGCCCAGCTCGCCATACCGGCCGGCGCGACCGTCGCCTACGCCAAGCTCGGCTGGGCGGGCAGCGCGACTTGCCGCGACGACGTGCCGCCACCCGGCACCCCGCGGGACCCCGTCACGTTCAACGGCACCCGCGTGAGCCCCGGCCGGTTCGTCATCGACGGCCCGGACGGCCTCTCCCACACCGACAACGCCTTCTACAGCGCCGAAGCAGACGTCACGCGGGCGTTGACGAGCGGCACCGTGACGGTCGGCAACGTCTGGGCGCCGCAGGGGTTCGACTGCTTCGGCGGCTGGTCGCTGACGGTCGTGTGGAAGTTCGCGAACGCCACCGCGGCAGCACCCGCGAAGCGGCACGTCGCGGTGCACGGCGGCCACGTCCGGCTCCCCACCGGGAAGCCGGTGCTGCACACCCCGATCGCGCCGACGCACCCCACCGGCGGGGACATCCGCGTGGGGGTGACCGCGTACGAGGGCGACTGGGCAACGGACGGCGACCAGATGCTGGTCAACGGCACCGCGGTCGGCGGGCGCAACGCGTTCGTGTCGTCCGCACAGGGCGCCGCGTACCCCAACAACATGAGCGTCGACGCGCGCACCGTCACCGTCGACGCGAGCGTCCTCAAGCCCGGCACGAAGAGCGCCGACCTGGCCTTCCGGAGGGACGAGGACGCGTTCCTCGTCCAGAGCATCGCGTGGTCGTTCCCGCTCCCCGAGCTCACCCTCACCGTCGACCCGGCCACGCCCGTCGCGCACCCGAAGGACACCGTCGCGCAGACCGCGACGGTCACCAACGCGGGTGACGCACCCGCGACAGGCGTGACCGTGTGCGGCCAGCAGGTCGGCACGATCGCCCCGCGTGCCACGGCGACGCGCACGTGCTCGTCCACGGCGGCCGACGACGACTACCCCACGACGGTCGCGGCGAGCGGCACCAGTCTCGCCGGTGATCCGCTCGCGGCGCAGCGGTCGTCGACCGTGGACGTGCTGCACCCGGCGTTGCGCGCGACCACCGCGACCGAACCGGTGACGGCGCTCCCGGGCCAGGCCGTGAAGTTCACGACGACGGTCACGAACACTGGCGACACCCCGCTCTACGGCCTGGCCGCCCGTGCGGCCGCCGGGTGCGACCCCATGCAGGGGCAGCTCGACCCCGGCGCCACCTCGAAGGTGGACTGCACGGCACCGGCGGGCGACGAGAGCGGTGCGCTGACCGCGACCGTCTCGGCCGCCGACAGGATCGGCGGCAAGGTCGAGGCGTCGGCGTCCGTGCGGGTCGAGGTGATCTACCCGCGGCTGACCATCAGCGCGGTCTGGTCGAAGGACCGCGCGCGGGACGGCGAGGTCGTCACCGTCACGGTCACGGTCGGCAACCCGTCCGGGCTGCCGATCGAGAACGTCCAGGTGAACGGCGAGCCCGCCGCGTGCCGCCGGACGTTCGCGGTGCTGCCGCCCCGCTCCCGCGTCACCTACACCTGCCAGGTCACCGCGCCGATGAACTCCCGGCTGACGGTGTCCGGCGCGGGTGCCGGCGGCGCGATCGGCGAGAGCGCGGTCGTCCGGATCGAGTCGCTGAGCGCCCCGCTCCCTCCCGACCCCGAGCCGCCCGCCCCGGCGCCGGACGTACCGGCGCCCCCGCGGCCGGTCGCGCACGTCCAGCAGGTGTCGAAACCCGCGGTCGGCGGTGTGGCGGCGATCATCGGGATGATCGGCATGGTCGTGGTCGCGAGCGCGTTGTCCGGGCTGGGGCGGCGCTGAGGCCCCGCGAGTTCGGTTTCGCGGTGTGAACACCGACGTGTTGCTTCAGAGCCGGATGCGGTAGAAGGGTCCTGTGGAGATCACCGCCTTCCTCGACCGCAAGCTCGCCCGCAGGTTCCGGACCTACGACACCGACGGCGACGGGTACGTCGAGCGGGACGACTTCACCCAGGCGGCCGAGCGCACCACGAAGGCGTTCGGGCTGGCGGCGGACGACCCGAAGGCCGTGCGGTTCCACGACATGCTGATCGGGCTGTGGGAGCACCTGGCGTCGGTCGCCGATCTGGACCGCGACGGGCGCATCAGCGTCGAGGAGTACAAGAACGCGTTCGCCAACGGGCTGCTGGAGACGCCGGAGTCTTTCGACGAGGGTTATGTGCCGTTCCTGGACGCGGTGATGGCGGTCGCGGACGAGGACGACGACGGCAAGCTGACGCTCGAAGAGCACGTGAAGTGGACCGGCGCGTTGATGAACCTCTCGGAGCGCGACGCGCGCGGGATCCACGACCTGTTGTCCGACGAGGACGGCCTGCTGTCCACACAGGCCCTGCTGGCGGCCATCCGGGAGTTCTACTTCTCCGAGGATCCCGCCGAGGCGGGGAACTGGCTGCTGGGGTCGTTGGACTGACGTGCTGCTGAAGACGCTGCAGGAGTGCGCGGCGCGGGCCCAGCCCGCCGCGCACGTCGAAGAGGCGGGCGGCTGGTGGCTGCGGCACTCCCCCGGCGACGCCTGGTGGGTGAGCGCGGTCCTGCCGCACGACCGCGAGGACCGGGTGGCCCAGGCCGAGGAGTTCTGCGCCGAACGCGGGTCCGGGGCGCGGTTCCAGATCACGCCGGGCGTGTGCGCGGACGACCTCGACCGGACGCTGGACGACAGGGGTTACGCGCGGGGTCACGACATGTCCCTGCAGATCGCGTCGACCTCCGAGGTGCTGCGCCAGTCCCACTCGGACGCGGGCGAGGTGACGACACGGCCGACCGGCGAGTGGCTCGCGGCGTGGCAGGCCGTGACCACGAGGGACGTCAGCGCCGAACGCGACCTGCTCAGCCGCGTCGAGCACCCGTCCGCCTACGCGCACGCCGAGGTGGACGGCCAGGTGGTGGCCGTGGGACGCGCGGTGACCGAAGAGGGGTGGGCAGGGGTGTTCGGCATGGCGACACTCCCGCACGCACGTGGTCAAGGCGCCGCACGGTCCGTGCTCGCCGCACTGGCCTCGTGGGCGGCCGCGCGCGAGGCGAACCACATGTACCTGCAGATGGAGAAGGCGAACACCACGGCGTTCCGGCTGTACGAACGGACGGGGTTCCGCGAGGTGTGCACCTACCACTACCGGATTCGCGGATAACCAATCAGGAATCAAGAAGGCAGAGCCGAGTGGCGCGAGTTAGCTTTGCGCCATGACCAGGACAGCACCGGCGGCGCATGATGCCGACACCCACGACCTGATCCGCGTGCAGGGCGCGCGGGTCAACAACCTGCGCGACGTCGACGTGGAGATCCCGAAGCGCCGGCTGACGGTCTTCACCGGTGTCTCCGGGTCCGGCAAGAGCTCGCTGGTGTTCGGCACCATCGCCGCGGAGTCGCAGCGGCTGATCAACGAGACCTACAGCGCGTTCATCCAGGGGTTCATGCCGACGCTGCCGCGCCCCGAGGTGTACCTCCTGGAGGGCATCACCACGGCGATCCTGGTCGACCAGCAGCGGATGGGCGCCGACCCCCGCTCGACCGTCGGCACCGCGACCGACGTGAACGCGATGCTGCGCATCCTGTTCAGCCGCCTCGGCACCCCGCACATCGGTGGCCCGCAGGCGTTCTCGTTCAACGTCGCCTCGATCTCCGGCGCGGGCGCCGTGACGATCGAGAAGGGCGGCCAGAAGGTCAAGGAGCGCCGCGAGTTCTCCATCACCGGCGGCATGTGCCCGCGCTGCGAGGGCCGCGGTCAGATCTCCGACATCGACCTGACCGAGGTCTACGACGAGACGAAGTCGATCATGGAGGGCGCCATCAAGGTGCCCGGCTACAACGTCGACAACCAGTGGACCGTGCAGACGTTCGCGCAGTCCGGTTTCATCGACCCGGCCAAGCCGATCCGCAAGTACACCAAGAAGGAACTGCACGACTTCCTGTACCGGGACCCGGTCAAGATCAAGGTCAACGGCATCAACCTGACCTACGAGGGCCTGATCCCGAAGCTGCAGAAGTCCATGCTGTCCAAGGACCGCGAGGCGCTGCAGCCGCACATCCGCGCGTTCGTGGACCGCGCGGCCACGTTCGGCACGTGCCCGGACTGCGGCGGTACCCGCCTGACCGAGGCGGCGCGGTCGTCCAAGATCAAGGGCGTCTCGATCGCGGACCTGTGCGACATGCAGATCACCGACCTGGCGGACTGGATCCGCGGTGTGAAGGACAAGTCCGTCACACCGCTGGTGGACAAGCTCGCGCACACCCTCGACTCGTTCGTGGAGATCGGTCTCGGGTACCTGTCGCTGAACCGGCCGGCGGGCACGCTGTCCGGTGGCGAGGCGCAGCGCGTCAAGATGATCCGGCACCTCGGGTCCGCGCTGACCGACGTGACGTACGTGTTCGACGAACCGACGATCGGGCTGCACCCGCACGACATCGAGCGGATGAACAACCTGCTGCTCCGCCTGCGGGACAAGGGCAACACCGTGCTCGTCGTCGAGCACAAGCCCGAGACGATCGCCATCGCGGACCACATCGTCGACCTCGGTCCCGGTGCCGGCCGGGGCGGCGGCACGATCTGTTACGAGGGGTCGCTGGAGGGGTTGCGCAAGAGCGACACCGTGACCGGCCGCCACCTCGACGACCGCGCGTCGCTCAAGCCGTCCGTGCGGGAGCGGACCGGGGTGCTGGAGATCCGCGGGGCGTCCACGAACAACCTGCGCGACGTCGACGTCGACGTCCCGCTCGGGGTGCTGACCGTGGTCACGGGTGTGGCGGGCTCGGGCAAGTCGTCGCTGATCCACCGGTCGCTGCCGCGCGACGCCGGTGCGATCGTGGTCGACCAGACGCCCATCAAGGGGTCGCGCCGGTCCAACCCCGCGACCTACACCGGTCTGCTGGAGCCGATCCGCAAGGCGTTCGCCAAGGCCAACGGCGTGAAGCCCGCGCTGTTCAGCGCGAACTCCGAGGGCGCGTGCCCGAACTGCAACGGCGCCGGCGTGGTGTTCACCGACCTCGGCATCATGGCGACGATCGAGTCCCCCTGCGACGTCTGCGAGGGCAAGCGGTTCGACCAGGCCGTGCTGGAGTTCAAGTTCGGTGGCCGCGACATCTCCGAGGTGCTCGCGATGCCCGTCGCCGAGGCCGTCGAGTTCTTCGGCTCCGGTGAGGCCCGCACTCCCGCCGCGCACGCGATCCTGGAGCGGCTCAACGACGTCGGCCTCGGCTACCTGTCGCTGGGCCAGCCGCTCACGACCCTGTCCGGCGGCGAACGCCAGCGCCTGAAGCTCGCCACGCACATGGCGGACAAGGGCGGCGTCTACGTGCTGGACGAGCCGACGACCGGCCTGCACCTGGCCGACGTCGAACAGCTCCTGGCGCTCCTCGACCGCCTGGTCGAGTCGGGCAAGTCGGTGATCGTGATCGAGCACCACCAGGCCGTGATGGCGCACGCCGACTGGATCATCGACCTGGGCCCCGGTGCCGGTCACGACGGTGGCAAGGTGGTGTTCGAGGGCACCCCGGCCGACCTGGTCGCCGGTCGCACGACGCTGACCGGCGAGCACCTCGCGGACTACGTGGGCGCCCCGGTACGCAAGAAACGGCGCTGACGGGGTACACAAGGGGCATGAAGATCACGCCGTTCCTGGACCGCAGGCTCAGCCGCAGGTTCGAGACCTACGACAGCGACGGGGACGGGTACGTCGAGCGCGCGGACTTCGACCTGGCCGCCGCCCGGCTGACCTCGGCGTTCGGCCTGACCGACGACGACGTGCGGGCGAAGCGGTTCCACGAGCAGCTGCTGGGCGTGTGGGGCCACCTCGCCGCCGTGACGGACACGGACGACGACGAGCGGATCAGCCAGGCCGAGTACCGGACGGCGTTCGTGCGCGGACTGCTGGGGCGCCCCGAGGCGTTCGACGACGTCTACGTGCCGTACCTCGACGCCCTGCTGGACGTCGCCGACCACGACGGCGACGGCCGGCTCGGCGTGGACGAGCACGTGCGGTGGTCCACGGCGTTGATGCACATGTCCGAGGACGAGGCACGGGCCGTGCACGCGCGGCTCGACCACGACGGTGACGGGCTGATCGGGACCGAGGACCTGCTCGCCGCCTGGCGGGCGTACTACTTCTCGGAGGACGAGGACGGGCCGGGAGCCTGGCTGCTCGGCCCGCTCTAGCCCTGGGCCTGGCTCTGCTCGGCGACCTTCTTGATGGAGGCGGCCTCGGTCTCGACGTACCGCCTGGCCCGCGCCTTGGTCATCAGCCAGCCGATCCCCGCGAGCGGGCCGGACACGGTCAGCGCGAGGGTGAGCCGGGTGCCGCCGGGATGCGGCTCGACGACGTGCGAAGCGACGCCCAGAACGCCGGGGGACTTCGACTCCCAGGTGTACGAGGTGCCGTCGGTCAGTTCGGTCACCGTCCACACGGCCTCGGGCAGCTTCGGTTGCCGGAGGCGGGCGCTCGAGCCGACGGCGAACGGCCCTTCGTCCAGGCGTTGCACGGAGTCGACCGTCGGGATGCGTTCCGGCCAGCGCTCGACGTCGACGAGGACCGCCCAGACGCGTTCCGGCGGGGCCGAGATCGTGATCGTGTGCTCCAGGCCTGGCATGCGCCGAGTCTACGACTCGGGGAACCGCAGTTCGATCTCCTTCACCGCGGCGGCCGCGAGGTGCCGTGCCGCTGCTCGCGGTGACGGCTCGCTGATGATTGCCGTGACGAGCCGGCGCATGGTGGTGCCGATCTTCTCGAACGCGGACTCGGCCGTGGGTTCGACGTCGCCGAACAGGGTCCACCACCACCAGGAGTTCGTGGCGGAGTTCGCGACGACGTCCGGGATGACCAACGCGTCGATCATGGCCTCCGCTTCGGGTGTCACGGGCATGTTCGCCGCTTCGACGACCAGCTTCGCCCTGACCCGTCCCGCGTTGCCGCTGTCGATCGCGTAGCTGGTCGCGGCGGGGACGAGGACGTCCGCTTCGACGTCGAGCCAGCTGTCGCAAGGCAGTTCCTGGTCCTGCGGGCGGAGTTTCGTCCTGTCGATGGCGCCGTGCGCGTCGCGGGACAGCAGCAGGGTCTCCACGTCGAGCCCGGCCGGGTTGGCCACTACGCCGTGGACGTCGGCGAGCCCGACGATCCTGACTCCCGCCCTGGCGAGGTACCGGGCGGTGGCACCACCCATCGATCCGAAACCCTGCACGAACGCGGTGGGGTCGTGCAGGTGGAGGTGTTCGATGCCGGTCAGCGCGGCCTCGGCCACCCCGTAGCCGCCGGCCAGTTCGTCCAGGCCGACACCGTCGACGGTGACCTGGAAGGCGTCCGCGAGGCGTTGCCTGGCCTTCTTCTCGTCGTCGAGCAACGGGTAGACCGCCTGGATCGACGACTGGAGGCCGATCTTCGCGATGGCCTCGTCGATCGCGGACTGCCGCAGCCCGAGGTCCTCCCCCATCGTCCAGAAGCGTTCGACGTAGGGGGACATGGCGTACAGGTAGGCCGTGAGGACGTCCTTCGCCCGCGGGTCGTAGGGGTCGAAGTCGATGCCGCCCTTCGCGCCGCCGAGCGGCACGTAACGCGCGTCCGGGTCGTAGTTGAGGGCTTCCTTGGCCGTCATCCCCTCGGCCAGCCCCCGGACCTCGTCGAGGGTGCAGCCCGCGCGCATGCGCAGACCCCCGCTGCTGACCCCGCGCACCAGCCGGTCGATGACGAGGTAGCCGCGCGCTTGTGTGGCCGGGTCGGTCCACGTGACCTGGAGGAAGCTCATCGCCGTCAGTCAACCACCTGCGGCGTCACCTCGACATCTGCATGAGGAACTCGGCGTTGCTCTGCGTCTTGCGCAGTCCGTCGACGATCACGTCGATGTCCCGGTCCGCCATCGCCCGGCGCAGCGCGTCCGTGATGACGAGTTCCTGCTGCGACACCAGCAGTTCCGCCTTGCGCGTGCTCGACTGGTGGAGGTCGATCGCGGGGTAGATCCGCCGCTGCGCCGCCTTGCGGTCGAGCTTCAGCTCGGCGTTGCCGGTGCTCTTGAGCTCCTCGAAGATCGCGGTGTCGGCGAGCGACCCGGTCTCGACGAGCGCGGTGGCGAAGATCGTGAGGCTGCCACCGTCCTCGATGTTGCGCGCCGAACCGAGGAACTGCTTCGGCGGCGTCAGCGCCCTGGCGTCGATGCCACCGCTGAGGATGCGCCCGCCGTTGGGCTGCGCGAGGTTGTAGGCACGCCCGAGCCGCGTCAGCGAGTCGAGCAGGATCACCACGTCCTGACCGTCCTCGACGAGCCGCTTGGCCCGCTCGACCGCGAGCTCGGCGACCCGGATGTGCTCGTTGGGGTGCTCGTCGAAGGTGGAGGTGAACATCTCGCCCGGAATGGTGGTGCGCATGTCGGTCACCTCCTCCGGCCGTTCGCCGACGAGCGCGACGATGAGGTGGGCCTCGGGGTGATTCTTGGCGATCGCGGCCGCGATCTGTTGCAGCACAATGGTTTTACCCGCCTTGGGCGGCGCGACGATCAACGCCCGCTGCCCCTTGCCGACCGGCATGACCAGGTCGATCGCCCGGCTGGTCAGCTCGTTCGGATCGTGTTCCAGCCGCAGCCGTTCGTTGGGGTAGAGCGGCGTCAGGTCCTCGAACCGCGGCCGCTTGTGGGGCGCACGTCCGTTGACCGTGTCGACGCCGACGAGCTTGTCGCCCTCGGCCTCGCCGCTGATCTGGTCGCCGCGCCGCAGGTCGTACTGCCTCACGAGACTCTGCGGGACCTGCGGCCCGTCCACGAGGAACGCCTTGTTGTTACGTACGTCGAGTACACCGATGTGCATCGGGTCTGTCCTTTCAGGAGGGTTGTTCGAGACGCGCTTCGTCGACTTCGCGCACGAGGTGCGACGGGAGGAGAGCGCTGCAGATGCCGTTGATCCGACTGCATCTGATGTGTGGGGCCACCGGCATGAGAAGCTGGCGGTGGTGGCTGCGGCGTTGTGATCGTCCAGCAGCTGATCGGAGCTTACGTGCGCTTAGTGGCGCACCGCCGGGTACAAACGGACTGTAGCAGAGAACGTCAACAGCGCGCTTGTTATTCCGCGCACTTCTTCCACGAGAGCCGGAACGTCGTGCTCACACTCGAATCGGTCGAGTCCATCGTCATGAAGCTGCCGCTGCCCTTGCCGGTGAGCTTCAGCTCGGTCTCCACGGCCAACGGCTTGCGGTCCTTGCACGGCCCGTGCGCCACCCCGCTGGGCGTGTCGGTCACCTGCCAGTTGTCACTCATCGGTGCCTGATACGTGTGGCTGCTGTGCCGTGTCGGGAATCCGGGGAACCAGTAGTCGTTGCGCACCACACCGCGAGCCTTGTCGGTCAGATGCGCGAACCCGCGGTAGTCCGTGGCCGCGATGCCGAACGTGTACCCGGCCGCGTGGTTGATCCGCAGGGCGATCGTGCAGCTCCGCTTGGCCTCGTTCCCGTTGCCCTGCACCAGGAAGTCGCTGTAGGTGACCGTGAACGCCTCGTTGTCCAGCGACATGGCGACGTTCGTCGTGCCGGCCGGGCACCCCGAGCCGCTGACACCGGCGACCTCGATCGTCACCGGGCCGGGTGGCGGCACGAGGAAGGCCAGCAGCGCCACCACAACCAGCATCAGGGTCTCCTCACGTCACTGCAGGAGAACCTATCGGTGCCCGCAATCCCGCAATCGGAGCAGCCGGAAGGTCACGCCACGCGTGGTCCACCGTCCTCTCCGCAGGGATGATCAACGCGTCCACGGCCAGCACGCCGTCAGAGCCCACGCGCACGGGGTTCAGCTCGATCTCGGCGAGGTCCGGCCTGGCCGCGAGCGTCTCGGAGACCTGGGCGATCACCTCGGCCAGCGCCGCCACGTCGGGTGCCGGGGCACCGCGCCAGCCCGACAGGAGCGGAGCGCACGTGAGGCGTGCCAGCATGTCCCGTGCCGTGGCGGGGGTCACGGGGGCGAGCTCGATCGCGGTGTCCCTGAACAACTCCGCGTGCACGCCGCCCGCGCCGACGAGGACGACCGGGCCGAACGAGTGGTCGCGCTTCGCGCCGATGATCAGCTCGACGGTGTGCTCGCGCGTGTCCATCTCCTCCAGGACGTACGTGCCCGGGCCGAGTCTCGCGCGCATCTCCTCGAACGCCGCCGCGGGGTCGGTCAGGCCGATCCGCACCCCGCCGTGCTCGCTCTTGTGGGGCAGCCAGTCGGCTTTGAGCGCGAACGGGCCCTTCAGGGCGGTGGCGATGACATCGGCGGTGGTCGTGACGGCGTGGGCGTTCGGGAACTCTACGAAGCTCAGCAGTTCGCGGGCCGCGAGGTAACCGGGGCGGAAGGGAATGGCGGTCGCGGTGCGTGGCACGACCTCCAGTGAGCTCCTGCCCAGCTTGCTCGCGTGGCCCAGGGAGGCGACGGCACGTTCGATCGTGAGCTGCACGGGAATGCCGCCCGTCCGCAGCGCGCGTACCGCGGCGGAGTCTTCGCGCATGCTGTGCACGACGACGGTGACTCCGGTTTCCCTTGCCAGCGAACAAATCCGGGCAGCCACCGCCACCTCGGACTCCTCCAGTGACGGCGTGTCGGGCCCGTAGCTGCCGAAGTAGCCCGACAGCACCACCGCGTCGACCTCACCTCCGCGTGCCAGCACCTCGACCGCCCTGGAGTAGTTCGCCAGGTCCTGCTCCCCCGCCCCGGCGAGGTCGATCGGGTTCCGCGTCGACGCGCCCGCCGGCAGACCGTCCACAACGGACAGCGCGGGCATCGTCAGGCCCGCTGCCACCGCGAGGTCCGCCGCGATCGCGCCCTGTCCGCCCGAGTCGGAGACGACCCCGACCCTTCCCCCGCGTGGCACCCCGGACGTCAGCACCGCCGCCAGGTCCACGAGAGCCGCGGGTGTCGTCACGCGGACCGCGCCCGCGCGGCGGCAGGCCGCGTCCACCACGTCCGAAGGTGACGTCAGGGCGCCGGTGTGCGTGCGGGCGGCTTCCTGAGCCGCGACCGACGTTCCGACGGTCAGCAGCACCACGGGTTTGCCGGCCGCGCGCAGTTCCGACATGGCCGCCACGGTTCCGGGGCCGAAGCTCTCCAGGTAGACCCCCACGACGGTGGTCAGGTCGTGGGACACCAGGTCCAGCAACGCTTCCGTCGCCGTCACGTCCGCCTGGTTGCCCACCGAGACGAACCGCGAGACCCCGGTGCCCGACGACGCCGCGAGCCCGGCGATCTCCAGCCCGACCTGCCCGCTCTGCGACACCACGCCCAGCGAACCGGCCTGGAACCGGCCCCAGGCGAGGTGCAGCGACGTCGCCGCGTCGAACACGCCCAGGCAGTTCGGCCCGAGCAGCCGCGCCCCCGCGGCACGGATCCGGCGGATGACGCGGTCGTCGATTCCCGAGGTGATGCCGACGAAACCGCGCACACCGGCCGCCAGCGCCTCGTCCACCACGGCGGGCACGTGTGCCGCGGGCACGGCGAGCACGACCAGTTCGGGAGCCTCGGCGAGTTCGGAGAGCGAGCGCACGGTGGGCTGGCCCAGAACCGCGCCACCACCGCGGTTCACCAGGTGCACGGCGCGGCGGTCGTGACCGACGAGCGCGCCGCGCGCGAGCCAGTGGCCCCACTTGGCGGGGTCGTCGCTGGCGCCGACGACGGCGACGGACGCGGGATCGGAGAAGATCATCTCTCACCGAGGCCGCGGGAGATGATCAGGCGCTGGATGTCCGAGGTGCCCTCTTCGATCTCCTCGAGCTTCGCGTCGCGCATCCAGCGCTCGACGGGGTGCTCACGGGAGTACCCGTAGCCCCCCAACGTCTGCACGGCCGCGTGCGTGCACCACATGGCGTTCTCCGAGCCGGCGAGCTTGGCCATCGCCGCCTCCTGCGTCACGGCGTGTCCCGCGTCGTACAACGTCGCCGCGCGCACGGTCAGCAGGTGCGAGGTGTCGACGCGCGTGGCCATGTCCGCGAGCCGGAACGCCACCGCCTGGTGCTCGATGATCGGCACCCCGAACTGCACGCGCTGCGCCGCGTAGGAGGTGGCGAAGTCCAGCGCGGCACGGGCGAGCCCCGTCGTGGCCGCGCCGATGAGGATGCGTGACGCGTCGAACGTCCGCATCAGCCCGGCGAACCCCTGCCCCTCCTCGCCGAGCCGGTCCTCCACGGGCACGCGCACGTCGTCGAGGAACACCTCGGCGTTGACGATCGCGCGCTGCCCCATCTTCCGGAACGGCGGCCCGACCGTCAGCCCGGCCGCGGAGCGCGGCACGACGAACGCCGTGACACCGCGGGACCTCAGCGACGGGTCCACCGTCGCGAAGATCACGAACATCTCGGCGTACGGGGCGTTGGAGATCCAGGTCTTCTGCCCGTTCAGGACGTACTCGTTCCCCTCGCGCCGCGCCGAGGTCCGGATGCCCGCCGCGTCCGACCCGCTGCCGGGCTCGGTCACGGCGACGGCGGTGAGCGGCGGGCACGCGTTCCCCAGCGGGCTGAGGAACCGGTCCTGCTGCTCGGGCGTGCCGAGGTGCTCGACCGGTGCGCCGAAGAAGCCGTTGGAGGTGACCAGGTTGCCGATGCCGATGTCGCCGTGGCACAGCTCCTGCTGGACCAGCACCTGGGTCAGCAGGTCGGTGACGCCACCGCCGCCGAACTTCTCGGGGAGCATGAACGACGTCAGCCCGAGCGCGGACGCCTTCTCCCACACGTCGAGCGGTGACTCGGTGTCGGCCTCGTCGACGGCGCGCCCCCGCGGCCGGATCTCCCTGGCGGCGAACTCCCTGGCCACCTCGACGAACTGCTCCTGTTCGGCCGTGAGCCGCAGGCCGTCGCGGACGGTCCGCCCCATCGCGCACTCCTAGATTGACTGACGAATCAGTTATTCACGATCCACGGGGCAGCCTAACCGCGCCGGGGCGTGCAAGGAGGGTCGCGAACGGGTGACTACCAGGGCAAACGCACAACGGTGAGTCGGTCCGGCCGACGTGCCGCGAGCCCCGAAGGAGTATTGATCACCTGCATGGAGCAGCCCGGGGTCCAGGGGCGCCCCGACGCAGCGAGAACGTGATCATGGCGGTGGCCGATGTGGAACTTCACCGTTCCCGAAGCGGCAGTTCTACGACCGCAGGGCCGCTCGCACGATCTCCATGGCCTCCTGGGACGAGAGCCCGAGCTCCGCGGACATCGACGCGTACTGGGCCGCCGCCGCACGCACCCGCTCGCGGTTGCTGTCGCCGTTCGCGCTGACCACCGTGCCGGCACGGCCCCTGGTCTCCACGAGGCCGGCTTCCTCCAGCTCGCGGTAGGCACGAGCGACCGTGTTCACCGCGAGACCCAGGTCTTTCGCCAGGGCACGCACCGTGGGCAGCTTCGCACCCACCGGCAGCTCTCGATTCGAGATGGCGTGCGCGTAATGCACGCGCACCTGCTCGTAGGGAGGTGTCTCCCCCTGGTGGTCGATCTTCACCACGCCGCATCCTCCCCGCATGTAGCTACTTCTGTATTGACCAACGGGAGAAGGCGGCGAAGGTTGCGGTCGATTCAGCTCAAATTGGTCTGATCCGGCGCGAGCACCGTCTTGGGCACCTGGCCTGGTCCCTGTTGACGCCGAAGTTCGGGAACGACGCGGGCCCGGGGTTACTCCGCGGCTGTCGGAGCGACAACAGTGCCGCGGGCCCGCGTCACGACGATCGGCTCAGCGAGCAGATCGGCCGCCGACGGACCGCGTTCGGGCGCCGAACGGCACACCACACGCGCCTCGAACTCGATCTCGCGCGACCGCTTCCCGATGCGCACCAGCGTCGCCGACGCCTCGATGACGTCACCGGCCTGGATCGGCGCGATGAACTCGACGGAGCTGTATCCAGCGAACAACCCCTCGTCGGAGTCCGTGTGGATGAGCAACTCGGTGGCGACGTCACCGAACATGCCGAGCCCATAGGCGCCGTCGACCAGGTTGCCGCCGTAGTGCGCGTGCGAGTGCGGGACGTACCGGCGGTGAGTCACCACAAAACCCTCGACCAAAGCTCCGCTCACGCGGCGACCCCCTTCTTCTCCTGCATCGCGTGCACCAGGTAGCTCGCGACCTCACCGGGGGTGGTACCCCGGGAGAAAACTCGATCAACCCCCAGTTCGCCCGCCATCAGCGGGTCGAACCGCGGGCCGCCGGCCACCAGCAGCGGCCTCCGGTCCCCCATCGCCTCGCGGAACGCCGCCGACATCTCCTGCGTGTTCAGGATGTGCGCGTCCCGCTGGGTCACGACCTGGGAGATCAGCACCGCGTCGGCCTTCTCGGTGCGGGCGGAGCGGACCAGCTCCGGTACCGAGACCTGGGCGCCGAGGTTCACGACCTTCAGCTCCCGGTAGTACTCGAGGCCCTTCTCGCCCGCGAAGCCCTTGATGTTGAGGATCGCGTCGATGCCGACCGTGTGCGCGTCCGTGCCGATGCACCCGCCGACCACGACCAGCTTGCGCCGCAACACCTTCTTGAGCGCCGAGTTGACCTCGGCCGGCGACAGGAGCGGGTACTCGCGCTCGACGACCTTGACCTCGTCGAGGTCCACGAGGTGCTTCACCGACCCGTAGACGACGAAGAACGTGAAGTCGTCGCCGATGGGGTTCGAGTGGACCACCATCGCGGGGTCCATGCCCATCCTGTTCGCGAGCTGCAGCGCCGCGCCGTCCGCCTTGGGGCCGAACGGGATCGGCAGCGTGAACGACGTCTGGATCATGCCGTCGCCGGTGGTGTCGCCGTAGGGCCGCACGTACCTCTTCGCGTCAGACACCCTGGGCCTCCAGCATCTCGCTCGCGGGGTTGAAGTACTCGGCCGCCTTCTCGACGACGCCGTCCGCGCCCTTGCCCTTGTGCGCCGGACGCTTCATCAGGCCGAACGTGCCGTCCGCGATGGCGTTGAGCAGACCGTCGTCGACGATGCGCGCCAGCAGGTCGACGGCCTCGCCGAGCACCTGGTGCGCGCGCTTGACGATGAGACCGTCCGGCGCGGGCCGGAAGTCCTCGGCGAGGCTGCCCGCCGCGTTCAGCACGTACCGGACGTTCTTCAGGGCCAGGTCGCGGTCCGACAGGAACGGCGTCACGACGGCCTCGGTCATCATGCCGACGAGCAGGATGGACTGTCCTGTCAGGACACCGGCGAGGTTGAAGAACCCGTCCAGCAGATAGCCGTCGAAGACGTCGCCGGTCATGTGCTTGGTCGGCGGCATCCACTTCAGCGGTGCGTCCGGGAAGAGTTCGCGGGCCAGCAACGCGTGCGCGAGCTCGAGCCGGAACGAGTCGGGCACCTTCGGGTTGATCTCGAAGGCGTGACCGAGGCCCAGCAGGTGGTCGGGCAGGCCGGCCTCGTGGGCGAAGTGCTCGTTGAGGAGCTGGGAGACCGTGACGGTGTGCGCGGCGTCGACGGCGTCCGCGGTGGTGAGGTAGTTGTCCTCGCCGGTGTTGATGATGATGCCGGCACGGGCGTGCACCTGACGCGAGAAGCGCTGGTCGACGAACGTGCGGATCGGGTTGATGTCGCGGAACAGGATGCCGTACATCGAGTCGTTCAGCATCATGTCGAGGCGCTGAAGTCCTGCCAGGACAGCGATCTCCGGCATGCAGAGGCCGGACGCGTAGTTGGTCAGCCGCACGTACCGGCCGACCTCCTTCGACACGTCGTCGAGGGCCGCGCGCATGATCCGGAAGTTCTCCTGCGTGGCGTACGTGCCCGCGAACCCGTGGTGCGTGGCGCCTTCCGGGACGTAGTCGAGCAGCGACTGCCCGGTCGAGCGGATCACCGCGATGATGTCGGCGCCCGCGCGGGCCGCGTTCTGGGCCTGGACGACGTCCTCGTCGATGTCGCCGGTCGCGACGATCAGGTAGATCCACGGGCGTTGCGCGGGGTCGCCCCACTTGGTGATCAGCTTGTCGCGCTGGGCCCGGTTGCGGTCGACCGCCTTGAGCCCCTTCGCCACCGCGGACGTGGACGCCTTGCGCGCCGCCGTCAGGTCCTTGCCGGTGGGGATCCTGAACTGGATCTGGCCCGCCGCCGTGGCCTCGGCGAGTTCGGTGAGGGTGCCGAGGTTGTTCTCGCGCAACGCGTGGAACGCCGGCAGCACGACGCCGTGCTCCAGCCCGCACTGCTCGCGCACCGTGTCGATCACTCGGTTCACCCACGGGACGTCACCGGCGCGGTGCGTGGAGTCCGCGCCGGTGATGCCCGCCAGGCGGAGTGTGGCGCGCTCGACGGCGACGGTGGTGTGCGCCTTCGCGAGGGACACCACCGGTTCCGCCGCCCGCGCGGCGAGCTTGCGCGCGGTGGCGACCACCGAGGGGTCGAGGTCGAGCAACGCCATGAGTCACTTCCTCTCGTAAATCGTCCGGCCGTTCAGGACGGTGCGCACGCAGACCGGCGCCGGGCCGGTGAGGTCGGGCAGTCCGGGCACGCCCGAACGGGGGTCGGTGGACCAGCGCTGCACCCGCGCGTCGCTGCCCGCGACGACCAGGTCACCGGTCTCCCACACCGCGTACGTCGCGGGCGCACCGGGCTGCAGGGTGCCGGTCAGGCCGTCGTTCACGCCCGCCGCACGCCAGCCACCACGCGTGTGCGCGGTGAAGGCGGCACGCGGGGAGACGCCGTGGCCGTCGGTCTTGTGGTGGACGGCGGCTTTCACAGCGGCCCACGGGTCGATGGCGGTCACCGGCGTGTCCGAGCCGAAGGCGAGCACGACGCCCGCGGCGGCCAGCCGCGAAAAGGGGTTCAGCCCCACACCGCGCTCGTCGCCGAGTCGCTGGACGTACATGCCGGTGGGTCCACCCCACTCCGCGTCGAACAGCGGCTGGACGGAGGCGACGACGCCCCACCCGGCCAGTTTCTCCGCCTGCTCCTTCGACACCATCTCGACGTGTTCGAGGCGGTGGCGGGCCGACGCGAGCTCAGGCGTGCCGAGTGCCTTCTCCGCGAGGGAGAAGCCCTCGATCACGGCGGTCATCGCGGCGTCGCCGATGACGTGGAACCCCGCCTGGATGCCCAGTTCGGTGCACTTGACCAGGTGGTCGGCGATCTGCCGTGCGTCGAGGTAGAGCGCACCGGACGTGCCGGCGTCGGCGTAGGGCTCGGTCAGCGCGGCGGTGCGGGAGCCGATGGCGCCGTCGACGAAGTGGTCGCCCGCGAGTCCGCGCACCGGAACGTCGGGCAGCTCGTGGGCACCCCAGTAGGCCACCACCTCGGGGCCTTCGGTGAGTGCGAGGAGTTCGCGCAGGTCGTCCTCGCCGGAGATGTCCGGACCGGCGCACTCGTGCACGGACGCGATGCCTTTTGACGCCGCGTGGTTCAGGAACGCGAGTTGCGCGGCCTGGCGTTGTTCGGGCGTGATGGCGGCCTTCGCCGTGCCACGCGCGTGGTGGTGTGCGGCGCGCGAGAGAGGGCCGTCGGCGGAGAAACCGTCGGCGGCACGGGCCTCGTCGCTGATCAGGTCGGAGGAGACCAGGGCGGAGTGCACGTCGATGCGCGACAGGTACACCGTCTTGCCCTGGGCGGCCTCGTCGATCTCGGCGCGCGTCGGCGGGCGGTTCTCCGGCCAGCGCGTCTCGTCCCACCCGTGACCCCACACCAGGGGGCCCTCTGCGGAGCGCACCCGGTCGAGCAGTTCGTCCACAGAGGACGTCTTCGTCAGGTCGAGGCCGGTCAGGAGCAGGCCTGCGGACGTGGCGTGCACGTGCGCGTCGACGAACGCGGGCGCGACGAAGGCGCCTTCGAGCTCGACGACCTCGGCGTCCGGGTGCAGCGCGTGCCCGACCGAGTCCTGTCCGATCCACACGACGACACCGTCCGTGACGGCCATCGCCGTCGCATCCGGTGCGTAGATGCGGCCGCCGACCAAAAGTTGCGTACTCACGTCACGCAGTCTGCCGTTGTTCGAACAGCGCCCGCACACCCGCCCGGGTTCGGACCAGGTCCAACGCGAACTGGGCGTGACCAGGCACATACCCGTTGCCCACGATCATCTCCACGTCCGCCGCAAGACCCTCCGCACCGAGGGCGGCCGCGCTGAACGAGGTCGCCATCGAGAAGAAGATCACGGTGCCGCCGTCCGCGGTCGCGAGGATGGCGCCGTGCTCGCACCCCGGCACGTCCACGCACACGACCGTGACGTCGACCTGCTTGCCCACGGCCTCGGCGACAGCGACCGGGTTGCGTGCGTCCGCGATCACGACCTCGTCCGCGAGGCCGGACTCCAGCACCTGCGCTGCCTCACGTTCCGTCGGCACCAACGCGACGAGGCGCGACGCACCGGCCTGACGTGCGGCCGCGAGAGAGAGGGATCCGGACTTGCCACCGCCGCCGAGCACCAGCACGGACCCACCGGCGTGCTTGCGCACGACACGGTCGGTCAGCGCCGGTGCACCGCACACGTCGAGCACGGACAGCGCCAGCTCGTTCGGCATGTCGTCCGGCAGCACGGCCGCGATCGAGCGTCCGAACAGCACCGCGGTCCCCCGGCACGGCACCTGCTCGTCCTCGCCGTCCCAGTCCTGCAGGCCGTCGTTGATGCGCAGCGGCGTCAGCGTGAGGCTGACCAGCGTCGCGATCCGGTCACCGGCCTCGAGCCCGAGCGGCGACTCCGGCCCGACCTCGAGCACGGTGCCGAGCAGCATGCCGCCCGAGCCGGTGACCGGGTTCTGCATCTTGCCGCGCTCGCCGACGATGTCCAGCACGGCCTGCCGGACCGCCGCGCCGCTGCCGTGCTGCTCCCTGAGCTGCCGGAACGACGCCGCGTCCAGGTTGAGCCGCTCGACCGCGACGATCACCTCGTCGGGGGCGGGCACGGGTTCCGCGTCGAGCCGCCAGGCCTGCTGCGGCAGAACGCCGGCGGGCTCGATGACGCGGTGCAGTCCGTACGCGCTCACGCGAAAATCCTTCGGTCGACGACGCTGTCTCGAAGATATCTTCACGTGAGGCGTCAAGATTGCGCAAGTATCACTCAGACTTCAGGCGGAACCAACGGCAGTCGTAGGGCGCGAGGTCGACCTTGGCACCGATCTTCGCGGGCTTCAGGTCACGACCGGTGAACACGTCCGTGAGCTTCCCCTCGCCGGGGACCCGCACGGTGACCTCCTGGTCCGTGAAGTTGTGCACGGCGATGACCGCGCCGCCGTCGCACTCGGCGCGATGGGCGAACACGGTCGGATCGCCGACGTCGAGCACCTGGACCGCGCCCCAGGCCAGTTCGGGGCACTCGCGGTAGCACTCGACCAGTCGCCGCATCCACGTCAGCAGCGAGTCGGGGTCGTGGCGCTGCTCCCCTGCCGCGTCCCAGTCCATCGGCACCCGGACCGCCATCCTGCCCTCGAGCGACAGGTCCTCCTCCAGGCCGATCTCCTCGCCGTAGAACAGCACCGGCGTGCCCGGCAGGGTGAACAGCAGGCTGTAGACCATGCGGATGCGGCGCTGGTCGCCGTCGAGCATGCCGGGCAGCCGCCGGCGCAGGCCTCGGCCGAAGAGCTGCATGTCAGGGTCAGGGCCGAATGCGTCGAAGACCTCCTGGCGTTCGTCCAGCGGCAGCTTGTCCAGGGTCAGTTCGTCGTGGTTGCGCACGAACGTGGCCCAGTGACCGTCACGCGGCGGATCCGGGCGTTCCTGCAGGGCCTTGGCCAGCGGTCCGGACGACTTCCGGGCCAGGGCCAGGTACATGGCCTGCATGCCGACGAAGTCGAAGCACATGGTCAGCTCGTCGCCGACGCCCTGGCCGTAGAAGGCCATCGTGTCCTTGTACGGCAGGTTCACCTCGCCCAGCAGCACGCCCTCGCCGTTGCGGCGGTTGAGGAACGCCCGCAGGTCGGTGAGGTAGTCGTGCGGGTCGGGCAGCGAAGCCGCGTCCATGGGGTCGTTCTGCTCCAGCAGGAACGGCACGGCGTCCACGCGGAAGCCGCTCAGGCCCAGTTCCATCCAGAAGCCCATGATGCGGGCGATCTCGTCGCGCACCTCGGGGTTGGTCACGTTGAGGTCGGGCTGGTGCTTGTAGAAGCGGTGCAGGTAGTACTTCCCGACCTCCTCCGAGTACTCCCAGAGGCTGTTCTCCTTGTCGGGGAACGTGATGCCCTGCGGACCGTCCTCCTGGGGCTCGTCCGCCCACACGTACCAGTCGCGTTTCGACGGGTCGTGGAACCACGGGTGCTCGTCGGAGGTGTGGTTCACGACCAGGTCGGCGATCACGCGCATGCCGCGGTCGCGTGCGGCCCGCACGAACTCCACGAAGTCGCCCAGCGATCCGAGGCGGGGGTCCACGCCGTAGAAGTCGGTGATGTCGTAGCCGTCGTCACGTTCGGGCGTCGGGTAGAACGGCATCAGCCACACGCACGTCACACCCAAGGCGTGGAGGTGGTCGATGCGTTCGGTGGCGCCGCGGAAGCCCTGGTCGGAGAACGTCTCCACGTCGAGGCAGTAGAGCACGGCGTTCTTCCACCAGACGTCGGACGTGCGGATCACGCCTTCACCTCCGGCAGCACGTGCTCACCGAACGCGTCGATGAACGGGATCAGGTCCTGGCCGACGTGGTGCAGGTAGATCTCCTCGAACCCCAGCGACGCGTACTCGTACAGCCGCTCGGCGTACCACTTGAGGTCGGTGGACACGTCGACGACCTTGGCGACGTCTGCCGGAGTGACGTGCTCGGCGACGACGTCGAAGTGCTCGGCCAGTTCGAGGTCCCAGCACACGGGCGGCTGGAACACGTTGCTGCGCCACTGGTCGTGCGCGATCGCGATGGCCGTCTCCTCGTCCTCGGCCCAACTGAGGTGCATCTGCAGGTGGAGCTTGCCCTTACCGCCCGCGTCCCGGTAGGCGCCCGCGACCTCGCGCAGCCGTTCGGGCGGCGCGTTGACGGTGATCAGCCCGTCGGCCCACTCGGCGCACCAGCGGGCGGTCGCCGGGCTCACCGCGGCACCGATCAGCAGCGGTACCTCGTCGGGCAACGTCCACAGCTTGGCCCGGTCGACCGTGACCAGGCCGTCGTGGCTGACCTCCTCGCCGGACAACAGCGCGCGGATCACGTCGACGCACTCGCGCAACCGCGCTGTCCGCACGTCCTTGCGGGGCCAGCCGTCGCCGGTGATGTGCTCGTTGCTGGCCTCACCGGTGCCGAGCGCGGCCCAGAACCGGCCGGGGTTCATCGCGGCCAGCGTGCCGATCGCCTGAGCGGTGATCGCCGGGTGGTAACGCTGCCCCGGCGCTGTGACCACGCCGAACGGCAGTTCGGTGGCCTGCAGTGCCGCGCCGAGCCAGGACCAGGCGAACCCGGACTGCCCCTGGCGCGCGCTCCAGGGTGAGAAGTGGTCTGAGCTCATCGCCGCGCCGAACCCCGCCTCTTCAGCCCTGCGCACGGCGGTCAGCAGGTCTGCGGGGTGTATCTGCTCGTGTGACGCATGGATGCCATAGACCGTCATGGCACTTCAGGTACCCAGTCGAAAACTTCGGGAAAGCTTTGAACCGGCTCCGGACGGCGGCCGTGTTGGATGCAGCACCCTCACCGCGGAGGAGGAACGGCGATGTTCAACGAGACCCGGGTCGGCACTGCCACCGTCGTTGAGTTCATTCGGCCGGACGGCTCGGTCGAGCCGATGAACGTCGACTTCCAGTACCGATCAGACGATCCGCATGCCGTGACCATGCGTTTTCAGGCGCGGGACCAGGAGTCGACGTGGCTCGTCGGCCGCGAACTGCTCGCGGACGGCCTGCTGTCGCCGACCGGGCTCGGGGACGTGCGACTGCGGCCGGGCGACGGCGACGTGCTCGTGCTGGAACTGCTGACCGAGGACTCGCACGCGGTGTTCCACCTGTCCGCGGCCGAACTGCAGCGGTTCCTCGACTCGACCTACGCCGCGGTCCCGGCCGGGCGTGAGGTCCTCGACTTCGAACTGCTGATGAAGGACCTCCTCGGCTAAAGGCGCAGCCCCAGGACCAGCTTTTCCGCGGAGTCGACCACGCGGAAGCCCATGTGCTCCCAGAAGCCGACCGCGTGTGTGTTGTGGTGCCGCACGTGCACATGGACGCCCTTCTCCAGGCGTTCGAGCAGGCTGCGGACGAGCGCGCCGCCGAACCCCTGGCCCTTCGCGCGGGGCAGCAGGTTCGCGTGCAGGTGCGCCGGGTAGTCCCTCGCGAGCATCAGATCGGCACGGGCCGGGTGGTGGATCTGCTGCACGATCCGGTTCGCGTTCGGCGTCAACGGGTAGCGGACGCGCAGGTCAGGCCACCAGTCGCGGTCGCAGCGGTCCTCGAAGGCCTCCGTGTCGGACGCCGCGAGCGCGTACCCGCAGATCCCCTCGTCGTCCTCCGCCACGAAGACCAGATCGGGTTCGAACGCCGCGTACGGGCCGACGTAGGCGTGGCCCATCAGGCGTGGATCGTCGAACAGGTGACGCGCGCCGAGGCCACCGTTGCCGGTGTCGAGGCAGATGTCGTACAGCGCGTCCAGGTCGGCGGACCGGTACGCGCGGATCACCTGAGCTCGCGCCGCTCCGTGATGACGACCGGGCCGGCGTCGACGTCGATCACTTCGCCCTCGACGACCTGACCGGCGCCGAAGCGGCGTTCGTGCTCGAACTTGAGCGCGGCCGCCTCCGCCTTGCGGGCGATCCGCCGGCTCACGAGCCTGCGCGTGGGCGGGAAGAGCAGGAACAACGCGGCGACGTCGCTGATGAAGCCGGGCACCATGATCAACGCGCCGGCCGCCGCGATCAGCACGCCGTCCGCCATCTCCTGGTGGGGCTGCTGGCGCTGGAACACCGACTCGCGGAACGCGGCCATCGTCTGCGCGCCCTGGCGGCGCACCAGCGACAGTCCGACGAGGGTGCCGAGCAGGAGCAACGCGATCATCCAGAGCCCGCCGATGGCGTTGCCGACGGCGACCATGACCGCGATCTCGGCGAACATCCCGAGCAGCAGCAGCGCGAAGAGGGGCATATCCGCTCAACGCACAACAGGCCGTCTTTGCTCCCGACCAGCCCTCCACCAGGCCTTGAGCAGAAATATTTACGGCAGCCTAGCGGTATGACAGGATATCTTCACGCGACCTCGACGCTGAGGAGTACGGATGACCGCGCTGCACGACGCCACCACGGCGCTGGAGCGGCTGGACCGCCAGCCGTACACGTACGTCCGCCGTGAGCTGGTCGAACCAGACTGGCGACGCTTCCCCGGCTGGTCGCACGTGACCGAGACGCAGTGGCGCGACGCCCAGTGGCAGCGCGTGAACTGCGTGAAGAACGTGAAGCAGCTCCGCAAGGTCGCGGGCGACCTGCTGACCGACAGGTTCTACGACGACCTCGCCAAGGACATGGACGCCTTCGCGACGATGTCGATGCTGATCCCGCCGCAGATGTTCAACACGATGGCGGTCGACGCGGACCTCTCCCCCGACGCCTTCACCGAGGCGTTCCTGAACGACCCGGTCCGCCGCTACATGCTGCCGGTCTCCTCGGACCGCGACCCGAAGTGGCCGTCGCACCCGCACTCCCAGCGCGACTCGCTGCACGAGGCGGAGATGTGGGTGGTGGAGGGCCTCACCCACCGCTACCCGACCAAGGTCCTGGCCGAGATGGTGTCGACCTGCCCGCAGTACTGCGGCCACTGCACCCGCATGGACCTCGTCGGCAACTCCACCCCGCTGATCGACAAGCACAAGCTCACGCTGAAGCCCGTGGACCGCCAGGACCAGATGATCGAGTACCTGAAGAAGACCCCGGGCGTCCGCGACGTGGTCGTCTCCGGCGGCGACGTGGCGAACGTGCCGTGGCCACAGCTCGAGTCGTTCCTCATGCGCCTGCTGGACATCGAAACGGTCCGCGACGTCCGCCTGGCCACCAAGGCCCTGGCAGGCCTCCCCCAGCACTGGCTCCAGCCACGAGTGGTCGAAGGCCTGGAGCGCGTCGCGCGCACCGCGTCCCGGCGCGGCGTGAACCTCGCGATCCACACCCACGTGAACCACGCGCAGTCCGTAACCCCCCTCGTCGCCGAGGCCGCCCGCACCGCCCTGGAGGTCGGCGTACGGGACGTGCGCAACCAAGGCGTTCTGATGAAGGGCGTCAACGCGACGTCGGACGACCTGCTGGACCTTTGCTTTGCACTGCAAGGGGAAGCGAACATCCTGCCGTACTACTTCTACATGTGCGACATGATCCCCAACGCAGAACATTGGAGGGTGTCGGTCTGGGAAGCCCAGGAACTTCAGCACGCGATCATGGGCTACTTGCCCGGCTACGCGACGCCGCGGATCGTCTGCGACGTTCCGTACGTGGGCAAGCGGTGGGTCCACCAGCTCGCCGAATACGACCGTGAGCTGGGCATTTCCTACTGGACGAAGAACTACCGCACCGGGATCGAGCTCGAAGACGCGGAGGCGTTGGATCGCCGCTACCCCTACTACGACCCGATCTCCACGCTCGGCGCGGCCAGCCAGAAGTGGTGGACCGACCAGACCTGACAGGTCACGATGGGGCCGTTTCCGGGACGCATTCCGGAGGCGGCCCTGTCGGCATGTTTTGCCTGTTCAGACCCGTCGTGACCCATTAGGTCTCGACGAGAAGGGGCCCAGAAGGGGCCCCAGAAGTCCATAGTGGACACTATGGCAGGTGCACAGTGGACACTGCTAGTCAGCGAATGGTCTAGTACGCGGTGACCCGCGCGTCTGCCATCAAGCAGGGCTCGTTCTCCTGCGATGGACGATCCCGCCCACGGCGAAGCCAGCCAAGATCCCCAACGTCTGACCCATCCGACTACCGCTCATCGCTGCTGTAGGTGCACCAGATCAGCAGCACGGCACAATGGACCAGGTGCTGAAAGCCGTGGGCGAAGGCAGCCAGAAGTTCATCGTGGAGCTGCTCTCCTCCGCAGCGGCGAAAGTGGTCACGGGTGGCTGATGCCGCGTTGCGACCCATTCATTGGTGAACGCAATGAGTGCTCGTATAGCAGCTCAGTCGACAAGCGTCCTGATCTCTATTGAAGACCGTTCAAGCGGTCAGCTGCGTTATTAAGCTGAGTGACCAAGTCCGGGAGGCCGACGAGCTGTTCTGCAGCCTCGCTCAACATGCCTGCACTGTCAGGCAAGCCCCGTAACTGGAACGCAGCGTCGCTGAGCATCGCCGCAGTATCGGGGTCGACGACAGCCCCAGTGCGACGGATCGCCGCCAACTCCTCCTGAAGCTCACGCAGTAGCCGAGCCGCTTCGAGGTCAGTTTGCGCGAGCCGCGCAAGCGTCTCTTTGATCTGGTCGTCACGCCGCTCCATGGCCTCCACGATCACCGTTTCGAAGAGCTCGACGGTGACCGGCGACTGCGCCTGCAAGCTCCGCTGGCCACTCGTCTCCCGATCTGCCTTCCAGTCGAGAAGAAGCTCCACGGAATAGGCATCACCACCGTCTTCGTCCACTACACGGTGGTGAAGGCGGCACAGGTAGATCAGGTTCGGAAAGTCGTTCCGTTCCTTGTCGGTCATCGTGGGGTCGTAACGGGGACCGTCTGGGTTCAGCGCACAGACATGAGCGATGTCGAGCGCCATCCGATACTTGCCGTTGACCAGCCGGAGCAGCTGTTCACCGCAGCCCGGCCAGTAGCACTTTCCGGCGCTGAAGGCGGTCAGTGCTGCCCTCACTGCGGGCGAATAGTCACGGGTGGCCACGCCAAGCCTCCTTCAAGACCGCCACAGCATGCGAGTCAACACACACACCAGCCTGCCAGGCACCATCACAGCATCAAGGGATTCAGCGCTAGGTCACCCATCCGGACGTAACCGCAGATCTACGTTGGAGGCGTTGAAGGGTCCGCCGAGGCAGCCTGTTGCGACTGCGGGAAGCGCTGCCTGTCCCCGCAACGATCGGCCGCATTCAGCGCAGGATTCAGCCCCAGATTCCCGCTGTTTTCGCCGGTCCAGCCTTGGCTGGGCACGCTGGAAGCCCTGCCAAGGTGGCGGATCCCCACCTGTACCAGGCGGGGTCCCAACACAACCTTCATGCCTGTGTTCGCTCAGGGACCTCCTGGAACATCCATGAATCGAGCTCTCCCAGCGTCACGAACGCGATCGGTGATTGCAACGCATACGCGACAGGGCTGGGCCTTCTCGTGACGAAAATCCCCCGGACAACTCTCGGCGGAGGTACTCGCAGAGACGCCGCGACCGCTGAAGATCCCGCTGCCACGGCGTCGACCTTCGACTGCAGCTTCGCGAACTCGCCCTTCGGCTTGGAGAACTGATGTACGGAGCGAGCAATCTCAGCCGACGTGAACACTTCTGCGAGGTCTTTGTCGTCGATGACCCACATCGTGTCGCTGTCGGGATGCATTGCGATGTGATCGATTTCGCCGGGGAGACTTGGCAATCCGATCGTGTGCGCATGGTGAGCCTTGATGCGGCTGCGCACAATGAACCCGTGCTCACGCAACCATTCGTCCACCTCGTCCTCTAGAACCCTGGTGCGTTGCAGTCGCACCTGGTCCAGGGCACTGCGAAGCCTCGGGTACCGCTCCAGTCGGCTGGTCGGCCATGGAAGCAAGCCGTCACTGAGATAGCCGCCGGTCACCCGTCCTGTGGTAGAGGAGTTCCACGGCAGAACGAGCACCGTGTCGTCAGACAGTTGGATCAGTGGTCGCACAAGCAGGCGATGGTCTCGGGCACGGCCCTTCCAGGGCTGGACGCGCTCAGCGGTCAGGTCAGCACGAGTCAGCGTCAACGCGGCAAGAGCTGCGCTCGCCTCGGAGTGATCGACGCCGAGTTGTTCGACCAGGTCGGCCTCCACCTCGGTCAACGACACCACGGCAGTAGGGCTCTCATCGCTTACGGGCCATGCGCTGAGCGCCCTGCACGCGTTCAACAGCGTGGTTGCCGAACAGCCAAGATCGTTGTGCATCGCGGGATCCACTTGAGCAAGAACATCGCTGAAGCTCGGGCCTCGCTCCGCTTCGTTGGCAGGTCGTTGGTTCCTCGCCGAATAGTGCCGGAGACGGGCTGCGTTGAACGCGTCCATGTCGATGGCGGTCGATTCCTGCGGCTGCAGGGTGACCTCGAACCGATCGGACACGTCGGTCACCTCGTTGCTCATTTCGTGCAGCAGCGCGTCGGACCTCGTGGTGGAGTCGACGAAGAGACCCGCCAGTGCAAGCAGGTGAGCCCATTCGATGTCGTCAGGTTCGATCTCGCCTTGCTGCTCTGCGACCAAGGCCAACTCGATCAGTGTGGCGAAAATCGCCGACTGCTGGGCGAGTTCGCTGTCTGCTTCTGGCTCAGGTTCTCCTGCTTCGTTCAATCGGGGAGGCATCTGTGCCAGGTTGCTGCGCTGCCGGCGCTCCGCTTCCCGGGTGAAGGTGATCGCTTCCATCTCGACTGCGGCTCGGTTGAGCACCGCGCTCGCGGAGAAGCGCACGAACTTCTCAGCCATCTGTTCGCGGAGCCACGACAGGATGATTCCGAGTTCGAGCGTTCTGGACTCAGCTCTGTCACGTCGCCCAGGCGCCTGGCCCGAGCCGGCAAGGTGGACACCGAGCATCCTGTTGGCTTGCGACACCGCCCACTCGGCCACGGGTGCCGGCCGTTCCAAGTCGCGTGCCTGGTTCAGCACTGTTTCGGCGGAAATGACGAGGACCCTGTCAGCACCAGGCCATGCTGCGGCCAACGCAGCGACTGCCTGCTGCTTGCCATCGCAGGCTCGCGACCACGCTTCTGTGATCAGCACGCCAAGTCGTTGTTGGATGTATCCGGGATTCTCGACCTCGTGGGCCTGCAACCCCGGAGACCACAGGACGACAAGGTCATCTTCTTGATCGGCGAGCACCATGGGTTCGCCGTCGAACTCCGCGTACTTGTGCAGAACGACTACCTGATTGAGGCCGCAAGCCTTGAGCGCATCGACCGTCTCGACACGCAGTTGCAACATCACGCGGCACGCTGTCCCGAGCATGTTGAGTGCGAATCCGAGAAGATCTGCAGGCACAGCTCCCTGCAAACCCTCTACGACCACAGGTCCGCATCTGGGATCGGCAGGGTCGAGCAGAGCGAGCGCCCCAGCAGTTCTGCCCTGCGCGGAGAAGCTCACCAGGCCGCTCGTCTCGGACGCGATGGACTTCAGCTTCGTCGTTGGTGGAAGTTCGAGCCTGTGCAACGCCCATTCAAGAGGGGCCTGCTCACCCGCGAGTTCCCACTCCTCGTCACCAACTTGATGTGGCGCGACCATGATCCCGGTCGGAGGCAGCCCAGCACGGTGCAAGGCCTGTCCGGTGGCTCTCCACGTCTGCCAGGTGTTGACGAGTTCCCAGCCGAGCATCTCGACCTCAGCGTTCGTCACGACCTGTTCGTGGAAGAATGCCCACAACTCGTCAGCTCGCTCGCAGGTCTTGACCATCCACGCCAAGTCCTCCATCGTCACGAGCCCGACCTGCTCGGTCACACCCAAGAACGTCGCTCCCACCGACGCCGTGACAACGACACGAAGCACCTCCGCATCCGCGGACAGAGTCAGTTCACCAGCATCCGTTCCAACCGTTGCTCCCGGTGCGATCGCGCACAACGCAGCTTCTGCCGCTTGCGTGTCACACATAGGACCGATGTGTGCAGCGACCGCGAACGCCAGCACATGACGTTCACCGAAGTGAATCAACATCACCGGACCTGCCGGCCCTTGGACTACATGCGCTGGGGGCAGGTCCGGCAGAGAGTGCATCAGCTTGCCGAGTTGGGATCGCGCGATCTGCAACCACTTCTGCTGTGCTCGGTAGGACTGCGCGGCGGCATGAACTGCCAGCCGGGTGACCCCGGCTTCGCACGCTTCGGTCACATAGGGCAGTGGGAGTGCATAGCGCACGCCGGCTGGACCAGACACTGCGATCGCTGTCCCGAAGCAAGTCGACGTCATCCCGAGGTCTACTTCGAGCTGTCCAAGGGTGACAGTGCCCCACTCAAGCGCTTTGCGATGTGCCTCAGTCGCTTCCGCCCCAAGAGGTGTCCACGTCAGCACGTCGCGGGCGGCGCGGATTTCGTCAGCGCTCACCTGGGGAAGATCTCCAACTTCCGGCTCACCGCCTGCAGGCCATACCGGCGCAAGACGTTCGACAACGTGTTCGGTGTGCGCCAGGCACACTTCAACCCAGTCGGCAACGCCGAACCCCAGCAAGCGCTCAAGGGTCGGATCGACCGCCTGCGCCACAAGTTCAGCCGTCCACAAAGACGTCACCGGCCGCTCCATCATCCCGGGGTAGAGCCGATACGGCTTATCTCGAAACGTCCTGGTTGCAGGTACCCGCGGATCCCACGGGACCGCATCTTCCAAAGCCGCGAGCGAACCCGCCTGCGCTTCGAGCAGCCTCATCAGGTCCCGCATGTCCCCTGCTGCCTTGCCAGGAGCTCGTCCCTGAAACGTTGCACGCAGCGCCAGCCTCACCGCATGCGCCAGGGTGAGATGCCGGTGCATCCCCAACGGGGACGTCACAATCGCATGCGCTACAGCCAAAGGATCACCGAAGCCGGACAGTGCAGCCACCACCGAACGCTCGCTGTCGCGACGCAAGCGAAGCCGCTCCTTCTCGCCAGACTTCGCCTTGGACCTACTGACAGCCATAAGGCTCGCACTCCAGGTTAGTTTCAGCTAGGACAACGCACTCACGTGCGAACTTCGATTCGAGGCCTGAGGCTCAGGGGCCGGCGGCAGCTTGTTCGGCGGTCCAGCTGCAGCGATGATGTCCGCTGCCTCATCGCTTTCGTCTAGACCGCAGCTAGTCCCCTGGTTCCGTCCGCGGACTCCTTGTAACGCGGTTCCTCGCCGAAGAACTCTCGCCAGCCCTTCGCCGTCTTCAAGTGTCGGACCAGCTTGTGCACGAACGCCTTCGTGTAGCCGTAGTCCTTGTGCATCTCGTCGTACAAGCAGTAGCGCTCGTCTGTGCGCTCGGGGTGTTCCGAGCCAACAGGCGGTCTCACTTCGAGTTTCTGCCAAGCCTTGATGAAGTGGCCACGGTGGAAGATGAACGGCAGTTCGGCAGCAACCTCTTGGACCACGACATTAGGCTTCATGAGTTCCAGGTTGATCACCCCGCGGCGTTGCTCGCGAACAACGACCAGCCCCTTCCTGCCGAGCGTCTCCACCGCGCTTTTTTGATCTTCGGTCATGTCGTCGTACCTGGTGAACTGCACCGGCAACGCGTCTGGGTCACGAGGCACGAGCTCGTTCACGAGCCGGAGCCGCAGCTCGTAGCGGCGGTCGTTGACGATCTCTTCCGACAGGCCCGAGTGGTACTCGGCCATGAATGTCCTCAGCTGTGCTGGCAGCGCGGCTCGCAGCCGGAGAAGCGTGGACTCGCCGGGGTCGGTGAAGCTGCCGATGAACACCGGGAACCGCAAGCTGGTCGCCAGAGTTGTCTGCGGCCCGAACTGCGCCACGAGCTCTTCCTCGTAGTTGAGCAAGTGTGCTTGAGCGAGCCCGCCAAGAGCAGCCTGCAGGCTCAGCTGCGACCGCGACGCATACCGGTGCTCGATCTTGTTGCGCAGCGCGATGAAGAACTCGATGTTGCTGCGCACCGGATCAATCTGCGGCCAACGTTCCGCGACGCACCGAGCCAGCTCCCAGCGCTTCGGTTCACCGTCCACTTTCTCCAGACGCTTCGGCAGGTCGCGTCTCCAGTAGCGGAAGTCGATGTCGTCACGGGTGAAGACGGCGTGCAGCAGATACAGGTAGGCAAGATGCATATGCACGACGAAGCCTTCGAAGGCACGTGCCTCAGCTGGATCGTTGTAAAGCCTGGCGGCCAGGCACGCCTCGGATCGCGAGGCCTCGATCATGGGCCAGAACTTCTTCGGTCGAGGCATCCACGCCTCCCTCGCTCAGCGCTGCCTGTGCTTGAACAGCGCTGGACGAAGCCGGCGCGTTACTCCACACGCCGAGCCGGTGAACAATTCCACCCGATCGGGTCACGACTGGACCCTGCTGCAACTCGCTGGCCGATGGCCCTCATCCGCCACACCGAGTTCATAGTCCTTCGTCGCACGCCCGGAACCTTCTGTCCTGGTACGGAAATGGTGTGAGGAACCTCGTCACCAGATCTAACATCAGGTCTCATGGTGATCTATTCGGATCGAAGCCGAACGGATGCGTCCCCCAAGCGGGAGAGCGAGCCCGAGGCAGAGTTCTACGACCGGATCGCTGGTCCGTACTGGGACCAGGTGCGGGAAGTGATCAACGAATGGTCATCGCACCTGCCAGTGGACGCTCAACCAGGCATCCGTAGCAGGCTTCGGGATCGGAACAACGACTCGAACGTCTTCTCGGCCCTGTGGGAGTTGTACCTGCACGAGATGCTGATCGGCTCCGGTTGCACCGTAGAGGTCGAGCAAGCCGCTGGTGACCGCGGCAAGTACCCGGACTTCCTCGTGACACACGAGGACGGACAATTCGTCCTGGAGGCGGTCTGGACAGTCCAGCGCCTGAAGGGATCGGCGTACAACCCGTTGATCGCATCGCTGCTCGATGCGATCAACACGGTCCCCAGCCCGAACTTCTACCTGGCTGTCACGATCAACAGAACCGGCGCGAAGAAGCCCTCGCAGAAACGCCTCAAGGCAGACCTCGCTCGATGGCTCGAAGAGCTGGATCCGGACGAGTTCATCGCCGACCGCGAGCTGCGCGACGGGGCACGAGCACGCCACACGTGGGCAGAGGCCGACTGGTCCATCTCGTTCGAGGCAATCCCGCGAAGCCCCGAAAGTCGAGGTCTTCCGGGACGAACCATCGGGTTCTATCCAACGATTGCGTGGTTCGGCGGCGAGAGCGAGCTGGTGCTCGACACGGTCAAGAGGAAGGGCACCAAGTACGGCGAGCTGAATTTGCCCTTCATCGTGGCAGTCGGGCACGCTGGCTTCTTGCCCGAGGAGGAGGACGTCAAGACCGCGCTGTACGGAAGCTCTCACGGGCACGCCCGTCGAGACGGCGCTTCGACCTACACCCGACTGGCCAACGGGTATTGGACGGCTCCCCGTGACAACGGCCATGAGCGGGTGAGCGGCGTACTCGTCGTCGACAACCCAGCGCCGCCGACCTGGGCGACCAAGTCCCCCACTCTCTGGCACAGCTCCCATCAGAACTCGATCAGCGCACCGGTGCTCCCAACCTGGAAAGCGGCACGGCTCGTCGACGGCCAAGTTGAACGCGAGCCCTCTGTGACCGAAGTCCACACTGCACTCGGTCTCCCCGCACAATGGCCTTCCGGAGACCCGTTTCCGAGGCCACAACGCCAATGAGCTGACGTTCTACAAGCTGTTGTTCGGCAGGCGGCGTGTGGGTGACGCGCTGTGCGAGGCCCGGCTGACTGCGCGGCTGCGCAGCGGGGATGCCACAACCTGGGCGGCCTATTGCCCATGTACGGCGAGCCAGCCTACCAGCTGCGCGGGAGCAAGCCGCCTTCGGAGGTGCCGTCGACGTTGAGGAACCACGGCTTTGACCATCCACATCGGACTTTAGTCGAGCGGTTTGAAGGACCAGGGTTCGGCAGTGCTCCCTCCCACCTCGATGCCGTACAGGTCAACCTGGTTCGCCTCGGCGTCGCGGCCCCTTGTACGCAGGAACGCGACAAGTTGGTTGAGTGACTCGTCGCCGCGTTCGACGGACGCGCGGAGCAGTCGTTCTGCTTCGTCGTTCTGCCCCAGCGCGACGAGCGCCTCGCGTAGCAGAGCTTCGGTGGGCTGGTCTCGTGAAGGCACGCTGCGCAGGAGGCGTTCAGCGGCCAAGGCTCTTCCCTCTGCCAGGTCTGTGCGCGCGAGGTCGTGGGCGATGTCGACCGCACCGGCACGGGCCATACGGTGCTTCCACTTGGTGGCCTCAGGCTCGCTCATCACGTCTGTCAGCAAGCGCATTGCCGCGAGCGAGCCTTCTTCTGCCAGCTCGATCACTTGGGCCATGGCTTCGTCCGCGCGGCCGGCACGGATCAGGGCGTCGAAGCGGTGGCGCAGGTGGTCTGGATCGTCGAGCAGAGCCGGTTCGTTCCACATCCGCAGGGCTTCGGGCAGGCGTTCGGTGCTGGCCAGGAACGAAGCCAGCGCATCCCGGTAGCGCGGTTCACCGGTTTGGGCGGCCGCTCGGAACCACCGTTCGGCTTCCTCGGACTCACCGTTGTTCATCCGCAACTCAGCAAGACTGTGCTGAGCGTGGCCGTCACCAAGTTCGGCGTCTTCCTGCCACACTGCGGCAGCAGCCACGACATCTCCGTGTTTGACGAGCTGCCTCGCGGTCTTCAAGCGATCGTGCTTCCTCCGCGTTTCCCTATATCGCCTTAGTCCTAGGGGAAACAACCTTCTCCTGAGGGCGAGTTCGTTCTTCGCCGCAACCGTCCCTTCCGCTCTCCACCTCCGCGATTCGTCTGGCTCGTCGACACGAAGAAGGCGTGCCAGCAACAACATCGCACGCCAATCCCCGGCTTCTGCCCATCTCCTCAGGACAGCCGTAGCCTTCGCGTTTTCACCCTTCGCCTGGTACAGGTCCGAGAGCCAGAAGTACTGCAACGGATCGTCGCCAAAGGGCAATGCGAGCTCAACGGCCTCGTCGTACCTCTTCAAGGCGACGAGGAGGCGGAGAGTCGCGGTCAGGGCCTCCGGGTTGCCCGCGTCTCGGGCAGGGCCGAGCCACTGGAGGGCGTGCTCCAACAACCCTCTTTTCTTCAACTGGAGAAGCTGCTCGTGCATGTGGAGAGCCTCTGTTCGCTGCACAAGCCGTTGCCACCACACGATGTCCTCTGGACTCTGCTGCATGGCGAGTGCATGCATGCTCGTGATGGAGCCGAGTGCGGCTGCAGCACGCAGCCATGTCAGGTGATCAGGATGATCGCGTTGGACGACCTTCCACGTCATGAGCTCCGCGCCTTCGAGTTCGCGGGTCACGGGGTGGATGGTCCTGGCCGCGAGGCGCAACAATCCTCGGTGGGTAGCGGAACTGGCGAGCCCGGCACGTTCGCCGGTGGGGCCGAGGTGCGTGAGCATCGCCTCCCACAGCGCGGCCGGCACCACCCGCGAGGGCAGAGACCTGAAGTGCTGCACCAGAAACTCGTGCGCCCGGTAGTGGTCCGCCTCACCCATGTCCAGTTGTTCGCGCGACTTGGTGAGCGCGCTGATGCCGTGCACCGGTGCGGCGGCCAGGGCATCCGCGTCAGCGAACCAGGACGCGCCTGAGGCCCGGTCGTGGCTGTCGAGGTAGGCGGGCGCCGCCTCGCGGACTACGGCCACCGGGACCGGCCCGCCGCCCAGCAGGAGGCTCGCCTGGATAGTGGTGGTGACCAGGGCGTTGGCGACGGCGTTGGCCGGGTCTCGGTAGGCGCGCACCAGTTCCGGGCCGCCCGCGAGTGCCTGAATGACCTTGCCGTCCGTTGCGGCTTTGGCGGCGTAGGCGAGTCGCGGGTCGTGGCGGCCTGCGTCGTGCAGCCGGGTCAGGGCGTCGCCGTCGAACGACTCCGGCACCTCGACTGGGTAGGCGGCGACGAGCAGTTCCCGGGCTGCGGGGTACGGGCCGTTCTTCTCGTTCAGTTCGGACCACCGGTCGGTGAGAGTGGTGCCCACCACGACCAGGCCGCGGATGTGCAGGACCGCGTCCAACGCCTCGACGGCGGCGTCCTCGACGAGGTAGTGGTGGATCTCGTTTAGCCACACCACGGCCGGGTGGTCTGGCATGTGGCGGACCAGATCGTTCGCACTGAGCGGGCGGAACAACGGCAGGTCGGCCAGTTCCGCCCTTACGGCTTCGAACGCGGTCCTGGTTTTGCCGGTGCACGACGTGCCCGTCAGCACGACGAACGGTTCCTTCCCTCGTAGCGCCTTGCGCACATTGTGGTCGTGCGCGCGGATCACATATGGGGGAAGCTTCGTCCGATCCGCGGCCCCGGACACCTCGACAGCCTGGTGGACGCCGAGCCGGGCGGGGCTCCAACCGGAGATCGAGGGTCCGGTCACAGCAACCTCCTGGACAGGGCGGCGAGCAGGTGCGAGTCCTGTTCGGTGAGCAGTTCGCGCAACGACTTCGCCGCTTCCTTGTCCCGTTTCGGGTCGAGCCCGACCTTGGCCGCCGCGCGCGCCCACTCGACGTCGTCGCGTGGTGCCGCGGCACGCAGCCGGGTGACCCCTTGTTCGCCGTCGACCACGCCGAAGAGCTGGGCGGACAACGCCGGCCAGCGCACGACGAGTTCAGCGAGCAGCACCACCGCCTTGGCCTGCACCACCTGGTCCGTACCGCCGGCGGGCGATCCGCCGGCGGACAACACCCTCAGGTAGAACTGCCAGACGGTGAGCAGCCGCTTCGCCTCGCGCGCGGACTGCACCGGCAGGGTGTCCAACCTCTCCTGGACGCGTTGCCGGACGGCCGGGTGGCGTTCAAGCTTCGCGAGGTCGACCGGCGCTTCGCCGGGCTCCTCCTGCCCAGTCGCGGGCTGTGCCGGCATCAGCTGTTGTCGTTGTGGCGCCGCGCCGGTTCTGACCTCGGTGGCGCGAGGTTCGGCCGGTGGCGGTGCCGGAGCAGCCGGTTCCTCGGCGACGGGGATCACGGTGCCGAGGAACCGGGTGACCATGCTCTCCATCGTCGAACGCTCGATCCGCGGCAGCAGCACGGGAAGCTGCACGAGCTTGCGCAGGAACGTCCACCCTGGGGACGGATCGTCGAAGTAGCGGCGCGTCTTCTCCAGCGTGAAGTCCTTCATCACCTGGTCGATCTGCGCGGCGACCACACCCATGTCCAGCCCGAGCACGAACTTCGTCGCCGGGAAGTCCTCCGACAGGAACAGGTTGACCGCTTCCAGCACCTCGCACGCGGTCTTCGGGTTGCACCGGTCGAGGTCGTCGACGAATACCACGACAGAGTGCCGCTTCGCCGCCGCGTCCTGCAGCAACTCGTGGATGTCGTGCTGCAGCAGGTAGAGGTAGCCGGATCGGGCGTGGTAGAGCGGGTCGCGCAACACCGAGTCCGCGCCGGGCTGGGCCAGTGCGCCGCTCAGCACCGGACCGTCCAGCAGCCCGGCCGGGCACCAGTTGGCGGCACGTCCGAAGAAGAACCGCCGCAGGGTGTCCACCACCGCCGCGGCAACCAGGACCGCCGCAACCCACTTCGCCAGCGTCGCACCGCTAGCGACGTGCACACCTAGCACGTCGATCGACCGGTCGTACCGCAGCAGCGCCGCGCCGACGGGCACGGCCACCGACAGAACCGCAAGCTTCACCAGCGGCGACAACGCATTGCGCAGCAACGACCGGCGCAACCGTCCCCGGTCCAGTCTGCTTCCGTTGCGCCGCAACCAGTATCGGGCACGTTCGTGCTCAGTAGCGAACAGCTTTTCGCTCACCGCGTCCAGGATCGACCGTGCCATGCCCGCCCAGACTTGGTCGCTCGACTGGTGCGCCCATGGGTTGAACCACACGGTGATCGGCGAGACTGGAGCGGGAAAGTCTTGGTCTCCACTGCTATTTTCGGGCTTGCGCCACAACAGGTATATCGCGCCCGCCAACGTCAGCCAACGCTTCGCCCAGAGCCGCCGGATCCGTCTCCGCCGCTGCTCCGATGCGGGTGGTGCGGGCAGGTCGTCGAGCCGCTTGCGCACGATGCCCATCAACGACGTCTTGCCCGCTCCCCACGGACCGTCGACCGCGATGACGGACGGGCCCGTGCCGTCCCGGTCGAGCGGCTTCGCCGCAGGTGGCTTCACCATCGTGACCAGTGCGTTGATCCACGCGCCCCGGTTGAGGGCGTCCTCCCGCGCCCACTGGTCGCCGGTGCCTAGGAAGTCGACCGTCGACGCGCTCTCCACCTCGCCGATCTGGTTGCGCCATTCTTCGGCGAGTTCCGGGGAGATCGTCGGGGCGACGACAGAGATGCACATCGAGAGCGCATAGGTCAGCTCTGCACGATTCTGCTGGGCCGCTAACGGCCACAGGTTGAAGGCCCTGCCGAGCAGTTCGACCAGCGGCTTTCGCAACGGTGGCCGAGCGAGGGCCGCGGCCGCCATCCGTTCGAGGAAAGGGGCGAGTCGCCCCGGCGACCCCAGGGCCCAGTTGAACGCCTCGCGCAGCCCCTCCGGATTGTCATGCGCTGCGTGCCCCACGACGAGCTCGTGTTCCAGCAGAGTGGTGCCGTCAGGCGCGGGCAGGACGCTCCACCCGGTGGGCATCGCCCCGTGCAGGCGCAGGTTCGTCAACTCGGCGGTGACGCTTCCCAGTTCGTTGGGCCGCAGCCCGGCCATCGCCGCGATCCACACGATTCGCGCAGCGGGTTTTTCCGGCAAATCCTCGACCTCGACGAGCCTGGTGCGCCAATACCTGGTGACCGCCGCGAAGTAGGCTGCGGGCCAAGCTCCCCACTCCCAATCCCGATCCTCACCACGGTGCAGGCTCGCGGCGAGCAGGTGTTCCAGCGGTGTCTCGGCCCTGGTGAGCGGCGTGCCGTGGTGCGAGCCCTCCAGGTCCCGGAGGTCACGAGGGCTGAGCCGGCGCTGGTTGAGCGACATGATCACCGGCGGTCGTTCCGGAAAGGCGTCGGGCTCGGCCTGCAGGACCTGGTCCCACAGGGTCGACGGCGCCTCGTCCTGTCCCAGGAGCAACACGCGCGTCCGGTCGTGTGCCGAGACGTCCAGGAGCGCGAGAACACGGGCGATCGGAGCGATGTCAGCATGGTCGATCACGACGAGCGTCCGCGAGGCCGAGGACGACAGCACACCAGGGTCTCCGTTAAACCCCGCGTTCCACCCGTCCGCACGCATCTGCGCGCACAGCTCGTTCGCCAGCCTGGTCCGGCCGGTTCCGGGAAGGCCGAACACCATCGCTCCCGAATGCCTGGCCGCAGACCCGCACCAGTCGACGAGCGTCCGCAGTTCTTCGGCCCTGCCGATGAACGGGGCGGGCTGCCTGGTCAGCTCTGGCATCTCACGCGGTCCGGCCACGCTCACTATCCCGCCGATAACCTCGCGCCCGACCGGCCTCGTGAACGGCACCGACGGGTAGCGCCGCAACCGATCAGGGACCGAATCCTCAGCCACCAGCAAGACGATCGACAACCCTTTGTCGCGCCTCGCGATGTCCTCCGCCACCGAGAGCTCGTGGCGGGACGTCTCGTCGCCCAGGTAGTCCGGCGTGACGATGACGATGACGATCGTCGCCAGCCCGATCCTGACGAATAGGTCGTCCGAGGTGGAAGCGGAGATCACCCGCACGGCGTCGTTGCTCTTCTCCACCAGCTGGGTCAACGCCTCGGCGTCCTCCGCGCCGTCCGGCGCGTGGCTGATGAAGATCTCGATGCTCATTGCCCGCCCTCGTGCGATCGCCGCTACAGAAGCTTGATCGCACGGCGGCGGCAGGATGTTGCACGGCCGGACGTCGACCCGCATTCGATTCCACGAGGACGCCTGCGTGCCCACAGGCAACAGTTGGAGGTCCTGGACGATCCGCGCGCCGCGACACGCTGCGCTCCCGCAACCGCCTACGCCTACCGGGTCGCAGGAGACGTGGGCAGGGCGATCCCGTTGTACGAAGCCACCCTCGCCAACAGTGAACACGTCTCCGGGCCCGACCGCCCCACCACCAAGGTCGTACGGCAGAACCTGGACCACACCCGCCGAACCTGATCAACAATCCCGCCATCGCTACTGACGATCTCTGCCTTCGCGAGCATCCGCTCATCGGCTACGAGAGGACACGTCACGGCATCTAGGTGGACCAGTGCCGGTTCTCAGACCGGCGTACGACTACACCCATCGGGCCCGAAGCTGCGAGAGGAGCCTGAGATCCCTGACCTGCGACGATCCAGGACGGCACATCACGACAGGAGTGGCCTGCACTTCTTGTAAGTGCAGAAACGGTACTCACCGACATCACCCGACACCACCGTCGGGGTCCACCCGAGGACTCTTAATCAGCGGGTTGAGATGACCAAATTCCCTGCGACCGCGACACCTCACGCGAATTGCATGCACCGCAGGGCCCAGATCGCCGGATCACAGCATCCCCAATCGCAACCCAAGATCAAGACAAGGCCTGAGACCAGCTAACGTTCATGATCGAACCGCGTTACCAAAAAGGGGCCCGAAGGGGCCCCATGATCAGGATTTGCACCGTTTGCGACGCGTTGCCGCAGGTCACGCTGCCGCCGGGAGTGTCGCCGAATCATGTGCAACATGATCCCCAACGCGGAGCACTGGCGGGTGTCGGTGTGGGAGGCGCAGGAGCTGCAGCACGCGATCATGGGCTACCTGCCCGGCTACGCGACGCCGCGCATCGTCTGCGACGTGCCGTACGTCGGCAAGCGGTGGGTGCACCAGCTCGCCGAATATGACCGTGAGCTGGGCATTTCCTACTGGACCAAGAACTACCGGACCGGGATCGAACTCGAAGACCCCGAGGCGCTCGACCGCCGCTACCCCTACTACGACCCGATCTCGACCCTCGGCGCGGCCGGACAGAAGTGGTGGGCCGACCAGACCTGACAGGCCACGATGGGGCCGTTCTCGGGACATCTTCCGAAGGCGGCCCCATCGGGATGTTTTGCCTGTTCAGACCCATCGTGACTCGTTGGGTCTCGACGAGCAGGGGCCCAGAAGGGGCCCGGCAGGTCCACTGTAGACATACATTGACGTCCACAGTGGACCTCTCTTGCCAGCCAATGGTCTAGCGCACGGCAACGTTCGTCCATGCGGCCGAGACTGCGCCCATCTCGTGCCACGACCGGTCCCACTTGGCGAAGCAAGCGAATGTGCCCGCGACATCTGGCATGGCTGACTCACGTTCAGAGATGCAGAAAACTCGTACCATGAAGGACACCGGCAGGCGGCGTCAGATGCTTGCTCATGCGAGACGCTGACGACCAGCGGGCTTGCTTGCACAAAATGCCCAAGCCCGCGAAGTACCATTCTTGGAACGTTCGAAGCACGTCTATCTAGGACCGGAGGCTTCTCGGTGGTTGGTGTGCGCTGGGAAAACTTCGAAGACAGGCCGGCCGACTTCGAGAAGCTGGCCAAGATGTTGATCATTCGCGAACATCCTGATGCGATCCCCATCGACGGCCGAGGCGGGGACGGCGGAGTAGATCTCCGCTGGGAGAGCCCGGACGGGCTCGTGGTGTTCGAGTGCAAGAAGTTCACAAGGATCACGAGCACGCAGAAGCGCAATATCAAGCGTTCACTCAGCAACGCGGCAAGGCATGACCCGATTCGCTGGGTTCTGGTCGCGCCTGTCGATCCGACACCGGCTCTCTGCGATTGGTTTTCGAACCAACTCGCCGCCGAAGTGCCTTTCCCGCTCCAGTGGCTCGGTCGCACCTGGCTGGACCAGCGAATCGCGGCAAACCCGGACATCCGCCGTGCGACGCTCGACGGCGCACAAGTCGAGGTTTTCAGGGCAGTCGCTGAGGCACGCGCCGAGACCGACTACATGTTGACCGCCTCAGACTTCGTGAGCCGGGCAATGACATTGCAGAACCGAGCTAACGAGCTCTCCCCCAGCTGGAACATCAGGTGGGACACCGAGACGCAACAGCTGATCGCCGCCCCGAAAACAGGAGCCGCTCCTGATGAAGTCCACATCGACTACGAGCTCGATTTCCCGGTCGATGAAGACGCCCAAGCAACCCGTCGGAAGTACGAGGAGGTTGTCGCGTTTGGAGGCACGATCACCATCCCGCCTCGATACGTCACGAGTATCAGCATCGCGGGCCTTGAGGCTCTCGGGCTGGAGCCAGGGCCAGGCTCTCTGACCATCAGCTCGGACGGAGACGATGCAGGACTACCGATGCCAGCAACCTTGCGTATCACTGGCGGCGGCCAGCCATCCACACGCCCGCTTCAGATCTCATTGACCCACAGAGAGAAAGGCACCGAGGGCATAACGCTGCGCGGCATGGACAGCACCGGCCTGTTGACTACTCGGATACTCCTGCGGCGCAGGCGTGGACAGCAGGCAGAGTTCTCGGTACATCTCAACATCGACGACGGCAGCGGCAGCAAGGTCCCGTTGTCAACGATCGACCCGTCGGGGTTGCACCGGCTGTACGAGTTGGCTGCAGGGATTGATGCCGACCGAACGATGGAGATCTGCTTCCCGACCGATCGACTGAGCATTCCCATCACCATGCCGGCTGAGCCCGAGTTCGTGAACTTGCGGAACCTGGTGGGTGACCTGCTTGCCGTGCGCGACGCTCTCGGGCTGGTACTGCCCGTTCCGCATCGGTGGACGCGCTCAGACGAGCGCAACATCCGCTTCGCCGCCCAACTGTTGCGTGACGAACCGGCACCACTGCCGTTCCCCCCGCAGTTACGCTTCACCCAGAACCCAAGTGACCACCTGGAGCTGTCCGACAAGTTGAAGACGGACGGCGTCAGCATGCAGATCAGCGACGAGTCACTCCCCCTCACCTTCAACGGAGTCAGCTTCGAGATCGGCCCTCTCTGGATTCGACTCACCAAGTTGCACCTTGAGGGCCCAGAAGCGTGCCGGGAGACAGCCTTGGCCGGCCGCGAGGTCGAGTGCGTCTTCACGCCGGGCCCTGACTCAGCCGCAGTGGCGTCGCTCTCGCCCTTCAGCCCTTAGAAGCAACGTCTCACGTGATCGATGAGCCAACAGCGAGCCAAGCACGATCAGGTAGCCGAGGCCCAGCACGTTGGTACCGTTGATCGTGCCCGGCAGGCCCTCTGCCAGGAACCGCACGGACAGCAACACCAGTCCGCCGACGGTGAGCTGCCAGTCGATGAGCATCAGGACGTTGACCCCTCTGAACGCCACCGCTTCGTGAGCGAGACGCCAGACGCCATGCTGACCGCTCCCCCGATCGCGGCGAGCACACCGACGAGATCCAGCTGCACCGTGGGCCTTTCAGCTCCAGCAAATCAGCCAGCCATCGAAACGTGACAGCATCGCCTCAGCGTTCGCTGATTGAGGCATGGCAGGTGAATAGGCGGTGCCAGCGTCACTGGCCTGCCAATGGATCACCTCGTGGTCACGCTTCACGGAGTGCCGCCACCATGTCATCTCATCGAGTCAAACCAGCGTGCACCACGTGCGTGATCTGCCAGATTCGTCTGCCTCACAGTTGTTGAGTACTGCGCTTCTGCCCTCCGCAACCACGGCGCAGGCACGTCTGCAGGTGCCGTGAGGACATCACGCACGAGGTCATCCGGCAGCTCTCCCGCTACCTCACCAGATATGAGATTGTTCGGTCCACCAGCGCGAAGAAGTTCGCAGCGCGCAATAGACGGGGTGGACAGCATGCGCCCATGAACGGCATGTGTCGCCGGCCAAGAACACAACTCCAAATCGATCATCTTTCCGAGGAACTCCTCAGAAAGCCCGCTCAGGCGGTCGAAGCTGCTCGGGGCGATGGTGTTGTGCAGCACGAGCAACGCCGTGTCTGCAGAGTGCCTGCTGAGCCGATCCAGAATTGTTCGATCAAGGCGCCGTACGAGATCGATGGCGCCAGTCCTGCTAGATGCGAGCCGGACAGCGTGCAGGTCGGGTCCGGGCAAAGATTTCGTGACTGCGTCGATGTGCTCGAGACACTCCGCCACCACGGTGGTGTCCGCGACAGCCAGCAAACTCAACAGCCAGGTGGCGCGTGACAGGTGGTCGGGGTACCTCTCGAACGCGGAGACCCACCACGAGCGATTGCGCCTGTGGTGACGAACATCGTTGAGGAGCCGACCGTAGTCAGCCTCGTCACCGAGAGGCTCTGAGTCTTTGGTGAGGTCCCCTCCGGTCATGATCCGATCTGCTGGCAGCGCGGCGCCAATGACGGTGATCTCGGCGGCGAAAAGGGACGGGCCATGGATCACCGCCAGCTCCCTGGCGGTGTTACTCCACGCGGAGGTGGTCCCCTTCTGCCCTTTGCCGGTCTTCGAGGCCTCGTACACGCGCTCGTAACGAGCGTCCAGGGCGAACAATTGCTTGGCGTGGCGCAGTCGCGAGTCTGAACCCTGCTGAAGGTGGCGGCGCACGTTGCGGGAAGAGGAGAGCGATGCCTCTTCAACGGCTTTGCGGTGAAAGTGGCGCGGTGCCCAAAGCAACAACAACCAAGCTGCTTCACCACCTCCAACCGTCGGCCTGGCGTCGCTGCAATGTCCATTGAGTACTGCGCGAAGGAGCCGTTGAGACTGAACAGAACCAGTAGCGGCTTGCATCCCTGATTCCAAGGCCGCATGAGCGGCACCAGGCTCATCAAGTGCAAGCGTTGACCAAATCGCGCCGGGGAGGTGCGCTGCGTTCTTCATAGGGCCGCCGAGCGCCAACCATGTGGATTCTTCATCTGAGCCCGCCGCTGCATGGAGGTTCGATTGCCACCACGTGCGCCATAGCTCGTCTTCATCAACTTCGTTCTGGATCAACACATGGGCGACTAGTTCCGCACGTATGCGATTGATTGGTTGCTGAGGGTCGGCAGCGATGGCCTCCCGCAGAGCCTTCACGAGAGCGGATCCACCTCGGTCTGCGGCCATGTCAGGAAGATCGTGCGCCTTGTCCAGCGCGTCGGCGATCAGCCGGACACCCAGATCATCGCTGATCAGGCGAGCAACACGCGCTTGAGTCCGAGGACGGGCGGCAAACACACCGTCCGCCAGCAATGTCCAGATGACCATTCGCGTGTGCGCGATGTGGACGCTAGGTGTAGAGACATCGAAGGGAGGCGAAGACCGCTCGATCTCTTCCTCCAGAACCTCCGCGAGTGCAGCCAGTTCGTTGACAGAGGCGAAACCCGCGTAGAAGCGACACGTGTTGAACCAGTACGGACGTCGCACCAGAGCGCGGAAGACCTCAGAGCCGTCGAACCGTGCCTGCGCTGCTCCGGCGAAGTGGTATAGGTAGCTGGCAGCGAAGTACTCCTGCACTGGTTGGACGTCAAACCGAAAGCTGCCCTGCTCCTTGCTCGTGAGCGCCCAGACTCGATCGGTTACGGCGGTGAACAATGCCTCCACCAGATGTGTGTCTTTGTCGGCGTCGTACAGGTATGCGACGATGGACTGCTTGATCTCCTTGATCGGGAGCTGCCCACTGGCACCGGATGACTCGGCGAGCGATTGAAACTGCCAGCCGAGGTAGGCGGTGACCTCTTCCAAATCGTCGCGGTGCGTCTGCACCGCTGGGCTCTTCGCCGCCTCGCGGTCGAGGAACGTCTGCATGTATGACCGGTACAGGTCCGTCCTGGAGTGCGGAATCGAGTCTCCGCGCTTCTGAATCAGGTAGAGCAAGATCGTGAGCTGCATGGGGTTCTCGGCCAGCTGCGCGATGTGCGGTTCGGCCGACCGTGCTTCGAAGATGCGTTGCAGCGTGGCTCGATCACCCGCGGGCAGCCGGCGTGAGTCCGCCCACTTTCCAAGGTATTTACGACGCAGAGCGGGGCCGAGCGGTTTCAACGCGATGGTTTCAAAACGGTCGGGTGACGGCTCCGCCAGCCCGGAAGAGTTCGGCCTGGTCGTCACGACGACCTGCGGCGCCCACTGGCTACGGGCCAGGCGTGCAGTCAGTTCGTCGATGCGCGCCACGACGTCCTGGCGCACGTCGGCTGATGCCACTTCGTCAAGTCCGTCGAGGACGATGAGAAGGGGGAACCGCGCGATGAGCTCGTGGACATCTTCGACACGGACAGGCATCTCGCCGCTCTTCACCTGCATCAGACGCGCGAGGAACGACTCCAGGGACCGGGCCGTTGCCTTGTTCTTCGTCGGCCGAGCGTCAGGATGAGCGATGTCGAACGGGTCGTACCCAAGAAGCCAGGACGCGTAGTCGCGCAGGTCGACCCTGAGCGGGAGACGAGGCTTGAAATCTGGAAACTTCTCATTCGAGTGAACGGCCCCGTCCTCAGCGCTGGAAAGGAACACCTCGCGATGCAGTTGACACAGGTACTGAGTAAGGGTCGACTTTCCCTGCCCCGGTGCTCCGCGGACCAAGGTCAAAGGCAACTTGGCCTGAAGCAGGTACCTGGCAACACCTCCCAGCTCGCCGCCTTCGCGAAGCTCAATTTCTAGTTCGATGTCCTCAAGCCTTCGAGGCTGTGCGAGACGTTCGGCCTCGACATCGACGTAGAGGTCCTCGAGCGCGTAGGAGTCAAGGTCGACCTGTTTGAACTTGACTTTCGAGTCTTCCTCCCACTGGGTCGCTACGACCTTCCTCACTATGTCGCGCAACCGCTCGTCACGTTCGTGCAGTCGGCTAGCAGTCGTCAGGTAGCGGATCAGGTCCCAACCAGCGAGCATTTCAGCGTAGGACCACAACAACTCCTGCGGTGCCAGATTGACACGAGCGTCGATGTCAGCACGCCACCAGCAGCGCATAGGTATCCCGAACTCGGACGAGTAGTCCATCAGCAGTTCGGCGAGCTGATCCATGCTTCCACTGCCTGGGAAGCTAGTTCCTGCCACCGACGTCATGAGGTAGTACTCGGTCGCACCTCCCCTGACCAGGCGCCGGATGTTGTCGGCTTCCTTCTTCAGCGCGGCCTTCAACCAGGCGACAGGAGACTTAATCGAGTTCGCCGACCACTTGACCTGGTAGATGACCCGGCCACCGTCGGGGTTCTCACGCACCACATCCCGGCCACCATCGGACTGCCCCACAGGCATGCAGGTGACACCGGGGAACTCGTGGGCCACCAGCGCACCGCACATCTGTTGGAAGAGCTTCTCCCCAAGCCTCTCGTAGAGGTAGCGGCCTTGAGCCGCCTCTGGTTTCGACTCGCTCCTCACCGCAGGCGAGTCATACGTCCGGCTGCTGGCACCGAACTGCGGCGCCTCGAACGGATTGGTTTGCAGACGTCGCTGCGGTCGCTGGGGCGGTCTACTTGGCACGAAGGCACCGTATCGCGCCACCCCGACAACGTTTGGCGGCGCCACGGCGGTTCCGTCGAACCTCGCAGAGGACGGGACCTCGCTGCGGTTCGACCTTCCCTGAGACGGTGAGAGCATGCGCAGCGAGAAGGCCGGTGGCTCTTCGCCGTGTTGAACGCCAGCGACTCGGGACCGGCCGTCTGCGCCCGCTCGAAAGCATCCGCGATCGACCACCAGCGCCAGCTTCTCTAATAAATGGCGCTACTACGCGGCAGATGTAAATCTCGCGAACGAAACCCCGGAGGTGGCGAGGCATGCTCCAACGTTGGAAGCCCTGATTTCAGAACTGTTGTCAGCGGCTCCTGGCGTACGAAGGGCGAGTCGGGTTTGATGGTGGGGCGTTCGATCTCAGCTTCGAAGTGTGCTTCCGCGTGGTTGATCGCCTCGAGCAACCCGCTCGTCGTAGCATCCTCGGATGCAGATCGCGGTCGTGGTTCGCGACGCGGACCCGGCGCCGATCGGGTATTACCGCACATCCGGGAGGCATGAGCCACGTGAAGGTCCGACGAGTCAGTCTGCACAACTTCCGTGGCGTCCAGCACGGCACGGTCATGCTTGAGGGGCACTCGCTGTTGGTCGGACGTAACAGCGTCGGAAAGTCCACGATCTGTGAGGCGCTCGACCTGGTGCTCGGACCAGAGCGCCTGTTCCGGCGGCCGGTGATCGACGAGTACGACTTCTACGCCGCGCGGTACCAGGAAGTCGACGCGGTCCTTCCCGAAGTGCGTGTCGAGGTCGTCCTCACGGAACTATCACCTGAAGCGCGCAGGCGTTTCAACGGGCGTGTCCGACGTTGGTCGACCACGACCGCTGACTTCGTCGACACCACCCCTGGTGCCCTCGAAGTCGCCGATGAGGAAGGCATCGAGTGGTGCCTGCCGGTGGTGTTTCTGGGCCGCTTCGATCCAGCGGAGGACGACTTCGTCGGCGGCACCTTCTTCGCTCACCCGCAAGTCGTCACCGACGATCTCACCGACGAACCGGCACAGCTCGGCGGCGGCCTCAAGCCATTCACGCGGGAAGACAAGTGGCTGTGCGGGTTTTTGTACTTGCGGGCCAACCGCACCGGTAGCCGGGCTCTGAGCTTCCAGCGTGGCTCCCTGATCGACACGATCGTCCGCCTCGAGTCGCGCACCGAAGGCTCGCTGTGGGAAAAGGCGCTGCGCGACGTCGGAGCGGTCACCATCGCCGACGACGACTCCGGTTTCGCCAAGATCCGCACCGAGGTACGCCGCCGGGTAGGCCGGTTCCTCACTCTCACCGACGATCCCGACGCCGTAGACCTGCAGGTGTCGGAGCTGACCCGTGAACACCTCCGCGAGGTCTTGCGGCTTTTCGTGGCGACACAGCCCGGCGCGCACGGCGTCCCGTTCACCCGCTTGAGCACTGGCTCGCTGAACCTGCTCGTCTTCGCGCTGCTGACCTACATCGCGGAACTCAAGGGCGACGACACCGTCATCTTCGCCATGGAGGAACCCGAGATCGCGCTGCCGCCCCACGCGCAACGGCGTCTTGTCGACTTCGTGCTCAAACGCATGGGCCAGGCGATCGTCACCTCCCACTCGCCGTATGTGATCGAGAAGTTCACGCCCGAGCAGCTCGTCGTGCTCTCCAGAAACACCGACGGAGCGCTCACCAGCACCAACGTGGTCCTTCCCGCGGACTTCAAACGCAAGAAGTACGGGGACAACCGACGCCAGTTCGCCGAAGCGGTGCTCGCCCGCGCCGTTCTGGTTGTGGAGGGCGCCACCGAAGCAGCGGCGTTCCCGCTTATCGCCGACGTGCTCGACCAGGACGCCACCCTCGACTACCAGCACATCGACCTCGCGGGGGTTTCGCTCTTCGACGCCGGCGGCGACGCCGCGGTGCCTCTGTTCGCGCCGGTGTTCGCCGCGATGGGCAAACCGGTCTACGGCATCCACGACACACCGACCTCGCCGCTGAGCGCCGACGCGACAGCCAAGGCTACGGATTTCACCCTCTATGAGGTCATCCCGCACGCCGGTGTGGAGAAGCTGCTCGTACAAGAGGTCCCCGTCGAGGTTCTGCGGCGCTTCGCCGCGCAGATCCCGGCGCGCGCGGACTTCGACCCAGCTTGGGGGGCGCTCGACCCTGCAGCGACTGACGACGACGTCCGTAAGTACGTGTTCACCGCCCTCAAGGGCCGCAAAGGCACTGAGGGCTACGTCCCGCTGCTGCTCGCCCAGTGCTCGGGTGTCGCGGAGCTTCCAGCGTCGATGGCCGGGTTCCTGCAACGCATCGACACTGACCTGCGCGACGACCCGCCGCCAGCAGACCCAGGTGCCCAGCCCGATGCACCTTGACGACACCCGCAAGGAGATCCTGGCCGCCCACGGGCATCTGCTCATCGAGGGCGGGCCAGGCTGCGGCAAGACCACGATCGCCCTGCTCACAGCTCGCGAGACCGTCCTGACGCTGGCGCCTGAGCAACGCGTGCTGTTCCTGAGCTTTTCCCGGGCCGCGGTCCGACAGATCTCCGACCGCATGCGCGGCTTGCTCGGCAGCTCAGCCCGCGACAAGCTGGAGATCAGGACCTTCCACGCGTTCTTCCTCGATCTCGTGCGCAGCCACGGACGCCTGCTCACCGGCACCCCGTCGTCGTTCATTACCCCCGACCGGGAAGGGCTACTCAAAGCCGACTTCGCGGGCGACTGGGAACAGGAAACACATCGGCTCGCACTCGAGGAGGGCCGGTACGTGTTCGACCGGCTCGCCGGGACCGCGGCGAGCCTGCTGGAACGATCTGCCGCCGTGCGGGTGCTCTACAGCGACACCTACCCGCTGATCATCGTCGACGAGTTCCAGGACACCAACACAGACCAGTGGCGCGCCGTGCAGGCACTGAGTACGAGCTCGCGCATCATCTGCCTGGCCGATCCGGACCAGAGGATCTTCGACCACATCCCCGGCGTGGACGAAACTCGTGTCCAGCACGCCATCGAGTACCTGAAACCGCGCCGCTTCGACCTGTCCAAGGACAATCATCGCAGCCCCGGCGCAGGACTGCTCGACTACGCCAACGCCGTGCTGCGCAACGATCAGGCACAGCCGAGACCTGACAACGTCAAGTCCTACGAGTACTGGTGGCCGTACACATGTGAGACCCGAGTCCATCAACTCCTTGTCGCCCTGCGTACCTACCTGGAACGCACGCTCGGCCGCACGCCCACGATCGCCGTGCTTGCGCCGGCGAACTTTCTGGTCGGCAAGATCTCCGAAACGATCTCCACCGACACCGGGACACCCGAGGGCACCGTGCCCGCAGTCGAGCACGAGCTCAACTGGGACCCCGAACTCGCCGCCGCGGCTGGCTATGTGGTCGCCACGATCATGGAATGGCCCGGACTCGACCGAGCAAGCGCGATCACGCGCACTCTGCGCGCGGTCACCGACTTTTACCGGGTCAAACTTGCCGGCGGCGTCGAAGGCGCCCGCACCACAATCCGGACGATCGAGCGGGCCATCACCGCCTTCGAGGCCGGCGGCACCATCCGCGCCAAGGCGGCGACGAGCATCGTCTCCGCGTTCGACGCCGGAGTCGACTTCGACGGCGCCCCTGTTCCCGACTGGCAGACCGCGCGAGCACGCCTGCAAGGATCCGCAGAACTCCAAGAACTGTTCACCAAAGCAAGGCAACTGCGTCTGTTCAAAGCCACCGACGCGCTGGCGTGGGCGCTACTGGACGCCTGGGACGGCCGCCGCACGTATATCGACGCGGCCGCAACGGTGCAGCGGGTACTAGCCAACGAAACATTGGAAGCATCCCAGCAGGACATCGCACCGGTGAGCTTGATGAGCATGCACAAGTCGAAAGGCAAGGAGTTCGACGGGGTCATCATCGCCGAAGGCCAGTACGGCGCACGCCTGCTGGACACCACATGGGACAGCAAACGGATACACGCAAACCGGCGCTTGCTCCGCGTCGCCATCACGCGTGCCCGGCACATGGTCGTCTTTGTACGGCCAGTCAACGCGGTCCCCCTGATCGGAGATATGTGGGTCGACGACCAGACCACCTAGCCACACAGATACCGTCACAGCCGTTCACGAGGGAGAACTCGGGCACCCGATGTCAGCGGATGTCGCCGAGCAGCGCACGCAACCTGGTGTCCGGTTGTGCAGCCGCGAAATTCACGGGCGGCAGGTCGTCGAAGCGCTTCGTCCTCTCCGGTCCGTGACCCGCTCAACACGGTGGTCATTGGTACTCGACGCGTCTCACGCCGATCATGCAGGGGCCGCGCCTCATCGCCTGTGCCACCGCACCGCAAGCATGATCAGGCTTGGCACGCCTGGGGGTTGTTCAGGAACAGAGCCGCGAGACCAGGTCGGGAAGCGCGACAACCTCGGCGTCGCTGGTCACGTACGCCGGCGGTATGGGTCTTCTTGTGACGAAGAGGGCTGCAACCGTGTAGGGCGGGACGGGTCGCCTGGTCGACCTGACCGGATCCGCCGCACCGGTCGTGCTGGATCGCCCGCTACGCGGACCGGTCGACGAAGTCTACGAACTCGCGTTCCGCCCGACTAGGGATGAACTGGGCGTGACAGCGTCGACGGCACGATCCGACTGTGGGACCTCACCGCACCCAGCGAGCCCGCTGCGATCGGGATTCTCGACGCCGGCGACGGCCTGCCAACCGTGGCAATCACAGCGGACGGCCGCGCCCGGCGGCGGGAGGCCGCAGCGGAACCACCCGTCTGTGGCACACCGAGCCAGACGAGGTGGCCGCGCTGATCTGCACCACCGCCGGCGCACCCGTCACTCTCAGTGCAAGCAACGACGGTGGTGATATGGGCTTGGTTTCGGCGAGCTACTGACCCTGTAGCGGGGGTGAGGGTTCACCCTCGGAAGGTGAAGACGACCGATGCGAATTCTGATGCGCCGAACGTGGAGCTGCACAAGGCCTGGGCAACCATGGAACTCTCCCCGGCGGGCACGAGTCCTGCACCAGCTGGTGCAGGAGGTATACACACGAACTGGGCGAGCACCGGCCCGATCCGATCGGAGCAAGCAGCTCGCGACCGCGGTACCGACCCCGGCACCACGCTGTCTGAGTTGACCGCGCGGAATGTCGTCGCCCTCGGCGAGCAGGGCGAGATCCGCGCCGCCTACCCGTTCTCGCCTCTCCCGACGCGTCACCGGCTCACGTGGAAGGGCGGATCAGGTGCCTTGCGATTTGCGCCATCGACGCATTCGGCATTTCGGCGATGCTCGGCGCGCCGGTCACGATCTCCAGCAGCGAGCACGGCACCGAGCGCACCGTGACCGTGGACGTCGACTATGACGTCGCGCGCTGGCAGGCAGACTCGACCGTCGTGTTCGCCGGCAACCCGAGCGCGCCCCGCCGATAGCTGGTCCGCTGGGCCACCCTCGAAGGCGTTGCCGACCGCGCCACGCCGCAACAGTCACGACCTTCGTGCCCGGTTCCTGCTCAGCCAGTTCTCCCAGAGCCACCAACGAGGTGAGAGCCGAGTGGCCACTTCCAGCGACCGCGATTCGCTTGCTCGCGTACCGCGCCCGTTCGGCGCGAGGTCCGGCACGCGGTAGCTGATCCGAGCGGCCGCCGCCTTCTCCCCCACCCCAGGCACGCCGTCACCGCCCAGCGGGTTAGGCCACTCCAGTTAGGCGATCCCCAGGTGCCGGACGCTTCGATCACCGTCCTAGCCCTCTGCTTAGATGTCGCCACCGATGCGAGGTCATCGTGTACGCCCGCCACTCCACGAACTCGCCGTACTTGCGCGGCGTCATCTACCTCGTCACGCTGGAAGTCCACATTCCTTATTGGACTGTTGCCGACAGCTTCGCGAGGTCCCCACCGCCGCCGAACTTCTGGCGTAGCGTCACCCACCGCACAAAGCCGGAGTTCGCTCCAGGATAGGTCAGCAATCGGTGGACTGAGCGCCACAACCCGATGCGGCTGTCGCTACCTCCGACCACTCGTGCAGCTGGTTCGCGAGCCTTCGTCGTGTTTCCGCACCCCCACAGTCGAACAAGATGGGCGCTGGCATCGCCGACTCTGCACCACGATGTTCACACAGTCGCAGTCTAGGTGTCCCGATCTACTAGGTTCGGTAGAAGTTGAGCAATCGGCCGTGAGAGCTACCACCAGCCTTGCCGACTACGCAGTGCACGCAACGCCGGGTATGCACGCCAGGGACAGTCCATCCACTTCAGACAGCAGGCACGCAACTCCTCTGCGAAACCGCTGGTAAGACCACGTATTACGCGTCCCTTGTAATTCGACTATACGAAGGCTCCATATCCATCTGGTGTACTTCATGAACTTGCGAACTACAGGAGCTGTTGATGCACATAGACTCTTGCGCAACAGATACGCTAGGGAGGTATGGTATTCTGGCCAGTAACGGACACAAGTCCGCCGTCGGCCGGGGGGCGACATGCGAACAAGCACGAACATCATCTATGGGGTCGCGGGATTCACAGCGGGATCGACGACCGGCCTTTTCATCCCTCCGGCGGTGACGCACCGTGCACCACCGGGGTGAAACCGAGCGCTCGTCCGTAGAAGCCCAGTTCAGCCTCCAGGCACGCTCGAATTGTGTCCGCTCGGCGGAAACCGTGCGATTCACCCGCGAACGCGAGATAGACGTGGTCGACACCGCTGTCGGCCAACTCGCCGAGCAAGGCCACTGCCTGAGCCGGCGGGACGACCGGGTCACGCAGTCCTTGCAAGAGCAGCACAGGACAGGTCTCGGCGGAGATGCTGCCGCGGGGCGACCGAGCACGATAGACCTCGGCGCTGCTCTCCAGCGGTCCGATCAGCGCATCGAAGTATCCAGCCTCGAAGTCGTGGGTGTGCTCGGCGAGCGTGACCACGTCCGTGACTCCGAAGTACGCGGTTGCCGCACGGAACACCGCGCCCACGCGCGGGATCGCACTCGTGACGGCGACCAGCGCGGTCCATCCACCTGCAGAGCCGCCTCGCACGGCCAGCCTCTCCCCGTCGGCCAGCCCGAGATCGGCAAGTGCCCGGGCAGCGGCCACGACGTCGTCGGCATCGGTGACCCCCCAGTTCCCGAGCAGCCGGTTCCGGTACGTGCGACCGTAACCGCTCGATCCTCCGTAGTTGACGTCCAGCACACCGATGCCGCGACTGGTGAAGAACGCTTTGGTGAGATCAAGGTCGCTCGTACCGTGACCGGTGGGCCCGCCGTGTGCCCACACCACGTAGGGCGGCGCCTCCCCATCCGGCCCTCGGAACTCGGGGTTTGTGGGCGGATACCGGAACGCGTGCACTGGTTGCCCGTCCGCGTCGATGAACTCCACGGCCTCAGGCACTGGCAGGTACGACACCGGTGGCACGTGATCGGACTCGACTCGGATCAGGTCGTGATCACCGGAGCCGAGGTCGACCACAACGACGCCTCCAGGCTTGTCAGGTGCGTGCGCAATGGCGCACACCGTTCCACCTTCGGCAGAAAGTGCAGGACCGAACGACGTCCAGGTCGTGGGCACGTCCACCAGCTCATTCGCCTTCGCGTCGAGCACGCCCAGACCGAGCTGTCCTCTGCCGTGCAGAACCGCGAGTCTGCCGTCGGACAGTTGTGTGAACGGTCGGCCGCCGAGGCCCCAGAGCGGTTCCGCGAACTCCTCTTCGATCTCGTACACGTGCTCCACGCGACCAGCCAGGTCGACCAGGCACAAGTTCCACCAGCCCGAACGGTCGGACACCACGTAGAGCGACCCGTCGTCTCGCCACACCGGGGCGAGCACCGATTCCCGGGGTCCTCCGAGCAGGATCGACGCTCCGCCGCCGTCGAGGCGGGCCACGTACAACGCGCTGCGGTCCCAAGGCATGTCGGGCCGATCCCAGCCGATCCACGCGAGGTGCGTTCCGTCGGGCGACGGGGTGGGGTAAGCGAGGAAGTCGCTGCCACACATCAGTTCTCGCACTGCCTCGGGCGCCTCCGCGGCAGAACCGTCCAGCGGCACGGCCACAAGCGCCCGACGCGGTGGCCCCTGCGGAAGGTGGCTTTCCCGCACACACCACAACTCCGTCGCGTCGGGGCTGAGCACGAAATCCGCGTAGCGGAGCCCAGCCGGAACCGGGGGCGACGGAGTCAGCGGCACCGCCACATCGGCGGCCGCACTGCGGACGAGGTGAAGCCGCTGAGTCGCGTGGTCAGCGAACGCCACGCTCCACTCGCCAGGCTTGTCACCAGCAAGCGGAAAGTAGGAGAGGCCACCGTACTCATGCACTCGTGTCCGCGCCTCGAATCCGGCCGGCAGCACAGATGCACACACCCCGTCGGGTGTCCTGCGCATCACGGCGGTGCGTCCACCGTCTTCTGGACGGTTCTCCTGCCACCACACGACCCCGCTTCGGAGCGTGGGGTGCGCAAGACGCAGGCGGGAGCGCGCAACTTCGGCTGCTCCGATCGGCGACTCCCACTCGCCATGCGGTCTGATCGATTTCAAGGCCGTGCACCTCTCGCTTCCTCAGCTGCGCAACGTCGAAACCATCGAGATCACGGACGTTCGGTCCAAGGGGAATGGAATGGAAATGAGTCCGCGTCAGGTGGAGATCGTGGAACTGATCGCCGATGGGCTGCAGGACAGAGACATCGCAGAGCGGCTGGGCGTTTCGCCGCGGACGGTGGACTCCCACCTCCAGCGTCTCTACCAGCGCTACGACCTGCACAGCCGGGCCGCCGTAGTCGCCAAATGGTTACGGGAAGGCGGCCAAGCGCAGCCAGGTGGATGAGGACGCGCAGGAAGGCGGACCGGTCCCGGGCCCACCGCTCGGGTGGGTCCAGGACCGGCCAGTCACTAGCGGGCTCAGCAGAGCGCCATCACCGTTGCCTGCACGAACTTGTCACTGGAGAACGAAGCGAGGATCGGGCCAAACGCCTCCGCTGCGGTCTTCGGTGCCGGTGCCGGTGCGCCGACCTGGAAGTCGTGCTGTTCCTCCAGGTTGGCCTTGACCTGCTCACCGGGGCAGTGCGCGCCGCCGTTGCCGATCAGCACCTCGGTCAGCCGGGTCACCATGTCGCCCAGCTTGTGGTCGGACCAGGTGGCCACGGTGCCCTCGTTGTCCTCGAACGCGAAGCGCTCGTAGAGGTGGGCCTCCGCGCGGTCGGTGCCCTGCACCATGAGCATGTACACGCGCCGCTCGACGATGTCGGCCGGCACGGCCGCGAGGTTCGCTGCCACGTTCGCGGGCGAACCCAGGTAGGTGTGCATCTGACAGTCCCACGCCGCCGGGGCGCAGGCCGCGACCGCGGTGGTGAGCGGCGCAGGCTTGGTCTGAGTGGTCAAGGCGGATTCCTCCTTGTGGAATTTCCCAAGACCCGAATTCACGAGCCACAACCGATGCTAGGGACGCCATTTCACATTTGTCGATTGGAGAAAATCCCTGTAGGTAGTTCACCGGTCATCCAGATGCGCCATCCACGAGGGATTCAATTCCACCTCGGTCGCGCATTGACTGTGCATCAGGTCGACTATTAGCGTGCGAATCACGGTTCGCACCGACCAGCGGAGGCGGAATGCGCTCCATGCTCAACCGATATCGAACCGCACTGGTAATCCCGGGTATGCCCCGCGTGATTGCCGCCGCGTTCACGGCGTACCTGCTGTCCGGGATGATGAATCTGAGCCTGTTGCTGGCGGCTCAGCGCATCACGGGCAGCTTCGCCGCAGCCGGGCTCGTTGCGGGCGCTTACGCGGCAGCGTTGGCCTTCGCTGCGCCGTTCTGGGGTCGCCTGGTAGACCGCAAAGGGCCCCGCGGTCCGTTGCTGTGGGCTGTCGGGGCACAGGCCACGATGGTCGCGGTGTTCGTGGTAGCAGGCACGTCGACCTCCGACACCGCGGTGCTCCTCATCGCTGCAGGACTGACGGGCGCATGCACACCGCCGACGTCGACCGTGGCACGACGGGTGATGGCCGCAGTGCCCGATGAGGCGGCGCAGCGCACGTTGTTCGCGTTGTCCGGGTTCATCACCGAGGCCGTCTTCATCATCGGACCGCTGGTCGTGGCCGTCATCGTTCTCGTGGTCCACCCGCTGTGGGCGATCGGGGTCGCAGCTGTTGCGTCGGGCGCAGGTGCGTTGATTTTGCGCGGCTCGACCGCCGCGCGCCGACTCGATCTGGAGATCGTGCAGCGCCCGGCCACCGGCAGCAGCCGCACCGCAGGGTGGAACGCCGCCCAGATCCGGGTTCTCGGAGTGATCGCCCTTGGGGCGGTCGCCATCGGCGGTGTTCAGGTGTCGGTGGTCGCCCACGCACAGGTGCTGGGTACGAGTGAAGGCGTGTTCGTCGCAGCCCTGGCCGTGGGCGGCGTCGTGGCCAGTTTTCTCTACGGCGGAATGGCGGTGCCCGGCTCTCTGCCCGTGCAGCTCGCAACGTTCCTGGCCCTGTACGGCGCGCTGATCCTCACGCTGGCGCTCGCACCGGTCTTCGCGATCAGCATCGTGCTGATGTTGCTGATCGGAGCGGCCACCGGCCCGGCGGACGGCATCGAAGCGATGCTGATCGGGCAGTACACCCCTCCTGCCGGCCAGTCTCAGGCTTTTGCGGTTCTGGTGACAGCGAACTGGATCGGCTTCGCGCTCGGTAGCGCATCGGCCGGTGCGGTCATCGAACGGGTGGGTCCGGCGGCCGGCGTGGTGCTCGCCGGGGCGGCTGCCCTCGTCGCCGCAGCCCTGGCCTTGTTCTCACGTGCACCTCGTGACGCGGCAGCCGCCGCTTGAGTTGCAACCTCAGGAGGTTCACCACATGTTGACCTATCAAGGGTTCTTCGGCGCCCCCAGGGATGTCGCCAAGCTGCTCTACGAACTGCCCAAGGCTGTGGTGGCGAAGCCGTACTACGCCCTGCTGCTGGAGAGCGACGCGGGAGCGGACATCCGGGTGTTCGTGCGCGAGCAGCCGGAGGACGCAGACGGCTCGGTGCGGGACTGGAAAGGTGATCGGTTGGGCGACCTGCCCGAACGGATCGTCCGTGCCTGCTGGGACGACCCCCAGCAGGTGTTTGACATGCTCGACGGGTTCGCGGAGTACGAGGTCCGCACCGGATTGACATGCCCGCCGACCGCGCGTGGGGCGTTCGGGCACCAGGTGCGGCGTCACGAGCCGCAGCCGCAAGTCCGGGCATACGTGATCTCATGACGGAGACCGCCGCCGCGTGGCGGATGCACGTCTTCAGCGGAGCTTCCAGGCCTGTCGCGATGGCGTTGTTCGGCCTGCCCCGGTCCGTTGTGGACAGTGAGTGGTACCTGCTGTTGCTGGACAACGGGGACAAGGTCGGCGTGCACCTGTTCACCAGGCACCAGGACCGAGCGCAGGTCCTGTCTCACGAATGGACGGCGTCGCGCTTGGGCGACTTGCCCACCGCAGTGGAACAGGTGGCACGCGGGAACGGCACGACTGCGGATGTCGAGGCCGTGTTATGGAAGTGGTCCGACCCGGTCACCTCCGGGCCTTCGCTCGCACCCATCTCCGCGCGTGGGGCATTCGGGCGTCCGTTCGACAACCTGCGCGGGGAAACGATGCGAGCAGTCGTCCTAGTCAGGTGACTGGGCGTCGGGAACTCGGCACCGTCAAATTCACGGCCGCCATTGGTCAGTCACCGTGAATCGGTGATGTGGATCGGGCGGCTCGGATCGAGCCGCGAATGTCCGGCCCGTGCGCGATGAGCGGGTCCGCCCGATCCACAGTCTGCGATCAGACCGGCACGGCGGTGATGACCGATTCACTGTCGGGGAAGTTCGCCATTCCCGCTGCCTTGAACCCGGCTTCGCCCAGCAGCACTTCGTATTCGTTGTAATCCCTCAGCCGAGCGCTCAGCAGGGCGAACATGTACAGATCGAGCTGGCGCGGGTAATTGGTGCGGTCCGCTGGGCTCGGCACGTTGCCAACGATCACCAGCCGGCCATCGTCCGGAATGGCTTCGCGGACGCGGAGCAGGATGCGCACGGCGTCCTCGTCGTTCCAGTTCCCGACCACGCGGGACAGGAGGTAGTGGTCAGCTCCGGAGGGCAGCGGTTCGAAGAAGCTCCCCGGCACGACGGTCGCCCGCTCCGCGACGCCCGCGTCGGCGAGCACCGCTCCGGCGGCCTCGGCCACGTGCGGTAGTTCCACCAGGATGCCCCGCAGGTGCGGGTTGCCGGCCAGAACCGCGGAGAGCATCTTCCCCCGGCCACCGCCGACGTCCACCACGTGCCGGGCCTCGGCGAAGGAATACCCGCTCAGCAGGTTGTCGACCGCGGCCGAGGAGGTCATGGCCCGGTCGAACAACGATGCGAAGTCCGGGTTGCTCTTCATGTAGTCGAAGAAGGGCACGCCGTGCGGCACGGCGAACGAGGGCTCCCCGGTCCGCGCGCTGTGGATGGAGTGCGCCCAGGTGCGGTGGAACTCCTCGCGCCCGGTCAACGAGCAAAGCAGTCGGACGCTTTCCGGGTGGTCCTCGCGCAGGACCGCGCCGAGATCGGTCAGCGCGAACACCTTGGGCTGGGATTCCTCGACGACCCCGGCCGCACAGGCGGCACGCAGGAACGGTACGAGCGCCTCGGGGTCAGCGTCGACCTCCTTGGCGATGTCCGCGACGCTGCGCGGGGCGGACAGCACCTCGGGGATTCCCAGGTCGCACAGCACGGTCACGGCCTGGGCGAGCAGGCCGGTGGTCATCAGCTCGCGCACGCGCAGCCAGGCTGGCACAGCGTCGGAGTGGGGAGCCTGGGTCACTTGGTCTTCTCCTCCAGGATCGCGGCGATGCCCGCCACGGTGAGCCGGTCGTGGACGTAGAGCTGGCGGATGGACAGGGTCACGACGAATTGGTCGCGCAGTGCGGACACGATTCCCATGAGCAGCAGCGACTCGCCGCCGAGCTCGAAGAAGTTGTCATCTACGCCGATGCCGTCGACACCCAACGTGTCTCGCCAGATGGCCGCGACGCGCCGTTCGAAATCGGTGCGCGGTGCTACGAAGGGGGTGCTGAGCGGTGGTCTGGTTCGTCCGCTCTCAGTGGGAAGATCCTCGCCTTCCTCTGCGGATCGGACAGGCCTGGACGCTCGCACCGCAACGACGGAGTGGCCGAGTGCGCCGGCGAGGACGTCGCCAAGCGGGGGTGCCGCAACGGTCTCCTCCCAGCGGACGAACCGCCAGGGCAGGCCTGAGCTCGCCGCTGCTTCGACGGCTGCCTGCGCCACGGTCGCAGCGGCTGCCTGCTCGTCGGAGCGTCGGCCTGGAACGTCGACCACGAGCACGGTGCCGTTGGGGCGTCGCTGGTCAACCAGACGTGCGACGTGCTCAAGGTTTCCTGCGATCACCAGCAGACCGGTGTCGTCGTCGGCCGGTGCTTCGAGCTCCTCGACGCCTATCGGCACCAGCGTGCAGCGCTCGGGTCCGAGAGCGGTGGCAAGCGCCTCCACCACCTCTTGCTCGAGGGGCCGATCACTGGGTATGAACCGCCAGTTCCCAGGCAGGTCCGCCGGTGAGGCATCGACAGCGGTGGCGGTGCGAATCCAACGGCAGTCGTCGCGCCAGGCGACCACGCGCTCGGGCCTTCGCGCGGCGAGTTCGAAGACCAACGCCGTCTCGTCCGAGAGGTCGAGATCGACGACGGACAGTCCGATGCGATCCGGACGTTCCGCCAGACCCTGCCAGGCACGAGCCCAGAGTCCTGCAGCACTCTGCGGTTTCGTCACGCCGGACGTCGCGATGACGACCCGCACGGGGCGATCTGGAAAAGACTCCGCTATCCCGTCGAGCAGAGCCGCCGTATCCCGGACGGCGGACAGCTCGTCGCCCGGTGTGCTCGCCATCGGACTCAAGTCCAGCACGGTGAGCGGGCCTTCTGGTACACGCTCAGCCAGCCACGGACCGAGTTTTCCCGCGTCCTGCGGCTCGACGCGGTGGATTCCGTCGCGGTCATCTTCGCCCACGCCGACCAGCAAGAGGTCGTTGGCGGCGGAGCGCACCGCCTCCGGCACGAGATCAGGTTTTCCCTTGCGGCCCAGGAAGATCGCGATCGTGTCTGCGAGCCGAGCCGATTCGGCATGCTGGGCGGGGATTCCGGTTCCCGTCCACACCGGCGTCGTCAAGGGCCCGGCTTCGGCCGTGCCGTGGTTCGCACGGGGAACCCAGAAGCGCCGCCGCTGGAACGGGTAGCCGGGCAGCGGAACCCGGTCGAACGGCTTGCCGCCGCGAGCGGCTCGCCAGTCCACGGAGGTTCCGTGCACCCAGAGCCGCGCCACAGCGTTGCGAAGCACGGTGTCGTCGTCTTGTTCGGCATAAGCGTGGCGGATCGCCTGCACTGCGGGGACATCCGCGCCGAGCGTGTGCTCGACGAGTTTGGTGAGGCCACCGCTGGGGCCGGCTTCCAGCAGGACGACTGGGCCGCGTGCGGCGACAGCATGCAGTCCATCGGCGAACCGCACCGTCCGGCGGGTGTGAGCGACCCAGTACTCCGGATCAACGACCTGCGCGGCAGCCAGCCAGTCGCCGGTGAGGTTGGAGACGATCGCCAGTTGCGGCGGTGCGAAGGTGTACCGGTCCAGAACGCTTCGGAACTCGTCCAGCACGGGATCCAGGGCCACCGAGTGCACGGCGCCGGGTACTCGCAGCCGGTGATGGTCGACGCCCTCACGCGCGAGCGCCCTTTCCAGCTCGAGCACAGCCTCCCTGGACCCGGACATCGTGCACAGGCCAGGACCGTTGATGCCGGACAAGGAGATGCCGTCGGTCAGGAACGGTTCGGCGTCCGCAGCGGACAGGCGCACGCTCAGAGTCGTTCCACCTGCCTTGCGGATCAGCCGCTCCCGTTCGCGCACTAGTGGCAGAACGTCTTCGAGCCGCAAGACTCCGGCGACGCACGCGGCGGTGTACTCACCCAGGCTGTGACCCATGAGCACGTCAGGGGTGATGCCCCACGACGCGAGCAGCCTGGTCAACGCCCACTCGGTGGCGACGATCGCCGGGTAGCCGCACGTGGGCAGGTCGACGTTGCCCCGGTCGCGCTCGCCGCCGGGAGGGTACAGCGCGCCGAGCAGGTCCTCACCGAACTCGTGATCGATGATCTTGGCGCACCGGTCCATCTCCGCGCGGAACACCGGCTGGGTCTCGTAGAGGCGCTGGCCCATGCTCCGGTACTGGGAACCCGCTCCGGGGTAGAGGAACACCAGCTCCGCATTGGTGGCGGTGGCGTGGTGTCCGGCTCCGGTCGACAGTGCTTCCGCCAGTTGGGCCGTGCTGTTCGCAACCACGGCGTGGCGCACGGAGAAGACTCGGCGCCCTTCCTGGAGGGTCGCCGCCGCGCTCGCCAGATCAAGCTGCGGGTCGGAGGTCATGTGGTCGGCGACTCTGCGGCGCAGCTCGTCCAGGGCGCGGTTGGTCGTCGCGGACAGCACGACGATTGACGGTTCCTCAGCAGGAGACGAAGCGCGTGGACGCGGTGCTTCCCCGAGGACGACGTGAGCGTTGGTGCCGCCGACGCCGAACGAGCTGACGCCGGCGTAACGAGGAACGTCTGTTCGTGGCCACGCCACCGCCTCTCCGGCGACGAAGAACGGCGATCGCTCGAAGTCGATCAGCTCGTTAGGCCTGGTGAAGTGGAGCGTTTTGGGGATCAGCTCGTTTTCCAGTGCCAGGACGGCCTTGATGAACCCGGCAACGCCCGCGGCCGCGTCGAGGTGGCCGATGTTGGACTTCACGGATCCCAACGCGCAGTAGCCGGTTTCGGACGTGCCACCGGCGAACGCCTTGGTCAGTGCGCTGACCTCGATCGGATCGCCGACAGGCGTAGCGGTCCCGTGGCCCTCGACGTAGCCGATGTCGCGAGGAACGACGCCGGCCAGTGTCTGGGCGGTGACGATGACGTCACGCTGCCCCTTCACGCTTGGCGCGGTGAACCCGACTTTGCGAGCACCGTCGTTGTTCACCGCCGAGCCGTGCACCACCGCCCGGATGCGATCGCCGTCCCGTAGTGCCTCGGACAGCCGCTTGAGCAGAACGACCCCCACTCCGTCACCGGGCGACATCCCCGCCGCGTCGGCGGAGTACGGCCGGCAGTGGCCGTCGGGCGAGAACGGGCCGTCTGGAACGTGGCGGTACCCCAGCCGGGCACCGGGGTTGATCGACGCGCCGCCGGCCAGGGCCATGTCACAGCGGTACTCCAAGAGGTCCTGGCACGCCGCGTGAACGGCGACCAGCGAGGTGGAGCACGCCGTCTGGACCGCGACACTGGGCCCGGTCAGGTCCATCAGGTAGGAGACCCGGCTGACCAACGCGCTGCTCGCGTTCGCCACCGAGGCGACATACGCGTCGACCGAGCCGTAGCGACGGGCGACCAGCGGGTGGATGTGATCGAGGTAGTAGGCGCTCTGCGAAGCCCCGGCGTACACGCCGACGGATCCGTCGTACCCGCCCGGCCGGTAGCCGGCCTGCTCCAGCGCGTGGTGAGCGCACTCAAGGAAGATCCGCTGCTGCGGGTCGAGCAGTTCGGCCTCGGCAGGTTGGATCCGGAAGAACTCGGCGTCGAACAGGTCGATGTCGTCGAGGACTGACTCGACCCGCACCAGGTAGGGGTCGGTGAGGCCTTCCGGCGCGCCCCCGGCACGCAAGTAGTCCTCGGCTGTGACCGGACGGATGGCGTCGCGGCCTTCCACGAGCATCGTCCAGAACTCGGCGACGGAGGGCGCGGTGGGGAACCGGCCTTCCATCGCGATCACGGCGACCGCCTCGACGGCCTCTTCGCCCGTCATCGACCCTCCCCCGCTGCCACGGGCTGTGACCGGCCGCGGCGTTGGCGCACCGCGCGGTCACGCACCTTCGCCAGTTCTTTGCGTTCTTCGTCGTCCACGTCCGCGCCACCGCCGATGAGGTCCGCGACCAGCCGGACGGTCGGTCGTTCGAACAGCTGCACCACCGGCACGTCCTTACCCAGCTCTCGCCGGATCTCCGCCTGGAGCCGCAGCACCAGCATGGAATGACCGCCCAGGTCGAAGAAGTTGTCGTCCACGCCGACCTGCTCGGTCTCCAGCAACCGCGCCCAGATCGCCGCCACGGCTCGTTGCGCGCCGTCAGCGGGTGCGGTGAAGGCCGTGACTGTCCGATCAGGACCGGCGAGTTCGACCTCGGCGAGAGCCTCGCGGTCGACCTTGCCCGATGCCTTCACCGGTAGCGCCGGCCGAGGCTGCACCACGGACGGCACCATGTGCCCCGGCAACCGGCGACCCAGCCACTCGGCGATCTCAACACCGCCGACGACCGCGTCGCCCACGGCCACATGGGCGACCAAGGTGCCGCCGCGGAACAGCACGACCGCCTGCCGCACCACCGGGTGGCCGGCCAGCTTCGCCTCGATCTCCTCCAGTTCGACTCGGCGACCGCCGATCTTGACCTGGTTGTCCGCGCGTCCGACGAACACGATCTGCCCGTCGGAGCGGTAGCGGGCGAGGTCGCCCGACCGGTACAGCGTGCCGCCGGGCCGGAACGGGTCCGGCACGAACTTCTCCGCGGTGCGCTCCGGGTCGTTCAGGTAGCCCTTCGCGACCTGGACCCCACCGATGTGCAGCTCACCCACGACACCGATCGGGACCGGTGATCCCTGAGCGTCCAGCACGTACACGCGGTTGTTGGGATTGGGGCGGCCGATGGTCATGTGACGCACGTCTTCGGCGCCGTCGAGCACTCGGCAAGTGACGCCGATGGTGGTCTCCGCCGGGCCGTAACCGTGGTACATGCGGGCCGCACAGCGCTGCCGGAACCGGCGGTACAGCTCGACGGTGAGCACCTCGCCGCCACACCACACGTGACGCAGCGCCGTGAACGCCGCTGAGGCATCCTCGCGGTCCACCATCAGGTCGAGCAGTGACGACACCAGGTAGATAAAGGTGACGCCGTGGCGGGCGATCGTGTCCAGCAGCGCTGTCACGTCACCTTCCGCTCCTGGTGGAGCGAGCACGAGACGCGCACCGGCGGCCAGCGGCAGGAAGATCTCGTTGATGGAGATGTCGAAACTCATCGGGGCCTTGTGCAACACCCCGTCCTGGTCGGTGAGCCCGAGCAGGTCGATCTGCCACGGCAGGCGGTTGACTATCGCGCCGTGGGTGATCATCACGCCCTTGGGAGTGCCGGTCGAGCCGGAGGTGTAGACGACGTAGGCGGTGTCGTCGAGCGCAATCGTCACATCAGGTGCAGTGACAGGCCGGTCGTTGACCGGGATCGCGATGTCCACGACGACAGGCGGGCGGCACGTGCCGTACAGGGCATGTGAACGGTCGGCGGTGGTGATGACGACGGCCAAATCGGCGTCGCTGACGATCTCGCTGATCCGCAACGGCGGCCAGTCGGCATCAAGCGCGATGAAGCCGCAGCCTGCCTTCAGCGTGGCGATCATCGCCACGATCGACTCGGGCGAGCGGGGCAGCAGAACACCCACGAGCCCGCCCGGCTTCGCGCCCTGCGCGACGAGTTCGTGAGCGAGCTGGTTGGCTCGCACGTCCAACTCGCCGTAGGACAGTCGCCCGCCGTCCCACACCAGCGCTATCGCCTCGGGTGTGCGCTCGGTCTGCTCAGCCAGCAGCGCGGTGAGCGTCTTGGCTGGAAGGTAGCCGCTGTGATCGGTGGCGTTCCATTGCTCGACGACCGTGCTTCGCTCGGCGTCGGTGAGCACCGGAAGCTCTGACACGACCCGCTCGGGTGCGGCGACCGCCGCGGTCAGCAGCGTGGTCAGATGCCCCAGCAGCCGGTCGAGCGAGTGCTCGTGGAACAGCCGCCCGGACCCGGTCGCGGTGACAACAGGCCCGGACGGCCGGGTCAGCAGTTCGATCGCCAGGTCGAAGCGGGCGGTGCCGTTGAAGACGGTGAACTCGCTCCAGTTCAGTCCGGGGAACTCGACGCCGCGCAAGATGTCACCGCGCTGCGTGAACATCACGCTGAACAGGCCGGTGCCGTCGGTGGGGCGCGCGGGCCGCAGTTCCTCGACCACCGCGTCGAACGGGACTTCCTGGTGGTCGAAGGCATCCAGGCACGACTGGCGCACGCGCTGGAGCACGTCCAGGAACGTCGGGTCACCATCGATTTCAGTGTGGACGAGAACCGTGTTCCCGAAGTTGCCGACCAGGCCTTCCAATTCCCGCTGGGACTTCGGGACGACGATGGTGCCCACGGCGGGGTCGCGGTCGGGCGCGTACCGGTGCAGCAGTGCTCGCAACGCGGCTAGAACGACCATGAACGTCGTGGTGCCGGTGTTCTCGGCCAATGCGGTGACCGCCGTGCCCACATCGGCGGGTAGCGCGATGCGACGTCGGACACCAGTGGCCGAAGGGTCGCCGCGCACTCCGTCGGTCGGCAGCAAAGCCGGGCCGGGCCACGGTCGAAGCGCGCGTCGCCAGTGCCTGAGCGAGTCGGCGAAGTCGCCGGTCTGCTCGCGTTCCCGCTCCCACGAGGCGAATTCGACGAATCGGGTCGCGGGCGGCCTGCTCGTCGAGTCACCGGCGTAATGGCGTGCCGCAGCGCTCAGCAACGGCTCCCAGCTCAAGTCGTCCAGGGCGATGTGGTGCGCTATGAGAACCAGGACGTGGTCACCTGGCCCGATCCGCACGAGCAGCAGGCGCAACGGGCACTCGGTGGTCAGGTCGAACGCTTCTCCGCCGTGCCGGCGCACAAGATCGTCCACTGCGGCAGCGAGGTCCTCTGCGCCACGGGACAAGGCCACCGCGGTGAGCGTGACCTCGGTCGACGGCAGGACGGTCTGCACCGGCAGGCCTTCCGCGTCCGCGTGGTAAACGGTGCGCAGCACCTCCTGCTCGGCCGCGACGGCCTGGAAGGAGTCGCGCAGCCGGGCGGCGTCCAGCTCGCCCTCGATCCTGAATCCCGCGCAGATGTTGTAGCCGGCGCCGTCAGGCATGTGCTGCTGCGCGAACCACATCCGCCGTTGTCCTGAGGACAGCGGGTGTGGTCCGGGGCCGGTGAGTTTCGGGAACGGCCGGGTGCCCGCGCCACCCGCCATGCCCAGCGCCGCCAGCCGTGCCCGGATCACATCACGCCGGGCACCGGCGGAATCCCGCCCGGTCTCGCCCACGATCTCGCTCACCGTGTCTCCTCGCCTGTCAGCGGTGCTGGAAGGGACAACGCGGTTCTCCGGCCGGGTCCGGATCCACATCGGACAGGAAGTACTGTCGCCATTCCTTGTTCTCCGGATCGCCGTAGTCACCGAGGTTGGGCGAAGGCTCCGCGCCGTCGTAGGCACGAAGGCGGTTCCGGATCACCTTGCGGGCGGCAGCCCCGCGCGGGGACAGCGCGCTGATCTCCTCGAAGACCCACCGGGGCTGAAAGGTGATCATGAAGTGAGGGCTGGACCGACTCCGCCGGCTGGCATGAGCCGGGGTGTTGCACACAACAAAGATCGGTGTACCGGCGAAGCTGAACTCCCAGTACGGGTCATCGGTGTCCTTCGGGACGTCCGGCGGCCAGTCCTGCGGATCGTGGTCGTGCAGGTACTGCAACACCTCCCAGAACCGGCGGCGGTGGTGCTCCATCGCCGCCGACTCGTCGGTGCCACCGAACAGCACCACCAGCGACGTCTCCCGCCCGAGGCTCTGGTACTCCTCCAAATAGCCGGTGAGAATGCCCGGGAGGGTCGACCAGGTTCCGCTGTCCTCGGCGTCGTTGACGAACCCGAAGCGCAGCGCGGACTTGCGAGCCGCGGTGACTGCGAAGGTGCAGGGGAACGGGGCGGTCCGGTCCATCAGGGTGGCCGTGAAGTCCGCGATCGCCGACACGCCCCACTCGGGGAGGTCGCCGATCACCGTGGACGTGGTCTTGTCATCGGCGGTGGCGGTGTTGCTCGGCAACATCGGTGCTCCATATCGGGAGGCAGAGGACCGTGTGGGCTCAGGCGAACCGCTGGTACATGTCCTCGGGAATGATCGGCTGGTGGTAGGTGCACTCTCCGGAAAGGACGGTGGAGCCGTGCAGCCGTGAGACCGGGATGAGCAGCTTGTCGCCCTCGTTGAGCTCGATCCGGTGCGTGCTGTTGTTCCAGAAGTGCATCCGGCCGGACTCGACCATCACCAGCCGGTGTTCGTTGTGGACGTGCGTCGTCGAGGTCTCCTCCTCCGACTCCACGAAGGTGTCGAGGTCGACTGTGATGTCCTCGTCGACGAGGTAGCGCTGGATCTTCTCGGCCTTCTCCTGGTACTCCTCGATCCGATCCGCCCACGCGACCTGGGTGGCGAGGTCCTCGTCCCACAGCCGCTCGAACCTCGCCGCGTCGGTGAACCCGCGGTGGAAGTCGGTGACGACGACATCACCGAAGCGCTCGGTGAGCGGGGCGAGCAGATCGTTCAGCAAGCCGGGCACGGTCGCCTCCGACAGCGGGACGGGGCCGCGCAGGTGCGCGGTGTCCGCGCCGAGCCCTTCCTCCAGCACATCGGCGAGCCGGCCGCGGGTCGCGGTCTCGTCGACCAGCGTGTGCACGAAGGCACCGAGGAAGGCGAAGAAGTGCTCACGGTTGACCGCGAGGTGGTGCAGGTGGTTGCCACGGGCGAGGGACGTGCCGAGGTAGAGCTGCCAGTAGGACGTCGGTCCCGTCTTCAGCCCTGCGGACTCCAACAGCTTCGCGTAGGAAGGCACGGAGTCGACCCAGGCCAAGTGCTGGGCGGCCAGGAGACGTGCCAGCGTGGCGTGGGCCCGGTCGTACTCGCCGAGCCCGGCGCGTGCGATGGCCGTCTGCTGCGCCGGGCGGAACGCGCTTATCTGCAACAGCAGGAAGTTGGCGGCTTCGCGGCGCCCCTTGGTGGCGGTCACGGCGGCGGTCGCCGCGCCCGGCTCGGCCACCCGGCGCTCCAGGTGTTCGATCACGTAGTCCTGCAGACCGGCCACAGTCGGCGTGGCGAGCGGTTCGCGATCAGTGTCGAGGAAGGAGAACAGGTGGCGTTCGAGGATCGGCTTGGCCAGCGCGCTCAGCACCCGGTTGTCGTCGTGGAGGAACACGGCGCGGTCGGTGTCGGCCGCCTCGTTCCGGGAGGGCGGCAGGTGCAGTGCGTCGAGGTCGTAGACGTTGCGCAGCATGCGGTGGCCCAGCAGAGCCGACAGCTTGAGCGCTTTCTCGGCTGGCATCGGCTTCGAGTAGTCGAGCCACGCCAGGTCGTCTGGGCGCACCGGGCGCCGGTACGGGTTGTCCTCCGTGGTCAGCTCGGACCAATCAGCGGCGCGGAACGCGGGGTTGGCCGCGAAAACGCGCAGGACGGTGTTCGGGTCCTCCCGGAGCGCGTCGAGCGGCGTGGCTGCGGACATCACTGGCCTCCTTCGGCCTCGGCGAGCACTTCCTGGTCTGTCATGGCCGCGACCTCGAGGTAGATGCGCGCGGCTGCTTCGACGCGGCCGGGCGTGGCCTGCCTTGCGACCAGCCGCGTGGCGAGGTCGCGAACGGTTCGGTGGGTGAAGAGGTCGGTGACGGTGGCCTCGGTGGTGTCCAGCCAGTCGCGAATCCGTGCGATGGCCGTGGTGGCCAGGACCGAGTCGCCGCCCGCGGTGAAGAAGTCCTCGGTGACACCGATGCGTGCGGTGCCGAGCACCGACGCGACGATGTCGGCCAGCACAGCTTCCAGGTCGTTCTCGGGGGCAACCTGCGCGCGGTCGGTGTCGGTGTCCCGGCGCAGCGCCCGAACGGCGGAGCGACGGTCGAGCTTCCCGTTGGAGGTCAACGGAAAGCTGTCGAGGACCTGGAGCCGTTCGGGGATCATGTGGGCGGGCAGGACGTCGGCCAAAGCGGTCAGCAAGGCGGCCTGTCCAGTGGTGCTGCCGTCGTGGAAGGCGACAGCGGCTACGAGTACGCGCCGGTCTCCCACCACGTCCGCGATCGCTTGCCGCACGCCGGGCAATCCGCGCAGCGCTGCCTCGACCTCGCCCAGTTCGACGCGGTGGCCTCGGATCTTGACCTGGTGGTCGCGCCGGCCCAGGAATTCCAGGTCACCGTCGGGCCGGTAACGAGCGAGGTCTCCGGTGCGGTACCAGCGGATGCCGTCGTGCTCAACGAACCGGTCGGCGGTCCGCTCGGGATCGCCGCGGTAGCCGCGTCCCGGTGCCAAGCCGCCGATCCACAGTTCGCCCGGCACCCAGTCAGGACAGTCACGGCCGGTCTCATCCACAACGCGGCACCGCACTCCCCCCATGGGCTGGCCGTAAGGCACCGCGTGCCAGTTCGCGGGCACCTCTGCGGGTACCTCGCACACCGTGGAGTGGATGGCGGTCTCCGTGGTCCCGCCCAGGCCGGCGAACCGGCACCTGGGCACGAGCGCGCGCAGGCGGCGCGGCAACTCGACGCCGACCCAGTCGCCGCCCAGCACGACGGTGCTCAGGCTGTCACCCAGTCCCTCGGCCTCACCAGCGGTGAGGATCATCTCCAGCAACGCGGGCGCGCAGTTCAGGACGGTGACCCGATGGGTGCGCACCAACTCGGCACAGCGGTGCCCGTCCCTTCGGTCCACGTCGGTGACCGCCACCAGCGAGCCGCCGGCCGCGAACAGTCCGAACATGTCGTAGACGGAGAGATCGAACTCCAGCGCCGACAACGCGAGCGCTCGGTCACCCGGGCTGATGTGGAAGTGGTCGTTCAACCGCTCCAGTGTGTTCACCGCGCTCGTGTGCGGGATCTCCACTCCCTTGGGCTCGCCCGTCGAACCGGAGGTGAACAGCACGTAGGCGATGTCGCCGGGGTCCACGGCGACGGGCTCGGTCATGGGCATCCCGAACGCGGAGGCCTCCGCGATGCCGACCTCGTTGCTGCCTTTTGAAGCAGTCTCGACGATCGTCGCCCGAGTACCGGCGATCTCCTGCATGCGGACGCGGCGCGATTCGGGCTGATCCACGCCGATGGGTACGTAGGTCGCTCCGGCGGCGAGCACACCGAGTGCGGCGACGATCTGGTCCGGGCCCTTGGGCAGGTGGATGGCGACGGAGTCTCCTCGCCGCACCCCTTTCTCCGCGAGGCAGGCCGCGACCCGCAACGCGCTGTCGCGCAGTTGGCCGTAGGTGAACGTGCCGCCGTCCCAGAGCACTGCAGGCGCGTGCGGTCGGGATACGGCGTTCGCGAAGAACCCGGTGTGCAGCAACGCCCCTGAAGTCGGCAGATCGGTGTCGTTGACCAGGCGACGCACCTCGGCCTGATCCGCGGGCAACGCGTCGGACAGCGGACAGGTCCAGTCCGCGTCGTCGGCTACCAGCGTTTCGATGATCTGCCGGTGCCTGGTGAACATCGCGTCCATCAAGCCTGCCGGGAAGGCGTGCTCCCGCACGTCCCAGTTGAGGAGCATTCCGCCCTTCAGCTCGACGATCTGTGCGTCCAGCACGACCTGGGGCCCCTGCGAGATGATCCACACCGGGTCGCCGAAAGTCTCCAGCACGAAGTCGCGGAACAGTTCGCCCAGGTTGAGCCCGCTGGTGTAGACGACTGAGGCGAGAACGGGTTCCCCGCGCAACCGACTCAGGTCGCGAAGCACGTCCAGACCGGGGTACTCGGCGTGCGCGACCTTGTCGTGCAGCGTGCGCTGCAGCACCCGAGCACGGTCCACAATGGATTCGCCGGGCCCGACCTCGACGTCCACCAGCACAGAGCTGCTGAAGTCGCCGACGAGCAGTTCTACCTGAGGGTGCAGCGGCTCGCGGTTGAACAGCGGCAGGTTCAGCAGGAAACGCTTCTCACCCGACCAACGGCCCACCACATCCGCGAAGACGGCGGCGAGGACGACGGCAGGCGTGACGCCGTGCCGGTGAGCGCGCTCGATGAGCCGCTGCTTGGCGCTTTCATCGAGCCAGTGGTCGTAACGCACGGACCGAAGCGGGTCGAAGCGGTCACGTTCAGGGACCAGCGGCAGGCGCGGCGGGTCCGGCAGACGAGGGATCTCCTCGCGCCACCATGCTCGAGCGCGCTCGACCGGCGCCACCGGCGCCTTCGCCCGGTCCGCCAGGTAGCTGCGGTAGTCATAGGCGAGCGGTTCGAGCTCGTCGTCCCCGTCGTGCATGTAGAACTCGGCGAGATCTGCGACAAGGACGCGGTAGCTGAGCGCGTCGGCGGACAGCATGTCGACGTCGATGTGCAGCCGCGTGCTTCCACCTGGGAGCAGCGTGAGTGAGACGTCGAAGACCTTTCCCTGCTCTGCCGGCATCCGCTGGTGGGTCTTCTCGTCCCGGATCGCGGTCAGCAGGCGCTCGACCTCGTCGGCCGGTTCGAGTCGCAGGTCGGTGAACGACCACACCGGCAGACCTGGGCGGTCGAGGACCCGTTGCGTGCCGTCCTCCAAGAAGTGGCTGCGCAGCATGGGGTGTCGCCGCACGAGCTTCGCGACCGCACGTTCCATCCGTTGCACTTCCAGGCCGGCTCCGTCGAACTCGGCGTAGAGGTGGGCGGCCACACCACCCAGTTCCTGACCGTCACGGCGGCCGATCCAGTAGCCGTGCTGCATCGTGGCGAGCGCGAAGGGCTCGTCGTCGTCCGACATTTCGGCTTCGCCGGAGTGCACGTTCGGAATTCCGCATCGCGCGGTGATCAAGTCGTGCCAGGCACGGACGGACGGCTGCCGTGCCAGGTCGCCGAAGTTGACGTCGATCCCCTTGCGGCGCCAGCCGGCCGCGATCCGGATCATGCGCAGCGAGTGCAGGCCCAGCTCGACCAGGTCGTCGTCCAGGCCGATCCGCCCAGGCTCCAGCTCCAGGTGGTCGGCGAGCAGCGACCGGATCTCGTCCTGGTCAGGTGCGACGTGCTCCACGAACACTCCTCACGACAGGTTCGTCTGACATCGGCAGCGGTTTGTCCACCGATGTCGAAGGTGGATACAGGCGTACCCCGGACGGAAAATTAGAAATGGTCACCAGTGACAACAACGGGGAGCGCCACAACAATCTCGACCCGTTCGGAAGCCCCCGGTCAACCGCCCTTTCGCAAGCTACGGGGAAAGTCGCAGACGTGTCAAACGACTGATCGGCAAACACGCGCATCCACTACATACCGAACCTTCACCCAAACTTCCCTCTTCGGGTTCCACCTGCACCTATGCCTGTTCCAGTAACCCACTGTCACTGGACCGAAGACCCCGGAGCACCGGTTTGGGTTAAGGGATTTCCCCTTCAGTAATTTTCCTTCCGCCTCCCGTCGGAATATGTTCCGCCGGACCACACAGGAAGCACTTGCACTTATCGATATTGCTGTTGACGCTCCTCAACGGGTGCGGTAGGAAAGCAATGGGCGGCCCGCCCGAATTGGCGCACACCGGTCGCCCGGCGCACTTCGCCCCGGTGGTTCGTCGCCCGGCCACCCGTTAATCAGCGACTCCGCACGGGCGGTGGTGCGCGATCGAAGACATGACACCGGCTAGTGGGGGAAGGAGTCACCAGATGACGTCCGACGTAGTCACCTGGCCGGCCGAGGACGCGGCGCGGTACCGAGCGCGGGGGTACTGGGGCGAGGAGACGTTCGCCGGGTTCCTGGCCGACCGCACCGCCCGCTTCGGCGACCGGACCGCGGTCGTGGACGACCGAGTCCGCCTGACCTATGCCGAGCTCGACTCGCTCACCGACCGAGTTGCCGGCGGGCTGCGGGCATTGGGGATCGGCACGGGCGACCGCGTACTGGTTCAACTGCCCAACCGCGCCGAGTTCCTTGTCGCCTGGTTCGCGCTGCAGAAGCTCGGCGCGGTTCCGGTGCACACCCAGCCCGGTCACCGCTCCAGCGAGATCACCCACCTGAGCCGGCTGTCCGAAGCGGTCGCCTACCTCATCCCTGACGTGCACAACCGGTTCGACCACCGCGAGCTGGCCGCGGCGGTGCGCGCCGAAGTGCCCACGCTCAAGCATGTGCTGGTGGTCGGAGATCCCGGTGAGCACTCGGAGTTCACGGCCTTCGCAGACCTTGCATCCGCGCAACCGCTGGAGCGCCGCACCACTCCTTCGCCGCAGGACGTCGCTCTGTTGCTGTTGTCCGGCGGCACGACAGGCCTGCCGAAGCTGATTCCCCGCACCCACGCGGACTACCTGTACAACGGACGCGCTGCGGGCGAGGTGTGCGGGCACACCGGCGAAACGGTCTATCTGGCGGCGCTGCCGGTGGCGTTCAACTACACGATGAACTGTCCCGGAGTGCTCGGAGCACTGGCCGTGGGCGGCACGGCGGTGCTGGCCTCGAACCCTGACCCGTCCTACTGCTTCGACCTGGTCGAACGTGAACGGGTGACCATCTCCGCGATCAACCCGCAGCTCGCTCCGTTGTGGCTGGCCGAACGAGAGGTCACCACGGCGGACCTGTCGAGTCTGCGGGTGCTGCAGATCGGGAGCGCGCGGCTCTCCGACGACGTGGCGCGGAAGGTCATCTCCGACTTCCCCGGCACCACGCTCCAGCAAGTGTTCGGCATGGCCGAAGGCCTGTTGTGCCTGACCAGGATCGACGACGAGCCGGAGATCATCGCCACCACGCAGGGGCGGCCGATCTCACCCGCCGACGAAGTGCGCGTGACCGATGATGACGACCGGGACGTCCCCGACGGCGAGGTCGGCGAGCTGCTGACCCGCGGCCCGTACACGCTGCGTGGCTACTACCGGGCGCCAGAGCACAACGCCAGGACGTTCACCGAGGACGGCTTCTACCGCACCGGCGACCGGGTGCGGCGGCTGCGATCCGGCCACCTGGTGGTGGTCGGGCGCAGCAAGGACCAGATCAACCGAGGCGGCGAAAAGATCCCGGCGACCGAGGTGGAGAACCACCTCCAAGCACATCCCGGCATCGAATCCATCGCCCTGCTCCCTGCTCCCGACGAAGAGCTCGGTGAGCGATCAGTGGCCTTCGTCGTGCCCACCGGGGAGAAGACCCCGACGCGGCGCGAACTCGCCGCGTTCCTCACCGAGCGCGGTGTCGCCGCGTACAAGGCTCCGGACGAGGTGCGGACGCTGGAGACGATGCCGCTGACGCCTGTCGGCAAGATGGACAAGAAGGTGCTGGCCACGCTGCTGGCGGAGGGACCGACGGCATGACCCTCGACCGGTTGCTCCCCGACGCCGCGTGGCGGTACCCGGAACGACCCGCGATCAGCGACGGGGTCACCACACTGTCCTATGAGGACCTGAGCACCACCGTCGACGCGCTCGCAGGAGAACTGGCCGCCCGCGGAGTCCAACGCGGCGACCATGTCGGCGTATCGCTGCCCAGGGGCATCCCTGCTGTGAGCGCGATTCACGCGGTTCTGCGCTTGGGCGCCGTGGCCGCACCGTTGGATCCGCTCGATCCAGATGAACGACTGTCCCGCATGGCCCGCAACGCCGGCCTGGCATTCCTCCTCGGCCGGAGCTCGGTCCAAGGCTTTCACGAACGCGGCGAGCCGTTGCCGGACGGATCGTTGCTCTACTCCACTCCGGACATTCGCGCACACACCGCGGACGGCGGCTACCTGCTGTTCACGTCCGGCAGTACAGGCTGGCCCAAGGGTGTGCTGCTCTCACACGAGAACGTGCTGCATTTCGTGCGTTGGATCGTCGCTGAGTTCGGCGTCGGTCCGGAGGACCGAATCGGCGCACAGTCAGCATTCACCTTCGACCTGAGCACGTTCGATCTCTTCGGCGCGGCGATGGCCGGCGCGTGCACGGTCTTGTTACCTGATGTGCTGCGCGGATTCCCGCACGACGTCGTGTCGTGGCTGGAGCGGGAGCGGATCTCGTTGTTCTACGCGGTGCCCACGCTCTACGAGTCCCTGCTGCGCGGCGGCATCGAGAAGACCGCTCTACCAGCTCTCCGAGTGCTGGCCTACGCGGGCGAGCCGTTTCGCCCTCGGCCGCTCGAGCGGTACTTGCGCCGTTTTCCACACAGCCGGATATACAACCTCTACGGACCGACCGAGACGAACGTGTGCACGTTCGAACGGGTTCCCGCGAATTGGACGGCGGAACAGCCGTTGTCCATCGGCCGCGCTCTTCCCGGGCTGAGTGTTGACCTGGTGGACGAGGACGGTGTGGCCGGAAACGAGGGAGAGATCGCGGTCAGCGGCCCAGCGGTCTTCTGCGGCTACTACCAGGACGGCGTGCTGCGGTCGCGACTGTCCACGATCGTTCGCGACGGTGTGCGGCTGGCCGCATATCGGACTGGTGACCTGGCCGTCCGAGCGGCCGACGGCCGCATACATCTCCGGGGCCGCCGGGACCACCAGGTGAAACGGCGAGGCCACCGCATCGAACTGGGCGACGTCGAAAGCGTTGTGGGCGAGCTGTCCGGTGTGCACGGTTGTGCAGCCGTGTGGCGGCCTGCCGAAGACGGTGGCCAGATTTGGGTCTACGTCGTGTGTGACGACGGCGTGGACATCGACCGGGTGGTGCAGGACGTGCACACCGCCCTGCCTCGGCGCATGGCGCCCGACCGGGTCGTGCTGACCCCCGAACTACCCCTCACCGACCGCGGCAAGATCGACCGCGAGGCACTCGCCTCGGCGGGGAACTAGGCGGAGGCCATGAACAACGTCCATGAGCTGTGTGCGCTGATCCGGGGCGTTCTCGCCGAGTCTTCGGCACCGGTCGACGCGGAGATCGAGCCGACGACGCAGCTGCTGGTCTCAGGACTGCTCGACTCACTGACGATCATGATGATCGTCACGCGTGTCGAACAGAACGCCGGCGTCGAGTTCCCCGAAGGCGAGGTGGTCGCGGCGAACTTCCGCACCCCCTCCGCGTTGTGGGATCTCGTCGTGTCGCTGCGCAAGCAGGAAAGCGTGGCGCGATGAACACCGGAGCCACAGACTTCACCGCACGCTGGGCCGGCATCGCGAGCTCAGCGCTCGCCGGACTCAGCACTGCGGACTTCCGCACTCGGTGGAAAGCGTTGGCGGACAGCGGCGTGCTCGCCGGCGTTAGGGACGGTCCGCGAGGCGTCGTGACCGACACCCTCGCAGCGATCGAGGGGCTTGGGATCGGCGGCACATCACCGGGACTCTGCTACGCACTGACCTCCCAGCATTTTGGTGTGCAGTCCCCGCTGCGGGCCGCGGGGTCAGCCGCGTGGGCGGCGTTGTCAGAGGGCGTCGAACGCGGGGACACGCTGATGTGCCACGCGTTGACTGAGGAAGGCGGCGGCAGCGACCCGTTGTCGATGGCGACTCGCGCCGAGCCCGCGAACGGCGGATGGGTACTGACCGGGCGCAAGGCGTTCGTGACCGCGGCGCCGATCGCGGACCACGCACTGGTGTTCGCCCGCACCGATGTGGAGCGGACGCCGTTTGCGCTGTCGGCCTTTCTGGTCGACCTGTCGTCCGCCGGTGTGAGCCGCAGCGAGCCGTTCCCGAAGAAGGCTCTCACCGACGTGCCGATGGGCGCGATCGACTTCGACAGCGTCCGCCTGGGCCCAGAACAGCTGGTCGGTCGGGAGGGAGCTGGACTTGCCCTGTTGACCACCACCACTTCGTGGGAACGGGGCCTGCTGCTCGGCTACGCGCTCGGCCCGATGCGACTGGTGCTGGACCGGACAGTCGAGTGGGCACGGCGGCGCAAGCAGTTCGGGCGGCCGATGGGCGCGAGCCACCTCGTCGCGGGCCGGCTGGCGGACATGGCCACGCTGCTGCACCGGTCGCGGACGCTGATCTTCGCGATGGCTCAACGGTTCGACAGTGGGGAACCCGCTCGGCGGCTCGCATCAGAGGCCGCGATGACCAAGGTCTCCGTGTCAGAAGACCTGCTCAGCTTCACCCAGCACGCGGCGGCACTGGGCGGTGTCCGCTCGTTCGTCTCGGACACCGGCCTGACCGCGGACCTCACCGACGCGATGGCCGCCGCGGTCTACGCGGGACCCAACGACCTGCTGCGCGTCTCGGTCGCCCGCGAGCTCGGCCTGCCGGTGGAGAACTGACCCAGCACCTCGACCAGGACGGGATCACATGCGCACCATCGACGTGCACGACATGGGCGTCACCCTGCGGCAGGTCGCCGAGGTCGCCGACGAACTGCGACTGCTGGCCGCCGAGGTCGATGACGGAAGGGTTCCGGCTTCGCGCGGCTATGCCGCCGTCCGCAATGCCGGTCTGCTGCGCCTGCTCCTCCCCCAGTCCGCCGGAGGCTCGGGGTTGTCCTACCTGGACTACACGCGTGTGCTGGAAGAACTCGCGCTCGGCGACGCTTCAGCAGCACTGGGTTACAACATGCACAACGTTGCCATCGGCGGTCTTTGTGAGAGCGCCGAACGTGACCTTCCGCCGTCAGCTGCGGCGTTTCGCCGTTGGGTGTTCGACGAGGTGGCGCATCGAGACCGCATGTTCGCCTCGGCGACGTCGGAGGTGGGAGGTGGCGCGAAGCTCACCGCCGTCAAAGCCACCTATCGCCGGACCGCGGACGGGTTCGTCCTCAACGGACGGAAGTCGTTCGTCTCACTGGCGGGGATCGCCGACTACTACATCACCACGGCACGCCGCGAGGATTCCGATGCGGCAGACGAGGTGTCGCACTTCGTCGTCGCCAAGGATGACGCTGGCGTGTCTTTCGACGGGCTGTGGGACGGCGCCGCTCTCGCCGGTACGGCCACCTCGGCGATGACGCTGTCCAACGTTCACCTGGGCACCGATCGGTTGTTCCTCGGAATCGAGGGCATGTCTCTGTTCAAACTCGTGCGCGAGCCTCACTGGATGGTCTCCGGCTACATGGGTGCCTACCTCGGGGTTGCCGAGTCGATCCTGCGGCACGTCACCACTTTCGTGACCGCGGATGCCAAACGGCGCGATTCGGCTGTCGTCCGCGCCGAGGTGGGACGGATGGCCGTGGACCTCGCTGCGACCCGCGCACTGGTTCACGCCGCCGCACGACTGGTGGACGAGCGCAAAGGCAGTGTGGAAGCCAACAGCGCTGTGCACGCGGCGAAGTACCGTGTCGGCGAGTCGACCACAACGCTGGCGCAGGCGGCTGTGCGCATCTGCGGCTCGACCGCGCTACGGCGGTCCAACCCGTTGGAACGGCTGCTGCGCGAGGCGTCGTTCTGCTCGGTGATGCCGGCGAAGCCCGACGAGTGCCTGGAGTACGTGGGCAAGGCGAGGCTGGGGTTCAACATGTTCGACTCAACGACGGTCGAGTGGTGAGCGCCGTGATCCAACTCTCCGGCGGCCCGGTCGAGTACCGCCTCATCTCAGGCTCCACGGTCCTGCAACCGCTGGTGTTCCTGCACGAAGGGCTGGGCTGCGCGGCGTCGTGGTCCCGCTTTCCGGACCGGCTCGCAGGGCACACCGGTCGTGCCGCTCTGGTGTACTCCCGGCACGGCTACGGTGCTTCCGGTCCAGCAGGCCCACGAACCCCCGACTACCTGCACCACGAGGCTCTGCAGGTGCTGCCCGAACTGCTGGGTCGCCTGGAGATCCGCAGCCCCGTGTTGATCGGGCACAGCGAAGGCGCCAGCATCGCCCTCCTGCACGCTTCGCGGTTTCCGGTCGACCGCGTCGTAGCCATCGCACCGCACGCCTTCGTCGAATCGTCGACGCTGGACGGCATCCGCGACACCGTGACGGCCTTCGAAGAAGGCACGTTGCGCAATGGGCTGGCCCGCCTGCACGACGACCCGGACACCGCGTTCTCTGCCTGGAGCGACACCTGGCTGTCCGCGTCGTTCCGGCAGTGGAACATCACTGCGGAGTTGCGCCGTGTCACCGTGCCTGTGCTGGTGATGCAGGGCCTCGACGACCCGTACGGCTCCCGCGCGCAGCCCGACGCGGTCGAGCACGCCGTCCGAGGGCTGACATGGCGCGCAGATTTGCCGGGCTGCGGTCACGTCCCGCATGCGGAGTGTCCGGACGATGTGTTCGACCTGGTGGATCGTTTTCTGGTCGTCAACGCCGACGCGGCCCAGCACGGGCTTGGTCTGCTGGGCCGTTAGGCGGTAACCCGGCTCCCTGGACGGTTCACGTCGAGCTCGCTCAGTCGTTCACCTTTGTGCCGAACGCAGCCGCCAGTTCCGCACCCGATCACGTTCTTCCCAGAACTGGAAGTACAACCCGTCCAACGCCATGAGCTCGGCGTGAGTCCCACTCTCGCGAACTCGTCCGTCCTGCAGGACGACGATCCGATCGGCGTTCATGACGGTGGCGAGCTGGTGCGCGATGACCAGGACAGTGCGCCTGCCCGCCAGAGCCCGGACTGTTTCGGTGACCGCGGCCTCGTTCACCGCGTCCAGCGCAGCGGTGGCTTCGTCCAGGACCATCACCGGAGCATCCTTGAGGATCGCGCGCGCCAGAGACACGCGCTGACGCTCGCCGCCGGAAAGGGCAGCGCCGCCCTCACCGACCCGAGTCGCCCAACCGTCAGGGAGTCGTCCCAGGATCTCGTCCATGCGCGCGAGCCGCGCCGCCCAGGCGAGTTCCTCCGCGGTGGCATCGGGTTTCCCCAGGCGGACGTTGTCCTCGATGGTGCCGTCGAACAGGTACACGTTCTGGAACACCGGCGCCACCAGGGCGGCCCGGTCGTCCGCGGACAGGTCCCGCACGTCCACACCGCCGATGCGCACCGCGCCCGAGTCGACGTCCCAGAACCGGGCGACCAGCCGGGTCATCGTCGTTTTGCCGGATCCGGACGGCCCGACCAGTGCGGTGACACCGTTCGGGGGCAACTCGAGATCGACGCCGTCGAGCTGGGGGCCGGCGGCGCCCTCGTACTGGAACCGGACGTCGGAGAACTCGATGCCGTTGCCCTGAGGCCTGCGCGGCGCCGACGGTTCGGGTAGCGGGTCGACGTCGAGAATCTCGCGCACCTGGTCCAACCGGGCGCGCACAGTGCGCAACGAGCCGCCGAGATCGCCCATCGCCATGACGGGCTCGGCGAATCTGACGACCAATACGGCCACAGCAATCAACTGTGCGACATCCGCGGTGCCGGCCACGGCGAGGAAGGCTCCGACGGCGAGCACGAAAGTCACTGCGAGCTGGACGGCTGCACCGAAGAGGCCGCGCGCCAAGGAGTTGCGGCGCAGCTGGCGCCGCCCGGCCTCGTGCTGGGCCTCGATCGTCTTCTCCAGCAGGGCTGCGCGTTCCCTCCCTCCGGGGAACGCGCGAAGTACCGGCTGGCGTTGTGCGAACTCGATGATCTGGTCGTTGGACCGTCCGACGGCCGCATCCACGTCGGCGTCGGTCTCTGCGATGGTCCGCGTGGACCGTCGGTATGCCAGCACCAGCATCGGCACGGTCGCGAGCATTGCCACCGCAAGCCGCCAGTCGAACACCACCATGCCGATCAAGACCGTCATGGGAGTCACCACGGCCGTCACCAACGGTCCCAGGAGATGTGCGAACACGACGGTGACCTCGCCGACGCCTGCGGTGGCCAGGCGGGTGAGCGAGCCGAGCTTGACCGACGCGAACCACCCGAGTGGCAAGTCGCCGAGGTGATCGCCCAGCCGCCTGTACAGCGCCCCGGTCGCGGCGACAGCTGTGCGGAAACCCAGCAACGCCTGCACGAAGTACGCGACCCCGGTGACCACGGCGGCGACGGCCAGGGGAACCAACCATAGGAGAGCCCGTTCCGGCTCGCCGCTCAACAACGCCTGCAGCAGAGGTACCAGCAAGATGAAGACAACGCCTTGAGCCACGGCGTGGCACACGACCGCGAGCAGATGTGCCCGGATGCGCCCGGACTGGCCGGGGCCGATCACCCCGATCAGGTCGCGCAGCATCAGCGCTCACCTCCCGTGAGAACCTCGGGGCCCCGGCTGGCCCGCCACAGCTGCGCGTAGAGCCCGTCACGCGCCGACAGTTCGGCGTGGGTACCGCGTTCGGCGAGCACGCCGTTGTCCAGTACCAGGATCTGGTCGGCGTCCACCACCGTGTACAGACGATGGGCGATGAAAAGCACCGTGCGGCCGGCGACCAGTGTCGACAACGCGTCGTAGATCGACGCCTCGGACTCCGGATCCACGAAGGCAGTGGCCTCGTCGAGCACGAGCACCGGCGTGTCGGCGAGCAGCGCACGAGCGATGGCGATGCGTTGCGCCTCCCCTCCCGACAACAGCGCGTCCTCGCCGACGACCGAGTCGTAGCCGCGTGGCAGAGACAGGACGACTTCGTGGCAGCGGGCCGCCATCGCCGCGGCGTGCACCTCGCTGACCGTAGCGTCAGGCCTGCCCAACCGGATGTTGTCCGCGACGCTGGCGTTGAGGAGTCCCGCGTCCTGCAGCACGAACGAGACCGTTGCGTACAAGGTGGCCGTGTCCATGTCTCGCAGGTCAACCCCACCGATTCGCACCTCGCCCTCCCACGGATCCGCGAAGCGGGCGACCAGTCCCGCCGCAGTGGACTTGCCAGCGCCGGACGGCCCCACCAGTGCGGTCACGGTTCCCGGTTCGAGGCTGAAGTTCAGATCCCGCAACGCCGCAACGCCGGCCTGGTGGCCGAACGTCACGCCATCGAAGTCGACCCGGCTACCGTCCGGGACCTTCGGTTCCGCGGGCTGGGGCAGTTCGGGCGTGGCGAGCAACTCCTCCACCCTCGATGCCGCCGCCCGCGCGGCCGCGAACGCTTGCGGACCGTAGGTGATGATCACCAGTGGCGCCGTGAGTGCCAGGCCCAGCAACACGAACGGCAGGACCTCGACCGGCTCCACGAGCCCCCAGAAGACGAAGAGGGTGCCGGCCGTTGTGGTGGCCAGCAGCATCATGGCAGGACTGACCAGCGCGTAGGCAGCCGAGCTGAACTTGAGCACCGGTCCCTTCACCGCCGAGAACGCGGTCATGTAGTCGTCGACCGCGCGGTGGAAGCGGTTGTCCGCGCGAGTGCGGCCGCCGAAGGACTTGATCACTGCGATGCCTTGGACGAACTCGATTACCGCCTTGGTGATCCCACCGACCGCACTTGCGAGCCGTTCGCCCTGTCTGCCACCACGACGCGCGGCGACGCGGAACAGCAGCGCGAACGGCACGAGGATCACCAGCGAGGCCACCGTCAGTCGCCAGTCCAGCACCACCAGGACCGCCAGAGCAGTCAACGGTGTGACGATCGCGGCGGTCAAGTCGGGCAGTGCGTGGGCTACGAGGTAGTGCACCGCCTCGATGTCGTCCGCCAACGCCTTCTTCACCGAGGCACTGTTGCGCTGGCCGAACCAGCCCAGCGGAACCCTGCCGAGCTTGGCCACCACCTTCTTCCGCACTGCGAGCTGGAAGTCGATGTCCGCGTCGTGCATCAGCTGATAGCCCACGGCCTGGGCGATGAAACGAACCACCAGTGATGCGACTGCGAAGAACACGACCGCTCGTACTGCTTCGGCGGCCACAGTGGACCTCATGAGCTCCGCCGCGAGCAAGGCGACCGCGGCGAAGGTGGCCAACGAGGCCACCGCCGCCACCGCTTGCAGCACGACGCCGCCCGCGACCCGTCCTCGGACGGGTCGCAGCAACACGCGCAGCCCGGTCACACCTGTTCCGCTGACTTGGCGGCGAAAGCCGTCAGCAGAGCCGCGACCGCCAGTACCGCCGCACTGACCACGAACGCCACGGCGTACCCGTCGGTGAGCGAGCTGTCGTCGATGACACCGGACGCGGCCGTCACGGAGATGGCCACCACGTTGAGTGCGGAAATGCCGACCGCGCCACCGATCTCGCGCATCGCGTTGGTCAACGCGCTGGCCACACCTGCGTCGTTGTGGTCAACACCATCGAGGGTCAGCTTCATGACGGTGGTCAGCGCGGCGCCGATACCCAGGCCGACGATCAACTGCGCGGGCATCACCACAGTCCAGAAGCCCGTATCCGGCTGCAGCAACCCCAGCCACCCGATGCCGAGCACGCCGGCGCCGAGACCCGTGAGCACCACGCCCTTCGCGCTCATCTTGCCGAGCAGGCGCCCGGCCACCATGGAGCCGATGAAGATGCCCACGCCGATCGGAACAAACGCGAGACCGGTGCGCAACGGCGAGTAGTCCTGCACGACCTGCAGGTAGTAAGTCAGGAAGAGGTAGAACGCATACAGTGCGCCGCCGATGAGGAACACGACCGCGTAACCGGTGCCGCGCACACGGTCGCGAACGATGCGCAGCGGCATCATCGGCGCCTTGGAGCGCTTCTCGATCAGCACGAACGCGATCAGCAGCACGATGCCCAGCGCAATGAACGAGATCGTCCAGGGGCTGTCCCAACCACTCTCGACCGCGAGTGAGATGCCGTAGATCAGGGAGCCGACGCCGAACGTGGCCGTGAGTGTGCCAGGCAGGTCGTATCGGACCGGACCGGAGATCTTGCTTTCTCCCAACAGCTTCAGAGCCGCGATGACGATGACCGCGACAACGGGCACGTTGATCAGCAGACACCACCTCCACGACCCGAGATCCGTCAGCACGCCGCCGAGCACCATGCCGACGACACCGCCGGTACCCACTGCCGCGCCGAAGATGCCGAACGCCCGGCCGCGCTCGCCTGGGTCGGTGAAGGTCGTTACCAGCAGCGCCAGGCCCGCAGGTGCGAGGAAGGCAGCGAACGCTCCTTGTGCGGCACGGGCCGTGAGCAGAGTCGCGGTGTTCTCCGCGAGACCGCCGACCGCCGACGCGACCGCGAACCCGACGAGCCCACCGATGAACATGCGCTTGCGGCCGTGAAGGTCGGCCATGCGACCGCCCAGCAGCAGTAAGCCGCCGAAGGCGAGCGAGTACCCGGTGACCACCCATTGCTTGGCAACGTCGCTCATGCCGAGCGCCTGCTGCGCGGACGGCAGGGCGATGTTCACCACTGACGCATCCAGCACAACGAGGAGTTGAGCGGCGGCGATGACGGCCAGGGCCGCCCAACGACGTGGGTCGGCCGTGGTACCGCCCGAGTTCGTCACTGCGGCGGCGGAACTCTCTGTCATGAAGGTACCCCTACTTTTCAACAGTGTGTCATAAAGTAACGCGAGCAGAAGGCCGTTGAGGCTCAAGCGGAAATCAGACGGCGACGGGCTCCTTGCGGGGCGCGGTCGCGACCAGGGCAACGACGGCCGCCACCGCAAGCAACGCCGCACCCACGAGGAAGGCGGCGACGTACCCGTCGGTGAGCGCCTGCGGGCCATCGCCACGCGTCGCGGCGATCGCAACGGAGTTGAGCGTCGCGACTCCGGCAGCGCCACCGACTTGGCGCATCGCGTTGGTCAACGCACTCGCCACACCTGCGTCCTGCCCCGGAACACCGTCCAGCGTCGCCTTGGTGACCGTGGTCAGCGCAGCGCCGATGCCCAACCCACCGATGAATTGCGCCGGCACGATGAGCGACCAGATGCCGCTGCTGGGCTCAAGCGCTCCGAACGCCGCGAGGCCCGCCGCGCCCAGCGCCAGCCCGATCACGAGCACCACACGTGGAGTCGTGCGCGGCAACAAACGCCCCGCGGCCAACGATCCGAGGAAGATTCCCAGTCCACTTGGCACGAAGAGCAATCCGGTGACCAGAGGCGAGAACTCGCGCACTGACTGGAGGTAGTAGGCCAGCAACAGGTAGAAGGCCAGCAACGCGGCACCGGCGCAGAACACGATCACATATCCGGCACCGCGCACCCGGTCCGAGACGATGCGCAGCGGCATCATCGGCCTCTTCGACCGCTTCTCGATCACCAGGAACGCAGCGAGCAGGAGCAAGCCGACGACAACGAAAGCCAGCGTCGCGAGGTCGCCCCAGCCGGTCTTCTCAGCTTCTCCGATGCCGTAGATCAGCGAGCCGAGGCCGAGCACAACGGTCACCGCCCCCGGCAGGTCGTAGCCAGGCTCCGCGCTGCCGCGGCTGTCATCGAGCAAACGCAAGGCCGGCACGAGAATGACGGCAGCGAGCGGAAGGTTGATGAGCAGGCACCACCGCCAGGAACCGAGCTCTGTCAGCACGCCGCCCAGCACCATGCCGACCGCCATGCCCGAGCCAACCGCAGCACCGAACACGCCAAACGCCTTGGCCCGCTCCTTCGGCTCGGTGAACGCCGTCGCCAGCAGAGCAAGTCCGGCGGGTGCCATCAGGGCCGCGAACACCCCTTGTGCGGCTCGAGCGGCAGGCAGCATCCACGGCCCGGCCGCGAGCCCTCCGATCAGCGACGTGAGCGCAAATCCCACCACACCGATGACAAAAATCCTCTTGCGCCCCACGACGTCCGCGAGCCGGCCGCCGATCAACAGGAACCCGCCGAAGGTCAGCGTGTAGGCGGCGACCACCCAGTGCCGTGCCGCGTCGCCCATGCCCAGCTCAGCCTGAGCGGACGGCAGCGCGATGTTGACCACCGACGAGTCCAGCACGATCAGCAACTGGGCGGCCGCGACCACGGCCAGCACACCCCAGCGCCTTGCGTCGACCTCCACGTGTTCCCCCGATCAGTGATGATCCCGTGGCGGCGACTTTACAACAGCCTGTCAGAAAGTCGTACCCCTACCCGAGACGAGCGGCCACCCCGTCCAGGAAGAGAGCGAGCTTCCGGTCAAACCACGAGGTCGCGGGGCCGCTGACCGCCTCGACGAGCACCGGCCGCAACCGGGCGTCGTACAGATCGAGCCACGGGTCGACCAGTTCACGCCGGCGACGTTGGGCAGCCTCGAGCGAGGCACTGCCGTCCTCGGCGGGCAAAGCCAAGAACTCCTGCACGACCAACTCCGCCAACATGTCCACGACGAGCATCGCGTCGGCTGGCGCGAAGCCGAATCCCAACAGGTGAAGGCCGGTCTCGTTGTCCCGCCTGACCAGCGCTGGACTAGTGATGCGCAGCGTTGTGATCTCCCGCGCGAGTCCCAGGTGCGCCGCGTGCAGCCGCCAGTGGGCGCGGGCCATCTCCATCAGGAACTCGCGCCATCCGTTGACGGGTACCGGCCAGTCGATCGCCTCCACCGCGTGGTCCACAGTCGCGGCGGCCAGGTCGTCCCGGTTGGCGAAGTACCGGTAGAGCGTGGAATGCGAGATCCCCAGCCGCTCCCCCACCGCCGACATCGTCAGTTTCGAGAACCCGATCTCCAGCGCCGCACGCAGAATGGTCTCCCGGTCCGCGACGGGCGGCCTGCCCATCCTCGCCGCCGCCTTCGCCACCCCGCCGCTTCGTCCCACGCCAGCACCCCGCATCTCCAGTCCGTGTTCATGGCAATGGTACGAAGGCGCTCAGCCACGCACCCGCCGTCGAGCTGAAGCCAGCAGGTCCGCGGCCAATTCGTCGACAGCAGCCAGGCGTGGCAGATGTTCCGCCTCGGTCATGATCGCCCGGAACGCCAGCCCTACCGTCACCCCGTGGTCCGGACGGTGAACCACCGAAACGGCGTCACCTGCCCGCACCTGTCCGGGACTGACGACTCGCAGGTAGGCACCAGGTACTCCGCGCCGGGTGAACGTGAGGATCCATCGTTCGCGCTCCATCCACGCGGCGAACGTGCGGCACGGCGTCCGGGGAGCGCTCACCTCAAGCACCAACTCCGGCCCGACGCTCCACCGCTCGCCGATCACAGCCCTGGTCACATCGACCCCGACCAGTGTCAGGTTCTCGCCGAAGATCCCGGAGCGCAGCGGCCGGCCCAGTTCTGCCTGCCACCAGTCGAGATCCTCGCGGGCGTAGGCGTAGACCGCGCGGTCGTGACCGCCGTGGTCTTCCGGCTCCCCGATGGAATCGTCTTCAAGCCCGGACCTCCCGTACTCAGGTACCTCAACCCTCACGGCACCGTCGACCGGCCGCTTGTCGATGCCGCTGTGCCCCGTCCGGGCCAGCATGGGTCTGAGGGGGCCGGCATTCACCGACAGAACGTGCCCAAGCGCAACCACGTTCCCAACATAGCGAGGAATCAAACCTAGAAACCGGTACAGGTCTGCCACCGTCATGAACTCGCGGAAGAACGGGCCCACCGAGTCGGGTACTGCATGCCCCTTCACCAGGCTGCTCTCGTCTTCCCGATCAAAGCGCCGATGCAACGCCGCGATGGTGCAGTCACACAGCACCACCGTCGCCCCACGGGGCATGACGCTGCCGTCGAGCCACGAGCCGACGAAGTTGACCGCGTCGAAGGGTTTCGTGTCGGCGTTGAGCAGCCGCGCCCAGCCACGACCCACCCAGTCCTGCAGCGGCGCGGTTCCTCGAAGCCATACCTCCCGTAGAGGTGGCGTGCGTCGCCGTCGGCGATGAGCGAGATGTAGGCCGTGCGCGGTGCTCGTTGCCGCAGGTGTTCCATCAGGGCGGTCATGATCTGCTTGCCAAGCCCGCGTTCCTGATGTTCGGGTAGGACGCACATGTCGACGATCTGGAAAGCAGTGCCGCCGTCACCGATGACGCGCCCCATACCCACCTGGTCGTCGCGGTAGGCGACGACCGCGTGCCACGTGCCGGCCCTTGCTGCCGCAATTGACTTTGGGCTCAAGCCTGTGGCGACCCGCAGGTGCTGGTACCTCAACCGCTGGCGTTACGGCTCGCACGGGGTAGGACACGACACTCCTGTGGTTGCGCGGAACTGCTTCGTACCGGGCACCGCCCCGAGCTGCCGTGTCAGCGGGTGGCGTGCGGGCCGTGGTCGCTGACCTGAGCGTCGAACCAGGCGTGCAGGGCGTTGCGAAGCTCGGTGCCGGTCGTGATGTAGGTGGCGCGTGCTCCGTCGCGGGTGTTTTCGTAGTCGATGGTGATTTGTCCGCCGTGGGCGCGGAGCGTTTCCAAGCCGGGCATCTCGTTGCCGTGGATGCGGGCGGGATCGGTGAAGTCGCCGCGCCGGAAGCGGTCGACCTCCGCGGTCAGGTGTTGCTGGATGAGGGTGATCTGGGCCGTGTCCTGCGGGTCGTCGGCGATGACGGTCTGCACGCCGCCGGTGTCGGTCTTGGTGAACTGGTGGGTGGTGCGTTCCAGGTCGAACGGCATGACCGACGCGCCACGTTCGGCGACCTCGGCCTCCCGGTCGGAGGGCGCCGGCGTGGATGGGGCGTCGGCACAGCCGCTGCTCAGCGTGACGGCAGCGACGGCAACCACCAGAAGCAGGGCTCGACGGACTTGGGGGCGTTCACGACGGTTCAACAGCGGCCTCCGCGAGGATCTGGAGCGCGCGCACCACGGCGGCGCGTTGCTCTTCGGGTACGCGATCGAGTAGGGCTGCGAGCCGGTCTCGGCGAGTGTCGGCCTGCCGAGCGGCAGCGGTAGCACCCGCGTCGGTGAGTACGAGCAGCACGCCGCGGCCATCGCCATCTGCGGCCTCCCGATGCACCCACCCCCTGCTGGCCAGGTTCGTGACCAGGCGGCTGACTGTGCTCTTCTCCAACCGCAACCGGCGAGCCAGTTCCACCTGGCGGATCCGCCCCTCTCGGGCGATTTCCACCATGGCGTGCGCCTCCGAGACCGGGAGCGGCTGCCCGCACGGCGTGCGGTCGGGCTGATGGAGGCCGAAGTTGCGAACGAACCGCATCAGGGCTTCCTGTGCCGCGTCCGTCTCCCCACTCTGCATGGTTCGACCGTACAACCAGATGGTTCGATGATGCAACCAGTTGATCCTGCGCCGTTCACAGGCGGCACTGTTGGCCGACCTCTGCCGCGAGAAGCTGTACTGGTCGACGTGCTCGACCGTGTCGTCGAGCACGGTGACCTGTTCAGGGTGTTGCTCGAAGGACCAGCGACTCTGTGCCCTAACGACAAGCGGACTTGACGCAGGCGGCGACGCGGTCGGGGTCGATCTTGTTCCGTTCCAGGAGCCGGCGCACGCCGTCGTTCTCCAGCAGGCAAAGCAGGAACGCGCAGCCGTCCAGATCGCGACCGGGCCGGGGCCGGGGGGCGATCACCAGCGGAGGCGCTTCGTCTCCTCGCGCCCAGACGGCGAAGGTCCGGAGCTCCTCGCGGGTGAACGCCGTGCCGCGCAGATCCGCACCGCTCGCACGAACCAGCACGCGATACACCCCTGACTCGGCGGTCGGAATCGAGACAGCGAACACCCCGGGCTCCTGCCCGGACAGCGGCATGGTCGCCTGACCTCCGCTGGGACCGGTCACCACCGCACTCACGGCCGCGGAGGAAAAGGGGATCCCGCTGTCCGTCAGCGTCGCCGTCAGCTGTGCTGGGGTGCCAGGCAGTCGGGAGCCCTGGCTCAGCACCACGCCGAGCCGCAGCGCGCTGCGGGCCTGGACGCTCAGCGTGAACGGCACGCCGTGCGCCTTGATCCCTGTCACGATCTGCTCGAACAGCTGCCCGCCACGTTTGCGGTCGGCGAGACGTTTGCGCAGTTCGGTGATCCAGTTGCTGAGCTGGCGGTTGTCCACGGACAACACCGCCTGCCACGCCCCCGCCTGACCTGTCACGCGCAGCACGCGGTAGGCCTCGCCGACGACCTCCACCGGGCTCGCGGCGGAGCCGTCCGGCGCTATGAGCTCCACGCGCAGAGCCCGCGCGTTCTCGCCGAGCACCAGCACGTCCGCGCGGATGTCTGCGGCGGTGAGCAGGAACGGGACGACGACCTTGCCGCCGACCGGGACGAAGCCGTCCGGGTCGACCACGATGGCGGCGTTGGTCGCTCCGGCCAGGACCTGCGCGAAGTACTTCTGCAGCAGGACCTGGTCGTCCACGCCGGGATTGCCGGTCAGCAGGAGGTAGCCGCCGGTGCCGTTGGCGATGTCGGACAGGGCACCGGGGTTAAGTTGATCGGCGGTGCCGAGGCCGATGGCGAAGACGCGGCTGTTCACCGACGACGCTGCGGCGGCGATGGTCTTGTCGGCTGTTTCGTGGCCGTCGGTGAACACGACGGTGGCGGTGTGGTCGTAGTCCATCGCGACCGGTGCGAGCTGTGCGGCGGCGCTTTCCAGGCCGTCACCGATGGCGGTGAGGCCGGCGGGGTCGGTGAGCGTTGCGGTGATCGCGGTGGAAGCGGCGAGCCTGCCTGTTCCGCCGATCATGGGACCGGCATCGTCGACCGGGGCAGCTTCGGCTGCGTCGGTGTCGAAGCGAACGACGCCGATGCCGTCGTTGTCGTCGAGCAACGTGACGAACAGCGGCGCGGAGCTGTGCAGCACATCCATGCGGGTCTTGCCCAGCAGGCCCGAGGGGAGACTCATGCTGCCGGACTGATCCAGGACCAGCGACGTGCCGACGGTCGGGTTCGGCACGACGGTCGCGGTCACCGGGACCGTGAACACGTCGCCTGTCTCGGTGATGGTGACGGTCAGCGTGCCGGAATCCGCCGAGCCCGCGGCACCCGGCGTGTAGAGCACCCAGATCAGCAGGTCGGTGGCCTCGAAGCCGTTCGGGGGCGGCGAGGTGACCGAGGCGGACAGGACGGTGAACGGGGCCGTCACCGACGCGGTGGCGGTCACCTCGGTGCAGCCGCGGACACGCAGCCGCAGCGCACGAGCGGTCGGCAGGTGTTCGATCACGTCGAGGAACCGGACCGGGTCGCCGACCGCGGGCGAGACCTGTTCCACAGTCAGCGGAAGAGTGTCGTAGCACGGTGGGCGGACCACGGACGGGTGGCGGCAGTTTTTGCTCTCGACCGCAGGCGATGCGCCGATCCACGGGTCGATCGGTGAGCCGAACTGGACGGTGCCGTTCCAGGGCTGCATCGGGTCCAGGATGCTGCCGGGTCCGGTGGTGCTCGACTGATCGCCGTACACCTGGTCCGGATCGAGCCGCCAGCCCTGTCCCGGCTGCGTCTGCCACATCGCGAACAACCGGTCGACGTTGCTGTGCAACAGGAACACGAACGGATCCTCGAACGCCTGGTGCTGGCCGCCGATGTCGCCGCCGACGTAGCCGTGCGCGCTGCCGTGCCACCCCTCCAGTTCGTTGCGGAACGCTTGCCATTGCTGGGCTTGGGGCAGGGCGTCGGCGCTTCCGATGATCGACGCGTCAGAGCTGATCCCTGGCGCTCCGGGGTCGGCGTCCCGCTCGACGGACTGGGGAGGATCGGCCGCGCCTCCGGTCTGTTCGCGGCTGCCCGCGAGCACGCCGCCGTTGTGCAGCGCGGCGAGCGGCCCGTCGACCATTCCGTTCATCGTGCCGAAGACGGTGCTGGAGGAGAGGTCGACGGTGCCGCCCTGGCCGTCGGACGCGGCGCGCGGGTCCTGCGTCCAGTCCCAGTAGTGCAAGGCGACGTCCGGGTTCGACTGCTGCAGCAACGCCTCGAAGCGGTTGCAGAGCTCGCGGTGCCACGGCAGGAAGGAGTTGCCGCCGTGGTTGTGAGTCGACTGGTGGATCTCGTCCTGCTTGTCCCAGTAGGACACTCCTCCGGGGAAGGCGTGCAGGTCGGCCTGCAGCAGGGCGTCGATGAACGCCTGCCGCTCGGCGGGTGTGAGGTGGGCGATGTTGCGTCTGACCGGTCCAGCCATCGTGGGCCCCCTTTGAGCGGATAACTCGAAGAGAGCGGGTAGCGCGCCTAAATACACCACACGCCACGGTATTTGCACCCCGAATGGGTCAGGACCTGCCGCTGAAGTGCGGAAGGGCCTCGCGACTGACGTTGCCGTCGGGGAGAAGGTTCGGTACAGATGGGACCCGCCCGACCGACCCTGCCGAACCTAGCCGTCGAGCCCCAAGATGAGGGTCGTACCGTCGACGAAGCCGATCTCCAACCGCAGCAGGCCCGTAGTTCCAGGCACGGCGCTCAGGCCACGGGGCATTCCTCCGCACCACCGTCGAATGTCGTCGACCGGGCCTGCCACGTCGATGCGGGTGATACCGACGGGCTGGTGCCGGTGTGCGGCGCTGAGCACAGGCGGGCCCTCTGGCCAATGAATGAGACAGGGCAAGCAACGCCGGTCGAAGTTCGCGCCGAAGCCCGCGAGCATGTACGGCGGGAAACCGGGGCCTTCCGCGGGTACCTCGAGCACGGACATGTCGTTCGTGGCGGCGAGCTCGCGCAGACGCCGCTCTTCCTCCATCAACACCAGCCACGCCATCGGGACCAACGCTGCCGATGGGTGTATGGCGAGAGCCTCCTTGTCGAAGTCGAGCAGCGGCGGGGATCCCGGCGCGACAGGCTCACCGTTCGGGTAGTGAATTTCCAGCAGCCCCTGCCCCAGTGGTACGACGAGGTTGGACAGCCCGAGACCCGGAATGACTCGGCCGCGGGCGACACCCAGTCCAGCCTGGCTGAGCACCTCCTCGGCATCGGCCTTCGTCCGGGCGGCCAGCACCACGTGGTCAATCTCCATCGATGACTCAGCTCTCCGAACGGGACCGGCGGGATCGGGACAGCAACAGCACGGCGACTCCGCCGGCGAGGAGCAGCGTGCCGGTGCCGATCACCAGGCCGAGCGGTCCAGCCCCCGTGCTGGCGAGACCGGAGGACGCGGCTCGTGGTGAGGTGGTGGTGACGGGTGGGGTGTGCGTCGTACCGGTGGTCGTCGCCGTTGTGGGAGTGGGTGATGTGCACTGACGGCCGGATGCGGGCTTCGGGTCCACCGCTCCCACTGCGATCGTGAACACGTCGGTGTCCACAGCGGACTGCCCATCGGCGCGGGTGGCGGCCACCTCGATTGTCAGCTTGTAGATTCCCTCGCGGGTGAAAGCCCAGTTTGCGTGGGCGTGGGTGCCGGGCGGCACGGTCAGGGTGTCGGGCAGGCCATCGCCGGTGTGGACAAGCACGTTCGGGGTGAGCCCGGTGAGGAACACGGCGACCTGTCCGGGGCCGTCCACCGCGGTGAGCTTGATGGCGATGTCGCCGGTGACGTCCTGAGGGCGCAGTGATTCGGTGTTCCAGCCGGCCCAGACGATGCCGGGGATCTGGGTTTGCGGGATGAGCCACACCGGCTGGCCGCCTGTGCCGAGAAACGCGTACGCGGGATCGGCGGGAATCGTGTTGCGCGCCTGGGGCACAACGTGGATCACGGTGTCGGCCGGCTCGCGCCAGACCGCCTTGTCGGGGCCCGCGGTGCCGTCCTTGACCCTGGTGCGCAGCGCACCGTCAACCAGGGCGGGGGCGATGAGGTCGACGTGTCCGTCGGCGAGGACCGCGCACGATGCCGGTGCAGGGCTGGTGGACGTGGTGGTCGACGAGCTGGCCGTCGTCGTGGTTGTAGTGGTCGTCGTTGTGGTGGTGGTGGTTGTTGTCGTGGTGGTCGAGGTCGGGGGTGTGCCGTCACCGGGGATCACCGTGGTGGGGTCGATTGCGCCGACGGCAATGGCGTAGGTGGCGGTGTCCTCGAGTGCCTTGCCCGTTGTGGTGGTGGCTTGCAGGGAGAACGTCAAGCGGTAGACGCCCTCGGCGGAGAAGGTCCAGTTGGCGTGGGCGTGGATGCCGAGGTCCAGGGGGTGGGTTTGCGGCAGCGGCTGGGCGGTGTCGAAGATTCTTGGTAGCGGTGCACCGAAGGAGTCGGTCTGGAAGACGGTGACGTTGCCAGGCGCTTTCGCATCGGGTGTGGTGCCGGCAACCGCGTTGAGGCTCCACTTCACCGAGCCGGGGGTGATTTCCGCGGCCGGTAGGGACTCGGTGTTCCAGCCGGCCCAGACGAGGTTGGGGTCCTGCACCTCGGGGCTGACCCAGATGTCGCTGCCGGCCGGTCCGAGGAAGGCGTACTCGGGCAAGTCGGGGATCTGCAGACGGGCTTCCGGTTTGAGGTGCGTGACCACCGTTTCAGGGTCGCGCAGCACGGGTGGTTCGACGTTGCCGTCCTTGAACCGCATGGCGAGTTTGCCGTCGATGAGGACGCCGGCCATGAGGTCGACGTGGCCCTGATCGACTACCGTGGTGGCGTTCTGGGCAGATGCTGGTGCGAACGACACCGCGGCGAGCCCGACCAGCGTGGTGACGGCGGCGAGGGCGAGGCCGCTGCGGTACGGGGTCACGGTGTCTCCTTGGCGGTGCGGCGGCGGGTGAGGACCATGACGCCCGCACCGGTGGCGATCAGCGCCAGGGCGAGCGCGGTGGCGGCAACCGGGGAGCCGGTGGGGCCGGTCGAGGCGAGGGTGGTGTTTCGCCTGCCGTCGCGCGTGGTGTTGTCCGGTTTGGTGTTGTCCGGGGTAGTGGTCGCGGTCGCGTTGCCGACGAGGAAGGTGTAGCTCTCGGTGTCGCTGATCGTGCCGCCGCCGGCCTTGGTGGCGGAGACGGTGAACTTCAGCTGGTAGCGGCCGGGCTTGCCGAACGCCCAGTTGGCGTGTGCGTGTGTGCCCAGGGCGACGGAGTGCGTGTCGGGCACGCCGTCTGTGCTGTTGAAGATGACCGAATGCGCGCCGAACGAACCCGTGGTGAACAGACCAAAGGGGCCGGGACCGGTGACGGATGTGAGCGTCCACGTGACGGGACCGGTGATGTCGGCGGGCTTGAGTTCCTCGGTCGACCAGCCGATCCAGAGGATGCCGGGTTGTTCCTGTTGGGGCAGCAGGTGGATCTGCCCGCCAGCGGCGCCGAGGAACGACAGCGCGGACGCGTCCGGCAGGGCCACGCGAGCTGCGTCGGTGATCTTGAACTCGACGTCGGCAGGCTCGCGCCAGGTCACCGTGCCCACGTTGCTGCCGTCCTTGACGTGCACCCGCAGACCGCCGTCGATCAGCCGCGGCGCGAGCGCGTCGACATGGCCGCGTTCCACAGTGACCTTGCCACTCGCCACCGGAGGCTGTGTCACGGCGGCGACCGCGGGGGCTTGTCGCACGGCCGGGGGCGCTGGCGCCTCCGCTACCGCGAGCGGTGCGGCGACCTCTGACAGTTGCGCTGGTTGTTCTTGCCTGGCTTGGACTTCCACCATCTGGTGCCACTGCGCTTGCACCGGTGTGCCGTCCAGCAGGTACGCCTCGGCGTCCAGCCGGACGGTGTGCACTCCCCCGGTGGCGAACACCCATTCCGTGGTCATGCTGTCCGAGACGGGCACGGTTGCGGACTCGGCACCCACCACGGTGGTGCGCAGACGCACCACGTCGCCGAACAGCGTCCCCGGTGCGATCTCCTTGGTGTTCAACCGAACGTGAACGGGCGCACCGGCCAAGACGGTCAGCGGCTGTTCCGGTGGCGTCACCTGCAGCGCATGGTCGCGAACAGCCAACTCGACGGTTGCGGGCTCCGGTTCGGCCGTCGCCGCCGGTGCGGACACGAGCAACAGCGAGAAGACCACACCGGCCATCGCGCTGGATCGCAGGCGGTTCACGACTTCACCTCCACGAGAGCGCCGACCGCACCGTCCGTTGTGGACTCCGGTCGGCCTGGACGCCTCAACAGGCCATGGCGTGGCGCGAACAACCAGCACAGGACGAAGACCCCGGTCAGGCTGAGCACGATCAGGCCACCCGCGGCCAGGTCGAAGGCGTAGGACAAGTACAGGCCCAGCACGCTGCCGCCAGCGCCGATGGCCGGGGCGAGCAGCGTCATCACGCCGAGCCGGTCGGTGAGCAGCCGCGCTGCGGCGGCCGGAGTAACGAGCAGCGCGAGGACCAGCACGTTGCCCACCGCCTGCAGGGAGATCACGATCGCGAGCGTGACCATCACGTAGAGCGCGAGGTCCAGCCAGAACACCGGCAGGCCGACGGCGCGAGCCTGTTCACGGTCCAGGGTCGCGGCGACCAGCCTGCCGTTGAGCAAGCCGGTGGTCAGCAGCAGGATCGCGCCGATCACCGCGACCGAGACCACGTCCCCGTCGCTGATGCCCAGGATGGAGCCGAACAGGAACGACTCCAGCGAGCCGCCGTACCCCGGCGCCGCACTGAGAATGACGATGCCCAGGCCGAACGCCGCCGCGAAGAAGATCCCGATGACGGAGTCCTCCTTGAGCCGGCGGTTCTGCGCCACCACGGCGATCAGCAGCGCGGTGACCACGCCAGCGACGGCGCCGCCGATCACGAGGTTGGTGCCGAGCACGAAGGCCGTCGCGATGCCGGGGAACACCGCGTGGGCGACAGCGTCGCCGATGAACGCCATGCCGCGCAGCACGACGTGTGTCCCGACGACCCCGCACACCAGACCCGACAGCAACGCGACCAGCAGGGCTCGCCGCCAGAAGTCGTACTCCCACGGTCCGGCCAGCACGTCGATGACCGCGTTCATGAAATCACTCCCAGAGATCGCAGCAGCTGCTCGGCGCGGTCGAGACCGAAGGTGCGCAGCCAGATGTCGGTGTCGGCCAGCGCCGCTGGCTCTCCGTCGGCCACGACCGTGCGGTTGAGCAGGCACAGCCGCGAACAGAGGGTGGTCGCGGCGGCGAGGTCGTGTGTGGTCAGGAGCACGGCGACGCCTTCGTCGCGCAGCTCGGTGAGGAGACCACTGAGCAGTTCCTGGGTTGGTGCGTCGATGCCGGTGAACGGCTCGTCCAGCAGCAGCAGCCGGGGCCGCAGTGCAAGTGCTCGGGCGACCAAGACGCGTTGCCGCTGCCCGCCGGACAGCTCGCCCACCGGCCGCGTTCGCAGATCGTCCATGCCCACACGGGTGATCGCCTCGTCTGCGGCGGCGCGGTCCTCCTGGGTGCGCCTGCCGAGCAGACCGGTCAGGTGCGTGCGACCGGTGGCCACCGCTTTCGCCACCGAGATCGGGAAGTCCCACGCGAACTCGTGGCGTTGTGGCACGTAACCAACCATGCCTTGCGCCTGCTTGGCCGCGCGGCCGTGAACGCTCACCGTGCCGCGCCGCGAGGGGATCAAGCCCAAAGCCGTGCGCAACAGCGTGGTCTTGCCCGCTCCGTTGGGTCCGATCAAGCCCACCAGCTCACCCGGTCGGAGCTGGAGGTCCACTTCGGACAGCACCTCGCGGCCGCCCAGGTCGACGGCGAGGTCTCGGATGTCGAGGACCGGCTCGTTCATCGCTCTCCCCTGCGTCTGCGCACCACAACCACGAGGGCGACGACCACCAGTGCCAAGCCGCCCAGTCCAATCCACTGCCAAGGGAATCCGGCCGACTGTGCCAGCGGCTGTGCGGTTTGTTGCTCGGGCTGGGCCGCTGCAACGTCGAAGGCGGTGCGTGGATCCGTGTTGCCGACGTGGATGCGCAGCGCCTGCCGATCGGTGAGCTCACGGCGGTCCTTGGCGCGGGTGCTCATCTCGATGTCGAGCAGATAGGTGCCGGGGGCGCCGAACACCCAGTTGCCGTGCACGTGCGTGCCGACCTCGACACCGGTCTCCTGCGGAGCGGAGTCGGTGCTGGTGAAGATCTGCTGCGGGGCACCGAAGTTCCCGGTGAGGAAGAGCGCGAACCGGCCTGGCCCGCGCACACCGTGCAGCCGCCACGTGACCTCGCGGTCGACGGTTTTCGCCACCTCGGGGTCCTGGGTGTTCCAGCCAGGCCACACAACACCGCTCTGCTCCACCTGCGGAAGCACCCACACTCCGCTGCCCCGGTCGCCGAGGAAGCTATAGGCCTGGTCGTCCGGCACGGTGGTCTTGGCTGTGTCGGGCACGTGCAGCACGACATCGGAGAGCGCCCGCCACTGCGGCGAGTCACCCGTGTCATCGCGCAGTTGGACGGTCCACTTGCCCTCCACGAACCGCGGTCCGAGGTCGACGTGCCCATCTTCGATCACGACTCGCTCGGCTTCTTGGGCGACGGCTGCAGGCTGCGCGGCCAGCAGCATCGCGAGCACGGGTACCAGCATCAGACGAGACAACGGTGCACCTCATCGGCGTTGTGCCGCATCATGTCCACATAGGAGCGGACCTTGTCGTCGAAGGAATCGCCGTACAGCACGCAGACATCGACCGACTGGTCCTTGGCGACCTGGTTGAGCACGGAGGCGCGCTGCGCGAGATTGGGTTCCATGAACACCGCAGGGACTTTGAGGTTGCGCACCGTCTCGCTGAGCTTTCGCACGTCCTCGACGCTGGGATCCTGAGCAGGATTGGGCACGACGAACCCCGCGACGGTCATCTCGTAAGCGGCGGCGAAGTAGCCGAACCCGTCGTGAGTGGTGATCAGCTGACGACGCTCACGCGGGATGCGGGCGACCGTCTCGCGCACGTGCGCGTCCAGCTCGTCAAGCCGGTCGAGGTAGGCACGGGCGTTGCGGTCGTAGACCTCAGCACCGGCCGGGTCCGCACCGCGCATCGTGTCCCGGATCAGCTCGACGTAGGCCCGTCCGTTGCGCACGTTCTGCCACAGGTGCGGATCGATCTCTCCGTGCACGTGCTTGCCCAGCACCGCCTGCGGGAGCTGGTGCACCGTGCCGCCCGCCTGCCCCAGGAAGGAGAAACGCGGATCATCCGGCACGGTCACGATGGCCTTGTTCGGCACCTCGATCACCGCGTCGGCCGCGGCAACGACGTTCTGCTTCCCGCCACCCGGCACGTCGTTGAGCGTGTAGAGCTCACCGGTGTCCAGGTCGATCGTGAGGTCGGTGTGCCCGTCAGCGAGCACCGTCTTGGCGATACCGGCGGGATTGACGCCGACGGCGAAGGTGAACGTGCTCGTGCCCAGCGATGTCGGCGCGGCGCCCTCACTGCGGATGAGAGACGCTGCCAGAGTCAGCTTGTACACGCCTGGTTTCGTGAACGCCCAGTTGATGTGCGTGTGGGCAGCCGGCGGCAAGGTCGTGGCATCGGCCTCGGACAGGCCGTCCCGCGAGTCGAAGTACATCACCGGCTTGCCAAGCGTCTCGGTGAGGTAGGCGACCAGCGCGCCAGGTCCTTCCACCGCGGTCGCCGTCAGCCGGATGTCGGACGTGCGCGTTGCGCCCTTGTCCTTGCCGTCGCCCCGCACGCGCAGGCCGAGCCACAAGACGTCGAGCCCGATGTTCTCCACCAACGGGATCACATGGGCCCCATAGGTTTCTGACGCCTCGGCCAGCGACGCGTTGGGCATGCCCGGACGGAGGTTGGCGTCGATGGCCTTGATCAGGCGTTGCTCCTCGAGCAGCAGGTGGTTGGTGAAGGCGACGTCGGCCTTGGCGACCTTCTTGGCATCGGCGGGAACAGGCTCGTAGGAGTGCGGGTCGCCACCCGGCGGTACCAGCGAGTCCACCCGAACCCGCTCACCCCCGACGTTGCGCACGAGGTCCGCCAGGATCTCGGTGGTCGTCACCACCGTCACGCCGTCCGACACGCCGCCGTCAGCGGCGCCGCACCCGGCCAACAGGACGACGAGCACCGCCCCGATCGCGCGCGAGAACGCACGCACCTGCATGGGATCCCCCTTCAGACACTCGCCAACCGGCGAGGCACGAGGAGCCTAACCGGAACGAAAATCATTTCCAACAACCGAATGGAGCAGCACGTTGGCGGCCGTTCAGTCTCTATTGAACATGATTGTCATATGCAACGCTCATCCTGGCCTACCAGGGCCCCACGTCCTCACGAACGGAGCACCACACCGTGCGCACCAGAGCGCGTCTCGCCCTACTGCCGCTGGCAGCGGCGATGCTGATCGGCGTCGCCGCCGGCCCCGCCACCGCGGCCACCACCGTCACCCTCGACACCGGGCATGTGGACGTCATCGGCATCGCCTTCGAGGACAACCAGTTCGACGTCCACGTCCACGACGAGGGCACCGACACCGAATACGCGCCGTCCCAGGTGCGGATCGCCGTCAAGCCCGAGGCTCGCACCGAGGCCCCCAACGACCCGGCGTACGCGTTCCTCGGCGCCCCTGGCAGTCCGGTCTGGGTCCTCCCGCAGGTGGAGGACCCGCAGCTGCTGTGGCCGGGCATCGCCACCGAAGAGATCCAGCCGGGCCTCTTCGCCGGCGACACGCTGACCGTCAAGATCGAGTGCGTCTCCGGCCCGGCCGGCTTCAGCATCTTCACCACCGACCCGGTCGGCGCCCCGACCGTGCTGGTCGACAGCGGCAACGGCCTGCCCGACTCGATCTCGGTACCGGCCGCGAGCCACCTGCACGCCAACTGGGCCTTCGAAGCCGCCGGCAACTACACCGTCACCGTCCGGGTCAGCGGCACCCTCGCCGCCACCGGCAAGAAGGTCACATCCGCCCTCGCCACCTACCGCTTCAAGGTGATCGCATGAGAATCCGCGCCCTCGCCGCCGCGACGCTCGCCACGGCTCTGACGCTGCTCGCCACCGGCACGGCGCAGGCCGCCGTGACCATCTCCCAGGGCCACGTCGACGCCCTCGACATCGACTGGACCGGCAGCTCGCTCACGCTGGACATCCGCGACCACACCGTGTCCCCGGCCATCGACCGCGACCCCTCCACCGTGACGTTGAACGCGGTGACGGCGAGCAAGACAACCGTGCCGTCCAGCTCCGCCTACGCCTTCCTCGGCTCCCCCGGCTCGCCCGTGTGGATCCTGCCGCAGAGCCAGGCCAGCGGAATCCTGTGGCCCGGGTTCAGCACCGAGGGCGTGCCCACCGGCGCGTTGCAGGGCAACAGCGTGACCGCCAAGCTGATCTCGGTCACCGGCCCCGCTCACTTCAGCACCTACACCACCAACGCCTTCGGCACCCCCACCGTGTGGTTCGACAGCGGCAACGGCCTGCCCGACAGCCGCGCCCTCACCATCAACACCCACTCCCACGCCAACTGGGCGTTCGAGGCAGCCGGTACCTACACGCTGGTCTTCGAGGTGACCGCGACCACGAGCGCCGGGGCCGCCGTCTCCGCCGGCCAGAAGTCCTACACGGTCACGGTCCAACCCTGACCACAGCCGTGGCGCCACACTCCCCGGTGGCGCCACGGCCTTCCGGTCGCCCACCACGGAGTTCCTTCAGATGAGCCAGGACCAGCAGAGCGGCAACACACGGTTATTGCTGGCTGTCCTCGGACGCGACGGCACGTTCATCACGGCGCGCGAGCTGCATCAGCGGGTCCACCGTCTCGGACGTCCCATGGGAGTGTCCACTGTGTACCGGGCTCTCAGGGACCTTGTGAGGTGGGAACTCGTCGACGTGTTGGTCGGCGAGCGCAACCAGCGCTGGTACCGCCACTGCTCCAGCTGGCCCCACCACCACCTCGTCTGCTCGGTGTGCCACGCAACAGTCGAGATCCCGGCTCACACGTCGGCTCTGCCGACCTGGGTGCCCGAGGAGACAATGGGCTTCACCGACGTGGTCGTGCGCGTGACCATCACCGGAGTCTGCGCCGAGTGCGAGCAGCCTCGCTCGTGCTGCGGCTGACGATCAGTGCTCGTCGTAGTGGTCCTCGTGGACAGCGTGGCGGTGAGCGTCGTGCACGTAGTCCATGTGGTCGCCGTGCGGCACCGCGACGTGGCCGCACCCTTCGCCGTGGGCGTGGTCGTGCGTCTCGTGGGCGGCGTGTCCACTCGGCTCGCACTCGTCGTAGTGGTCCTCGTGGACAGCGTGGCGGTGAGCGTCGTGCACGTAGTCCATGTGGTCGCCGTGCGGCACCGCGACGTGGCCGCACCCTTCGCCGTGGGCGTGGTCGTGCGTCTCGTGGGCGGCGTGTCCACTCGGCTCGCACTCGTCGTAGTGGTCCTCGTGGACAGCGTGGCGGTGAGCGTCGTGCACGTAGTCCATGTGGTCGCCGTGCGGCACCGCGACGTGGCCGCACCCTTCGCCGTGGGCGTGGTCGTGCGTCTCGTGGGCGGCGTGTCCACTCGGCTCGCACTCGTCGTAGTGGTCGTCGTGAGCACGGTGCAGGTGACCGTCGTGGGCATAGTCGACGTGATCGCCGTGCGGGAGGGCGACGTGGCCGCAGCCGTCGCCGTGGGCGTGGTCGTGAGTGGGATGTTCGACGTGAGCTGTCGTCATCTGATACCTGCCTCCTCGGACTGGCGGCGAATGCCCGATTTGTCAGAGCAACCGCTGATCAAGCAGTACACGGCCAAACGGGTGAACGCCACGATAGTTCAGATCCGTCGACGGCGTAGGTGGCCGCGCAGTCCCTGGAACGGCAGAAGCCTCTAACGACTACGGGTCGTGGCTTGGCGGATGCTGCGCGTGTTGATTGCACTCGTTCCTGTCCCACGTTCTGCCCCGATGTGCACTCCGTCGTGGCCTCCTGAACGGAAACTGGTAGCCAGAGAAACGCATCGCCGCCGCAGAACGACCAACTGAGCGTGCGGAGCACTGTCGCGAAGTTCCGTCGATCGGAGCGGTCACCATGGTCCAAACCGGACGGGTCTTGGCGGTGTTCGTCGCCGGACTGCTCCTGCTGGGCACGGCGCCTGCCGTCGCTCAGCCCGTGGTGTCGCTCGGCGGGATCATGGTCAATTATCTGGAGCTCAGGAGACAGGCCCAGCTGACGCACAAGAGGGTCTCGGCAGCTGAGTCCGCACACGCTGCATTGGTGGCGGCCGCCGCCAGCGCCTCAGAGGTAGAGCGCGCGGCGGACGCCGAGTGGCGGAACCAGGCTGTTCGATTCAACCAAGTGATCACGGATGCTGTGCAGGGCTTCACAGCCGAGCTTCTGCAAGTCAGCGGCACGAGCGATCGCGAAGAGGCGGTCGCTCCCGATTTGGTCACGGAGAGCAGCCGAAGCTTCGAGGCCGCAGGCACTGCGCGTAACACGGCACGCAGCAAGTCCGACGCCGCGGACAAGGCAGTTGAGGATGCCGCCGCAGACCTGCGGCGGCGGCGCGACGAACTGGCGAAGCGGCTCACAGAAGTGCGCACAGCGCTCGACTGGATGACTCCCGATCAGAGAGACACGCTCGGATTGGAAGCGGCGAAGCGCCCAGAGCTGGCCACTTCCGGTGGTGCTGCGAGGTCGGGAAGTTCAATGGTGTTCGCTCCGACGCGGGGCGTTGTCACATCGAACTTCGGGCCGCGTTGGGGCGCGATGCACAACGGTCTCGACATCGCCAACCGCATCGGCACGCCCGTTGTGTCCGCGATGGACGGTGTCGTGGCAGAAGCAGGGCCCGCCAGCGGTTTCGGGCTGTGGGTGAAGATCGTGCACACCGACAGGACAACGGCGATCTACGGACACATCAACAGCTATTCGGTACGTGCTGGGCAGCGAGTGAGCGCTGGCCAGGTCATCGCCGCGATGGGCAACCGCGGCGAGTCGACTGGTCCGCACCTTCACTACGAGATCTGGGACAGCAGTGGCCGCAAGGTCGATCCTCTGGTGTGGTTGCGAGGGAAGGGAATCATGGCCTGGTGATGGAGGGTTCGATGCCCGCGACGAGGTTGAACGCGCCGGTGAGCAGGTTGAGGGCCACCACCCCGACCACGTCGGCGATGACTCGGTCGCTCCAGCCGTGCTTCCGAAGCCCAGCGACGTCGTCGTCTGAGATTCCGGACGGATCGGCGAGAACGCTCACGGCAAAGGCGATCAGCGCCGCCTCACGCGCATCGACGGCGGTTCCCTGGCGTGCGAGAACGATGTCGCTGTCGCTGACCCCGTTCGCACGGGCAGCCTCAGTGTGAGCTGCCAAGCAGGTGCCGCAACCGATCCACTCCTGCGCAGCGAGGGAGATCTTCTCGCTGAGGGCACGCGGCAGCTTGACGCGCTTGAGGGCCCTCGAAAAGTCCAGGTAGCCCTGCACCAGCGCGGGTGAGTGCGCCATGGTGCTCACCATGTCGCCGACCGAACCGTGTCGCCTGACGATCTCGGTCAGCAGTTCGCGAGACTTGTCCGGGGCGTCTGCAGGGACGAGGGCGGAGATTCGTCGCATCTGGGTCTCCTGAAGCAGGTGGATTGCCGCCCGCCTCGGTGAGGCGGGCGGCTACAGGGTGGGTGGTCAGACGTTGGCCGGTTCACGCCCGGCGTCCGGGGCGGCCGCCCGGTTGCCGCGCAACGTGCCGGCCGCGACGAGCGCACCGACGATCGCGATGCCTGCGGCGCCGACGAACGCGGCGGACACGCCAGTGGTGAGCGCGTCGGCATCGCCGAGCTGGCCGGCGCCGTACGAGGCGGCCAGCGCGGTCATCGCGGCCAGGCCAAGCGCGGACCCGATCTGGTAGCTGGTGTTGACGATGCCCGACGCGAGGCCACCCTCCTCCGGGCGCGCGCTGGAGATGGCGGTACCGAGCGAGGGGATGAACGCCAGGGCCATACCGGTCGCGGCCACGAGCGACGCGGGCAGCACGTCGACCCAGTAGTTGCCGTCCGGGCGCACCAGCGCCAGCCATCCCAGACCGGCGGCGAGCACGACGAGCCCGGTCACCACCATCGGCTTGACGCCGAACCGCGCGGTCAGCCGAGGCGCCACGACCACCATCAGCACCATGATCGCGGTGGTCATCGGCAGTAGCGCCGAGCCACTGGCGAAGGCACCCAGACCCAGCACCTGCTGCAGGTAGAGGTTCAGGAAGAACCACATCGGGATCCACGCGCCGCCAAGCAACAGCTGCGCGATGTTCGCAGCCCCGAGCCGGGGCGTGCGGAAGATGCCGAGCCGCACGAGCGGAGCCTTCCGCTTGGCCTGGATGAGCAGGAACGCGCCCAGCAGCACCACGGCGGCGATCAAGCCGACGATCGTCTCGACTGAGGCCCATCCCGCTTCGGGAGCCCGCACGACGGCGTAGACCGCCACGGCGAGTCCCGCGGTCACCGTGATCGCGCCGAGCAGGTCGGTGGAGCCGCGCTGAGCGGCGCCGGCGGGCATCAGGGCCGGAATGGCGATCAGTGCGATCACCGCGATCGGCACGTTGATGTAGAAGACCCAGGGCCAGCTCAGGTACTCGGTGATCACACCACCGAGGAAGACACCGGCGGTGCCACCGGCCGGAGCGGCGGCCCCGTAGACCGCGAGCGCCTTGCCGAGCTGTGCGGGTTCGCTGCCGAAGAGCATCATCAGCAGGGTCAGCGCAGACGGTGCGATGAGCGCGGCTCCGGCGCCCTGCACCGCGCGGCCGAGCAGCTCGACCCAGATCTCACCTGCCGCGCCGGCGACGACGGAGCCCACAAGGAGCACCAGCCAGCCGGTGGTGAACATGCGGCGGGCACCGAGCAGGTCGGACAGCTTGCCGCCGAGCAGGAGCAGTCCACCGAAGGCGACGACATAGGCGTTGAAGACCCAGGACAGGTTCTCTTGAGAGAAGCCGAGATCCGCCTGGATCCGCGGCAGGGCCACCCCGATGATCGAGGTGTCCATGATGACCATGAACTGTGCCGCGGCGATGAGGGCGAGCGCCCACCACCTGCGCCGGGCGGACTTATCCACACTGGACATTTCAGGTACTCCATACCGGTAGGGGGTATCGACCGGACAGACTTCTGCCTTGTCCTGTGAGCGGGTACCCCTGCGAAACGGAAGATCTTGACAGACCGTGGCCGCGAAGTCCTCGCGGCCACGGTTCACTCAATGCTGGTGATGACCTTCGTGGTCGCCGCTGTGGTACTGGTGCACCACCGCATGCCCCTTGCCACGCGAGATCAGCCAGCGGTTCACCGGGACCGTGATCACGAACGCCACCGCCAGCGCGAACGCGAGGCTCGCCCAGAACACCCAGCTGCCGAGGCCCGCTTCCATCGCGCCCGGCACGGCGAGCATCACGCCGTTGTCCACGATCTCCATCACGGCGATCGACACGGTGTCGGCGGCGAACGCGACGCCGATGGCGGCACGGAGAGGCAGTCCAGACTTGAGCACCGGACGGATGGTGAGCGCATAGCCGAACACGAAGGCAAGGGCAACGGCGAGTGCGATGGTCGCCAGGTTCGACCAGCCCAGCGCGGTGCCAATGACCATGCCGAGCACCTCACCGATCGCACAGCCGGTGAGGCAGTGCAGCGTCGCAGATATGGCGAGCTTCGTCAGACTCGATTGCGCACCAGCGTGATCCATGACCATCCCCTTGCCTCACCTCGCGGCTCACATACCCTAGCGGGGTATGCAGTGGCGAAGATACGCTTATACCCCCTAGGGGTGTCAAGGCCTCACTTGCAAGCTTTGCCACGTTGCGGATGCGTGAACACGCTGCCGCGGCGTACGCGCTGTGCTCCGTTGACGAGCTCGGGATCAAAAGGCGCTGGTCAAGACCTGATTGACGGCCGTTTCCTGGACGACTCGCGCTCCGTACCAGTAGCCGCATCACGCAGCCTGATCCTGCGGGCATGGACGACTCACGTTGAGTCAGACCCCCGAGCCTTCGGCCATGACGGCATCTTTGTCCGCGCGAACGCTAAATGTCGCGCACCGCGAGCAGTTCGACCGCTGCCCCGGACGACTCCAGCAGTGGCGCAGCAGCAGAACGCCGGGGATCCGCCCGGTAGGCGGCGAGATCCTCGCTGTTGGGGAACGTTATGAGGTGGGCCTCGACCTGATCGTCCAAAGTGCGCAGCCGGCGCTCAAGACACCCTCCGTACTCGGCGAGGAGGGGCAGGACGGCACTCTCGTAGGCGTCGAAGTCCCCCAAGCCCTCTTCAGGTACCCGCGCGAGCATCAAGTAAGTGACGGCCATGGTTCCCTCATAGCGGTGTGCACATCAGTGATCTTCCGAGCCCAACTGGAGTACACCCCTCAATGCCCTAGCGGCCGCCTGTCTACGCGGGCTCACTGGATCGATTGCCAGCGACAGTTCACTTCAGTGCCTGGCGAATCGTGAATGTGCTCCCGCTGTCGGTGGATGCGTGGACGGCAGACTCCGTTGCGATGTACACCTCGGAGCCCTTGGTGGCGAGCGCTGCGGGCGTACCGGCGATCCGGCCCCTAGCCGTCCACGTCGCCGCGGAATCGCCACTCACGTGCACAATTCCATCCGGTGCCACACCGATGACAACGTCGCCCTCAGACCAGTCGAGGAGCGTAAGGCGCGGGCTGCCGGCCGCGGGCGCGAACGTCCGGCCTCCGTCCGCGCTGCGGACCACACCTTGTTGCGTCGCGGCGAGGATGACGTCCGGATCAGTCGAACTGATCGTGAAGTCGACCATCGCGACACGGCCGCGGGTGTCCCAGTCGCGCTGGTTCTCGCTGACCATGATCTGGCCGTTCTGGCTGTTGTAGCCGTACACGCGGTTGTGCTTGACCTCCAACGAGTGGAAGTCCGCCGCACCCTTCAACGAAAGCGTCTGCCACGTCCGGCCCGCGTCCTTGCTCTCGATCAGGCCGAGGTGCGGCGGGGTGCCCGAATCGAGCCGATCGGGGTGGCCGCTGCCGAGAAAGTGGTTGGCGCCCGCCACCACGAACCCCATGGTGTCTTGTGCGCGATCACCCACGCGCTCGGGTGCCTTGTCTGCAGGCACGGTGAAGACACCGAAGTGACTTGCTGCGTACAGCATGCCGTCTGCGGGGTTGATGCCGAGACCGTGCACGTGCGCGAGAGTTGACGGAGGGGCGGGCGGATCCTGAGCTGGTGGCGTGCTGGTGTTCGCACATGCGGTGGTGAACAACAGAATTGGGACGGCCAGCTTCCACATGCGGCTCATGCGATCTGCACTCCGTGTTCTTGCAACCATGCCAACGGATCGAGCTTTCGTCCGGCTCGATCCCAGATCTCGAAGTGAAGATGCGGTCCGGTGGAGATGCCGCGGTTCCCGACCTCGGCGATCACCTGACCGGCGCTCACCTTCTGCCCTTCGCGCACGGCGTAGCTGTTGATGTGGCCGTACACGGCCGTGCTGCCGTCCGTGTGCTCGATCTTGACCCAGAGCCCGAAGCCGCTGGCCGGTCCCGCGTCCGTGACGACGCCGTCCATGACGGATCGGATCGGCGTTCCGATGCGGTTGGCGATGTCGAGGCCGTAATGCGTCGTTCCCCATCGGGGACCGTAGTTGGAGGTGATGGTGCCCTGCGTCGGTGCGAAGACCTTGATCCTCCGCGCCTGCTCCGCCTCGTACTCGGCCTTACGCCGTGCCGCCGCTTCCGCCTCTCGCTGTTCGGTGATGCGCAGGCTCGTGTTGAGCCGCTCCACCTCGTCGTGGCCGGGCCGGCGAACCTGCAGCAGGTTCGGCCCGGCGTTGTCGCCGCCTACACCATCCACACCGGACAGGTTGGCAGACAGCAGGACTTGGTCCTGCGCCTGGACAGGCGCGTCCTGTGGTGGGACGTCGAGCTGAAAGGCCGCCGCGGCGGCTCCAGCGGCAACTCCCGCGATGAACACGTGGGTCGACAGGCGCGTGGAGCGGTGCGATGCGGTTCTTATATGTCGGGACATCGAGTCAGCCGACGATCCGCCGAGCGCCGATGTAGTGGCCGTCACCGCGGATCGCCCGCACGTCCACGAGCTGACCCTCAGTCGGTGCGTCCACCATCTTGCCTTCGCCCACGTACATGGCGACGTGGTGGATCGTGGCCGGGTTGCCCGTGCCGTCGTCGTAGAACACCAGGTCACCCGGCTGGAGCTCGTTCTGGGCCACCGGCCTGCCGACCCGGTACTGGTCCACCGCCACGCGCGGAAGCGTGACTCCGGCGGACGCATAGGCCCACTTCGTCAAACCGGAGCAGTCGAAGGCGTTCGGGCCGTTGCCACCCCACTGATACTGGGAGCCGCGCTTCGACAAGGCCGCCTGCAGGGCCGTGTTGGCCGCACCGGGAGGCCCCAGGTACGTGCCGGTGTCCTTGACCTGACCGAATCCAAGCCCGGTCTTCTGAGCCGAACTGAGATTGTTCACCGCCTTGCGGAGTTCACCGATGCGGCCGTCCAGCTCGGACTTGCGCTTCTTGAAGTCGTCCGCAATGGCTGCCGCCTCGTTGGCGGCCTTCTCTGCACGCTGTTGAGCGTCACTGGCCTGTGCCACCGCAGCGGACAGCCTGTCCATCGCCTCGGCGTTGTCGGCCGCCAGCATCTCCAGCGCGGACATGCGATTGAGGAAGTCTTGCTGGGAGTCACTGACGAGCAGCGCAGCGAGCCCGTTGAACCGTGCGCCCTGGAAAGTGGACTCGGTGAGCACGTCGACCTGACCGCGCAGCTGTTCCTCGGCCTGCTTGGCCTGGTTCAGTTCCGCGCCGGCCTTGGTCAGCTCGGCCTTCTTGGCGTCGAGGTTTTCCTGAGCCTTGAGCACGTCGTCGTTGAGCTTCTCCGCCTGCTGGCTCAGCTCCTCGTACTTCTCGACCGGATCACCCGCGGGCTGGGCACCAGCCGCACCAGGGCTGCTGCCGATGACTGCCATGACCGCCGCAGCCGCCAGTGCACCTCGGGTGCCGCGCTTGAATCGTTGCGACGTCACGTCGCGCTACCTCCGTAGTCGGAAACAGGCCTCCCCCGATGCCTTGGCGCAAGTTACGGCAACATCACGGCGTTGTCTACTAGTCGACTTAGTAGGTCCTGGCATGTGACCCGGAACACGACCGGCCCACGACTCCCTGCGCGACCTCGGCATTCACGTTTGACAGCGACACGGTGACACTTGGCCACACCAGATGGATCAACCAGGGCAAACACAGCGTTACAAGTGATCAAATGTCCACAATGGACACGATTGAGCGATTCCCGTCCGTGTCGCGATCGCGATATGTTCGTAACCGTGCGGATCCAGACGACAACACTCCGTGGCGTTCGTTCGACGGCGTTGGCCGTCGTGTTCGCCGTGCTGTCGTTCTTCATCCTGAGCGCGCTCTGCTCCGCAGAAGGTCATGCTTCGGCCGCTGAGCACCACGAACACACGACCAATTCGGCGTACGGCCCCAGTCACGCGCATGCCGCGGATCATGCGCCTTCCGAGCATTGTCACCACGACCGCGGGCCTGTCTACCGCAAGGCCGCGCTCGACCGTGCCCTGCATCGTCCGGACGACACCGCCTGGGACGCGCAATCGTCCACCCACGACGTTCCGGCCAGCCTCGGCGCCGAGACCTTCACCGTCCCCAGCGGACTCGGCACGGATTTCTGGGCAGGCGCAAACGGCCCTCCCAGACCTGGTCGCCAGCTCCTGGTCCTCCTCAGCGTCGCGCGGAACTGATCAGCGCGCAGCAGTGCAGGCGAAATCCCGGCAACAACACCGGTTTCGCCAGTTCGTGCTGCCCACGATCACCTCTTCCGAACCACGCGCACAACCTTGAGGACCACCATGCTCGTCACCCAAGGCCAGCCCGGCACGCTGACCGTTCCTCCCGCACGCATGCTCACGTCGTCGTCCGCACCGCTCTGCCACACCCCGGCATCGGTCGTCGGCAACACCCCGGTCCAGTGGATCGACGACCTGTCTGGTCTGTCGCCGCACGGGTTCTGGGCCAAGCTCGAAGGCTTCAACCCCGGCGGCATGAAGGACCGCCCGGCGCTGCACATGATCGCCAAGGCTCGGCAACGCGGTGAGCTGGCACCCGGTGGCACCATCGTGGAGTCGACCAGCGGCACCCTCGGCCTGGGTCTCGCGCTCGCGGGCATCGTCTACGGCCACCCGGTCACGCTGGTCACCGATCCCGGCATGGAGCCGATCGTGCAGCAGATGCTGCAGGCGCATGGCGCCCAGGTCGATCTCGTCCCGGCTCCCCACCCGACCGGCGGCTGGCAGCAGGCCAGGCGCGACCGCGTCGAACAGATCCTCGCGGCGACGCCTGGCTCGTACTGCCCGGACCAGTACAACAACCCGGACAACGTGGCTGGGTACGAGTCACTCGCACTGGAACTCGTCGCACAGCTCGGCCGCGTCGACGTTCTCGTGTGCTCCGTGGGCACCGGCGGGCACTCGGCGGGAGTGTCGCGAGTGCTGCGGGAGTACTTCCCCGACCTGCGGCTGGTCGGCGTCGACACGATCGGCTCGACGATCTTCGGCCAGCCCGCACGGCCGCGCCTCATGCGCGGCCTGGGGTCCAGCATCTTCCCGCGCAACGTCGACTACGCGGCGTTCGACGAGGTGCACTGGGTCAACCCCGCCGAGTCCGTGTGGGCCTGCCGCAGACTCGCCTCCCGGCACCACGCCAGCGGTGGGTGGAGCGTCGGCGCGGTGGCGGTGGTGTCCAGCTGGCTGGCCCGCACTCACGACCCCGATGTGCGCATCGCGGCGGTCTTCCCGGACGGTTCGCACCGGTACTTCGACACGATCTACAACGACACCTACTGCGCCGCGAACGAGCTGCTCGTGACGGCTCCGAATCCTGATCCGGAGGAGATCCTCGCAACGGGCGACCGCGAAGTCACCGCGTGGACGCGCTGCCGGAGTGTCGCGGACCCGATGAGGCATCAGTCGTGACGAACATCCTCCGGCAGTTCCGGTCGTTCGACCGGCCGGTACAACTGCTGCTGCTCAACCAGTTCAGCATCAACGTCGGCTTCTACATGCTGATGCCCTACCTCGCCGTCTATCTGTCCGGCGAGCTCGCGCTCGCCGGCTGGGCGATCGGGCTCGTTCTGGGCGTGCGGAACTTCTCCCAGCAGGGCATGTTCCTCATCGGCGGGACGCTCGCGGACCGGTTGGGGTACAAACCGCTGATCGTCGCCGGCTGCGCCCTGCGGACAGCCGGTTTCGGCCTGCTCGGCTTCGTGGACACGCTGCCCGCGCTCATCATCGCCTCGGCGGCCACCGGATTCGCTGGCGCTCTGTTCAACCCGGCGGTGCGCGCCTACGTGGCGAACGACGCCGGACCACGGCGCGTCGAGGCGTTCGCCTTGTTCAACGTCTTCTACCAGACCGGAATCCTGGTCGGTCCGCTCATCGGGTTGGTGCTGACCGGCGTCGACTTCTCGCTGACCTGCGCGGTCGCTGCCGTTGTGTTCGCTGTGCTCACCGTGTTGCAGATCAGGTCACTCCCAGCACGCAAGGCCGCTACTCGCACCGACAGTTCTGTGCTTCAGGACTGGCGTGGCGTGTTCGGGAACCGCCGGTTCGTCCTGTTCGCCGCCGCGATGATCGGTTCGTACGTGCTGTCCTTCCAGATCTATCTGGCGCTCCCGCTGGAGGCACGCCGCATCGCGGGTGACGGTGTCGGCGGCACCGTGCTGGTCGCCGCGCTGTTCGCGGTTTCCGGCGTGCTGGCGATCGCCGGACAGCTGCGCGTCACCGGGTGGTTCAGGCAACGTTTCGGCACCGACAGATCGCTGGTGATCGGGATGTTGCTGCTGGCTGTGGCCTTTCTACCGTTGGCACTGCCCACACCGTCCAGTGGGCCGCTGCTGTTCGTGCCGGTGTTGTTGTCCGCGACACTGATCGCATTCGGCACCATGGTCGTGTTTCCGTTCGAGATGGACACGATCGTGGCGCTGTCGGGCGATCGGCTGGTCGCCACCCACTACGGGCTTTACAACACGGTGGTGGGCGTTGGCATCCTCGCCGGAAACCTCTTCACCGGCACCGCGCTCGACCTCGCCCGTGGAGCCGGGGTGCCTGCGTTGCCGTGGCTGGCTCTGACGGCGCTTGGGTTGTTCTGCGCCTGGAGTCTGCGCGCACTCAACCGCGTGCCGACTGCTGTTGAACCGGTGGGAGCGCTGACCCGTACAAAGCAGTGATGCGACCTACTAGGTACGGTAGTTACATGGCTCCGGGCACGCACGGCAGGACGACCCAATGGGTCCTGCTGTGCGCACTGTTCCTCGGTGTCGTCGGAATGCACCACGTCAACGTGAGCAACGACATGTCGCCCGCGCACGGGTCCATGTCCACGAGCGCTCACCACGCGCCGCCTTCCGGAGACCCCACACCGCAGCCGACGCACGAGATGCTGCACCTGTGCGTCGCCGTGCTCTGCGCCGTCGTATCACTGCTCCTGCTCGCGTGGCTGCTGCTGCGCACTGCACGGCCGATCGCGGATCGCATCCTTGCGTCGGCGGCGTGGCCACGCGCTCCCGACCGACCACCGCCCAGAGGCGGTCGAGCCTTGCTCAGTTCGCTGTGCGTGTTGAGGTTGTGATCAGCCCGGTCCTCAGAGGCAAGTCACTTTCCCAGCACAGAAGGAAGAACCACCAATGAGGAAGTCTCTGATCGTCGCCGGCTTCGCGACTGTCGCGCTGGTCACCGGATGCGGCAGCAGCAACGACATGGGGGGCATGCAGCACAACTCGACCGCTGCCTCGACCCCGGCCTCGGGCCAACAGGCGGCGGACCACAACGATCACGACGTGCAGTTCGCCCAGGAAATGATCGCCCACCACCAGCAGGCGGTGGACATGGCCAAGATGGTGCCGGGCAAGAGCACGAACCCGAAGGTCACCGATCTCGCCAAGCGCATCGAGGGCGCGCAGGACCCTGAGATCAAGACTATGACGGCGTGGCTCTCGAAGTGGGGCGCCTCCCCGACCGCGTCGTCGATGCCGGGGATGGACCACGGCTCGATGGGCAGCGGCAACGGCATGATGACCGCCGAGGAGATGACCAAGCTCGGGCAGGCCACGGGTGCTGCGTTCGACAAGATGTGGATGGAAATGATGATCAAGCACCATGAAGGTGCGATCGCCATGGCCAAGACCCACATCGAGAAGGGCAGCAACGCCGACAGCAAGAAGCTCGCGCAGGAGATCATCACCGCGCAGCAGGCTGAGATCACCGAGATGCAGGGGCTGCTGAAGCAGGGCTGACCCGCGAAGGACGGTCAGGCCGGGGCGAACCGAGTTCGCCCCGGCCTGAACGCTCTTCTCACCGAGTCTGGGGGATTTCCTCGGTGAGTCTGATGGCTGGATGGGGAATGCCAGCCATCACCTACTATAGCGAATCGTAGACAGATCCGGTTCTTCCTGCCGTATCCTCTCCACCAGGAGGAACGATGCACGGACTTGGTGAGTTGGAAGCCGCGGTGATGAACGTCCTGTGGGATGAGCAGCCGCTCAAGGTGCGCGATGTGCTCGACCGGCTCGAAACGGGAAAGAAGCTCGCGTACACCACCGTGATGACCGTGCTCGACAACCTGCACCGCAAGGGCTGGGTTGTTCGCGAGCTTGAAGGCAAGGCGTACCGGTACGAGCCGGCGCTGAGTCGCGCCGAGGCGGCGGCCCGGACTGTCCGAGATGTGCTCGTCTCGTCGGGTGATCCCGAAGCCGTGCTGATGCACTTCGCGCAGTCGGCGACGGAGCGCGAGTCCGAGCTCCTGCGCCGAGCCCTGCCGAAGAAGAAGAGGTCGTCCGCCTCATGACGGTCGCTGTCTCGCTGCTGATCGGCGCGGCGCTGATGAGCTGGCTCGCGCCCACGGTCCTGGCTCGCCGGGTCGTCAACGGTGGCGATCCGCTGGTCGCGGTGGTCGCGTGGCTGACGTCGGCAGCGGCGGTGGTTCTCACCACGCTCGGTGGCGTGGTCCTCCTCCTTCTCCCGGACCACGGGTTCGGGGAGACCCTGCTCGCCGCGCTGGGCGACTGCTGGTCTTCGGTCCAGCACGGCACGCCGCCCAGCGTCGAGGCGGTCAGCGGCGTCGTGGGCGCCTTGCTGCTGCTCGGCCTGAGTGTGCGATTGGTCGTGGGCGCGGTGGGTAGTGCGCGGCGACGAGCGCGCAGGCGTGCCGACCACCTCGCAGTCCTGCGCATCGCCGCACGTCGCGACGGCCAGACGTTGTGGCTCGAGCACGACGAACCGATGGCCTTCAGCCTTACCGGACGCCCTGGCGTCATCGTCGCCACAGACGGCCTGGCCAAGCAGCTCACCGCTCCCCAGGTGGACGCCGTACTCGCGCACGAACGTGCCCACCTGACCGGGCGCCACCACCTGATCGTCGCGGTCGGCGAGGCGATGGCCAGCGCTTTCCCGTTCCTGCCGCTGTTCAAGCTGGCACCTGGCATGCTGCGTGAGCTGGTGGAACTGGTCGCGGACGCAGCAGCTGTCCGCGAATGCGGCGCGGACGCGGTGCGCAGCGCTCTGCTCAAGGTGTCTCGCCACGGTGCGCCGGGCACGGCCTTGGCGATGAGCGGCACCTCCATGGACGTGCGCGTCGAGCGCCTGCTCGACGGACCCGCTCCGGCAAGCAGGCGCCGTCAGCTGTTCTCCTGCGGGCTCGCGGGCGTCACCGCCATGGTTCTCCCCGCCCTGGTCGCGGCGGGAGCGATGCTCGCCGTCGTAACCGTGGCCTGCCCAGCCTGACCAGGCGGTTCACCGGTCGGCAGGCTGCAGCCGTGCCATCTCGGCCGTGACGAGCCAGCGCCCATCAGCTTGACGGCGCAGCGTGACGAACGTTTCGCGGGATTGACCGTCGCCTGATCGCCACGTCGCCTTCGTGGTGGCCGCCGACTGCTCCTCGTTGCCGACAGCCACCTCCACGCTGATCACGACCGCCTTGCCGGTCGCATCGACGACCAGCGAACCACGCGGGTTGTCGGGGTTCTCGGGCGCGAGATACGGCAGCACCCGGCGGTTTGCACGGCCGATCTCGGCCGGCTCAGCCGAGTGTGCGGCCTCGATGTAGGCCTTCGCCACGGACCGGGGATCGGCGAAGTTCGTGCCCGCCGCCGCTGACGGCGTGCCCGAGAGCGGTGGCGGCAGCGTTTCGCCTATCGCGGATCGGGCTGCGGGCCCGAGAGGTTCCTCGGTCGGCGACGGCGACTGAGACGGCGGCGAAGCGGCGGTGGTGGATACCGGTGCTTGCTCACCGTTGGTGTCCCTGCCGATCGACACGGACACCAGCAACAGGCCTCCGGCAGCCAGCACGGCTAGCAGAATGCCTCTCGGACTACCGGCTGCCATCGCGTCGCTCCTCGATCACGCGGTGAAGCTGATGTGCAGGTGGTCGTAGTGACCGCCGGTGGGGTTGCTGACGTCGTACACCCCTGCGCCGGTGTACTTCTCGCCCCACCCTCCCTGGTCGCCGGTGGTCGGATCCCAGTAGCGCCCCTGCCAGATGATGTAGCGAATCTTCAGCGGGCCCGCGTAGGCCCGCGTCCAGGAGGCCATTCGCCAGCCCGCCGCGAGCCGCTCGCCGACCGGGAACACGCCGAAGCGGTCCGGGAACACGTCGCACGCTTTGCCGGTCGGATGGTCGCTGAACGGTGTCTCCGGTCGCGCGCCGTAGCAGGTGACCGAGGCGATCTGTGGCCCGAAGGCGCTGCGGATCTGTTCCAGCGCGTGCGCGGTGGCTGCGGTGAGGCATCCCGCTGTCGTGGGATCGTCGACGACACATCCTGTCGGCGGCCCGGTGTAGGGCACCGGAGCGGGCAGCCCGGCCAGGTCCGCGCCGCCTGGCACAGGTCCCCCGTCACCGGCAGGTGCGGTCTCGGCTGCAGCCCAATCGCGTTCGTACTTGCGGATGTTGTCGAGATAGCGCCGGATGAGCGACACGCACGTGTCGCCACATCCTGCTTCGCCTGACTGAGGAATACCGGTGCGACTCAACAACACCCGGCCGCAGCCAGCGATGTGGCACACGCTCATCGCGTCGTGAGGGTCGAGTGGTTTACGCGTCTGCTTGATGTGTGCGGTCATCCCGCGCAAGTTGCTGCACAGGAACTTGAGTCCGAGTCGCATGTGGATCGCCGGATCGAAGATGTCCGCTCCGGAGGGAGGAGGAACGCTCGCCCATGCCTGTCCACCGAGGTTTTTCCAGTTCGCTTGGTTGATCTGGAGCAGGCCCGCCGCACCGCCGTTGCTGTCGTTGCTCCACGCGGTCGGCCGCCATCCTGACTCGGCCTGCACTTCGGCGATGACCCGCAACGGGTTGAGCTCCGGGCAGTCGGTGGCGACGAACGACGTGATGATCGGAGCCATTTCCCGCGCCAGTGGTGGAATCTTGGTGATGTCGAAGGTGGCTTGCCCGGTTGTCGCGCCGGCGACAGCGCCCTGGTTGCCGTTGCGCACCATGAAAGGCAGCACGAAGACGAACTGAATCGCCAGAAAGGCCGCCAAGGCGACCACGCACACCGCCAGCACCAGGTGCGGCACCCTCATGAAGCCTCCTGCCGGACAACAACCCGTGACTTACTATCACGAGTAGTACATCCGGTCCACTAGGCCCCTACGGGTGAACAAGCGACAGTCGTGCACTCGCGCCGTCGCCATCGCACGACCACCGCAGTTGCGAGCACGGCCAACGACGCCACGCCGAGCAGAGGCTGCAGAGGAGCCCAAACACCGAGCGCCCCGGACACTCCCAGCAACGCCATGACGATCTTGTTGCAGACGGGGCACCCGACCGCGAGTGCACTGAGCAGTGAGCCGCCGTAAACGCGGGCAGATCCAGCACGGTCGCGCTGAACCCCAGGCCGGATACCAGCCCACACGGCCGTGAGGATCGCCGTGAGCACGAGCACAGGCAGTTCCCACCACCGAACCGGGGTCATGCGCGTGAACATCGAGTTGTCGATGACATCAGTCGGCACACCGACCACGGCAGCGCTCAGCGCCGCACCCGTGAGCGCGCGAGCCCAACTCCACGACCAGGCCTGCACCTGAGCGCCGTCCATCGACACCCCCGCCGCATCTACTATCGGAAATAGTAACCTACGCGGTCCCGCCAGCACGACGAAGAAGATTCCTGCCCCACAACACGCCGGCCGCGCCGAGCACCAGCCAGGCTGCCAGAGCGGCGATCGAGCGCGGTGATCCGAGGTCCAGCACGGCATCCCCCAGCAGCGCGGCGACCAGGGTGGTGGGCACGAGCCCGAGAGCGGTGCCGAGCGCGAACAACACCGGACGCACGGCCGTCACGCCGGCGCCGTAGTTCGACGCGGCGAACGGGATCACCGGCAACAACCGCAGCACGAGTGTCGCGGCCAGACCGTTCTTCGCGAACACCACGTCCAGCGTGCGCAGACGACTGCCGCCGAGCCACCGCGCCACAGCCTCCCGCCCGAGCAACCTGCCGATGACGAAGGAGATCAACGCGCCGGCGGTGAAGCCGGCAATGGCGAGAGCTGCTCCGGGCAGCACACCGAAGAGCAGGCCGGAGGCGGTGGCGAGCACGGGCTTCGGGAAGAACGCGGCGGTTCCCCCAGCGCACAGCAACAGGAACGCGGCTGGCGCCCACGCGCCTGCCCCGCGGATCCAGGAACGGATCTCGTCCACGCCGGGCAGATCCACCACGAACGAAACGACGACCAGGGCGACGACCAGCGCCCCAAGTGCGATCGCACGCACGTCACGCATGAACAACCTGCACTTCCGTTTGGTTCGGTTGTTCGATGGTAAGCGGAAGCGCTCATCACCTACGAATGCATGTAGTAGGAGGCGGCGCGGTAGCCGACCGTTGACCGGTCGCGGATGATCGGATCACGTCCTACCCTCCAAGAGTGATCAGCCGGCGACCGAGGCAGGAGGAACCATGATCGGCGCAGTGGTGGTCCTGGTCGCGGTAGCAGGCGTGGTGGCCGCGGTGTTCGGCCTGACCGTCCTGGTTCGACTCGGCCGCACGATCACCGACGTGCGACCGTTCCTGTCCGGCCACCAGCCCTCCGAGCACGCCGTCTCCCGGTACCACGTGCGCTGGTACACGATCACGATGATCTTCTTGGCGTTCGACATGGAGATGGTGTTCATGTACCCGTGGACACTCGTGGTCGCCAAGATGGGGACGCCCGCCGTGGTGGAGATGTTCATCTTCCTTGCGATCCTCGTGGCGGGTGTGTGGTACGCGTGGCGGGAAGGGGCACTGCGGTGGACCTGACGTCCTGGCTGCTGCGCCGCACACCGGTCCGCCCGCTGATCGCCGCCATGCCTGGGGGTACCAGGGCGCGGATAGCCGTCGAGCAGTTCGCGCGGCAGAACGGATGGCGGCTTGCGCTCGCCCCGGCTGAGGCCAACGTGTTGGTCGTCGCGGGCGCTACGACGGCGGAGATCAGCCCGTACGTCGATCTGGTCTGGAGCAGCATCCCTGCTCCTCGGGTGCGCGTGCATGTGACTGACGGAACGGACGCCGAGCGGGTGCTGTCGTCGGTGACGGAGACGCTGTACGACGCCGAGTTGCAACGCGGCGAGGCACAGCAGGCGCTGCGCACGGAAGCACTCCCGCAGTCACGGCAAGAGCAGCACTCGCCCGCGCACTCCTGCGGCGCCGCGATGCACGACGGTCACGCTTCGGAGATGTCATGCGGTGGCACGATGGCGGACGAGCATGGCGGGCACGAGGGGCACGGCGGCCATCAGGGCGGCCACCACGGGCACGACATGGGTTCGATGGAGTTGCCCGGCGGCCTGCCGATGGCGGATCGCGGTGTGGACCGGGACGGCCTCACTCTCGACCGGCTGCACGTGCCGCTCGGGCCCGTGCTGCCGGACTGGCCCGAAGGGCTCGTCGTGCACACGGTCCTGCAGGGCGACGTGATCCAGCAGGCACACGTCGAGGTCATCGGCGCCACCCAGCCGCACGATCGGCTGCCGCTCGTCGCCCGGCGGCTCGACAGCTCGGCGCGGCTGCTGTCGATCGCCGGATGGGCCGACGCAGCGGCACGGGCACGTGTCCTGCGCGACGAGGCCCTGGGCGGGCGTGCCGGCGCTGACGACCTGGAACGCTGGGCCCGGCGGGTACACCGGTCCAGGTTGTTGCGGTGGTCGTTGCGCGGAATCGGGGATGTGCTGCCCCGCCTGCACCAGTGGCTCGACGATGTCGTGTCCGGCCACGAGACCGCCGGCAAAGCCGAGCCGACAACGGACGAGCTGGTGGAGTTGCTCACGGGAGCGGAGTTCGCCGCCGCGCGGTTGATCGTGGCGAGTGTGGACCCGGACACGACGACGCGCGAGGTGGCGCACCATGCTTGAGGTGGCGCCGTGGTGGGGAGCACTGCTGTTGCCAATGGTGCTTGCCCTGTTCGCCCTTAGTGCGGCGGCGTTCGACTCGGTGCTCACGACCGGCCGTGGAGCTCTTGCCGAACCACTGCGAGCAACGGCGGGCTTGCTCGTTCAGCAGCGGCGGCGCACGCTGGCAGCGGATTCCTTGCTGTGGCGGGGTGGTGCGGTTGCGCTGCTCGTCGCGGGGGTCATGGCGGCGCTGGTGATCCCGCTGGGTTCGTGGGTTGTCGCCGATTTCTCGGTCGGCGTCGTGTGGTTCAACGCGATGGAGGTTGTCGCCTGGGCGGCGGTGTGGCTGGTCGGCTGGGGCGCGAACTCGGCGTTCGGCCTGATCGGTGGTTACCGCTTCATCGCGCAAGGACTGGCCTATGAGCTGCCGCACATGTTCGCGTTGATCACCGCGGCGTTGGGTGCCGGTTCGTTGCGGGTCGCCGATATCGTTGCCGCGCAACAAGATCTGTGGTTCGTCGTGTGGATGCCGGTCGCGTTTGCCGTGTACTTGTTGTCGGTGCTGGGGATGGCGTTCTTCCGGCCGTTCGACCATGCAGTGAGCGGCGACGCGGCCGGTGGCGTGCTCGCTGAACTGTCCGGTGTGGATCGTTTGGTCTTCGTCGCAGGTCGGTGGCTACTGCTGGTGGCCGGTGCGGCGATGGCCGTGCCGCTGTTTCTCGGCGGCGGGCAGGGTCCGCTGTTGCCGGGCTGGTTGTGGTCGGTGCTCAAGACGGCAGCGGTGCTCGGCTTCCTCGTGTGGGCGAGCCGGCGTGGTCCCACCGTCCGGATGGAGCGGTTCCACGAGATCGCGTGGATCGTGCTGATCCCCGCGACCCTGGTGCAGGCGCTTGTTGTGTCGATCGTGGTGATCTCGTGATGGCGCAGGTGCTGTTCTGGCTGTGCGGGGTCGCGGCCGTGGTGACCGGCATCGCGGTGTTCCGCGTGGACTCCATGGCGCGCGCGACGTTCGCGCTGCTCGCTTCGTTCATCTTCACCGCGGTCACGATCCTGCTGCTTGACCTGGCTTACCTGGGTGTGCTGGTCATCCTCATGATGATCATGGAGATGGTCGTCATGGCCGTGTTCATGGTCATGTACATGATGAACCCCGCCGGCCTGATGCCCATGACCATGGTGCACAACCAGAAGGGCTCCCTGGCGATCGCAATCGGCACGTTCGTCGTGCTCGCCACCGGCGTCGTGCTCGTGCCCTGGCCGGGGTCGGATCGTGCCCGCCCGGACGATCCGACGATGCAGCTGGGCGAGGCCCTGATGGGCTCGAAGATGCTCGTGATGATCGTCCTGGGCCTCGCGCTGTTCGCCACGATGGTCGCCACCGTCGTGCTCGCCACCCATCGGGGTCGATACGACCGGTACGGCGACCGGCTGGACCGCAAGCGCCCCGACGACCCGGTGCCGGGAGGGATCGACCGATGAGCCTCCAGGCGTTCCTGCTGCTCGCCTCGGCGCTGTTCAGCGTGGGGTTGTACGGAGCACTGTCACAGCAGTCCATCGTGATGATCATGATGGGGCTGGAACTGATGATCAATGCGGTGATCGTGGGCGCTTCGGCCTTCTGGTACTTCGTCTCCCCCGATCGTCCGGACGGGCAGGTGGTCGTACTGCTCGCGGTGACCGCGATGGCGGTGGAAATGGCCGTCGGGTTCGCCGTGACGACGGCGATCTTCCGCAGCCGGGACGTGGACATGACCGACATGGCCGCGGACCTCAAGGGCTGAGCGATGACCTTGTGGCTGCTGGTCTCCGTCCCGCTGGTCCTGGGCTCTGCGTTGCTGGTCGCCGGCCGTCGCGCTGATCGGTTCGCGCCGGTGACCGCGATCGCGGCGGCGGTCGCCTGCCTACTGCTCGCGTCGTTCGCCGCCTACACCCGGCCGGCCGTCTCGGCACCGTTTCTCGAGGGGATTTCGTTCGGTCTCGAGGTGGACGGCTTGTCCGCGGTCATGGTGCTCACTGTGGCCGTGGTGCTGGTCGCGGTGTTGGTGTTCGCCGCAGGCGAAATGGGACGGCAAGCGCGGTTCTTCGGGCTGATGCTGTTGTTCGCGGGCGCGATGCTGGTCACCGTCACGGCCACGACGATGGTGTCGCTCCTGATGGCCTGGGAGGTCATGGGTGCGACGTCGTACGCGTTGATCGCTTACTGGTGGCGCGACGAGCACCGGGTCGAGTCCGGCAACATCGCCTTCCTCACCACGCGCGCGGCTGATCTTGGCCTGTACCTGGCCGCCGGTGCGGTGCTCGCGGGCGGAGCCGGAGGACTGGCGCTCGCCGATCTTCCGCAGCTCACGCCTGGATGGCGTGACGTGGCCGCCGCCGGCATCGTGCTGGCCGCGCTGGGCAAGTCGGCGCAGCTGCCGTTCAGCTTCTGGTTGTCACGAGCGATGGACGGCCCGAGCCCGGTGTCGGCGTTGCTGCACTCGGCCACGATGGTGGCCGCCGGGGCGTATCTGCTGCTACGGCTGGAGCCGCTGCTCGCCGCGACGGCATGGGCAGCGGTCGTGGTGGCCTGGGTGGGTGCGGTGACCGCGCTGCTGCTCGGCGCCGTGGCCGTGGTGCAGCGAGATCTGAAGCAGTTGCTTGCAGCCTCGACGTGCGCACAGGTCGGGTTCATGGTGCTGGCAGCGGGCGTCGGCGGAGTCACCGCGGGCTCTGCACACCTCATGGCGCACGCGGCCACGAAGAGCCTGCTGTTCCTCTGCGCGGGCGCGTGGCTCACCGCGCTCGGCACCAAGGACCTCTCGGCGCTGCGCGGAGCCGCTCGGCGTTACCGCGTCGTCGGACTGAGTTTTGCGGTAGGCGCACTCACCTTGGCCGGAGCACCGCCGTTGTCGATCTGGGTGACGAAGGACGCCGTGCTCGCCGATGCGTTGCGCGCTTCCCTGCCGCTATACCTCGCCGGGCTCGCCGCGGCGGTCATGAGCGGGCTGTACGCGGGACGTGCGCTGTGGCTGGTGTGGACCGGTGACAGCGCGAGCGACGCTCCATCTGTTCCACGTGCGCTGGTGTGGCCGCTGCCCGTGCTGGCAGCAGCTGCCGCGGTGCTCGGCATCCCCCTGCTGGGCCGGGCAGTGGCCTGGGAACTCGCGGTGTCGGGTGTGTTGGCGGTGCTGGCCGTCGCCCTGGCGATCAAGCTGACACAGCAAGGCGACCGGCTCGCGAGCTCGACAGGAGTGCTGGCGGACTGGCTGGGACTCGAGCTTTTTGCACGCCGTGCCGTGGTCATGCCGACGCTCGCTGTGGCGGGATGGCTGGCGAGGTTCGACGATCACGTCGTGGCGGGGAGCGTACGAACCTCAGCCGCCATCGGAAGCGCCACCGCACGCGTGGCCAGCTTGCGTATCGACGTCTCGCTGGACCGGGTCGTCACCGGCGTCACCGAGAACGCCAGGCGGCTCGGCCGGCTGGCCCGACGCCCTCAGACCGGCCAGCTGCACCACTACTACGCCCAGGCAGTCGTCGTCCTCGCACTGCTCGCGACGCTGCTGATCATTGCCGGACGAGGGTGAGGTGAACGTGCTCAGCATCGTGGTCTTCCTACCCATCGCCGCAGCCGTGGCTCTGCTGCTGTTCCCGCGGATGAGCGACTCGGCGGTCAGGTGGACGTGGATCACTGTCACCGCCGTTGATCTCCTGCTCGTACTCGGGTTGTGGATCGCGTCGCCTCCGCCGGGTGACGGCTTCGCCTACGAGGTCGACCTGCAGTGGATCCCGAGCGTCGATTCCGGCTACCACATCGGTGTCGACGGGCTGAGCATGCCGCTCGTGGCGCTGACCTCCGTTTTGTTCTTCGCCTGCGCGATCTACTCGGCGCGGGAAACGCGACGCGTTCGCTCGTTCGCGGCGCTGTTCCTGTTCTTGCAGACGGTGTGCCTGGGGCTGTTCGTCTCGCTCGATCTGATCCTGTTCTTCGTCTTCTTCGACCTGTCGATCGTCGGTATGTACTTCGTGATCGCGGGCTGGGGGCACCGGAACGCGGCCCGTGCAGCGCTGCAGTTCTTCCTGTACACCTTCCTCGGATCGCTCGCGCTGCTGCTCGGGTTCATCGGGCTGTACCTCGCGGCCACGCCGCACACGTTCGACATCGTGGAGTTGACCCGGCAGAACCCGCTGGCGGGTAAGGGAGTCGCCGGCGCGCTGATCCTTCTCGCGCTCGGCATCGGTCTGGCCATCAAGACGCCCACGGTGCCGTTCCACACCTGGCTGCCACCCGCACACACCGAGGCTCCGGCGGCCGGATCGGCGATCCTGGCCGGGGTGCTGCTGAAGATGGGCACCTACGGCTTCATCCGCATCGTCATGCCCGTGCTGCCCGATGCGTGGCGGCAGTACGCCCTGGTATTCGTGATCGTAGGCGTGGTGAGCGTCATCTACGGTGCGCTGGTCGCGCTGGCGCAGCGTGACTTCAAACGGATGATCGCCTACACCTCGGTCAACCACATGGGATACGTGATCCTGGCCGTCGGCGCCGCAGGACTCGTCGCCTCCTCCGAGTCGCAGGCACGGCATCTCGCCATCACCGGGTCAGTGACCCAGATGGTCAGCCACGGCCTCATCACCGGTGCGCTGTTCCTACTGGCTGGCGCGATGTGGGACCGCGGTGGCACCTATGACATGGACAGCTACGGAGGTCTGGCGGCGCAGGCGCCGCGGTTCGCCGGACTAACCGGGCTGGCCGCGTTCGCTTCGCTCGGGCTGCCTGGGTTCTCCGGGTTCATCGCCGAATTCCAGATCTTCACCGGATCGCTCGGCGGTGCGCCGATCGCGACCGCGTTGGCGTTCCTCGGAATCCTGATCACGGCAGCACTCTTCCTGCGTGCTTTGCAGCAAGTGCTGCTCGGTTCGCAGCGGTCGCCGTCCGGAGAGTTCGGTGACCTGACGTGGCCTGAGTCCGCCTCGATCGGGCCGCTGATCGCGCTGTCCGTCCTCATCGGACTGTTCCCGCGTCCGCTGCTGGACGCGATCGAACCGGCCGCCCGCACCGTCAGCGCGATCTTCGGCGGGTGACCGCGTGGAGACGATGAACGAGAACCCGGTCGCGCTGCTGCCGGAGATCTTCCTCGCCGTAGCCGCCGTCGTCGGCCTGCTGCTCGGGTCATACCTGCCGCGGCACCGCCAGTGGCTGGTCCGGGTGCTCTCCGCGATCGCCTGCCTCGCGGGCATCGCGGTCACGGTGACGATGTGGCCCGGGATGGACCAAGCGGTGTTCGGCGACAGCTTCGTGATCGATGTCGCCACCAACGCGACGCGGGTGATCGTGCTGCTGGCGACGCTGATCGTGACCGGCCTGGCCGGTGAGGTCGCCGGATGGGCCAGGGAGGCCGAGTTCCACGTGCTCGTGCTGCTCGCGGCGCTGGGCACCGTGGTGCTGGCCGGTGCGGCGGACCTGATGCTGCTCGCGGCCGGGTATCTGCTCGCGAGCATCCCGCTGTACGCGCTGGCAGGGTTCGCGAAGGACAAGGCGGGCACTGAGGCGTCGCTGAAGTTCTACCTGCTGGGGGCGTTGCTCGGGGTAGTCACGCTCATCGGGGTCACGCTGCTGTTCGGTGTAGGCGGGGCGACTGGGTACATGGAACTGCGGCTGGCCGAGGCGCCGCCGGCCGCCGTGGCGGTGGGCACCGTTGCGGTGCTGGCTGGTCTGTTGTTCAAGATCGGTGCGGTCCCCGCTCACTTCTGGGTGCCGGACGTGACCGAAGGCTCCAGGCCGGTGGTGGCGGCGTTCGTCACGACCGTGCCGAAGATCGGCGCAGTGGTCGCGACCTACCGTTTGGTGGCCGTGCCTCTACGGGACGCCGGTGTCGACTGGAGCCTGTTGATCGCGGTCATCGCCGCGGCCACCATGACGCTGGGCAACCTCGCGGCGTTCTTCCAGGACAACGTCCGGCGACTGCTCGCCTACTCGACGATCAGCCAGGTCGGGTACCTGCTCATGGCGGTCGCGGTGGCCGAGCGCGCTGACTTGGCGCTGCCGAGCGTGCTGCTGTACCTGGCCGCGTACGCGATCACGAACCTGGGCGCGTTCGCGGTCGTGTGCGCGCTGCCTTCAGCGGTGACGCTCGAGGACTACCGCGGTCTTGTGCGTGAGCGGCCCTGGCTCGCCGTCAGCCTGGTCGTCTGTCTGCTGGGTCTGGTCGGCACCCCGCCGACCGCGGTGTTCGCCGGCAAGTTGACCGTGTTCACCGCCGCCCTCGACGGTGGGCTGCTCTGGCTGGCGGTACTCGGCGCGCTCAACACGGTCGCCAGCTTGTTCTACTACCTGCGATGGGTGGTTCCGGCCGTACGGGGTGAAGCCGCAGGCATCACCGACATCCGCCCTTCGGCGGTACGCGTGGCGTACGCGCTGGCCGTGATTTCGCTAGTCGGTGGCGTCCTGTCGGGGGCAGTGCTGCCGATGTTCGACGGCGATCTTCTCCAGTGACTATCCTCTCTCCCTACTACGTATCTTCGTAGGTGCTGTGACATGCTGTTGCGCGATGAAGCAGCAGCTGCGCGAACGACCGGCCGGAAGGCCGCTGGTCGCCAGGCTGGATCCGGTCGGCGGCCGTTCAGCCCGGCGCTCTCGTCAACGTCCCGCACGAGACTGGATCGTGGCGGTGGCCGCTGTACTCGCCCTCTTCGGACTCAGCGCCGTGGCCGTACGTGACACATTGACGCCCCCGCCTGCCGAGACAGCGGCCCCGACGCCGAAGCTCGACCAGCCCAGTGCCGTCGCGCATGACGAGGCCGGGCACGCGCTCACGAACCGAACACCTCCCGCACCGAATCCCGATCCGAAGGTCTTCGATGCGGTGAAGGCATCCGCCGAACTCCCACCCGGTGGTGACTTCACCGTTCAAGGCACGAAGAAGTGGACGGTCGTGCCCGGAACCAGTCCCGCAGTGGGCGGGCCGAACCGGGTCACCTACACCGTCGAGATCGAGGACGGCGTGCAACTCGTCGGCGGCCCCGAGACCTTCGCCACCGACGTCAGCACGATCCTCGCCGACCCGCGCGGATGGATCGGCGACAAGCAGCACGGTTTCCAGCGCCTCGACTCCGGCAAGCCCGACTTGAGGATCAGGCTCACCTCGCAGATGACCACGCGCGACGTGTGCGGGTTCGCGATCCCGTTCGAGGGCTCGTGCGTCAACGGGGACAACGTGACGATCAACGTCGCCCGCTGGGTGCGAGGCGCGGTCTCGTTCCAAGGCGCTCTGGTGGAGTACAAGCAGTACGTGGTCAACCACGAGGTCGGCCACGGTCTGGGGTACGACCACAAGTCCTGTCAGGAGAATGGCGCGCTAGCGCCCATCATGATGCAGCAGTCATGGGGCATCTCGAACGACTACCTCGCCACGTTGGGCACTGACCGGGTGAACAAGGACGGCAAGGTGTGCAAACCCAACGCCTGGCCCTACCCCACCGGCCAGTAACCGTCACTCCACATAGGACAGCATGGCCATCATTCCCGCCTCACCGTGGTACACGTTGTGGCAGTGGATGAGCCATTGGCCGGGATTGTCGGCATCGAAGTCCACGATCAGTTCCCTGCCGGGCAACACGATCGCGGTGTCCCGGCGAGGACCGATCTTGCCGTTCGCCCGCACCTGGAACGTGTGTCCGTGCACGTGCATGGGATGGAACATCTTCGACTTGTTCTGCATCCGCAGCCGCACGACCTGTCCCGAACGGATCGGCAGGCCGTCGGTTGGGTCGTAGGCCTTGCCGTTGATCGTCCAGGAGTACTTGTCGCCAGGGCCTTCCAGGACGAGATCGTGCGTGACGTCCGGCTCACGCAACGGCAGGGCAACACTGTCTGCCGCCCGCAGTGCGTTCATCTCCGGCACCACCAGCTTCGCCAGTTCCGCGGTGAGTGATTCGCTGTCCGCTGACGCCGCCGCTCCGGTGGACAGCAGCACCTGGGCGAACAAACCGCGACCCTCGGCGAGAGCGAGCACGGGCACCGTCCGATCAGGCACGGTCACGACGCAGTCGAGCCGCTCCCCCATCCCCAGCAGAACGACGTCCAGCTCCACCGGCACCACGGGGAAGCCGTCCGCGTGGGTCACGGTCATCGGCACCCCTGGCACGCCGACCCGAAACACCGTGTCCGCCGCCGCGTTGATCAGCCTCAACCGGATGCGCTGCCCCGGCTTGGTGGCGAACGTCTGCGGAGCCTTCCACACCTTGCCGTTGGCGAGCACGTGCGGATAGATGACATCGCCTGCGTCGCCACCGAGCAGATCGGACTTCGGCATCGCGGGCATGCCGGGCATCGAGCCGTGGTCCATACCGGGCATGCCGTTGGTGCGCAGCTCGTCGAACACGGCATCCGGTGTCTGGCCGAGTCCGTCGAGCCAGTCGTCGAGCAGGACGACCAGTTCAGTGTCGTAGTTCCCGCCGTCCTCCGGGTTCTCCACGATCAGCGGCGCGTAGAGGCCGCGGTCGAGTTGCACCCCCGAGTGCGGATGAAACCAGTAGGTTCCGGGGTCCGGCGCGGTGAACTCGTAGGTGAAGGAACCACCGGGCACGATCTCGCTCTGAGTGAGGTCCGGGACGCCGTCCATGTCATTGCGCAGTGCGAGGCCGTGCCAGTGGATGCTCGTCGGCTTCGGCAGCTGATTGCGCAGTTCGACGTTCAACAGGTCGCCACGCCTGATCCTGATCTCTTTGCCGGGGACGTCTCCGTATGACCAGGTGTTCGCCGTGATCCCGCCCAGGTCGACCTCGGCCTGGACTGCGGCAAGCTTGATCGACGTCCGGCGCGCACCCGCGATCTGACGGGCGCGCTCGGCGGCGGCCACCTCCGGCGAGTTGGGCCCGATCAGGGTTCCACCGCCGGAAGAGCCACCGTTGTTCGCACAGCCCGCAACGCCTGTGGCCACCGCGAGGCCGAAGCCGAGCCGGAAGAGGTCCCGGCGGCCGAAGGATGCGGGCTGAGCGGGCATGATGTCCTCCAGAGTCTTCTACTAGGATGAATAGTAGCTATCTCCGATTTAGTGGTCATCCATAACTACGCTCCGGCACGTGCTCCGCGCCACATGAGATACCCCTACCCCGTATGACCACGGACACTTGCACACCCATACCCCCCTTAGGTATAAAGGTGACAAGCGCCCGTCGTTCCCCCGGTCAGTTGCGACCGGCCGCGCGGCGGACCGATCGACAGGAGCGGTAGATGCACGGCTACACCGACAACAAGGAAGCCCACCTGCGCCGCCTGAAGCGCATCGAGGGCCAGGTGCGCGGTCTGCAGCGGATGATCGAGAACGACGACTACTGCATCGACGTGCTCACCCAGATCTCCGCGGCAACGCGCGCGCTCCAGGCTGTCTCACTGGGACTGCTCGACGAGCACCTGAAGCACTGTGTCAGCGAGGCCATCACCGAGGGCGGCACCAAGGCGGACGAAAAGATCGCCGAGGCCAGCAACGCCATCGCCCGTCTCGTCCGCTCCTGATTCCCCAAGTCACACCCGTACACGAGGAGTTTCCCATGGCCGAGTCCACCTACACCGTCACCGGCATGACCTGCGGACACTGCGTCAGCTCGGTGACCGAGGAGATCAGCCAGATCGGTGGCGTGCAGAAGGTCGACGTCGAGCTGGCCAGCGGCAAGGTGACCGTCACCAGCGACCAGCCGGTGGCGGAGGACGACGTCCGGACCGCGGTCACCGAGGCCGGCTACACGCTCGTCGCGAGCTGAAAGGATCCGAGATGAACACCGCCACGAAGGTGACCGCCTACGCGGGCGTGCTGGCGATCGTCTTCGGCGGCGCCTGGGCTGCCGGCGCCGCTGTCGGCCCGTCCGGTGGCGCGAGCGCGCCGGCCGCGATGGACCACGGCGCCGCGCAGTCCACCTCGAGCAACACCGGGGACAAGCTGCCGCCCGGTCTGTCCGTCGCTGAGAACGGCTACGTGTTGAAGCCGTTGCGGACCACCGCGACCGCCGGTGAGCAGCAGCCTTTCCAGTTCACGATCGGCACCGCCGACGGCGGCACGGTCACCAAGTTCGACGTGGAGCACGAGAAGCAGCTGCACCTCGTGCTGGTGCGCCGGGACGGTTCCGGTTTCCAGCACGTGCACCCTGAGATGGCCGCGGACGGAACGTGGTCGGTACCGCTGATCCTGCCCGCCGCCGGCAGCTACCGGGTCTTCGCCGACTTCAAGCCGGAGAACGGCACCAAGACCACGCTCGGCACGGACATCCAGGTCTCCGGCAGCTACGAGCCGAAGCAGTACGACACCGACACACGTGAATTCACAGTGGACGGCTACACCGTGCGCCTCGATGGGGATCTCAAATCCGGCGCGGAGTCCCTGGTAACCACGACCGTGACGAAGGACGGCAAGCCGGTCACCGACCTGCAGCCCTACCTAGGCGCGAACGGCCACCTCGTGGCACTGCGCTCAGCCGACCTCGCCTACCTGCACGTCCACCCGATGGAGGCACCAGGCGCCGGTCCTGAGGTGAAGTTCATGGTCGAGGTGCCGACCTCCGGTCGCTACCGCCTGTTCCTGGACTTCCAGCACGAGGGCAAGGTCCGTACCGCCGAGTTCACCCTCGGCACCACGGGATCCGCTCCCGCACCGTCCACACCTTCCACGTCCACGTCCGCTCCGGCCACCCCGCCTGCCGACGACCACGGCGGTCACGGTGGCTGAGCCCAGCACCATCGAAGAGGAGGCGCGCTCCATGAGTTCACCGACCAGTGAGATCGAGCTGTCGATCGGCGGCATGACCTGCGCCTCCTGCGCCGCGCGGATCGAGCGCAAGCTGAACAAGCTCGACGGCGTCCAGGCCAGCGTCAACTACGCCACCGAGAAGGCCAGGGTCAGCTTCCCCGAGTCGCTGACGGCCGAAGACCTGGTGAAGGTTGTCGAGGCCACCGGCTACAAGGCCGAACTGCCCGCTCCCCCGCAGGTCGGCGAGAGCGCGGCACAGGCCGAACAGGATCCGGCGCGGTCGTTGCGACAGCGGTTGATCACCTCGGTGGTGCTCACCGTGCCGGTGATCGCGCTCGCCATGATCCCGGCACTGCAGTTCACCTACTGGCAGTGGCTGTCACTCACGCTCGCCGCACCCGTCGTGGTGTGGGGCGCGTGGCCGTTCCACAAGGCGGCGTGGACCAACCTGCGCCACGGCGCCGCGACGATGGACACCCTGATCTCGATCGGCGTCGGCGCGGCGACTCTGTGGTCGCTGTACGCGTTGTTCCTCGGCACCGCGGGCACGCCGGGCATGACGCACGCCTTCGAGCTGACCGTCCAGCGGATGTCGGGCGCCGGCAACATCTACCTCGAAGTCGCTGCGGGCGTGACCACGTTCATCCTCGCCGGCCGATACTTCGAGGCGCGGTCCAAGCGTCGCGCCGGTGCCGCGCTGCGTGCCCTGCTCGAGCTCGGAGTGAAGGACGTCGCGGTGCTGCGTGACGGACGCGAGCAGCGCATCAGCATCGACGACCTCAAGGTCGGCGACCGGTTCGTGGTGAGGCCGGGCGAGAAGATCGCCACCGACGGCGTGATCGAGGAGGGCAGCTCGGCGATCGACGCGAGCATGCTCACCGGCGAGTCGGTGCCCGTCGAGGTCACCACCGGTGACGCGGTCGTCGGCGCCACAGTGAACGCGGGCGGACGGCTCGTCGTCCGGGCCACGCGGATCGGGTCCGACACGCAGCTCGCGCAGATGGCCAAGCTCGTCGAGGACGCGCAGAGCGGCAAAGCTGAGGTGCAGCGCCTGGCTGACCGGATCTCCGCGGTCTTCGTGCCGATCGTGATCGCACTCGCCGTCGGCACGCTGGCGTTCTGGCTTGGTTCGGGCTCGGGCGCCTCGGCGGCGTTCACCGCCGCCGTGGCGGTATTGATCATCGCCTGCCCGTGCGCGCTGGGCCTCGCCACGCCGACGGCGCTGCTGGTGGGCACTGGACGTGGCGCACAGCTCGGCATCCTGATCAAGGGACCGGAGGTGCTGGAGTCGACCAGGCGGGTCGACACCGTCGTGCTGGACAAGACCGGCACGGTGACCTCCGGGCAGATGAGCCTGGTCGAGGTCCACGCGGCAGACAGCGTGACCGAAGAAGAGATGCTGCGGCTGGCCGGTGCGCTGGAGCACGCCTCCGAGCACCCGATCGCCAGGGCGATCGCCACGGGCGCCACCGAACGCGTCGGCGAGCTGCCTGCGGTGGAGGGCTTCCAGAACCTGGAAGGCCTAGGCGTGCAGGGCGTCGTCGGCGAGCACGCCGTCCTCGTCGGCCGCGCTCGCTTGCTGGAGGAGTGGAGCGTCCGGCTCAGCGAGGAACTCGCCACCGCCAAGAAGGAGGCGGAGGCCAAGGGCCGCACCGCCGTGCTGGTGGCCTGGGACGGCGAGGCACGCGGTGTGCTGGTGGTTGCGGACACAGTCAAGCCCACCTCGGCCGAGGCGATCGCCGGACTGCGTGCTCTCGGTCTGCGGCCGGTGCTGCTGACCGGCGACAACGAAGCCGTTGCCAAGGCGGTGGCTGCGGAGGTCGGGATCGACGAGGTCATCGCCGAGGTGCTGCCCAAGGACAAGGTCGACGTGGTCAAGCGCCTGCAGTCCGAGGGCCGCGTGGTCGCGATGATCGGCGACGGCGTGAACGACGCCGCCGCACTCGCCCAGGCCGACCTCGGGCTCGCCATGGGCACCGGCACCGATGTCGCCATCGAGGCCAGCGACATCACTCTCGTGCGCGGCGATCTGCGGGCCGCGGTCGACGCCATCCGGCTGTCGCGGCGCACGCTCGGCACGATCAAGGGCAACCTGTTCTGGGCCTTCGCCTACAACGTGGCCGCCCTGCCGCTGGCCGCGCTCGGCCTGCTCAACCCGATGATCGCCGGAGCCGCGATGGCGTTCTCTTCGGTCTTCGTCGTGAGCAACAGCTTGCGGCTGCGGGGCTTCCGCAGCGCGAACAAGCAGACCGTCTGACCGGTGGTCCGGCTCGCATATCCGCGAGCCGGACCACTTCCGTTCATCACCACTGAGGGGGCAGTGATGCAGGACAGCCATGTCACCAGGGCGGGCGCGAAGATCGCGTACGAGCTCACCGGATCCGGACCACTTCTCGGCTACGCCCACGGAGTCTTCCTCAGCCGCGCAGCGGTCCGGCGACTCCACCTTCTCGACTTCGACGCCCTCGCCGCGGATCGCCGGCTGCTGACCTACGACCAGCGCGGCCACGGACACTCGACGGGCCGCCCGATCGCCGACGACTACCGCTTCGAGAACTTCACCCTCGACCTGCTCGCCCTCCTCGACGAGCTGGATCTCGACGAGCCGATCGACTTCATGGGCTCCTCATTGGGCTGCGACGTCGCTTTGCGCGCCGCCATCGCTCAGCCCAGCCGCTTCCGCCGCCTCGTGCTGATCATTCCGCCGGTGGCGTGGGAAGAGGGCCCCAACCAGACGAGGCAGTGGTACACCGACAACGCCGAGGTGATCGAGTCACGCGGCGCCGCGCACTGGCGGCAGGAGTGGGCACAGAAGGCGCCTCTGCCGATCTTCGCCGACTACCCGGCCTTCGACATGACCCCGGACATCCCTGACGAGCTGCTCGCCCCGATCCTGCGCGGCATCGGTGAGTCGGACCTGCCGGCGCCTGAAGAGATCGTGACGCTGCCTCATCCGGCGCTGATCCTCACGTGGGACACCGACCCGTTGCACCCGGTGTCGACGGCGGAACGGCTTCACGAGTTGCTGCCCGACTCAACCCTGCACGTGTCGACAACCGTCGCCGATGTGCAGACCTGGACGAACCGCATCGCTGACTTCCTGGCTGATTAGGCCGCCGGCATGGCGCGGGTCAGCTCGTGATGTGTGGGCTGGACGCGGCGGTCGCGGACCGAAGGCTCAGGCGTGTCGATGAGCAAGCACCACTCCGCTGACCACTCCCGCCACGAGAAACAGCGCACCGATCAACGACACCACCAGTGCCTGCACACCGACGGCCTGGTCAAGAGGTTCGGCCTTCCTCAGCACATAGCCCGTGAGGAAGGTGATGGAGGCTGCGGTCATCAGTCCGAAATGGATCAAAGCCAGGCGGAACTCCTTGGTGCCTGCGGGAATCGACAGCGAATCGAGGAACCCTGCCACTGCGGCGACACCCGCGCCCAACAGCCCCCACCCGATCAGCGAGGTGGCCGCTCGACCATCTGATACCGGGTCAACGGCTGAGCGGGACGCGAAGTCCAGCACGAGGCTCGCCAACCAGCAGCTGACCGGAAGAACCCCGAGCACCGCATGCGGTCTGGCGTGCCGCCGCCACGGGCGCGACCTGATCGTGTCCGTCTTGCCGTCACTCCACACCTGGGCAAGCCTATCTACTCAACAGTCGAAGACAGGCGATTTCCTCGCAGCCCCTAGACGAGATCCTCATCAACGTCGGGCAGCGTCTTCCGGTCGATCAGGCGCGCGACGAGGCCGTCGGGCATGTCGGCGCGACCGGGCCCGCCCGCGGCAATCCACATGAGGATGTCCTGCGTCGCCTCCTCGGTGAGCACTCCACCGAACCAGACAGGACGGGCTCCCTGTGCACGCGCCGGCGCCGCGGGGCGAACGACCACGACGTTGGAGTAGTCGCATGAGTCAAGGCAGTTCGCGACGCTGACGTTTCCGGCCCCGACGCCCTCGCGCAGCGCTCGCAGCTGGCGTTCGTGGTCGATGCCGGGATGCTTCTCCGCGGTGCCACAGCAACAGCCTCGGCACACGGTCAGCTTGCTCGAGTCGGTCACATGTTCTCCAGGTCGAATGTCGCGAGCGCGGATATTATCTGTGGCTTCAGCTGCCACCGCTACGGTCCGCAGGGACACAACCGATGAACGACTATCCGAAATAGTGGGATCAGCGGGTTGGGCGTGAGCCGCCGAGATGTCCGAATGCCGTGATCTTCAGATCACCGCCGACTGGAACGAAAACATACGATCAACGGACGTACTAAGCCCCCTAGTGGACGAATCGATCCACGTTCCGTAACCTGGCCGCGACCTTCAGGCCCGCGGTAGTCCGCTCGGGTCTCCAACCGGGGTCGCCGCACCACACAGGGCGACGACCTCCGCGATGAAGGAGGAACACGCGACGTGGTGTCGCCCCTCTCAAGGCGCACGGTCCGTGGAGCGGTAGCGGCTGCAGCAGTGGTCGCGGCGGCGAGTCTGACTCCCGCCTCCGCAGACCCGGCTCTGCCGCCGAACGCCTCGGAAGCGTTGAAGAAGTACAACGACCTGGCCAAACAGGCCGAGAAGCTCAACGAGGACCATCTGCGCGCGCAGGAGGACCTCAAGGCCAAGCAGGGCGATCTCGAGAAGGCCAAGATAGACCTCGGTACCGCGAAGCAGGCCGAGGAGGTGCTGCGCGGGCAGGTCGACGTGATCACCGAGTCGACGTTCCAGGGCGCCAAGTTCAACCAGCTCTCCGCAATGCTCGTCAGCGACTCGCAGCAGGACTTCCTCAACCGGATGTCCGCACTCGGGATCCTCGCCGCCGACAACGCCGAAGCACTCGGCAAGTTGACGGACGCGGTCGCCCAGGCGGACGACGCCCAGCGCCGGGCTCAGGAGGCCAGTGACGGCGCGAACAAGGCCGTCGCGGACATCACCCAGCGCAAGGCCGAGTTGGACAGTCAGGTCACCCTCGCCCGCCAGCAGTACAACCAGCTCAACGCCTCAGACCGCGGCGTGCTCGGCAGCACCGGTGACATGTCCAAGATCGCCGTTCCGGCCGGCACAGCGGGCAAGGCGCTGGCGTACGCGCTCGCGCAGCGCGGAGACCCCTACGTGTTCGGTGCCAATGGACCCGACGCGTGGGACTGCTCGAGCCTGATGCAGGCGTCCTACCGGACGGCAGGGGTGTCGATCCCGCGCACCACTTACGGTCAGGCCGGAGTGGGCCGCACGGTGTCGCGCAACGAGGTCAAGGCGGGCGACCTGATCATCTACTACGCGGACCAGCACCACGTCGCGATGGCGGTGGACAGCGTCCGTGCGGTGCACGCCTCGACCGAGGGTGTTCCCGTGAAGATCGCCGACATCGACTCGATCGGCCCCATCAACGTCATCCGCCGCATCGAAGGATGACAGGACGCGCCGGGCGGTCTCTCCCGAGCCGCCCGGCGTGCGCTGGACATCGTCAGGACATCGGCGAGGCCTGGTAGCCGAGCTCTTCGATCGCGCGGATCACGTCCTCGGGAGTGCTCTGGCTCGGATCCAGCTCCACCGTACTGCGCCGCTGTTTGACGGTGGTCTGGGTGCTTTGGACGCCCGGCAGGTCTTCGAGAGCGTCGTCGATGAGCAGCGCGCAGCTGCCGCAGTGCATGCCCTCGACTCTGAAGACGTGTGTCGTGGTGGCCACAGTGGATCCTCTTTCAGACGATGGTGATGACGCCGGTGTACATGCCCATCCCGCAGGCGTAGTCCAGCTGTCCCGGCTGCAGCACGCCCAGATCGATGCGGGTCTCGCCCCTCACCGGTAGGACCTTCTGCTCGTCGCGGATGACGAAGGACCGCACGCAGCCCTGCGCGTTCTCCGACTTGACGACGAGCGTGGTCGGTACACCGGAACGGACCTGAACGTTGTCCGGGCTGTAGGAACCACTGCGCGCGGTGATCACCACCGTTTGCTGTCCGTCCACCTCGGACACGGTGGCAGTATCGGCAGGAGCGTCATCTGATCCGAAGGATTGCTCGATCTTGCTTGCTGCCAGCGGTGATCCGGCCAGTTCGAGGCCGCCGTTGAGCGTGTACAGACCCATGGCCAGCACCACCAGGCCGGTTACGACCGCGAGCCTGCCCTTCCAGGCGGTGGCTGCTTTGCGGGCGGCGTAGCCGAGGATGGCGAACAGCGGACCGGTGCCGAGCACGAACACCGCCATCGTCGCCGCTCCCGACAAGGCAGAACCGGACGCGAGCGCCAGCGCCTCAACGGACAACGTGACACCGCACGGGATCAGCACCGTGGCGAAGCCGAGCAGGGCCGGCGCCAGCGCGGCCTGCGAGCGGGCGCGGCTGCGCACGATCTTCATCCAGGACACCGGCGGTTCGATCACGACGCGGCGAAAGCCGGGAACCCCAAGCTGCGCCAGCCCGAACACGATGATCAGCAAACCGGCGCCGATCTGCAGCCACGTGCGGAGCCCGACCGACAGTTCGACAACGCTCCCGAGCGCGCCCAGCAACGCACCGAGCAGCGTGTGCGACACCAACTTGCCCGCCAGGAAGCCACCGACCGGAGCCATGTCGTCGCCCAGCTGGGCGCGCCAGTTCCGCCGCTCGGCGACCGCAGCGGCCTGTCTGTTCTTCCCGCCACGGGCGAGGGCGGCGGGTTCGGCGGTCCCCGCGCGCTGACGGGTGATCAATCCGGTGAGCAGGCCGCCCTGCACCGCGGCGCAGGACACACCACCGGCGAACAGGCCGGTGATCAGGACAGCAGCAAGATTCACGAAAGCTCCTCCAGATGGGACGGGAAAGGCCGAATGGCACGCCGGCCGAGGTGCCGATGCGCGTCGTTGCCCGTCATCTCGGCGTCGAGCCGAGGTACGGGCAGACCTCTCCTAAATCCGCAACAGACAGAGTGTCGCGAGACTTGGCGCCTGCAGCAGGACGACCGGGGTCAGCGCCACACGGGCAGGCCGCGGTGCTGCTGCTGAGCTGCGCAAACCGGGAAGCCTCAGCCCGGCGACGATGGCGATGACAGCCACGATGAGCATCAGACAGGCCGCGAGTGCACCGCCCATGTCGCTGTCACCAGGAGCATCCGCGTCCGGAGCCATGAGCATCCCGACCGCGGCCGGATGTTGTGCGGTGAGCTCGTGGCCGCCGTCCACCATGACGGTGTTCGCGCCATGTGCCATCGACATGCCGTCGGTGCACTGTGCGCCCACCACCAGAGCCAACCCGGCAAGCACGGCCAGAACGACGACCAGCCGCGAGAGGTGTCCTCGCGCGCCGTGCGTCCTGCGGTCCGTGCCGTTCATGGCCGACATCCTACGGAGCAGGTGTCAACATCGTGTTTGCCTGGGGGCGACACCTACTATTTGTGGGAGTAGATGATCGGAAGGTCGAGGCAACCGCGAACGCACGCCGCCGGGCCGCCTCGCGACAAACATTCGTCTGCGAAGCGGCCCGGCGGCGTGCGACGACCATCTCCGATTGCTAGCTGGAGGAGAACACCACGTCAACCCAGTAGTGGTTGCCGCCGTAGGACAACGTCGGGAAGCCGGAACCGACCTGGTACACGCCGTTGGCCGAGCCTTCCCCTGTGGCGGGCGCCGACAACGGCGGGCTGGTCACCGTGTATCCGGCGAAGTAGCCGGCGTTCACCGAATATCGGCCTGTTGTCGTTGTGTAGGAGGCGATGTAGGTCGTTCCGGCAGTCACCGCGAGCGGCGAGGAGAACGTCAGAGTCTGCCAGCCGCCGGCGGACTCGCCGGTGAACGTGCCGGTGGCCAACCGTTCTCCGGTTGCCGACCACACCGAGCCGGTGTGGGTCCCGGTATTGCCTGGCCCCTTGTAGAACTTGACGCCGGTGATGGTGCCGTTCACCGCGGGCAAGAACCGGACGCCGAGCTCGTAGGCACCGGTGTCGTCCGCCGCTGCGGTCGTCGGCACCGTCGCCGAGCTGAACAACGAACACGGACACGTCTGGCTAGCTGTTGTGGTGAAGGACCACGTGACCGCCTGCGCGGACAGGTTGCCGTTCACGTCCGCCGCACGCACGTTCGCCGTGTAGCGGGTCGATGCGGCCATCTGTGCCGACGGCGTCCAGATCACCGTTTGCTGGTCGGAGGACCGGCTCAGCGTGCCCGTCAGCATCGCGCCACGGGGATTGGCAACGGTGAACTGCGTGTTGGTCAGGTCGATCCGTTCGTCGAACGACGCGGTGACCGTGCTGGTCAGCCCGACCCCGGTCGCGTCCGTGAGCGGAGTGTGCCCGGTCGAGGTGGGCGCGGAGGTGTCGCTGTTGGGGCTGTAGTCGACGTCGACCCAGTAGTTGTTGCCCTGGTAGCTCATCGTCGGGAAGCCACCGCCCGGCTGGAAGACACCGTTGGGGGCGCCCTCCCCGTTCTTCGCCGCGGTGAGCGGTGGTGCGTTGACCCCGCTGGCCTGGAAGTAGCCGGCGTCGACCGAGTAACCACCGGTCGTGGTGGTGTACGAGGCGGTGTAGGTCAGGCCTGGTGAGACTGTCACGGGTGTGGCGAACGTCAGGGTCTGCCAGCCGGTCGCCGACTCGCCGCTGAACGTGCCGGTGGCCAGCCGCTGCCCGGTCGACGACCACAGCGAGCCCGTGTGGCTGCCAGTGTTCTTGGCGCCCTTGTAGAAGCGGACACCGCTGATCTGGCCGCTCTGCGTGGGGCTGAACCGCACGCCGAGTTCGTAGGAGCCGGTGTCGTCGGACGACGTGAGCGTGGGCTCGGTGGCCCTGCTGAACAACGAGCACGGGCACGTCGGCGTGGTGGTCGTCGTGAACGACCAGGTTGCGGTGTTCGCCATGGCGTTGCCGTTGGCGTCGGCGATCAGGACGCTCGCCGTGTACCTGGTCGACGGTGTGAGGGGCGCGGTGGGAGTCCACGTCACGGTTCGCTGATCGCCCGAGAGCGCCACCGTTCCGTAGAGCTTCGCGCCGCCGGGGTCGGTCAGCCAGATCTGGGAGCTGGCGGGGTCGACGGCTTCGCTGAACCGGATCGAGAGCGGTGCGTTCACCGCGATACCGGTGGCATCGACGGCCGGGGTGCGCGTGTCCACTGTGGGTGGTGTCGTGTCACCGTTGAGCCCGTTGCGGTACACGACGTCGACCCAGTAGTTCGCACCGTTGTAGCTCGAAGTCGGGAACCCTCCACCTGATCCGTAGCGGAAGAGGCCGTTGGGGCCGTCCGTGCCGTTGGCGAGTGCCCGGATCGCGCCGTAGCTCGCGGTCTGGCCGTTGAAGTAGCCACCGCTGACCGCGTAGGCGCCGTTGGGTGCGTAGTACGACACCACGTAGGTGGTATTCGCCTGCACGACAACAGGCGTGGCGAAGGTGAGGGTCTGCCACCCGGACGGGGACTCGCCACTGAACGTTCCGCTGGCGAGCAGCAGACCGGTCGACGACCACAGTGATCCGGTGTGCGTACCGGTGTTGCCGGCGCCCTTGTAGAAGCGCACGCCGAGGACTTCGCCCTTGCCGTTGAACCTGACCTTGGTGCCGAGCTCGATCGCCAACTTGTCGTCGGCGTTCTCGATCGTGGGGGTGGCGAAGTCGTCCCACACGGTGCACGGGCAGGTGGCGGGACGTGGCGAGCCGGTCTTGAACGACCAACTTGTTTGCGCGGTCTGGTTACCGGCGGCGTCCTTGACCCGGACCGTTGCCGTGTAGGTGGTTGCAGCCGTCAGAGCCTGCCCTGGTGTGAAGGTCACCGTCTTGCCGGTGCCTGTCACCCCGGTGGTACCCGTGACGGCCCCGGCCGGGCCGGTCAGGGTGAACTGCACAGAGGCCGGATCGACCGCTTCGTCGTAGGTTGCGCTCACCGCCGGGGTGAGGCTGACGCTGCTCGCGCTGTTCAACGGACTGGTGCTGGTCAGTTCCGGCGCACGGGTGTCCGGACCGGGGTCGGGCGCCCACTGCACATCGACCCAGTAGTTGCTGTCCTGGGAGCTGCGGTCCGGGAATCCGGGGCCACTGCGGAACACACCGTTGACGCCGTCGACCCCGGTTTGCAGGCCGGTCAACGGTTCCAGGTACCGGGACTGGCGGCTGAAGTACTCCGCGTCGACCGAGTACCCGCCGTTGGGCGAGAAGTAGGAGACCACGTACGTCGCGCCGCCAGTGACTGCGACGGGCACCGGGAAGGTGAGCGTCTGCCAGCCGGCCGCGGTTTCGCCGCTGAACGTGCCGGTAGCGAGCTGCTGACCGCTGGCCGACCACAAAGTTCCGGTGTGCGTGCCAGTGTTGTTGGCGCCCTTGTAGAAACGGACACCGCGAACGTAACCGTTGGTGTTGGCACGCCACTTCACGCCGAGTTCCAGAGCACTGCCATCGGTCTGGTCGACCACCTTCGGGGTGTCGGCGCTCGTCCACATGCCACACGGGCACGTTCGTGCGGAGACACCAGGCGAGGCGGTCACCGGGGTCGAGAGGTTCAGGGAATCATCGACCGACCGCACCCGGAGCTGCGCCGACCCCGAAGCGGACGGGGTGTAGGTGTAGGCCCAGGTGGTCTTCCCCGCCTCCCAGACCGCCGGGTGCCACCTGGTGCCACCGTCCGTCGACACCTCGACCCCGGCGACCTGGCCCGCGGCGTCAGCCACCGTGCCGGAAAAGGTGTAGGGCTGACCGACCGTCGACGGGGAGGGAACGTTCGTGATCGAGACCACCGGCGCTGTCCTGTCGGTGCTCCCGGTCGCCGCAACAAGGTCGCTCTGCAGCGTGGCGGGCTGCACGCCCATGTCGGCCAGGAAGTTGACGGTCGCCTGCTTCATCCGCACGTCAGACGTCGGGGTATTGGTGAGGAACGCGTGTTCGTCGTCCACGCCCCACGCCCATTGCACCGTGCCCGCACCGAACACCAGCGCCCCGGAAGCCGCCTTGTAGTAGGTGATCGCGTGTGTTTCGTTGCTCGAGCCGTACTGGTCGCCCCAGTTCTTGAGCGCGTAGTAGCCGTCGACGAACACCGTCGTGCGGGACAGTTGCGCCACGCCCGCAGGCTGATAGCCATTGTCCGGCACCGTGTTCCACTCATAACCCAGGGTGCCCGGCTGGAAGGTGTACGTCGAACCCGCAGGCATCGTCGCTAGCGGTGTGTTGCGCCACAAGCGCATCTTGCCGAAGGCCGCAGGAACCTGCATCGAGTCGTCCCGGCGGCCGTTGACGGTGAACCAGTTTCCGAGCAACTGGTTCTCCGGCCGGCCGCCGTCCTGCGGTGGGCTGTAGCGCGGGTCACGCCACGTGCCGGTCCAGTCGTTCAGGCCGTCGTTCTGGAGGCCCTTGGTCTCCTTGAAGCAGGCGATCGTGCGCCAGTCAGTCTGCGAGGAGTCGATGCTCTTCTCCCAGCGGGTCTTCCAGAAGATCTCGTTGCCCGTCAGAAACGCCATGTGCACGCCGGCATCACGCGCCGCCATGACGTTGTTCCACTGCTCGTTCGACCAGTACTCGTCGTGGCCGACCGCCATGAACACCTTGTGGTTTTTGATCAAATGCCCGCGCCGTGCGGAGTCCACATCGGTCGTGTAGCTCATGTCGTACCCGTTGCGCTCCAAGAAGCGCAGCATCGGGTATTCGGCGTTGAAGATGAAGTTCTCGTCGCCGTCACCTCCGGTGTACGGGCGGTTGTAGCTCACCTTGTACGACGAGCCGCCCTGGCCGGGGCCGTCACCGAAGTACAAGCTGTTGCCGCCGTAGCGGTTGTACGCGACCCAGGTGGCATCCGACGTCTGGAACAGGATCTTCGACGTGGACGTGTCGTCGCGGACGACAAACACGATCTCGTTCTGCACGCCGGTGTCGTTCCGTGTCGCTCGGGCGTAGTAGATGCCGGACACGGCATCGGACGGCACGTTCCACGTCACCGACACGGCCCAGTTGCCGCAGTCGATGAGTGCGGTAGGCCCGTCCCGCAGGCATGGCGGCTGGTTCTGCGGGGTGTTGCGGGAGACGGTGCCGATCTGACGTGCGCCCACTCCCCCGTACCAACCGAGCCGGAAGATGTCGAGGCGATACGCGGGCGCGCTGGTCAGCATCTTGAACTGGACCTGGCCGCCCGGCGTGACGCTGATGTCGGTGGTGTAGCCCAGGATCGTGTCGTCCCGGTAGGGCGCCTGCCAGTTCGGCGTTCCGGGCTTGGTGTTCTCGCACGCGACCTTGTTGACCACCGGAGCATCACACGGAGCCGCGCTGGCAGGCGGTGCCATCACCACGTTCGTCGTGACGAACGTGGCGGCCACGAGCACGCAGACGACGAGGAACCGCAGGACGAGCCGCGACCGGGGCTGCTGGGTCGACATGACGCTCCACTTCTCGAACTTCCGACCAGGGCGACGATGCCGTTCGACCGAAGCGGTCGACCCCCAGACCGCTTCGATCACCGTGACTCAGCGCAACACCGGAACTACTATTCGTCCTAGTAGGACACCGTCGTCTGCAACTTCGGTCGGCAAGACCGACTCGTTACAACCAATGCGTCGATGTGTCCAAAGATCACATCAGCTTTTCGAATGAAGCCAGGTTGAAGGCGATTACACACGCACACGTCGTGAGCCGGTCATGACAACGGCGATGGCCGCTGCAAGCGCGAGCAGTCCGGAGCCCGCGACAAACGCCGCAACATAGCCGTCTGTGAGGGTGTCGTCTCCCGAATCGCCAGACGGCACGCCATCCAGCGTGATCTTGGTGAGGGCAGCTCCGATACCCAGGCCGGGCCGATGAGCTCCTGCCGTCGTCGCTGAAGCACGTCCACCGCGTCATGGTCGGCGCCATCCGCCTGTTCCGGCGCGGCCAGAAACGCCTGGGTGACCAACTCCGCCATGTCCACCACGAGCACGGCGTCAACCGGATCGAATCCGTAATCGAGAAGGAGGACTCCGGTCTGGTTGGCGCGCTTGACCAAGGCAGGTCCTATGACCCGCAACGCCGTGATCTCTCTCGCCAAACCGATGTGCGCCGAGTAGAGGCGCCAATGTGCCCACGCCGTTTCCGCCAGGTAGGCACGCCAGTCCTCGCCGGGCTCCGGCCACTCGATCGCATCGACCGCTTGGTCGACTGCCGCGGCGGCGCGGTCGTTCCGGCTTCGGAAGTACCGATACAACGTGAAGTGCGAGATCCCCAGCCGCTCCCCTACCGCGGGCATCGTGAGCCGCGATAACCCGATCTCCAGTGCAGTCCGGATGATCGCCTCCCGATCGGCCAGGGGTGGTCGGCCCATCCGGACCGCAGCCTTCCCGTCGTTTGCGGTTTTCACATGCCGCGTACCAACGCCCACCCCTTCCGGAGACCTGTAGCCAGGGCGCGGACTGGCTCACGACGACGAGCCGGGCGAGGTGCTCTCGCCCGGCTCGCACCTCTCATCGCCTACGGTCCGGTGGCGAACAGGTAGAGACCGTCGTCCCGGTCGCTGCCCGCGACGTAGGTCTTGCCGTTGCGGGTGAACGTCTCGACGCCCCAGAAGTCGTTACCGCTGGGCGCGAGGTATCCGCCGCTCTCCACCAGTTCGCAGTTGTTCGGGCTGCTGCACTGGATCCGCAGTGAGCGCATTCCACCCGCGTAATACGACAGGTAGGCGCGCGTCGGGTCGTTGGGGTCGGTCGCGACCTCGTGCACGCTCAGGTCACCGAACCCGACCGCGTACGCCGGGTCCATCGCCTCGGGGATAACGAACGTGTCCAGCTCGGCGAACTTCTTGTTCGCGTCAACCTGGTTGCTGAACAGGTGCACGTAGCCCCAGCCGTCGAAGGCCGCGGTGGCTTCGATCCGCTCACCGACGGTGCCGATCGCCGGTCCGTCGGGGTAGGTGAAGCTGACCGGTGTGCCGAACATGTTGTGGTACGCCGTGTGGTTCGTGCACACGCCGACCACTGCGTCGACGAATCCGCCCGATCCGCAGAACGGCGGGTTCTCGGTTCCGCCGTGCCGCTGGACGAACACCACGGCGTCCCATCCGGCGAGCGCGGCCTGATGCGCCTTGTCGCCGGGGAAGCAGGCAGGTTCAGGCGCACTCGGGTCGCCCGTCGGACCGCGCTGCAGCGCCACGATCTTCTCCTCGCCAGCCTGCAGCGACGCCTCGTAGCCGGGAATCGAGGCAGGCGTCGGGATCGGCGCGGAGTCCGGGCACCCGTAGCCGCCGTAGACGACCGGTCCGTTGAGCTTGTCATCGGCAAGGGCGACGATCGGCGTGGAACCAGGCACTGGCACGGACAGGTACGACCCCGCGTTCGCGCCGCTGGTGATTGCGAAGTTCGTGGCTCCGTAGGGCGCGAAGTCCTCGTCTGTGCCGATGAAGTACTGGTTGTCGGCGGTGAACTCGGCTTGGTGCCCGTTGCCCTCTGCCGTGCGCGCCTCCCCCGTCGACTCCAGCAGTTGGGGATCAGGGTGATTGAAGTCGGTGTCGCCGATCAGCGTCGGATTGGCCGGATCGTCCACATTGAGCTGCACGTAACCGCCGTCCCAGTAGGACAGCAGCATCACCCAGTGCCCGCCGATGTTCTTGACGACCATGTCGTGCAGGTTGACCTCGGTCAGGCCGAGGTTGGTCTGGACGAGGTTGGGATATTCGGCGTCGACGTCGATCTCGCGGATCAGCCGCGGCCGCTTCGGGTTGGTGATGTCGAGGATGTCGACATCCGTGCCACCCGACTCGAAGTTGTCCGCCATCACCACATATGCCTTGCTGCCGACGTCCCAGGCGAACGCGCTGTGCGTGTCGTTGGAGTCGCCGCGCGCCAGATTCGCGCGGTCTCCGAAATGCTCGGAAAGCTTGACCGGCTTGCTGGGGTTGCTGACGTCGTACAGCGAGACGCCACCGCGGCCGTTCTTGCCGCACTGCTCGTTGTTCATCACGAGCATGGTGCCGTTGAAGAACTTCGTGTCGATTTGCAGCGCCTGCATGCCCTCGCCAGGCCGACTGTCCTGGGAGTGCGGGATGAACCCGATCTGCTTCGGGTTGGCCAGGTCGGTCATGTCGACGATGTAGGCGCCGGCATCGGGGTCGCCGTTCTCGCGGTTGGTGTCACAGGTGGCCTTGCCCCAGTTCGCCAGATAGGCGTACGTGGTACGCGGGTCGACCGCCACGTCGGCGATCAGGTCGTCGGTGTTGGTCAGGTCCGCTTTGCCCAACAGCTGCAGGTCACCCCATGCGCCCGGACCGAGCAGATGTCCTTCAGTGGGACCGTGTTGGCCGGGGTGTGCCGCCACGGGTGCCGCCATCGCCGCGGTCAGCGACGCCACGGCCAGTGCGGTGAAAAGTCGTCTGGTTCTCATTGGTTCTCCTCGTTGATTCCCCCTCGAACTGGGCCCGCCAGCGACTGGGCCCAACGATCTGGTGTCACCGCAGGAGGAACTCCTGCGTCTGCGGCTCAAGGCGACCGAGCCGGATGACGCCGCCGAGGTCGGGCGGCTGATCGCGGGCGGGTCGGACCAGCCGGCCGTTGGTGCCGCCTGGCCGACGCCCGGCTCGCTGACGGTGCAGAGGAACACCGGGTCGGCGAGGCTGCCGCCGGGACGCGCGTTCGCCCCGACATCGAAGACGTTGGCCGCGTGCACGCTCGCCGTCACTGGGATCGCCATTACTCCGGCGACGAGGAGGGCGACGGGTGGTCAGCCGCCGTAGTCGGTTCACAGCAGGCCACTCCCTTCGGGCAAGGACAGCGCCGTTGCTACCCCCATGAGGAGTAATCGACGCAAACCCCGACAGTGTGACCCGAGTCACCCCAAATGGCCTACTATCTTGCTTCGGACGTTTTCGAACGCACGACAGTTGTTCGTGGTTGTCAGATCAACCTGTCGCGCGGCGGTGACGCACGGCCACGTGTGGCGCCGAAGCGGAGTCAGGTAGTCGGGCGCAGGCCTGCGAGGGTGACCAAGACAAGCCGACGAACGGCAGCCTTGGAAGGCAACGTGCCGGCCGCGGCGAGTGCATGAACGCAGTACGCGGCGAGTTCAGCAGGTGCCACGTCCGCTCTGACCTCACCGGCAGCCGCAGCTTCGGCCAGCAGGTCACGGATCATGTGACGAATCTGTTGCTGGGCGTGACCGACCTGCTCGTCGCGGTGCAGGAGCGCCACCAGGTCAGTGTCGAAGTGGCCATGCGAGCCGTGCGAGATGGCAGCGAACGCTTCGAGGACAGCTTTGAGACGCTGAGCGGGCCCGGCCGCCTGGCCGCGAACTTCGGTCAGGTAGGCGAGATGGTGTGCAATCTGCTCGGCGTGCCAGACGTGCAGGATCGCCTCGACGTCAGCGAAGTACTTGTAGAGCGTCGCGCGGCCGATACCAGTCTGCTCCGCGATCTGCGACATCGTCACGTTGAGCAGGCCACGCTCGGCCACCAGCGTCGCGGTGGTGGCCAGGATCGCGTGCCGCACCTCGCGGCGGTGCGTCTCGATCGTCTCGTTCCACAGCTTCGGCACGAGCACATCCTACGGGACCAAGACACTGTGTCTTGATAAATACACTATGTCTCGTAAACTGCCGGACATGGCTGACACACCGCGTTGGGTGAAGATCATGGGCATCGTCATTGCCGTGGTGATCGTTTTGTTCCTCGTAGCGCTCGCTCTCCCCATCGAGCACGGCCCAGGCATGCACCGATGAAGCCACGCCTGCGCAAGCTCGCCCTGACCGCGCACATCGCGTCCTCAGTGGGCTGGTTCGGCGCCGTGCTCACGTTTCTGGCCGTGGCGGTCGTCGGAGTGACCACTCAGGACGATCGCGTTGTGCGTGCGGCGAATCTGATCGCGGAGCCGATGGTCTGGTACGTGGTCCTGCCGTTCGCGGTCGCGTCGCTGCTGAGCGGCCTGGTCTCGTCGCTCGGTTCCGCGTGGGGCCTGTTCCGGCACTACTGGGTGATCTTCAAGCTGGTGCTGAACGTGTTCGCCACCGCGGTGCTGCTCATCTACACGCGGACGGTGGACCGTTTCGCCGCTGTCGCCGCGGATCCCACCGCCGATCTGGAGCCGCTGCGGTCGCCGACATTCGTGGTGCACGCCGCGGGAGCGCTCGTGGTGCTGATCGTGGCGTTGGCGCTCGCGGTCTACAAGCCGCGTGGTGTGACCGGCCTCAGGATCTGAGAGCGGGCAGCAGGGTCGCCTCCAGCACGTCGGCGGCCTCCTCTGCCTTCAGCTGTCCCGTGTTGACGTCCTCGGCGGCCGCGTGCAGCAGGGTGTAGACGGTGGTCACGAGCCAGTTCATCGGCAGGTCGGTCCGGATCACGCCCTCCTCCTGGCCCCGCGCGAGCAGTCTCTCGACGTGGTCGACGACGTCGCGGTGCCGTTGCCGCAGCCGGGCCGGGCCGAGCTCGCGCTGGGCGAGGTTGAACAGCTTGCGATGCTGGTTGAGCACGTGCCAGGACGTCCGCAGCAGCCGCCGGAGCGCCTCGGTGGCGGCGCCTTCCTCGGGAGCGGCTTTCTTGATGACCTCGCCCGCTTCGGCGATCGTCCGGTCCAGCACCGCCTCCAGCAGCACCTCGCGGGACGGGAAGTGGCTGTAGAGGGTGACCCGGCCGACGCCCGCGGCGCGCGCGATCGCCACCATGCTCGACTGCGGTTCCTCGGTGAACAGCACCAGGGCGGCGTCGAGAATGGCGGCGATGTTGCGTTCGGCGTCGGCGCGGCGCCGAGTCTCCGTGGTGGCCACGACCGGAAGCCTACGGCCGGTCAGTGCGCGAACACCGGACCATCGGTCGCAGGCGGACGGCCCGCCGGAACCAGCAGCGTCGCCCCGACCGCGCTGACGGCGGCCACGATCGCCATCGCGGTGAACGCGGCACCGAAGCCCCCGACCGGACCGCCTTGCAGGCTCAGCGCCGCGACCGTCGACACGAACGCGATGCCGAGCGTGGCGCCCAGTTCGTGCCCGGTGTTGATCAGTCCGGACGTCGTTCCGGCGTCGTGCTGGCCGACGTGCGCCATCGCGGTGGTCGTCGCGGTGACGAACGTGGCGCCGAGCCCCAGACCGGAGATCAGGAAGCCCGGCAGGACGGCCAGCACCGCGTTCCCGGATGCGGGCACCTGCGCCAGGAGCACCGCGCCCACCGCGGCGAGGCCGAAGCCGATGGCGACCGCAGGTCGTCCGCCGAACCGGTTCACGACGCGGACGCCCAGGTGGGTGCCGAGCCCGATGACCAGCGCCACCGGCAGGAAGATCAGGCCGGTCTCGAGCGCGTCGAGACGCAGCACGTGCTGCAGGTACTGGGAGTTGAGGAAGAAGTTGGCCAGCAGCAGCCCGGAAGCGGCCAGCATGACCAGATTGCCCGCCACCACAGGACGCCGGGTCAGCAGTTCCAGCCGGACCAACGGTTCGGCGACCCTGCGCTCGACGACCACGAACACGACGAGCAGCACAAGGCCGGCGGCGAGGAGGTACGGCGTGCTGCCGCCGCCCCAGCCGGTGTCGCCCGCACGCACCAACGCGTAGATCAGCGCGCCGACGGCCGACACTGCGATCAACGCCCCTGGAACGTCGATCTTCCCCGATGATCGTCCACTTCGGCCGGACGGCACCAATCGCGGCAGCAGCACGGCCACGAGGACACCGACCGGCACGTTGATGAAGAACACCCACTCCCAGCCAGGCCCCGCGGTGAACAGGCCGCCCAGCAGGACCCCGGCCGCGGCACCCGCTCCGGCGATCGCCGCCCACACCCCGAGCGCACGGTTGCGGTCCGACCCGTGGAAGGTCGTGGTGACGATCGACATCGCCGCCGGGGACAGCATCGCCGCGCCGACACCTTGGGCGGCGCGCGCCACCACCAGCGCGGTCGCACTTCCCGCCAGCCCGGAGGCCAGCGACGCCACCGTGAACACGGCCAACCCGGTCAGGAACACGCCGCGTCTGCTGATCGTGTCGGCCAGCCGGCCGCCCAGCAGCATCAGCCCGCCGAAGCACAGCGTGTACGCGGTGACCACCCACGTCAGCGCGGCACGGTCCAGGTCGAGTTCGGTCGCGATCACCGGCAGCGCGACGTTCACGACCGTCACGTCCAGGATCACCATGAACTGGGCGAGGCTCAGCAGCACCAGCACCCACCAGTTCGTTCGCACGGCCGTCTGGCTCATGCCCGCTCCTTAAGTCGAACACTACTGTTCGACTTAAGGTACGCCAAGCCAAGCGGCAAGTCGAACAGTAGTGTTCGACTTGTCCTGCTCGTGGACGTCAGTGGTGGCGGGCGAGCTTGATCGAGGAGATCAGCAGCACGACAGCCAGCGCGGGGATGAGCACCAGATCGGGAACGACGCCGAGGAGGAGGCCGCCGAGCAGAGCGCCGGTGATCGACCCGGCGACCATGACGCCGGCGAAGCGCATGTTCTGGCGCAGGACGCTGAAGCTGTCGTCGTGGCTGTAGCGGGCGAAGGCGACAAGCATGGTGGGTAGCGAGACCAGCAGGGACAGGCTGCCCGCGGTCTTGATGTCGACGCCGTAGAGCAGCACGATCGTCGGGATCAGCAGTTCCCCGCCCGCGACACCCATGATCGCGGCGACGACGCCGATCCCGAACCCGGCGGCAACGCCGGAGACCGCTTGCACGGTGGGCGGCAGGTCGAGCGTGCCGAGGCTGACGTGCGTGAGCACCAGGACTGCGGTCATGAGAACCATCAGTGCCGCGAGGACCTTGTAAAGGGCGGCGATGCGCATCCGCACCGCCCAAGCCGCCCCTGCCCAAGCCCCCAGCAGGCTGCCAGCGAGCAGATTGACCGCGACCGCCCAATGCGCACCCAACTCGACGGCGGTGACGGTGGCCAGCCGGGCGGGCAACGCGGTGAGCACCACGACCAGGCTCATCGCCTTGTTCAGGATGACCGCCGAGAGTGCCGCGAAGCCGAACAGGCCGATCAGCAGCGGCAGCCGGAACTCCGCCCCGCCCAGCCCGATCATGCCGCCCAGCAGGCCCATGCCCGCGCCCGTGGCGAACACCATCGGTGCGCGCCGGCTGGCCTGGATCGGTGTCACGTTCTCCTCGACGGTCACGCGTCCGCCTTCCGCTCCCTGACAACTGGCGCCGTCCACGATTGCCGAGATTCCAGCACCGAGGAGACCGCGACCACATCACGGGACGCCGGGCAGGACGGGTGTTCCCGCGAAGGCACAGATCAGGAGGCGCGGTCCGGTGACGGCGACGACCAGGCATACTTCTCAGTCTGCGAAAGGGTGTGGGCGATGCGCGGACTGGGTGAGCTGGAAGCCGCGGTGATGGACGTGCTGTGGCACGCCCGAGAGCCGCTCAAGGTGCGCCAGGTGCTGGAACGGCTGGATACCGGCAAGCAACTCGCCTACACCACCGTGCTCACCGTGCTGGACAACCTGCACCGCAAGGACTGGGTCTCCCGCGAGTTGGAGGGCAAGGCCTACTGGTACCAGCCCACCATCAGCCGCGTCGAAGCCGCGACGAACGCCGTGCGCGACGTGCTCGTCGCCTCGGGTGATCCCGAGGCCGCGCTGCTGCACTTCGCACAGTCCGCGACCACCGAGGAGTCGGCGGTGCTGCGCCGGGCGTTCCGCAGGAAAGCCGGCGGAAAGTGACTGTCGCGCTGGCGCTGCTGCTCGGGTCCATCACGATGGGCTGGCTGGCACCGCGCCTGCTGCGGCGGCTCAGCGACCCGGTGGTCGCCCTCGTCGCCTGGCTCACCTCGATCGCCGCGGTCATGACGACCTCAGCCGTTGCCATGGTGCTGCTCCTGCTGCCCGAGCATGGCCTCGCCGCCCTCGACACCCTGCACCACTGCTGGGAGTCGGTCCGCCACGGCACTACCCCCACGATTGAGGTGATCAGCGGCCTCACCGGCGGCGCCCTGCTGATCGCTCTGCTCATTCGGTTCGCGATCGTTGGTGCACGCAGCGCTCGGCAACGAGCCCACGCCCGCGAGGAACACCGCTCGGTGCTGCGCCTCGCCGGACGACGTGAACCCGGAGCACATCCAACGGTGTGGCTCGACCACGACCGGCCTCTCGCGTTCAGCCTCCCTGGCAAGCCCGGTCTTGTGGTCGCCACGGAAGGACTCCGCCGCCACCTGACCCCTCAAGAGGTCGATGCCGTCCTCGACCACGAGCGAGCACACCTCAACGGACGCCATCATCTGCTGGTCGCCGCCGCGGACGCGATAGCCGCCGCGCTTCCGATCCTGCCCCTGTTCAAGCGGGCAGCGCGCTCGATCCGTGAACTCGTCGAGATGTCAGCCGACCTGGCCGCCGCGCGCACCCATGGCGCTGACACTGTTCGTGCTGCGCTGTTGCGGGTGTCGTGTCACGGCGCTCCCGACTCCGCACTCGCGATGAGCAGGGACGCTCTGGACGTCCGGCTGGACCGTCTGCAGTGGCGCCGCCGGATGCCGAACCGCACGCGCAGGCTGATGTCCAGCGGGATCGCGAGCATCACCGCCATGGCACTGCCCGTCGTCACCGCGTCTGCGGCGATGTTCGCATTGATGCTGCTGACCTGTTCGCCGAGCTGATGTTCACCGACGCCAGCAAACCGACCGCCGCACCGGTGAATCCAGCAAGCACGACCGCACCCGCCCACAGCGACACCGGCCAGCGCAGCGCATCCGCCATTGCGAGTCCGGCCAGCTGACCGCTCCACACCAACACCGGTACACCTCCGGCGACGATCGGCAGCGTGAAACGCCCACGTGCCAGCAGAAGGTCGGCAACGATCGCACCCAACGTCGCTCCGATAGCACCGGCCACTGGCACCCAAGAGAACCCGACGACGGCAACCGGTAGCCACGCGATCGGTCCGACGAGCACGGTCGCCGGTGCGGCGAACTGTTCCCGGCTGCGCAGGATCAGCAGCAACGGCAGGGTGAACAGCACTGTGGTGGCCAGATAGCCGCTCAAGCCGGCGATGACGACCATCTCGGCCTCGAGGTGTCCCGGCGTGCCTTCGGGAGTCGGGATGAACGACTCAACGACCGCCGGCATCGGGAACGGCGAGGTGTACTGGAGGAAGAACGCCACAAGGGAAGTGGACAGAACCAGCGACAGTACGGCGGTCGCCGGCCACGGTCTGTCCCCACTCAGCACCTCAATGGCCCGAAGAGGACCGCTGAGCATGAGCAGCCCGCCGGCGCCGAGCACCAGGTGACTCGGGCTGACCAGCGCGTCGACGGCCACCTCGATTCCGAAGACCTCGTGCCACAGCAGGTCAGCGACTCCACCCGCGCCGAAGACGAGCACGCCGACCGCAGCACCGCGATACCCGCGCGGCAGCCCACTCAGCACCGAGCTCTCCGCGCCGCGAGACCTCCACGCGAGCAGCCCGATCCACCCGGCCATCGCAGCGAACCCCGCGTAGAGCGCGCCGTGCCAAGGCGTGAAGAAACTCTCCAGCTCCGGCACGTTGAAGTGCGCCCAGCCGTCACTCACGAGCGCGACCACGAGCCACGTCCCGATCGCTCCGGTGATCAGGTCACGGCGTCGCTCATCACTCAAGACCGACATGCCGTCTCCTTCCGTTCGATACGGGCATGGGGTATCCCAGGCTTACCCCTACCAGGTATCCGGGTCAAGGAAAACGGTGATTAGATCGACTATCTGGAGTAGTAGATCGGCAGCCGGTGACGGCAGACAACTATAGCTGATAGTACGAATCTGGATCGTTGGCTATTCCATCTGATGCAGTACAAGACACTCGGCCGCGTGCATGTCAGGAGGCAAGAACCCTCACATCGGCCCTACCGCACGCGGGGCTCGTCATGAATTTTTACAGCCGCACCACCGCATGTAGTGACGTTCAACCCAACCCTGCATGGGAGAACCGAGCATGTTGAAGAGATCGATCTTGACGGTGCTGGCGACCTTCGCCCTAGCCGTTCCTGTGACCCCGTCCACCGCCGCCGCACCGGTCCAAGCTGCCGCAGCCGTCCCCTGCACGAACGGCATGGCGGGCACCTACCCGTGCCGCAACATCGACCTGCAGTCGAACCTGCCTCTGTCCGCCATGGGCGGCGGCTCCGGCAGCGGAGGCTGGGGCTGGACCGATTCGTCCACCGGCAAGGAGTACGCGATCGTCGCCCGCACGAACGGCACGTCGTTCGTGGACATCAGCACACCCACCAGCCCCGTCTACTTGGGCAACCTGCCCACGGCCACCGGCTCGTCCAGCTGGCGCGAGCTCACCGTCCACAACAACACCGTCTACATCGTCTCCGACAACAACGGCAGCCACGGCCTGCAGATCTTCGACCTCACCCGCCTGCGTTCGGTCACCTCTCCCCCGGTGATCTTCAGCGCGGACGCCCGCGACACCTCGTTCACCCGAGCCCACACCGTCAGCGTCAACGCACAAACCGGCTTTCTGTACGTCAACGGCTCCACCACCTGCTCCGGCGGACCGCGGGCCTACAGCCTGACCAACCGGCTCTCGCCGACGTTCGCCGGCTGCATCAGCGGCGACGGCTACTCACACGACTCGACGGCCGTCATCTACCGCGGACCCGACACCCGCTACCAGGGCAAGGAGATCCTCGCCGGGTCCAATGAGGACACGCTCACCTTCTTCGACGTGACCTCGAAGTCCAGCCCGGTGCAGCTGTCCCGCAAGACCTACACGGGCCGCGGCTACGTCCACCAGGGCGTGTTCACCGAGGACCACCGGTACTTCCTGCTCGATGACGAAACCGACGAGACCAGCAACGGCGGCAACACCCGCACCTACGTGTGGAGCGTCGCCGACCTCACCAACCCGGTGCTCGTCGGCACGTTCAACGGCCCCACGACCGCCTCGGACCACAACCAGTGGATCAAGGGCAACTACTCGTACCAGTCGAACTACAAGGCCGGGCTGCGCATCGTCGACCTGACCAACGTCGCCACCCCGACCACCATGTCCGAAGCCGCGTACTTCGACATCTACCCGTCCAGCAACACGGCCGGCTTCAACGGCACCTGGACGAACTACCCGTACTACCCGAGCGGCAACGTCGCCGTCTTCACCATCGAAGGCGGCCTCTTCGTGGTGAAGCCCAACCTCTCCGCCCCCTCCAACGACTTCACCATCGGCACGTCGCCCTCCTCCGGCTCGACCAACCCCGGCAGCTCGGTGGCCGCCACGGTGAACACGAGTGTCCGCAGCGGATCGGCTGAAACGGTGACGCTCACCGCGAGCGGTCTGCCTGCAGGAGCCACGGCATCGTTCAGCCCGAGCTCGGTGACCGCAGGCAACTCGTCAACGCTCACCATCTCGACCGGCGCCACGACTCCGCCGGGGACCTACTCGGTCACCGTCACCGGCACCGCGCCGTCGGCCACCCACACCGCCACGTACATGCTCACCGTCAACGGTGCGGGATGCGCGGCGGCCACCAACCCCAACGACGTTTCCATCCAGGACAACAGCACCGCCGAGTCCCCCGCCACGGTCTCCGGGTGCTCCGGCAACGGCTCCGCCACCTCGTCGGTCGCCGTCAACATCGTGCACACCTACATCGGTGACCTGATCGTCGACCTCGTCGCCCCTGACGGCACCGCCTACAACCTGCACAACCGCGGCGGCGGTTCAACCGACAACATCAACCAGACCTACACCGTCAACCTCTCCAGCGAACCCCGCAACGGGACCTGGAAGTTGCGCGTGCAGGACCGGGCGAACGCGGACGTCGGCTACATCAACAGCTGGACGCTGACCCCGTAATTCTCTTGGCACCAGGTCGCCTCTCGGTCCGGTCCGTTCAGTCCTTGAAGGACAGAGAGGCGACCCGCGCCCTCCTTTGATCGCGGCGAGGCTGAAGCCGAAGTTCGGATCCGACTGAACGACACAGGTCCCGAACCGAGTGGTCGACCGCAGCCAGCTGGACAACGGCCACAACGCCGGTCGGTGACAACGCAGCGTTGGCGTGGGTGGTGAGGTTCAACCTCCGCAGGTAACAAGATGCTCACCTGCTGCCGAGTTCCCGCTGAAGGCTGTTGTCTCTTCCTGCTGACCTACTCGCTCGCCATGATGGTCGCTTCGGTATGTCTGACGCAGCACCGCCGCACCGGCTCGAACCGGTGGAATCGATCAGCCGATCTACCCTGCCGACTCAATAACCCCCAAGATCGCGGCCTACACCAGTTCGCCCGAGCGACGGCCGCCATCGGCCCGCCCACCGACGCAGAGGCGGCCTTGGCCGGCACGGCTCGAATCGTCTGCGTCAAGCAGTCCTCTGAGGAGGTGACCGCTTGGCAAGCGCATCGATTGTCTGGTGAGACTCTGGCAGATCCGTGACCTGTGCCGGTGGAGACCAGGCTGGTTCGCGCAGGCAAGGGTGAAGCGGATGTCCACCTGTTGATTACCTCCGATAGAACAAAGCCGCCCCGACACTGGTCGGCGGGCCCGATGGTCGCTCAGTCGATCGCGTCATCGATCAAGCCGTAAGGAGGGTTGGTTCGGCTTCGCGTGAACCGCTTCACGACGTCGTCCGAAACGACTTCTGGAGGAGAGTTGTCGACGACGACGAGTTGGGCGCCAGAGCCTGGCCCGGCGAGCCATTGCTTGGCGTGGCGGTAGAAGTTCTCGACGAGGCGGGCGTCGGCGAAGTCGGGGTCGTTGGGATCCGCCGAGTGACCGAGGCTTTTCTGCGGGCTGTCGATGATGAGCAAGCCCGGCCGTCGGGCGTCCTGCTCGTGGGCGACCTCCCAGAGGGTGAGATACCAGGCGAGGCTGATCAACACCAAGCCACCGCTACTGGCAGCGCTGTACGGGAGTCCGCGCACGTGAGGCATCAGGTTGCCGTCGAGCCTCGGGTTGCTCAGCTTCGGATAGCCGAAGTCCGAGAGCACCTCACCGAAGCGCTGGGACAGCTGTCTGATCACGGCGGTGCGGTCAGGGCGCGCCCCAGCCTCGCGGCGCTCGGCACGCAGCCTTCTTGCTTGCCCTTCAAGACGATCGACGTTGTCGTCTGCCTGTTGCACCCGTTCCCACAACCGCAGACCCGCGGCCGTCTGTTGTTCCCGCAGCAAGGCTGCCGCGTGCCGCCGGGCCAGATCGTCGCGGCTGGCGAGGTACGGTGCTGGCACGTCGGCGACGCGATTGAGCGCTGCAGCCGCCACCTCGACCACACGATCCGCCTCATCACGCGCGGCGCGAAGAACGCTCAGATCATTGTCCAGGCGAGTCCAGTACTCGTTGAGTTCGTCGAGTCGCCGGGTCGTCGCCTTTAGCTCCGCCTGCAACACAACCGCGGAGCCCGTGCGGCCGGCAGTCGTTCCCTCTGCCGCAGCAGACTCACCCTGAGCTACACCAGCGTCTTCAGCCTCAACTTCATGCCCGCAAAGAGTGCACGCACCATCGACGAGCGCCGGCGGAGTGTCCAGTGCAGACAGACAAGCCGGGCACACGGCCACGTGCAGCGGGTCGAACAGCTGCTCGGCTTCCTTCAGGAAGGTCAGTTTCTTCTTGTCGTCCGCGTACTGGCCGCGGAGCGCGCCCAGACGGTCGACCAGGCTTTCACGGTTGCGCACTCGAACGTTCGCCCCGCGGGCCGCGTCCTGGGCTGCACTGAGGGCTTGCCTCAGTTCGGTGACCCCGCTCTGGCTGGCAAACCGTTCGTTGTCGAGTACGGCAAGCTGTGCCGCGAGCTCGGCGACCTCCCGTCGTGCGTTGTCGAGGTCGGTCTCCAACACGAGTGGTCCCAGCGGATGTTCTTCCTCGACCACTGCTCGCAAAGCCTTGGCCGCGCGCTCTGCGTCCCGCACGGCGTCGTTCGCCAGCTTGAGCCTACCGGCGATATCGCTGCCCACGGCGTCGTGCACGTCGAACATCACGTTGATGGTCTGCTGGAACTTCTGCCTGACCATGTGGTTGGAGTGTTCGAACACCAGATTCTTGTTGTCCAGGCGCTCGTTCGGCAGGCACATCACGCGGAACACGTCACGAATGCTGAGCATGTTCGTGGCCGACTCCGCCTGCGTCGGAGCGATCGGGAGTTCCACGTTGCCGAGACCGCAGGCGGCCAGCACGTGCTGGGACAGTCCAGTCGGATCTGATGTGGGCTCGATCGGCAGCCGCAACTCAGGAACGCTCTGCAGGCCCGACAACGGCGCTTGCCACATTGACGCGAACTTCGAGGACGGACCCGTGGCGGCGCGTTCAATCGTCGTCGTGGTTCCACCCAGCACCGTTTCCAGGAGGGCAGAGCGCACAGATGCGAGAACTTCAGGGTGCTGGGGATGTTCATCGTCCCCGAGGCAGTAGCGCGCGAAGTCGATGACGCTCGACTTCCCGGTCTGGCTCGGGCCGGCGATGACGGAGAACGGTCGCCACGAGTCCCCATCGGCCTCGCGGAACGAGACCTCGTAGGAACGGCCCGTCGCAGCAAGCCCACCAAGCTTCAGCTGAACCAGCCTGATACCACGGGTCGGGTCGTTGTCAGCCACGAGGCTCCCCCCTGTTTCCGCGATCCGTGGCGCCGGGCGTGGCTTCCAGGACGTCGTCCAGCACATCGATCAGCAGCCAGGACCGCCCAAGCCACTCTTCGGCAGACCGTTTCAAACCCCGGTCCGACAAGCGCTTCAATCTTCCAAGGACGACGCGCGCGCCCTCTCGGTAAGCGTCTGCATAGACGGAGATGAACTGTGAGGCGACCGCTCTCCCCGAGTCCGTCAGTCCGTAACCTTCGTCCTCGATCATGACCAGGCCGTAGGCCACCAACAGCGAGAGGTCGTGCTGAAGCCGCCGCAATCTGCTCGCGAACCGCTGCCCGGTGGACGCGTACGACAGCTGATGATCGCTGAATCCCGCGAGCCGCAGAGTCAGACGATCGGCGTTGTCACGCGTGGTGTCGCCGGAGACGACGACAAAGGGATTCGCAGAGAAGAAGTCATAGAAGGCAAGGCGGTCAACAGATCGGACCGGTGCGGCCTCCTCACCGGCGATCTGGAGGAGGAGGGTCAGCTGCGCCAGCCGGAACACCTGACGATCCTCGGGACTGTCGGGTACCGCCGCAGAAAGCGCAACGCTTTCGTCGAGATGGCCGCCTTCGAACGACGTCACGACACTGCTCCAGGTTGGTCCACTTCCAACTGCGTGGCGACGGTCTCGCTCGCCGCCGGGCCTTGATGGGAGGCCGCGATGTGACGCCAATGCCGTACCCAGCCCGCACGCGCGTCCTCGACAAGGCGGTGCACGACGCCCTTGCGATGTGCGGGTCGCAGCTTGAGACCTTCTGGATCGCAGCATTGCCCGGCCTCGAGCAGAACCTGGTCGATGAGGCCTTGCATCTTGCCTGCATCATCAGCACCAGCGACGCGAGCGTTGAAGTGCTGCTCCCACAACGACTGCACGTCAAGGTGCAGCTCGTTGAGCGCGCTGACGCCAGCCTTGTTGCCCGCCGCGGCCAGATCGCGTGCCAGCGCTTCGGCCGCAAAGAACAGACCTCGTGCAGCGTCCGTCTCGACGTTGCCGGCCGCTTCGAGCTGCCGCACGAAGAGTGCGTCACCCAGACAGCCGACGTCAGCCAGCGTTCTGACCGGCTCAGCTGACCGGGAATGACTTCCGGCGAAGTGAGTGCGGTACACCTGCTCAGCGTCTGGCTGCATGAGCTGACGACGGAGCTCGATCCCGTTCCACATGCCGATCTTGACGTTGTGCCTCCGGCCCTCACGCACCTTCCAGCCGTCGAACCACCGCTGTTCCCCAGGCGGAAGGATGCACGGCACGCAGAGCGTCCACGCGTCCACACGGAAACCTTCCGACTTGGCCTTGCCCAAGAGCTGCTTGAACGAGTCCCGAACTTGCTGCTGCTGGTCCTTCCCGCCCCAGGTCGGAAAGAACTTCGACTGCCACACCACGACAGAGTCGTCCAGCCGCCCGACGTAGGTGTCGATCCCCCAGTCGCCACCGCCTGGCCCGGCAACCTCGTTCGCAGCCGGATGCCGGACGCTCACCAGGTCGGTGACGAGCATCTGGAACGCTTCCCTGGCACCCCCCACAGTGCCGGCTTGGGCCTGGAAGAGAGCGAACAGCACATCAGGTGTCGGCAACACCACGCCCATCTCCACCGTCCACAGTGCATCGCTCGGGCCCGAACTCCGACAGCAAGCTACTGCCGCACCTCACGGCAGGTGTTCACATCATCGAAGCAATTCTCCTCCACGTTTCACATCTCACCCAAATGGGGCATAGCGACGATGCAGGCGATGCCATCCGGAAGCAACATCACTACACGTGGCCTAGCTGTGGTCGGCCTCTAGGACCGACCACAGGACGTCACCCATCCGAGGCCACGAGCTTGGTTGCGACCTCGCTCCGTAACACCGCAACCAACTTACGAGCAAGATCAGCACCGATCTCGAGTTCCTTGCGGAGAGAATCTGAGAAGATCGGCCGCTCGAGCGCTCATGCCGCGGGTCAGCGCGACGGGCACGTACCAGATGGTCTTGAACCGCTTGGGGAACCGCATCGTCTCATCGCCCGCAAGGGCGAGAAGAAGATTCGCGTCTGGCGATCAGCGGACCGACCAATCCGATTCTCTCCGCTCCACGAATCACTTGGACGAGTCGTTACCCGACCAGGAGGTTTCGGTGAGGCGTCAACTGAGTTTGCTCTTCGTGTCCACGGCTGCGGCACTGATGTTCGCGGGCGCCGCTCCGGCGGCATTCGCCCACGACAACGGTTCGCACCACGGCGGCGGGTCCGGCATCGGGCTTGGCCTGGATCTCGACCTGGACCTCGGGCTGGGTCTGGGCGGCCAGCACCGCTACTCCCAGCTCACCGGCAAGGCGGAGGTACCGGGGCCGGGCGATCCGGACGGGCGCGGTCAGGCCGCCGTGCGGATCTCCCGCGACAAGGTGTGTGTCAGCCTGACGGTGAGGAAGATCCAGACGGCGACCGCCGCGCACATCCACCGCGGCGCCAAGGGCGCGGCCGGACCTGTCGTGGTCAACCTGGCGGCTCCGTCCGACGGGACGAGCTACAGCTGCGCCCAGGTTGATCGTGCGCTCGCCAAGGAGATCGCGAACAAGCCCGGTCAGTTCTACGTCAACGTACACAACGCCGAGTACCCGGCGGGCGCAGTGCGCGGCCAGTTGCAACGCTAGCCGAACGCCACAGCGCCGGAGCCACGTCGGAAAAGTCGATCAGCTGTGGTCCTGCACGCGGCCAGAATCGTGCTGATCGTCTCGCTTCCATCGTGTTGTTGCCGCCCTCGCCGACGCCGTGGTTGTGGGTCGCGCGTGCTCTGGCGCTGAGTTCGGCTCCACTCTCGAGCCTGTTGTCCCTGCTGGCTACCCTCACCGGTGCCTGGCTTTGACGTGATCTTCGGAGCTGCCACTGCTGCGGCGCACATCCACGTCTCAAGTGCCCAGTGGAGACCCACCCGCAGAAGGTTCACGCCCTGTGGATCGGGACGTCACACCACTGCTGGATTTCATCGGCGGCTCACCCCTTGCTGCGCCAGAGCGCTAGGTGTGGGGTTCGCCTTCCACGCACGTCCGGAGCGCGCGCCCGCCAGGTTTGCCTTGTCACCGGCGCGCACCCCAGCCAGCGCAATCGGGGGGCCCGCTTACGGTATGCGCGAGATCCGTCGGCTTGCTCAACCCGATCTGCAGAGCCCTAAATCTGTCCGCAGGCGAGTGCGTACCGAAACGCTATGCAGCGTGCCGCGCAGCCTGCCGGACAAGCGGCTTCCTGCAGCCCTGCGGAGAACCGGAGCTGGGCGCGGACGGCTTCACGGGCCAGCCCGCCGCCGTAGGTGTGGTCCCACGCGGCGAAGACTCTGGCGGCGGAATGGATCTGCTCGATCTCGGTCTGCCCGATGCGAGCGGGTCGAGGCTGAGCAGGTCGAGGCCGAGCAGGTCGAGGGCCGCCGAGCTCGTCAACGTCGAGCCCAGGCAGCACGAAGACCAGGCCCTCACGCACACCCCAACCCCCCACAACGCACCCGAAACGCCCTGACCAGCAAAAATCACATCCCCATTCAACCCGAAAGACCCGGCACATCCCCGGCCGGAACCAGCCCGAACGTCACCGCGGTCAACCGCGGATCCTCCCGGCGTCGACCGGCTGGACGAGCGGGGGCCAGCAACCCGACCCGCCGGCGCCCGCTCCCGTGCCGCTGGGGTGAAATTCGTTTGCTTTTGCTACGACCTGCGGTGGGTGCGCGAGTCCGCCATCAGCCTCAAGTGGTCTTCTAGCTTCCCTGCACCCGGCCACGAGATCGGACTCGACGAATGAACAGCCCAGTTCCTCCCCCGCCGCAAGATGACGAAGCACTGCTGAGTCAGCGCAGCGCGCTGATCTTCCTCATCTCGATCACCATCGGCGGAGCCCTGGGTTACCTCACCCACGCTCAGCTCCACAGCACAACCGCGGCCTTCATCACCGCCATCCTCACGTTCGGCGGCTCCCTCCCCATCGCCAACAAGCTCATCCGCTGACAACCCGTCGACAACGCGCCGACAACGACAGCACCAACTACACCGACACCAAAGGCCGGCCCGCCATGCGCGTCGGCGCCACAACATCACCGCCTCAGGTGTTGCACACCGCGACAATTCCGCGACGTAAAGGCATGACCGCCTCCGAACCTGCGCGTTCCCGCTGGCCTCGCATGCTGACTTGGCGTCGCACGGCCCAGCGGCGGCCGAATCCGAATGATCGACTCGTCGACCGTCGGGAACATGACTGGGTGTCGTGGCGCGTCCCGGGGCCGTCGTGGCACGTCGCGGCGTGGGGATTGGTCATCCTGGTGCTCGCGGTCGGCGGGGCGTTGTGGTTCACGCTGGATTGGCTGGAACGGGCCGCCGCAGTGAGGACGGATCCGAACGCGGCGATCGGCGGCAAGGACGTCGTGATCGCGAAGCTGGACGCGGTGAAGATCGCGTTAAGCGCCGTGGCCGGCGGAGTGGCGCTGTTCGCGCTGTACCTCGCGGTGCGACGCCAGATGACCGCCGAGCGCGACCTGCGCGCCCAACTGCACGCCCAAGCACACACCCAAGACGATGCCAGAGCGCGGCGGGTCACCGAGCTCTACACCAAAGCCGCTGACCAGCTCGGCTCCGACAAGGCACCGGTCCGGCTGGCCGGCCTGTACGCGCTGGAACGCCTCGGCCAGGACAACCCAGACCAACGCCCTACGATCGCCAGTCTGTGGTGCGCCTACCTGCGCATGCCCTACATCCCACCACCCTCAACAGCCGCGACTTCCGCGCTTCCATCTGCGGGCGTGACTCGTCCGCTGCTGCGCGACCCCTGCCGACGTATCGGCATGCGGCCACGCGACCCCAACGCCGCAACACCTGGCCCCAAGGTCGCACACGCCGAGGCAGTGTTGGAGCGCGACGTCCGCCTCTCCGTACAACGCCTCCTTGCCAAGCATCTCCGCCCAAATCCAGACGACAGCAGCGAACCACACCGTGACTACTGGCCCGAGATCCTGAATCTCGACCTGACTGAGGCAACCCTGATCGATCTTGACTTCAGCGGCTGCACCCTCTCCGCGATCCGCATGGAACGCGCGACTTTCATCGGCGACGTCAGGTTCGACCGAGCGACGCTCACTGGCGGCGCCATGCTCGGTGGCGCGGCGTTGGCCGGCGCGACCTTCACCGGTAGAGCCTCTTTCATCGAAACGACGTTCGTAGGCGGCGCCGTGTTCTACGGCGTGACTTTCACTGGCGAGGCTGGGTTCTACTACGCAACGTTCACTGGCGGCGCCGTGTTTAGCGGCGCGACCTTCGCCAGCAACGCGTCGTTCAGCGGCGCCATGTTCGCCATCGGCGCTGGGTTTGGCGGCACGACGTTCGCTGGCGACGCCGTGTTCAGCGGCGCGACGTTCACCAGCAACGCCTCGTTCACCGGCGCGACGTTCGCCAGCCGCGCCATGTTCGACGGCGCGACCTTCGCCGGCAACGCCATGTTCGACGGCGCGACCTTCGAGTCGGCGCCGTTTCTACTTCGTGCGCGGGCTCGTCTTGGAGACTCCGGGCGACAGGCAGTGCGTGTCTGGCCACGAGCGTGGACGCTGGACGCAGTTGATTCGCAGGTCGATGGTGATGTTCGGTGGGGGCGGTTGGTTCCGGTTCCGGAGGTCCTCGACGAGTCAGGCCGTTGAACCGGCTGGCCCGAAGGTGAGCTGATCGAGCCGATCGGCGATCAAGTTGATCGAGCCGCTGTCGCGCTCGAGGATGCCGCGCACGAGTAGGGCGGCGCTGCGTTTGGCGATCTTGCCGTACCTGTTCCAGGTGCCGGGGCTGACGATGATGTTGAGCATTCCTGTCTCGTCCTCGATGTTGAGGAAGGTGGTGCCGCCGGCACTGGGTGGGCGCTGGCGGTGGGTGAGCGCCCCTCCGACGAGGACGCGGGTGCCGTGCGCGACGTGGGAGAGCCGCGATGGGGATCGCGTCGAGGGTGGCGAGGTGGTCGCGGACGAGCTCGATGACGTGGGTGTCAGGGCTGATGCCGGTGCCCCACAGGCCTGCCCACACCAGGTCTACGGTTCTCATGCCCGGCAGGGCGGGTGTGGTGTTGCCGATGGTGGTGGTGCCTGGGAGCTGGTCGGCGTGCTCGCGGTCCTCCACCGTGTCAACCGCGGCGTCGGGTGAGCACGACACCTGATCGTTGACAGCGGGGCGGTGATCTCTGGTCTCGTCCGCCGCACCTGCAGTTGCGGGCGCTTCTGGACGAACGGCATGGCGTGTACGTGTTCTAGCCTCACCTCAGCCTTGCTGACGTGGTCAAAGCCGAGCGTTCATACTCTGCTCGATGCGCTCGAAGATGTCGCTGTCTGTCTGCTGCCACCAGTCGGGCATGTCATCCCAGGCGGGGACGTGGGAGGGCTTCGGCTCGGCGACATGAGCGCGGATCTGCTCCCGCCAGCACACGGCGACGAACTGTCCCTTCTGGACGCGGGTCAGCTTCGTGGTGTTATCGCCGGCGGCGATGAACGAAGCGATCTGGTCGTAGACGGCGGTGGCGCAGGCCTTCTCCCACTCGGGTGTCTTGTCCCACGGTGTGATGTAGCTGTCCTTGGGCGTGCCTGGGAAGTGCTTGGTGATGCCTGCGATCCAGGCCTCGCGGAAGATGCGGCCGCGGTCGTCCTGCACGTATTTCTCCTCGTCCGGGTTCAAGCGATCCGTGACCGCTTCGCGAACTCCTTGAGCCCTGGCAAGGCTGGTCCCGAGGAGCGCAGTTGCGTTGTGAGCCGATGGGCCCATGGGCGCAGCCGTACCTCCTGTGGTGCGAGACGTTCGGCGGCGAGCAGGGCCTGGAACGCCTCTTTCCGTTTGCCCCAAGCTCCGAAGGTCAGCGCAACGTCTTCCCAGTAGCGGACTCGACGTTCCAGGACGGTGATCGTGTTGGGGTGGATCGCTCGGGCGGCGTTGATGGCGGTGCCATAGTCGCCGAGCTTGCGATGCACACTGATGCCGTAGAGCCCGAGGTAGTTGGCGTCCACTCCGGACGGTGTGATGGCGAGTCCGGGTTGTCCAGGCGTGCGTGATCGTGCTGCCTGCACGGCTTCGGCATGTAGGTCCAGTGCGGTTACGCGGTTACCAGCGATGGCCGCGGTGTAGGCGCCGGTCTCCAGCAGCATCGCGTAGGCGGCGGCGTTGGGGCCGTCGCCGATCCGGGTGTTGATATCGATCTTGTCCGCCGTGTTGACGACGAGCTGTTGGGCCTGTCCGGATTGCTCGAAGCGGCGTAGGACGACGGCGCCCATCTGTGCGACTTCCGCTTCGACGAGCAGATCGCCGGACTTGCGGGCGGCTGCCATCGCCTGTTCGGACAGGCCGCAGGCCAGGCCGTCCTCGCCCAATCGCAGTGCGAGCCAGGTGGCGTGCCGGTAGGTGGTGGCCAGCAGGGCTTCGGCTTGCAGGCGCTGGTCGGCGTCGATGGCATCGCAGGTGATCTGCGCTGTGCGGATGAGCCCCGGCAAGCAGCGAGACAGTTCCTGGTAGCGACAGGCTAGGTAATCGGACTGCGCTCGGTCCACCAAGATCCGAAGCTGGGCGACCGTCATAGGCTCAGTACCAGCTTGGGCCTCAGGCTTGCCGAGCAGGGCATAACCAGCTACTCCGAGTACTCCTGCTAGGAGCTCGCGTCGCAGCACCTCATCACCGCCCTCTAGTGGGTTTGCAGGCTCTACGTTATCCAGTTCCGCGGCGATGAGGCTCGGCTCGGTGAGCAGATCTTCGAGTTCGGTAATGGTGACCTGCAGGGTTTTCGCCAGGCGTGGCCGCATCCACGGCTGCGGCGCGCACTCGCCAGATTCCCAGCGCTGCACGGTGGTGCGGTCGATCTCCAGCGCTGCGGCCAGGAGTTCCTGGGTGAAGCCCTCGTTCTTGCGGCGTAGCGCAAACCCCCGCCGCTTTGCTGCTACCACTGCCCCTCCCCCTGCAACCCGGCCTGGTCGACGTCGAATCGCCGCTGGTCAAGCTGGCCAGTGCGGCTTAGATGCGGCAAACCTGCGGCATTGCCGCCGTGTTCGCCGCGCTCCGTGACCTGTTGTCTACACATGGCGACGAGACGTGACTCTCACAGTAGTGGAGGAAGCGGCGATGACCAGCATGAATGTCCCGATGATCGCCCTACAGGATGATCAGCTCGGCGAGATCGACTGCGGCGACGCACCCTCGGTAGTGCTCGGCATCCCGCGCTCAACCGCAGTGACCCGTGCCTGCGTGCTGGCATCGAACGGCGCGCACACCCACCCGGTGCTCGCGGCGGTCGCGGCTCTCGCTGGGCAGCACCAGCTGCGTGCGGAAGCGCACCGGAGCGCGTGTGACCCGTTCGCCGATGACCGCTTGGTGGCTGCGGCGACCCGGCTGGTCAACGCCGCTGACGCAGCGTGCGCGGTGCTGGTCGACAGGATCAACATGTGGGCGGCGATCGCGATCACCGATGCCCGTACGGCAGTGGTGCACACCGAGACGTTCGGTCAGCTGGTGAGTCGCCTCGTGGCTGCCTGGACGCAGTGGCATCTGCTCGACACCGCGACCGCGCTGGCGGGGAAAACGCAGGTGAGGGAGGCATTGCACCGCGTCAGCGAACTGTCCGTCGGCTATGACGACCTCGTCGCCGACCTGCACAATGGACGTCGGCGTCTTCCCCGCGTCGGCTTCATGACCGGCCCCGTGGTCGCCGCGTGATCGTGGGCGAGTTGCGGGACATCGTCGCCGTTGTCGTGCCTGCAGAAAGCCCTGCTGGCCGACTGGTCGAGGCGATCAGCACGCTGGCAGCGCACATGCCGCCAGTGGACCGTCCGACGGTGTGCCCGCTGTGCCCAACGCGGTCCTGGCCCTGTACGCGGTTCGACGCGGCGGCCCGCGAGGTTCAGGACGGCGGAGTCGCTATCGGCCCGTTCGTGCCGCTGGACCTGCATCAGCGCCTGTGGCCGCCTGCCGCCGCCGAATCGCACTGATGCGACAACGCCGATGGGATGAGGAGAAGCCGATGGATGAGGTCCTGGCCGGCACCCTGCGCAGCGTTGTCTACGAGCGGCTGGACTATCTGGAGCTGCTCGTCGCCAACGGGGACGCGGCGTCGCTCGCGGCCCTGGCGGAGACCGAGCTGGCCCGTCTCGCGAGTGCGTGGCGGGCCCTGCTCGCCCTGCACGAACCCAATGAGCGGGGCCGGTGCCCCCAGTGCTCCGGGTGGCGTCGCGGTCGCCTCTTCCCGTGCTCGGTCTGGGTCGTCGCCCACGACCACCTGATCTCTGCCGACCACGTCGGTCGGTGCGCCACCGTCGCCAACCACCACACGGGCGCGAAGGTGGCGGCCTCCTAGAGCGCGGAGGTGCATGAGCCATCCCTGGAAGGGGCTCATGCCCCTCCGCCCCGCTTCCTATCGACGCCTGATTCCGCCCAGGAGGGCAGTTGAGCAGCAACACCACAATCCCGTTGGGTTCCGCGTTGTGGTGACCGGGGCCGCCGGGTTCATCGCCTTCCACCTCGTTGACGCGCTACTGGCGGCAGGCCACGAGGTGATCGCGCTGGACCGCCACTGGGTCCGTGACGAAGAGGGGCGCAGCAGCCAACCTCACGTGGGCGCTGGACCGCAGTTATCTCCCGTTCGCATGTTGCGGGTTCACGGCCTGTTTAGCCCCGACACTCCGGTCGTGACGCCGCGTCGACCGCATCTCACGCCGTCCTCGACGCCGACACCGTGCTGCTCTGGTCGGCCCTGCCCGTGCAGAGCCCTACGAGCAGTGATCCGCATCCCTCTTCCTCGGGATGCGGGTCGCTCCATACGTGAACGGAGACGCCGACCATGTCCTTGCCCAACGCTGATCCTGCTCGATCGCCCGATGGCAACTGGGCACTCGAAGCGCTCGCCACAGATCCGTCCTGGCTGGCCGCTCGTGACCGACTCTCCGCGTCGATCCGCGCAGCGAGCCTTCCTACCTACGGCGGGCAGGCTCGCCTTCGCGGTGCTGCGCGCCAGGAGAACCTGTGAGCGGCCACGTCTGGTGGACCTCGCCGCTGGACAACCTGACACACGCGATCGGCGACAGCAGCGGTCCCGGCGACGGCACGGTGGATACCGAGTGCGGCCGGGTGCTCGACATCGAGAAGGCGGGCAAGTCTCCGAACGGCAGCTTCTGCGACGACTGCCTGCACAAGGTCGGGTCGAAGGCGGACGACAGCAGCCGCTGGCGGTAAGGGCAGTGGCCGCCCAGCACGCCTACCGCGAGGGCAACCAGTTGGGGCACGACGGTGCCCAACTGCTGCAGGACGCAGTCCCCGAAGGACGTCCGCTGAGCTGGATTGGAGCAAGGACGGCTCCACATGGGACTGACCTGGCGACACCTTCAACACCATCGAGATGCCCGTCATCATCCCGGAGATGCTCGCAGCCACCACGCTGGCCCGGCTCCAGAGGCCGACGCCGACACCGAGGAACTGGCCACCGCGACCGACGTCCTTCGGGTCGATCAGAGCTGATGGTTTACCGGTCCGGAGGGACCGCGATGACCGACCCCGCCCCTGGCCTTCCCCTGGTCCACTGACCGTCAACAGGCCCGCAACCAAGCACAACGCCTCTGAAAGAGTAATCAGGTGAACACTCTCCGACACGACGCCGCCACGGCCGCAAAGTTCCGCAATGCCCTGGTGGACACGCTCATCGACAAGAAAAAGATCATTTCACCGGAGGTGGAGCGAGCCTTCCGCACGGTGCCCCGGCATCTGTTCGTCGCCGAGGGAACGCCGCTGGACGTCACCTACAGCGTCGACAACTCGGTCGCGATCAAGCATGCCTCAGACGGCGTGATCATCTCCTCCACTAGCGCGGCCTATATCCAGGCCCGGATGATCGAACAGGCCGAGATCGGCGAGGGCATGAGCGTGCTGGAGATCGGATCCGGCGGCTTCAACGCCGCGCTGCTGGCCGAGGTCGTCGGCCCGGGCGGCTGGGTGGTCAGTGTGGACATCGATCCGGAGGTGACCGATCGCGCTCGTGAACTGCTGGAAGCGACCGGCTACGGCGACCGGGTAACCGTGGTGCAGACCGACGCCGAGAACCCGCTGCCGGGGTTGCGTGAACCGTTCGAACCGTTCGACGCGATCCTGGTGACAGTCGGCGCCTGGGACCTCGCACCGGCCTGGCTGGAGCATCTGGCCGAAGGCGGCAGGATCGTCGTTCCGTTGCGGATGAACGGGATCACCCGTGTCATCGCCTTCCTCCGCGAGGACGACCACCTGGTGAGCACCTCGGCCGAAGTGGCCGGGTTCGTCCCGATGCAGGGCGAAGGCGCCCGCGACGAACGGGTCTTTCTGCTGCCCGACCGCAACGGCAACCAGGTCAAGCTGCGCTTCGACGGAGACGTGCCGCAGGACATGGGCCTGCTGGACGGAGCGCTGGCGACCGACCGCGCAGAGGTGTGGTCTGGCGTCACGATCAACCTCGGCGTGTCCTTCGCCGACCTGCACCTGTGGTTCGCCGCGTTCCTGCCTGGCTTCTGCAAGGTGGCCGCGGACGAGGGCACCGATATGGCCGCCGAACGCAAGGACTGGTTCCCCTTCGCCGCCGTCCACGGCGACTCGTTCGCCTACCTGGCTGTCCGTCGCGTTCCCGAAGGCGGCGCGGTCGAGTTCGGCGCCCAGGCCTACGGAACGCACGGCGAGGACGCCGCGACCGCGATGGTCGAACAGATCCAGGCATGGGACCGCCACGGCCGCGCCACCGAGCCCACGTTCGCCTACTGGCCTACCGGCTCCCAGCTTCCCGAGTTCGGCGAGAACACGGCCGTGCTGTCCAAGACACACGGCATCGCCACGATCTCCTGGCCGTCCGCGGCGAACAACGCCGGCGACCAGGGTGCCCTGCAATAACCCGGAGAACGAGGAGTGAACACGAATGTCGGCAGCACTGGCCCCCGTCGCGGAGGCCCTGGAGAGCCCGGAATTTTTTGATGATGGGGAGTTCGAACTGGACATGCGCGTGGTGGAGTCCACCACCAGGCTCGTGATCATGTCGTGCGACACGAGCGACGGGTGCGGCGACACCTGCAACACCAGCGCGTGCGCCTCGGGCTCCAACGACCCGTTCTGATCCAACCCCGTCTGCCGCCGGTGCCCTGCCTGTCTGCACGCACCGGCGGCAGACGCTTCCCTGGCCACTGGGTGAGGAGAGCCGAACGCCATGACCATTTCACCGCGCTATCAGCACAGAGGTCTCGTCCTGGCCCGTGTGACCACCGACCCCGGTGATCTCGACCCACCGGTGCATCTGCGTCTGGACGACCTCGCCGCTGTCGAGCAGGAAGGCCGCGTGTGGCTGGCGAAAGTGTGGGCGCGCCCGGAGGTGCGCAGCGCGCTAACACTGGCCAGCCCCGTTCTCGGCGCCCGTCTCGACCAGATCCTGAGCGACGGCTCCACAGGGCACACCGCCAAAGAACTCCGCCGTGCCGTGCTGTCCGTCGCCTCCTACGTGCTGCGCTGGCAGCGCCGGGCCACCCCGTTCGGCGACTTCGCCGGAGTCGGGGTTGCCCACCTCGGCCCCGCAAGGGCCGAGGTGGGCAACCGGCACCGAGCCGCGACGCGGGTGGACGGCGAGTGGCTCGCCACAGTGATCGACCGGCTCGAACGACACCGCAGACTGCGCTCGAGGCTGACGGTGGTGGTCGACGACGCGAGGTTTCTGCGCGATGGGCGCGTGATCGTCCATCGGCGGGCCGAGGTCGGCGCCGCTGCTCCCGGACCGCTGAGGGAGTCCTCGGTGCGGCTCACCCGTCTCGTGCGGTTCGTTCTGGACACGGCCGGTTCGCCGATCCGCTTCGACACGCTGGCCGGCCTGATGACTGCCGCGTTTCCGTCCGCGCCCCCGGCCAAGATCGAGACGCTGCTGCACGGCCTGATCGACGCCGGTGTGCTGATCACGAGCCTGCGGCCATCGATGACCAGCATCGACGGCTTGTCCCACCTGCTCGGCGTCCTACGCGCGGCTGGAGCGGACACCCTGGACGATGTCGCCTCCGAACTGCGTGAACTCGACGCGATCGCCACCGACCTAGCCCGGCACAACGACATCGCCGATTCTGGCCAGGCCAGGGAGATCCGGGCGGCGGTCGCCGCCCGGATGAACGCTCTTGTCCCCGCGGTCAGCCACCCGCTGGCCACCGACGTGCGTATTGACGCGACGATCACCGTTCCCGAGCGGGTGCTCGACGAGGCAGCCCGTGCCGCCTCCGTGCTGCTGCGCACCACCACGCAACCCTTCGGAACGGCCGCGTGGCTGGACTATCACGCCCGGTTCCGCGCCCGCTATGGCCCCGGTGCGCTGGTACCGGTGCGCGACCTGGTCGCCGACTCCGGTCTCGGCTATCCCACCGGCTTCCTCGGCGCGCCCCGCGCCCGGCCCGCGTGGCGGGTGCTGACCGACCGCGACGCCGCCCTGCTGGCGTTGGTCCAGCACGCCGCGATGACTGGGACGCAGGAGATCGAGCTGACCGACACCGACATCGAGGCGCTGACCGTAGGAAAGCACACCGACGTCGTTGCGCCCCAGCGGGTTGAGCTGGGCGTCGAGGTGTACGCCGCGTCCACTGAGGCGATCGACCACGGTGAGTTCGGCCTTCGGGTCACCGCCTCGCCACGGTCCTGCACCAGCATGGCCGGACGGTTCGCCCACCTGCTGGACGAGGATGACCAGGCGAGGCTGGCCGCGACCTATGCCGCGGGCCCCGCGCAGCCAGCGTCCGGCCAGGACGGGCCGGATACGGCGGTCGCGAACGTGGTGGCGGTGCAGCTGTCCTTCCCGCCGCGCCGTCCCCACAACGAGAACGTGGTGCGGGTGCCGCCGCTGCTTGGCGACGTCGTCTCGCTGTCCGAGCACCCCGATCCGGCGCACCCTGACCTCAACGTCGTCGGGGTGGACGACCTGGCGATCACCGCCGACGCCGAACAGATTTACCTGGTGCAGATCTCCACCGGCCGACGGGTGATCCCCCGGATTCCGCACGCGCTGGACACCGCCGTGCAGAGCCCGCCGCTGGCCCGGTTCCTCGCCGAAGTCGCCGACGCGCGCAGCGCAGTGTTCCGCGGCTTCGACCTCGGCGCCGCCCGCGTCCTGCCCTACGTGCCGCGCATCCGCTACCGGCGCACGCTGCTCTGCGCCGCCCGCTGGATCCTCACCTCCGCCGACCTCGCCGCCCGGTCCGAAGCTCGCAACGAGCAGGAGGCGCTGCAGGCGTGGCGGCAGCGCTCGCGGGTGCCGGCACGGGTGGTGCTGGTCCACGGCGAGCTGCGGCTGCCACTGGACCTCGACCAGAAGCTCGACCAAGCCCTGCTGTCCGCCCGTTTGCGGCGAGCCGAACGGGTCGAACTGCACGAGGACGGCCCACCCGACGGACAAGGCTGGATCGGGCGACCGGCGGAGCTGTTGATCCCGATGACCGCGATCACCCCGTCCGCACGGCCCCTGCCCGCCACCGCCGCACCCGGCCCGACGTTGCAGCCCGGCGACTCCGCTGTGCTGCACGCGCAACTGATGGGCAACCCGGCGCGATTCGACGAGATCCTCACCGCGCACCTGCCCCGGTTCCTCGCCGAACTGCACGACCCATGTGACCCGAACGGCCCGGTCGGGTCGTGGTGGGTTCGGCGGCACCGCGACATGCTCCGGCCCGAGACCGATCAACACCTCGCGGTGTTCCTGCGCCTCAACGACTCCCGGGACTACGGGGCCGTCGCCGCCCATGTGGCGCGGTTCGCGGCCGATCTGGACTCCCGAGGATTTCCCGGACAGCTCACCTTCGTGCCTGCGCCGCAGCACCCCGCCCGCTACGGCGACGGCCCCGCGCTGACGGCGGCCGAGCGGGTGTTCGCCACGGACACCACGGCCGCCATCGCCCAGCTCACCGCCGCGCAGGAATCCGGGATTCCCGCCCAGGCCCTGGCCGCGGTCTCGATGGCGCACCTGGCCGCGTCCCTCGCGCCCGATCCGGCGACCGGCTTCCGGACGCTGCTGGACTGTCTGCCGCAGGAACACGGGCCGCTGGACCGGATGCTGCGCGACCACGCTCTCACCGTCGCGGACCACAGCCAGCAGTACCGGGGCGTTCGCGCACTACCGGGCGGTGACGCGGTCTCCGCCGCCTGGTATGCCCGAGACACCGCGTTGAACGCCTACCGCGATGTCCTCCTCCAGCAGGGGCGAGAGCAGGCCGGGGTGTTGCGCACGCTGCTGCACGAGCACCACGTCCGCGCCGTCGGCGTCGATCCGACATTCGAGAAGGAGACCGGACGTCTGGCCCGCGCGGTTGCGCTGCGCCTGCTCGCCACGGCCGGTGCCCGGTGACGCACGGCACGAACCCGGCCTCAGCGAGCGGCACGGTGTCGCTGACCGCCGATGAGGTGGCCCGCCAGTCCCTGGCGACAGGTGCGGTCGGACCCGCGCTGCTGGCCGTCGAGCGTGCCTGGACCGGTTTCGGCGACTGGACAACCGCGCAAGCCCACATCCGCAGCGTCGCCACGGGCAATGTCGACGCCGACGACGACACCGGCCTGTACTACGGGGCACCCGCCGTGGCGTTCCTGCTGCAGGCCGCCGCCGACCGTCATCCACGCCTCCGCGCGGCCAGCCAGACGATGGACGAGCACGTACTGCGGCTGACCCGCCGGCGCCTGGACCGTGCTGCCACGAGGATCGAGCGTGGCCAGCCTGCCATCTTCGCCGAGTACGACCTGTTCCACGGACTCACTGGCGTTGGCGCCCTGCTGCTGCGCCACCACCCCCGCAGCGACGAACTGGCCGGGATTCTGCGGTACGTGGTGACACTGGTGACCCGGCCGCGCCACGAGGACGGCGTCAAGCTGCCGGGTTGGTGGGTGGCGCACGACCCGGACAAGAACATGCCCACTCCCGGCGGGCACGCGAACTTCGGCATGGCCCACGGCATCGCCGGGTTGCTCTCCTTCCTCGCTCTGGCCACTGTGGATGGTCGCGTGGTCGACGGCCAACGCGAGGCGATCACCCAGCTGACGCAGTGGTTCGACCGCTGGCAGCAGGACGGGCCGGACGGACCGTGGTGGCCGCAGTGGATCACCCGCGAAGAACTGCACGCGGGCCGCCCGGCCCGCACACGCCCCGGCCGACCCTCCTGGTGCTACGGCGCGGTCAGCATCGCCCGCGCACTACAACTGGCGGCGCTGGCCACCGACGACCCGCAACGTCAGCACGCCGCCGAGGCCGCGCTGGCCGCGAGCCTGACCGACACTCAGCTCAACCGCATCACCGAGCCGGGCCTGTGCCACGGCATTGCCGGGATCTTCCAAACCGCCTACCGCGCCTCCCTCGACGCCCACGACCCCGGCCTCGCCAACCGTCTCCCCGCGCTGACCGAGCGGCTCATCCGGCACACACCGCCTGTCGTCGTCCAGAACGACGACCAGATGGACGCGGCAGGGCTGCTAACCGGACGCGCCGGAGTGGAACTGGCGCTCGAGACCGCGCGGCGTGGCACGCCGCCTCACACGGGATGGGACGCATGCCTGCTGATCACCTGAGCACCACCGGCCGGACCCTGGCGCCCGCCGATCTCGCGGCCGCCGTGCTGGCGGTTCTCGCTGGTGGCGATCCTGTAACCGTTGCAGCACAGCACGATCTGGATTGGAACGACTTCGAGGACGCTGTGCGCACCTACCAAGCTGCCGGACTCGCGGCGCTGGAACGGCGGAACGAAGACTCCTGGTACCAGGTGCGTGTCCAGTTCGCCGACTGGTCGACGGCCGAGGCGGTCGGAGCCACAGCACTCGGACCGGCCCTGGACCGCCTGCGCGCCGACGGCGCGGCGACCGGTTGGTGGTTCTTGCGCAAACATCCCTGCTGGCGGCTGCGGCTGTTTCACGCGGACACCGCGGCCGTCGACCGCGCACTCGACGAGCTGACCAGCACAGGAACCATCGAACGCTGGTGGACGACGATGTACGAGCCGGAAACCGCCGCCTTCGGCGACACAGCCGGCATGGACACCGTCCACGACCTGTTCTGCGCCGACAGCGCGGGCGTCCTGGACTACCTGCGACAGGACACCCCTGGGCTCGGCCGCAGGGAACTGTCCGTCCTACTGCTGGGCGGGCTCCTGCGCGCCGCCGGGCTCGACACGTTCGAGTGCGGCGACGTGTTCGACCGCGTCGCCCGGATGCGCCCGGCACCCGCCGATACCGACATGGCCCGCATCGGCACGCTGGCCGACAACGTGCGCGTCCTCCTGTCGATCCCCAACCTGGCCGACAGCGAGCTGTTCACGCCAGGCGGGCCGGTCACGCACGCCGCACCGTGGCTTGCCGGGCTGCGCACCGCCGGCGAGCAACTCGGTCACGACGCCGCGAACGGTCGCCTGGACCGAGGCCTGCGGGCCATCCTCACCCACGTGGTGATCTTCCACTGGAACCGGCTCGGACTCTCGGCCACCAGCCAGGGCCTCCTCGCCCGCGCGGCGGCCACCGCCCTGCTTCCCCGGAGCTGACCATGACCATCACCCCGAACCCGCCCACCCTGGCAGCTGTGGTCCGCCGCTTCCCGCTGCTGGGCCGCCCGAGGCCCTCCTGCCCGTCCCTGCCCGAGCGCGTCCAGCAGGTCGCCGACAGCGCCCGCGCCGCCGGGCACGACGGCGCCGACCGATTGTCCGAAGGCGCCCACGCCCTGAACAAGGCAGCACTGATCGCCAGCGACTGCGGCCTGCCGGACCTGGCCCGCGAGCTGTGCTGGCAGCACATCGACCTCTACCGCGTCCTCGACCGCCCACTCACCGTGCTCCACGCCCGCTACATGCTCGAACCCGTCATCAACCTCGTCCGCCTGCAGCTCCGCGCCCATAATGGTGACAAGGCTTTGCGGCTGCTCACCGAGATCTTCCGCGCCATCCGCTCCGGCACCGACCTGATCGTCGAGGAGCGGACCCTCCCGCTGACCGAACTCACCGGAGACCGCGACGAGCGGCAGAAACTGCACGAATGGGTATGGCTGCATCTGATCGGCGACGGCGTTCGCGCCTTGGCGCTCGCCGGGCGATGGGACGATGCGGTCACCCACGCCCAGACTCACCGCGGAATCGGCCTACACCTCATGGAAGGCCGCCAAGCCACGATCATGGCCCACCTCGTCAAAGGCGACCTGACAGGAGCGCAAGCGGCATTGGCGGAGAGCACCCCTCAGCATCCGTGGGAGCTCCAGGTCGCATCCTGCCTAAAGGTGATGTGCACCGACCCGGACAGCTCGTCCGCGCCGCGTGACGTCGCCGCGATGATCACGCGGTTCGGCGAACACCAGCCAGCATCCGGCTACGCGTTCTTCCGCGCGCAGCTCGGGCTCTGCGTGGCCACGCTCGCCGACACCGCCGACCGCGGAGCCGCCAGCCGGGTGCTCGCTCAGGTGGCCGACGAGGCCATCGAGTCGGGAGACGGCTACGGCGCTCGGGAAATACTGCGACACCACGACATCCACGCCGCAATCACGGAAGGGCAGTTCTCAGCCCTCACCGACCTGCTCACCGCCTCCGGCCTGGGAACCGGAGCAATACCGGAAACTCTCCGGCGAAACCTGCTCGGCTCGACGCGGCTAGCCGCCGCAGAACTGAGCGCATCGCTGCGGCAGCTTACGCAACCGGTGATGTGACCGCAGCCATCAGGTCGAATGGGAGGGACCGACTCCTACCAGGCTGAAGCCGCTCTGAAACTCACGGATCCGATCACTGGGTTTCCCGACACACACCTGCACCTCCACCCGGTGACCAGAGTTCCGCAACGCCTGATTCAGCCGGACGGAACGCGCTGGCCCAGCCACGCGACCTTCAGCCCGCCACAGTTCGTCTTCCGACCCGCCAGCGCACCTGCTCCAGACAGCGACCATCGACTTCAGCGACACTGGCAACTCCCTCACCTCGGCTGGGACGCGTGGCGATCGGTGTCTACGGCCGTCATGCGTCGCGGTCAGGTCGATGTGGTCGATTCGAGCCGTTAGGAGAAAGGGAGCTGCTCCTGGCGCCTGCCGCCTTGGGTGTGCGTCGAGAGACTCGCCTCGGACCATGGCCGCAGACGCCGCAGACCCAGACATCACCTGCAGGCATGGGAGATGTGGCGTCCTGGCAAACCCCACACCACTGCCGCTGATCCATACTGGCTCCCCTACGCCGGTCTGGGGTGCCGTACATCGCGGCGTCCCAGAGTCTCAACTCTCTGACTCGGGAGGTCTGCGCGACGCCGTCCTGTTGCTCAGCCAGGTCGCGGCATCGCTCACGTTCCCCTTTCCCAGTTCGGTCCAAGTCACTGGGCAGCGCGTGTCGGCTCCGTCTCTAGGCATCTGTGACGTGGACGGTTCGCAGTTAATGCCAGGGCCGTGCAGTATTACCGCAACCGGACCGGACGATCGCTCTGGTGGCCGTTCCCGCGAAAGGCGTTGACTTGGAATTACTCCCGAGCGGGCGATGAATGTCGGTGACGGCCCGTTAGTGATCAGCGGCATATCGAGGTTGACTAGGCCTTCAGTTCGGCTATTTCGACGGCTTTCTCCTGCTCCCTCTCGCTGCCGGTGCCAGATACGGCCGCGATGATTCGGGCGGCTAGCGGGCGCGCCGTAGCAGCTGGTCAAGATCGAAAATCAGCACGCTTCTGCCTTCGACTTGCAGCCAGCCGCGCCGGGCAAAGCCGGACAGGGCCCTCTGCACCGTCTCGCGAGTGGCGCCGATGTACTGCGCGAGCTCCGTCTGGGTCAGGTCGTGCACGAGCCGCAGCGTCCCACCTTCCATATGCCCGAACCGCGCTGCGAGCTGCAACAAGGCCCGGGCCACCCGACCGGGCACGTCGTTGAAGATCAGGTCGGCTCGATTGTCGTTCGTGCGGCGAACCTGCCGGGCAAGCGAACGCAGCATGTATTCGGCGAGGTGTGGCCGCTCGTTGATCCACTCACGCGCCGTGGCCAGGCCGATGCCGATGGCACGTACGTCGGTCACCGCGATCGCTGTCGATGTCCGTGGGCGCGAATCGAACATTGACAGCTCACCGAACATCTCGGCGGGCCCGTGGATCTCCAGCAGTTGTTCTCCGTCGCGCCCGGCGTTCAGGCAGGTCTTCACCTTGCCGGACCGGATGATGTAGAACTGGTTGTCCTGGTCACCTTGCGTGAAGATCACATCGCGCCGGGCGACCTCGATCTCTTCTCCGTAGGTGACGGCCAGGTCGGCAAGAACCGGGTCAGTCACGCAGGCGGCGGTGAACCTAGTCATCGTGGATTTCCAGATGTTTTTGAAGTTGATGGCTGTACCCGCTCATCGACCGCGCCGGGAAACGACGCGACGAATCGACGCACGTGAGACCAGACGAGGCTGACGACCACGGTCGGCATTAGGTCTGTGGTCTTCTCCATTGGGCGTGACGACTGCTGCGTTCCTCAGCGCGTCGTCGTCGCCGTGCTTCTTCCAACCGGCGCATCAGCTCGAGGGCGCGCCTGGTCGCGCCTGCGCCCATCCCGAGCTCGCTGGCCAAACGGCGCACGTCAGCTGAGGTGGGCAGCAACCTGCCGTTCTCGATCTTCGAAAGCTTCCACTGGCTGACGCGCGCGCGGCGCTCTACCTCGGCGCCGCTGATCTTGGCGTTGTTCCTGTGCTCGCGGATGATCTCGCCGAGCTCGTCGAGATCACGCTGGGCCCCCGGGTCGCGCTGCGCGAGAGGAACGGGGACCTTCGGGCTTCCCGTCGGTGCAACCGCCTCCTGCAGCCGACGCATCAGTTCAATGGCCTGCGCGGTCACGTCTTGGTCCATGCGAAGTCCGCGGGCCAAACGGCGCACGTCAGTCAGGCTCGCCCACAACTGGCCGGTCTCGATCTTCGATAGCTTCGACTGGCTGAAGCCGGCGCGGCGCGCAGCCTCGACGCCGCTGATCTTCGCCCCCTTCCTGTGCTCGCGGAGGAGGTCGCCGAGCTCGTTGAGGAGGCGCTGTACGGCTGCGGAGCGGGCCATCGGTTTCTGTTGTCCGTTCGGCTGTGCGTGTTCTGGTCAGCGATGAGTTCGCGGCGAACGAGGAGCCCGCGGTGGTTCGTCACTCGCTGGTCGGGCTCGCGTCACCGTCGTGCCGCCGTTGCCGATGCGCGGGTGCAGCTCACGGCATTCGGGTTTTCGCGTTACCTCGATGGTTGTGCTGGAATCAGCCTGGGGGCTTGGTGGTCGCGGCACCGTGAGCAGGCGCACCGCGCGGTGCCGCAACCACGACACGGCCGCCGGACGCGCTGCGGGCGCCGCTTGCCCCGCGCGCTGGCTGTCGTGCATGACCAGCGCTATCCCTCGACGGCGCTGGGGCCGCCGTGCCAGGAGGTCACGGGGCCATGAAGTCGTTGAGCCGTTCAGTTAGACGGCCACCAGAGAAGCGGGCCCGCTGACACGCCTCGGACTGTCGACGCAAAGGCCCCGCCTCCGAGGGTGCTGGGCCACGGTCCCCGCCCGGACTCATGCGGGTGTGGTGGATGACGCGAGTGCGCCGCGCGCTCTGGTCGACGGCCCCCGCGTCTGGGCGCTTTGGGCACCGCGGGCCTGTGTGTCCTGGCCCAGTTGGGAAATCAGCGCATTCGACTCGTCCTCCGTCAGGCTGGTGTCCTCAAGTGCGCGGATGACCTTCTCGTAGCCCGTGAGCGCGTCCTTCGCCTCGTCGAACAGGCTGGAGTTCTCCGTATCCACCCACACCAGCGGCTCGTACTTGGCGAAGGTCAGCTGAGTGAACGGCCCCGCCGTGCCGGCGTGCGCGCCACGTGCTGCGGGGACGATCCTGACGGTGGTGTGAGGCCGGTTCGCCGCGGCGGTGATGCGCTGCATCTGCTGCGCGTGTACCTCGGCACCACCGACCAGAATTCGAAGAGCCATCTCGTGAAGGAAGTATGCGCGCTTCACGTTGGGCGGCAACACCCTCTGCATCGTGAGGCGCGCTTGTACTCGGTCCTCGATCTCGTCGTTCGGCAGCGTTGCGGACGCCTGCAGTACCTCACGCGCGTAGTCGGGCGTCTGCAGCAATACCGGCACCATGTGCGGATTCCAGCTGACCAGCGTCGTGGCCTGCGACAGGTTCTCGACCGCCGTACGGAGGCGAAGGGGCTGGCACACGCCGTGCCGCTGCCACCAGCCGCGGTGCTCTTGCATCGGGAATAGCGCCATCAGATGCGCGACTTCAGCCTGCTCGACTCGGCATGCGCCCAGCAGAAAGGCGAGTTCGACCTGAGTGACACCGCCCTTGCCACAGACCAGGTCCGAGAGCTTTCCTTTGTCCCAGCCCACGATCTCAGCGACTTCGCCTGCGGTGCTGCCGGTGCCTGCGATCACTGCTCGTATTGCATCGCCGAACTCGCGGCCTCGAACGGTGGAGATCCTCTTGGGCATGTCGTCTGCTTCTCCGATGATCAGGTGATGATGTGCGGCGGGTGCGAGACCCGTTGTGAGACATGAAGGGCGCGGGCTTCGCGGGCCGTGAACGAGCGTCTGGCGTCCGCGGTGGGCTGGCCAGCTGCGAACCGGGTGGGCAACGCACGCACGACGCGTTGCCCACCCGGCCTTCCCCAGGCTCGGTGTTCGGGGTTGGAGGCACCTGCTGAGCACCGAGGTCACGAACCCGGCTTCCCGACAGTGCTGTGGGCTCTCGCCCTGACCCGTCTGCCAGGCGAGGCCGAGCCGCCGCATCCCAGGGAGCGGCGAACACGTGCGCGGGATCGAGTCCGAGTAGGTGGTTCGGCGCGCCGCTGGGGGAGGCAGACGCGCCGAACCGGGCCACCCTGCGATCAGTGTGGGTCATGGGCGCGTGACGGGCTTCGCTACGCGCCGGGTTTATCTAGCCGGCACCGCCGCAGGTGCCGCGTGCGCGCGCGGCATCGCAGGTGCCGCGTGCGCGCGCGGCGGTGATTGCCAGCTCCAGCCCGACGCCGCAAGGGCACTGGAGCCGGCGCACAACGGCCGCTGCGGCCCGCTGCTCAGCGAGGTACCGCGCCTGGTACTGGCAGGTCAGGCGGCACGGCGGGCCAGCAGCTCAACGGGGAACAGATCGTGTGCGGCTCATCGAGGTTCAGGTGCGCCTGGTGCACGAGCGGCGTCACCGTGGGCCGTGCGTGCGTCGGCGAGGACTCCACCAGGACCGGCGCGCTGGGAGCGATGGCCATGGATACGGCGACCGCCGCGGCCAGCGCCACGGCGGTCAATTCCGCCGCGAGCAGGGTTGCGTCGGTCATGGCCAAAGTGCGGGCGGCACCAGCATGGAGGTTCGTCACGCGTTTGTTCCTGTTCATAGCTCGGGGTCGGGTGGACGCAGGAGAGATGATGCGGCGCCCGCGGGCGTGGTGACGCAGTTCAGGTCACGCCTGGCTGTTGCCGGCTTCGTCGTCCGGTGGCGGGGGCAGCGGGTTGCGCCACATCGGGTACATGACGTGATCCGGGCCGGTGCCATGCCTGCTGGGCAGCTCCAGCACCTGATCGAGCATCTCGAAGCCGTGCCGCGCGTACAGGTCGCGGGAGCGTTCGTCAGCAGCGACGAGGTGAGCGCCAAGCGCGCGGCGGTCGAGCACTTCGAGGTGGTGGCGCAGCAGGGCGGTGCCTTGCCCGGATCCGTCCTGCATCGAGGCCAGGAACACGAGGAACTGGTGGGGGCCACGGTCGAGGGGGTGGTGCTTGTCGAACAGTTCGTCCAGCTCGGCGACGTTGTCGACGTACTCACCGCAGTCTTCGGCGATGCGTTCGTGGTACCGGTCAGGAAGCGGCACCGGCGAGGTGTCGGGTTCGTCGTAGTGCAGCCAGATCGCCGCTGCCTGCGGCACCTCTGTCTTCCGGACGCGGCCATCGGGCAGCGGCATGGTGGTGGCGATGTGGACTTCGCCGTGGACCAGCGCGTGCTCGGCCCACATGCCGACGTTCTTCAGCATGATCCCGCCGCGCTGGAAGCGGTCGGTGATGAGCCACTCGGTGGTGGCGAGCGACTGGAACCTGGCCGCGATCACGGCGGCGGCCAGCAAGCTCAGGTGCTTTTCGTTCGCGCCGAGATGCACGATGCCGTAGTCGATGTCCTGCACGACGCTCACCGCCCGGCCTTGGCGATCTCGTGGGTGCCGCCCTGTCCGATGGCCTGGTAGTCGGCGGGACGAGTGAACCTGAGCCACGTTCCCCACGTCACGCCGATCGCGCCGGCGGCGCAGAGCACGAGCGGGATGATGCGGGCGGGCAGAGAGCCCGGCTCGCTACCGAGCACCAGGGAGAAGTTCGACCCCACCTGAAACAGCATCCAGCTGATACCGAGGGCTCCCGCGCCCGCGACCACCCACCAGAACAGCGGGGTGTCGCGCGCGGTGCGGGCGAAGTACAACACCGTGGACCAGGCCGTGGCGGTCATCAGCATCAGCACGCCCAGCGCGCCGGCAGCGCCCGCCCAATAGAACAGGTACTGGACCGGGTCGATGTCGAGCACGGCGTAGAAGACGATCACCATCAGGGTGACGGCGCTCTGCACCCGCGAGGCGGCCACGGGAGCCCCGGTCCTGGGCGAGGTGGTTCCCAGCCAGCGCGGCAGCGAGTGTTCCTTGCCCAGCGCGAGCAGGTAGCGGGAGCCCGCGCCCTGGAAACCGATCATGGCGGCCACGACGCTCGTGATCAGCAGAAGCTTCATGACGTCGACAGCGTTCTCGCCCAGGTGCGGCAGCGCGAGCTGGAACACCAGGTCGGTACCGTGCTGGCGGGCGGCATCCACGATGCCGTCGAGCCCGGCCGCGACGCTGAGCGCCCATGACCCGCCCGCGTAGAGCACGGTGGTGGCGGCGATGGTGATCTGTGCCGCGCGCGGCACCGTGCGGCCGGGGTCGGCGCACTCCTTGGCGAACACCACCACCGCCTCGATGCCGACGAAGCCGATCACCGTCAAGGCCAGCAGCGCGCCCATCCCCGGCGTGAACAAGGTGCCGGGCAGCAGCGTCTCGGTGGTGATGACGCCGTCGGCAGGGTGCAGCAGGTTGGTCACGCTGAAGACCACGATGGCGCCGAGTTCCAGGACGAGAAGCACGGCGACGACGCGGGCGGAGTCACGCACGCGCCGGTGCCCGAGCCAGGCCACCGCTGCCCACGCGAGCAGCGCGAAGACCCACCAGGGTGCCTCCACGCCGAGCCACTTCTTCGCGAGCGGGCCGGCGGCGGTGCCGACGAACCCAAACAGGCCCCAGAGCAGGACGCCGTAGGACAGCAGCGCCACAAAAGCACCGCCGACGCCGGCGATGCGGCCGAGCCCGTGGGCGATGTAGCCGGAGAACGAGCCAGGATTGCCGATCAGCGGCGCCATCCGCGTGTACGCGGCGTAGAACAGGCTCATCAGCAGTCCGGACAGCAGGAACGCGGCGGGAATGCCTGTCAGGCCGGTCGCGGCGTAGCCGATCACGATGATGCCGGTGAACACCGTCATCGGCGTGGCCATCGACATGATGACCATGACGATGTAGGGGGTGTTGACCGATCGGCCGGCTGCGGAGGCTGTTCCGGGGCCGGCGGTGGAACCGATGGCGGGCATAACGAGCGTGGTCCTCCGGGATCGTCGGTGGGCAAGCGGGACAGGTCAGAGGGTCTGGGCGAGTAGCGCGGTGTTGATCAGGTGCTCGGTGTGGGACACCAGGACCCGAAGCGAGCTCTCGCGCGTCGCCCGTCGGGGATCGACCAACGTGGTGAGTCCGTTGATCCAGTCCGTGATCCGCTGGTCCAGTCCGGCAATGTCGGTGATGCGGGCGTGATGCATTTGGGTCGCCTGCAGCAGTCCCGCCAGGAACAGGTCCTGCAGCGTCATCACGCTGCGCCGCTGCAGCGCAAGCGTGAGGTGATCGCCAAGCTTGTGCGGCTCGTTGGGATCGTTCGGTACGAACCGCGGCTTCTTGTCCCAGAACTTCAGCCGATGCGGCGTTATCTCCGTGACCACGCCGGCCACCAGCAGACGGCGGGCGATCCACAATGGAGCTTGCGGCGCGATGTGCGTGATCCAGCTGCCCGGCGTCACCGCCGGAGCGCCTACGACGCGTCCCAGCAACAAGCGCTTGATCGTGGGCCGCTGCCCGTTCAGCAGAGGTGATCGCAGCAGCATCTGTCCTCGCTCACGAAGCAGCGCCTGCTCTTCAGAGAACTGTAGGTATTCCTCAATGACCAGTTCACCGAGTACCGCCGTCGCGCATCCAAGCTCGAGCGCACGTTCGTTCAGCTGTCGTTCTCCCCTGTCGTCGTGCGCGGACAGGTAAAACTGCTCGGCGGCACCGCGCGGCACCGGTGCCTTCGCGCTGAGGGTCATCGCACCTCCGCCTGCGTGGCGCGGGCGACTGTCCAAGGCTTGGAGGCAGGACGGCAGCGCTCAGAACGGCAGCCGAGATCGTGCATGATCGCCGCGTGAACGCCCGACCGGGTACGGGCGCTGACGTGAGAACGCCTCGTGGCCGACACCGAGGCGACACCGCTGTGGTCGACCGAGCGCGGACACCGGTCAGCGGACAGCAGCACAGTGCGCGAACTCGACGGATGGATCTCACGCGGTCGGGCGATGAAAGCTGTCATGCTGCTCTGCCGTCCTCGCAGCTCACGTGCCTCGAACATGGGGGGTGTAGGTGTTCATGCCACTCGCTCGAGTGGCCGTCAGGACCGGGGCCGGCGCCGTCCCAGGGAAGATGACGCCGGACCCAGCGCTCATGCGGCTCTACGCAGCCGCGAGAAGGGCGTCGCCCTGGCGCATCTGCTCGTTCAGCTCAGCACCGTCGGTCGCGCTGAAGCCGAAGATCGTCTTCACGATCCAGATGCGGTAGCCCGTGTAGTAGAGGTCCTGCCAGATCCCGGACCCCGCCTTGAGCTCCCCGCCCGGCTCGGTCGGCGGCGCGGTGGTGCACACGTGCGGCCGCATCTCGGCGTCGTCACCGTCACCGGTCGTGGCGCCCATCAGGAACCACCGCCCGAAGACCTTCTTGGCCAGCGGACCGCCCGAGTCACCGAAGCACGCCTGCTTCTTCAGGCCGTCGAGCGCCTTGATGCACAGCTCGCGGACCTTGTCGAAGAACGAGCACTGCTTGTCCGGCACACGCGTGGTATCCAGTTCCTGCAGCACACGTGGCGACTGCTTGCACTTCGCGTCGTTGACCAAGTCCGCGTCGCAGACCACGCCCCAGCCCATGATCCGGCTGGGCGAGCCCACCTTCGCCGGACGGGTGGTGAGCAGGATCGGCTGCTGTGGCACAGCCTGGTCCAGCTCGATCAGGGCGAGGTCGTTACCGGGCGTGTTCCAGTCGAACTGCGGATGCAGCACGACCCGACGGACGCCGGCGAGGGTCCCGCCCTCGGTCTGGTCGACCGAGCCGATCCGCACCTTCGTCACTCCGGGCACGACTCGGGTCTCGGAACAGTGATACGCCGTGACCACCCACCGGCGGTGGATCAGCGACCCGGTGCAGAAATGCCGCAACGAGCCGTCCGCCGCCGGATTCTGCAGGCTTGCCGCGAACGTGTAAGCCTCGGTGGCATCACGGCCGCCCACGATGAACGGCTCGACGACGCCGGTCCCGTCCTCGGTCGGCGCGGGAGCCGCCACGACCGCCGGGGCGTTCCCGAGGACGAGAGCCAGCACCACGCCGGCGCCGGCGAGGAGCCGTTGGATATTGCTTCTCAATGTGACTACAACCTCGATCCTTCTTGCGGTTCAACACAACCGGACCGTTCAACAGCCCGGTGTTCGTGATCGCGCAGGTGTGCGCGAATGGCAGTTAGCCGATCTGGCCATGTGAGTTGGTGGGGGCCGGGGCGACCGGAGACTCGTCATGGGGTTTCGTGCGGTCGGCGAGCGCTTCATCCAGGAGCTGCTGTAGCTCGGTAACTGTGCGGCGTTCGTCGAGGTGGTCCTTGTGCGTCTTGGACCTAGTTCCTTTGCGCGGCTCGGGAAGCGGCGCCAGGACGAGGCCGAACCGCGGCGACCTCGAGCCATGCTGGGGGCAGTCCCACTCGACGGGCGGATCAGCGTCGGCGGCGAAGGGCCGCTCGAACTCGTGCCCTCGCGGACAGCAGTAGCGGATGACCTGCTTTGCGACCGGCACGTCACGGTCGAGCGCGTGAAGGGTGGGCCCCTTGCTCCACGGCAACCGACCACCGCACGTGCTATACGCGACCACGGTTCCTCCTCGTCTGGTCCTGTGTGAAAGCTCGCTGCGGTCGTAGCGGCGAGGCGAAGAACGGGATCCGGCTGAGGCCTCGATCCGCGCGGGCTGAAGCTTTTTCGCCGAGTCCGCATCGGGCCAGGGACGGTGCGGGGCCGTAGTGGTCCGCAGGTCCACGAAGCGCCTCTACGTGCTGCTCCTGTCCGGCCTGATCTGCACGCTGGTGACCGCGCCGCGACAGGGGCTGCGAATCAGCGCCCGATGCGCGGATTCTGGGAAGCGCGGGTCACCGTGCGCCTGGTCGCCGCCGCTCCACGTTCCTGGTTCCGGACATCTCGCCGCGTGAACGCATCACGACGCCGGTCTCCTCCAAGATGCGGTGCACAAAGCCGTACGAGCGGCCGAGGCCCTCAGCCAGGGCGCGGACGCTGGCGCCCTTCTCGTACTTCGCCTGAAGGTCCTTGCCCAGCTCCGTGCGGGCAACACCCAGGATCTGTTTTCCTTTGGCGATCTTGTCCGCCATCTCGGTCAATGCCCCTCGTGTGCTTCAGATGACCAGTCGGCGTTCTCGTGCATGCTTGGCCCAACGGGCGGCGGCATCCGTCGAGTCGAGAATTCCATGACACGGCACCGCGGATGCGGTTTCTGAATGAGTTCATGCCACTCAGTGGTCCCCGATCGATGCACTGCCTAAGAAGTCTTGTCGTCATCGGAGCGTTGTAGCTAATGCGCTCACTGATGCGGCAGGAAGGATCATGGCGCGAGATAGCGTCAGTGGGAATACCTAATGCATGTGCGTTTTTTTGTCCGAAATTCCGCCCGAACGTTTCGGACGGACTTTCGGACAGACCTTCGGACAACGTCCGGACGCCGGGCGCGCGGCCGAGCGGCAGGACACCGCTGCCGGGTCACTGAGCGGGGGTAGTAGCTGAGCCAGGTTCAGGGTGGTCAGAACTCGCGCCACTGGCCGCGGTCGTCGGCCTTGATGCCGTCGAGTCGTTGCCGCAGCGCGGCCGCGAACGCGCTGCCGTGCCCGGCGCGGCGCAACGGCCCGGCCAGCTGCACGAGGTCACGCATTGCGAACAGGACCGGAAATCCGTCCCAGGAGGCCAGGTCGTAGCCGTAGGCCTGTGCGAACGCCTGCGCCCAGCGTTCGCCGCGGCCGTAGCGGACCGCGGCGTGCCAGGACGGGATGAGGTCCACCTCTCGCGGGCCGAAGCAGGCGGTGTCCCAGTCGCCCAGGAGCACCGGCTCGTCCGCGGACGCGGTGTCCCACAGCAGGTTGCCCGCCCACGCATCGCCGTGGATGGCCGTGTATCCCAGCGGCCAGTCCAGCACGGCAAGATCGCGCTGGACCTCGTCAATGCGGTTGAGCAACCACCGCTGGTCCTCGCGCGACAGCGCCGCCGCCCCGATCGGGCCCGCGGTCAACGCGTGCAGCGACTCCAGCGGCTGCCACTGGGGCAGCTCAACCGGGGGCGCGGGCAGTCGATGCAGCGCGCGCACCAGGCGCCCCAGGTGCGCGGAGTCCGGCGAGGCGGCGCCGGCCGGTTGCGGGTAGTACGTCCAGAACGTCACGACCGTGCTGTCGTCCACGACGACCGGTTCCAGTGCGGGCAGCGGCGCGGTCGCGGGATAGCCGTGGACTTCCGTCAGCCACCGCGTGACGTGCAGCGCTGTGCGCGCCCGGTCGTCCTGGCCCTCACGGTTGATGCGGGCCACGACCTGGTGGGCGGGCAGCAGGCACACCACGTTGGCGTAGTGGTGGATCAACCGCGCGCCCGCGTCGTCGAGACCGGCGCGCACGCACGCCTGTCGCAGCACAGCGGCCAGGTCCGGACCCAGGCGCAGAAGGTCCTTGGTCGGGTTGTCAGGCTCGGAGCGCGTCACATAGGCAAGGGTGCCCGAGACGGCCGCCGAAAATTTGTGATCTCAGTCCGGATGGTCTCGGCCGCGGCGGCGCCGAGGAAGCGGCGGGTACTCAGCACGTCGGCCAGGCGATCGAGCTGGTCGCGGACGGGAGCGATGCGCTGCGGATACGGCAGCGCCAGGACCGGCCGTACCGCGTCCAGCACCCCGTCAAGCTCACCAGCCGACAACCGCGCCCACGCCACAGTCACCTGCGACAACGCCACATCACCGTAAGAAAACTGCCGGGGCGGACCCGCGAGGTACCCGTCAATCGCCGCTCGCGCGTGCTGCTCAGCCAACTCGGCGTGGCCGAGCCTGAGATAAGGATCGGCGCACAGCGACGCCCTTTTCGGCTCGCCGAGACTCAGGATGCCGCCGATGACGTCGAGATCCGACGTCCCGATCGTATCCAGGGCTTCCGCTGCGTCTTCGCTGGCTCGGATCGCCGCGAGACCCCGGTCGCGCTGACCCGACTCGGCACTGAAGCGTGCCTCGTAACAAGCCAGGCGCACCGCGCCGCTGCCTGCCCGCGGTGATCCCCGCAGGGTGTCCTTGGCCTCCTCGATGAGCTGCAAGGCCGCACCGGCACCCTCGGTGGAGTTGGTCAGCAGCGCCTTGGTGCCCAGCGTCCATCCCAGCAGTTCGCGATGGCCCGAATCCTGTGCCCACAGCAGCGCCGCCTCGGCGTGCACTAGACCGTCGTGGGGTCGGCCGCGCACATGACACAGGTGCGCCAGCACTACGCAGATCATCCCTGCAACCAGGTACACCTCGCGGCCCTGGTGCTGGCGCAAGCCGCCCTTCACGTGCATCGACACGTCTTTCCACAGAGCAAGCAGCTTCGGTCCCACCTCCTCGGCTGGCCGGTGCACGAACTCCACGGACAACCTCGCCAGCCGTGACCTGTAGGAGTGCAGCGCGGTCGACGACACCGTCCGGGCCTCGGTGATCGACGCGGCCTGCTCCACCCCGCTTGTCGCCTCATCCAAGATCGCGTCCAGGTCGGCCCGCGGCTCCGCTGCCAGCCCGCTGCGGTCACGAACACTGGTAGCGCCAGAGCACGGTTCGGGCCATCCCAGCTCAGCGTGACTGCGTCGACCAAGCACATGAAGCAGCGCCTCTTGGACCAGCGCTCCACGAGGCACCTTGCTCTCACCTCGTTCGAGCTTGCCGAGCCGGCCGACCGTCATCAGGTGAGCAGAGTTGTTCCCGTCTCGTTTGCAGATGTAGGTGTTGACCCCATCGACGAGCTGCTGCCGAGTCATGCGCTGCGCTTCGCGCGCGGCCATAAGCGGGTTTTTGCCCAAGGGAAGAGCCTCGCCGTCCGGAAACGCGGCACCGTCACTCATGTCATCTCTTTCGATTCGCCGCAGAAAGGCACGGAAAGGTTCACCGTACTGTCCGCCGCAAGACCCAGGGATCGTGTCGTTCAGGATTCGCCCGGTAGGACGATCGTGTCAGCCGATTTCCAGAGGCGCGAGTCGGCGATGATCCAGTCAGTTGTTGACGTCGACGAATGAAGCGGACTGGCTGATGCTTCGGCCACGGGGACGGCACTTCACCACGCAGAGGACTACCAGCGCCACTTGAACAAGCGCCTGGCAGCGGACCCGCAAGGAACCAGGCGGGGGAACTGAGATCAGGCGCGGCAGCTTCCGGTGAGCACCGCGCGGACATTGGCGCGATTTACATGCCGTAGCCCGCGCCGTTGTCCGCAGGGTTTGGCGGAGACGATCCTCGCTCGGGCTGGCGTTGATGAGAAGGGCTACCGCGACGATGCCACGGCGGTCGCGTTGATGCGCCGCCGGCCCGCCGAGTGACCCCAGCACGATGCGCACGCCACCAGCACCGGACCACGGCGGTCCCGCGTCGTCAACTGGTTCGTGCCGGAGATGGTCGAGCTGCCGGAGGTGCTCGCGTTGCTCGTGGATGTGATCGCCGACGACAAGTACGGCATCGTCGCGACGGCTGAGCTGGCGGGCCGCATCGAGTGGGAGGTGAAGGCTCTCGGCGAGGCGCTACGTCGAGCCGGAGTTCCTTCTGCGGGTAAGCGGCGCCTAGAAGGCCATCCGAACGCCGTCGCGGTCGTCGACTTGGACGCGATCCGCGCCGCGATCAGCGGCTAGACGGCCGGCAAAGGGGTTGGAACGGGTCAGCACGCCCGTTCCAACCCAGAAAACGGCCTGTTCCAACCTCGAACCGCCGCTTAAGCGGCGCTGAGCTGCACAAAGTGCAGCGTTCCGACTTGACCAAGCTTCCGCGTCTTCCTTTGCGAACAGTTGCGCGTGGTCCGTTTCCAGCCTTGTTCCGACCGCCCGGCACGGTCTCAAGGGTCGACACAACGACGACCAGCGTCCTGAGCATCACGTCCTGCGGATGTTCATATGTGGCAACGGCCCGCAGTGCCACCCCGAGGCTCACTGCATCGTCAGGTATCGACAGAGTCGACTCGTGCGACGCGGTGCCAGGTGCCTGAGCGCCCCCCAGGGGCAGCTTGCTTCTCGGCCGTTCGCCAACCGTCAGGCCAGCGCGACGCGATTGGTGTCGGATGCCGCACCGCACACTCATCAAGTACGACATCTCCAATGAACTGCACGCCGTCGAAGTCGGCGTTCTTGCCGAAGATCACCCGCGCAAACTGGGCGCTACCTGCGAAGCGCGCCCCGCGGAACCAAGCAGTCTGCTCGAACACGACATCGCCGAACCTGACATCTCGTTGGAACACAGCAGACCCGAACATGGCACCTTTGCTGAACTTCGCCGTCGAGAACCCGACATTGTCGAACTGAACGTTCACGAACCCGGCGAACCCGTGGAACGTGGCACCGTCGAACGAGGTGCCATCGCTGAACACCGCGCCGTCGAACATGCCGTCCCCCTCGAACACGGCCTCCCGAAAACTGGCGTGTTCTACGAACCACACCGCGTCGAACGTAGCTTGTCGGACTCTGCACCCCGTGAGACGGAAGTCCATGAGGGTGGCACCGGTGAGATCAAGGTCGATGTCAAGCCAAAAGGTCATGTCCTGCTGATCGAAGTCAAGATCGGGCCGCAAGTGAGCAGCGAGGATGCGTTGGGCGGTGAGCCGAACCTCGCGCTCCTGCGTCCGCTCGTCGTACCTAGCGCGAACCTGCTCATCTGCGTCGTCACTAGGACGATCACCCGGCAGAGTGAACGGCATCCGCAAGTACGCGCACAAAACATCCACGACGGTCTGCCGTAGAGCGGGCCGGTCAGGGTTGTCTTGCCCCAAGCGTTCCAGCGCGTAGAGGCCGCCGAGGCGGACTGGTGCCTTGTCCGAGCCCAACTGCTCGACGGACTTGGCGTACAGCTCCGTGATCCTGCGAGCAGCGGCATCGGCGTAGGTATCAGCTGCAATGCGCTCGGCGTGCAACCTATTGGTCTCGGCGACTTGCTCAGCATGGGCCTGTATCCGGTCTCGCTGGGCCAACTCGGCTTGCCGAGCATCCAGTTCCAGTTCCTGCGTGTGTTGCCGACGGGCGGCCAGATAGAGCGCAAACAACCCGCCGCCGCCGACAACGATCGACGCGGCAAGCTTCAGCGCGTCAAGCTGCGTGGTCGCCCGCTTCTCTGGGTCAGTGAGCGCGAGGCCGTCGATCCACCGCCACAGCACCACCAGCACGGCCACGGTGACGACCGACACCAGTACCGCGACTACAGGAACTCGCCACCGCAGTATCCGAGGGCGGGGCTTCGCGTTCGTGGAAGCGGGCGGGACGGGGCGGGGTGGCGGGGCGGGAGGCTCATCGGTCACGTCGGCATCATCGTCAGAAGCGGCCTCGCTGTATCAGGCGGAGCTGCTCTTCGACTTGGCCTTCCGGGTCACACCCCGGCTCCGCAGCCATGCCTTGGAGTGGAGGTCGGGCGTGCCGGGCGTTCGAAGGACCCGTGCGATGCGGCGGAGCGCCTGGCGGTGGGGGCGGTCGCGGTCGAGCATGTCCGCCGCCCGTGAGGCCCACATGCACCCGGCGCACAATGTCCATAGCCAGGTGGCTGTGGACAGCGGCTTCTCAGGGGCAATGCGGATGCTGATGGTGTCGCCGGGAACCAGGTAAGCGTCCACGATGTGGTGTCCGGCATGGGTGTAACCGGAAAGCGCACGGTAGATCACATACATGCTGGAGCCCAGCGGTGCGAAGTCGTCGCAAAGCTGTTCGAAGTGCCTGGCGGGAGCATCACCGGTCGACGGGATCACCTCGGAGTTCTCGATGATCTCGGTGACCTCATCTAACTCGCCCCAGCCAACCCCCAGCATGGCCTTCCCCAGAGCTCGACGCTGACGCCGCTGCGCGTTGACGAAGCCCGCCAAGGCCTCCGCGTCATTGTGCAACATCCACTGGGCGGTCAGCCCGTGCTCTAGTGTTCCCCTGACCAGGGGCATCGCCTCCAGGACCATGCCCGCCTTGCTCAGGTGAAGGGCGGCACGCGCCAAGCGGTGGGCATGGGACGCGAGCCCCAACACGACCGCCAGGCGTGGAAGTTCCATCTGCCGTCCGCGACCGACCGACGTCTTCTCCGGACGGTCGTCCCAGATCATCAGCAGCTCGTCGAGGGTGCTACACAGCTCCTCGACGCGTTCGGCTTCGGCGCGCTCGGACATCGGCAGACCATACGTCCAAATGGATGCAGACGCTGCTGATTAACCCCGCCACCAAGCATATGAGCTGCGACGACCTTGCTGTGCCACTTCGGCCGGCAACCGCCGTGTTCACCATGCACTCGAACTGTCGGTGCACGCCCGTAGCCTGCTCGCCAACGCAGAAGTGCACCGAGCCAGCTCGGTGAGATGAGGAGCTTTGAGTGGACGCGGGAGACGTTGCTGCTTGGGTCGGTGCGCCTATCTCGGTGGGCGCCGCGTTCATCTCGCTCATAGCCGTGAACTACGCCCGCAAACAGGCAGAGATCGCGCAGAGGGCCCTGGAGAAGGCTGGACGAAGCGCGAAGGCTGCCGAGGAAAGCGCTGCTGAAGCCCGCAAGGCGAACGAGTTCTCACGAGAGAAGGACACCCGCGAGCTAGCTGAGCGCGACGCGGCAGAAGTCGCGGAAGCGAGCAAGATCCGAGTGACGCGGCATGGCGGAGGAGAACTCAGGGTCGACGCCAGAAACCACTCGACCGCGAAGGTGTTCGACGTTTGCCTGGTGAGCGTCATGCCCGTCGACGAGCCAGATCACCAGTGGTTCCACAATCCCCGAATCACCTCTAGGCCAGACGTCGTGCCAGTCATCAAGCCCGAGGGTCTTGCGCGGTGGTACGTGAACTTTCTGTCTCCGGCAGGAGAGGTAAGGCCCGTGGTGGGGAACCGCTACGACATCGTGTTCCGCTTCACCGATGGCAGCGGGCAACGGTGGCAACGCACCAACGACAACGTCCCAGAGCGAGTGGAATCCACTGCGGTCGAGACGCCGCACGCTAGCCATGCGGCAGTCGCACCGACCGAGGAGGACATCAGATTCCAGCTGCTCACTCTGATCGTCGAGCGAAAACGCAGTGGAACACGGACAGAGGTTTCGGTGCTGCACGAAGAACTCGGCTTGGACGAGGCTCTCGTTCAACGGTGCCTGGTCCACCTTCTCACCGAAGGCATGATCATCGGCTTGGGGGGTGATGACCGCGTTGTCGCAGTGCAGGGACCCACCCCTGGGGGCGAGCGGGTCATCGACGGAGTCGACTTCTGAGTTCCTGTTGACCAGGCCGCACCGAACGTTCCACGCATTGCGGCGTGGTCACGTCAGCGCGGCCCCCGGCCCTTAGCCAGACGTGGCGCGAGCCGTTCGCCGGGGTGCGGCAACAACATCAGCTCGCCGACGATCACGGCCAGCGAATCCGAGCGCTCCCAAGTGATCCTGTTGTCAGGGTCGGTGCGGATCGCGAGCACGTCGCTCTCATCGCGGAACCTGATCGAGTCGGTCCACGGGCCCGGCCACTGGCGGAACCCGTCGAGGTACTCGTCCTCCGGGCGAAACGGCAAGAACGTCCACGCGGCAAGCTTCAAGTCGAGCAGCGGTCGCAGGAGCGGGAACAGTTCAACGGCGGCGGCCTCCGAGGACCCCGGCACGATCAACGTCATGCGGCACGCACCGGAGTGGAGCCGCGCACGGCGACGGGGTCAGGGGCACCGGTCGCCGGACGCGGAGACGGGAAGCTCGGCAGCGGGTCCGCGCCGCATCGGGAGCGCAGCTCGGCCAAGGTGGTTCGGCCGGCCAGCGCCGCGCGGACACGGTTGACCTGACGTCGGCGCCGCGTCTCGCGGCGGACGTGGTGGCCGAGCCAGCAGAACGAGCCGATGGTGACGGCCCCCAGCAGCATCACGATCGCGATCGCGCCCATACCTCTAGGGTCGACGGATTCCAAGGCCGCGAGCAGGGCATCACGCGGGGCAGGTCGGGGCAGGCCGGGGCATGCAGCGCCATGACTCACCGGGTCACGGAGGTTACGCTCGGAACCGTGCCGGAGCCGAACAGCCTCCTCCGGGCGGTCCGCGAAGCCACCGCGTCCCGCCAGGTGACCGGCGCGCGCATGAGCCGCCGCGAGCTGGCCGAAGCCGCGTGTGCCTGGCTCTGGGAGACCACCCGCCAGCGCTTCCCGCTCGACGCGCACTACATCGCGAAGATCGAGCGCGGCGCGGTCGGCGTGCCCTCGGATCATTACCGGGCCGCGTTGCGCGCGGTGCTGGGCGTCGCGACCGATGCGGACCTCGGCTTCGCCACGACCCCCAAGACCTCGTCGGTACCGGCCGTCATCGTGTCGACTCCCGCGAGCGTGAGCACGGTCAAGGAGGTGTTGATGAGCGCGGCCGACGAGTCCGCCGAGTTCCTCGCGTGGGCGGAGTCCACGAACGTCGGGGAACTGACGATCGAGCAGATGCACTCCGAGGTGCGGCGCATCGCCCGCTCCTACCTCAAGATGCCGACGCTGCCCCTGTTCGCGAGAACGAAGGCGTTGCGCGACAGGGCCTTCACGTTGCTCGCCGGGCACCAAGCGCCGCAGATGTCGCGCGAGTTGTACGCGGCGGCAGGCTGGTCGCTGACGGTGCTCGCGTGGATGTCTGTTGACCTTGGTCGGCCAGACGCCGCCGAGGACCACGCCCGCACCGCCTGGCTGTGCGCCGAACGCGCTGACTACAACCCGTTGCGCGCCTGGGTACGGGCGACGCAGCACACCGCCTCGTTCTGGCAGGACGACTACCTGACTGCGGCCGACTACGCGGCGGACGGGTTGAAGTACAGCGCGACCGGGTCCGCCGAGCTGTACCTCTCCAGTGCGCTCGCGCTCGACCTCGCGCGCGCTGGTGACGCCGCGCCAGCGGCCGAAGCGCTGCAACGCGCACAGGACGCGGCGAACCAGCTCACCCGTGCCGATGACGAGCTGGCAGGGCCGTTCACCTGCTCGCTGGATCGTGCGGGATCGCTCTGGGCGGACACGCGGCTCTCTCTCGGCGAAGCGGACGAGGCACTGGCCTACGCGGACCGCGCTGTGGCCGCGTTCGAGGCGACGCCCGTGCACCTGCGCAACCTCGGCTCCGAGCGCATGACCAGGCTCGTGCAGACGAAAGCGCACCTCGTGCGCGGCGACATGGGCGGCGCTGAGCACACCCTCGGGCCGGTTCTGGAGACCGCGCCCCAGCACCGCGTCCGGCCCCTTCTGCACCGCGTCGCCGAGGTCGACATGATCGCGGCGCAGACCGGCAACCCCACGGACCCGATCACCCGTCGCGTGCGGAGCTCGATCGCCGAGTTCCAGCGTGACAGTGTGATCAAGGAGCTGTCCGCGTAGTCCTGGGAGGCATGCCGTGACCGAGCTGGAGCCCATGAGGAACCACTGGTGGTGGCGTCCAGGCTGGGAGGTCGGCCGCTCCTTCTATACCTGGCACATCACGTTCGCCGACCAGCCGCAGGCGCACGTGCTGGTCGAGCACTACGCGCCGGTGCTCGCGCAGCTCCCCCAGCTCGACCCCGTGCCGGTGAAGTGGCTGCACCTGACGCTTCAGGGCCTCGGCTTTACCGACGAGATCGACCGCGACGACGTGGACCGGATCGTGGAGGCCGCGCGTACGAGGTGCGCGGCGTTGAAGCCGTTCACGCTCACCATCGGTCCTGCTCACGTGGATCCCGAGACAATCCAGATGCCCGGCCGGCCACTGGAGCCGGTGGCCGAGCTGCGCCTCGCGATCCGGGCCGCGATCGGCGACGTGTGGGGCGTGGAGAACATCCCGGAACGACAGGACGGGTTCCGGGCACACGTGTCACTCGGGTACTCGAACGCGGCCGGTCCCGCCGAGCCGGTGCGCGACGCGTTGGCCGCGCACCGCGGCACCACGGCCGAGGTGACGGTCTCGTCGGTATCGCTGATCGACCTCAATCGGGATCACCAGGCGTACGAGTGGGACGACGTCGCGACGGTCCAGCTTGGCGGCTAGGCCGTCCCCAGCGACCAGCTGCGCACAGAACCGCAGGTAGAAGGCATGTGCGCGACCGAACGCGTCGTAGAAGTTTCCGTGAAGAGATCTAAGTTCGAAACTAATCCGGGGGACTACAAGTGCGTTAATGCGCGTTAAAGAGCGTTGATGTGCGTTAAAGACACTAGATGCGGGATTAAGACTCTGGATTAGTCGGCTAGAACGACAGCCTGTGACAGCAACTCCGACAGTTATAAGTGCAACAGTGCGATGATGTCGTCCCGGACTACGGGCAGCGGCACACATGAGACGCGTACCGCATCTCACCTGCAAGAACCCGCAACCAAGTGCGATCCACCCCTTTCGGGTGATAACTCAACGTGATCAAAGTGGATTCACTCGGGCTAGCTGACGATCCGAGGTGACACGGCTCATCTCGATCGTCTAGATTCGTCCTCCTAGAGCGCGTGCCGGACGTCGAGGCCAGCCTGCGCCACAAGGCAAAAGGACGCAGGATGGCAAGCTCACGACCTACGCTGCACGCATTCATCGACGAGTCCGGTCAACGCTCGAAGTCCAAGGCTTCGAGCGACCACTTCGTCATGTCTGCCGTGATCATCGGGGACGAGGACCTGCCCACGTCAGCGGGGATCCTCGACCAGCTCCGGACCGCCCTCGGTCGGCGGCCTGAAGATGCTCTGCACTGGAACCAGATCAAGGCCCACTCCCAGCGCCTGCACCTCGCCAAGACCCTGGGCGCGCAGCGGTGGCTGACGGCCTCCAGCGTCGTCGTGGCGAAGCGCCACCTCGACGGCGGCGACGACATGAACGACGACCTCCTGTACTGCTACACCCTCCGCTACCTGCTCGAACGGCTGTCGTGGTTCGCGCGCGCCCAGGGCCGCGTCCTGGACTACACGCTGGCACACGTCGTGCGCTTCAAGCTCGCGACGCTGCGCGAGTACGAGGCACGGCTGCGAACGTCGCACGGGTGCCAGATCGACTGGGCGTACCTCGACCCTCACGGCGGCAGGCTCGACCAGCCCGGAACGCTCGAACAGCTCCAGCTCGCGGACGCTGTGGCATCCGCGACGGCGGCGGCCTTCAACGTCGACTCCTTCGGCAACACCGAGACCCGGTATCTCACCGAGCTGGCGCCTCGGCTGTACCGACGTAGGAACGCGCCGCTGACGTCGTACGGCCTGAAGATGCACCCGTGGCGTGACAGCACGAAGGCCGCGTACCCGTGGGTCGCGGCCTTGTGATGCGCGTCAGCCGCCTTTGCCGCCCTCGGCGGGTGCCCATGTTTCCATCGGCAGACGACCATCCACGCACGTCAGAGTCTAGGGTCACCCGATTGGGACCACAACCGCGCAGTCGAACATGCGTTCGATTCTGGCCGCTAATTCGTTGTAAGTTGGATGATAGTTCGCCCCAGGACGAACTTGGTTAGAGTCACTTGACCAGGCCGTATACCAAATGGGGGGACGCCATTCGGGCACATGTTCGATACCGCCACCTAATTGGATGTCACTCAGCTCAGAGGCGTGACGGCACAGCCTTTGCGACGTAGGACGGCAACGGCCCGCCGGATCACCGGCGGGCCGTTGCCGTCCAGCTACTCATCGTCGCGCCTCCGTCGGGCCAGCTGACGAGCACAACAGCTAGCCCGACGAGTGCGGTCAACGCCTCCAGCACCGCGGTGACATCCATGCCGATCTTCAGTCAGGACCGGACGCCCGCCAGCCTCTAACTATTTCCACCCCACGTGGATGCACTCAGCACGGCGTGAAGCGTGTTCAGTCGTCGGGGAGTTGGGACGCGCAGTCGCGCATGCGTGCCGCCATCTCCAAACAGACAGCCGAGAGGTCGTCGCAGTCCCGCGCCCAGTACCCGGCCATGGCTTCACCGGCCTGCACAAGCACTTCCGCCACCTCGGCTGCCATACCGAGGTGCCTCTTGTAGCCCCGCTTCGTGTGGCTGCGGAAACCGCGGCCGTCCTCGGCGATCTGGTAGGCCGACAAGTTGCCGACCGCCCATGCAGCGTGGTGCGCGACGCCGCTCCACTCTGCGTACAGAGCGCTTCCGGACTGCCCCAGCGTCTCTCTGATCACGCTGGACTGACCGAAGGTCCGCACCTTGCCGTCCACCTTCACACCGAGCTTGTACCCGGCCTCCTTGACCTCCAGGCCGCAACTCGTCACCGCCTTCTTCCAGTCCTCCTCCGTCCACACGTCCGGGTCGGCGGACGGAGGACGGCGGTCCTCCTTGGCGGACCACAGGCCAACAAGGCTGGCGCGAAGCACCCGCTCGTCCAGATCGATGTCAGGGGCCATCAGCCACGCGACCATGGCAGTGCCCTCCAACACCGCACGAGCCACGGAGTAAGCGCCCGTCCCCGGCCACTCGTCCTGGTCGAGTTCGGCGCCGGGTCCGCCGTCCGCGCGATACATCTTCGTGAGGGAGCGCAGGTGATGCAGGACGCTCTTGCTCGCGTCCACCGCCATGAGTTCGGCGCCCTGGAGGAGCAACTCCTTGTCCGTGATGGGAGCATCCTCAGCACCGATCACCCGCTCGAAACCGGGTGCGTTCTCGCCACTACGCCGATCTTGAAGGGTGTCCCGCCATCCGGTGCGCAGGGCGGCGTACGCCAGGTGCAGGGCGTCGGTCACTCGCATGTCGGTCACCGAAGAAGCCTCCTTGTGTCGTACCGCTGTTGCAACAGAAGGAGTACATGGTTTCGCAGGGATGCGAGATCACGCACCGGGTTTACGCGGCTACTGCTCCTGCGAACGGCGGCCTGCTTGCTGCCACAGCCCACTACGCGACCGCCGATCATCTACCAGCACTGGACGCGGATGGACCACCTCGGCCCCTCCCCGTCCGTCGCCGCCCTGCGGCGCGCCGGGCGCCAACGAAATCCACGTGCTCATGACCGCGCTCGAATGGCACTGCCAGCGGCAGATCCTGGTCTACCAATGACTAGTGACGCCGGATCACAGCACGCTGATCAGGGTTTTGATCTCGCCTGGCGGACATCGGTGCCGGCGGGATGGGATCGGCCGCCAGTCGGGCAGGCGACTCGGCCAAACGTCCAGCACGCCAGACGTTGGTGTCGTAAGTTGGAATAATGCCTGGTAAGCGGGGGGACGTCGGGGCGCAACAGCGGCTGCCAGCTCCGGTGTCGACATTCATCGGCCGCGAATCTCTCCTAGCGGACCTCGCGGTCGTGCTCACTCAGACCCGTCAGCTGACGCTGACCGGCGTGGGCGGCGCTGGCAAGACCACGTTGGCGCTAGAGCTGGCGAGGCGAAACCAGGACCTGTTCACCGACGTACGGCTCGTCGAGCTGAGGACGCTGAACAAGAAGGACCTGCTGATCCCGGAACTGGCCAGGCTGGTGATCGGGCGGGATCAGTCCATCCCCAACTCGATCGACGCGCTGATCGACGTGCTGATCGACCAGGGCGAGCTGCTGCTGATCGTGGACAACTGCGAGCACCTCGTCGACGACGTCGCGCCGATCATCGCCGACCTGCTGGAGGGCGCTCCCTCCTTGCACGTGCTGGCCACCTCACGTGAACCGCTGGACATCCCAGGCGAGAGGACACGGCGGGTCACCCCACTGGAACTGCCGACGAGCAACGACCTGGAGACCGCGAGGAAATCCGAGGCCATGCAGTTGCTCCTCGACCGGGCGGCGAGCAAAGCACCGAGCTTCCAGATCACAGAGGACAACTGGCGCGACGTGCTGGCCCTGCTGCGCTGGACCGCAGGGATTCCCATGACGATCGAGCTGGCCGTGCCTCCGCTGGAATTGATGTCCGTACGTGAGCTGGTGGCGCGGCTGCCGACGAGCACGAAGTACCTGAGCCGCAACCGATCTGGGCTCCGCTACCATCAGTCCAACGACCTGATGATCAAGTGGGGGTACGACCTCTACAGTCCGCAGGGCCAGCTGCTGTGGCAGCGGGTCTCCGTGTTCGCGGGCGGGTTCACGCTCCACGCGGCGGAGGCTGTCTGCGCCGATGAGCGGCTGCCGGTCGAGGAGATCAGCGTGGTGCTGACCGACTTGGTGCACAAGTCGGCGATCATCCGTTCCCACAAGGACGATCGCTACGAGCTGCTCACCCCGATGCAGCAGTTCGCCGCCGAGAGGCTGCGGGAGTCCGGGGACGAAGGTGTGCTGCAGGAGCGGTACCGCGACTACTTCCTGGGCATGGCGGTGAGTGCGGCCGAGGGATGGGTGAGCCCGGACGAGGTCGCGATCATGCGGCTCCTGGACGCCGATCTCGCGAACCTCAGGTCGGTGATGGACACCGCGATGAAGTCGCCGGCGACCGCCGAGTTCGCGCTCATCATCGCGGTCAGTCTCAGCCGGTGCCGGTTCTTCTTCTTCAGCGGCAAGCTCGACGAGGCCCGGATCTGGTTGAGGGACGCGATCAGCGCCGTGCCAGCGGAGAAGCGGATCTCCCCGCTGTACGTGGGCGCGATCGTGATGGACGCGTTCGTCGCGCGATGTATGGGCGCCGATCCTCGCGAGATCGCCGCGGCGATCGACGCGGCCGCAGAGATCGCCGAGAAGATCGACGCGCCCATGCCATCCCTGACCTTCATGCGTGGCTGCTACCTGCACTTCAACGACGCCACCACAGATGTGGTGATCCCTGTCTTCTGGCAGGCGGTGGCGGAGTTCGACGCCCTCGGCGAGGCGTTCGCCGGGGACCGGAACATGGCGTCCATGCTGGTTGCCCTCAGCGCCGCGTTGCTGCTGGACGACGAGGACAGCCCGGCCGGGCGAGAGGAAGCGTTGCGGCTCACCCAGGGCTTCCTGGCCGAATGCACGACGGCCGGCGCCCCCTGGGCGACCAGTTGGGCGGTGTGGGCCGTCGGTATCGCACAGATCCGGTGCGGCGACCTGGCGCTCGGCACCGAGACGGTGATCGAAAGCCTGCGCCAGCAGCGAGAGATGGACGACAGCTGGGGTCCCGCGTTCGGGGTTCCCGTGCTGGGCTGGGCGTTGGGTCAAGATCCCGACCTGACCCATGACGACGCGCTCTTCGCCGCGAGTCTCATCGGCGCCTCGTACGAACTGGAGCGGCTCACGGGCATCAGCATCAGCACGCACGTTCCCCACACCCGCTTCCGCAACGAGACCATCGCGCGGCTGAAGAAACGCCTGCCCAGACAAGAGTTCGACCAGGCGCTCTGCAACGGCGAGATGGTGCGCAACATGGACGAGGCTGTCGCCCTCGCGCTGGAGCGGAAGTTTCCCGGACGTGCGACGCAGCCGAACTCAGCCACGTCGCACGACGCGGCGCCACCCGGTTGGACCGAGAAGCCATGGGTGGTCGCGCAGATGGTGGCGCAAGGCATGACGAACCGGCAGATCGCCGTTCAACTGGGTGTTGCCCGGCGGACGGTCGAAAGCCACGTGCTCACCGCGTATCGCCTCGCCGAACTCCCCCGGGGCTCCCGAGTCGGCCTGACCAGCTGGGTCGAGGAGTACAGGCACCGCTGAGACCGCGCCGCACCCACACCTGCGAGCGCTGCTATTGCAACAGCACCTGCAGCTTGGCGATGCCACCGACGATCGAGGCCTCCATCCGCGGCGGTGAGGTGTCGAGCAGCCGCGCGTTCGGGAACCGGGCGGCCATCTCGGTCACGGCGGCGACAGCCTGCAGAAGAGCCAGGTTCCTGCCCAGGCAGTTGTGGGGCCCGTAGCCGAACGCGAGGTGTCGGCGGTCGGCTCGGTGCAGGTCGAACTCGTCAGGACGGTCGGCGGTGCTGCCAGGATCGCGGCCAGCGGCGCTCAGGGACACCATGACGATCGCGTTTTTCGGCACGACGGTGTCGCCGATCCTCATGGGTTCGACAGTGACCCGGTGCGTGGTGTTCCTCGTCGGGGCGTCGAACCTCAGCGTCTCGTCCACTGCGGCCCGGGCGAGTGCCGGATCTTCCACCAGGCGGCGCCACCTGTCCGGCTGCACCAGCAGCGCGTACATGGTGTTGGCGATCAGGCCGGACGTCGTTTCGTGCCCGCCGACCACCAGCAGGAACAGTTGCGCCATGAGCTCGTCGGCGGTGAGCATGTCACCGTCGACGCTGGCGTGGACCAGCGAGCAGATCAGGCCGTCATCGGGCGTGTGTCGTACCCTGGCGATCTGCCGCCCAAGGTAGGCCTCCATGGCACGTGACGCCGGCATTGTGCGCTCCGGGTCGTCGAGCACCAGCGCCGAGGTCCATCCGTGGACCTGCTCACGATCCTCGACCGGCAGCCCGAGGACCTCGCAAATAACGGTGATCGGGAGCTTGTAGGTGAACTCGCTGACCAGGTCGAGTGGCACCCCGGTAGGCAGGCCGGCCAGAAGTTCGCCGGTCAACCTGTCGACGAGCGGCTGCAACCGGTCCACCTGCTTGGGTGTGAAGCTCTTGGAGACCAGGCGCCGCAATCGAGCGTGATCCTCGCCGTCGGAGTACATCATGGACGGCCCGAACATTCCGGACAGCTGCACCTCATCGGCTTCCTGGCCGGTCTCGGCCAGTTGCTCGCGAATCACGCTTTGCAGCAGTGGCGAGCTCTTGCTGAGTCGGGGATCGGCGAGCAGTTCTTTCGCCTCGTCCACGCCGTCGGTGACCACCCAAATCTTGATGCCCCGTGGTACCTGCGCCAGGTGCACCTTCCCGGCAGCGGCCAGTGTCCGCTCCGCGACATGATTCCCATAGCCCGGTTGGTTAGTGACAAGGGCGCTCGTGTCCACTGTCGACATTCCCCCGCTGCTCCTGTCTCGCTGTGAAGTCTTTCCCCAGTTGCCCGGTGAGAACACGCGTGCGTGCGCCGGGCTCCCCCATCGTGCCTGTACCGGGCCTGCGCTGTCTTCAGTAGGGCAATTCAGTAGCCCTACTGAATGCCCTACGTACTACGGATCGGACCACCCGTCCCAGGCAAGCGCGGACTTCATTTGAAGTCCCGTAGCTAATTCAGTAGTTCTACGGTTGCGGCAAGGCGCTGAATACTCCAGAGTAGGTACTCGGCTACGAAGGGTGGTTTCACAGAGAAATTCGGCTGCGGAAGCCACGACGACGGCTGAGGCCGGTTTGCGGGGAGGCGAGCCGATTCTCACACGTGGCGCGTCACGAGGCGTCGTCCCCTTTGACAGCAGAACAAACATGTAACTCGCGACCGTTCCATGGGCATCGGTTCTGGAACCGACCGGCCCGCCGACACGAGTGTCAGCACGATCCCCGCCAGAGGGCTGGACCGTTACCACGGCCAGCACTACCTGCGCTCGAATCGGCACGGCGCGGCACAGCACGTGTCTGGGGGAAGAGAATGATGACCATCGAACGGCCATTGCCCGGAGAAGACCTCTTCGGGAGCTACGCCGTTCCTGCACCGCGCCGGGCCGTCCCAATGGACGAGTCCTTGGTGCCAGGTGAGTTGACAAGCCTCATCGGGCGCGGGAAATTCCTTGAGGAAGCCGGCCAAGCCTTCCGGTCCGCCCGAGTGCTCACCTTCGTGGGGCCGGGTGGCGTGGGCAAGACACGCGTTGCCGAGCGCCTCGTCCACGCGGCGACGGACGGCGACGATGCGTTCGAATGCGGCCGTGTACATCTGGCCGAACTCCTCGACAGCGAGGACCGGCTCGCCTCCGTGATCGCGCAGGCGTTCGGCCTTCATGAAAACTCGGCTGTACCCGCCGAGAAGCTAGTCACCGAGCACCTGCGGTCACGCCGGACGCTGCTGCTGCTCGACAACTGCGAACACCTCGTGGGCAACCGTCCTGGCAGCGGGCCGGTCCCGCAGCTGCTGCGCCGACTGCTGCGTGCGGCCCCAGGTCTGCGGGTGCTGGCGACGAGCCAGATCCGACTCGGTGTGGAAGGCGAACATCTGCTGCAGGTTCCGCCGCTGTGCACCGGCACGGAGGAGTCCGCCGATCCGGAGGCGCTCACCACGGTGCACGAGGCGCTCCGGCTGCTGATCGTCCGGGCGCGGTCCGTCGGTGTCGAGATCACCGATGCGGACTTTCCCGTGGCCAACCGGCTGTGCCGGATGCTCGACGGTCTTCCGCTCGCGATCGAGCTCGCCGCGAGCCAACTCGACGTTATGAGCCTGCGTTCGATCGTCGAGCACCCGGACCTTCTCGAACTTCTCGTCGACGGCCCCGCGGAGGAGGCACGTCACCGCACGCTGCGCACGATGCTGGAGTTGTCACAGAAGCTGCTCAGCCGTGACGAGCAGCGCATGTGGATGTTGATGACCGTGTTCGAGGGCGGCTTCGACCTGACGTCCGCGCAAGCGGTGTGCGCCGGGCAGGAGATCAGCCGTGCGCAGGTGCAGCCGCTGCTGTCCCAGTTGGTGCGCAAGTCGCTGCTGCGGGTCACCCACCAGGACGGCGTCACCCGCTACCAGATGCTGCATGTGATCCGGCAGTTCGGACATGAACTGCTCGCCGTGGCCGAGGATGCGTCGCCGACGCGGGCGCGCCAGGACCACGCTGACTTCTTCAGCGACCTCGCACGGCGGGGCGCGGAGTTGTGGCTCGACGGCGAAGTCGAGTGGATGCACCGCCTGCTGACCGAACTGCCGAACCTGCGCGCCGCTCAGCGACACTTTCTCGCGCACCCGCAGCAGCGGCTGCGAGGACTCGAACTGGCGATCAACCTCACCCGGACGCGATGCCACATCTTCGCCGGTCAGATGAACGACGCCCGGCGGATGCTCACGCTCGCCCTGCAGGCCAACGCTGGGCCGCCAAGCCCCGAGCTCATCGGGGCCACCTCGATGCTCACGTGGATCGCGCTGCTGCAGGGGCAACACGACCTGGCCAAGCCACTGCTCGACCGCGCGGAACGGGACGCGGCCGCGCTCGGACTGCAGGACGCCATCAACCCGCTGCTCTACGCGTCTGCGACGTCGATCTTCCTCTGTGAACGCGATCCGGCCCTTGCGCGCGAGGCACTGCCGGCGCTCGAGCGCGCTGAGCAGGCCTTCCAGCGCGGCGGCAACGCCGGCGATACGTTCATGGGGGCCTTGTTCAGGGCGATGGCGGTCGCGTTCATGGGCACGCGTGAGCAGGCAGTGCCCTTATGCGATCGGTTGATGGCCTCGGTGAAAGACTCCGACGCGCAATGGTCGATCTCCTGGGCCACGTGGACGCGCGGCCTGGTCGAGTTCGTCCACGGCAGCGTGCACCGAGCCATCACCCTTGCTCAGACGGCGCTGCGGATTCAGCGCCAGATCGGTGACACCTGGGGACTGACCTGGAGCACCTGGTTGATCGCGGTCGGCGCAGGAAAGCTCGGTGATCACGAACTCGCGGGGCGGGTCCTGGGTGTGGTGAACAGCGTCCAGCAGGACTCCACTACACGCGTGCGGAACATGCAGCCGTTCATGCGAGTGGACAGCCAGATCCGCAAGCACGGCTGCCACGTTCTCGGCGAGGATCGGTTCGAGCAGGCCATCGGCGACGGGGAATCCCTCACGGTCGAGGACGGACTCACCCTGGCCTTGACGCCGGTGTGCGACATGCACCGGATGCGGGTCGGGGAAGAGCTGTTGACGCCGAAGGAGCGCCAGGTCGTCGAGCACATCGCCCAGGGCAAGCGGTACGCCGAGATCGGCGACGAGCTCGACATCTCCGATCGCACCGTCGAGGTCCACGTCCGCAACGCCAAGCGCAAGCTCGACTTGCCCAGCAAGAGCCAGCTCATCGCCTGGTTTCTCGAACCTCGTCGCGCGTCGGCCTGACCGGCGCCGCTGGTCCACACGGTGGCCGTCGCACTCAGGTGCGGCGGCCACCTCGTTGCACGCGCCCTTGCATCAGCACCGCGTGCGTAACCGGATGAATCGTGCGCACCGCGCCGGGATTCGCATGCCCAATGTCGCACCTGGCTCGCCGCACACAGCTTCATCTACTGGAACCAAATGAGCGTTCCGGATGAATTCCTCTTTCTTGCGCGTAGTACCACTCACCCCGCAGCTCCGTCTCCGGAACCCGTAGACGTCTACACAGGTCACGCATCGCGCACTAGCCGCATGATCACACCTGCGCGGCCACACGGATGGACACAGATGGATATCCGGGCGTCGAAAGCCCGGTCGGCACTCTGATTCAGCGCACCGCCCGAGTCGCCACCCAGCGCTGTCACGCCCAGATCAGGGCGCTGTAAGGGCCGCGTCTACGGGTTTTCTAACGCTCGTCTACGGGGTTTCCCGTAGACATTCTTTTCACTAAGGGAAAAAGTCCGAAAACTACCTTCCTTACTACGCATTGACAATCTAGATGATTCCAATAGTGTTTGTCCCGACGGGTTGCGGAGCGTCCGGCCGAGTGGCCGGTGGGAATATGTGAGATGTCAGGCACTTGCTGGAGAAGCGGCGAATGCCACCTCACTGGTATCGGGTCTCCGCACCGTTCTGACGAGCACCTGGGGGTGAGTTAGATGAGCGAGCAGATGACGCTGCCAAGCGCAGGATTCGCGCGTTCAGCGGCCGCGGAGAGTCACATCACGGCCTTGCTCACAGCCCACGGCGCACCAAAACCTCGCCGTCGAGTCACCGACGTCGGCGAGGCGGCCAAGCAGCGGACCTGGGAGGGGCCGCTGCTTGGCCACCGGCCGGTACACCACGACCGGCCGATGGACGAGACGTTGGCCGCCGTGCCGCAATCGCCCGCTCGCCGGTCGACGAGCGGCGGCGCGGCGGCCGACGTCTCAAAGCCTTGGGGGAGGACGACATTGCCGACACATCATCAGCCGCGCTGGGTACACAGCAGCGGCGGCCTGGCGGTCGTGCTGGGCATGCGAGCAGATCCGGTCCCTGACGAGCTCGTCGCCCACCTGGAACAGGGCACCACTGCCGATCCGGCTGAGGACCTGATCGAGCTGGAAGGCAAGCTGCGCGCGACGGTGGCCACCCTGACGAGGCGGACCAACCAGGCCGAGCACGCGCTGGCGGATGCCCGCAGCCTCGTTGCCGACGCGAAGACCGACCGGGGGTTGTCCGCCTGGCTGCGTCGCCGCAGGACGAAGGCAGATCTGGCCGGTGTCATCACGGCACAGTCGAAGCTGCGGGACCTCCTGGACGACGCCGTCGCGATGCGGGACGTGCTACGAGAGTTCGTCATCCGTCTCGATGCCCCGTCAGGCTTGCTGCGTGAATCCGCAGACGGCTGGCAGCATTCGCCCAACGTGCCTCCGAGCGTGGTCGTGTTCGGCCCGGAGGACAGCTTCGTCGCCGCGGACTCGCGTCGCCTGGAAGCCGGCTGGGGCGGTTCGCGCATCGCCGGCGTGGTCTACGGCGAGCAGTGGCGCCGCGACGGCGACGACGACGGTCCGTACAGCCAGCCGCTGGACCGCGCCGGTCCATGGCGGGTCGCGTTCATCCCCCGCACCGGCGAGATCTACGCGTCACGACGCTGCGGCTACCTGTCGCAAGAGGTATGGCTGCTGGGCAGCGACTTCGAGCCAGACCACGCCCACGACCTGCTGACCGGCCTCATGCCGCGCATGCGCGAGCCGAACTCCGTGATTCTGGCGGCGGGTGTCGTGCACGCCACCCGCTCGCTACGGCCACGCGGGCGTTGCGTCGCACTACGCAGGCCGCCGGCGCGCTTGAGTGCACCAACCGGCGAGGTCGACGAGGAGGACACCTTCGTGTCGGATTAGCGCGATTCGCTTACCTCTCGATAGATACCTCAGCCTGAAATCCGTGGATCTCAGGCCGGTCGAGGCACTCAAAAACACGTCGAATCAATTTCTTCAATAAATCCGATGGAACCCCTTGACTTTCCCTGAAGGCTCGTCGCAGGGTGAAGATGCGGGACATCAGCGCAGGTCGGAGCAGTGCATGAGCGCGCTCCTCCGCCGCGGAGCGGCCTTACCGCTCACACGAGGAATCACGGCACGAGAACACAACTCATGACGTGGCTTTTCGTTTCTCACTCTTCTTAGACTGCGGGTAACTCGCCGCAAATCTCCGGCAGGTCCGGAGGACGCTATGAATTCGGGGGCTTTGCAGATGTCAGTACGACCATCCCGTGTGGTGGGTGTAGTGGGGGCCGTCGCGTTGCTGACGAGCCTGGCGATTCCGTCGGCGTCGGCGCAGGTCATCGACGCCGCGCCCCTCATCGACGCGACTCCTGGCTGGGCCAAGCCTGAAGCGAAGGTCGGTCAGGCCGATGCCGGGCAGCGACGGCGGGTGCAGATCGCCTTGCAACTGCGCGACAAGCGCGGTGCGGAAGCGCTAGCGAAGGCGGTATCGACGCCGGGTTCCGCCCAGCACGGCAAGTACCTGTCGCCGGGGCAGTTCGTCGAGCGGTTCGGCCCGGCGCAGGCCACTGTGGACAAGGTCAGCACCTGGCTGCGCAGCAAGGGTTTGGCCGTCAAGGACGTTACCTCGAACCGGCACTTCATCTCGGTCGAGGCGAGCAATGGTCAGCTCGAAGCGGCGTTCGGCACGTCGTTGTCGTCCTACAAGCGCAAGGCCAAGGACGGGCGTGAGCACATTCTCGTGGCGCCGGAGAGGGCGCTGACCCTGCCGCGTGAGCTCGCCGGCGTGGTGACCGCGGTCGTGGGAATCGACGACAACGCGAAGACCGTCACGCCGAACCAGGTCTCGATGCGCGCGGTCCCGGGACGGCCTGGCCGTCCGCTGACCGCGGCGGCTCCTGGTCAGGAGTGCGCACCGCATTGGGGCGCGGTGAACAACACCGCCGTGCCGCAGATGCATCCCGCCGGGCAGCAGAGCAACGACATCTGCGGCTACAACGCCAGCCAGATCAGGGCGATCTACGGCCTGACCGCGGCCAACACGGGCGCCGGTCAGCACATCGCGATCACCGGCGCCTACAACCTGCCGTCCCTGGTGTCCGACACGGACCGGGCAGGCCGCACCTACGGCTGGCCGGCGCTGACGGCCGGGCAGTACACCGCGAAGGTCGCGCCGACGTTCGACAGCGAGAACGAGTGTGGCGGCGTCGAGTCGTGGCACGCCGAGCAAGCCCTGGACGTGCAGGCGATCCGGGCGTTCTCACCCGCAGCGAAGATCACGTACTACGGCGCGCAGTCGTGCTTCGAGCTGTACTCCGGCCTGAACCAGGCCGTCGCCGACAACACCGCGTCCGTGGTGACGAACTCGTGGCTGTTCGAGTACGAGGCCGACATCCCGGCATCTGACCGTGAGCAGGTCGACGCGATCGCGTTGCAGGCCGCGATCCAGGGCCAGGCCGTGCTGTTCTGCAGCGGCGACCAGGGCGACAACTCGCGCATCAACGGCCGCCCGGAAGCCAGCTGGCCGGCGATCCACCCGTGGGTCACCGCCGTGGGCGGCACCACGGTCGCGCTCGGCGGCGACAACAAGCTGAAGTTCACGGCCGGGTGGCAGCACTCCGGCTTCACCCAGAACGGCAACCAGTGGGCCGCTCAGCAGGACAGCGACGGCCGCTTCGCCGGCGGCGCTGGCGGCGGCGTGTCGATGCGGTACCCGGCGCCGGACTACCAGAAGAACGTGGTGCCCACCTCGATCAGCCAGGGACGACGCGCGATGCCGGACATCTCGGCGATCGCTGACGCGCTGACAGGCATGGGCATCGGTCACACCCGCCCGGACGGCGTGTACGAGCTCTACCCCAGCGGCGGCACGTCATTGGCCTCACCGGTGATGGCGGCGCTGGTCGCGAACGCTCAGCAGACGCAGGGCGTGGCCCGGTTCGGGTTCCTGAACCCGGCGATCTACAAGCTCAAAGGCAACGCGGCGATCACCGACGTCACGCCCGTCAAGGCCGGGATCTGGGCCCCGTACATGATCCAGTGGCGCAACGTCGACGTCCCGACCCAGGCGAACTCCTACCTGGTCAACGTCGACGACAAGCCGCAGACGCTCGTCTCGGCGACCGGCTGGGACAACGTCACCGGCATCGGCACCCCAGCGTCCAACGGCGCGTTCCTCACCGCACTCGGCAAGTGAGCTGAGTTGCCCCTTCCACGTCAGTCCACTCGGGACTGACTCCCCCAGGTCGCGCCGCCCGTCCCCGTTCCCCCCAGGCCGGGATTCATGGCGGGCGGCGCGCCCACCCACGGTTCTCACGGCAGGAGCAGGACCATTGACGGTTCGATCGATCGCCACGCGGCTGCTGGCCACCGCCACGGTGATGGCCTCGATGACGGTGGCGTCTGGCGTGGCCTGCGCGCAGGTCCACCCGCGCTCCGGCGCCCCGGTATCGCAGATCCAGGTTCAGGCCGGCGCGGCCGAGACCGCAGGCCTCGCCGCGTTCCACGCGGAAGCGACCGGGAGCACTAGCGCGGCGACGCCGCGAGCGCCGAGCTGGATCACCGCCGTCCGCGCGGCCGCGTCGAGGGTCACCGGCATCGCCGCTCTGGTGCGCGGCGGGCAACGCGCACCGCTTTCCACCATCCACTTCTAGGTCTCTTTCTGTGCCGCCCGCCGGCACATCTCGTTCTGATCGGGGGGATCGATCATGGCTCTACGACAGCGTTTCACGCTCGGCGTGCTACTCGGTGCGGTTGTGCTGACCACGGCCTGCACCGGCTCGGGCGGTGACCAGCAGCCGCAGGACAACGGCGCGGCACAGCAAACCGAGGTCCAGGTCGAGCCGGGCGTATCGGAGCCGTACAAGGCCAAGGCGCTCGCCGACGGGAAGAACAGGGCGATCGACGCGTGCGGGCTGCACGACCCGGACGCCGCGCAGAAGGCCACCGGCGACGAGCCCGACGAGATCCTGCCGTCGAGCTCCGGTCTCAACGAGTGCGACCTGCGCACGCACCAGGGCGAGTTCAAGTCCACCTGGACCTTTTACCTGGAGATCGGCGCAGCCTACGACGCCGCCCGGCGTCGCGACGATGCGCCGGAGAAGCTGGGCGGGATGGACGTGTTCGTGTCCGAGGAGGAGCGGACGTGCACGATCTCCAGGCCGATCGACGACAACCACGCGGTGCAGGTGCGTGTGAGCGCGTCGGTCATGTCGAACGAGAAGCCCGCGAAGCCGGCGTGCCAGGTGGCGCGCGAGTACGTCACCGCGCTGGCGCCGGTCTGGCAGGACATGCCCAAGCACGGTTCCGGCCGCACCCAGCCCGAGCTCACGTTGGTCAAGCTGGACCCGTGCAAGGCCGCGTCCGCGACGCTGGACATGTTCGAGGAGGGCTACCTCGAGACCGGCGGGCCGATGTCGTGCACGGCCCGGTCGGCGAAGGTCACCCCGCCGCAGAAGCGGGACAAGGGTGTCGGCCGGCCTGAGGTCAACGTGCTGTGGACGATGAACAGCGACCCCTCGAAGCTCATCAAGGCCGGTGACGACACCGCGCGTGAGGTCACGGTCGAGGGCCGCAAGGTCGTGCTGTCCAAGGGCTCCTTCGGGTGCACGAGCTACATCGTCTGGGACGACCAGGTCAAGGTCGACCAGGACAACCGCGGCGACGGTGACGAGCTCACCCAGCAGATCCGGGTGCAGACCGCGACGTGTGACAACGCCGAAGAGGTCGTGAAGAAGATCCTGGCGAAGGTGGGTCAGCGATGAGCCGCCGTCACACCACCAGCTTCGCACTGACGGCGCTGGCCGGGTTGCTCGCAGGCTGCACCAGCATCGTGCCCGGCTCGCCGGCCCCACAGTCCGCCCCCTCCGAGCAGGCCACGACCGCCGAGGGTGGCTCGTGCGCACGCAGTGAGAGTCCGGACCGGTGCGTGGAATGGCAGGACACCAAGCCCAAGACCGGGCAGGAACTGCTCGAACAGGCCGCGCAGGACCCTCTGGCCGCGGCGCAGATGCTGTGCTCGGCGGTCCCGGCCGCGGTGTGGGACCGCCACCTCGGTGCCGGAAACTACCGGGTGATCAACGACGGTCAGACCTGCACGATCAGCTCCGACGACACGGCCAAGACCAGCGACGGCAAATACGCGCCCGTCCTCGAGGTCCAGGTCTACCTCTCCGCCAGCGACTCGATCGCCCGCGACCTGCAGATCCTGCGATCACGCAAAGACACCGCGGCGATGGTGACCGAACTGTCGATCGCCGGCAAGCCGGTCATGCGCGTCGGTGACGGAGAGGACGCCAACGGCACAGGCCGGGACAAAGAGGAGCTCAACATCGCGGTGCTGGGCGACGTCGGCAAGGCCGGTGTGCTGCGCATCCGGTACAGCGTGCGGCCGCCACGCGGACAGCCCACCGAAGCGCCGATCGACCGGTCGAAGTTGGACGCAATGCGCGATCCCGCCACGACCGAGTTCCTCAAAGTCCTTTTCCCGTAATCCTTTCATCGTCTCGGGGGAGATCATGAACTTCACCACCACGGCGCGGACAGCGCTGACGCTCGTGGCCGTCACCGCCGCGTGCCTGTCGACGGCGCTGCCGACGCAGGCCGGGACCGCCCAGGACAAGAAGACGATCACGCTGGGCGACCTGGACCCGAAGGTCGACGCGAAGTCCGTCGGTGCGCCATTCGACCCGTGCCAGGTCGGCTGGGAGTCGATGCCCGCGGAAGTGCGTTCGGCGACGAACGCCAAGCCGAAGCTGCGCGCGCCGAAGAAGGACGACGTGTTCGCGGTCGGGTGCAGGTACGACAACGGCGCCGCCGACGAGGTCAGCACGGAACAAGGCGCCGCCCCCAAGGTGGGCAAGAACTTCTTCGTGTTGGTCGTCTGGGCCAAGCCGGGACAGATGGCGACAGCGCAGGCCGACCATGCGGGTTCTCAGTCCGCGCAGTTCGGTCCGAAGAGCGGATTGCTCAAGCCCACCACGAACAACGCCAGCCAGGAAGCGGCCTGCACAGCGATCATGCCGCTGGCCAACGGCTCGGCGGCCGTCGGCATCACCAACGGGCGCTTCCCACAGGTCGACACGTGCTCGATCGCCAAGACGATCGCCACGTCGATCGCGGAGAAGACGCCGTGAGCGTCCGGCTCGGCGATGGCCCGCTCATCACGCCGTTGGCCGGCAGCGTGACGGTGGTCGGATCGTCCAGTACCCCGGTGGGCAGGCTGGGCGCCGGTCCAGAGACCGATCCGGAGAAGACACTGCCCATTCCGCCGATCAGCGGCTGGGTACTGCTGTGGCAGGCGACGTTGTTCCGCTTGCCGTCGTGGTGCCGGCCGCGGACCGTGCTCAAGCTGACCGCGGCGGCGGTCCCGGTGGTGCTGGCGGTGGTGCTGTTCCGAACGCCCGACACGGACTCCCGCAACACCGCCCAGGCCGGTACGGACACGCCGGCCACGGCCATGTCGACGGGCACTCCCGCGCCGCCCCTGCCGGTGCCGCACGGCAGTGTCCCGATCACGGCGCAGGAGGACCCGTCCGCGATCGCGCCGCGTGTGCCGTCTGCGCAGGAGCTCGCCGGGCTGCCGAAAGCGGTCATCGGTGCGGCGATGCAGGCCGCGCCGGTCGACCCGGCGCCGTCGGTCACGCCCGGTTCGACGGTGTTGCACCCCACGCAGGACGTGCCGGTGTACTCAGAGCCAGGTGGATGCGCGTTCGCGGTGCTGCCCGCACGGCAGGTCGTGGCACCGACGTGGGTGCCGGTGGTCGAGCGCAGGCCTGGGTGGGTGCTGGTGCTGCTGCCGACGCGGCCGCAGCCTGCCAGCGCCGCGCCGGTGGGCTGGATCCATCTGCACCCCGCGGTCGAGCTCGCCGAGAGTGATCGCCGCGTCGAGGTCGACGTCACGACGGGCCGGGTGAGCGTGCTCGCGGTGCTCGGGGGCACGACGACCTACGGGCCGCTGGGCGCGACGCGCCCGGCGGAAACGGTGGCGCAGGCCGTTCCCGCGACCGGCACGCGCAGTTTCGTCGCGATCGGTGGCCCGTCCGCCGAGCTTCCGTGGCCGCTGCGGCTGGTGTGGCCGTTCGTGGTCGACACCGGCCGGGTGTGCACCGGCACGTTCTCCGCCGTCTCCATCCCGGGGATGCCCGCGGTCTCACCACTGGGGTCGCTGGACGCCGACGGCTGCGTGCCCGCTCCCCCAGCCCTGCACTCCGCACTCGCACAGGTTCCCTCCGGCACGCCCGTTCTCCTGCGGTGACAAGGACTTCCCGGTCGTGGATGTGCGCTCCGCCGTTGTCGGGGACGCGCGGCACGCACATCCACCCTTATCCCCCCTTCCAGTAGAGAGGAGGCACTGATGATCGACGACGGCGACCGGCACACCGCGCCCGGCCAGGGCGACGAGCAGCCGGCAACGACCGGCCCGGAATCCCCCTCGGGTACGCGGCCCACCCAGCCGCCCACGGAGACGCGCCGCAGGTCCGCGCTGGCATTGGCCGGCGTGCTGGTCGTCGTCGCCGTTGTCGTCTCCGCCCTGTTCGTGCACACCAGGTCAACGACCTCTGCGGACCCCGCGCCCCTGGCCAGCAGCCCGAATCTTGCGGGCGACAGCGCCATCAGCGCGGCGGAGATCGTGTCGCCGCGCCCGGTGACCGACGAGCAGCTCGCTACTCTGCCGCAGGCCACCACCTACAGCACCACGGCGGCCGCACCACGCGACCCCGCTCCCGGCCACGCACCAGGCGGGCGTGTCGCACACCCCACGCGAACGGTGCCGGTGTTCGCCGAACCCGGCGGCGAACCGGTCGCCGCGGTGCCGGCACATCAGCCGCTGGGGATCGAACCGAACCTCGTGCACAGCGACACCTGGTTGTCCGTCGTGGACGAACAACCAGGCTGGGCGCTGGTCACGCTTCCGTCCCGCCCCAACAACTCCGTGGCGTGGATGTTCACCGACACCGACGCGGTGACCCTCGCGACCACGCCGTACCTGATCACCGTCGACCGCGCCGCGTTCGAGCTCACGCTCACCATCGGCGGACAGGTGAGCGGACGGTGGAAGGTCGGCATCGGCAAACCTGACGCGGTCACTCCGGCAGGCCGCACGTTCCTGCTCGCGGCGCTGCGCGACGAGAAGTCGCCGTTCAGCACAGTCGTGCTGCCGCTCGGCTCGCACAGCGACACCCACCAGAGCTTCGGCGGCGGGCCCGGCACCGTCGCCTTTCACAGCTGGCCGACCGCCGACGTGTACGGCACGGCCTCCTCCGACGGCTGCGTGCGAGTACCGGCCGACGCCCTGCAAGCCCTCACCGACGTCCCGTCCGGGACCACGGTGTTGATCAAGTAATCACCTGTTCTCCGGCCACAACGGCCATACGAAACAAGGGGGGACCACGTGGTCCGCAGTATCGAATCCACCCGCCGCGTCCTGGCCGCGGTCGGCATCGGCGGCCTGCTCGCCGCCGGTGCCGCCGCGACGCTGCAGTCCGCCAACGCACAAGCGGCCGCGTCGACGGCGTACGGCGTCTCGGCGTCCGGAGTAGAGGCCAAAGCCGCCCAGCCGTCGGTGTCCAGCGACGGCGCGGTCAAAACCGCACAGGGCTCGGTCGCGGGCATGGGCTGGAGCGTCAGCGGCCTCACGGTGAAGGCCGGTGCCGGCCTGGCCGAAGCGTCCGCCGGCAACGTCGTGGTCGCGGGCCGGGCGCTCGGCGCGGTCTCCGCGACCTGCGCGGACGGGGTGACGAGCTACAAGGGCCCGAACGTGACCGAGGCCAAGCTCAAGGTCTCCTCCGGTGGCGGCGCGGGCGCGACCATCCAGATCCTCGGGGCGGACGGCAAGGCCGCGCAGACCATCACCGTCGCGGTCGTGTCGTGTGCCAAGGGCTCGGTGCCACCCACCACGACACCGCCCACGACCACTCCGCCGGCAACCACCACACCGCCCGCTTCGACGCCGCCCACCGGACAACCGACGCAGCCGCCGACGAGCTCTCCCAAGCCGACGCAGAAGCCGTCCGGCACGCCCGTGCCGCAGCAGCCCGCGCCCAAGCCGCAGCTGCAGGAAGGCCACCACCCGGTCACCGGCTGACCTACCCAGTCACCGGCCGACCGCGACCGGCACAGGCCGTGCCGCGGGCGTCCCACCCCCACTTCCCCGGGGGTGGGACGCCCACCGAACCCCAGCGATGTGAAGGAGGACAACGTGATCCCGACGAAGTCCGGCGTGGCCGTCGACGAGCTCGCCGAACGTGCTGCCCGGCTCGCGCGAGGAATCCGCCTGGCGAGCAAGTTCTCCGACATCCTGAGCTGGTGGGCGGGCTACCCGCTCAGGCGGGTTCCCGTCGAAGCCGATCGCCTGGACACTCTCGACGAGCACGAGGGCATGCTGTTCGGTCTCCCGGCAGGCACGGAAGTCCTGCGCCGCAACGGCATCTTCGTCCCGCTGCACGGCGACGGCCCGGCGCTGGCCTCGATCAAGTCACTCATCTACGTCCCGCGCCTGGGCCTTACTCCTGAGCAACTGGTCTTGTTGCGCGATGGCGCCGTCCCCGTCGGCTCACTCGTCCCGGACGCGCCGCGCGGCACGCACTACGCCATCGAAGTCGACGGGCCGCGCGAACCCGGCGACGCGGCGATCGTGTCGCGCGGAATCCTCTTCCCCGGCGGCATGCCCGCGGTACTCGCGGACGAGGTCGTGTTCTGGCGGGTGCTGCACGATCGCGCTCCGCAACGCGGCGCCCTGTTCTCCCGTCCCGCCTCTGCCTCTGTGCCGGTGTGGTGATCACGATCATGCCGACGACCTTGACGACCACGCTCCCCGCTCGCGCCATGCCGGCCGGTCCGGACGCGGAGACCTCTTCAAGCGCGGTGTGGCTGACGCGCCACCGTGCCGACCCGGCACCCGCTCGGCACACACTCGTGACGTTCCCCTGGTCCGGCGCCGGAACCAGCGCCTACTCGTCGTGGCTTCCGGTGCTGCCCGACGACATCGACCTGATCACCGTCACCCTGCACGGTCGTGACGCTCGCCGCGACGAGGCAGCACTGACGAAGCTGTCCTCCCCGACGGTCGATGCGATCGCCGACGAGATCCTCACCACGACGGACGGATCACCGAACGTCGCGCTGTTCGGCCACTCCTACGGCGCCCTGCTCGCGCACGCCGTCGCACTGCGGTTGCAGCAGCACGACCGCACCCCGCAGGCGGTGATCGTGTCCGGCAGCCGTGCGCCGATGATCCGGCCACCGCACTCGCTGCACCTGCTCGGCGACCGGGAACTGCTCGCGAGGCTGACCATGCTGGGCGGCCTCCCAGCACGATTGCGGCGCCACAAGCAGTTCCTGAGTACCTGGCTCCCACGTGTGCGTGCCGATCTCACTGCAAGCGAGACCTACTGGCCCGGCAAGCCCGCCGTCCTCGACTGCGCCCTGACCGCGTGGAGCGGAGCGCAGGACTGGTACGCGCCGCCGGCCACCGCGCGGCGATGGCTGGCCTGCGCGAGCGAAGCAACGCACACCACGTTCCCCGGCTCGCACTTCTTCATCAGCGGCGACATCGGCGCGACCCGGCTGTTGACGACCCTGCAATGGCCCCGCCCCGCCGTCACCGCTGTCCGTCCGCTGCGCCTGTTGCAGACGCAGCCGCTGCTCAAGCGCGGGTGGGGCTCGTGACCAGGTTCGAGCTGTTCGACGTGCATTCCGACGACGACGCGGCCATGCAGGAGTTGCGGCGCCTGCTGGCCCGGTGTTCCGACGCGTCGCTGCTGGCCCGCTGCCACGGCGGCGGATCACCCGACGCGGCACGGCTGTACCTGGAAGCACTGCCCACGCGAGCCGACCAGCTCACCGTCGCCGTGTGGACCGAGCACGGCATGGTCGGTGTCGGCTCCATGACGTTCGACGCCGGTGGCATCGAGATCGCCGTGCTCGTCGAGGACGCCTGGCAGCGGCACGGCGCCGGCGCCGCACTGGCGGCCCGGCTCGGTGAGAAAGCCGCTCGTGACGGCGCACTTGCGGTCACCGCGTCGGTGAGCACGACCAACTCGGCCGGTCTCGCGTTGCTGCGCAAGGTGGTTCCCTTGCTCGCACTTGCCGCGCCGCACGACGGGCTGATCACCGCGGTGTGCCCGGTCGTGACGGGAGCGAGCCGGTGACCACGAACGTGCCGGCGCGGACGTGCCGGCTGGGGTTGGGCACGTCCGCGTCCGGCGCCCCCGCGCACACGCCCTGGGACTCCTCCTCGGAAGGGCAGGCGCCCAGGCACATTTTTGGCCCTGCGCCTTAGGTGCCGACCCCGCGTCGTGCTCTCGCCCCTCCCTGACGCGCCCGCACCAGCCGGGCCACAGCGAGATGCCACGCCGCACCACCTCGGCGCGCAACCCCGCCGCATCGCGGGATCCGCCCGTCCGTGATCCACCACCGTCAGGGAGAGCTTGTGCACTTCGATACACGTCAGCTGCAGATCCACGCCGAGCACTTCGACCGCCGTGTGCTCGTCCCGCAAACCCAGTGGGTGAGCGGCCATGCCCAGTGACGTCCCACCCAACGTCCCCAGTGAGGCGCCCGGCGCGTCAACCCGGCCCCTCGTGATGCGGTTCGCGCAGGTCGTGACCGGCACCGCGTTGATGGGCGTCGCCGTGGCGCTGCTGATCAACGCCTCGTTGGGCCTGCTGCCGCTCGACATCCTGCACAGGGCGATCGGCGACCGGTTCGGCTGGACGATCGGCGGCGCGATCATCGCCGTGCAGTCCACGCTGTTGGTGCTCAACCTCGCGCTCGGCGTGAAACCCGGCGCCGGCACGCTCGCGGCCGTCGTGATCCCGGCCGTCGTCGCCGATTTCGCCCTGTGGGTGCTGCCCGCACCGCAGCCGGTGTGGCTGCGGCTGATGGCGATGCTGCTGGGCGGCGCGATGTTCGCCGTCGGCACGGCCGCGTACCTGTCCGCGGAGCTCGGCGCGCTGCCCCGCGACGGGCTGATGGTCGCGATCCGACGCCGCAGCGGATGGGGCCCGGCACGTATCCGGATCGGCGCTGACGTGCTGTGCCTGCTGGCCGGAGTGCTGATGATCAATCCCGCGCTCGCGGTCGCCAACGGGTCACTCGGAGTCGGAAGCGTGCTGCTCGCCGTGGCTCTCGGCCCCTCGATCGCGTCGCTTGTTCCGCTGTTCACCCATCGTCCGCAGTCCGACGCGCGCGTGCGAGGGGAGAACTGATGCCGCGCAACAACGCCCGCAGGCCCGAGCGCATGATCACCCAGAACCGGTGGCTACGCGGGTCTGGCATCCACAACTTCTCGATCCCCGCGCTCGCCGGGAAACTGCCCGACGGGCGCAAGTACGTCACATGTCCGGCGGCGGGAGTCTGCGCGCGGGCCTGCAACGCCCGTACGGGCACCTACCGCTTTCCGCAGGTCCTGGCCAAACACGAACGCAACCTGGCCCGCATCCTCGACGACCTCGACCAGTGGGCCGCCGACATGCTCGCCGAGCTCCACACGCCGAAATTCGACGGTGCAGCCTTGCGGGTGCACGACGCCGGCGACTACTTCTCCGACGCCTACCTGCTGGCCTGGATCGCTATCGCGCGTGCCACGCCGAAAACGCTGATCTACAGCTACACCAAGGAAGTCTCCCGGTTTGAACGGCTCGCCGTGCCGCGCGCGCCGGAGAACTTCCGCTGGGTCTACAGCTTCGGTGGCCGCGAGGACCACCTGATCGACCTGTCCCGGCACCGCGCGGCGGACGTGTTCCCCTCCGAGGAGGCGATCGCTGCGGCGGGGTGGCACAGCAACGCCGCCACCGACCTCGACGCAGTGCTCGGCCCGTCTCCGGTCGGGATGACGCAGAACAACATCCCGCACCTGCAGAAGCGCATCGGCGAACGCACGTTCCGGGAGTGGCAGGCCTCCAAGCCCCGCGGCCGCCGCGCGCTCAACCGAGGCCCACGCGACACCCGTCCGCCCAAGCTCGGCCCGCCCTGACCGGCCCTCACGGCCTGCGCGCACCACACAACCAGCCCCGTCCGCACACGACCTGACCGCCTTCCCCGGAAGGAGAAGCCCCTTGCGCACCTGGACATCGACCAGCCTCGTCGCCGCGCTCGCCGCGCTGCTGTGCGCGGGCTGCTCCTCCCCCACGCCCCAGGCGACCGTGCCGCCACCGAGCGGTTCCACTCCAGCCACCAGCCCGTCGCCTCCGCCCGGATCGGGTCTGCGGCTGCCGAGCGCCTCGCCGATCACCCCGACCGCGCCGGCGGGGACACCGTCCACCGTGCCCCCGCCGCCCACGGCTCCTACCGCCGCGACCACGGACTTCCGGGACCCGGTCGCGGTGACAAGGGCGTGGATGACGCAGTGGTGCGCCTCGGACTACCGCCAGCCGCGCAACAACAACGTCGAGCGGGCAACGGTGTTCGCCACCACGGCGGGCAAGACCGCGGACCTGCAGGCCGGTGACAGCGAGGCCTCACACCGCGCGGTGGTCGAGCAGAAGCTGTCCACCCGCTGCGACCGGATCACCGCCGAGATCATCCCCGAAGCACCGCGCGGCGAGGGCCAGGTCTACGTGCGGGCCACGGCGACCCGCACCCTGCTCGCGGCCGACGTGGCCTTCCAAACCGAACCGGTCCTCACCACCCGCGCGGTGCTGCGCCAGCCCGACGGCCGGTGGCTCGTCGACGTCCATGTCGAGGCCGGCTGATGGCGAAGCTTCTCCTGATCCCGCTCGCCGCGCTCGCCGGCGCGATGCTGCTCGTGCTGGTGCTGCTGCAACCCCGCCGCGCCGACGCCGACGCGATCATCCCGCCCGCGACCTGCCAGGTACCCGGCACCGGACCGAGCACCCCGGCGCCACCGCAGGGCGGCTCGTTCGCCGGGGTGACCCTTTCACCGACGCAGACAACGACGGTGCAGCAGATCCTCGGGGTCGCCAAAGCCATGGACATCACCCGACGCGGCGCGGTCGTCGCGTTGCAGGCCGGGATGCAGGAGTCGACGCTCAACCCGTTGGCGCGCAACGGAAACGCGGTCGGCGTGTTTCAACAGATCGCGCCGGGCCCCTGGAACGCCTACGTCGGCTACGACCGCACCGACGCCGCCGCCGCGTCCAAGGGCTTCTTCACGGTGCTGCTCAAACGCGCACCGGGCTACGAGACCGACGCGCGCTCGAACCACGAGCTCGCCGAGGACGTCGAGCGCAGCGGCGAGGGCTGGCGCTACCAGCGCCACCAGCCGTTCGCCGAGGCCGTGGTTGCCGCGCTCTACGACGGCTCCGGGCCGCCGCTGGACTGCGCGGACCGCTCGTTCAAGGGCCGGATCCAGGTCACCGTGACCGGCTCGGACGTCACGCTGCCCCCGGAGGCCGGTGTCGTCGGCGTCGTGCACGCGGCCTCCCCGCAGGTCGCCACCGCGATCGCGGCCGGCCTGTCCTGGCTGGGCATCACCTACTCCTGGGGTGGCGGCAATGCCGACGGCCCTACGAAAGGCGTGCGTGACGGTGGTGTCGCCGACTCACACGGCGATTACAACAAAGTCGGATTCGATTGTTCGGGATTGACGCTGTACGCGTACGCGCAGGCCGGAGTGCAGATTATCCGGCCCTCGGACGCGCAACTCACCCGCGCGAAGCTCGTCGTCCCTTTCACCCAGGCCAGGGCCGGTGACCTGCTGTTCTGGGGCACGCATCACGTCGCCATGTACCTGGGGCAGATCAACGGACAGCACCTGATGCTCGAAGCCCCGCAAAGCGGCGATGTTGTGAAGGTGTCCAAGGTGAGAACTGGCGGAGATTTCCGGAATGTCGGCGCCCGGCCGGTTCCGTAAACGACGGCAGCCAGTCAATTCGAGAAGGAGTGCGCACATGAAGCCACAGGAAAACTTCGAGTGGCACGAGTTCAACACGAAGGGGGAAGTGGAATGGAATTCCGACCAGTAGACATCCCTCAAGCGGAGTGGGACAAGGAGCCGCCCGTTCGTCTCCCGCCTGGCTGGGATCCGCAGAAGTGGGGCTGGGAACCAGTGTTCGGCACCCATGTCCCAGATCTGAATCAGGATTTGGAGATTTTCGTCCGGGCCGGGGACGACCCCAGCCATGGGTGCTCCGTCAGCACCTACTACGCCCCTGGGCAACCCGAGGCAGGCCGTGGGCACGAGCTGTTCAACCCAGTGATCATCCATCAGGAGAATGGCGATCATTCCGCTTTTCGAGTCAGTTCTGTGGAGGAGCTTCAAGAACTACTGACGCAGGTCGAACAGCACGGCTACGCCGACGCCCATGCCGGCGGTTGGACTGTTCACGCCGCGCCGACCGCGGCCATGGCGCAGGATGCGGTCGAGCAGGACCATCAGCGCCGCCTGGTCCGCTGGGACCTGAACAGCGCCGACTGGGTCTTCGCGGACGCCGCCATCCCGGCGCCGGTTCCCAGTGTCGCCCCGCGACCAGCGCACCAGGCCACCGTCCCTGGGGACAACCGGGCGTCCCGGCCTGGGCCGGCACGCGGGACACGGGACACGGCCACGCCGCTCCGCGACGCCGCGAAGGCCATTCTCGCGGCGGTGCGCCCAAAACGCGCGCCCGACCACGACATCGCGGGGCCACGGCAGGGTCTCTCACACGGGGTGCCGCGGTGGTGACCGGCAACGGCTACAACGCCGAGGAACCCGTCGACCTGCACGGAGCCGCCCCGCCACGGGCTGCTGCGGCCGGGCCGCCCAGTGCCGTTCCCGCCGAACGTCCGGGCCCGGAGCAGTTGGTGGCTGTTCAGCCGCCGGTGACAGCCGATCCGGCGCTGTGGGGGTGGCGTGCCCGGTTGAGGAAGGTGACCGGCGGGCTGATCAAGCCTGGCCCGGGCCGGGAGGAGGCACGGCACCGGCAGGCCGAGGTCGCGGTGCGCCAGCATCTCGGGGGCGGCCGCTTGGTGATGGTCGCCAACCCCAAGGGTGGCGCACAGGTCAGCACGACCACGTTGATGCTCACCCACACCTTCGCCGCGCTGCGCGGCGGACCGGTGGTCGCGTGGGACAACCACGAGGCGCGCGGCACCCTCGCGCAGCGCGCCGAGGTCACGGCACCGGACACGCACGTGTGGCACCTGCTCGGCGCTGCCGAGCGACTCATGGCGGTCGGCACGGCGGGCGACCTCACCCACTACCTGCGCTCGCAGCCCTCGCGCGCCGAGGTACTGGCCAGCGACACCGATCCGGCCCGCGCCGAGCAAATCGGGCCCGGTGAATGCGGCCGGATCTGGTTGCTGCTCAGCCGGTACTTCGGGCTGACGGTGATGGACACAGGCAACAACGTCCGTGCGGGGAACTGGCAGTGGGCCGCGGCCATGGCCGACCAGCTGGTCGTGCCGATCACGCTCGAGCCCGACGTCGCGCAGAGCGCGGCGTGGATGCTCGACCACCTCGACACCCGGCGGCCGGACCTCGTCTCCGGCGCGGTCACCGTCGTCGGGCCCGCCACGGCCGCAGCGCCTCCGCCGCTGCGGCGGCAGATGCTCGCCTACTTCGCCGCACGCACCGCCCTGGTGGTCGAAGTGCCGTTCGACCCACAGCTCGCGGGCGGCCAGCCGATCGTGCACGCCCGGATCAGCGACGCCTCCCGCCGCGCGTGGGTCGGCGCCGCGGCAGCGGTCGCCGACCGGCTCGCCGCCCAGCGCACCCCGCGCCCAGACCAACTGCAGCCCCAGACAGGCACAACACCCCCTCCCGCACCGGAGGGCCACCTACCCGAGCAGCCCGCTGACACGGGACGGCCGCCACCACGCGCCGCGCACGCGTCAGTCACCGAGCTGCATCTGCGAAAGGCAACGTGATGTTTTACCGCATCCACTCGGAAGTGAGGTTCCTCGCCCAGAACGACCCAGGCCCACCGGGCGCTCCCACCGGGTCGCCCAACCCCTTCGACGGCGTCCAGCCCGATCTCGGGGTGTGGGGCGAGGCGTTCAACTCCACCTGGAAAACGCTGCTCGGCGGCGTGTGGGGCATCGCGTTCCTGATCGTGGCGTTCGGCTTCATCCGGGCCACGGTCGAACTGCAGCGCGCCAAGAAGGGCGGCTACTCCGCAGACGTGCACGAGCACACCGAATCCGCGAAGAAGTCGGTATTCGCTCTGATCGCACTGGCCGGTCTGGGCATGATCTTCGGTGCAGTGATCGCGATCTTCTAGCGGAACCGGAGACAAGCAGATGTCCCACACCACGCCCACGAACGCGCCGGCCGGTCCCCGGCCGGCGACCGGCCGCGTGCTCGTCCTGATCCTCGCCGTCGTCGTCGCACTCGTCGCCGGAGTGCTGGTCGGCCGGTACGCGCTGCCCGCGTCCAGCGAGCAGGCACAGCCCGGACAGACCCAGCCCAGCGACGCGCCCAGCGGTGCGGGGGCCCGCGAGCACGGGCCAAAGACGATCACCAAGGGGGTACCGAGCGGATTCACCCGCGACCGTGAGGGAGCGGCGAGCGCGGCGATGATCGCCGTGCAACTGCTGCCCGCCGTCGCGCACGGCCACGCCGACCCCGAGGTCGTGAAGACCACGTGGATCGCCAGCAGCGCCGACCAGCCCACGCGGCAACTGTTCTCCGAAGCCAGGGCGAGCAGCGGGAACGGCCGGACCTCCAAGGCTCCGGCTGACTTCGAGGTGAAGGACTTCACCGGCGACCAGGCGGTCATCGAACTGTGGGTGTCCTCGGTCGGCATCGGCCCGGGTCTGAGTGGCCGGGGCGAAATCCGCGCTCAGAGGTGGTCGACGGTGACCTACCGGCTGGTCTGGGAGGCCGACACCTGGAAGGTCGCGACGGTCAAGACCGCCGACGGCCCGCAGCCCGGCACTGACGACGCCGCGCCGGCGCCCGAGCGCAAGAAGGTCGCCTTCTACAGCTTCTTCATCACGATCGAGTAAGCGATAAACCTATGGGGGGAGCATGTTCCGACGCTTGACCGTCCTGTGTGGAACGGTCCTGGCGCTACTTCTCACACTCGCGCCCGCGGCGCTCGCACAGCCACCGACGAACGGCAAGATCCCGCAAGGTTTCCCTCCCGACCTTGTCAAGTACGTCGGCGACACCAACGAGTTCCGCCAAGGACCGTGGTTCAGCACACCGGAGTGCAAGGACAAAGGCGGCGACCTCAGCCTCTACCTCAACGAGGTCATGAAGGTCGAATCGCGTCTGCTGTACTGGGCGACTAAGCCCAGTGAACGGGCCAAGTTCTGGCCTGACCAGAACACCGCTGACGTCAACAGGGAACCACCGGAACTACCGGCGACGTTCCCAGCGGTGTTCGGCCCCGACCACTCCTTCAACGTGGCGTTCCGCTACTGCGCCGACGAGATCCGCGACTGGACCAGCCCGGTACGCAACACGTGGGGCCTCACGTGGGCGGCCAAACCGGACGCCGAGTCGCTGGAGCGGATGAAGCCGTACGCCGCTGGCGACAGCAACCTGGTCAAGAACTTCAGCGACCCCTGCTCCGACGCCGTGTCGTCCTACTGTCAGAAGGCGTTCTTCGTCGACTGCGGCCGTGTCGTCATGGTGCCGGACAAGAAGGAACGCTGCATCCGGTGGAACGAGTCGATCGCGAACTTCTTCCACGGGCTGTCGCAATTCATCGCGGACAACACGGACTGGCTCGAACGAATCGGCCAGTTCTTCAAGATCGTCGGTGAGGCGCATCTGGCGGCCGGGCGCATGCAGATCGACGCGTTCGCCTCGATCCTGTCGGTCGTCGTCGACATCGCGAAGTTCGTCGCCAACCCGGCCGGCGCGATGGACGAGCTCGCCAACAGCCTGCACGCCTCGGCCGTCGACTTCACCGTCCGGGTGTTACTCGAGGGCCTGGCCACCGTCGGGAACTTCGATCCCAGCTCGCCGTGGTTTCTCGCCACCTACGGCGCGTCGACAGGCCTCGGGTTGACGGTCATGGCGCTGATGTCGGTCCTGATGATCAGCCGCGCCGCCTCTGGGGGTGGTGGCCGCGAGGAGCTGCAGGAGGCGTTGTTCAAACAGCTGCCGCTCGGGCTGTTCCTGGCTGTGTTCGCCCCGGCGATCGCCACGGTGCTGCACACGACCGTACGCAAGATGACCAGCGGCATCGCCGCGTGGCAGTCCGACTACATCGGCAGCGCCATCACCAAACTGGCCGCGCTGTCCCAGGTCACCGCCGTGATGATCCCCGGCGGCGCCGGGGTGGGCAGCATCGTGTTCGGGCTGCTGATCTTCGGCACCGGCGCGGTCTTCGTGGGCTTCGCGCTGCAGTCGGTCGCGTTGCCGTTGTCCGGTCTGGTGGCCGGGATCGCGTGGGGCATGCGCGTGCATCCCAAGTGGCGGCCGAAGGCGGCCCGCCCGGTCTACACGTACCTCGGGCTGCTGCTGTCCAAGCCGCTGCTGTACTTCCTGCTCGGCGCGGTGTTCGCGATCATCGACGGCAACCTTTCGATCCCGGCGATGAAGGCCGGCGGGATGCCGCTGCTCAGTCAGATCGTCGTCGTGATCGTCGCGCTGATCGTGGTCGGCTTCGCCCCGTTCGCGTTGCTCAAGTACGCGCCGTTGCTGCCGACCGCCGAGGACTCGCACGACTCACAACCGTCCGCCGGATTCGGCACCGCCGCAGTGGTAGGCGCGAGCATGGGGGCCTTCGAACGCCACCAGCACAGCCGCTCTGCGAGTGAGGACAAGGACGGCAAGTCCGGGCAGAGCACCGGCACCGGCCATTCCATCGCGCAAAGCTACAGCGCAGGCCAGACACCGCAGGCGCGGCAGCAGCCGTCGTCGAAGCCGCAGGCGTCGGCCGGACAGTCGGGCGGCTCCGCCGGGACAAAGCCGGGCACGTCGGGTTTCCCGCAGATGAAAGGCAGCCTGACCGACCAAGGCTCTACCGCCGGTCCAGGTGGCGTGACGCCGGGAGCGGGCAAGCCGGGAGCGGCGACCGGTCTCGGTGGCAAGGCGCCCGCGGGTACCACCGCGCAGGCCTCGCAGGCGGGATCGGCGGCCGGGGGTGCGATGGGACCGATCGGTATCGCCGCGCAGGCCGCGCTCGCGGCCGGAAACAAGATGCGCCAGGGCGCGCACCGCGCAGTCAAGGCCGATGAAGAGACAGTCCGGGGGGACGACAAGTGAGGATTTCCGTACTGGGCGGCGAGATCAGCCGCCGGGGTCTGCTGGGCTCGCTGAGCACACCCGCGTCCGTCGCGCTGGGCGCGGCCGGGGTGATCGCGTTCGTGCTGTGGCTGGCGGTTGGCGATCTCGCCGGCGCGATCAGCGGGTTCGCTGTACTCGCCGGCACCTATGGTGTCGTGAGGCCGTGGGGGCGTCGCTCGATCGCCGCGCAGCTTCTGTGGTCGTGGCGGTGGCGGCGGCGCAGCATCCGCGGCGAGACCACGTTCGTCGCGCCGCACGTCGCACGCGAGTCCGATCCAGGCGACCTGTTCGGTCCGCTGTGGACGCTGCCGACACCGCTGGGCCGGGTCGAGCCGCTGGATCTGCGGGGCACTGCGTGGGAGCACATGTTCATTCTGTGGCACCACAATCCCGGTGAGCGGTCCTACCTGAGCGTGCTCATGGAGGTGCAAGGCCAGGCATCCGGGCTGCGCGCCGAGCGCGCCTACGAAGTCGCCTCAGTCCGCTATGGGGTGCTGCTCTCGCAGCTGGGCAAAGCGGGCTCGTTCCTGCGCGGCTTGCAGCAGATCAACCGGATCGTGCCGCACGACCCCGCACCGCACCGCGATTTCATCTCCCAACGACTCTCGACCCGGCCCGGACTCGAACCGCTGATCGAGTCTTACGAGGAACTGATCGATCTGACTGCAAGCACCGCTGAACAGCACCGCAACTACCTCGTGGCGCGGTTCCCGCTGACGAGCGAGTTCTACGACGAGGCCCGCTCCCACGATGACGGCCCGGCCGGCTGGGCGGCGCTGGTGCGCGACGAGCTCGCGCGCATGGCGGACCTGGCCGTACGCGCCGAGCTCACCCGCCCGCAGGTGCTGGGCGAGCAGCGCACCTGCGCGGTGCTGCGCTCGCTGCAAGACCCGCGATGGCCGATCGACCAGCACGAGGGCGTGCGGTGGGAGACCTGCTGGCAGAGCTACACCACTGAGCCCGACTACATTGTCGTCAACGACGAGTGGCACACCCGCACGGCGTTCCTGCCCCGCGACGGCATTGCACCCGCACCACTCGGGCCACGCTGGCTAGCTCCGCTGCTCACCGCGGTCACGCCCTCGGTGATCAGAACCCTCAGCGTCAGGATGGAGTTCGTGCCGGACCGGGTCGCCCGGGCCAGGGCACGCGCGGACGTCGCGCAGGACGGCGCGTCGCTGCTGGGCGATGCGAAGAAGGGCCGCGTAGACGACGGCACCGACGCCACGATGCTCTCGGCGTCGCAGCGCCGCCTGCACGACCTCGCGCCCGGCTCCGGGCACCAGGGGGTCGACTGGTCGATGGCGATCTCCGTCACGGCCGCGGGCGCCGCCGAGCTACGTCGTGCGTGTATGCGTGTTGCGAACGAGGCGGCCCAGTCCGCGCTCACCGAGTTGTGGTGGCAGGACCGCGCGCAAGACGCGGCCGTCATCGCCACATATCCGCTCGCCCGCGGCATGGCGGTGGCGTGATGCGCTCCCCCACTGTCTTCCACTACGCCCGCCTTGCGGAGGCACGCCGGTACGCCCATTGCACCTGGCAAGACCTCGACGCGGTGATCGGCGCCGCGGAGCGACTGCGGTGCCGCGACAACGATCCTGACGAGTTCTTTCCCGGCGAGGGAGCACGCTTCGCCGGCAAGCAAGCTATGCGTGCGGAACGCGCGCGCGTCGCTGAGCTTTGTCAGGGCTGTCCGGTTCGAGCGCAGTGTTTGGCCAGTGCTCTGATGCGAGGCGAGGTGTACGGATCATGGGGTGGCGTGTGTCAGCCAGATTTCCAGTTGATTCAACAGCTTTGGGCCGAGCGCGTTCACCCAGTCTCGCCGCCGCCCGCAGGTAGCGCTGCGGTGAAAGAAACACGCTGATGGCGCGCCGAAGCAGCACAAGCAGAGGCGGCCCCAGCCAGGATCGCGTCGCGCTGCCGAAGCTTGGGTGGCAACCAGCCCAACCGGACGTGCCGCCTCCGAAGCTCGCTTTTGTTCCTCCGCCGCCTCGCCGACGGCTGCTGGATCGGTGGGGCTGGTATGAGCCCCGTGAACAGCCCATGTCGACTACCACGCGGCAAGCTGAGGCGCTCAACCTCGCGTTGAGCTCACCTCCGACCAGCAGTCGTGGCTTGATCGTCGGCACCGACCTGTTGTCCGGGCAACTCGTCGTACACGACCCGTACACGGCTTACGAGGACAAGGTAATCAGCTCAGTGAACGTCGCCGTTATTGGAGACGTCGGCAAGGGCAAGAGCAGCCTGCTCAAGACCTGGGCGTGTATCCGGCAGCTGATGTTGGGCAACAGGCGCGTTGTCGTGTTGGACAAGAAACTGCAAGGCGGGCGCGGCGAGTACACCGCGCTCGCCCGGTTTCTCGGAGCACCTTCCATCCGGTTCAGCCTCGACGGCACCGGCAGCCGACTCAACCTGCTCGACCCTGTGATCGCGCTGGGAGGCGAACAGATCGACGACGCTGGCCATGCCCTGGACAACATCGAGCGCCCGACCGGGCAGATGATGCTGCTGCGCGCCGTGCTCAGCGAGGCCCTTGGACGCCCGGTCACCGAACGCGAGGGTAAGGCGCTGCGGCTGGCGCTACTGGCCGCTACCCGCGACGCGCGTGAGCGCGATCGGGTGCCGGTCATCGGCGACGTTGTGCACCACCTGCTGCACCCCAGTGCGGTTGATGCCGACGCGCTGAGCCGCACCGTCGACGAACTGCAGGACTGGGGACTGGACTGCGCGTTCGCGCTCGAGCGGATGATCCAGGAAGACCTTGCCGGCCTTGTGGACGGCGAGACCAGTCTCGATGTCAACCTCGACCATCCCAGCGGGCTCACACACATCGACCTCAGCGCCCTACCGACCGAAGGCCCGGCGCTGCGCGTCGTCATGGCGCTGGTCAACACCTGGCAGACCAACATGCTCGCTGCGCGATCGGAGCGCGCGGAGCAGACCGTCAACATCATCGAGGAGGGATGGCACGTCGCCGAGGGGTCCATCGGTGAGGTCTTGCGCCGCAACGCCAAGATCTCCCGAGGCCTGGGCTTAGCGACCGTTCTCGGTACTCACCACGTTCCCGATTTGCCGCCTGGCAGCCCTGGACGCGCACTGCTTCGGGAAGCAGAGACCAGGTTCATCTATTGCCAGGGCTCCTACGACGATGCCTACGCTTGCGCCGAGCTGTACAACCTGCCGCCCGGAACTGCCGAAACGATCATGGCGCTGGACCAGGGCACGTGTCTGCTCCAGATAGGCTCACGGGACCCGATCTTGGTGCGGCACGAGCGCTCGCCGCGAGAGATCGCGCTGACCGACACCGACGGCGCGCTTACCGGGATCGTCTGGCGCGTATGAGCGAACGCGACCAGGAACGTCATGTTCCTTCGTCCCCCAGGCCTGTGTTCGGGGTCTTCTACCCGTTGCTGGGTGCGCTCTTGGTGACGTTCCTCTTGGCTGTGCTTACTGGTGGCGCACTGTCTGGCTGGTTCGCAGGGCACGGATGGGCTTGGCCTCCGCCTCGCCTGATCCCGGCCACGGTAGCCGGTTGGGCGAGTCACCTGTCAGACCCTGCCGCAGGTTGGCCTACCGATCCCCGACCTGGCCACCCGTTCCTCACCTACAGTCTCGTTCTAGTGGTGCTCGCCGCTGAGTTCGTGCTGTGGACTCGGGTGTTCGCCTGGCGGTACCGGATCTACCGGCGTCGGGCCGAGCAGCGATCCGGTCTAGCCGATCGTCACGCCATCCAGGAACGCCTTGGTGCCAAGGCTGTGACGAAGGACGCTGCACGACTTCGTCCTTCGCTGGCCAAGTTCCTCGACATCAGCGCAGACGATGCAGGGGCCTTGTTCGCTCGCTGGCCGGCTACCGGCGAGGGAATCTATGGCACGCACGAAGACTCGAAGCTCGTCGTAGCACCGGTGCGGATGGGCAAGACCGGCCGTCAAGCAGTGTCCGACGTCCTGCGTGCGCCCGGTGCGCTGGTCGCTACCTCGACGCGTTTCGACCTGATCGAGCTGACGGTCATGGAGCGCGCCAAGCGCGGTTCCGTGTGGGTGTTTGATCCGGAAGATCGGGTGCCGTGGCCGGAGAAGCTGCGGTGGAACCCGATCCGCGGCTGTGAGGATTTCGACGTAGCGCTGCGCCGAGCGGTGGCAATCTGCAGTGCCCGACCGCTGGAAGACACCAAGAACGGCGGGTACTTCAGCGGCAAGAGCGAAGGCGTGCTTGCCGCGATGTTGCATGCGGCAGCCCTGAGTGGTTCTGACCTTGGCACGCTGTGGCTGTGGACGACCAGCCAGTCGTATCGGCCGGCACAGATCCTCGAGACCGACGAGCGTGCCGCGCCCGCGATCGCCGACGGACTCCGCAACTTGCTCGACAGCTTGAAGAGCACGAGCGACACCTCGGGCGCGGGCGGCATCTACTCCACTCTCGAACTTCTGCTTCGCCCGCTCACGTCTCCGACGATCATGCGGTCGCTCACGCCCCAGCCGGGCGACAAGCACTTCGACATCGACGCCTTCATCCGCAGCGGGCGCGACACCTTGTACATGGTGTCGCGCGGAAGGAAGAACTCGGCCGCTCCGATGGTCAACGCGTTGATGGTGGAGGTCTTGCACCGCGCGGACATCCTCTCCCAGCGTCCGACCGCGGAGCAGCTCAGCGCCCCCGCCTACGGCGATCTACGCCTCGATCCGCCCCTGCGGATCGTCATGGACGAAGCAGCCAACATCACGCCGGTCGACGACCTGAGCGCTCGACTGGCCGACTCCGGTGGGCGCGGCGTCCAGATCTACGTCTACGTGCAGAACTTCTCGCAGTTGCGCCAACGCTGGGGCGTCGAGGAGGCGATCGAGATCTGGGACTGCGCGTCGATCAAGCTCGTACTCGGCGGGTTGAGCAATTCCAAAGACCTGATGGCGCTGTCCGATCTGCTGCCCGAACGCATCATCGACCAGGCCAGTGTGTCCACCGGTAGCGCAGCCCGCGATCAGGTCACCGTCTCTCCCTGGCGGCAACGTGCGCTGACCGTGGACGCGATCCGCGAACTGCGCGATGGAGAAGGCCTGCTGTTCTACCGCAACCTCCGCGCGGCCAAGGTCGATCTACCGGGCTGGTGGGAGACCCCGGACCTCTCGGACCTAGTCACACACAGCCGCAACGAGGCACGCAAACTCCTCGCTGCCTACGCGAGCGTCGATACATGTTCGCCGAGTCCCAAAGCGTCCAGGCTGGCACACGATGAGTGAGGTTCCCTCCGCACAGTCCGGGCCAGAAGACAACACTGCAGCCTCGAAAAGAACGCACGTCGAGGATGTACCTGTCCTGGACATGGAACTGCTTCCCGAGGTGGTCACAGAGCTCGCGTTGACGAGCGAGCAACAGGCTCACCAACTTGCTGACCTTGCGGGTGTCGTTTCCGAGCTAGGTGGCAGCGTTGCCACGGCGCTCGACGAGGTCGAGTCGCTGCGCGAGTTCCTTCTGGAGCTGCAAAGGAATCTCGCAGAACGGGAGGACCTGAGCCGGCCCAACCGGTGGACCTGGGCGTTTCTGACCCGCGACCAAGCTGCACAGCTATGGCACGAACTGCGATGGTTCGTGAACCATCTCATCACCCGGTATCCGTTGTCCGCGGACGTGAGCATTCCGCCGTGCTGGTATCGGCACACAGTCGCGGTTGACGAGCTCACCGACCTCTACGCGGCTTGGCGGATGGCCTACTGCTCTGGCGACCGCCCATCGGAAGAGATGATCGCGTGGCGCACGCGGTGGATGTGGCCGAGTCTGCATACGCTCCACACTCAAGCCGACTGGCGAGAGTGCAAGGCGCAGCGTCAGCACATCGAACCTACGGCCCGGCAAGACCTCACCAACTCGGGCTTCGACGACTTCGTTGCGCGCTACCTTGTCGGCACGCCGCACGAACAACGCCGGGATTTGCCATGGCACGAGCAGATCCGTCGCGAACCTCCAGGCGTCTGACGCGATGCCTACGCCGGGATATCCAGAACGGATCTCTGTTACACGGACACCTCGGCGGACCGCCGGAACGGCGCCGCGAGCGTCGGCAGGATGTGCCTGCGCTTGCGAATCAAAGCCGCCACCGTCAGCACGAAGTAGATACTGTACGACACCTAGCCGAGATCACGCTGTTTGGGGTTCTTGAGCGGCGGGGTGAGGATGAAGACCCTGCTCGACACTTTGTCCATGCTGCCCCGTGCGTGAAAGACGAGCCCGGCCGAGACGTCCACGAAGCGCTTCGCGTCGGCGTCGCTGGTGTCGGTCAGATCCAGCAGGACAGGTTGGCCGTCGCGGTACGTCTCGCCAAGTGAGCGCAGATCGCGATACGCGGTCGGCTGGAACTTCGCGGTGTCGTCCAAGCGCACGAGCGATGCGAACTACTCGGTGTCGGAGGTGCTGATTTCTTCCGCTTCGTCAGCAGCGTTGTCGAACGTAGCCGTTACTCCGGCCGCGTCCACACTCGTCAGCCGCCCCAAGAGCCGGAACGCTGAGCGGCGGTAGCCGATCAGAACACCTGCCACGACGAGCGGCCAAATCAGAGTCTTGACGTACTCCAACACGATGTTTGCCACAGTTACCGAACCATCCTAGGGCGTTGATCATCCCCCGATCCGGTACATGCTCACGAGAACGCGTCTACCAAGTCGATGGGGAACCCGAACGCCCCGAACCCCAGCAGTGAGCCACTGGTTATGTAAACAGTCAAGCTGTCGCAGCCAGGTCAGTGTCGCAGACAGGTTGTCCTGTGGAGCCGGACTAGCCACTCGTGACTGTCCGATCGCTGCCTGTCAGACTCTTCGGGCCCAGCCGTGGGACGACGCAGACATAGTGACCATGCCGATGACTTCGATGAGGGTTTGAGCCATGATCACGATGCTGGCGACGCCGAGTGAGTCGGGGCAGGGCGAGTGCGAGAGGCAGCACGACCAGCGAGTTGCGGGTGGCGGCGGTGAACACGATGGTGCGGCTGTCCGAGGGCCGAGTCGGAACAAGCGGGTGGTAGCGAGGCCGAGAATGGCCATCACAGCGAGGAACACGTCGTAGAACGGTATGACGCCGAGGACGGCACCGACGTCGTCGCTCAGCCTTGGGGACCTGGGAAGCGACCACCAGCAGCGTGGCGACCATCAGGGCCACTATTGCGGCCCTCGCTCCGCGGGAGAAGGGCTCACCGGACGCGGCGCGTTGGCTCGGGTGAGAAAGGCTAGACGGCGCGGATCCGGCCGTGCTTGTCGACGACCAGCAGGTCACGTTCGGTCAGCTTGCGCAACGCGGGGTCGTGGTCGATGCCCGCAAAGTCTTGGGGCCAGGGTGATCGACTGGTGTCGGTGAAGACTGTGAGAATCTCGTGGTGCAGTTGACGGGTGGATGTTGTGAGGCTGGCGGCGGCACCGCCCTCATCCAACCCAGGCCTGTGGATTCGGCCATCGCGATTTTCCGGACGGTATGGCGTCAATAGGGCTGCTTGGCTCATTGCTCCTTGCCTGGACTGGTGCGCTCGTCAGCGCTGCCGGCGGACCGACCGACGTCGGGATCTCTGCGTGCTCGTCGGAACGCCAAGGTGACGAGGGGTGCGAGGATGGCGAGCGCGATGACGGCTGTTTCGGGGTGGGTGGCGATCCAGTCGGCGGCGGCGGCGGTGGTCGAGGTCCACCCGCGATCGTCGGGTCGGCCCTCCCCGGTCAGGGTGGGTGCCCAGAAGAGCAGAAGGTAGATGCCGGTTGCGGTCAGGATCGCTCCCGCGACGCGTGTGGCGTGGGGCAGCACACGGCGGCCCAGGCGGGTGAGCAGTCCGGCGGCCAGGGTCGTTGTGACGGCGATGGCCAGCAGCACGGTGGTGGCGCCAGCGGCGTAGCCGGCCAGCACGGCGAGCAGGCCGGGAAGGTGTGTAACGGCCAGACTCTGGGCGGTGAGCGCTACGAGGATCGGCAGGGTGCAGGACAGGGAGGCGACGGCGTAGACCGCGCCGAAGACGATCATCCTGCGGGGATGTTGTGCGGTGCCGGTGCTTATCCGGGCAGGCATGAGGCTCGGCAGCCGCACCCCGGCCAGCAGTGCGATTCCGGCGAGGGTGATCAGGATGGCGAGACCGACGACCAACCAGGGCGTCCAGGACAGCAGCGGGCGCAGACCGAGGGCGACGGCGAGGGCGGCGATCACGAACGTGCCCGTGAATCCGGTGGTGAGAGCGAGCCCGCCGCGCAGTGCGGCAAGTAGTCGCTGGGTGGGGCCACTGGTTGAGTCCCGAGTGGCTGCGGCTGCGAGGTAGCCGGGGAGGAGGGCGAAGCCGCAGGGGTTGACCGGGGTGACCACCCCTGCGGCGAAGGCGAGCACCAGGAGGTCGGTCATGTGGTGACCCCGCGGATAGCCTCGGTCAGTTCCTCGGCGGTGGGGACGACGCCACGGAAGGCGATCTTGCCGGTCGAGTCAACCACGATCGTGGTGGCCGGTGCGGTGACGCGCCAGGTTCGCAGCAGGGTCGCGTCGGTGTCCCGGGCGACGGTGAGTTGCGGGCTGCCCGCGGCGCAGAGCATCCCGGTGATGTCCTCGGGTTCGTCACCGGGATCGATAGCTACGGCGATGTAGTCGGCGGCAACGGCCTGCTGGGCCTTGCCGACGGCTTGAATGCCTTCGATGCACTGGGCGCAACTGAGGGAGAAGAAGTGCAGCACGGTGGTTTTGCCGGGAACGGGGAGGGTGACGGTGTCCCCGTTCAACGTGCGTACCTGGTGTGCGGCGGGAGCGCTTGTGGTCGTGCTGAGGCCGGACGTCGCGGGTGTGGTGCCGATGGTCCCGCAGCCGGTGAGAAGCCCGGTCGTGAGGAGCCCGACGAGGAGTACCGCAGCGCGGGCACGCTGATGGGATAGGGACATGGCCCTTCCTGTTCGAGGGATGAGGCGCCGCGGGGCGGAACCCTTGCGGCGCCCGCGAGCGGATCAGGCGGTGACGTTGGCGGTGAGGGTGGCTTTGCGGTCCTGGTAGAAGGCGGCCATCGTTCGGTTCGTGGCAGCGGAGGCTTCGGCGGCGACGACGAACGCGGCCAGTTGGGTGGCGGGGATGGCCAGCAGCATGCGGTCGTCGTCGATCTCGGTAAAGGTGCGCATCCCGGTGCAACCAAAGGACATCACGGGGGTGTCGTTGGCGACCGACAGAGGCAGGGCCGCGCACGCGGGGCGGCCGGTGGTGCGAGGCACGGTTTCGGCCGACCACTTGGCGCTGCCGTTGGCTTCGTTGCACAGCATCGCTTGCTGGGCTGTGAGCCAGACCAGTACGACGGTGGGCTCGTTGGGGTGCTGGGCCAGTGGCCCGTAGACGATGCCTACGTGCTGGCCGGTCCGGCTGGGGATCTTGGCGGCCTCGTCGGCGTCGATGTAGTCGCACTCGCACATGTTGGTCACCAGTTCGCCGAGTTCAGCGGCGATGTGGTCGGGCATCTGGAAGCCCATCACCATGTGGCCGATGGGGCAGTTGTGGTGGGCCTCGGCGGGGGCGTAGAAGGTGGTGTTCTCGGCGCGGCGCCAGAAGGCGCACGCTGCGGGCGACATCTCCTGGGTGGTCGGGATGTCGACGGGGGCGGTGTCGACGAAGGACAGCGCCACGGGCGGTGTGGTGAGCGTAAGGGCCGCCGATAGGCGCTGTGCCAGTTGACCGGTGTCCATCTGTGCTCCTTGGCGTGGTGGGCGGGCAGTGCGGTTCGTGCGCCGACGCAGAGTGGGACCGCCTAGGCGGCCGACGGTGCAGGGGCGTTGTCGTCGGCGTCGAGGCAGCGGGGCGAGGACGGCTCGTCGGGGACCTTGGGGTTGTAGGCCAGGACGAGCGCGGAGTTGACGACCACGGAGATGAAGCTGGCTGCGTGGAAGAGTGCGGCGGTACCGGGTGAGATGAGTCCTGCCAACGCCAGGATCAGACCGACGACGTTGTAGCCGGTGGCGAACAGGATGTTGATTTTGATGGTGCGGATGCCGCGGCGGGCCAGACGGGCGGCGGTCAGGACCCGGCCGAGATGGTCGCCGTGCACGACGATGTCGGCGGCCATGGCGGAGACTTCGGCGCCGGCGGAGACCATGGCGATTCCGACATCGGCGGCAGCGAGGGCTGTGGCGTCGTTGATGCCATCGCCCACCATGGCCACGACCTGCCCGTCGCGTTGGTGGCGCTGGACTTCGTCGAGTTTCGCCTGCGGCGTGGCCTGGGCCAGGTACTCGATGCCGAGTCGACGGGCGACGGCCTCGGCGGGCTTGGAGCGGTCGCCGGTCACCATCACCAGGTGCCGCACGCCCAGTTTGCGCAGCCCGGCGATGACGGCGGGCGCGGACTCGCGGGGTTGGGCGAGGAAGCCGAACATGCCGATCACGGTGTCGCCCTCGACGAGATAGGCGAGGGTGTGGCCGGCGTCCTCGCGCCGTTCCGCGGCCTGGCGCACGTGTTCGGGCGGGGTCAGGCCGCGCAGGGCCAGGAAGCGTTCGTTGCCGATCGCCACCTGGCGGCCCTCGACGACCGCGAGCACTCCGTGGCCCCCGGCGACTTCGAAGTACTCGGGTTCGGAAAGGTCCAGGCCCTTGGCGGTGGCTGCGGCGCACACGGCTCGGGCCAGGGGGTGGCTGGAAGGTGTTTCCGCGATCGCGGCCAGTCGCAGTACCTCGTCTTCGGTACGGCCGGCGAAGGCGTCGATGCCGACGAGTTCGGGGGTGGAGGCGGTGAGGGTGCCGGTCTTGTCCAGAAGGACGGTGGTGGCGCGGCTGCACGCCTCCATGCTGGCGCCGCCCTTGATGACGATGCCGCGCCGGGCGGCGTTGCCGACGGCGGCGATCAGCGCCAGTGGTGTGGAGGCCGAGAAGGCGCACGGGGTGATCACCAGCAGGATCGTGGCGACGCGTTCGAGGGATCCGGTCATGATGCCGACGGCGGCGGCGATCAGCAGCACCAGCGGCAGGAACCACTTCAGGAACAGGTCGACAGTGCGCTGGGCGGGTACGTGTTGCTGTTGGGCTTGGCGCATCATCTCCACGATGCGGGCGACGGTGTTCTGGTCGGTGGTCGTGGTGGAACGCACCTGGATGGCGGCTTGAAGGTTGTAGGTGCCCGCGAACACCTCGTCGTCCACGCCGCGGTCGGCGGGGACGGATTCGCCGGTGAGCATCGATTCGTCCACCGCGGTGTCGCCTCGGGTGACGATGCCGTCCACGGGAAGGCGTTCACCGGGGTGCACAGCGACCGTCTGGCCGATGCGGATCTGTTCGACCGGCACCATCACCGAGCCGTCGGCGGTGACCAGGCGGGCTTGGCGCGGCACGAGACTGAGCAGCGCTTCCACGGCGGAGCGCGCGTGCCTGCCTGCCCAGGCCATCAGCGTCTCGCCCAGCCACATGATGAACACGACCCAGGAGGCGTACCAGTACTCCTGTTCGTAGACCACGGCGATCAGGGCGAGGGTGATGAACACTTCGGTGGTGAGACGGGGTCGGCGGCTGAACAGGGTCCTGGCCGCCAGCCAGAACATCGGGTAGCCGAGGACCAGGCCGATCCAACTGATCACGTTCCCGATCTGCGGCCACGGTGCCGTGTCGACGAACAGGATGATGGCCGCGCCCGCGGCCATGCACGCGAACGTCGCGGCCAGGAAGCCGAGGTTGCGGTGGAACAGCCGCTGCTGGCTCAGGTCGGCTTCACCGAACAACCCGGAGGTCGGTGGTGGCGCATTGGTGGCGCATTGGTCGGCGGTCATCCGGTCCCCCAAAGTGTTGTTGGAACGAAACGGGCCAGTTGTCGGACGGTCTCAGGAGATGGCGTCGACCGGACATTGCTGGACGCATGCGAAGCAGCTGATGCATCCGTCGGGGTCGTTGAGGAACGCCTTGCTGTCCATGTTCAGGGTCAGTGCTCCCTTGGGGCACACCTTGACGCAGATGTCGCAGCCGGCGATGCACGCCGGCTCGTCCACTGTGGGCAGGAACCCCGGCGGCGCGAGGGTGGCCGGGTACAGGAAGCACAACAACTCCTGCTTGCACACGTCGGTGGGTGACCAGCTGGGGAAGTCCAAAGCCACCAGTGCACCCACCCCGGCCATGACCACCGGCCAGAAGATCAGCCCGAACAGTCCCTGCCCGAGCACGGCCGCGGCGCCGAACCCGATCGCGCCCGTGATCGCGGCCAGTGGAATGGCCTGCGGGAGACCGGGCTTGGTGGGCAGGCGCGGATAGACGACGGCGAACAACACCGACAGGACGTAGCTGAGCGCCATGACGGCGAGCCCGGCCTTCCACCCTGCGATCAGGAGACTGGGTACACCGAGCAGTCCGGCGGGCCACAGTCCCGCGCCGATCCCCATCTCGACGCGGGTGCGCAACGGGAACGTCACCCGGTCGGAGACCAGGCGCGGAAACGACTCGTCCAGCCAGGTCGGCAGGTCGGCGATGTCGATGGGGCCGAACACCACGCGCCACCCGGTCCGGCGGCGTACCTCCTTGGGGTCGACCCCCGGTGTGGTCAGCCGCGGCAGCACCAGGCGGTGGTGGTCGACCAGGTCGTCGATGCCGCTGAGCTTGATCGCCGCTTCGACCTGGTCGACGCCGAAGTGCCCGCCCGCCGAGGCGCACCAGACGTTGACGCCGTCGGTCGGGGCGACGAGCAGATAGCAGTCGTAGTCGCGCAGCACCCGGGACACCAGCCGGACGGTGTGGTCGAAGTTGCCGGTGACGAAGACCGGGGACGTGCGGTCGGGATTGCCGAACACGCGCAGGCCCGGCTCGGTCGGGAACGGGAAGGAGCGGAACAACAACTGTGTCGCCGAGCGGAGCGGACTGGTCGTCACGGCTGGGGTTGCAACCGGCATGCGGGTTTCCTCCCCGAGGCGATCTGGAAGGACTGGCCGTGCACCGTGGTGGCTTCGACCGCCTCCAGCCCGCGCTCGCGCAAGGCGTCGGCGAGGTCGCCGGTGTGCCGGGTGGTGGTCTGGGTGGTCAGGTAGGTCAGCACGGCCATCGGCATCCTGACCACGCGGTAGAGCAGCCGGCGGCCGGGAGAACGGGGAGCGACCTCGTCGGCCAGCACGACGGTGCCGCCGGGGCGGACCAGCCGGCAGAACTGGTCGAGGGCGTACCGGCGCTCGGCCTGGCTGAGTTCGCTCAGGACCAGGCAGCACACCACGCAGTCGACCGAGGACTCGGCGATGGCGTTGTCGAGCTGGATGAGGTTGAGTACCCGGACCTCCAACCGGCCGCTGTCCAGGGCCGTCCCCAGCTTGCGTCGGGCGATGTCGAGCATTCCCGGTGAGCGGTCCACGCCGATCACCCGGCAGCCGCGCTCCAGCAGGTGCGCGGTGACGCCGCCTGTCCCACACCCGACTTCCAGTACCCGGCTGCCTTCGGGCACCTGCAGCGCCACAGCCCGGTAGGTGTCCTGGATGCGTCCCAGACTCAGCAGGCCCATGCCCAGGTCGTAGCGGGCGGCGCGGGTCTCCAACAGCTTCATGAACACGAACGAGGACATCTCGTGTCCCCCTCAGGCGCGCTGCGCGTCGGACGTGCGGACGGCGACCGGCGCACCCGGTGAGGTGACCGGCCGCCGAACGAGGTCGCTGACGAGTACGGCGGCCACGACCACCGCCGTGATGAGGGGCAGACCGGCTATCGCGATCACCACCAGACCCACCGCGACCAGCAGCACAGGCGTGACCTTCCGTGCTGCCAGCGCAGCCCTCGCCGCACCCAGGAAGCGGGGAAGCCCCCACACCGCGGCGGCCCATGCCAAACGTTCGGCGGTCTCGGACCCGACGGGCACGGAGGGAAGAAGGGACACCAGCGCCGCGGCGCACGTCATCACGCTGCACACCGCCGAGATCCGGCGTACCAGTATTAATCGTCGCTGTCCCAGCACTGCCCGGTCGTCGAACGTGGTCGGGCAGTCCGGGGCGGCGCAGCACCCCTGCTGACGTGCTCGTTCCCCCATGATCAATCCCCTGTCGCGGCGCGGATGACTGTGGAGGACGACGCTATGACCGGGTTTGTCCTATGTCAATGGGACATATTCGGCTAGCCGAGTGAAACCGAGGAAGGCAACGGCCGAACCGATGGGAGAGGCCCACCCGCCCAGGCAGCGTTCGGGGGCGCAGAATGGCGGGATTCCACGAGACGAAGGCAGGGCCGCAGTCGATGATGAGGATCGCGATCAACCGGACGATGGGTGTGCCGCTGGCCACGCAGATCCGGGACCAGATCGTCGCGGCCATCGCGAGCGGTCAACTGTCCCGCGGCGACAGGCTGCCCACGATCCGACAACTCGCCGAGTTCCTGGGTATCAACCGCAACACCGTGGCCCAGGGCTACCGCCAGTTGGAGGCGGAGGGGTACGTGAGCACCAGGGCCGGAGGCGGGACGACGGTGGCCGAAACCGCGGCGACGGCCGACGCCCTCCGGGCCGGGGCATTGCGGGAGTTGGTCGCCACGGCACTGCGCACCGCGGAAGCGGCCGGGTTCGATGCCCGCGAGTTCGCCGAACTGGCCTACTACCAGAGCGCCCAACAACCCTTGCGCCCCTGGATTCTGGTGGTCGACGAATACGACGGCGAACTGGCGTCGCTGTCGGACGCGGTGCGGGCCGCCCTGCCTGACAGCACTGTCCACGGGATGACGCTTGCCGACTTGGCGTCACTGACCGTCTCCGATCGTGCAGCACGATTGCGGCGCTTCGACTTCGCCCTGGTGCCCTTCTACTGTCTTGAACACGTCAACTCCCTGCTCGCCGGAGCCGACCTGCCGACACTGGCCGCGGGCGTGGGTCCGTCACTGAAAGTGCTGCAACGCATCCGCGAAACCAGCGCCGACAAACGCGTCGCGATCGTCTGCAGTGAGCCCGAGGGGCCGTCGTACATGGAGCGCTCGCTGCGGCGGGCCGAGGTCATCCCGGCCGAGGTGCGCCACGCGCATCTCGGCCAGGACTCGTTGGCGGCGGTCCTGCTCGACGCCGACCTGGTGATCGCTTCCGAGGGCTCCGTCGACACCGTCCGCGGCCTGGTCGACGCCGAGAAGGTCATCACCTACTCGAACATCCTCAGCGAGGAATCGCTGGCCACCATCCGCAGCTACGCCGAGTTCGTCTCCCGCCAGCGCGCCCAGCAATGAGCATCCGGCCCGGCCGTGGCCGCGTCAACCGAGGAGGTCCCCGAAGACGTCGATGCCCAGGCGCAGCGCCCGGTCACGATCGACCACGCACCCCCGCACGTGCGGATGCCCGGCAGCCCAGGCGTGCGCGTGCTCGGCGGAGGTGAACACGTTGAGGTAGTCGCAGCACACCTGCGCCGCCGTGCCCGCGCAGCAGTCACCGGCCGTTCCGATGAACGCCACGCACCCGCCTGGCTGCCACCGGGCGGTCCTGCCCTTGTCGGTGACGGTAATCGTGATCGATTCCCCGCTGTAGGGGTCCACCGAGGTGATCAGCGCGTCGCTGTTCAGCATCGCGGGCATGCCCAAGGCGTCGACGGCGCACATCGCGTACGGCTGCGCGCCGTCGACGAGGTGCACCCGGTGTGCGGTGGGGCGGGCGGAGAACGGGTAGGCGTAGACGATGTCGCCGCGCCGCGCTCCCATGCCGATGATGTCCCGGTCGACAAGGCCGGCGAGGCTCTTGCGCGGGTCGAGTCCGAGTTCGGCTGCCGCGGCGGCCACGGCCGGGACGGCCGGGGGCCCTCCGGTGGCGGCGAAGGCGCGCAGGATCATCCGGTGCAGCGCGCGCGTCGCCGGATCCAGGGCGGTGATCCGGCGACCGGGTGCCACGTCGAGCACGGACCCGCAGACGGTGTCGGCGGGCGGTGCCGAGGTCCTCGTCACGGGCGTTCCCTTCACGAAGCGCAGCAGGACAGCGTGGCGACGTCCCGGGTGAAAGTCTGCGCGGTCAGTTTGAGTCCCTCGGTCATGGTCAGGTAGGGACACCACAGTGCGGCCATGTCAGCGACGGTCATCCGCCCGCGCAGCGCGTACACGGCGGTCGCGATCACCTCGCCCGCGCCCTCGGCGACCACGTGCGCACCCACCAGTCGGCCGGTGTCGCGTTCGGCGACCAGCTTGACCAGGCCGCGGGTGTCGCGGTTGACGACCGCCCGTGGGACGAACTCCAACGGCAGCACCCGGCTCTCGCAATCCAGTCCCTGCCGGCGCGCCTGCTCCTCGGTCAAACCGGCGGAGGCCAGGGCCGGGCCGGTGAAGGTCACCCTGGGCAGATCCCGGTAGTCCAGCGACCGCCCCGTCTCCGTAAAGGCGTTGTCGGCCATCAGCGCGCCCTGAGCCGCGGCGACGTAGACGAACTGGGGCTGTCCGGTCACGTCCCCCGCCGCCCAGACCTGCGGATGGCTGGTGCGCAGGTACTCATCGACCAGCACCTGTCCCGAACCGCCGAGCCCCACACCAATCCGCTCCAAGCCCAGCCCGTCGGTGACCGGGCGTCTGCCGGTCGCCATCAGCATTCGATCGGCGGACAACTCGCGCCGCGTGCCGCCACCCATTACTGACGCGACGATCCGCCCAGACTCGGTGCGCACCCGCTGCACCTCGGTTCCGGTGTGCACGGTGACGCCCTCGTCGGACAGCACCCGCTCGATCATCGCCGAGACCTCCGGCTCCTCGGCGGGCGCCAGCCGCCCCAGCGTCTCCACCACGGTGACCCGGACCCCGAGGCGCGCGAACAGCTGCGCTTGTTCCAGCCCGATGTAGTTGCCGCCGACGATCAGCAACGAGGCCGGCAGTTCGGCCAGTTCCATGACCGTGGTGGAGGTGAGGTGGTCGATCCCGTCCAGTCCCTCTATCTCGGGCACCCACGCCGTGGAGCCCGTGGCTATGAGGTAGTGCTCGGCGACGACCTGCCCGCCTGAGCCGTCGGGCGACTCCACCCACAGTGCCGGCCCGTCCACGAACCGCGCCCGACCGGACAGGATTTCCCAACCGTGCTCGGCGGCCAGATCGACGTACTTGCCCGACCGCATCCGCCCGACCAACTCGTCCTTGCCGGTGATCAGATCAGGGAAGGCCACCGGGCCGGCCGTGGCGTCGATACCGGGGAACCTGCCGGCCGACAGTGCGACATGGCGGGCTTCAGCCGCGGCCAGCAGTGCCTTGGACGGCACGCAACCGGTGTTCACGCATGTTCCGCCGACCGTCGCGCGCTCCACCATCACCACCGACTTGCCTCGGCGACGGGCCGCGATGGCTGCGGCGAAACCCGCTGCACCCGATCCCACGATCGCCAGATCGACGTCTACCACATCGCTCCATCCCGACTCTTCATATTCGCTTACCCGGATTTGTCCTAGCAAGGTAACATTCACCAGGCGACGATGTCGGAGGACAACACCATGGCTCCCGCAGGTTCATCCGCACAGTTGACCGTCGTCCCGGTGCCCGGCAGGGGCGAGCAGCCCGTAGTCGTGGCGAAGTTCTTCCGCGCACTGGGGGACCCCACCCGCCTGCGCCTCCTGGAGTTCCTGCTCGACGGCGAGCGCACGGTGAGCGAGTGCGTCGACCACGTCGAGTTGTCCCAGGGCCGGGTCTCGGTCCACCTGGCCTGCCTGGCCGACTGCGGCTACATCCAGGCCCGACGGCAAGGGCGCTGGTGCTATTACCGGGTGGACGATCCCCGCGTCGCCGACCTCGTCGGCCTGGCTCGCTCGCTGGCGACCGACAACTGCACCGCCGTGACCGCCTGCGGGCGCATCGACGCCCGCGGACCCGACACGGCAATCCGATGAGCACCGGTCCACGCATTCCCGCCGGGTTCCGCTCCGCATCCCGCGGCGGAATCGGAGTCCTCGTGGCCGTGCTCGCCTGCTGCGGGTTGAAACTGGTCCTGCTCGGTGGCGGGATCTCCGCGATCGCAGCCTGGTCGGGATCCCTTCACGTCCTGCCCGTGGCCGTGCTGGTGGCAGTCGTGGTCGTGGTCATTGCTCGCCTTGTCCACCGCAGGCGACGTGCCCGCCGTCTCTGCGGAACCGACGGCGACATTGCAATCGCAACCCCTGCCGTACGCGTGGCCACCGAACGGAGTCGCCGCGGAAGCGATCGGGATCGACCGTCGCCGTGATCGCGGTGAACCTGCTTCGTGCACATCGCCGATGTGTCCGCAATCGATCGATCGCACTGACTCCCTCCATGCTGGTGGGCCTTGCAGTACTGCTTGCCATCGTCCGGAGGCCACGATGACCGTCTATCCCGAAGCGGTCGGCGTCCCACCAGCCGCTTGATGGTGCTGCGATGGCGAGCATCCGAAGTCCGGGTTGCCGCGCTTCGGCCGGCATCCCGAGGCCGGCGTGTGGGGTGCGCGATGGTTACGACGTCGTGCGGTCAGCGCCACGACGAGCGGCACCCGTCCCTCCTCGGCCGAGTACGCGCCGGAGTGTGTGCGGTGATCAGGAAGGGTTGGCACGAGCGCGGTGCCCTGGGCGCATTCCTACGGCGGATCGGCCGGCACCTGCCGTAGCGACACTCCCGCCGCCGCGACGACATACGGCTGCTCCCGGACACAGGAACCATTCAGGCCGCAAGAGCAAATGAAACACCCCGCATGGGTGTACCGGTCGTGTTGTCTTGGCGGAGAGTCACACAGCAGGCCCTTGGTGGCCCCAGCAAAGTGCACCCGTCTGGCGGGTATGACACCGATCACGGAAGGGTTCAGACTGCGCATTCGGCATGCGCATTCGGCATGCCGAAAGGCCATTCAGGGGGAACGTCATCATGACGTTGAGTCGGTCCGACGATGTCCGACGACGTTGCGCGGTACATGTGGGAGCGGGTGCACGGCGACATGTCTGACCATTGGTCAGCCGTGCTCGCTTGTCGCATATTTGCGCGTTCACCTGTCATGTCTGCGGTGATGCGTTGTGTCACGCCCTGACTTCGCCGCATCCGGCGATGCGGGCCGAGTCGAAAGTCTCCACGTCGAAAGGATGCAGTTGATGAGTCATCCCGAGCTGGCCACCACCCTGACCGAATTGCTCTCGCTCGACCTGCCGCCGGTCGCGCTGTCCAAGGTCGACACGCGCCCGGAGGGGGTCGCGGACACCGGCCGCCCGGTGCCGTCCAGTTGCGCGATGTGGCGCGTGGCGGAGAAGGGCGTCTTCTACGCCGAGGCTGCGGAGCACTTCAACTGTCCGGTCGGGGCGATGGTGATGGGTTTCGAGATGCCCGAGGAGGTGAACGCCGAGTTGGGCGGCCTGGTGCAGTCGATGTGCGACGCGCAGTACTTGGAGATGTCGGAGGCCGCGAACATCCCGTCGGTGCGCAAGGCGGGGGCGGGCGTGGTCTACGGGCCGCTGGCGGACCTGCCGGTCGAGCCGGACGTTGTGCTGCTGTGGCTCACCCCTGCGCAGGCGATGGTCTACAACGAGGCGTCCGGCAACGCGAACTGGACCGCCGAAGCGGGTCAGGTGTCCGGGCGTCCGGGATGCACCGCCCTGGCGTTGGCGATGGAGTCCCAGCAGCCCAGGATGGCGTTGGGCTGCATCGGCATGCGGACGTTCACCGGCATCGCGGCCGACCGGATGCTGGCGGTCCTGCCGGGCGCCGAGGTCGGAGAGTTCGTGGAGGCGTTGAAGGTCACCGTGCAGGCCAACGCCGGCATGAAGGCGTTCTATGAGAGCAAGCTGGCCCAGTTCGCGTGACGGGTTGATGTCGCGGTCCTCTGTCACCTGGCTCTTGACCAGTCGGCAGTGACAGGGGATTGCGCATCCCGCCACGATGGTTCTACTCTCGGTCACATCGAGAAGGTTCGATCGCAAGCGGATCGACAGTATTCGATGTGGGGGATGGGCGACTGTGGCAACCTCGGGCAAGGCCATCGGCTTGGACATCGTCGAGACGCGCTCTGCGGACGCGCCGCACTGCAGTGTTCCGCTGACCACGCCGCGGTTGTCCCATGACCAGGCCCACGACCTGTCGGTGGTGTTCAAGGCCCTGGCGCACCCCACGCGGGTGCAGCTGATGAACCTGCTGGTGTCCAGTCCGTTCGCCGCGTGCGTCTACGACATCCAGGTCGCGATGGGCATGCCCCAGTCCACGATCAGCCACCACCTCAAGCAGCTCGTCGGCGCCGGATTACTGCAACGCAAGCAGCGCGGTAGCTGGGCCTACTACTCGGTGGACCGCGAGGCGATGCGCCGGTTGGGTACCGTCATCGATCTGGGCGAAGCGCCCCCGCAGCCCCTGTCGCCACAGGCACAGATCGATCCGCCGGCCGAGCAGGCGGAGGACATGTGATGCCGTCGACAAGCGGATCCGCCGCGTTACCCGGCGGCAGCGGCAACGATCGGGTGCTGTTCGGCGACGAGGCCGCACGGTGGCTCGCAGGACGGGACCACGACCTGCTGCCCGACCAGGCCCGTCCCTCGGCGGTGCGCCTGATGTGGCTCGTCCTGGCCGTCGCGTTGCTGGTTCTGGCCGGTATCGGCGTGGGCATCGGGACGGTCCTGTGATGCTCGACCTTCTCCCACGCCGGCGCAGCAGGGTTCCGGTGGTGTTGCAGGCCAGCCGTGCCGAGTGCGGCGTCGCGTGCCTGACGATGGTGCTCAACCACCACGGCCACGTGATCTCGCCGCAGGAGGTGCGGCGGTTGTGCCCGGTCGGGCGTGACGGGATCAGCGCCGGCGTCATGGTCCGTGCCGCCAAGCAGTTGGGCCTGCCGGCTGGCGGCTACCCGGCGGTCCCGGCCGTATTCGACCAGCTGCCGCTGCCGGTGATCGCGCACTGGGAGGACGACCACTTCGTCGTCGTGGAACGCATCTCCGACCGCGGCGTCGACCTGGTCGACCCCCGGCTCGGACGACGCCGGCTGCCACCGGCGGACTTCGCCGCCGGGCTGGGCAAGGTCGTGCTCAGCATCCGACCCGGCGAGGGTGCGAAGCCCGGCGGTCGGCGCCCCGAACCGTTCTGGCATCGCTACCTGCGTTCGCTGCTCGCCCTGCCCGGCACACGCAGCCTGCTGGCGCAGGTACTGCTGGTCAGCCTGGTCGCGCAGGCGCTGGTGGTCGCGATGCCGCTGGCCACCAAGCTCGTGATCGACGAGACGGGCACGCTGCGGGACTCCTCACTGATGACCCTGCTCGGCCTGGGCGTGCTGGTCGTGGCCGTCGCGCAACTGGTCACCGGTCTGCTGCGGGCGGCGTTGCTGGTCGCATTGCAGGGCAGGCTCGACACCCAGGCCCTGCTCGGGTTCAGCGCCCACCTGCTGCGGCTGCCGATGCGGTTCTTCGAACAACGCAGCACCGGCGACCTGGTGACCCGGTTCAGCAGCATCGCGATGCTGCGCGAGCTGATGACCGGGCAGACGCTGGGTTCCCTGCTCGATGCCGTGTTGGTGCTGACCTACCTCGGTCTGTTGTTCTTCGTCGACCTGACCGTCGCGCTCGCGGTGCTGGCCGTCGCCGTCGCCGTGGTGGTGCTGTTGTGGAGCACCACCCGGATGGTGCGCGAACGGATGGCGCTGGACCTGGCCACGCAGTCCGAGGCCCAGGGCTACCTGGTGGAGATGCTCGAAGGCATGTCCACCGTCAAGGCCGCCGCAGCCGAGGACCGAGCCATGGGCCGGCTGTCGACCCTGGTGTCCACCTGGACCTCGGTCACCCTGCGCCGGGGCTACCTCGCCTCCACCATCGACGCGGTCACCTCGACGCTGCGCTTCGTGACGCCGCTGCTGGTGCTGTGGCTGTGCCTGACCCGCGTGCTCGACGGCACCCTGTCACCCGGCACCATGCTCGCGGTCACCTGGCTGTCCGCCGCGATCCTCACCCCGCTGGCCTCGGTCGCGGCCAACAGCCAACGCCTGCAACTGGCCGGCGCGCAACTGCAACGCCTCGCCGACGTGCTGGACACCGCCGCGGAGCCGCGGCCCGAGCCCGCCAGGGACGCAGCACCGCTGCGGCTGCGGGGAGCGATCGAACTCGACCGGGTCGGCTTCGGCTACGACCCCTACAGCCCCGCCGTTCTGCACGACGTCACCGTCGACATCCGCCCCGGCCAACGCGTGGCCGTGGTCGGCTCCACCGGATCGGGCAAGACCACGTTCGGGATGCTCCTGCTCGGCCTCTACACCCCCACGACAGGCACCATCCGCTTCGACGGCCACGCCACCGGCACGCTCGACCCCCGCGCACTGCGCGGCCAGATCGGCGTGGTGTTGCAGGAGCCGTTCGTGTTCAGCGGCACCATCCGCGACAACATCACGCTGCACGACCCGGCGATCACCGACGAGGAGATCGTGCGAGCCGCGCGCCTGGCCGGGCTGCACGACGAGATCACCGCCATGCCCCAGCGCTACGCCACCCGCCTGGCCCAACGCGGCACCGGGCTGTCCGGCGGGCAACGCCAACGCCTCGCCCTGGCCCGCGCCCTCGTGCACCGCCCCGCCGTGCTGCTGCTCGACGAGGCCACCAGCCACCTCGACGCCGTCACGGAGACCGAGGTCCACCGCAACCTCGCCGACCAGCGGTGCACCCAAATCGTCATCGCCCACCGGCTGAGCACCGTCCGCGACGCCGACCAGATCCTCGTCCTGCACGACGGCCGCCTGGTCGAAACCGGCACCCACGACCAACTGCTCACCCGCGACGGGCACTACACCGCGCTGGTCACCGCACAACTCGACCAGCCCTCGACCACACCGCGGGTGCCCACACCAGCCACCTCCGCGACAGCGGAGACCACCCACGGCAACGGAAGGAGGTGAACCCATCATGGAGGAAATCCTGGAGCTGACCGACACCGAACTCGACTCGGTCGTCGGCGGGCAGGGCGACGTCAGCACGTGCGCCGTGAGCCCGGACGGCGTCTGCGGGTGCAGCGCCGCCGTGTAACCCCGACCAACCCACTGCAGGTGGTCGAGGTGCAACCGGTGGTGAGCGGGCCAGCTTGACCCTGGTCCGCTCACCACCGGCCCTGACAGGGCCGACGACGTCGACCCGCGCCCATCCTCCCAGCCACATGCCGAAGGCAGCCACCCGACCGCCACAGCTTTGCGATGAGCCGTCTGGGAACATCGACCATGGCTCGGACTGGATCGCCGCTCCGCTGCGGCACGAATTGATTCCGCTGGTGTCAGGATCGGTCGGGCAACGCGGTGACGTCGGGGTCTGTGTCGGTCAGTCGGCGGTGTAGTCGTTCTACCTGTTCTTCCAGTTCGGAATTTCGCAAGGCGAGAATCTGGATTCGGTTGGCGTAGACCCTGACCGTTTCCTCCATTTCACGCACCGTGGCGGCGTGTTGACCGGCGGTCTGCTTGCGTTGCCCTTTGAGGATGGCGATCTCGTCGCGCAGTGCGACGAGTTCCGGTTGACGCGCGTCGCGATTAGCCTGTGCTGCCGCCACGGCGTCTTTGAACTCCTGAGGCGAGCGGTAGAACGAGTCGCGGCCCACACCGGCTTCCCGACACAGGTTGGACACCGTCAGTTCGCCGTCGGTGGCGGTGGGTTGGCCTGCGAGCAACCGGGTCAGCGCCTGGTGCAGACGCACTTGGGTGGCGGCGCGGGTCACGGTTGAACCTGCTCGCCGTCGAGGTCGCCGATGAGACGGTCGAGTTCGGTGATGTAGCCGGTGAGTGCGATGTGCTGGAGCTGCGGGACCGGGCCGGCTTTCGTGCACGACGTCTGCAAGTCCAGGGCCTGGTCGCGGGCGGTGGCCAACCGGGGGCGGTGCACAGCCGATCGTCGGGCGTTCGGACAGCGCAAGCACATGTTGTGCTGCGGGACGGGCCGGCCGACGACCGTGGCTCGTTTGACGCAGACCGCGGTTGCCGCGTTGAAGAAGCAGTCGTTGAGCGTACCGGGATGCAGGGTTTTGGTGAGATGGCGCAGCATCGTGCGCAATCGCAGCTCGTCGGACACGACGCCGGGCAGATCTCCCAGCTCGCGTCGGATGCGCTGGAACTCGGCATCGATCCGCTCAGCCGCTCCGCCGCCGCTGTGGGCGCCGTCGTTCCAGTCCCGGTAGAGGTCCTCCACGTAGTCGAGCATGGCGACCGTCTCCTCGGCGGCGACCTCGGCGGCGAACCCGGAGTCGGAGGTTCCGGCATAGCCTTCGAACATAGTCACCTTGGCGTGGTGGTACTGCCGGGCTCCCGCGACGACGCCGAACGGCTGGTGCGCGATGTGCCACGCGAGTGTGCGGCGGAACTGCCGGGTCGTGAAGGTCCATGGCGCGTCGCCGTCGGCGGAGATGAACGGGTTCTGCGGTGAGCCGAACAGGTCGTTGACGTGCTCGCGGAACACCATGATCCGGTTGGTGATCTTGCGGGCCAGCCGGGGCGGCGTGGTCGGCCAGAGGCGGTAGCCAAACAGATGCGTCGGATCGTCGTTGATGTGCAGCAACAGGTTCACGGCATCGTGGACGACGTCGAGCACGACCCACTCGGCCTCGTCACCGGAGAGCTGACGGCCCTTGAACACCCGGCCGCGCAGCTTGTGCCGCGTGCGGCCATCGAGGGTGGGCGCGGTGATGGCGCAGTCGCGGCGGAGCTCCATTACATGCGTGCGATTCTGATGGCATGGCGAAGCGGATCACCGTGCAGGAGAACGCGCGTTACGACGCACTCGTATCCGCGTTCCGGCAGCTCGTCCGGGGTGTTCCGCGCTTGGACATCCGCGAAGGTGCAGATGGTCAACCGGTGGTCGTGGACACCGGTCTGGATCAGCCAGTGTTCGTGGCCTGCGGCGTGTGGCAACCGAAAGTCCTGCGCTACCTCACGCACTTGCAACACGACTCGCTGATCAAGCTGCTCGGATTACTCGAGGCCGCACGCGGTACGGACGCGCGCAGGGAAGCGGTGACCTTTCTCGAATCGCTGCGTCTGATCGACCCTCCGGCCATACGAACGGGCCACAGAGTGCAGGGCCCGCTCGAATGAGCAGGCGTGTCTCGGAGGTCGCCCTCGTGACGGGCGGCCTAGTGACCGTGACGTGGCCCCTGCTCGGGACCTTGCGGCTTGCGATGGAGCTCTTGTCGGCGCCGAGCAGCGCCTGTCTGCTGCGCCTTGAGGAACGCCTGCATCTCGTGGACGTCCTTCATAGACTCTGACTGGGCGGCTTGGCGGTTCGGCGGACGTTCCGACGCGCTGGACTCAGTTGCTCCTGAGCCGGGCTTGGTGGCTCGTCTGGCCTGTTGCTCGGCGGCCAGTGCCGCCTCGTAGCCAGCGTTCGCCTGATGGCCTGGCAGACCTTCACCGAGAGGGTCCGGCGTTGTGATCTGGTGCTGTTCCCGATAGGCACTGAGGTTCGCAAGAGCGGCGAGGTACCGAGCTGTCTGGGCGGCGCCTTCGGGCGTGGGTCCGAGTTGCTCGACCCATTCCGGACGGTCCCTCGCAGCAGTACGTGCGAGGTGAGCAACTCGGGCCCGGATGCGTTTGGCATCAGTGGCAGCTGCGGCGGCTAGCGCTCGTTCTCGTCCTTCCCGAGCCGTCGGCTTGGGAGGATGCGGCAACCAGGATGGCCACATCCCGTAGATCCTGTTCTCCTTGGGACCGTTCGTAACTGCTTGCGGGCTCTCGCTCGCGCGAGGTTGCAGTCGAGCCATTGTGCGCTCGTAACTCGGTATCAGAAGCTCCAGACCAGCGGCGTGATGTGGGCCGGCGGACTCAGAGACCGTCGACGTCACGGAAGCGGCGGTGGTTGTCGACGTTCGGATGCGCCATGCGACGAAGGCTGCAGGATTTTGCTTTCCTCCAACCACTTCGGGATCTATGCCAGCGAGCAGGTCTCGAGGGTTGTAGCCGCTGTCTGCGGCTTGTGCGAGGTTCTGTGCGAGTGCGGCGAAAGCTGAGCCGGCGATGACGACGTCAGTGTTTGGGTGGTCGTCCCAGGCCTCACGAAGTAGGTCTGCCACCTGATCCCGCATCTGCGCCTCGCGCGTAGGGGTGGAACCGGCACCGGAGGGTGCTGGCTCAGTCGTCCGACTCTCAGCGCGTTTGAGTACAGCGATGAGGAGTCGGCTGGCGTCCTGTACGTCGGGACGGAGCATGATCTCGGGGTTGATGCGTGCGAGTGTGTTGCGAGGATCTGCCGCGCTCGAACTCATTCGGCCGATCAAGCGGGCGACCGTACCGAAGGCTTTTCCGTTCTTCACCGCGTCAACGCCGGGGTGGCCGTTCCAGATGTCTCGGAGCAACTCCTCGGCGAATGCTCGTTGTTCGGCGCCAACGGGGAGGCGCTCTTCCATAGGTGCGTCTGGGTCGAGAGCCCGTCGTTCAGCGAACCGACCGTCCAGCTTCTTCAAGTCGACCAGGACTGGTCGGTCGTTGGCGTTGACCTCTGTGTCGGCGGCGCGTTCGACCATTTTGGTGATCACGCGGCGTCTGCGGGCGAAGGTGGAGTTTGGTTCGCCGAGTAGGTAGATGTCCTGTGAGGTCTCAAAGTCTTGCTGGGACGCGAAGGTCCACACGGCCTGGGTGTGACGTGAGGTGGCGACTAGGAAGCTGCGGTTGTCGGCGCCTGGGGCGTGGAAGAGGACGGCGCCACCGCGTTGTTGGTCGTCCTCGCCTGTCCAGGTTTTGTCGATGTTGAGGCCTTGGCTTTTGTGGACGGTGAGCGCGTAGCCGTGCGTCAAGCCGCCTTTGGCGACGTAGGAGGGGTCGAAGGTTCGGCTTTCGCGGGTGTGGCCGCCGGGGACTGCTCGAGTCCAGGTGACGGTGAGATGGCCGGTGTCGTCGATGTGGTCGATGACGCCGCGGTAGCCGTTGAGCGCGTCGGGGTCGTCTGTGTTGCGTTCGTTGATGCGGACGAGGACATGGTCGTTTTCGTGGAGGTGGACGGTGTGGCCGCCGGGCAGGTCGTAGGTTCGGCCGTGGCCTAACTCGCCTTGTACTTCGCGGATGGCTTGGGCGCTGGCGTTGAGGCGGTCAACTTGTTCGTTGGTGCTGGCGACCATGAGCAGGCCGCGCATTTCGGTGTGTGGGTCGGGTGCGCCGATGCGTTGGTCGATCCAGGTGGCGAGCATCGCGGCGGTGGTGTCCTGGCTGGTTTGGCCGATGATGAGGCGGTCGCGGTCGGCCCAGGAGGTGAGTGCTTCGGTGTAGTTGCCATCGCGCCATGCGGCGACCGCGGCGCGTTCGTCCTCGTCGGCCTGGCGGCGGTTGTCCAGGAGCGCACCACCGTCGATCATCTGGTGGACGACGGTGATCATGGATCCGCAGCCGACACCGCGGAGCTGCTTGGGGTCGAAGATCTCGACGATCTTCGTGCCGCTGGCTTGTGCTGCTTGGTAAAGCGCGGCGCGGTCTCGGTCATGGGTCATGCCAGCCTCGTCGACGATCAGTACATCGATGCCGTCCAGGCCGTTGCCGTTGTCGATGCGCCATCTCCATTGAGCGACGGTGCGGCTGGGGATGCCGGAGGCTGCTTGCAGGTTTTGCGCGGCGACGCCTTGTGTTGATGTACCGGCGACGACGAATCCGCCTGCTTCATAGGCGACGCGGGCGGCTTCCATCAGGGTGGTCTTGCCGGAGCCCGGTCCGCCGATGAGTGCGTCGAGTGCCTGGCCGGAGGTGACGATGTTGAGCAGTTCGCGGCGTTGTTCGGTAGAGAGAGCGAACCCGTTGGTGGCCCCGATCGTGGCAGCGGCCAGCTCCGCAGTGGCCTTGGAGACGCGGATCGGGGTTTGGTCGTCGTGGCTGGCAAGGGCCGTAGCGACGATGGTCTTCTCGGCGGCGATGATGTCCGCGGTGGTGTAGAGCTGGGCGTTGGCCATGTGGTCAGCGCCGAGTTGGTGGCGCTCCCCCATGCCAGCTTTGTTGTCGTCGCTGCTGCTGTGGACGATCGGGACGAAGCCGTTGTGTTCCAGGACGCGGTCGGTGAGTGCTTCGACGCTCGCGTGCGTAGCGCCGTTGGGCAGGGCGTCGACGACGGCGGCGATCGCGTCAACGCGGGAGAATCTGCGCGAGTGCGCGGTCAGTCCGCGTTCAGCGTCTTGCAGCGCGATCGCGAGATCGAGGACTGTGGGGGTTCGAGTTGCCTCCTCTGGCATCACCGGGACGTGTGCGTTCTGCACCATCAGATCTGGGTCGAGGCCGGCATCGAGGGCGCGTTGTCGATAGTGCTCGCGGCGTGTCGACTGTGGCTCTGTGGAGTTCTCCTTCGCACGACGAGTTTCCTGCTTGACCATGCGTTTTACCGAGCGCGAGGCGTCCTGTTCGGTGAAGCCGAGGTCGAGGAGCATGGCCTGGATGTCGGCGCCGCGCTGTGAGAACTCCTTGATGGCGGCGTCTGGGATGGATGCGACTTCCCATTGGTCGGTGCGTTCGGAGCGGCGCCAGGCAATGCCGTATCGCTGGGTGAAGACGTGTCGGACACTGCCATGCAGGAGCTTCGCAGCTGCGGGGATGTGTCGCATGAGGTCACGTCCGCCAGCCGCTACAGTGCTCCACTGGCCATCGGGGCCTTTGGTCATGTTGGCGACGGTGTAGTGCACGTGCCAGTGCGGGTCGCCGTGAGTTCGTCCGGCCGCGGGCCGGGCTGCGGGGTGGATCATGGCCCATCCCGCGAATCCGTTGCCGGGCACCTTGATGGCCGTTGAACCGTCGCCGTGGTGGCCGCGCATGCCGTAGGCGGTGTTGGTCTCCAGCCAGCCGAAGGTGGCTGCGCCTTCCTCGATGTAGATGACGTCGAGGGCGTTGCCGGTTTCCTCGTCGACGAATTCGCGGAGTACTGAGAAGCTCTTCGGCAGGGTGAGCGTGATGTCGTAGCCGCGGTTGCCGACGATGATCCGGTTGTCGACTACCTTCTCGCTCTGCGTTCCGTCCTCGGCGGTGATCGTGACGGTCTTGCTGAGCTTCGCGGCTGCGGCTTCGAATACTCCGGGCTCCCAGACCGTCGTGAGCCGTAGTTCTGCGGCGTCTGCAAGCTGGCCGGCGTGGTCGGCGCGGAGCATGGCCACTTCGCCTTGGCGTGCAACCGCGCGTTTGGCGCGGTTGAACATGTCGAGCATGCGCTTGGAGGCGGCTCCGGCCCAGCGGCCTTGGCGATGGCGGAGGACTTCGGAAACGTCCACTTTGGCCTCGCGCGCGACGCCCTCGATCATGCGAACGAGCTGTGCGACAGGCACTTTGGCTTCGACCGGCACACCGAGTTTGTGCTCGACGAGCTGCTCGCCGGTGCGGGGGTGGTAGCCGTCCATCATGGCTCGGGCGAGCGGGAACTGTTCCGGTGTCAGCTCTGTCCCGGCTTCGACGCCGAGGTCGGCAAGGGCTTGGCCGATCCAGATGAGCGGCCGTTCGGCGTCCGTGCGGTATTCGAGTTGGGCGTCGCCGGAAATGCCTACGACACAGCCATGTTGCTGTCCGAGCCGGTAGTCGATCTGCTCTGGAGCGCTACCGATCGGTGTCACCCAGGACACCGGACACACCTCTCCCGTCGCGTTGCGCGTGGGAGGGTTAGAAGATCATCTTCTTCGTATCGCGATAGCGATACCTTAGTCCAAAGTAGTTGTCCTTCGCAGGCGCAAAGCGCCTGCGCCTGATCGCGCAGCGATCAGCACGGGTACTGCCGGCCCGCAGGGCCGTCGACTTCCTCGGGCCAGGCGGATCCGCCTGGCCCGGTGCTGGCGTGCGTGTGCGTCGTGCTCCTGTCGCTTGCTTGGGCGCGTGGTGGCGCGTGTGTCCTATGGTCCGCATCGGGAGACCGACCACTCCGGAGGGGGTTGGGGTGAAGACCGCGCGACAGATCAGGCAAGAGCTGCGGACCGAGGAGCAACAGCGGCGGCGGGCGCGGCAGGAAGCCGTGTTGGCGGTGGCGGCGACAGGTTCCGCCGCTGCGAAGGAGCTGGAGGCAGCAGAGCGTCGTAAGCAGGCTCTGCGAGAGAAGCTGGAGCAGGACCTGGCCGCAGAGGACGCGAAGATCGACGCGAGGGAACTTGCTGCGGGGCGGTCGGTGGTTAAGGCGTTGACCGGGGCGACGCTCGGTGCGATTGGCGCGACTTTTCGGGATACCGAGCTGCACAGGCACACGGGGATTCAGCTGGCGGTGCTGCGACGATGGGCAAAACGCGCTCGCGAAGCTGATGAGCAGTCAGCCAGTGAGGTCGGATCGCCCGAGCGCGACTCGCATCCGACTTCTGAACTCGGCACGCACGGGGGCGCGGGTGAGCGGGAGTCGATGAGTTCGAGTGTGGTCGACGCGCCGGTGCCAGCTGTTGATCATGGCGGCCGCGAGTGAAGTGCGCCGCCGCAGGCGGTCCGATGCGCCGCAGGCGGCGGGTGTGCGAGGGCGGCAGCCCTCGCTCGGGGTGTGCCGGGCTCGATGCCCGGCACACCCCGGCTTCGCGCGCGGCGCTGGCCGGTGACGCACTCTTGGGGAGCGTGCGTCACCGGCTCTGGCAGGGTTGTTATGCGGCGGTTGCGTAGTGCGTGATTCGGGTGGTGGGCTTGTCGGCTTCCCATCCGAAGTTGGCTCCTACCAGGGTGACCATGTCGTGTTGGTCGGCGGGCGCGTATGCGGGGATCTCGTTTCGGAGCATGGTTAGCGCGGTCTTGCGGGTGAAGGTGTTGGCGATGAACTTGCACCGTGCGGTGATGACCTCGTCGCGCCACGCGGTGGCGGGCAGGGTTGGCAGGCCTGGGCGGTTGGCGCTCCGACACCAGTCACAGAGTCCGTCGTTGTGGTTGCGGTTGTCCTCCGCACTGCGTTCGGACCAGCAGTAGACGCACAGGTGACCCCGGATGGCGGGAACGGCTGCCTTGTCGTAGTCGATCTCGTAGTTGAACGGCGTTTCGGCAATGGGGGGCTGGTCGTCGACGCCTGCGCGGCTCCACTGGTAGGTGTGGGCGGTCCTGGCGCACCGAATGGCGGTCGCGATTTCCTCTTTGGTCCTGCGGCCGATGCGGGTGGAGGGGTCGAACTTGCGGCGGATGGGGCCGAAGTCGGCGTGGTCCTTCGCGCGGCGGGTGCGCAGCTCTGATGCTTTGGCGCGGACCGGGAGGTGTACGTCTGCGCGCAAGACCTCGGGGTTGTCGGGGGTCTTGACCTCGGCGGGTGGCGTGGTGGGTTCGATGTACAGCGTGACGCACGTTTCGATGAGTTCGCGGTGTTCGTCGTTGCTGCGCTTCCACGCGTCGCGCAACCGGGCGTCAACGGTGTTGTGGTGGTGCTCGCGGGTCCACGCGATTCGGGCGAGCACTTCAAGGGTGTCGGGGTCTGCGGTGTCGAGGATCTCGGCGGCCAGTTCGCGGGCTTCAGCGAATCCGCCAAGGTCGAGCATCAGGTCCATTTCTTCGAGGATTTCCGAAATGGAAGCGTCGTTCTTCATGAGAATTAACCTCTTGTGGTGTCTTTTGGGTCACCGGGGGTCGCGGTCCCCGGTGCGTTTCTTTCTTGCGGTTCGATCTTATAAAGAACGGGCCGTCAATGCAAGTCGTTTGCGGCCATCATCAGCAATAATTTGGCTTCTTTTTGCTGTTTAACGCCTGCGAAGTCTGGCAATTGCGAGGCAGTGATGAAAGGGGCGGCGCGTCACAAAAGGGCAGGCCAGGGGCCTGCCCTTGTCTTACTGACCGCGGGTCGGTGGCGGTCTGTCAAATCGACGGGATGGCCGATGATTTTTGGCGCCCGAATTGCGTGGCGGTAGGGGCCCCGCGCCATTCGGGCGCCAAAAATCATTGGACAGGCGATTTGACAGGCCGTCACCGGCCCATACAATGCGCCGCCCCTTTCAGCGCTTCCGTAGGTGAGTCGAACATCGGAATCAGCTACCGTTTTCGGGTCTTCACCATCGTCAGACGGGATGTTCGGCCGTCCGGCGTCGGGGACCGCGTAGTTCCGGGCCGACTGTGGGCGCACGTTCTGCCGAGGTTTCGTGCCTCATGGTCGCTTGTTGCGGACGACTGCCGGCGGCGAAGGCGTGCACGCGGCTGCCGTAGCCCTTGGGCTTGCCGATGGTGTGCGTCACGCGGAGTGCCAGATGCGAGAGTTCGGAAGTGCCTCGCACGACTCTGAGAGCGGGCGGTATGGTCTGAAGGTCTCCAGTGAATTGGGCATGGTGTGCCTTGGGCGCTGGAGCATCGTGCTGGCGGCTGACTGTCGCGGTTCCGTCTTCGGGCGGTGGGCCTCGTGCCTATGCCGCCAGCACACCCCTCTTCGTCCTGTCATCCGCTGTGTATCCGCGTTGGCAGGTCCACCAGCTCACTGGCACGACTCAGGCCGCTGCGGGAGTTTCAGCGGCAGCCTCGCTGCGGCGGCGTTGCGCTTCTTGGAGCTGACGGGTGATGTGGGCGAACGTGTCGCCGACTCGAACTGGTCGCTGGCGGGGTTTGGCTGCCCGCGATGCGGTGACAGGGCCGCGCTGTGCACTGGGGCCGGCGTGGACCGCTTTGAGGAGGAAGGCGGGGATCGTCTTGCCGGTGGCGGGGTCGATGGAGTCGTTATTGGCCAGGTGGCCGTAGACCATGATCTTGAGCCCGCTGGTCCAGTTGCTGTCCAAGATGTGCTTCGCGAGAGAACCGAAACAGGCGACCTCGAGGAAGGATGCAGGGCCGTCGACCCAGCCTCCAGCGTTCTTGTCGTACCGCCGTTCGTTGTTGAGTCCGAGGGTCATCCTGACTTCGAAGCTGTCGGAGTTCTCGATCTCGCGCGGCTCGCCGCGCAGGTCGCCGATCTGGGGGATGAGGTTTTCTGCCATGGTGCAGCTCCTGTACGAGGCTGGTTGAGTCGACGAACCGCGAACGTGCTCAGCAGCGGTTCATGCGTCCGCGCTGAGTGGCGGTTGGTTCGCAAGGGGTGGCTTATCGCCGGATGGAGAGATCCGCGGGCGATGAAGGATGCTCACGAGCTCGGGGGTTAGGGCAGGTCGCCTTCGTGTACGGCGGCGGCTAGCCGTTCGGCGTAGACGTAGCGGTGGGCACCGTGGCTGAGTTTGATCGTGTACCAGGTGTAGCCGACGATGACGCCGCCGCAGTCTCTGGTTTCGTCGTGGTCGTCCATCTCGACGCCGGGCCACCACATTCCCCAGGCGTGGAGCTGCACGGCCTGGCGGAGTGCGGCGTCGATCCACGCCTGGAAAGGTGCTGTGTACCAAGGCGTTCCATCGGCCTCATCCCTGTGTGGCAGTGCATGGCTGCGAACTCGGACGAGTAACGGGTCTGGGGAGTGGGCTCGCAGAGATTCCCGGACGGGCTGCAGTTCAGCGATCACGGGTTGCGCGAGTGCTGGGCGCCCGCAGCTCAGGCAGTTGTTCCACATCGGGTGTGAGTGCCGGCAGAGCAGAAATCCGCTGAGATAGGCCATCGCCTGGTCCAGGTCGGCGGCGTGGTCGCGGACGATGTCGCAGACGAGCGCGTGCATCGCGTCCGCGGTGCGGGTCGCGTCCATCGCGAGGCTGTGTCTCCTCTCTGATCCGCGCTGCTGGTGAACACGCGACATCGCCTCCGGGCCCGTCTGTGGCGGCAACGCGACGTTCTTTGACCTTGGTGGGGGCTGAGGGTGCCGAGTACATCGGCGATGGCTACTCCTCGCAGGAGCGCGGCGGCATGAAGAGCAGGCGAGTAGTGCCGCGCGGGCCGGAGTCGGTTGGTGCGCGTTCAGCGCGAGGACGACTGGTGCGGGTGTGCTGGCTGCGGATGCTGTTGTCGTGGGCGTAGTTGACGTATGGGCGTGGGCTTCCAGCCAGGACGTGAGGCAGGGACAGATTCGCGATTCCGACGTTGTGTTTGATGATCGGTTCGCTGGTGCGCGGGCTGGTTGCGGCGAGGGTTGCCTCGATGCCGCGGAATCCCGCGTTGGTGAAGGCGAGGATCTGGACGTGCTCGCCCACGCTGAGATCGCCGTGGGCGTCCCAGTTCCCTCCGTTGGGGGTTGTCCACTCCCCCACCATGAACGGGGTCCGTACGATCGCGTCCCGCTTGTAGTACTCACGGGTCATCTGATCGGCGAGACTGTGCCCTGGGTACTTCCTGTCGAGTGCGGTCTTGATCACCGCGTTCGGGTAGTGGATGCTCACCCGTTTCCTCGCTTCTGTTCCTCGTGGTGTGGGGCTTCACGCCCGCATTCGGCGCACGCCTGCCATGCGAGGCACCATCCGAGGAGGTGTCGCTTGTGGAAGGGGTTGTTGAGGGTTCGCCATCCTGTGCGAGGCAGGACGTCGCACGCCTCGACTGTGAGCTGCTCGCGTGGCGTGAAGCCGTTGCGCGGCTCGCGGATGGTGATCATCAACCGCACCTTGACGATTTCGCGCCCGTGGTCCTGTGTTCGGTGGGTGCCTAGGATCTTGGCGGGCAGGTCTCCCACGAACGACGCGTCGTAGTGCACGAGGTCGCCGATGGCGAGGACGGGGTGCCCGGGGTGGCGAACCATGTTGTCGCTCATGCTCTTGCCTCTGGGGTTACAGGCATGCCTACGTTGCCGCGGCAAGGCGAATGGGTATGTGGTGCGGGGAGTTCAGCCACCGAGGCGATGATCTTTGCCGGGCCGACTGTTGTCCTGCTACGGGCGGGTCGTTTGCTCGCCCTGTGGTTGCGCGGCCCAGTCCTGTTCGGGGACGAGCGGGTAGCGGCTGATTCCCAGCTTGCCGGTGGCTTCGCGGACGGCCTTGACTGTGCCGCCGTACTGGGAGCGGGCGCATGCGTCGCACAGCGGTGTGTCGTCGCCGCTGTCGTGGACGTAGCGGGTGGCGAGGCTGGTGCAGTAGTCGCACCGCGGCTGAGCCTTGACCCACATCACCGCGGTGCGTGGAGCGTTTTCGGCCGCGAGGACCATGTCCACTGCGATATGTGGAGTGCTGGCGAGTCCGACCGTGATGGTGACAGTGCCTCGATCATGCCGCAGCCGTATTGCGTAGACGTGGCCTGTCCCGATATCGGTGGCCGAAGGCTGCCCGGCGTGGGAGCTCACGTCACGCCCGGCGTGGGCGATGATCGGCTCATGTCCGTGTTGGTGCTCCAGGCAGATGCCGTCGGTGCGGTCGATGATCCATTGGCCGGCCGTGTGCACGGCCGTGCCGGCGGAGCGGCGCCGGTTGAACCATTCCGCGCCTGCCATCGTGAGCTGGTGGATGTTGTGATGGCAGTGCCGACAGGCCTTGAGCGGCTGGAGGAGGGGCTCGCTACCGGCATGGCGTTCCCATTCCGCGCAACGTTGGCAGATCGGGATGGGACCGAGCCCGCTGTCCGTAGGTGTGTCGCGCATGGCTGCCGCGGGTTCGAGACACATCAGGCTCCAGTTGCACTTGAGCTGACGGTCTGACAGGTAGATCAGTTCCTGGGCCTCGTCGTAGTAGGTGCCGGGCAACAGTGCCGCGATGTCGATGGGCATGGACCGTCCCCGCCACGGCGGAATGTCACGGGTGGGGCGGATCGACCAGCCGTCCGTGGCGTAGTAGAGCCACCTACCCGCGGTGGCCGTGAACTCTTCCGTGGACACCAATCCTCGGTCCCAACGATGTACTCCGCAGTGCAGCAGAGCCGCCATGCGCGCCATCGCGATCGGCAGCGACGGGAACTCCTCGGACCACTCGTTGACCACGAGGTCCGACCACGCGAGCTCGTACCGCTCGGCAGCCAGCTTGGTGATACGGACATCGATCGCCTCATCGGTGTAGGCCAGGCAGGTCTCGTCGGGACTGTGACCGGCGCTCTCCTCGTCAGGCCTGCTCTCAACAGGCATGGGCGCCCCCTTTCAGAGCAAGTCGTGTTCGGGTTAGTCGAGACGTGTGGTGCCGCGCGCCGTCGACAGTGGCGCGGGTGCGATTGCGAGCCCCGGTGCGGGCAGCACGGTGGGCTCGGTGAGGGTGAGAAGAGCGCGTGTCCGGATCCGGATCCGGTTTGCCCCGGCGGCACACGCCGTGCTGGGGCCGTGCGCGGATGGCTACTCGGCCAGGGTGCTCGAGTGAGTGTGCGTGGGAGGTGTCAGTCTCCGATGGGGTAGCCCGACACTCCTCCGCAGCGGTCGCACTCGGTCGCGTTGTACCAGGCGTACTGGCGGTTGTGCACGGTGCCGGCGTCGTTGGTGCCGCAGTAGTCGCACGACGTGCGCGGCCACACGCTGTGTCCGTCGGTATCGCGCGAGTCCGCGTGCACCCATCGCTGGGACGGGTGGGCCTGGCCGGTCGGCTGGGTCACGATGATCCGGTCGCAGCCCTGGTGCTGGCACACTGGTAGTGGATTGAGGATGGGTACGTCTCGTTGCGGCAACGTGCAGTAGTTGTGTGCCTGCTTGCCCGCGTACTTCTCCCGCGTCGTCGTCATGACGCAGCTCCTCTCCGTAGGGTTGCTCGCTGGAACCGGGCCATGTGGGGAACTCTTGTGGCGGGCTAGTAGAGGTCGCCGTCCTTTGTGAACTCGAAGGAGGATCCGGCGATGCATTCGCGTGCGTAGGACTCGCTGGACTTGAACTCCTCCTGCCTCTTGCCGGCCTGCCACGCGTCGCCGAGGGCGTTGCGCACGGCCTGTTCCATTGCCGTGCACTGCTTCTCGGTGACGCTGTCGGCGATGCGCGCCGGGCAGAGCGGTTCGCATCGGGCAGGTCGCGTGACGACGACCAGTAGGTGGGGCTGTCGCAGCAGCGCAGCACGCAGGCGTGTCACGTGGCGCGTGGTCCAGCGCGGTGCACGCCGCACGGGTGGGCGTGGCTCGCAGGTGCAACAGTCGTCCTCGACGTGGACGTCCACGATCGTTGCTTGGAAGCGACACGTGAGCTGAACGTGGCTTATCCCGTCGCTCCAGGGCAGACGAGGCGCGTTCGTGCGGTCGAGACGCCCGCCGACGGCCAAGTCCTGCGACCGGTCCAGACTCCACCAGCCCACTACTACGCCCTCGATGCCCTGGAAGTCCGCGGCGCCGTGCTCAGATGCGTCTGGGTTGCCCAGCAGGATCGCCAACTCGTAGGTCATCTCGTCGGTGACGTCCTGCGAGTCGCCGTCGTCCCACCAGTCGGACGACAGTTTCTGTCGGATGACGTCAACCGCGCGCTGTTGGGCTTGCTCGTTTAGTTCGTCGAACCCGTACACGTCGGTCCTGGTGATGATCGAGTGCATGGTCAACTTCCCTAGTGGACTGATGCGTCTGAGAGTTATGGCGCGACGAAGCGCTTCGTTGCAGCCCAAAGGGTTCAGTGTTCTTGCTGTGACAGCGGTCAGGATCTTCCGTGTTGTGCCGGTGAGTCCGTCCACTGCGATAGGCGTGTGGAGGGTGGGTGTGCCGCGCGCCCGCACTCGTCCTGGGGGAAGGAGACGAGGGGCGGCGCGGCACACCCGGACGGTGATGCCCGGCCTGTGCGGCCGTGGCACCACGAGGTTGGTGTACGCGTCAGCGGAGAAGGTGGTCGAGCTGACGTGCTGATGCTTTGACGGCGGTAGGACGGTTCAGCTCGGGATAGTGCGCAGAGCGTGGGCGACGTGGTCAAGCCAAGCTCCTGCTTGCTCCGCGCTGTGCCTGGTCGTCAGGTAGAGCGCGACGAGGCAGCGTGTTCCCTGAACACAGGTGTCTCCGTCCATGGCCAGGGCGAGGCTGCGGAGGTTGTGGTTGCGCATCGCCTCGTCGGACTCGAAGCGTTCCAGCCATCCGCGTGCTCCGAGTTCGATGAGCAGCGGTCGAGTTCGTGCGTCGAGAGGTTCGCCTGTCTGCACTCGCTCCATGATTTCCGCCCAGGGGCTGAGGACGCTGATGCGCGCTGCCTGCCACGCAGAGCTCAGCACGTGTTGTTGTGCACGGACGCGGTCAGCGTGGTCGGTTCGGCGGCTGTACTCGCGAGCTGCGTGCCCGAGTCGGGTGAACGGTTCAGCGGTGGGAAAGTCGATGTGATCGGCGAGCTCGTGAAATCCACGGAGGAAGTCGTCGAGCGCGGCCGGCGCGTTGCACGTCCCCCAGCCCAGACCGAGAGACATCGCCTGGTCGATCCGCACAGCGTCAGCGTTGACCACGACATGACGATCGTGAGCGAGTGTGAGCTCGACCGGGACTGAGGGTGCTGAAGCACGGTGGTATCCGAGTTGGCTGGTCCAGCACCACGGGTCACGTTGAAACGCTGCGGGGAAACGAGGGTCGTCGACGACGTCACCGAGAAAGGGCTGACAGGTGTGGTGGACCGCGACGGATTCGGCGTTGGGCGGTGTCTGCACGAGCTCTTCCTTTGGTGTGGCGGTGCCGTTTGCGGCTGGGCTGAAGGTGGTCACCGTGTCAGTGCGTCGGGCAGAGTTCGTCGCGTTGTGCGGAAGAGTCACCAGCCTCGGCGCGTGCGTGGCCGGGCTGTCGTCGCTGCACTGGCTAGTGATCGAGAACCTGTCGGTGCTGCGGCGTGACGGGCTCGTGGCGGATCTGGCGGATCATGATCACTGCGCGAGGTTTCCGGGCGAGGTTCCTTGATCAGTGTGCGGGGTTGCCGTGGTCAGGTCGGAGTGCTGTGTCAGGTAAGACTCGTCGTTCCCGCGAATGCGGAGTTGCTCGACCCGGTGGCGGAACGCCGCTGCGGAGAGGATCTGGGTAGCGAGTTCGGCGTGCAGGAGAAGAGAGTCGGCCTCGACGTAGCGGTTGAGGGCCAGCAGGCTCAGCGTCGTTGACGGGAGTTTGTCCACGTGTGCGACGTTGGTTTCTACTCCGTGGCCGATGCGTCGTCGCAGGACGGCGTCGATGCGGTCGACTGGGTTGTCCACGCGGTGGACAAGTCCGGCCGGTACGAGGGCGATGGAGCGGCGACTGACGTTGCGCAGCAGCAAGGCATCGTCGCGATAGGACGACAGGTCGTAGCTGTGTCCGTGGGGGCGTTCGGTGATCGCGGCGACGCGGTACCGGCCCCAGAATTTGTCTAAGCGGCCTTCGTAGACGACGTAATCGCCTACGGTGGGTGATGCTGCGCCGAGTTCGCCGACGCTGGGGCTAGGCAGTCCGTACATGGTGACCTCCGGGCAGGCCCGCTTCGCGAACCTGTTGTCAGGTAAAAGCTGCTGCGCGAACTGATGCGCGAACCTGGGCGAATTGGTGCCATTGCCACTAGGTGCGAGCCGCCGGTACCTCCTTGAGGCAAGGAGGTACCGGGATTGCGCTGATGGCGGCGGCAAGGGGCAACGAGCGCTAGGAGTGCTCCAGGTGCCGACAACGTGAGTTCTGGTGCTTGCGTTGAGGGGTTCTCGAAGCGCACGTGCGCTAGGCGGCGTCAGTGATGACGCGTGGCTCCCGGATGCCGCGGGTGATTCCGTTCTCGATGTGGTGCAGCGACTCGCCGCGCGTCCACCTGCCCACACCTTCGTGACGGGCCGCGGCGGTGAGCAGAGCGTCGACAACGTCCCGCTCGTCGAGCCATCCGCAGCCGATGATCTGGCCGAGCTTGATGGCGGCGACGAACAGAGTGTGTGCGCGGGTTCCTACTCGGGCGTCTCGGACTTTGGCGGTCTCGCCTTGTACCGCGGCCGCCGCGTAGGCGGTAGCGCGGCGGGAGGGCACCACGATGCCGGAAGCCACGAGTGGACGAGGTGGCGGCGCTGGTGGAGGCGTGAGCGCGGCAACGAGCCACAGCGGTAGCGGCGCGACCGGACGAAGGGGGTGCACGGGGCGATACAGGCGTAGTGCGCCGTGAATCCTGCGGATCGATCCGGCCGCGATGATGCATCCGTACTGAGCGCGTGTGTCGATGTGCCAGCCCAGTGTCCCGACTGTGTTGCGCAGCGCGACGTCCCGAGGGGCTCGGAAGTAGCGGTGTTCGCCACCGGACGGCGTACATACACGGTAGGTGTCGAGTGGGTCGGATTCGCCGAGGTCGTGAGCAAGTAGGCGCAGAACGTCGCGACCGTGGCGGGCGCCCCGGCGCGCCCACTGTTCGGGCGCAAGCTCACCGTGAGCGGGATCGAGGTCGATGACGACGAGCCCGGCGGGACGGCAGGCGATGGCGACGTTGTAGGGCGCTTGCGCCCACCAGGCCGCGATCTGGGTGGGGTCGGTCGTCGCGACGGAGTCCCAGTGCTTGAAGATCGGGACCTGGCTGAAGGGGTGGGCCGGCACTACGGGCCAGCCTCGAGCCGCCGCGGCGAATGCGGCGTCACGCCGCGGCAGGCGTGGTGCCGAGTTCACGACGCGTCCCCTGCCTTGGCGTGTGCCGGCAGGTCAGCTCGGCATCAGGACCCGCGCACATGTGAGCATGTCCCATCATTGGTGAGGGCTCGGTGCCTGTGGAAAGCGCGGCGGGCCGGGCGGTCGTCGACCTGGGTGGGGGCCGCCGCGTTGGCGGCCCCCACCCAGGTCAGGCCGCGGCCAGCTCGGCGCTACCGGTGGAGTCCGCCGAGTCGACCTGCTTGCTCGTTGCGGCGGGGTACGCGGGCCCGTCGAGAGGATTGCCCTGTTCGTCGAGGCCGAGGATGTAGTTCTCGACTTCGGTGAGCTCTTTGCCGAGCTCCTTGAGCACCGTCATCAGCAGGACCAGCTCAGCAGATCGAGCCTTCCACGCGTTCTTGTGCCGGGAGTGGTTCTCCTCGACCGCGAACGCCCAGAACCCGAGGGTGATCATTGCGGCGCGGTCTTCGCTCGCGCCATCGATGATCTTCTGCAGCGATGCGTGGTCGGCCTGCCGCTGCGTACCGTTGCCGGTCTCCGCCTTGCTGGCCAGGCACTGCCTGAGCAGCTGGTGCCCTCGCTCGTCGGCCCGCTTGAACTCGTAGCCCGCCGCGATGTGCAGCTGCGCGATGCGCCGGTGGATCCGGAAGCCCTTCGGGTAGGTGTTTCCGCTGAACGTCTCCAGCATGAAGGCCCGACGCGCCTCGACCGACAGCGGCCACTGCTCGTTGAACTTGATCGTCAGCCGGCGCTCAGCCAGCTCTTCGGGCGTCATCTTGCCCGCGGGCTTGGCTGCGGCCACGCCCTTGGGCGCGTCGAGCTGAGCGTGCCCGAAGGTCCGGAAGTCACGACACAGGGGCACCTGGACCGCCTTGCGGTCGGTGCCATGGCCCACGAACTCGATCCGCACCGCGTTGCCTGGGCAGTTCTTGTGCGCGGCCGCGGTGAGTGGGGTGCCCGATTCGTGTCCGGGGCTGGGACGCAGCTGCGTCAGTTCGGCTGACAGGTTGTCGCCGGCGAGCTCTTCGTCCGTCACGATCGGCGTGCCGCTCTTGGCGAGCTTGCCCTGCTGCGCCGTGAGCAGAGCGGCATCCCGGCGCTTCTGGCGCAGTTCGGAAGACTTGTTCGCCAAGGTCCGCGGGTAGGTCTTCGCCACCTCGGTGAGGGTGGCGAGAGCCTCCTCGTCGTCCTTGTGCTCCTCGAACACCAGCAACTGGTCGAGAGTCAGCTCATGCTCCGCGGCCTGGGCCGCCTTGACCGCAGCTTTCGAGCTCACGGCCTAGTGGAGCTTCTTGGCCTCCTTGAGCGGCATGTGACGCTGTGAGGCGATCTCCTTGGCCGTCACGTTGAGCAGGACGAGCTGATGCAGTGCCGCCAGCTTGTCCGCGTTGGAGATGTCGCTGCGCCGCTCGTTGATGCGCAGCTGGGAGAAGATGCGCTTGACGGTGGCGTCACGCTCGTCGTCGTTGTCGTTGGGCCGGACGAGGACCAGCACCTCGTCCATGCCGGCCTTGCGGGCGGCGAGCGTGCGCATCTTGCCGTCGTGGACCCTGATGACGCCTTCCTCGTCGCGGCGCGCTTCGATGACGACATCGACACCGAACTCCTTGACGTCGTCATCGAAAGTATCGTCCTCCACGACGGTCTGACGCGTGTTGTCCGTGATCGTCTCACCGACGAACAGCGCGTGCGGGTTGGCGAGAAGCAGCTCGTAGCCCTCGCTGGCCGTGATCACCTTGATGGAGTCACCAGGCGCCCAGGGGGTGATCTCCGCCGGAGTCGTGTCTGCCGTCGCGGTCTGGTCGGTGGATTCGATAGCGGTACTCATATGGACCTTCTCCTTGCAGTAGAGACAAGTGCCGATCGGTCGCATGCGAGCCGGACGGCCGTGCGCGTTAGGCGAGAACGCGGACCCGGTAGGATCGAGTCCAGGTCATGTCGCCGAGTCACAGTGTTTTTGTGCAGAACGAAATCGGAGCGGCGGCAGGATCGGTCGCTGCGGACAAGCCGGCTGGTCACCACTGTGTGGACGGACTCCACTGCCACACCGGGACCTTCTAGCCTGTAGTCCAGTCCCATCCCCGCGCCTGACCAGCCGTATCGCCACTCCCAGCAGCCGATGGTGAGCCGCTCTTCGGTCGCGACCAGTTCAGCGACGTCGGTGCCGATCGTGCCGGGACCGCCACTGCACGAGACGACACTGTCGTCTCGGAATGTCGAGGCGTTGAAGGTGATCTGTGCGTAGCGCAGGCGCCTGCCTACGCTGCCGCCGATGACGCCGATGGCACCGGCCGGCTCTCCGCCCCAGGGTGCGCCGAGACGGACCGCGTCACCGGCCAGCGGCATTCTCGGTACCGGCGATCCGGTGCACACGTTCTGCGGGTCGGTGTGAATGATCCAGTGCACCGGGCAGTGCAGGTCGAACGCCCACCCTCCATCAGGTACGTACAGCATGTACCGGGAGCCTGAAACCAGGTGTCCAGCGGCGCGGTCGAACTCGACGATCGTCTGCACCTGGTCGAGCTTGGACGGCGCGACGAGCAACCTGCGCTCGACGTTCAGCACGCCTCCTGGCGCGAGTACGGCGTCGTCCGACGGATCCTCGACACGGACAGTCACGCGTACAACGCCGAAGTCTTGTTGCCGACCGTCACCGAGCAAGGTGACCGGAGTCCAGTGATCCGGGCGCGTCTCGTCTGCCGGGCTCCAGAGGGTCAGACGCTCACCGACCTCAACGACCGGTTGTTCCTCGCGCCGTGCACGTGCGCACGTCCACAGACTCATTCCTGTCCACTCTCCCAACCTTGGTGTCCTCAGAGGACGGATACGTGCTGATCACTGGACGAAATCGCGCAGCTCTCAGACCGCGCTGACGCCGAGACACATTCACGTGAGAGCGCGAGCCGTCTTCGTTTCGGCGGATCCCGTCAATGCCGGGTCTGATGCGATGCCCAGTCACCGCCGGGAATCCGGTCAGAGGGGGTGAACTCCTGCTCGACGGTGTCCCCGGCTTCGTACATCCACGCCTGCGTGGAACCGGTGTTGGTCCAGACACTGACCGTCACTCGTTTGAAGAGGGATCCTGGATCAGTGGGGTCGTGCCCCTCGAGTTCGTCGAGGTGAAGAAGCACCTGTTCGTAGTCAGCGGGCCGGATCGTCATCAGTTCGCCGATGATGCTCTCGTCGCAGTCGGTCTTCCTGACGGCGAAGGGGAATCCGCCCGCGTCATAGAGGACGCAGCCGGTCAGCCGAGCGGGCTGCTCTTCAACGGTGCGGCCTTCGAGGTGCTTCTCGTAGTTGAACCAACCGCGGCGCAGGGTCCCGTAGGTGAAGACCGGGAGATGCGTGCCCTGCTTTGCGTCGCTCATGTTGCTTGGCGGCACGACGGAACCTACCCTTCGTGTGATCGGATTGGGGCGAGCAACAGCGGCGGCTGTGTGATGGGCCCGTGCCATGTCGACACGGTGTGCCGCTGCCAACGCCGGTGGTACTGCTTGTGTTCTCGTGCGAATCGGCGACGGCAGCGCGATGTGTTGCCGGCGATGGCTGGTGCGGATCGAGGATCGTGTAGCCGAGAGTCCGGACCGTTCGTCACAAGCCGTGCGGTGAGCTACACGCGGACGTCCTAGCCAGGACACCGACGTTCACGAGGGCGCGAGGAGAGGCTGAGCGGCCGGCAGCACACGGCACCAGATCCATGCTGGTCGTTCCGCCGAAATCCACAAAGGACAGAGTCTTCGTGGAAGTGAGTCGAGTCGACGCTAGGAAGGAAAAGCGCATCGCGGACGAACAGCGAGTGCGATCAGTGTTTCGCGGGTCGGCTGGTTGGCTGCCTGGGGGCTTGGGCTACAGCTGCCCTGACAGTCGTTCGGTCCCTGCGACGACGAGAACGTTGTTGAAATGGTTGATCTTCACCGCGAGAGCGGAGGCCTCGGTAGGCAGAACGTAGATCTGCTCGACGCCCAGGCGAACCGCGTCCACCCATGGCTGATGTTGTGAGGCAGCCGAGACCACGAGCAACACTCCGCGTCGCGGAGGAAAGTTGCGCCCAAGGCAGAGCGCAAGCATTCGCTCATCGAGCAGAACGACAGAAGCGCTGAGCCAGGCTTGCAGCGGCGGAACTTCTGCTTGAACGAGCCGCACTCTCTCAGACTTCTGATCGTTGCGACAGGTCCGGGAGATGAACTGGTGCAGGAGGTCGGATGACCTTGGGACAGGGGCGGAGGTTCCGCCTATGACAGCGGGTTTAGGCACGATGGGCTCTCCTGTCCGCCAGTCGAGTTACGCCACCTCAAGCTAATGACGGCGGCCAGGTTGGGGATTCGGGCCGCGACGGATCTCGCGACGCCCTGGTGATAGGTCCGTGGATCTCCGTGCTGGCGGCGTTGCGCAGTGCGATGCGCAGTGTCAGTTGCTCGGGGTAGTAGCCGTTCCAGCGATCGGGGTTGTCGAGTGCGTACCCGCGTTGCGGGCCGCGGGGGCAGCGGTGATCGACCTGCCCCACGAGGGTCAGCAGGGTCCTTCGAGGAGTGGATCTCCCTAGACATAAGGAGTACGCCGTGTTCCACGTGCGTGGACACGGGTTGCTGTCGAGCTCCGCGATGCGACGGCGAACGCCAGGAGAGAGGGGCTGGCCCAATCCGTCGACAAGGCGATCAAACAGGTGATCTAGGCGCTGTGCCATGACATATTCCTGATCTTGCCGGTGAAATCGTCCCCGCTGTGCTTGCCAGGCGGAGCAGCGATCCTCAAGCACGCCATCACGACTCCGGGCCGGATGAAGTGTGAGGCCGGACAGAGCACGGTTGCTGAACCACACGTGGCGGCCGAGCCCATCAAGGTCCAACCACAGCGGAGCCGAGGCACAGCGGGCAGTGGTTGTCGTAGAGATCTTCTGGGCACCGGGGGCAGTTCACATAGCGAGGGTTCTCATCCATGCTGTCGAGCAGGTCTGCGTGCTGGGCGAGGATTTCTTGAACCTGCTCCTCGGTGTAGCCGCTGGAGCGCTCGTCTTCGTCGATCATCCAGATTCCTCGTTCCTGGTCGTGACGGGTACGTGTCCGGCAGTTCCTTCGCCGTCCTTCTGCTCACCAGGCTGAAAGCCGGAGGCGTGGGACGTGGGGGAAGGTTCGACGCTTGGTTGCGCGAAGGACGGCTCGGGATCAACGCCTGCTCCGTTCGACACCGGAAATCAACGAGACGTCGGGCTGTAAGCACACGAGGACACGAGCGGGGCAGGGCACTTGAACACTGACTGTGTTGCGGGCAAGTGCTCATGCTCGTCCTTCGATTGACAGCAAGCGCTGCTCGAACGATCTCAGTTCAGGCCTCTAGTGGCAGCTTCACGATCACGAGAACAAGGGCGACCAGCGCGCCTGGTTGTAAGCCGGTTCCGTGCGCTCTTCGTCGCTGAGATTGCGTGCTGCGTCGTGCAGTTCGGCGAGAGCGAATGTCACGTCTATTTCCCTCATCCAGAGGGACGTCAGCGTGAGTGCGGGCCGACCTTGCAGGTGAACCTCAAGTAGCGGCGGAGGCCGTGAAAGTGGCCCGTCGATTTGACGGCGGGCCACTGGACGGTCGTTGATCAGAAGGGTGGCTCGTCGCCGAAGTCACCGGGGCCAGCCGGTGAGGCTGCACCGGATGGGACGTCGGCCGGCGCACCGCCGTGGGACTGCTGACCGCCGCCGCCGCCGAAGCCGCCGCCACCGCCGCCGTCTCCACGGCTGACCTTGTTGACCTTCGCGGTCGCGTAGCGCAGCGAGGG